>CACWNQ010000037.1 GCA_902762385.1 uncultured Bacteroidales bacterium | reverse complement strand
GACATGTACTGGCGGAAGAGCTCGCGCAGGGTCTCCATGCAGCGTGTACGTGCCGCCATGTCGTCAATCTTGTGGCGCTTTGCCAGGAACACGGTCTTCACCCGACGGGTGTGGGGCGTGTTGTTCAACTCGGTAAAGCCATTGGCGATGTCGCTGACGCACACGAAGGCGGTTGTCCGCTGCATGTGTGCCAAAGCTTCCTCAAAACCGTCCAAACCGCTGACATGGCAAAAGGTGAAGCGTTCACTTTTTGCCAGGCGGTTGGTCGCGGTCAATTGCTCAAAATATTCTGAGGCATCCCAGATGCCCTGAGGATATTGCTCTGTCATTTGTTCGGGTATTTCTTATTAAAATCGTCATACTCTTTGGCCAAGGCGTCCAATTCTGTGAGGGCTCGCCAAGTGTCTATGGCGAGCACCTCCTTCTCCTTGGTGACGTCGCCCTTAGTCAAGGCACGAATCTGTGCATTAACTGCGTCTTTCAGCATATTATATTCTTCCACCATTGGCTTGAACATGTTGCGGTCTCGGTCTATAGTGATGATCGGAGTGAACAGATGTGAGAACTCATGAGCAAGATATGCTTTGACCGAGGCAAACCAATAGAACATGTTAAGGCGTTCCGCATCGGTTAGCTTCAAGTCGTTTGACTCATAAAGGTGCGCTGCCATATATTCAAGCAGCTTTTCATTCTTGGTGGAAAGATAGCCTTGATACAAGTTATCGCATATGATGAACGTCTCGAAAGGTACCTCTTGGAAATCAGCAGGCAAGGCCCTGTGCTTTCCGATCTTCTCAATGCGGACGGGCATAGCAGGCATTTTGTCGAGCCAATTAAGTGAGCCGATAGCTGCGTTGACTTGTTCAGCAGTGACAACAAATTCGTCGTCAGCGAATCTACACATCCAGCCCCTACCATACTTGTGTAGGACTTGCATGCCCGACCAACGTATAAGGCAATAAGTCTTCAACTCGGGAGCCGTAAGGCCTTGAGCAATCAGTCCGAACACGTATCGGAGTTGGTTGTCTGTTAACTCATCCCATCCTTTGGGAGCTTTTAAATCAATCGTAATCATAATCTTTTACACATTAAAATTAAAGGCGGTTACTATACTCTGCAAAAGTATGGTAACCGCCTTTTTGCGTAAAAGACATGCTTAATTGCCAAAAAGAGGAGATAACGCTCTGTTAATTGCTATTCGAACATCATCAGCTTCTGTCTCTCCTTGCCCTTCGGCTGTACATATACATATAGGTTCACTCGTTTTAGCTGAAAGAATCTGTATTGTAACTTCAATCGTATATCCAAGTCCTTTATTTCTTCTCCCACTCTCACCATAGTTGACAACAATTGTCTGATCCAACAAATCTGGTTTTAGCTCAGGCAAACGTATAAAGCCATTCTTCAAGAAAATTCCAGAAATCACATCACTTGGATTAATGGTTTTTGATGTGTTTCCATACAATCCATTTCCAACTGCATATGCTACACCAGTACTTGATGTGAGCTCTGCAGTTGGTGTGATAAACACATATCTGTAGCCATCAATTGAACTGAATTGATGAATGGCCGGAGCCTTCAAAGAGCCACAGCTGTTAAACAACAGGAGAGTTAGTATTGCAATTGATAATAATTGAATCCGTTTCATGCCAATAAAGATTTTTGGCAAAGATAATACTTTTCTAAAAATAATAGGTCATTTAGAATGTTTCAGGGTCAACTTCAATGATATGCCACTGCGTCCATTCCATTAATTCATAAACCCAAAACTTCTGTTCATCATCCAATTGGTCAAAGTTTCGATTTTTTTCTATACTCTTGATAATGTTAGTGAAGTAATCTTCTGGGCCTGAAAATCCTCCTTCTGAATCATGTTTAATGATAATTGTTCTTAGTCTTTCAATACTTTTGTCAGACAGACGATTATTCGTTTTGATTTCGCGCTTAATATGCCCCACTTTAGTGATAATGCTCCTATTTCGTTTTGGCATTGAGTAAGGACAATCGGAACAAATTTCTTTTTTAGCCATAATGAAAATCTTTTTAAATGATTAATTGAATTTGATGCAAAGATATGTCCTTGAATTATTAACACCAAATACAATTAACAGTCATTCACATTTGATTCTCTTATAGGGCCAATTGACAGCAAAAGGAATTTCTTAACTATTTTTCAGAACCAATAACCGTGATTAACTTTCTTGTTCTCAAACACTGGAGGCTCGAAGAGTTTGTAGGTGTTTGAATTGCGGAAGTGCGGGAACGAGGTCTCGTTCTTGCGCATCAGGTCAACGATGTCACGCAGCGACTG
>CACWNQ010000036.1 GCA_902762385.1 uncultured Bacteroidales bacterium | reverse complement strand
AGATCTGGGTGACTAAGTCTCTAAAGATTAACGCACAGGGTGTTTTATATGTTCAGGATGTTGACTTGTCAACTTTGACTGCTGGTGCCAATGATATTGAGCTTAATACTCCTTTCAGTATCGACAACTTCATTAAAGCCTATCTTATGGAGTTCTCAACCGATGAGTGATACCACCATTAATAGAAATGTAGAAGAAAGTTCTGCCTTGCCCAAGATATTCAACAAAATTGTGTTGCAACAAATAATTCATTAAATTTGTACTTTAATCTCTTCACGGAATTTTTCAATTTTAATAATTGATTGTCACTATTATGATAAAAAGAATCACAGCATTGCTAATGATTGTCACCGTGGCACTATATGCAGTGGCACAGATGGCTAATCCCGTGACCTTTACTTCACAACTCAAGACCACTAATGGCTCAAGCGAGGGCGAAATAGTGTTCATCGGCAAGATTGACAAGGGGTGGCACGTGTATTCCACTAATTTGGGCGATGCCGGCCCCACCGAGGCTGCAATACGCTTCAACAAAAAGGACGGCGTGGAGCCTGTGGGTGTGCTCAAGCCCGTGGGCAAGGAAATATCGCAGTTCGATGAGATGTTCGGCGCCAAGCTGCGCTACTTTGAGAACAGTGTCCAGTTTGTGCAGAAAGTAAAGTTTACCAAGCCAAACTATGACATCGACGCCGAGCTCGAGTATGGCGCGTGCAACGACCAGTCGTGCATGCCGCCATCGAGCGCGAGTTTCAAGAAGAGCGGTGCATCGCCAGCTGTCGATGCTGACACCGACAAAAAACAGGAAAAGACCCATGAGGAAAAGGCCGATGAGGAAAAAGCAGATGTTGCCGCCTTGGCTAAAGCTAAGGCCGACTCGCTTGTGGCGCTGAACGCCGCTATGGGACTCGACAGCACAGCCGTTGCTCCCGTTGTCGACTCGGCGGCCATAGCAGCCCTTGACCATGATGCCCTATGGCGTCCCGTGGTGGGCGACATCCAGAAGATTGACGGCACTGCCGACGGTGAAGGGCGTTCGTTATGGTACATTTTCCTGTTGGGATTCTTAGGAGGACTGGTGGCATTGTTTACACCATGTGTGTGGCCTATTATCCCCATGACGGTGAGTTTCTTCCTCAAGCGCGCCAAGAACGACAAGAAGAAAGGTATAAAAGACGCCATTACCTATGGCATCTCGATAGTTGTGATATACTTGTTGCTTGGTCTCATTGTTACTGCCATCTTTGGTCCTAGCGCGTTGAATGCTCTCTCGACCAATGCTGTGTTTAACATCTTCCTGTGCCTGTTGCTGGTAGTGTTTGCGCTGTCGTTCTTCGGTATGTTTGAGATTAAGCTTCCCAGCAAGTGGTCTAACGCTGTTGACAACAAGGCCAACAAAACCAGCGGTCTTGTCTCGATCTTCTTGATGGCCTTCACGCTGGCGTTGGTGTCATTCTCATGCACTGGACCTATCATCGGCTTCCTGCTGGTAGACTTCGCCACTTCGGGTAACTTCTGGGGACCGGCTATCGGAATGCTCGGCTTTGCCTTGGCTTTGGCGTTGCCTTTCACCCTGTTTGCCATGTTCCCCTCATGGCTTAAGTCGGCACCTAAGTCGGGCGGCTGGATGAACATTCTCAAGGTGACACTGGGCTTCATCGAACTAGCTTTTGCTTGCAAGTTTTTCTCTGTTGCCGACCTTGCCTACGGCTGGCACCTGATGGACCGTGAGGTGTTCCTGTGCTTATGGATTGCCATCTTCGGTCTGCTGGGACTCTACCTCATTGGACGTCTCAAGTTCCAGAGCGACGGCACCGGCGAGGAGCTTACCAAGCCTATGCCCGTAATATGCATCATGGGCGGACTCATCTCCATCGCCTTTGCCATCTACATGCTGCCGGGACTGTGGGGAGCACCGTGCAAGGCCGTGAGTGCTTTCGCACCACCCATGAACACTCAAGATTTCAATCTCAACACTAAGGAAGTTCGCGCAGCTTACACCGACTATGAACAAGGCATGGCGGCCGCCGCTGCCGCGGGCAAACCCGTGTTCCTCGACTTCACCGGCTTCGGTTGTGTGAACTGTCGCAAGATGGAAGCCGCCGTGTGGACCGACCCCAGCGTGGCCGACAAACTGAACAAGGACTATGTGCTCATTTCCCTGTTTGTCGATGACAAGCGTCCGTTGCCCGAACCCATCGAGGTGACCGAAGCGACTGGCGAAAAGCGTACCTTGCGCACTATCGGTGACAAGTGGAGCTACCTACAACGTCACAAGTTTGGTAGCAACACCCAACCGTTCTATGTGTGCGTCGATCCGCAAGGCAACGCCTTGAGCGGCTCGTTCAGCTACAAGGAAGATGTGCCTGCTTTCATCGACTTCCTCAATGGAGGCTTATCAAAGTTCAAAGAGAAATAACAAAGATCCCTAAATTTCCCAATCAAGAAAAATGCGGAAGAAACTTACTATAGTGAACGTTGAGGGGGTTGTGGTCGAGGATCCTGAGAACCTGCGTGCCCTTATCCGGGACTTTGCTGCCATCGAGGGTCTAAAGCTCTTTGTACACGGCGAGGGAACCATGGCATCGATGGTAGCCGAGAAGATGGGCATCACCATTCGCCAGACCAATGACGGCCGCGACATCATCGATGACCGAGTGATGGACCTCGTGACAATGGTCTATGGTGGACTCGTGAATAAGCGCCTTGTCGCTATCATGCAGTGGCGAGGACTCAATGCCTTGGGGTTAACAGGAGTGGATCTGAACCTCGTGCAGAGCACTAAAGTTCCCATCAGACCCGTGAATGTTGGGCGCGTAGGAACCGTACGTCGAGTTAACTCAACGATGCTCATCAAGCTGCTCGAAGAAAATGTGGTACCCGTGATTGCTCCGCTCACCCATGACGGCAAGGGAAATCTGCTCAACGGCGATGTGAAAATGTTTGCCTATGAGATTGCGCAGACTCTAACTAGTACCTATGACGTTAATGTTATCAACGTGCTTGGCGAAGAGAATGGTGTGTTGGCCAACGAGAAGAACCCCAATAGCGTAATCCCTGTACTGCGTCGGGCACAGTACAAGTCGATGTGCGAGAGTGGTGACATCAATCCCGCTGCCTATCCTGATATCAATAATGCTTTCTCGGCTATTGACCATGGCGTGAAAGAGGTAGTGCTTATCAACTCGGCACGCTTCAGCGACCTCACCAGTGGCACTCACATCAAATAGTGAATGAATGAGGCTGTTTTTAGTTTTCTTATTCAATCATGCTCATTTGTTTGTAAGTGGCGAAAAGTAATCGTAAATAAAAGTTAAATATATATTAATAAATTATTTATTTTAATGAAAAATTATAACTTTGTATCCATAATAAAGAGTTGTGAATTGGGTAACGGGTTCAACCCTTTTTCGACTCAAAGAACTGATTAACCTGAACCTTACTTTTGTGATATTACTTTATGATTAAAAAATTACTATCATTAGCAGCTATATTGCTCGTATCGGTGCCTGCACTAGTGGCACAGACTTTTGAGTTCCGTTATCATGGCGAGTCGCTTGCCGATGGTGCAACAGTTACAATTCAAGCCGAGGAAGATGAATGGGGCTTTGGCGAGATGGGCTGCTACACCAATCCTAGTTCTGACCCCAATAACGGTCTAATCTTGAAGATACTCTCGGGCAGTCAAAATTCAGGTAATGCCGTTATCACTATTGATGAAAATTCATTGAATCCAGCGAGGCTCTTATGGTGCATGGGAGGCGCCTGTGTGAATTTAGGTAATAACACAACCTACAATAAGACATTCATTGCTAACAATGGTATTTGTCAGGCACAGTTTGACGCCGAAGATATCCAGAGCGAGGGTCGACTTCTTGCCACGCTCACAGCCACTATTGGCAGTGAGACTCACACGGTTAAGATTAAATTCGTGTATGGTGAGCAACCTGCTGTTCCTGGCGATGTGAGTGGCGACGGCACTGTGGGCAGTGTTGATATTACTATTCTCTACAACTACCTGCTCAATGGTGATAGCAGTGATATCGTCAAT
>CACWNQ010000035.1 GCA_902762385.1 uncultured Bacteroidales bacterium | reverse complement strand
TGAGGAAACGCAGACTGATGGGCTTGCCGAGGAACTGGTTGTAGTCGGTAGCGACAAACTTTATCTTGCCCATGATGGGCTTGAGAGAGATGTCGCTGTTGATAACGGTGGTGGTGTCGCCCTCATAGACCTTGAAGTCGATGGGGGTGACGCCCGAGTAGGCGTTACGCGATGGGTCGTTGCCATCGTAGCGGCCAGTGAAGGTCACGTCGCGCAGGTCGGTGGTGAGATAGTGCAGGTCGGCACTGGGTTGTGCCGCATCGACATAGTCGCACCATGCCATGAGTCGGTATTCGTCGGATGGCAACGTGAGCCTAAAGGTGGTGGTCAATCGCTCGCCAGGCTGGAAAACGTGGGTCTCGCTGGCGATGATGTTGTTGTCGCTCGAGAGCGCCTGGAGCTTGCAACGCAGCAGCGGAGCGCTCGATGCGCGCGAGTCGACAATGTAGTCCTGCCAGTGGGTCATGGTGGTGTCGACGTTGACAGTCACGACTACTGGCGCCGAGCCAAGCTTGGGCTCGCTCTTGCTGTCGCTGCAACTGCATGCAAGAATGAGCAGCATGCTGCATAGCGCGGCAAGGGTGAGTGATTTCTTTAATTTAGATAAGGTCATAACACAAGATTTCGCTCCATCGGGCTGAGGGACCTGATGGCTCGAACATACAAATGCAGGGCGACAATAGTTGTCGCACTTCAAATTGTGCATTAATATTTCATTCCTAAACAACAAGTAATTAAGATATCTTAAACAGCCTTTTTTTATAACCACGTGTCGAAGGCCAATACAATTTATAAATTAGGCAAAATTAGTTATAGTTTTTGGATTAGGCAAAAAAAATGTTGAAATATTTGAAAAAAAATTGATGCATGAGCCCGAAAATCGAAAAAAAAAGGTACCTTTGTTCGCCTTTATTACTGATAATTGAAGGTGTTTAAGATGTTTGATGTTAAATTTTGTAAAAATGTCAAGATTCTGGATTTTACTGCTGACGGTGGTTGTGTGCCTGGCTTCGTGCTCGGACGATGAGCCCAAACCTGAGCAAAACGCTAAGCGCACGATACTGGTGTATATGATTGCGACGAATAGCCTGGGCAACAATAACCGTGACCAGCAAGACCTTGCCGAAATGGATCAGGCCGTGACCAAGGGCGCTCTGAACGGCTGCCGCCTGCTAGTGTATAGGGTGGCTAACGATGGTCAGGACCCGACGCTATTTGAGATTAAGCTCAAAAATGGCAAATTGGAGCATAAGACGCTGCTCACCTATGGCAACGCTAATGGAGTGTCGGTTACGCCTGAGCGCATGCGCCAGGTGGTGTTTGACATGAAGGGCGAGGCTCCTGCCAATGAGTATGGCCTCATCTTGTGGTCGCACGGCACTGGCTGGGCTAGGTCGATAACTACTAAGGACTCGAGCCCGTTGAAGGACTTTGGCGAGGATAACGGGTCGACAATGTCGCTCACCGAGCTTGCCGCAGGAGTGCCCACGGGGGTGTTTGAGTGGATATATGCCGATGTGTGCTACATGGCGTGCGTTGAGGTGGCCTATGAGCTGCGTCACCATTGCCACTACTTTGTGGGCTACACGACCGAGATTCCGGCGCAGGGCATGCCTTATGACCAGACTCTGCCACTGCTGTGCAAGGACCAGGCTGACCTGGCTGCGTCGTGCCGGGCTACCTATAACTACTATGATGCGATGACTGGGCAGACTCGCACTTTCTCGGGCGCGGTGGTTGACTGCTCGCAAATGGATGCGCTTGCCGACGTGTGCCATCGCATTCAGCAGCAGGGCATTGATCTGAAGTCGACAAGTGGCATTCAGAGCTATAATATCAATTCGTCGAGGTTCTTCTTTGACTTCCTACAGTATTACCAGGCCATCTGCCCCGAGGAGATGCAAGCCGAGCTCCTTAATATATATAATAAGGTGGTGATTGACAAAATGGCGACTCCCACGATATTTAACCGCATCTTGATTGACCAGGAGCATTTTTCGGGGCTGTCGACCTACATAAAGGGCACTTCGCCAGGGGTTAATGAGAACTATTATTGGAATCTCGCCTGGGCGAAGGATGTGGTTAGCCTGCAATAGCCCACAAAAAGCCCAAAACCACTGCAAACCATCTAATGGGCCCCGGAAGAGGCACAACACACAACTCCCCCTCTAATTACCTAGAGGGGGGAGTTGCATTTTATCGTGTTAGGCGCGCTTTTTAGGCTTGGATTAGTAGATGCCTTCCTCGTATTGTGAGCTGCCGGTTTTCTTTTTGTACTTCTTGGGGTCGATGAGGCCTTTTATCTCCTCGTAGTCTTCGGGCAAGTCGCGACCGGTGATTTTGCTCAGATCGACTGCCGAGAATGAGTAGTCTTGTGTCTGCTTGGTCGACTTGCCTACGAAGCGGTGCTTAATACCCAGGCCGTTGTCGACACACAGGGTCATGAGCTGCTCGAGTTCGGGAGTGGGTTTGCGCATCTGGCTCTCAGAAGCCGCCTTTTTCTTGCCCATCTCGCCTTTCATCTTGTCCATGGTGGTGTTCTTGCCCTCGTCGCACACGTAGTTGTAAACCACATAGTTGTTCTCGACTTGAACCTTGGTGAGCACGGTGCGCTGGTCGATGGTGTCGGGGAAGAGTGCGTTGATTGAGTCTAAAGCCATGTCGAGCGAGTCGCGCACGGTCATCTGGCCGCTGACCTGCTTTGCGGTGCTGTCTTTCTTGGCAGTGAGGCCGTTGATTTCGTCGGCACTCAAGTCGATGGGTGTGTTGGTGCGGCTGCGAGTGCTGAGTAGCACAGTTCTTACGTCTATCTCGTTTTGTGCCAGCTCTTTGTACATTGCCAAGGCGTCCTCGCTAGTGGCGATGTTGCCCTTGAGGAGTTCTTTGGCCTTGGCCGCATCGCTAGCCAAGGTCTCGATTGTAACATCGTTGTTGTCGACAATGTAGTTGAACACTGCACGGTGTCCACCACCATCGTAATACACGCTGTCGAGAATGTCGCCGTTGCCGAAGGTTACTGGCAGTTTGGCATTATATTGCGACAAGAGTTTCATGAGTGAGTCGGGGTTGTCGCTCAGGTTGTTGCTGCTGGTGGATGTGCTGCAGCTTGAAGCTAGAGCTATGATTACCAGTGCGATAACAGCTGTTATAATATTACCTTTTTTCATTGCGATTGCTTTATATTTAGGGTGATATTGTTATTTCTTGGTGGTAGCTGCTTTGCGGCGTGCTGCGCCACGCTTTCCTCCCTTGCTTGCATTGCTCTCGTCGGCGACGATAGCTCGGCAGTCGTCGAGTGTGAGTTTCTCGGCCTCCATCTTCTTGGGAATCTTGTAGTTCTTGCCCTGATAGCTGATGTAGGCGCCATATCGTCCGTTGAGAACCTGCATTTCGGGCTCTTCGTCGAAGGTTTTGAGAATCTTCTTGGCCTTGTTGGCACGGTTGTCGTTGATGAGTTGGATGGCTTCATCGAATGTTATGCTGTAGGGCGACATGTCTTTAGGAATTGAGACAAACTTGCCAGCATGCTTAATGTAAGGACCGAAACGCCCAATGGCCACCTGAATCTCTTCGTGCTCATAGATTCCAAGCATGCGAGGCATGTCGAAGAGCTTGAGTGCCTCGTCGAGGGTGATGGTGGCTACGCTCTGGTCCTTCATCAGCGACGCGAAGCGAGGTTTGTCGGCGTCGTCGGTGCTTCCCAGCTGCACGAGTGGTCCGTAGCGTCCTATCTTCACCGACACAGGTTTGCCTGTTGCAGGGTCGGTTCCGAGCATGCGCTCACCCACTTTGTGCTCAAGTCGAAGCGAAGAAACCTCCTCGATGTTCTTGTGGAAGTCGTCGTAGAAGTCCTTGATTTCGTCGTTCCACTTGCGCTTGCCCTCGGCGATATCGTCGAATTCGCTCTCTACCTTGGCAGTGAAGTTGTAGTCGAGAATCTGTGGGAAGTACTTGGTGAGGAAGTCGTTGACTACCATGCCCACGTCGGTGGGGATGAGTTTGCCCTTCTCGTTGCCCACGAGTTCGCTCTTGCTTTTAGTGCTTATCTTGTTGCCCTTGAGTACAATTTGCTCGAAGGAACGCTTCACGCCTTTGCTCTCGCCTTTAACCACATAGTCGCGTGCCTGGATGGTCGAGATGGTGGGAGCGTAGGTTGAAGGACGGCCAATGCCGAGCTCCTCGAGTCGCTTAACGAGCATTGCCTCGCTGTAGCGGTTGGGCTGCTGTGTGAAGCGCTGAGTGGCAATCATCTCCTTGAGAGAGAGTTTGTCGCCCACCTGCATGGGTGGCAGCATGTGGAACTCGCTGCTAGGTGCGTTGTTGATGTTGTCTTCATCCTCGGTCTCGAAATAGACCTTAAGGAATCCGTCGAACTTCACTACCTCACCGTTGGCAATGAGCATCTCGGGGCGACCTAGGATGCTGATGTCGACCTGAGTCTTCTCGACCTGAGCGTCGGCCATCTGTGATGCGATGGTGCGCTTCCAGATGAGGTTGTAGAGCTTCTTCTCTTGGGCATTGCCGTTGATGTCGTGGTTGCTGATGAAAGTGGGTCGAATTGCCTCGTGAGCCTCCTGTGCACCCTTCGACGAGGTGTGGTACTTGCGCACCTTGAGATACTTCTCGCCTAAAGTCTCCTTGATTTCGTGGCTTATAGTGCCAATTGCGAGGCTTGACAGGTTGACCGAGTCGGTACGCATGTAGGTGATATGTCCGCTTTCATAGAGCGACTGTGCTATGCGCATGGTCTGTGCAACCGAGAAGCCAAGTTTGCGTGAAGCTTCCTGCTGCAGCGTTGATGTGGTGAATGGTGGGGCAGGGCACTTTTTGAGTGGCTTCACTTGGATGTCGGCAACGGTGAAGGTGGTGTCCTTGCAGTGCTCAAGCAGTTCTACAGCATGCTCACGGTCGGCAAAGCGCTTGTTGAGTTCGCATGGGACCACTGCCTCACCACTGGTGAGGAGTTCGCTTCCCACGCGGTAGTATTGCTCGCTCTTGAACTCACGAATCTCCTTCTCGCGCTCGGCAAGAAGTCGCACTGCTACGCTCTGTACACGTCCTGCGCTCAATGCTGGTTTGATTTTCTTCCACAGCACTGGCGAGAGTTCGAAGCCCACGATGCGGTCGAGCACGCGGCGTGCCTGCTGTGCGTCGACTAAGTTCTCGTCGATGTCGCGTGGATTCTCGATTGCTGCCATGATGGCTGGCTTGGTAATCTCGTGGAACACGATGCGCTTGGTGTTCTCCTTCTTCAGGTCTAGCACTTGGCTCAGGTGCCAGGCGATTGCCTCTCCCTCACGGTCCTCATCACTTGCGAGCCACACGGTCTTTGCACTCTTAGATGCCTTCTTGAGCTCGGCTACAAGTTCCTCTTTATCTTCGGGGATCACATATAGTGGTTCAAAGCCGTTGTTGATGTCGATGCTGAAATCTTTCTTCTCGAGGTCACGGATGTGGCCATAGCTCGACATTACTTTGTAGTCTTTTCCTAAAAATTTCTGGATGGTCTTCGCCTTGGCGGGAGACTCCACGATTACCAGATTGTCTGCCATGATAATGTTTATGAATTTTCTGCTTTTGCTTTATAATCACTGCGTTAGCTGTGTTAACTGTGGTCAGATAACGCACTTAACTCTCAAAATCGCGTGCAAAATTAGATAAAAAACTCACAACTTCTATAATAATGTGTAATTTTTTAGATTTTTTTTTGCATAATGGGGAGTGAAGAGGTGAGAGGGGAGAGGGTTTTTGTTAAGACAATTAATGACAAAATATTCGTGTGAAGCCTTTTGGCTATTAAAGACAATTGATTTTGGTGTATTTTACGCGAATTTTCGTGAATTATTCATTAATTATCAAACAACGGCGAATTGAGCGAATTGAGCGAAAGATGGACTCACCTGACTCACTTGACTCATTATTGTCAAACAACGGGAACAACCCAGAAACAACTTGCACAACGGTTGGGCCGCGTTGATCAATTCACAATGCATAATTGGCGTTAGATGTTTCGATAATCTCGCAAAGCTGCACCTGCCGGTGTCGAAAAGCCCTTAATCAATGCATAATTCATAATGCACAATGGGGGCTGCGCGCGGATGCTTTGTTGATCTCACAAAGCTGACGCGTGGGACAGTTTTTAATTTTTTTTCTGGAAAAATGGACCAAGGATCAAAAACGGAAGTTTTGGGACAGTTTTGCGTTTTTTTTCTTAAACGACAATTAATGACAAATAAATGATTTCTCATTAGATGCTGGTTTTGTAGCCATACGGCTTTTGGTTATTAAAGACAATTGATCTGCGCGAGATTTTTTGCCACTCCTGGCGGAGTGGAAATTAGAGCACTGCGCGCTAAAATTTTAAAGGTGCTTCGCACTAAAATTTTATGTTATAAATTTTAGAGTCGAAGACTCTCTAATTTTCATGTGCGCAGCACATGGCAAAAGTATGGTAGGTGCAACTTTGCGAGAGAACATGGAATCGGTGGAATCACTAACGGCGAATTGAGCGAATTGAGCGAAAGATGGACTCACCTGACTCACTTGACTCATTATTGTCAAACAACGGGAACAACCCAGAAACAACTTGAACAACTGTTTTTATTTTTCTTGCAAATTGGGTGGTGGGACAGTTTTAGAAAAAAATGAGGATAGGTGGCAGTATGTCAATGAACGCGCATGTGCGCAAAGGTAATGGGTGGTGGGGTGGCGAAACAACATTAAAAAAAACGGCGAATTGGTCGAATTAATCGAATTGTTTTGGACCACACATAGCGCACAAAACCGCAGCTTTGGTCGAACTGACTAATTGCAGTGGTGTGTAATCTCACAAAGCTGCATCTATCGATGTCGAAAAGCCCTTAATCAATGCACAAAGCATAATGCATAATGCACAATTTTGTGCGAAGGCGGCCCCCAACATTTTGGAAGCCGCCTTTATAATGCAGTATTTATAGTGAGAGTCTTGATAGCGTGTGACTAATAAATAATAAAGTAATTGTATGTCAGATTTCTCACTATAAATCCTTGAAAATATTAATTATAATTTCTCTACTAAAAAGCAAAGATTGTATGATCGTTTGAAGAAGCCAAACTACATAGCAAGGCGCAGACCTACAATAGAACTGCGCATGCTTGGTCGGTAGACATAGTTTCGGAGAAATACGACACAGCTTTGAGGAACACCAAGCCAACTGCCACCACGGCACACGCGGCAAGTACCAGTCTCTGGTCCTGTAGGATTGGTTTGCGCATCTGCATTGTAAGAGCCAAACCAGTCTTGGCACCACTCCCACACGTTGCCACTCATGTCATACAAGCCAAGTTCGTTGGGACACTTTGTGGCAACTGTCTGTGTGCCATAGCCTAAAGTCCCTTCTAATTCCAAAGGAATGTTACACCATGCAACATCCTCAAAGTTGTCGCTTCCTGAGAACACATAACCAAGACTCATTTTGCCACCTCGAGCGGCATATTCCCATTCTGCCTCGGTGGGAAGGCGAAAACTCTTACCTGTCATCTCGTTGAGCTTACTAATAAATTCTTGACAGTCTGTCCAGCTAACATTTTCCACTGGACGCTTCAAGTTGGTGCCATAAGGCTCACCATTGAATTTGCACGGGTTGTTATCCATCACGGCTTGCCACAGCTCTTGCGTCACCTCGGTCTGGCCAATGTAGTAAGTACTCAAGTTGACTTGATGTGTTGGCAGTTCATTATCATAATCCTCGGCGTAATCACCACTGGCACCCATCAAAAACGAGCCTCCATCAACTTTCAACATCTTGAATTTCACTCCGTTGACTTCATATTCAGTTACATTATCATCATTGGAGCTGTTGCCCAGCAGAATGTTGTAAACTGCAGTAACATCAGCACTGGTTACTTCGCCGTCACCATCCACATCGCTGGTTTCATAATACTGATAATCACTGTCGAGCAGATAGTTATAGAGAGCTGTGATATCAGCACTTGTCACAACACCATCATCATCGGCATCGCCCACGACGGGATATTTTAGCCTTTGAGCTTTATCATAGGCACGACCTTTATAGACAAGTTCGCCATTTTCATAAACAGCTGCGAGGCTTGCCATGGGGTTAAAACCTGTGTAGAAAGTCCTATAAGGAATGAGCAAGTCGCCAAAATCACAGTCAACACCAATGCCTTCTATGGTTTTAAATGACTCATCATCATTTCCATGGTCAATAAAATATCCTTTCCTGGTTGTTTCCCCAACCTCAACTTCGATTGATGAGGATGGATAGTAATTTGTGTTGTAATCAATGGGACCATCATTACCAAATATAATGTATGCCTCATCAGGCAGGAACATTGGTTTGCTGAAGTCGTACAATGTTTTGGGGATATCCCACCAATAAGTATAATAGAAATCCTCGTCTTGTTCGTATGTATCAATATATACTGAAACTATCTTGTTCTCTTCTCTTACATATGCAACAAAATATGGTTCCTGGGCATTGCCCTGCTTGTCATAATCGGTGCGATAGATTTTGTGGTAAACCTTTCCGTCAATCGTTGTGGTGCCATTGAATTCAAGGGCGTAAAGCGAATGTTGATGCGAATACTGGCGACATCCCACATACTCCCAAACAACCCCTTCGCGAACTAGGGGAACATAGTCATCTTGTTTTGAGAAATCTTCTTTCGTGAAAACAATTTCTCCATTCTCGCTGCAAGAAAGCATAATTGTATATTCGTTTTCATTGCCTACAACTAAATTGGAAACCCACTTGTCGGAACTAATTCCAATGCCTTCTACTACATAATAACTATAATCATCACTGTCGATGCCTGAATCAATTAATAACCGTTTTCGGTTAAAGCCATTGACTGAGATATAATCTTCTTTTACCACATAACCAGCATCAACTTCATCATTTTGGTGAAGCCCAATATCAAAAATCAGCACCATCTCGCCATTGCTGTTCACGTTCCAGACCTTTCCGTCTTTCTCATAAGCAACGGCTGTCTTTGAACTTTTTTGATTACCCTTTAGGACAATTTCAATCTTCTTGCATGTGAGATTGTTTACAATGGTGTCACCACAGACAGAAACTGTGTAATAGCCAGTTGTGTCATTACTATTAGGAAAATTCTCGTAATCCCAACTGATAGTCGCCACTTCCCATGACTTGCCTTCGGATAGGACGGGCATGAAAGTGGTTTGTGATGCTGCGCTGGCGCTGGTTATCATCAGCAGTCCCAGCAAGGTAAAAATAATCTTTTTCATAGCCGTTTATTTTTATGTGTTAAACTTAATTATATTGCGATGTTGCATGGAGTTATGGTGGATTGATAAACTCCTTAACTCCTAAAACTCCATAGAAAATCAGTGTTGGTTATTTGATTACCTTCTCGGTGGTGCTGGTGCCGTCGGTGTAGGTTGTGACCTTGAGGTTCACGCCTTGCTGAAGCTCGGCGCTTTCCACACCGGCGAGGTTGTAGTAACGCACACCTATCATTTGTTTGTCGCCTTTGACAGTCGTTACACTTGACATGTCTTTTTCGACAATGTTTCCGAAATCTTTCCAATACTGAGCAGCCTCATATTTATCTTTGCTGCCGTAAGGCACATAGAGGATTGCATTTGTGATATCGGTATTAATGAACGGATTATCGGCAAGAATAATAGGCTCTTTTATATCACAATACATATTAGTGAAGTTGTCTAGATTGGCAAACGCCCCACGTCCTATTGTTTGAAGACCTTCATGCAAAGATACAGTGCTTAATTGTGATTGCCAGAATGCAAAATCATCAATTTCTTGAACGCTGCCTGGAACGTCAATGTTCATTATACCTGAATTATAAAATGCATAAACTCCAATATATAACAAATTGTTAGGCAAGACTAAACCTTTGAGATATGGAGTTTCATTAAATGCCTCTTTCATAATGTACTTGCAATTGGCTGGCATCTCAACATATTCTAATGAGAAACAGTGATCAAAGCAATTATTAGGAATGATTTGTATGTTATCCGACAGCTTTATACTTGTAAGAATAGAACTGTACGTAAAAGCATATTCGCCAATGCTTGTCACGGAATTTGGAATCACAAAATATTTTAATGTTGAGGCATCACAGCAGCGAGGATCCATTTTCTGTAAT
>CACWNQ010000034.1 GCA_902762385.1 uncultured Bacteroidales bacterium | reverse complement strand
AAAAAAACCGCTCAACTCGGAACGGGTCCTCGTGAGCCGAAAAGCGTTGCAAAATTACAACCGATTCACGACACGGCAAAATATTTTCACGTTTTTTTTCAAAAAAAACGCGCCTTTCCTGAAGATTGCGTGGTTTGGGACACAAAAGTGGACGTTTCGGGACAGCGACAAAAGGTAAAGGATGGTTCAGGGACCTATTCTGAACCATGCCGAAGGGGAATCATCTGGCCGGAAATGTTCCGGATTATAAGCCTAATGGCATGAGAAGCGGGACGGTTGGGACACTTTTTCATTTTTTTATCCATGTGTTTTGAGAATCTACAACCATAACGGTCTGAATCCGTTTCACAGGTTAAGCGGCAGATGACATCATGCTTAACATCTCGTAGTGGGTGGGACAAGATCATTGAGTTATAAATACAAAGTGTGAAGTGTGAGGCATATATTAGTATATATAATAATGTGTAAAGTATTTTTTGGGGGAGTAAAGGTAGCTATTGGCACAAAAGAGAAACAACATTAAAAAATGTGATTGCTTGGTTGTGTTGAATTTTATTCTTACTTTTGTTGCAACAAAAAATCTCAAATTATAAATGTCATGAGAATTAAAAAGATATTGTGGCTTGGTGCTATTGGTCTGCTATGTAGTTGTGGCAGCCACGACGGCAATGTGAGCAAGGTTCTAGTCCCCACCGCAGAGGCCATAACAATAGAACAAATGCGTTTTCACTGTGCCAACGACACTGTAAAGATTAATGAACTGCTGGCTGCCGGCAAATCGAGTGGTTTGACCGATGCTAACGAACTAGTGTGCTTCTACGCCCACAAACTTGAGGGCACACCCTATGTTGCGCACACTCTTGAGGGTGAGGAAGAGAAGCTAACGATCAACATTGATGAGCTGGACTGCACCACTTTTGTAGAGACGCTTTACGCACTGACTCGTGCGACACTTAATGGCCGTGACACATGGCGTGACTATGCGAGCCATCTTGAAGACTTGCGCTACCGCCATGGTGAGATAGGTGACTACTCGTCGCGCCTGCACTACATGAGTGACTGGATTGTCGACAATACTAACCGCGGCAATATTGTGGATGTGACGAGCGACATAGGCTGTGCTAGATATGAAATCAAGACACTTGACTACATGTCGACTCATCGCGACTCATACCCATCACTTGCCAATGACTCGATTTACGAGAAGATAAAGAATGTGGAAGTGGGCTACCGCAGTCACCGTTTTCCTTATATCAAGAAGGAGCAACTGAACTCTAATGATGTAAAGAAGGTGGTTAAACGTGGCGACTTTGTGGGTCTTGTGACTAAAATGAATGGTCTTGACTTATCGCACCTGGGCATTATTGAACTAGACTCGAAGGGTAATCCAGTTCTACTAGACGCATCATCGATAGGCAAAAAGGTAATGCTTGAGAATGTGGACTTGAAGACTCAGCTCCAGAAGCGTCAGAGCAACAAGGGAGTGAGGATTTTCAGGATGAGGTAGACGCTTTTACATATACTGAAAACAATCGGCAAAAATGTCCGATTAGCAACATAAACCACAACGGCACCCCAAGAATGGGATGCCGTTGATGTTATTGTTAACCTGTTGTGGCTGATGACAGCCATAGGGTCAGTTGCACTGATTTTAAAATTACTCAGCAGCTTCTTGTGCTGGAGCCTCTTCTTGAGCAGGCGCAGCGGCCTTTTTGCCTGAAGAGCGACGGCTACGACGTGTTGCCTTCTTGGCAGTCTCCTTCTTCTCGGCGAGAAGAGCCTCGTTGTAGTCGACTAGCTCGATGAAGCAAGTCTTAGCATTGTCACCAAGACGGTTGCCCATCTTAAGGATGCGAGTGTAACCACCTGGACGGTCGGCGATCTTCTGAGCAATCTCGTTGAAGAGAATGCTAACAGCCTGCTTGTTCTGGAGGTAGCTGAACACTACGCGGCGCGAAGCAGTATCGTCGGTCTTAGCACGGTTGATAATGGGCTCGGCATAAACTCTGAGCGCCTTGGCCTTAGGAAGAGTAGTGAAAATTCTCTTGTGCATGATCAAAGAGATGGTCATGTTGGCCAACATGGCGTCGCGATGTCCTTTCTTGCGGCTCAAGTGATTGAATTTCTTATTATGTCTCATCGTTATTATTCTTTATCTAATTTATATTTTGAAATATCCATGCCAAAGTTCAGGCCATTGCTTGAGAGCAATTCCTCGAGCTCAGAGAGCGACTTCTTACCGAAGTTACGGAACTTGAGGAGGTCGGTCTTGTTGTACTTGACGAGATCGCCGAGAGACTCGACTTCGGCCGACTTGAGGCAATTAAGAGCCCTGACAGAGAGTTGCATATCAACGAGCTTAGTCTTGAGGAGCTGTCGCATGTGGAGAACTTCCTCATCGAACTCTTCGTTGGCATCGTTTTCACTTGCATCGAGCGCGATCTTCTCGTCGGAGAATAGCATGAAGTGCTGAATGAGAATTCTAGCAGCCTCTTTGAGCGCATCTTTTGGGTGAATAGAGCCATCGGTAGTAATCTCGAGTATGAGCTTCTCGTAGTCGGTCTTCTGCTCAACACGGTAGTTTTCGACAGAATACATCACGTTGATGATAGGAGTGTAAATCGAATCGATAGCGATTACGTCGATAGGATCGTTAGCGCTGCGATTTTCATCGGCAGGCACGTATCCCCTACCCTTGTTGATGGTGATGTCGAGCTGGAAGCTAGCTTTAGGATCGAGGTTGCAGATAACGAGTTCGGGGTTAAGTACCTCAAAACCGTTAAGCACCTTACCTATGTCGCCAGCATGGAAAACATCCTGTCCTGCCACCTTGATGGTAGCTTTCTCGGTCTCGGTTTCAGCAACCACTTGCTTGAGGCGCACCTTCTTGAGGTTAAGGATGACGTTGGTAACATCTTCCTTGACGCCCGGAATAGTTGCAAACTCATGCTTCACACCATCGATGCGGATGTTGCAGATAGCAAAACCCTCGAGAGATGAGAGCAAGATTCGTCTTAACGCGTTTCCCACGGTAACGCCATAGCCTGGCTCCAGTGGTCGAAACTCGAATTTTCCGAACTTGTTGTCGGCTTCGAGCATCAAGACTTTTTCTGGTTTCTGAAATGCTAAAATAGCCATGGATGTTAAAATTATTTAGAGTACAACTCAACTATCAATTGCTCCTTGATGTTCTCAGGAATGTCCTCACGCTGTGGAAGGTTAAGCATTTTGCCTCCCTTAACGTTCTCGTCCCACTCGATCCAAGGATACTTGCTGTGGTTGAAACCAGCGAGCGAGTCTTGAACTACCTCGAGTGATTTAGATTTCTCACGAACAGCAACGAGCTCACCTGGAGTTACAGAGTAAGAAGGGATGTTAACAACGTTGCCATTAACAGTGATGTGACGGTGCAGAACGAGCTGACGAGCAGCAGCGCGTGTCTTAGCAATTCCCAGACGATAAACCACATTGTCGAGACGAGCCTCGAGCAACTGCAACAGCACCTCACCGGTAACGCCCTTAGAGCGAGAAGCCTTGTCGAAGAGGTTACGGAACTGACGCTCTAGAACGCCATAGGTGTATTTAGCTTTTTGTTTTTCGCGAAGCTGGGTACCGTACTCAGAGAGTTTTCTTCTTCTGTTGGCCCCATGCTGTCCAGGAGGATTAGTCCTTTTAGCGAGGACTTTGTCTTCGCCGAAGATTGGTTCACCAAACTTGCGTGCGATTTTAGATTTTGGACCGGTATATCTAGCCATTTTCTTGTTTTTAAATAATTAAACTAAATTTTTGGATGCAGAATCGCTTCAGTGCAGCCGCGATTGCAGAGAGGTTGTTAAAAAAGATGCAATCCAATCACTGACAGAGATTCGCGAAAAAAAGGTTGTGAAAAAAATTGAATTAAGAGTCCTATTAAAAGAAGTATTAAACTCTTCTTCTCTTAGGAGGACGGCATCCGTTGTGTGGAAGTGGAGTAACGTCGATGATCTCGGTTACTGCGATACCAGCGCCATGGATGGTGCGAATAGCAGACTCACGTCCGTTGCCTGGTCCCTTAACATAAGCCTTTACCTTGCGAAGACCAAGGTCATAGGCCACCTTAGCACAGTCTTGTGCTGCCATCTGGGCTGCATAAGGAGTGTTCTTTTTAGAACCACGGAAGCCCATCTTACCAGCAGAAGACCATGAAATAACCTGTCCCTCACTGTTAGCGAGGCACACAATAATGTTGTTAAACGAAGAGTGCACATGAAGTTGGCCAACTCCGTCGACTTTAACAACTCTCTTCTTAGCTGCGACTGTTTTCTTTGCCATACCTTAAAATTATTTAGTAGCTTTCTTCTTGTTAGCAACAGTTTTCTTGCGTCCCTTGCGAGTGCGTGCGTTGTTCTTTGTGCTCTGACCGCGCACTGGCAGACCGTTGCGGTGGCGGATGCCACGGTAGCAACCGATGTCCATGAGTCGCTTGATGTTCATTTGTACTTCGCTACGGAGGTCACCTTCGACCTTGTAGTTCTCACCGATAACCTCGCGCACACGTGCAGCCTCGGCGTCGGTCCAATCTTTGACCTTAGTATCCTCGCTCACGCCGGCAGTTTCGAGAATTTTAGCAGCAGAGCTGCGTCCGATGCCGTAGATGTAAGTGAGAGCGATAACACCTCTCTTGTTTTGGGGCAGGTCAACGCCCACAATTCTTATTGCCATATTATAAAACTGAAATTTTGTGCAAAATTAATAAAAATTATCCTTGACGCTGCTTAAACTTAGGATTTTTCTTGCAAATCACGTATAAACGCCCTTTACGACGTACGATTTTGCAGTCGTCGCTGCGTTTTTTTATTGAAGCTCTTACTTTCATTGTAGTTATATTGTAAGTAGTGATTGTGTAAATTATTTGTATCTAAAAGCAATTCTTCCCTTGGAAAGATCGTAGGGAGACATTTCGACCCTCACCTTGTCGCCTGGCAGGATTTTGATGTAATGCATTCTCATCTTGCCAGAGATGTGCGCGGTGATTTGATGACCGTTTTCCAGCTCTACTCGGAACATGGCGTTGGATAGTGCCTCAACGATAGTTCCGTCTAGTTCGATAGCATTTTGTTTAGCCATAAAAGTTGTAGATGTGTTAAGAATAATGTGTGATATGAAATTATTTTAAATGAATCGTTCGCCTAAAACCTCTTCAATGTACTTGAAAGAAGAAAGTATGTCGGGCTTACCGTTGTGAATCGCAATCGAGTGCTCGAAGTGTGCTGAAGGCTTGAAGTCCTTGGTGCGAGTAGTCCATCCATCTCTCTCGATAACTATGTTCTTGCTTCCCAAATTGATCATGGGCTCAATAGCGATAGTCATACCATTCTTGATGAGAGGGCCAGTACCTCGCCGTCCGTAGTTAGGGACATCGGGATCTTCATGAAGCTTGCGCCCCACACCGTGTCCGCACATTTCTCGCACTACGCTGTATCCACGTTTCTCGCAGTATTGCTGGATTGTATGGCCAATGTCGCCAATGCGGTTACCAGGAATAGCCTGCTTGATGCCTTCGTAGAGCGATTCTTTTGTGGTTCGCAGCAGTGCTTTCACTTCGTCGGAGACTTCACCCACACAGAAAGTGTAGCAAGAGTCGCCATTGAACCCCTCTTTGGTGACTGCGCCACAGTCGATTGAGACGATGTCTCCGTCGCGCAGCACATAACCTGAAGGGATGCCGTGAACCACGGTCTCGTTAACCGAGATGCACACCGAAGCGGGATATCCATAGAGTCCCAAGAAACCTGGGGTGCACCCTTGAGAGCGAATGTACTCGTCGGCAATGCTGTCGAGTTTTCGGGTTGTGATCCCGGGGGCGACCCACTTGGCAAGTTCTCCAAGCGTGCGCGCCACCACGAGGTCAGCTTCCCTGAGTTTCTCAATCTCTTCGTCGGTCTTCAGATAAATCATATCACGACAGTCGTAAATACTGGGTCAAAAACTCCTGAATCGTTTATCAAGAAGCGCGTCCCTTGATTTTACCACTCTTCATGAGACCATCGTAGTGGTGCATGCGCAAGTGAGTCTCGATTTGCTGCAGCGTGTCGAGAACCACACCCACTGTGATGAGCAATGAAGTTCCACCGAAGAATTGTGCGAAGTTCTGGTTCACACCAAACAGACGAGCGAATGCTGGCAGAATGGCCACGATGCCGAGGAATATAGAACCTGGCAAAGTGATGCGTGACATGATAGAGTCGAGGTACTCGGCAGTTTTCTTGCCTGGCTTGATGCCTGGGATAAAGCCGCTGTTCTTCTTCATTTCCTCGGCCATCTGAGTGGGTCGCACTGTGATGGCAGTATAGAAATAGGTGAAAGCGACTATAAGCAAGAAGTAGACGAGGTTGTACCAGAATCCGTTCATATCGCCAAATACTCGAGCCACGCTGCCGAGGAAGCCGCTGTTTTGAGCGCCGAAGCCGGCAAGTGTGATAGGTATGAACATCAGAGCCTGAGCGAAGATGATAGGCATCACGTTGGCAGCATTTACCTTGAGAGGGATGTACTGACGTGCGCCACCATACTGCTTGTTGCCCACGATGCGCTTAGCATACTGCACGGGCACCTTGCGTGTGCCTTGGGTAAGCATTACTGCACCTGCAGTGATTGCGAAGAGCACGATAATCTCGACGAGGAACATGATGAGACCACCCTGAGCATTGGTGAGACGACCGACGAATTCCTGAGCGAAAGCTCCCGGCAGACGTGCGATGATACCCACGAGGATGATCATTGAAATACCGTTACCAATACCCTTGTCGGTGATTTTCTCACCGAGCCACATGATGAACATAGCACCTGCGGTGAGGACAATGGTAAGGAACAACATGGTCCAAGGTCCCATCTCAACAGCTCCACCAGCGCTCTGCACCTGAACCCTGAGGTTGATAAGGTAGGCAGGAGCCTGAACGAGCAGGATGAGAACAGTGAGATATCGGGTGTACTGGTTGAGCTTCATGCGTCCGCTCTCGCCCTCGCGCTGCATCTTCTGGAAGCTAGGCATTACCATACCGAGCAGCTGAATAACGATAGAAGCGGTGATGTAGGGCATGATACCCAACGCGAAGATTGAGGCCTGAGAGAAGGCACCACCCGAGAACATATCGAGCAGCTGCATAAGACCGCTGTCGGTAAACTTCTTGAGGGCAGTGAGTGCCGATGGGTTGATGCCTGGCAGCACTACGTAGCATCCAAATCGGTAGATGAGGATGAAGAGGAAAGTTATTCCCAAACGCCTGCGCAGGTCGTCAATCTTCCAGATGTTCTTTATTGTTTGAATGAGTTTCATTATCTCTTAAACTTAAAGCTTGTTGATAGTACCTCCGGCTGCATTGATAATTTCTTCAGCCTTCTTAGAGAATGCGTTGGCCTCTACGTCAACTTTCTTAGAGAGTGTGCCAACACCGAGAATTTTAACCAATTGGTTCTTGCGAACGAAACCTGCCTGAATGAGATCGGCTACAGTAACCTTGTCAAGATCCTTGCTATTAGCGAGGTCGTTGATAGTGTTAATGTTGATAGCCTTATACTCAACACGGTTGATGTTCTTGAAACCGTATTTAGGCACACGGCGCTGCAGTGGCATCTGACCACCCTCGAAGCCTACTTTCTTCTTGTAACCCGAGCGCGACTTAGCACCCTTGTGTCCACGAGTAGAAGTACCTCCCATGCCGCTGCCAGGTCCTCGACCGATGCGGCGCTTGCTCTTGTTAGAGCCAACAGCTGGTGTTAAATTATTTAATTCCATGATTGTGTGTTGTATTATTCGGCGTTGGTCACTTCAACGAGGTGACTAACTTGGTTAACCATACCCAAGATTTGAGGTGTAGCTTCCACCTCAACGACTTGATTCATTTTTCTCAGCCCCAGTGCATCGAGGGTCTTCTTGTGACGAGCCGGACGATTGATGCGGCTCTTGACTTGTTTAATCCTGATTTTAGCCATAGTTATAGTCTAAATATTAACCGTTAAACACTTTGTCGAGACTTACACCACGATAGTGGGCAATAGTCATTGGGCTGCGTAGCTCGGCGAGAGCCTTGAAAGTAGCCTTCACGAGGTTGTGAGGGTTAGAAGAGCCCTTAGACTTACAGATAACGTCGGTAACACCCACGCTCTCGAGCACGGCACGCATAGCACCACCGGCCTTAACACCTGTACCAGGAGTAGCTGGTTGCATGATGATGCGTGAGCCACCAAACTTAGCGGCTTGCTCATGAGGGATAGTGCCCTTGTAAACAGGCACCTTGATGAGGTTTTTCTTAGCGACCTCGACACCCTTAGAGATGGCGGTGGTAACCTCATTGGCCTTACCCAGGCCGTAACCTATCACACCATTGCCGTCACCAACGACAACGATAGCAGCAAATGTGAAAGTGCGACCACCCTTAGTAACCTTGGTGGTGCGGTTGATAGCCACGAGGCGATCTTTTAGTTCCACATCGCTAGAAACTTTAACTCTATTTATTTTAGCCATGACTTTGATTTAAAATTTGAGACCACCTTTGCGTGCGCCATCGGCAAGAGCCTTAACTCTACCGTGGAACAGGAATCCGTTGCGGTCGAAAACTACAGTATCAATACCTGCGGCGATAGCCTTCTTGGCTACATTCTCGCCTACTTGAGCTGCTATTTCGCTCTTGTTACCTTGCTCGATTCCCTTGCTCGAAGCCGAGACGATAGTGTTACCAGCCACGTCGTCGATTACCTGAGCATAGATTTGCTTGTTGCTGCGGAAAACGCACAAGCGTGGACGCTGTGCAGTGCCGCTAATCTTACCGCGGATGCGAGCTTTGATTTTTCTGCGTCTTTGTTCTTTAGATATCATAGTAGTGAAAAGTGTCTTAATTATTATTTGGCAGCAGCCGTTTTACCTGACTTGCGGCGAATAACCTCGCCAACGAACTTAACACCCTTGCCCTTGTAAGGTTCGGGCTTGCGGAATGAACGAATCTTAGCGCAGATTTGTCCGAGCAACTGCTTGTCGCATGACTCGAGGGTAATGAGTGGGTTCTTGTTACGCTCGGTAACGGCGTTACCTTTAACCTCGGCTGGCAGCTGCAGATAAATCACGTGAGAGAAACCGAGAGCCAACTCAAGAGTTTGAGGGTTCTTCATAGTGGCACGGTAACCCACACCTACTATTTCGAGCTCTTTCTTGAAACCTTCGCTCACGCCCACAACCATATTGTTGATAAGAGCGCGATAGAGGCCGTGCTGAGCACGTGACTCACGATTGTCGTTAGGACGGTTAACATTAACTTGTCCGTCTTCGATTTCCACCTTGATATTAGGGTTAACGGCTTGCTTGAGCTCGCCCTTAGGACCCTTGACAGTGATAACATTGTCTTTCATTTCGATTGTTACGCCGGCGGGTATAGCGATTGGCAGTTTACCTATTCTTGACATAGTTATATCCTCCTATTATTAATAAACGTAACACAAAACTTCGCCACCAACCTTCTCGGCCTTAGCCTGCTTGTTGGTCATCACACCCTTAGAGGTAGAGATGATGGCGATACCTAAACCATTGAGCACGCGTGGCATGTCTTTGTAGCCAGCATACTGGCGCAATCCTGGACGGGATACGCGCTTGAGACACTTGATAGCGTTAACCTTGTCGACTGCGTCGTACTTGAGCGCAATCTTGATGGTTCCTACCGGTGCGTCTTCGGGTTCTACAAACTTGTCTTTCTTCAATTTCGAAGAAGGGATTTCAACGACACGATGCTGTGCCTTGATCGCATTCCTCAATCTTGTCAAATAATCTGCAATTGGATCAGTCATTTTGATAATGTTGTTTTAAATTAATTCGAACTATTGTCGAACAATATTTAATACTACTAAAAATTTAATTCAAAAAGTAAGCTTGATTTCTGGTGATTACCAGCTAGCTTTTTTCACGCCAGGGATGAGACCTGCTGAAGCCATCTCGCGGAAGTTGATGCGTGAGATACCAAACTGACGCATATAGCCCTTGGGGCGTCCTGAGATCTTGCAACGGTTGTGCAGACGTACTGGAGAAGCGTTGCGTGGCAGTGCCTGGAGTGCATCGTAGTCACCAGCGGCCTTGAGAGCAGCGCGCTTGGCAGCATACTTGGCGACCATTCTTTCTCTTTTGGCCTGACGAGCCTTCATTGATTCTTTTGCCATAATCTAAATTTTCTTATTTTAAAAATTATTTAGCATTCTTGAAAGGAAGTCCAAACTCCTTGAGCAGTGCATATCCTTCCTCGTCGGTCTTGGCAGTGGTAACGAAAGTGATGTTCATACCAGTCATCTTGTTCACGTTATCGATGTTTATCTCGGGGAAGATGATTTGCTCTGAAACACCTACTGTGTAGTTACCGCGTCCGTCGAGCTTACCCTCGATACCCTTGAAGTCGCGGATGCGAGGGAGGGCGATGCGGATGAAACGCTCCATGAACTCATACATGCGGTCGCGGCGCAGTGTAACGCGTGCACCGATAGGCATTTTTTTGCGCAGCTTGAAGTTAGAGATATCCTTCTTCGAAACTGTTTGAACAGCCTTCTGTCCGGTGATAGTGGTGAGCTCGGTGATAGCGGTCTCAATTATCTTCTTATCTTGTGTAGCGTCGCCGAGGCCTTCGTTAAGCACGATTTTCACGAGCTTAGGAATCTGCATTGGCGAGCTGTAGTTGAATTGCTTCATCAGAGCTGGAGCAATCTTCTCGTCATATTGTTTCTTGAGTGTAGTAGCCATTACTTAATCTCCTCTCCTGATTTTTTAGAATAACGAACTTTCTTAACGACCCTGCCATTCTCGTCTCTCTCAACCTTGAAACCTACTCTGGTTGGGCGAGCGTTACGTCCGCTCTTAGGATCAACGACGTTGAGGTTAGAGATGTGAATAGGAGCCTCTTTCTCGATGATGCCACCTTGTGGATACTGAGCGTTAGGCTTGGTGCTCTTCTTAATCTTATTGACACCCTCAACGATTGCCCTGTTGTTTTTGGCATCGATGCTCAAGACGCGACCAGTTTTACCCTTATCGTCACCAGCGAGAACATAGACGGTGTCATCTTTTTGTATGTGTAACTTAGCCATTTCTTAAATTTTTGATTTTGTGTTGTTAAAAATTAAAGAACTTCGGGAGCTAATGAAACTATCTTCATGTTGGTGGCTCGCAGCTCACGTGCTACGGGGCCAAAGATGCGTGTTCCACGCAGCTCACCGGTGTTGGTAAGCAGCACGCAAGCGTTGTCGTCGAATCTGATGTAAGATCCGTCTTGACGGCGAATCTCCTTCTTAGTTCTCACGACCACAGCGCGTGACACTGTACCTTTCTTAATATCACTCGAAGGGATGGCGTTCTTAACGGTAACGACAACCATGTCGCCAACCGACGCATAACGACGTCCTGTACCTCCAAGCACGCGGATGCAGAGCACTTCCTTTGCACCGCTGTTGTCGGCAACTGTTAATCTGCTTTCTGCTTGAATCATAATTACTTAGCTTTTTCGATTATTTCAACTAATCTCCATCTCTTGGTCTTGCTCAGAGGTCGAGTCTCCATCAGGCGAACTGTATCACCTACGTTGCACTCGTTCTTCTCGTCATGAGCGTGATATTTCTTTGTCTTATTGACAAACTTACCGTAGATTGGGTGTTTCTCCTTGTACTTCACAGTAACTGTGATAGTCTTGTCACCCTTGTTGCTAGAGACAACCCCAACTCTTTCTTTTCTTAAATTTCTTTTCTCTTCCATGTGTGTGGATGTTATTTAAAATTGTTTTGGGGATTACTTATTAATTTTGAGCTCACGTGCCCTCAGCTCGGTCTTCATGCGAGCGATGTTGCGGCGATCGAGAGTAATTTTAGCTGGATTGTCGAGTGGAGAAATAGAATGCTGAATCTTGAGCTGCATGTATTCTTTCTCGGCTGTTTCCAGACGCTCACGGAGTTCCTTGTCGGTCAACTCTCTCAATTGTTCTTGTTTCATAATAGTCTTAAATGTTTTTTAATTACTTACACATTTTGAGATGGGTCGTAATCGGGACGAACAATGAACTTAGTGGGGATAGGAAGCTTTTGAGCTGCAAGGCGGAGAGCCTCTTTAGCGATTTCAAAGCTAACGCCGTCGACCTCGATCAGGACTCGTCCTGGGAAGACGGGAGCAACATATCCTGCCACATCACCTTTACCCTTACCCATACGCACGTCGGCAGGCTTGCGGGTGATAGGCTTGTGTGGGAAGATACGGATCCAAATATTACCCTCGCGCTGCATGTAACGTGTCACAGCCACACGAGCAGCCTCGATTTGATGAGCGGTGATCCATTTCGACTCAAGCGCCTTGATACCAAACGAGCCAAAAGCCAGCTGGTTGCCACGCTTGCTGTACTGACGCACCTTACCATCGGAAGGCCTTCTGTATCTTAAACGTTTTGGTTGTTGTAACATTTTCTTGTCTTGTTAAAAATTTACACAATAAATGATTAACGGTTGTTTTTACGGTTACGGAATCCACCGCGGCGGTTGCCACCACCCTGACGGCGATCGTTGCCCGTGTTAGCGAAGTTAGGAGCGAGGTCCTTCTTGCCATAGACTTCACCACGGCAAATCCACACCTTGATGCCAATGAGACCCACCTTAGTGAGTGCTGGAGCGAGAGCGTAGTCGATGTCGGCACGAAGAGTGTGCAGTGGAGTACGTCCCTCTTTGAACATCTCGGAGCGTGCCATCTCGGCTCCGTTGAGTCGTCCGCTCACCTGAACCTTGATGCCCTCGGCACCTACTCTCATAGTAGAAGCGATGGCCATCTTAACGGCGCGGCGATAGGCGATTTTACCCTCGATTTGACGAGCAATGGTGTTAGCCACGATCTCGG
Organism: uncultured Bacteroidales bacterium; assembly: GCA_902762385.1. Taxonomy (GTDB): domain Bacteria; phylum Bacteroidota; class Bacteroidia; order Bacteroidales; family Muribaculaceae; genus Sodaliphilus. The sequence continues at coordinate 16,675 of CACWNQ010000034.1, read as the reverse complement.
CGTCAAGTTCTGGGCGCTTAACTTCGTAGATATTGATTTGAACGTCCTTGCTGGTGAGCTTCTTGAGCTCTTCCTTGAGGTTGTCAACGTCCTTGCCACCCTTGCCAATGATTTGTCCTGGACGGGCGGCGTGACACGCTAGCCTTAGCCAGACGCACGCTGAGATACTTGCGGATTTTGCTATCCTCGAGCAGAGTATCTCCATAATTACTGCCACCAAACCAGTTGGAATCCCAACCGCGGATGATGCCTAAACGGTTACTGATTGGATTTACTTTCTGTCCCATAATATCTCTTATGCGTCTTTTTGGTTAATAGTGTCGAGGTAGATAGTCACGTGGTTAGAACGCTTGCGGATGCGATATCCACGTCCTTGAGGAGCTGGACGGAGTCGCTTGAGCATAGGAGCGCAGTCAACGTTGATTGACTTGATGTAGAGCTCACCGTCCTCGGCTTTCTTACCATTCTTCTGCTCCCAGTTAGAGATAGCGCTCTTGAGGAGCTTCTCAACGTCGGCAGCAGCCTGCTTGTTAGAGAAGTGAAGGAGTCCGAGTGCCTTGAAAGCCTCTTGTCCGCGCACCATGTCGGCAACGAGCCTCATTTTGCGGGGAGAGCTGGGCACGTTTTTGAGCTTAGCGAAAACTTGCTCGCGGCGGGCCTCCTTAATCTTATCGGCTGATATTTTCTTTCTTTTACCCATTGTATTTTAATTCTTTTTTGTCAATGAATGTTTCCCGGGTCCTGATTACTTGTTGTTGCCGCTGTGTCCACGGAAGGTGCGAGTGAGAGCGAACTCACCGAGCTTGTGTCCTACCATGTTCTCGGTAATGTAAACGGGAATGAACTTGTTTCCATTGTGTACTGCGATAGTGTGACCCACGAAGTCGGGCGAGATCATCGATGCACGTGACCAAGTCTTGACCACAGCCTTCTTGCCGCTCTCCAGATGTAAGGACCTTTTTTTAATGATCGACTCATAGTTTAAACTTTAATCAAATTACTTCTTTCTTCTTTCAATAATGTACTTAGAAGATGCCTTCTTAGGAGCACGTGTCTTCAAGCCCTTGGCATAAATACCAGTGCGTGAGCGTGGATGTCCACCCGACTGACGGCCTTCGCCACCACCCATTGGGTGATCAACAGGGTTCATAACAACACCACGGTTGTGAGGACGGCGTCCGAGCCAGCGTGAGCGTCCAGCCTTACCTGACTGCTCGAGAGCGTGGTCGCTGTTGCCAACGACACCTACAGTAGCTCGGCAAGCTGCAAGAATCTTGCGAGTCTCACCCGAAGGTAATTTGATAATTGCATAGGCTCCCTCGCGCGAGGTGAGCTGTGCAAAGGTACCGGCACTACGAGCAATGCGTGCACCCTGACCGGGTCGCATCTCGATGTTGTGAATTAAAGTACCAACAGGAATATTACTTAGTGGAAGCGCGTTTCCCACTTCGGGGGCCACGTTCTCACCGCTTTCTACTGTAGCGCCAACTTCAAGTCCGTTGGGTCTACATAGTAAAGCAGCGCAATGCGAGCCGAACGGTTAGGATCGTACTCAATCGACTTTACTCGAGCTGGCACACCGTCTTTGTTTCTCTTGAAGTCGATGATACGGTAGCGACGCTTGTGACCACCGCCTCTGTAGTAAGAGGTGCGGTGTCCCTCGTTGTTGCGTCCACCTGTCTTGCGCAAACCGACTGTAAGAGACTTTTCTGGTGTAGTCTTTGTGATGTTGTCAAATACACCAATAATCTTGTGTCTTTGCCCCGGTGTTGTGGGCTTCAATTTTCTTACTGCCATTTTATTAATTATAAGTTGCTATAGAAATCAATAGTTTGTCCTTCGGCAAGAGTTACGATAGCTTTCTTGAAAGCAGCAGTAGCACCCCTCTGGATACCAGTGCGAGTGTAGCGCTGGCGCTTCTTGCCGTCATAGTTCATAGTCTTAATCTCAACCACCTTAACATCGTAGAGTTCCTCGATCAGGTCGCGGATCTGATACTTGTTAGCCTCGGGAGATACCTTGAACGAAAAGCGGTTGTTTTTCTCGCTTATGGCGTTAGCCTTTTCCGAAACGATAGGAATGATTTGAATATCCATTGTGTTTATATCTCTCCTTAAGATGATTAAAATTTGTTCATAACCTCAATGCTGCTCTCGGTAACAATCATAGCTCTGTTGTCGAGCACACGGTAAGTGTTGAGTTCACGTGCAGTGCACACGCTTGCACTCTCCACGTTGCGAACCGAGAGGTACACATTCTTGTTGATGTCGTTGAGCACGAGCATCACTTTCTTTCCTTCAACGTTGAGGGCCTTGGTCATAGCAACGAAGTCCTTAGTCTTAGGAGCGTCGAAGCTGAAGTCCTCAACAACGATAATCTGGTTGTTCTGAGCCTTGAAAGTGAGAGCCGAACGGCGAGCGAGGTCTTTCACCTTCTTATTGAGCTTGGTGTAGTAGTTGCGTGGACGTGGTCCGAACACTCTGCCACCACCATGGAACAATGGAGACTTGATGTCGCCGTGGCGAGCACCACCGCCACCCTTCTGGCGGCCGAGCTTCTTGGTAGAGCCCATAATCTCACTTCTCTCTTTTGACTTGTGTGTGCCTTGACGCTGGTTGCCCAGATACTGCTTCACACTCAGGTAAACAACGTGCTCGTTAGGTTCGGGGATAGCAAATACCTCGTCGTTAAGAGTAACCTTCTTACCTGTATCCTGTCCGTTAATGTTATATACTGCTAGTTCCATAGTTTACTTCATGATTGTAATGATTGAACCTTTGCTACCTGGAACCGAACCCTTAACAATAAGGAGGTTGTTCTCAGGCAAAATCTTGATGATCTCGAGATTTTGAACAGTAACTCTTTCGTTACCCATCTGTCCGGCCATTCTCATGCCCTTGAAGACTTTAGCGGGGTAAGAGCACGCACCAATAGAACCTGGAGCGCGGAAGCGGTCGTCCTGACCGTGAGTCTTTTGGCCTACACCACCAAAACCATGACGCTTAACAACGCCCTGGAAGCCCTTACCTTTAGAGATTCCAATTACGTCAACATAGTGGTCATCATTGAAGAATTCGACAGTGAACACGTCACCAGTCTTGTACTCACCTTCAAAATCTTTGAACTCGGCCAAGTGTCGTTGTGGCTTTACTCCAGCTTTCTTGAAGTGACCTGCCTCGGGCTTGGTAGTGTGCTTGTCCTTCTTCTCGATGTAACCAAGCTGCAAAGCCTCGTAGCCGTCGTTTTCCATTGTTTTCACTTGAGTAACTACACAAGGACCTACTTCGATAACAGTGCACGGTACATTCTTACCGTCGGCACTGAAAACGGATGTCATTCCGATTTTCTTTCCTAATAATCCTGGCATTTCTCTTAATTTTTAAATTTACTTACTAATCTTGTTAATAAAACTTGCGGTGTGATTGTTATTACACCTTGATTTCAACTTCTACGCCGCTTGGCAACTCAAGCTTCATCAGTGCGTCAACAGTCTTAGCTGTTGAGCTGTAGATGTCGATGAGGCGCTTGTAGGCGCTGAGTTGGAACTGCTCGCGTGACTTCTTGTTAACGAAAGTCGAGCGGTTAACAGTGAAGATGCGCTTGTGAGTGGGCAGGGGGATAGGACCGCTAACCACGGCGCCAGTGCTCTTAACTGTTCTAACAATCTTCTCGGCCGATTTATCAACCAAGTTGTGATCGTAAGATTTTAGTTTAATTCTGATTTTTTGGCTCATATTTGTTTAAAAAATAAAGTTATTTCAGTAAATCAACTCTCCCACCCACTTGCGCGAGCACCTTCTGAGCTATAGCAGTGCTCACCTGTGCAAAGTGAGAGAACGACATAGTGGAAGTTGCGCGGCCCGAAGTGATGGTTCTGAGTGCAGTCACATAACCGAACATCTCGGCCAATGGTGCTGTTGCCTTAACGATGCGGCATCCTGTGCGGCTTGTTTCCATGCCGAGCACCTGTCCGCGGCGCTTGTTAAGGTCACCAATCACATCACCCATGTTCTCCTCGGGTGTCACCACCTCAACCTTCATGATAGGTTCGAGCAGCACGGGGTTGGCTTGAGCGCAAGCCTTCCTGAAAGCTTGAATAGCGCAAATCTCAAACGACAACTGGTCGCTGTCGACGGGATGATAGCTACCGTCGATGACTGTAACCTTGAGTCGTTCCACTGGGAAGTTGGCCAGCACGCCATTACGCATGGCGGTGGTGAATCCCTTCTGGATGGCGGGAATGTATTCCTTAGGAATGTTTCCGCCCTTAACTTCGTCGATGAACTGAAGGCCACCCTCGAAGTCGTCGTCGGCAGGCTCAATGCGGCAGATGATGTCGGCAAACTTGCCGCGTCCACCAGTCTGTTTCTTGAACACCTCACGCAGCTCGACGGCCTTGGTGATAGCTTCCTTGTAGCTTACCTGTGGCAAACCCTGGTTGCACTCGACCTTGAACTCACGACGCAAGCGGTCGATGATGATGTCGAGGTGAAGCTCACCCATACCGCGGATGATGGTCTGGCCTGTCTCCTCGTTGGTCTCCACTTGGAAAGTAGGGTCCTCCTCGGCGAGCTTTTGCAGACCTACTCCTAGACGGTCGAGGTCGTTTTGAGTCTTGGGCTCAACGGCGATGCCAATCACTGGCTCGGGGAAGTCCATAGCCTCAAGCACGATAGGATGATGCTCATCACACAGGGTGTCGCCAGTGCGCACGTCCTTGAAGCCCACTCCAGCGCCTATGTCGCCGCAGCCTATAGCCTCCATGGGGTTCTGGTGATTGCTGTGCATTTGGAACAGCCTGGAGATGCGCTCCTTCTTGCCAGAACGAGAGTTGAAGACGTAGCTGCCAGCATCGATTTGACCCGAGTAAACACGGAAGAACACGAGTCGTCCCACATAGGGGTCGGTGGCGATCTTGAACACCAGTGCACACATTGGCTCCTCGAAGAGGGGGCGACGTGCCTCCTGCTTGTCGGGGTTGTCGATGGCATGGCCGGTCACCTCGCTAGTGTCCTCGGGGCTGGGCAGGTAGGCGCACACTGCGTCGAGCAGTGGTTGCACGCCCTTGTTCTTGAACGAGCTGCCGCAAAGCATAGGCACGATTTCCATCTGCAAAGTTGCGTTGCGCAGGGCGTTCTTGATTTCCTGCTCGGTGATAGCCGAGGGGTCGTCGAAGTATTTAGCCATGAGGTCATCGTCGAACTCGGCGATTTTCTCCAGCATCTCGTCGCGATACTGCTGGCACTCGTCGAGCATGTCGGCGGGAATGTCCTCAACCGAGTACTCAGCACCCATTGTCTCGTCGTGCCAGTACAGGGCTTTCATTCTCACCAGGTCAACCACACCCTTGAAGTGCTCCTCGGCGCCGATTGGCAACTCGATGGGGCATGGGTTAGCGCCCAGCACATCGTGCAACTGGCGTGCTACCTCGAGGTAGTTGGCGCCGGCACGGTCCATCTTGTTGACATAGGCGATGCGGGGCACATTGTACTTGTCGGCCTGACGCCACACTGTCTCGCTCTGAGGCTCAACGCCTCCCACAGCGCAGAAAGTGGCGATTGCTCCGTCAAGAACCCTGAGTGAGCGCTCCACCTCAACGGTAAAGTCGACGTGTCCCGGGGTGTCGATGAGGTTGATCTTGAATTTCTTGTCATCGTAGTTCCAGAAAGCTGTGGTAGCGGCCGAAGTGATGGTGATGCCACGCTCCTGTTCCTGGACCATCCAGTCCATGGTAGCGGCACCATCATGCACCTCACCTATCTTGTGGGTAAGGCCGGTGTAGAACAATATGCGCTCTGAAGTGGTCGTCTTACCAGCATCGATGTGTGCCATGATGCCGATGTTGCGAGTCAGTTTCAGGTTGTTGTCAGCTTTCATCTCTATATCTTCCTGTTTCCTTTAATCAAAATCTGAAATGAGCGAATGCACGGTTAGCCTCGGCCATGCGGTGCATGTCCTCTTTGCGCTTGAATGCGCCACCTTGCTCATTGTAAGCATCCATAATCTCAGCAGCGAGCTTGTCGGCCATAGTCTTGCCACCACGCTTGCGAGCATAGTTGATCATGTTCTTCATCGAAATTGATTCCTTGCGATCGGGGCGAATCTCAGTAGGAACCTGGAATGTAGCGCCACCGATACGACGAGACTTAACCTCTACTTGAGGTGTAATCTTCTCGAGAGCCTCTTTCCAAATCTCGAGAGGGGCTTTCTCTTCACTCTTCATCTTGCCACCCACGAGGTCGAGGGCGCTGTAGAAGATGCGGTAAGAAGTGTTCTTCTTACCATCCAACATAAGGTGATTGACGAATTTCGAAACTCGTACGTCACCGAACTTAGGATCGGGCAAAATGATCCTTTTCTTTGGCTTAGCCTTTCTCATTTTTTTAAAAAATTGTAGTTTTTGTCCGCTTGGTTGTTTGCTTCTTTGTTCTTCAACGGCCGACTCTTCGGTCCATTTACTCAACCCAAATTAAATCAATCCAAAAATCAAAAACTAAGTTTAAAAATTTTGTTTGTTTTTGTAGTAAAAAATTGGTCTCTTAGTTTACTTCTTAGCAGCCTTAGGACGCTTAGCACCATACTTAGAACGGCGCTGAGTGCGACCGGCAACGCCAGCAGTGTCGAGAGTGCCGCGTACGATGTGATAACGAACGCCTGGGAGGTCTTTAACACGACCGCCGCGCACCATAACGATAGAGTGCTCCTGCAGGTTGTGACCCTCGCCTGGGATGTAAGAGTTCACCTCTTTACCGTTAGTTAATCTCACACGTGCAACTTTGCGCATAGCCGAGTTTGGCTTCTTAGGTGTGGTGGTGTAAACACGCACGCACACGCCACGACGCTGTGGGCAAGAATCCAAAGCAGGCGACTTGCTGGCAGACTCCAGAGAAGTGCGACCTTTTCTTACTAATTGCTGAATTGTTGGCATCTTAGTTCTGTTTTACTTTGTGTTACTTAAAAAAAATAATTGTTACTTAGTTTCTAAAACGCCTTTAGACATGAGCACACTCCTTTTTATCTCTCACTAAATCAACGATTTAGCAAAGAAAAGGGTCGCTTTTTGCCCAAAAGCGTTGCAAAGTTACTAACTAATTGTCTAATAACCAAATGTTTTTAGGTCATTTTTCCCATTAATAGTTACTATTATATATAACATCAACTCCCTGAAACCACCTAACTAGGTAGATTTCAGGGAGTTCACGAAAATATCTGATTTATTAAAATTTTAATGATTTAGCATTTTTTAACAGCACACCTTTCATATCCTTCTCGCTGAGTAGCATTTCATGGGGCGAAATGAGCCAATCGATGCCTAAATCGGGATCATTGAAGGCTATGGTCATCTCGCTGTGCGGGGCATACACATTGTCGACTTTATACTGGAACTGCGCCTCATCGCTCAAGACCACAAAACCATGTGCAAAACCACGTGGGATGAACAGCTGTTCACCACCCTCATGAGTAAGACGCACCGCTACATGCTTCCCTCGTGTGGGACTGCCTGAGCGCAGGTCGAGCGCCACATCGAGCACCTCACCTCGCGACACCCTAACGAGTTTTGCCTGACTCCACTCCCCACGCTGCAGGTGCAGGCCACGCAGCACTCCACGGGTAGAGAACGACTCGTTGTCCTGAATAAAGGTAACCTTTCCCACATGGTCCTCAAATTCCTGCTGCTTCCAGGTTTCGCTGAAATATCCACGGCTATCGCCAAATCGCTGAGGCTTGATGAGCCACACGCCTTTAATATCTAGTTCTTTAAATTCCATTAGTCTTGCTTATTGTTTACGGTTTACTGTAAATAATGTCTATTACACATTATTATATATAATATACACAACTACATAAAAAATATTATCTGTCGCAAAGTTACAAAACTTTTCGCTCAATACCACGATTTTCACAATAATGTAGCCTAAAAAACTCCAACACGACCTTCATTAGGGGGAATTAATTGCAGCAAATCACATTTGACTATATCTGAGTGACGGATTTCAGAGAGAAATTGGGCGTGGTCGAGAAATTGATATAGCAGGATTTTGGTCAAAAAATTGGTTAATACTGAAAAAATCCACTACTTTTGCATTCAGAAACAAAAAAATTAACCTAGCGCCAATCAACGCTACACCTTATTATAATAATATGAGCAACATTATATTCTTCGACGACAACGAGGTTCGCAAAAATCTGCTTCCACTCACCTACACCCGCCCAACCGCCATGCTGCGCTGCGGCATCACCACCATAGCAAGCAAATGGAAGGCTGCGATAGGGAGTGAAAACATGACCTACTCGTTCCTCACCGTTCCCTACTTGAAGGCGAAGTTCCCACTTATAGCAAGACGTGCCAACCTGATGATTGCCGGTCATGTGCTGCCTAATCCTGAACTGGTACAGCAAGTGATTGCGCTCAAGAGTGGTGAGGCACTGATGCTTGGCGAGGAACTGATAGCATTCCGTGGAGCAGCACGCGACTTCGATAACAGGCATTTCACAAAGATAGTTCATCCAACCATGGTTCCCATCGCGCTTCATTACCCCTACGACATCTTTGAGCAGAACGGCAAGGCCATGGAACTCGATTTCGAACGACTCACAGCAAGACGCAAGTCGCAGCACATCTCGGACTCTTGCACAGTAATTGGCGACCGCAAGAAGATATTTATAGAGAAGGGCGCAAAAGTTGAAGGAGCCATGCTCAATACCACCGAAGGTCCTATCTACATTGGAGCCGACGCTGAAGTGATGGAAGGCAGTTGCATACGTGCGCCGTTTGCCGCATGCCGCCATGCCGTGGTGAAGATGGGTGCTAAAGTGTATGGAGCCACTACTTTTGGCCCCTACTGCAAGGTGGGTGGCGAGGTCGCCAATGTGGTGTTCCAGGGCTACAGCAACAAAGCCCATGATGGATTCCTGGGTAATGCCGTGATTGGCGAATGGTGCAACATAGGAGGCGGAACCACTGCATCAAACCTCAAGAATGACTATAGCGAAGTGAAGTTGTGGAACTATGCCAGCAAACGCTTCCTGCGTACTGGCCGTCAGTTCTGCGGACTTATCATGGGTGACCACTGCAAAACTGGTGTCAACTGCATGATAAACACCGGCACTGTGATGGGCGTTGGCGTGAACCTGCACGGAGCAGGCTTCCCAAGACCATTTGTTGCTTCGTTCCACGAGGGCAGCGATAATGCAGGATTCAAAAATGTGAAGCTTGAGGCTTTCTTTGCCACTGCCGAACGCGTGATGTCGCGCCGCGGCATAGAGCTGACTGACGCCGATCGCACTATCTATGAGGCAATCTACAATATACGAGATAAATACAAATAACGGCGAATATCATTGACGGCGAATGATACCATGCACTAAAAAATGGCAATAGCATTTTTTCAATACATATATAAAAAATGAGGACAACAAAATGTCCTCATTTTTTTGTTTAATTCTCACAATTCGCCGTAAAAAAAGCTAAATCTAACACATTCGACAAATTCGCTTAATTAGCCGTTAGAAGTCGAGGCCGAGGGTCACATAGAAGTGAACTCGGTGTGTGTGGCTGCTCCAACCTAAAGAGGCTCCTAGAGGGCCTGCGAAACCACTGTTGTAGTAATAACCGAGCTGCACGCCATAGATGGGTTTGCGAGAGAAGATATCACCTAGTTTTTCATTGTGCTCGGCAATGCCGGCATCGAGCATGGCGTAGTGACGCCCTATAATGCGTTGCTGGAGTCGCACAGAGGCACTGACAAACTTGCTGTCGAAGAACTCTGAGTGACCGAAACCTTCAAATGGCAATTGCTGTGGGAAATACTTGGCATAGGTGGGTCCACCTATAATATTACATGCTGTCAACGGCAGGTCATCGCCAAATACCATGCGCGACTGCAAGCGTGGGCGTATGTGAGTGCTTTCAGACAGAGGAATTGTCATCTGCCACATCGCCATGAGCGAGGTAAAGCCACTGTGATCTTTCCACTTCACAAAGTTATCGGTATAATAAGCGACCTGAGCCTCGGCTCTCATGCCTCGGTGTGTGAAGTAGCGATTATCCTCATTGTTGTAGCGCAGGCGCAGATGATAGTTGAAATAATGTTCATTGTCGTTGATTTTCAACTCATTATGTTCATTCCATAAGCCCTTGAAGAAATGGTAGTGTTCCCACCCTAGCCCAAGTTCGCAATCGAAATTCATGGCATCGAGCGAGAACAGTTTCACATTAGCCTTCTGATAAATGACCGACATGTTAGCACTGCGATGGCCTCGAGTGAAAATGTCGTTATATTTATACCATATCTCATAACCCAATCCCATCTTCTTAAACCTCCACGGTTCCATATCAAATCCGAGCCTGAGCATCGAGCGCAGACCTAAGCGCACGGTCAGGTCCAAGTCCTTATTAACCTTGCCGCCCATGTAGTAGTGGCCGTTAAGCTGGAAAGCAACGATGTCCTCGTTGTCATACCTTGCTCCTATCGATGCCACAATAGTATTATTTTTGCGCAAGTCGAGCAGTCCAGTCTCTTTATCCTCGATGTTGACCAGCGACGTGATTGCTTGTAGTGGCTTGGTATTGCTAAGATCCAGGTGCACACCAGCCTGCTCCTTGAGCATAATGAGTGAGTCGAGTTTCTCGCGTGTGGCATCCTCGCCACGCTGCATGAGTGAATCAAGGGCCTTACGGGAGAAACTGCCACTGGAATAGCCAGTTACTGGCACTTTAATGAGCAGGTCGCAATATTTCTCATTCTCCTTCGAACGACGTGACACATCGCTGCCAGCCGAGCGCTCCATCACATCCATGAGCGAGCGGAATTGCTTGTTGGGGTTAATCACACCGTCGAATTTCACACCAATTACAATGTCGGCACCCAACTGGCGTGCCACATCGGCAGCGAAATTGTTCTTGGCTCCACCGTCGACGAGCACTTGGTCACCTATGCGCACTGGAGTGAACACACCAGGGATTGACATACTCGAGCGAATGCTCCTAACAAGAGAGCCATGAGTGAGGACAACCTGCTCATCGTCGACAAGATCGGTAGCCACACAGGCAAACTGTCGAGGCAAATCGGTGAGGAAGTTGATGCTGTCGGCATATTCCTGCAAGTAATATCCAAACACCCGCTCCACATTGGTGCCACGAATCACGCCACCAGGACGGGGGTCTTTTTCATCACCAACATAGAAGTCACGCTCATAGAGATAGGTGTTCTGGTCATCACGCTCGCTAAGGGTAAGCCGGTTCTGGGCATTACGGTCGAGGAAGAGTTCAACCCAATCCATAGTGCGGAACATCGTCGCGATATCGTCACTTTTATAACCCACACTATATAGAGCGCCCACGATGCTACCCATGCTGGTTCCCACCACCATGTCGACAGGGATTCCCGCCTCTTCAATAACCTTGAGAGCGCCCACATGAATGGCACCCAACGCACCACCACCACTAAACACCACAGCCACCTTCTTGCGTGGTTGTGCATTATCACTGTCATAGTACTGTGCCTGCAGCGGAGCGAAAACCAGTAACGCTGCCAGAAATGAGAGTATTGCCTTTTTCATCCTTTTTAATCATAATTGTGGTGGAAGATACGAGCATTGCATGCTTCCACCACAATGAATTAGTCAATAATATATTTATTTTGCCTCGGCCTCAGCAGGTTTGATCTTGAAGCTATCAAGCATACCCTTGATAACAGGATCATCAAGCTTGTATCCATGAATCTCGATAGAAACAACGCCTTCGGGTGTCAATGGAGCAGCAAGATGATGCATTTCAGAGCCCTTGTCGCTAGCAGGAACTGAAATCTTGGCGAACTTCACGCCACCAACGGTCTCGTCCTCAGCCTTAACATTCTCAAGCCTGAACGCTTTCTTAAATGTATCTTGTGAGTCTTCAACAGTGTTGCTCTTGTAAGGATAAGAAGCAATCTTGATAAAAGCCAGGCCAAACACGCCCTCAGGCTTCTGGTTTGGCTCTAAGCGCAGGTAAGATGAACTCTTCTGGCTGTCGCCCTTGCTCTCGCTCTGAACATACCATCCTTCGGGTACGTCGAGTGTCCAAGTTGGGTTGTCGATAGTCACTGGACCTCTCACTGTGTCATTTTCCTCTTTTGGCTCCTCGGTGTTCTCGGTGGTTTCACCTTCTTTGTTCTCACCGCTTGCGCTAGCGCTGCCACTTGTGTTACCATTACCTGTGCAAGATGCAATAAGACCTGCAACGGCAAACATTAAAAATAACTTTTTCATAAATGTAAATGATTAAAAAATTAATTAATTAAAGAAATTATTATAATAATAACTTAGCTTCCAAGCAAGATGTTATAAATAGCCGTGATGTCGCTTGATGTAATAGTGTTATCACAGCATTAACGCTAATGGCAACAAGTGCAATCAACAAAAAGGTAAAGATTTTCTTCATTCTTCTATTATCTTTTAGGTTATTTTTCAATATTAACGTGCAAATTTACTCATTTTTCTTGAAAAAACAAAATTGCATTAAGGGGTCACCTGAATCAGTTGGGCCGCGCTGCGCGCTAAAGATTACTGCCCTGCGGGCTAAGATTGAAAATGGAATCGCATGGAATCGGTGGAATCACTAACGGCTAATTTTGCGAATTGGCGAAAGAACTCACCTGACTCGCCTGACTCACCTGACTCACCTGACTCGCCTGACTCACCTGACTCACTTGACTCAGTTTTGTCAAACAACAATAACAACTGAATAACAAACAAAACAACCGTTGTTTTGCTACTCCCTGCTAGAATTTTATTTTGGCTGCGCATGGAGATTTTTCACGCAAATTACCATGAATGGACCGTAAATTATCTTTTTTAATGATTCGGTTTGGATGTTACGATTACATTGAGGCGCAATGCAGAACTACAGTTATATAGGGGGGGGGTGGCAGTATGTCAATGAACGCGCATGTGCGCAAAGGTAGTGGATGGCATGGTGGCGAGACAACATTAAAAAAACACCGCAAGACGCATTGGCGAGCAAGTCAGTGATGTTTTGAAGGAGTGAGCCGACGGTTTCCGGCGAGATCGACTCCTTCTCTGTCTCCACACGGAATGCGGAGATAAGTTGAGTCAGTTGTGTTGTGTCAATCATAATACTTTTGCGTTAGGTTACACCGCAAAAGTAGAGTGAAAATACATTTGGGCAAAAGACAAGAAAAGCCCACCCTAAGGTGAGCTTTATGATAGTGATATGTGAGAAACTTATCTCACGATAATCTTTTTGCCGTCTTCGATGACGATGCCCTTGTAGTCTTTGCCCACGGGCTGGCCCATGAGGTTGTAACGCTGGCCGCTCTTGGCGGTGGTGGTGACAATGTCTTCAATGCCGGTAACAGTATCGTTGTCAATAGAAATAATCACGTCCGCTCCGCTTTCGGGCATGATGAGCGTCCAGGTTCCGTCGCCGTTGTTGGTAAGTTCGCCGCTGCTGGCGATGAACATAGTTTGCGCGTTGGCACGCAAAGATGGTGCGCTTTGCGCTTCGCTCTGCTTTGCACTCAGCCGCAATACTACTTGTTGACCGGCACCGGCATAAACATCTTCGTTATAAGCTACACCTACGGTCGCGTTCTCAGTCAGTTCAACACGCACCTCCTCGCCGCCGCTGATGGTGTAGCCCCGCATTGCTTCGCCTGCCGCATCGCTGCCATTGATGCCACCCACGTTGCAGTCGCCCGCGTAGTAGTTGTTGCTGTGGCTGCCATAGCTGTTGTTCCCTGTGATTCCTCCGGCATATGTGTCACACCCAATCAGGCCGAAATTGAGATTGTCCGACACTGAAGCGATCATAGAAGCGACATATCCCACAATTCCACCGGCATTACTTGTGGCGTTCACCACAGCATAATTGCGGCAACCGTAGATGGAACCTCCGTAAACTGAGCCGACGATACCTCCGGCATATTTTCCGCTTGTCAATTGCGCGGACGAGTTGTAGAGCGCCGTGACTGTGGCATAGTTGTCGCAAGCGATGATTTGCGCGCCATCGCTACGGCCTGCGATACCTCCAACATTCCTATTACTGGTGATGACATTGCCACTGCCCGATGTGAGGTTCTTCACCACCGCGTTATTGCCCAGCCAGCCAAATAGCCCGGCATATTTGTTGGTTACCAGCGCCACATTGTCGATGGTATTTCCGTTGGCCTCGAATATTCCGTCAAATATATATTGGGATTCTGAGCCGCCCACCATTTTAAACTCCAGCCCCGTGAAGTCGAGGTTGCGCGTGAGGACGAAATATGTGTCGGTGAAGTTCTCTTCGTTGAGTGTGGCCTCGGCCAGCAACAGCCAGTCGTCAACCGTGCTGATTTGATACGGACTAACCTCGGTGCCTTCGCCAAGCCAGCGCAGAGGTGAAATAACGAATGAGGCGGTCGCCGTACCGGCAAAATCACCTATGCCGTTAACTTGAATAGCGTAATCGCCGGCATTAATCATATCCCCGTCGGGAATGGTGACGCTGTAATCCACTCCTTCGGACAGAACTACCGGCTCACCGGTCATATTGTCGGTCACGGTGATAACCGGAGTGAGAGGTTCTCCCGTGTACTTTTGCGACGGGATGTCGATGCTGACCCACGGAGTGTAGGCGATATCGCGCTTGAGTGCTGAATAGGCGCAGTCTATGACCACATTCTGCCCCGTGGGGATCGTGAACGAATTGTTGTTGTCTATCTCCACTTGTTCGCTTGTAAACTGTGGTTCGACGGGAATATAACCACCGTCAATTCTATAATCCGAGCCAATTGAGCATGTGCCGCCCACCTTATAATAGTTCACCCCCTTGTAGCTGTAAGTGGGCGTGGCGATGACGCTTGCCGACAAACCACCGCTGAACGAGACGGTTCCCATCCACGTCGCCCCTTCAACATCAGTGCCATTAACGGCTCCAATAGCCGGGATGCTGTGGTAGTAATTGTCATCGAACTCATAAGCACCAGAGTTTTTACCGGCGATGCCGCCTACTTTGTCGGAGCCAATCACCGAACCAAGGTTGATGCAAGACCACACTTTACCGCCATTAAGGCCCACAATACCTCCCAGAGTATTCACACCGTTTATGTCGGCATTGGTGACTTTTGCCATGCTTGTGCATTGATTGATTATTCCGAAGTTTTCGCCGGCAATCCCGCCGAAGTCAGAACTATTCTGAACATTCTGCGCCAGATCGTTGGGGTCGACTGATACCACAACCCCTTCTTTCACATGGCAATTATAAATTATGGCGTCGCTGTTTACAGTGCCAGCGATGGCACCGCAGTTGCCCCATCCCATGATGGTGGTGGTAATCTGCGACGATGCGATTGTCAGGTTACTTACATGAGCCCCAGCTCCCAACTCTCCGAATAGACCTATCCCATAAAAATCCTCCGTGGGACAGATGTATAGGTCGTTGATGGTGTAACCGTTTCCGTTGAAGTCGCCTCGGAACTGACGAGAGCCTGTCGAGGAATTGGAGCCGCTGCCCACGGTGTAATACTTTCCGCCGATGGGGGTGAACGGCTCAATCCAGCAACTGAACGAAGAAGTCATCTTGAAATACTTGCCCTCATAGCTGTTTCCGTCGTTCACGTCGGCAGCAAGTTGACGCAGGTGCTGAGGGTTTTCGATTTGATACGGGTCGATTTGGGTGCCGCTGCCGCCACCGAAAGTACTGTCGGCCCACACAGTCGCGGGCATGGTGAGGAGCATTGCCGCCACGACGGCCAATGTTCTCCAGAATGTCTGCTTGTAAGTCATAAAAATAAAATAATAAAATAATAAAATAATAAAAAAATGAAAAAATAAAAAAATGAAAAAATGAAAAAAATGAAAGTATTAAATAGATAGGATATCTACTCCCAATGTCACCGAAATGTTGGCGAGCGTGGAGAGTGTGAAGTTGTGCGTACCACTCAGCCAGCGCGACACCTCGGCTTCGGTATGCCCAATCATGTGGGCAAACTCTTTATGATTCATTCCCCTACTTTTTAGGCTTGCATCTATTTTGTTGGCAATGGCAAATGACATTTCAAGTTGCTTCTTCAACTCTGGTGAAGCATCATCAACCATCTGGTCAAAAAATTTTTTGGCCGTTTTTGTATGTCTCATATATATCAATTCAGAATTTCGCTGCAAAGATAAGCAAAGTTTTCCAAATAAATTACTTTTTAAGGTAATTTTTTTATCGACTGAAATTTTTATCGAGGGCGTTGCTCAAAATTCCCGTGAAAGTCTTGCCGATGTTATCCTCATAGAACTCCTTTATTCGCATGACCGAAGCGTAATACTTGCGTGAGAACCAACGGCGACGTTTGCGCTTTTTGGCACGGCCGAGATCGCCGTAGTTGCCACGAGGCGTTTCTCGCCCTGTGCCATAGTCCTGCCACAAGCCGTATTCGAGGAAGGCTTGTGAGAGCGACACCTCAAAGAAGCGTCCGTCGGCACGCATGGAGATTTTTCACGCAAATTACCATGAATGGACCGTAAATTATCTATTTTAATGATTCGGTTTGGATGTTACGATTACATTGAGGCGCAAGGCAGAACTACAGTTATATAGGGGGGGGTAGCAGTATGTCAATGAACGCGCATGTGCGCAAAGGTAGTGGATGGCATGGTGGCGAGACAACATTAAAAAAACACCGCAAGACGCATTGGCGAGCAAGTC
>CACWNQ010000033.1 GCA_902762385.1 uncultured Bacteroidales bacterium | reverse complement strand
TACTGGAAATTCCCGGTTGGCCCAGTTCCCGCTGTAAGTGGCTATAGCAACTACAGCTACGGTTTCCAGGTTGAAGCTTTGCCCGGAACGACCTTTGACTGGGAGAACATGATCGACGATTACAGGTCTGGTTATACCGAGGCTCAAGCCGATGCAGTGGCATGGCTCATGCGCTACATCGGCCAGGAGGAGCAGATGAATTACACTCCCACGGGCAGCGGCGCCTATGGCAGCGACATCCTGCGTGCCGTCAAGTTCTTCGGCTATAACAGCGAGACGGCTGAGATCTATTACAAATACTCCTATAACAATAACACGTGGGCTGCCATGATTCAGGAGGAACTGGTCAACAACCGACCCATCGTGTATTGCGGCTATGACAGTAATGCCGGAGGCCATGCTTTCAACGTTGATGGCTATGACGCTTCAGACGACACTTACCACATCAACTGGGGTGATGACCAGCAGATGGTCATTGGTATCCAGCCGCCCTATCTGGGCCCGACGATTACTGCCAGCGCCCTGAACATGGCCATCGAGTCCTATGCCGAGAAGTCGGCCACCCAGGTGCTCTCTGTCTTTGGCTACTACCTCGACCATGATGTGACCGTTACCCTCGACGATCCCAATGGCGTCTTCTCGATCGACGTTAACCATATCGCCTTGAGCGAGGTCGAGAGTGGCAAGGACATCACCATCACCTATGCTCCCCAGGAGGTAGGCACCCACAATGCCACCATCACCCTGAGCAGCGAGAATGCCGAGGATGTAGTCGTCAGCATCGTGGGCACCTCATTGTTTGAGAAGCACGACCCCGTGATGCTTGAGGCCAATGAGGACTTCATCAAGCTCACTGAGTTCCGCGCCGAATGGACCGACGAGACTCCCGACAAGAATGTGGAGAGCTACACCCTTGAGGTGGCCACCAAGCCTATCACCGCTCTCCTGGGCGAGACCGACTGGAGCGACCTCACTTACAGCAGTTACAGTGTAATTTCTCACTGGCAGGACTACTTCCCCGAAGGCTGGAACTATGACGGTAGCCAGCTCTTTACCGGTAATGGCTGCCTCCAATTGGGCTCTGGTGGTGGAATCATCACGCCCGAGTATGACCTCACGGGGTATGAAAAGGTCACTGTCAAGATGCGTGCCCAGTGCTATAATTCGTGGTACAACTCGGGTGTAACCATCTCTACTAGCCTGCAATCCGTGCATGTGGACCTTGCCCCCCAGTACACCGATTATGTCTTCGTCCTGGATTGCGCTGACATCGAGCGGATTACCATCCGTGGCGATTATTATCCCAACAATTATGGTCAGATTGAGAGCATCCAGATTTATGCCGGCGATGCCAGCGAGCCCGCAGGCCTCAAGGCCATTAACGAGGAGGGTGATGCCACCTATCGTCTCATTACTGGTATCACTCCCAATAAGTTCTACACCGTTAAGAACTTAACTGCCGGTGGCACCTTCTTCTTCCGTGTGAAGGCCCATTACACCGACGATACCTGGAGCCCCTGGAGCAAGGCCAAGACTGTTGTCCTCGAAGGTGGCGGCTATGCAGTGGGTGACGTGAACCGTGACGGCTACGTGAATAGTGCCGACGTAACTTGCCTTTACAGCTACCTGCTTAACGGCGATGAGACCTTCCTTGACACATGTGACGTGAACGGCGACGGTTACATCAACAGTGCCGACATTACAGAAGTTTACAGCATACTTTTAGGAAACTAAAGAAATAGAATATTAAGATAAGACCCATTAAAGTGCCGCAGGGAATACCCCGCGGCACTTGAGTTTTAATAAGAATTGACATTGCCTAACTCAAAAAAAGGGGGAGAAATAGTGCTGTTGTCATTAATTATTATTAAATTTGCCTGCTTTAAACGTAATAAACTGAAATCCATCTTATGATTGACAATAAGTTCAAATTGCTTGCCGGCCCTTGTGTGATTGAAAGTGAGGAGAATGTGATGCTTCTGGCTCAGGCCCTTAAGGACATTGCCAGAGGGCATGATATTGACTTTTATTTCAAAGCTTCGTGGGATAAAGCTAACCGCACTAAGGCAACTAACTATCGTGGGCCTGGCATGGAAGAGGGCTTGCGCATCCTCAGGAAAGCAAAGGACGAGGTGGGCGTGAAGATTGTTACCGACATTCATGAACCTAGTCAAGCAGAGCCTGTGGCTGAAGTTGCCGATATCATTCAGATACCAGCATTCTTGTGCCGGCAGACCGACTTGCTTCACGCTGCAGCCAGGACTGGTAAAATGGTAAACATCAAGAAGGCACAGTTCTCGAGCCCCGAGGAGATGGGCAATGTGGTAAGCAAGATGGAATATTTCGGTTGCAGGAATTTCATGCTTTGTGAACGTGGAAACTGCTTTGGTTATAACAATCTTGTGGTCGACATGGCTGGACTTGTTAGGCTTGCACGGCTGGGCTATCCAGTAATATTTGATGCCACCCACAGTGTTCAGATTAGTGGCGGTGGTTTTAACTATGGCAATAGTGGCAAGAGTGAATTTGTGCCTTATCTTGCTAAGGCGGCAGTTGCCACTGGTGTGCTGTCGGGCCTTTTCATGGAGGTCCACAACGACCCTGCCAGCGCTTTGTGCGACGGCAGCTGCATGCTTCGCCTCGATGCTCTCGACACACTGCTAGGCCAGATTATGCGAATAAGAGAAATAACCCAAGAATAGCGATGCTTATACTCAAGAGAATAGTACACACCACCCTGTGGGGAGGTCCTAAAATAAGCCGCATGGCTGGCGTTGAAGGCGATAGCATAGGTCACCTCTACTCGCTATATTGTCGCAAAGGAGTCTCTAATGAGATTCTGAATGGCCAGTGGCGGGGGCGAACCCTGAATGAAGTGTTTCCGCTTTTTAAGGATAAGGTGGGCATGACTCAATTTGAGTATTTCCCCCTCACTCTTGCATTGACCGAGGCTCACGAGAACCTGAGCATCCAGGTGCATCCCAACGATGAGGCAGCCAATGCCCTCGAGCATCGTGCCCGCGGCAAGCGTGAGTCGTGGTACTTCATTGACGCACCCACGTCGGGTACCATTATCAACGGATGCACGTGCCATGACATGGAGCAAGAGAGGATGATGATTGAACAAGGCCAGTTTATGGAAATGGCCGACACTCTCGCCGTTAAGAAAGGCGATTACGTGCATGTTGAGCCGGGCACCTTGCATGCCATCACCGCAGGCAGCCTGGTCTTCGAGATAGAGGAGGGCAGTGACTTCACTTATCGCTTCTACGACTATGATCGACGCGATGCACAAGGCAACCCTCGCGAGCTTCATGTTGAGAAGGCAACCAGTGCGCTCGACATCAACCTGAAGTCGGTAGTCAAAGCCTATAACGGACAGGAAATAAAAGAGAAGACTTACAGTACTAAACTGATAAACAACATTGATGCATACACTAACGAAAGCACCACGCTCGAGTGCTTCACTCTCGTGAACGGAACACTCAACGCCGACGGCATTGCTGTGGCACCAGGATCAACCATTGTGCTGTGGCCCGGAGAAACACTCAATTGCGGCCAAGTGCAACTTGCTTTCGTTTCAAAGATTAGGGAGGACAAGATATGATATATTCACCATCATTAATGTGCGCCAATTTCGACAACCTCAAGGCCGAGACTTTTGCTCTTGAGGCGGCAGGAGCCAACCGACTTCATCTTGATGTCATGGACGGTCGATATGTTCCTAACTTTGCCATGGGACTGGGCGATGTGAAATCGGTGTGCCGCAACACATCGCTAGTTACCGAGCTGCACATGATGATTATGGAACCTAGCCGATACATTAAGATGTTTGCCGATGCCGGTGTCGACATCATGTATTTTCATCCTGATAGCGACAGCCATCCGTTGCAGGTGATAAAGAAGATTAGGAAAGAAGGGCGCAAGCCTGGCATAGTAATCAATCCTGAGACTACTATCGAGAGCCTGACTGAGTATTATGACTTGGTCGACAACGTGCTCCTCATGGGTGTGAAGCCTGGATATGCAGGTCACATTTATCTGCCCTATGTCGAAGAAAAAATAGGCCAGCTGATTGAGCTTAAAGATAAGTATAACCTTGAAATCATCATGGATGGTGCTTGCACAGTAGAGCGAATGAAGCGCTGGGGCAAGCAAGGTGTTGATGGTTTTGTGCTCGGAACATCGTCGCTATTTGGTCACCTGGGCACTTATCGTGACATTATAAATAATATCAAGCGCGAATGCGGAGAGTAGGGGGGCGATATGGATATTAAGTTGCTTGTAATGGATGTGGATGGCACTCTCACCGATGGGAAAATCAATATGGGCCCCTCAGGTGAGTTGTTTAAAGCATTTGACATTAAAGATGGGTATGCCATCAACGAGATGCTGCCTGCTCACGGCATAGTGCCAGCCATAATAACTGGCAGGAAATCGCGCATAGTTGAGCATCGCGCGCAAGAACTCCACATTACCGAGCTGCATCAGGGCAAGCATGACAAGCTCGACACCTTGAAAATGCTCATGAGCAAGTATGGGTGCTCACGCGAGAATGTTGCTTACATAGGCGATGACATTCTCGACATCGTGTGCATGCGCGAATGTGGCTTGGTGGGCTGCCCTGCCGACGCATGCCGGCAAGTGAAAGAAATTGCGCAATATGTGTGTAAGAAGAATGGTGGCGATGGAGCTGTGCGTGAGTTTATAGAGTTTATTCTTGAAACAGAATAACTTGCAGCTAGCATAAAAACCACGAAAATCGGGTAAAAACGGCAAAAAAAATGCAAACTTCTTTGACAATAAAGAAATTTGTAGTAATTTTGTCGCGCTTTTCGCAATCTCTGGCAAGAAGTTTAGGCGTGAGCCTATTAGAGTGGCTTGTGAATATTGCGTAGAGTTAATACAAAAAATCAAAGAAATTTCTTTTACAATGGACTTAATTAAAGTTGCAGAACAAGCGTTTGCTACAGGCAAGGAGTTGCCAAGTTTTCTTCCTGGTGACACAATCACAGTAGCTTATCGCATTAAGGAGGGTAACAAAGAGCGTATTCAGCAGTATCGTGGTGTTGTTATTAAGATCAACGGCGAGGGTGCAAAGAAGCGCTTCACCGTTCGCAAGATTAGCGACGGCATTGGTGTAGAGCGTATCTTCCCAATGGAGTCTCCCTTCATTGACAACATCGTTATCAACAAGTACGGTCGCGTGCGCCGCGCCAAGCTTTACTACCTGCGTGGTCTCACCGGTAAGAAGGCTCGCATCAAGGAGCGCCGCTTCGTGAAGAAGGATGATGCTAAGTAAGAGCAGTCCTTTTTAAGGTAACAAAAAACACAAAGCCACAGCAACACACACATAGTTGTTGTGGCTTTTGTATTTATTAAGAAGCAAAGAGGAGGACTAAACGAGTCCTCCTTTTTCTTGTTGTGTTATAATTTCAAAATGCTTAGCGAATTATCTTGGTGGCAGTTTGTGAGCCATCGCTGTAGCGCGTCACCACGATGTTGACACCGGTGAATGGCTTGCTGCTTTCCATGCCTGCTATATTATAATAGGTGTGTGACACAGGTTGCTTGGTGGAGCCGACGGTATTGATGGCTGTTGTGGACGCATATTTCAGCATTGGAGCAATGGCCATCGAGATAGGGTCGTCGACGTTTTGATACCAAGTGCCAGTTTCGAGGTAGTTGTAATTCTCGTCCTCGTCGTAAACAAAATGGTAGGCAGTACATTTCTTACCCACGCCGCGGCGAACCAGTAGGATTGCGATGTCGTCGCCGCTGTTGTTGGGGAATGGGCCAACCATAGCAAAGAATTCGGTGCCTGCTTTCACTTCAATAGGATTGTCGAAGACAAACTCGGTAGCGTTGACGGTGGTTGGGTCATAAGCAAGTTCGCTAGCCTTGAGGCTTGTCTCGCCCAAGATTTCGCCTGGCATTCCATCGGCACCGGCAGCTGCAATCTTAACGGTGATGTCGGCATCGGTCGATGCTGCGGTAGTCTTGCCGAAGTAGATGTTCACCTTACTGATGGTAGCGTCGGCGATTGGAGCATCGAAGTGCTCGGCAAATTCGCCCATTCCCAACCAGTTGGTGCCGGCATAGTTTCCATACCATCCCATCTCCATCATACTGAGGTCGAGAGTCTCTTCGGGTGCAATGTTCCATATTTCCTGCTCGCCACCTGCCTGAATAGCATTGTCGACAGTCTCGAAAACGCTACTTCCCATGTCGTTGGTCACCTCGAGACGGATGCCATACTGGCCTTCATTAGTGTATGTGACTGTTGGATTCTGTTCGGTGCTTGAAGTGATGTCGGTTCCCTGGAAAGTCCAAGCCCATTGATATGGATTGCCAGTTGAAGCATCGATAAACGTGAGAGGTACATTTACAGGCACAAACATCATTATCCATGGCGACAGGTAAGCGCCAGCAGGTAGACCCACAATGGCATGTGGAGCCTCGCCCTCTACGTTGACATAGGCTTGGCGAGTAGCAGTTGCAGTGGTGTTGCCGTCGCTAACGGTGAGGGTTACAGGATAGGAACCAGCCTTGTTGTAGGTCACAACGGGATTCTGCTCGGTGCTGGATGCTGGAGTTCCGCCCTCGAATGTCCAGTTCCACGAAGTGACGTTACCAGTGCTGGCATCGATGAAGTGAACGCTTTCACCCTCCTTAATGTTGATTGTAGCATCGTCGCCAGTGGTGGCCTGCTTAATCTTAAAGCCGTCGATTGCCTCGTCCTCGCCATAGTCACCTTCATACACGAACTTGAACTGTACACTCTTGCCGGCATAGCTGCTCAGGTCGACTGTGAACTTTTCCCAACTTGGACCATCGTAGGCATTATCCTGTGCCCAGAGGAACTGGTCGATGAGCAGTGTAGAAGAGCCATCAACAATGGCATAAAGCTTCCAGGCACCGTATACCAAATAAATGCCGCTAGCATAGCAATAGAACTCGAGTTGGCTGCTCTCACGAATTTCGATGGCAGGTGAAGTTGCTGTCTCGTTTTGGCCGTTGGCATAGTTGAGAATCATTGACGACGTGCTGTTGCTGTCGATAGTGGAGAATGGCTGACTCAAATTGCCAAGCATCCATGTTGATGAGCTTGTGCTAGAGTAGGTCCAGGTGTTGAACTCGTCCTGGCTATCCCAACCCATCTCATAATAGGGAACCATGGCCTCACTGGCGCTGAAAGCAGCTGTAAGCTCTTGGGCATTAACACTGAGGCACATTAGTGCGGCAGTTAAGAATAGAAGTGTGATTTTTTTCATACGCATTAATTATTAGATTGTCGTTTATTTTTTGCAAATATAGTGTAAACTACTGATAAATCAAAACAATAGTCCCCTTAAAAACCAGTTTTTTAAGGGGGCTGTTGCTGTTATGTGTTTGTTTTAGAAGTTGTAACCAACCACAAGAGTAAATGAGTGGTTTTTCAACTTGTTGTGGCTGAATCCGTGGGCACGTTTGCCATTCACGTTAACAAGTCCAGCATCATAGTTGAATCCAGCAAAGTACTTGGTTTTGTAAGTTACACCCATGCCGAAGGCAATACCCATATCGAATGGATTCACATAATTGCTCTTGGCAGTATTGATGCGTTCGGTTCCAAGAATAATGAACTCATCGCGCTCAGGGTCAACCTTGTTAGGGTTGCCAGTGAGGTCAAAGCTTCCCATGCTTGTGCCGTCAACATCATTCTTTACACTAGCTTTACCTGCAATACCATAGGCAAAATATGGACCAAGGTTCACCTGGAACTGATAATCGTTCTTGAGTGTGTAGCGGTAGGAAGCCTGAACAGGAATGCGAATGTTGTGCATTGTCAGGTTGACTCTTGGTTCTTTAAGTGGTTCGCCAGCATAAGGTTTGCTGAAGTCTTGCTTAAAGTTCATCTTCATTCCGGTTGCTGAATAATAGAGACCAGTGGTAGCCCATAGGTTCTTAAGGATGGGAATGTCGACATTGACACCAAGGGTAACGCCTGGTTTCTTGTGAATGTCAAGAGTGTAGGGCAAGTCATGACCAAAACTAAAGAATGCCAGAACATCATTGTTGGTGATGTTGTTTCTCATTCCCATGATGTTAAGGCCAAATCTTACACCATAAGTGATTTTCTGGTTAGACTTCTTGGTAGAGAAGAAGTCTTCGAACGACTGGGCCGAGATGCTTAAAACGCTTGCTGCCAAAACAGCCACTAATAAGATTTTTTTCATTTCGCTTATTTGTTTTTAGTTAGTTTACTATTTTTATTACGAAATGCAAAGTTACAATATTTTTTTATAATAATGTAAGTTTGATTCAGAAAACAACTGCTCGACATTGAAAATCGAGCAGTTGGATATGTGTGGTTCACCTGCGAGAGGTGAATGGGAACAGAATCAAAAGGTGACTTTAGATTACTCCTCGTCGAGAAGGATTTCCATCACCTTGATGGCACTCTTCATCACCGAAGTGCCAGGACCGAAGATTGCAGCTACGCCAGCCTTGTAAAGGAAGTCGTAGTCTTGCATAGGAATCACGCCACCAGCGGTAACGATGATGTCCTCACGGCCAAGCTTCTTGAGCTCCTCGATAACGGCTGGAATAAGAGTCTTGTGACCTGCGGCAAGCGAAGAAACGCCCATTACGTTAACGTCGTTCTCAACAGCCTGACGAGCACTCTCTTCGGGAGTTTGGAACAATGGGCCCATGTCAACGTCGAAACCGCAGTCGGCATAACCAGTGGCAACCACCTTGGCACCACGGTCGTGACCATCCTGTCCCATCTTGGCAATCATGATGCGAGGTTGACGACCTTCCTTCTTGGCAAACTGAGCAGTGAGCTCACGTGCACGCTTGAGGTCGGGATCGGAAATAGCTTCAGCTGAATACACGCCTGAAATGGTTTTAACAACTGCTTTATAACGGCCTACAACTTCCTCGCAGGCATCACTAATCTCGCCGAGTGAAGCGCGGTCCTTGGCTGCCTCAACTGCAAGTGCAAGCAGGTTGCCCTCGCCGGTGCGAACGCACTCGGTGATGGCTTTGAGGTCGGCCTGAACCTTAGCCTCATCGCGATTCTTGCGCAACTCCTCAAGGCGTGCAACTTGCTCGTTGCGTACCTCGGTGTTGTCAATCTCAAGGATATCGATAGGAGCCTCTTTTTCGAGAGCATACTTGTTGATGCCCACGATAGTTTGAGTGCCACTGTCGATACGAGCCTGTGTGCGTGCTGCAGCTTCCTCGATGCGCATCTTGGGCACGCCAGTCTCGATAGCCTTGGCCATACCGCCAAGCTTCTCAATCTCCTGGATGTGCTCCCATGCCTTGTGCACGAGTTCGTGAGTAAGGCGCTCTACATAGAATGAGCCTGCCCAAGGATCGATGGCCTTGGTAATCATGGTCTCTTGTTGGATGTAGATTTGGGTATTACGTGCGATGCGTGCCGAGAAGTCGGTAGGAAGTGCGATAGCCTCATCGAGAGCGTTGGTGTGCAGCGACTGGGTGTGACCCTGAGCTGCTGCCATAGCCTCGATACAGGTGCGGCCCACATTGTTGAATGGGTCTTGTGCTGTAAGTGACCAACCTGAAGTTTGGCAGTGTGTACGCAACGACATTGACTTAGGATTCTTAGAGCCAAAGCTCTTAACAATCTTAGCCCACAACAGACGGCCTGCGCGCATCTTGGCAATCTCGGTGAAGAAGTTCATAGAGATGCCCCAGAAGAACGACAGACGAGGAGCAAAAGCATCAACGTCGAGACCTGCATTAACACCGGTGCGGATGTAGTCCATACCATCGGCGAGAGTGTAGGCGAGCTCGATGTCGGCTGTTGCACCAGCCTCCTGCATGTGGTAACCAGAAATTGAGATAGAGTTGAACTTAGGCATATACTTTGAGGTGTACTCAAAGATGCTGGCAATGATTTGCATCGAGAACTTAGGAGGATAGATATAGGTGTTGCGCACCATGAACTCCTTGAGGATATCGTTCTGTATTGTACCAGCCATGTGCTCAAGCTGAGCACCTTGCTCAAGACCTGAAACGATGTAGAACGCCATAATGGGCAGTACGGCACCGTTCATGGTCATAGAAACAGACATGGTCTCAAGAGGAATTCCGTCGAAGAGAACCTTCATGTCCTCGACCGAGCAGATAGAAACACCTGCTTTACCCACGTCACCAACTACACGCTGATTGTCGGCGTTGTAGCCACGGTGAGTAGGAAGGTCGAATGCTACTGACAGACCCTTCTGACCCGAAGCCAGGTTGCGGCGGTAGAAAGCATTACTCTCGGCAGCTGTCGAGAAACCTGCATACTGGCGCACTGTCCAAGGGCGGAATGGGTACATGAGGCTGTAAGGACCTCCGAGGAAAGGAGGAATACCAGCCACGAAGTTAAGGTGCTCAAGGCCCTCAATATCTTCCTTAGTATAAACTTGCTTAATGTCGAGCAACTCGGCGTTGCGCCATGGTTCGGCAAGATGCATAGGCTTGTGTTCAACATTGAAAGCCTCGTTTGCTATGTCTATGTTTTTGAAATTTGGTCTCATGTTGCTCGATTATTTTAAAAGTTTAGCATTAAATTCGGTCAATGTAGCTTGTACATTGCTCTTCACGTTGATAAAGTACTTGATGCCAAGCTCCTTGAACGCGTCGTTCTCAGGACCAGCAATCACAAACTCGGTGCGGCCGTTCAAATACTTGAAGGCAGCAGGAGCATACTCATCATATTCAGGATCGCTCGAGCAAAGCACGATAACATCGGCCTTCTTCTCGAGAGCGGCGTCGATACCTTCCTCAACGGTCTTGAAGCCGTTGTTGTCGATAATCTCATAGCCAGCGCAAGCAAAGAAGTTGCTGCTGAACTGAGCACGAGCCAGACGCATGGTAAGGTTACCGATGGTTAGCATGAACACCTTGGGAGTGTGAGCAGCGTTCTCGGTAGCGAGACGCAGTTGCTCGAAGTGACTAGCCAGGCGCTGACGGTTAAGAACGTTCTCGGGCTGAGCTTCATAGTTGATGTTGGCAGCCTTGCCCTCGCTCTTCTCGGTGAAGTTAGGGAACTGGTTGGTGCCGAGCAACTGCTCACGACGCTTAGCCACCTTGTCGAAGCGTGCCTTAGCGCTAGCGTTTACAGCAGCGGTAACTTCGCCAGCCTCTTGTACAGCCTTGAATCCACCCTTGTCTTCAACATCGAGGAAGAGTTTCCATGCTTCCTGAGCTATCGACATGGTGAGGGTCTCGATATAGTAGGAACCTCCGGCAGGGTCGGTAACCTTGTCGAGGTGACTCTCCTCCTTGAGGAGGATTTGCTGGTTGCGTGCAATGCGCTCGCTGAAATCGTCGGGAGTCTGGTAAGCCTTGTCGAAAGGTGCAACAACGATAGAGTCAACACCAGCAAGTGCTGCCGACATGGCTTGAGTCTGGCTGCGGAGCAGATTTACATAGCTGTCGAATACAGTTTGAGTGAACTCGGTAGTAGCTGCATTGACAACCATCTTGCAAGCGCAGTCGCACTCGGGATTGTACTGCTTCACGATTTGAGCCCAGAGCATGCGAGCTGCACGGAACTTGGCAATTTCCATGAAGTAAACGGTAGAGATGCCCATGTTGAACTTGATGCGTGTAGCAACCTCTTGTGCAGGAACACCAGCCTCGGTGAGCATAGCCATCCATTCATTACCCCAAGCCAAAGCATAACCGAGCTCTTGGTAGATGAATGCGCCAGCGTTGTTGAGCAGGATTGCGTCAACACTCAGAACGCGCAGGTTCTTGACAGGCTTAACGATTTCGAGCATTTCCTTGGCCATGGCAACCATATCGCCAGGGAATGGCTCACCGTGCTTGAAGTAGCGACGGAATGGATCGAAGTTGATAGAGCCAACAAATGTCTCTTGAGCACCTTGTTTCTCGATGATGGCAACCAGTTGCTTAGCAACGTCGATAGCGACCTTCACGCAGCAGTTGATGTCAACAGCCACAAGGTTAACGTCGATCTTGTCGAGCAATGCCTCGAGATCAACACTCTGTCCGTGAGGAAGCTTGAAGCACACATCGTTGATGCCCTTGTTGAGCACCTCGAGTGCCTTGGCATTAGCTTCCTTAACATCATTCACCTCGATGTCTTGACGAACATACCAGTCGTTGGTCACTCGTGTGCCACGAACGAAAGGATACTCGCCAGGAAGAGACTCAGTGGTTTTAAGGTTCTCAATGTCAACACCACGGTAGATTGGCTCAACATTGAAACCTTCATTTGTTCGCCAAATCATCTTTTTGCTGTAGTCGGCACCCTTGAGGTCAACTTCAGCCTTAGCACGCCACTCTTCGGGAGTGACAGGTGCGAATTGGTCGAACAATTTTTCAAATTTTTCTGCCATAACTTTTAATAGTAAATTTATATAGTAACGTAGTAATATTCTGCGTTATAATCGTAGTCTTCAAAAAACGACCACAAAGGTACAAATATTTATTATAATAAATACTAATTAATGGGGCTTTTTAAAGAATTTTACCATTAAAGAAGTAGGAAGTAGGAAATAGGAAGTAAGAAGTAGGAAGTAAGAAGTAAGAAGTGGGAAGTAGAAAGTAGTAAGTAGTAAGTAGAAAGTAGTAAGTAAGAAGTCAGATTTCAGAAGTTAGATTTAAGATGGCAGAGACTGATGGGACAGTTTTTTTGTTTTTTTCTGGTGCTTTTATTTTTTTCGGGCGCTGCTGGTGGGTTGTGGTTTTCGATGGATGGGACACTTTTTTGTTTTTTTTCTTGCTGATTATCTTCTTGTTGCAGCTCCTGTGGTTGTTCTTGCTGTTCTTGTGGGAGCTTGGGTTGTGCGAGAAGGCGGTGGATTGTTGACTTGGAGAGTGCGGTGTGGGCTGCTATGTCGC
>CACWNQ010000032.1 GCA_902762385.1 uncultured Bacteroidales bacterium | reverse complement strand
ACCACGAAGTGGCAACTTTGCGAGATTAATCATCAGGCGAGATGGAGTCTTGAATCTGTTAGTTGTTCAATAAAAGTTGTCATAGTTGTTTGAAAAAAACGCAAAACTGTCCCAATACTTCCGTTTTCGACCATAAAACTGCCATTTCTTGGTCCATTTTTCCAATAAAAAAATAAAAAACTGTCCCACCCGTCCCCACAATCAAAGCTGTTGTTTTGTATCGCGAGACTTGGCTCGTGAGTGAGTCAAGTGAGTCATGTTGTTTGAAGATTCGTGATGAATGTCTGTAATTATATGACAAAAAATATTGTCCTTCATTGTTTGACCAAAAAAATATACTAATTTTGCAAAAACTAACACCAAATATCGATATGAAGAAATTATTATTGCCTGTGATAGCTGTAGTGCTGTGCACCACAGCGGCGAGTGCATTTGAGTTAGACGACTTCGTGCTCGGTGGAGTGCGTGTCCATGGAATCCCATCCAGTCAGCCGGCCCTCGACGGACGTTACTACTATCAGTTCAACAACGAGGGAACGATAATCAAGAAGTTAAGCTACAAGAAGGAGAAAGACGTCACCACCTTCTTCGATAATGCTAAAATCCCTGATAATACAATCAAGTCGTGGGAAGGATACACCATGTCGAGCGACGAGAAGAGCATCCTCCTGTGGAACAATAGCACCCCCATTTATCGCTATTCCTACACTGCCGACCACTATATCTATAATATAAAGGAGAATAAGCTTAATCGACTCTCTGATGCTGGTGGCGAGGAGATTGCAACACTCTCGCCCGACGGCAGCAAGGTGGCTTATGTCAAGTACAATAACGTTTATGTGAAGAACTTGCTCTCAGGTGCAACTTCTACCGTTACCACCGATGGCAAGATGAACGAAATAATCAACGCTGTCCCCGACTGGGTATACCAGGAGGAGTTTGGCGTGCTTAACACCTTCACTTGGAGCGCCGACGGCCGTTATCTTGCCTTCATCCGCTTCGATGAGTCGCAGGTGCCCATGTGCTCGATGGAGCTCTATGCTGGCGAGTGTCACCCAAATCCCGACTATGCCATCCACCCAGGACGCTATGATTACAAGTATCCTGCTGCTGGTGAGCACAACTCGGTTGTGAGCGTTCATTGCTATGACACACAGACTGGCAACCTCAATAAGATTGAACTGCCACTTGTTGAGGAGGACTATGTGCCTAATATCCAGTTTGGTAAGCAGCCATCTCCAACTCTTATGGTGGTGAAGCTTAATCGTGCCCAGACTCGCATGAACATCTATGCCGTTGACCCCGCTACGGGCAACTCCGAGGAGGTCTACGATGAGCAGAGCGACATGTGGATCGATGAGGACGTGGCAACCGGAGTGAAGTACTACGACGGCTTCTTCGTGGTGATGAGCAATCGCGACGGACGCAAGCATCTGTATAAATACAACTACATGGGCAAGCTCCTCAAGCAAATCTCTAAAGGTGACTATGATGTGACTGCCTACTATGGCTACGACCTAGCTAATAAGCTTTTCTACTTCCAGACCAACAAGGGAGCTCTTAATCGCACCATCCGTTGTGCCAGCGATGTCACGGGCGAAGTAAAAGAACTTGTCGACGGCAATGGCACTTACAGCGCAACCTTTAATAGCGATTTCACCTACTACATTCGCCGTTTCAGCGACGCAACTACGCCCGACCAGTTTGTGCTCTACAGCATCGATGGCAAGCGCGTGCGCGACCTGCAGCTCAACGAGAAATATGCCGAGAAATACACCTCGCCCGAGATTCCACGCCGTGAGTTCTTCACTATGTACAACGACAACGGCGACAAGATGAACGGCTACATCATCAAGCCGGTCAACTTCGACCCTTCAAAGAAATATCCATGCATCATGTCGCAATACAGTGGACCAGGCTCACAGCAGGTGCTCAACAAGTGGAAGATGGAATGGGAAGAATATTTCGCCATGCAGGGCTATGTGATTGCCTGTGTCGACGGTCGAGGCACTGGTGGTCAGGGCAAGGAGTTCCTCAAGGCCATTTACCTTAACCTGGGACGTCATGAGACTGAAGATCAGCTTGCTGCAGCACGCTACATGGCCGAGCAGCCCTACATCGACGCCGACCGCATCGGCATTTGGGGATGGAGCTTCGGTGGCTTTGAGTCGCTCATGGCGATGTCGCAGGACGATAGTCGCTATGCCTGTGGCGTGGCTATTGCTCCAGTGACATCGTGGAAGTTCTACGACAGCATCTACACCGAGCGCTTCATGCTCACCCCACAGGAGAACCCCGATGGCTATAACTACGCTCCTCTCGACCTTACCGACAAACTCAAAGGCAAACTCTTGCTCATGTTCGGCAGCGCCGACGACAATGTGCGCATCGTTAACTCGATGCAGTACATCGCCAAGCTTCATAGCGAGAACCAGCAGTTCGACATGATGGTCTATCCCAACATGAACCACAGCATCAACGGCTGTGGTGTGCGTCTGCCCCTCTACCAGCGAGTGCTCAACTTCTTCGACCAGCACCTCAAGAAGTAATCAGCTTTCAGTTATTTCTAGAGTATCTAGTACTTCTAGTGAATCTAGTTTCTCTAGAGAACATAACTATGACCTCTCACTCTCCACTCTTAACTCACAACTCACAACTATGATAGTAATCACCGGTCCCACAGCTTCAGGCAAGACGGGCAAGGCAGTGGCCCTTGCTCAGTCGATAAGCGGCGAAATCATCAGCGCCGACTCTCGCCAGCTCTACCGTGGCATGGACTTGGGCACCGGTAAGGACCTTGACGAGTATGGCGATGTGCCTTACCACATGATCGACATTTGCGACGCAGGATATAAATATAACCTCTACGAATACCTGCGCGACTACCAGACTTGTTACGACGATATAACTAATCGTGGGAAACCAGTCGTATTGTGTGGCGGCACGGGAATGTACGTTGAGAGTGTAGTCAAGGGAATTGCACTGCCACCTGTGCCCGAGAACAAGGAACTGCGTGAGGAGTTGAGCACTAAGAGCCTTGACGAACTCACTGTCATACTCAAGCGTTACAAGACGCTACGCAACAACAGTGACATCGACACGTGCAAACGCGCCATCCGAGCCATTGAGATTGCGATGTACTACCACGACAATCCACATCTCAAGGCGCAAACTGAGCCACATCCGCTCACCGATGCAGTTGTCATTGGCATCGATATCGACCGCGACACTCGCCGTAATCGCATTACCGAGCGACTTAAAGCCCGTCTTGATGCTGGCATGGTCGACGAGGTGCGACGCCTCATTGAGGGTGGGGTAGATCCCGAAGACCTAATCTATTACGGCTTGGAATACAAGTTTATAACCCTTCATGTAATAGGACAGCTCACCTACGATGAGATGTTCACTCAGCTTGAGACCGCCATACACCAGTTTGCCAAGCGCCAGATGACCTGGTTCCGAGGCATGGAGCGCCGTGGCACCCACATTCATTGGTTACCATATGATATGCCTAACGACGAGTTCATCCAGGCTGTTTTAAAATTGCAATGACCCAAAAATAAATTATATTATGAGAAATTCAAGAAACTTGTTGATATCTATAGCCTTGATGGCTTTAGTTAATATTTCGGCATGGAGTAGTCCAATTGATTGGACCAAGGCCGAGGCTATTGCCACACGGTTTACTAAATCGGCTTTGTCACAGCCACAGTCAACTCAATGGCATCGTGTTGCTAGCAAAGGCACCACGCCATCCGATGACAATTCGCTGCTCTACGTGTTTAATCAAGCCGAGGGCCATGGATTTGTCATCGTTGCTGGTGATGATGCTGCCGAGCCCATTTTGGGATATTCAACAGAGGGGTCTTTCAGTTATGACAATATGCCCGATAACCTGCATTATTGGCTAGAACTCAATGAACTATATGTCAAGGCGTGTGCCAACCGCCAGGTTACGGCACGACAAGTTTCTCAATGCACACCCATTGTCGCTCCGTTGCTAGGTGACATATTGTGGGGGCAGGGCACTCCTTACAATAACATGTGCCCCACTTATGATGGTGGTACCCATTACTATGTGGGTTGTGTGGCAACAGCGGCCACGCAGATAATGCGCTATCACAGTTATCCCGAGCATGGCGTTGGGAGCAAGACAATCTCAGTTGATGGCCAGAGTGTGACTGCCAACTTTGGCAACACGACCTACGACTGGAATAATATGCTTCCAAACTATGACGACGTGAACTATACCACAGCTCAGGCCAATGCAGTCGCCACGATTGCCGCTCATTTTGGCGTGGCTGTCAATATGGAATATCAACCAGCTGGCAGTGGAGCGCATTCGATGGAGGTCCCAAATGCCCTGCGTGAATACTTCAGCTATGACCAAGCCGTGACTATGCGCAAGCGCGACTACTATAGCAGCTCTGAGTGGTTGCAGTTGATAAAGAGCGAACTCGACGCTGGCCGCCCAGTTTATTATGCAGCCTCAAGCGATGTGGGTAGCAGTGGCCATGCTTTTGTGTGCGACGGTTATGATAGCGAAGACTTTGTGCACATCAACTGGGGTTGGTATGGAACAAGCAACGGCTATTTCCTTGTAAGCCATCTTGACCCTGATGATTTGGGTATTGGCGGTGGAACTGGTGGCTATAACCTCGATCAGGAGATTGTAACAGGCATTCAGCCACCCACAAGTGGAACAGCCTATGAGCGCCCACTTTATAACTCTCTTAGCATGCGACTTATAACGCAAAGTGTTAATGACTTCAACGTGATGATAACTGTCGAGAATTTCGACACCAAGCCATTTACGGGCGACTTGGGTGTGGCGCTCGTTCGCGATGGTGAGATATTGAAGGTGCTTAAAACTGAGCAACGTAACATTGCCGGTTTTGCCAATGGACATACGGGACTTCTTGCCATGGCATCAATCTACGATATTCCCAAGCAGGTGGGAAATGATATTCCCGATGGCGAGGCAACCGTGTGGATGGTGTTCCGCGAGGACAGCCAGTCGCCTTGGCAACTAATGCGCTATTGCCGTGGTCGCGACAGCCGTAACAAGCCATACGTGGGATTCTTCAAAACAGAGGTGTCAGGTGGCCGCATTCTCACTCTCGACGACAGCTGTTCGCATCCCGATGTCACTCTGCTTTCACCTTTGCAGCCACAAGGCGAGGTCTATGCTGCTGGTTCAGCATTATTTGACTTGCATCTGCGTAATAACAGTCCTGATGTGCGCTTGCGTAACATCGTTTTGCGCTTCACTAGCACAGCCGATGAAAGCCAATATTTCGACTATGAAAACGAGGTCAATGTTTATGATGCAGTCGAAGAAAATGTTTCACTGCTCATCAATCTTGATGAGGAAATGCCTCAAGGCGAATATCGCCTCACGGCCTTTGAGAAAGGCTTTGAAGATTATCCTTTTGAGTTAACTCAAGGCGATGGCATTGTAAATGTGTTGCCCGCAGCTCACACGCCTGTCATGCGACTCACAACAGCCGTACAGTGGCGTCGTGCCGATTCGCAAGAAATCATTAACCAGGGTGATAATATCTATTTTGCGCTCAATGCACGCAATTATGGCGCAGCTGGCAATGTGGGTGTAATCCTCAATCTGGTTGATGTGAATGACCACTCTAAGAGCTACATCTATCAGCAGAGCAATGCTAGCGTGGAACGTGGTGAGGCCAAGACTTTCACTTTCTATCGCAAGTTGCCTGTTGACCCAGGCACTTATCAGGTGGTAACAAGTTATGTGACCGATGATGGGAAAATAACCATCGACCCCAACAACGATGTATATCCTCTTATTATCACTGTTGGCGAGGCCGATAATATTTTCCTCAATGCTGTCTCTATCGACCTTCCCGATTATGTGGTAAAGGGCGAGAGACTCGTGGGCTCAGTGACGCTAAGTGCTCCCACTGACCACAATGGATATGTCTATGTGCGAATGCGCCAGTACACTCTAACTAATGGTGGAATTCTCTACATGGGCAACCAGCAGATTCCTGCAGGCGAGGAGCGCACCATCAACATCTCTAGCCGCATCGACTTTGAGCCTGGGCGTTATCTGATAATGGTTGAAGCACGACACGGCTCCACCGAGGGCACCGTTGGCAACTATGCTAATTGCTACAAACTCATCGATGTGGTGACAGCGCCACCAGTTGTGGCTGGCGATGTTGACGGCGATGGCACTGTCACAGCAGGTGACATCACTTTACTCTACAACATCCTGCTCAATGGCGACTACACAGGAGTAGTTAACGGCGACCAAGATGGCGACGGCAACATAACAGCTGGCGATATAACAGCCGTTTACAACATTCTGCTGGGAAATTAGTATGGTGATGACTACGACTTCGTTATCGTCGTCTAAGCATTGTTTTATTGATTAGGTTTATAAGGTTCAATGTGCTTGAACCGGCTCCATGACTTGTCTCGCTTCATGTCTTCAACGTTGGGGACATAGAGCGTAACGCGGTCAAAATGGTACGGTTCAAAGATTGAGTCTATTACCGTCACCCATCCTCCATTACCAATGTGTGGTGGGTGTTCTAGATTTGGCATTATTATTTTTTTAAGGTTGGTACAACCCTTGAAGGAGTTTTTCTGTATGCCAAAACTTGGAGGGTCAAGCGTCACATTTTCAAGTTTATCCATGTTGCGAAAACAACCGAACCCAAGTTCGCCACTTATCCAAGTGTTACCGTTAAAGCGGTAGTCTGACCTGAGCCTTACATTTGCTTTATTCCCACCTGCATATTGCACCGAAGTTAGAGTTGATGTAACATTATCCCAATTGGTGTGGACAAAATCATTGCTGTCGCGAAATGTGAAGTTCCCCGAAGGATCCTCAAGTTTCTGACGCCCCGCATATCCCAGTCCAAGCAAGATGCTCGCAATCACAACCGACACAGCAATCGCAAAGCCTGCAACACGAGCATGACGGCGATGCCGCTTGCCACGTTCAAGGTCCTCTCTAATCTCATCCACACTCTGAAAACGTGCACTAATAGGCATTAGACACTTCTTTACCACTCCTTTATAGGCGTTCCCCATGTGCATGAGGTTCAGCACTATGCCAAGGCTGTATATGTCGTTACGAGAGTCAGCAACATTAGAACTTAGTTGTTCAGGGGCGATATATTGCTCGGTACCGGCAGGATTCTTAAACACGGCATACGAGTCGTTGTCGGCAAGGCCAAAATCTATGATTTTCACGTTTGCTCCGTTGCGTGTTATCATGATGTTCTCGGGCTTGAGGTCACGATGAACTACCCCTTGGCGATGCATGTAGCTAATAGCATCAAGCATTTCATCGGCCACTCGCCGTCGCTGATTTATGCTGGGACTGGTGGCGAGCCACTCGCCAAGTGTCACACCATCAACCCATTCCATAACGATAAATGAGTCCATACCTATCTTGCAGTCTCTACAGTCCTGCTCCATGCCATACACCTGAAGAATGCTAGGATGTGACAGTATCATCATCATCTCTAACTCTTTGCGCAGGCGTTGAGTGTGTGCGGGATCACTAGCATACTCAGCCTTCAATCCTTTAAGCACATGCCAGCGGCCATAACGCATTGCCTTGACCAGTCGGCAATAACTTAGCGACGGCAACTCACTCACCTGAGTGAACCGCGACTCAATACCCTCATAGTCATCAGGAACAATCCCCGACACCTCGCTCTGATGTGGAATTACTTTATCGCTCAAAATCGTAGTGAGAATTTAAACCATGAACTATAAACTAAAAACTAATAACTAAGAACTAAAAACTGATTACTGAAAACTGAAAATTGTGCATTATGCATTAACTCAAGGCGCAGCCCAATTGTGCATTGTGCATTATGAATTATGCATTAACTCAAACCGCACTCCACCCTGCTTGCCGCACACATAGGCCACAGGAACTTTGCCATATTGCCTTAGATTGCTCAACCATAGTGGTTCACCACTGACTATCAAACTGCAACTGAACCAGTCACCAGCCTTGATGCTGGTGTTTTGCGAAGAGAGAACTTCAAAATCGCCATCACCGTGGTACATCACGTCGCACACTCGTTGTGGCGCCCATGTCAACCTAATACGGTCGCCCACTTCAAGGTCAGTAGCGACAGTGATCTTGTCACTCAGCACTTGAGCGCTAGGTTTTTTGTCACTGCTCTCACGGTTTGCTTTATAGTCTTCCCAGTCGCGGTATCCCACCAGCCGGCTTAGTGTCGATAAAATGCTCACGCTAGGACTCGATAGATACTTCGAGTAACCCCACAGCCGCTTCAACGTCGACACACTCACGCTCTCATTAAGCTCTCGTTCAATCGTTAAGTGCAAGAACTCAAAGTCCTTTGGTGACAGTATTCCGCGCCCAATGCGATTCTCCACATCGGCTTTCAGCGAATTCAAGTATTTATTGTTCTCGGCCATAGAAAAAACTATATTTTCTGCAAATTTAGTCAAAATGACCAACATTTCTGCCCTTATATTCAAAAAAAAGCAGACTGGTCAAATTTGACCCAATTTGACTCAATAATTTGCCTCGAAAAATACTTTGCTAGGCAATCTTTTTATAAAAAGAGCAAAATTTTCAATTCAAATTGAGTCAAATCGAGTCAAGTTGGCTTCTGTAAAATTTGACCCAATTTGACACAAACCACTTCAAAACACATTATTTATATTTGTAAATAAAAAAGAAAGCGTAGCCACTACAGGCTCAAGTCTCCACGCTATCTTTTCATACTAACCACAGATTGACCTTAATTAGGGAGACTAGAGAGGTCTGTATTCTCACATTATGGAGACATTTTACACTATATTAAATTTCATTGAAAGACATTTAGGTTTAATTCTCACATTTTTAGGTGTGATAATTACATTATTCACTTATTTTAAAGAAGTTAAATGCAAAACAATTAAAAAATTATCAAAACAGGTTATTGCTTACTACAGTCTTGAACAAGTGGCTGTCATGGAAATTCAGAAAACAACAAATGAAAACTTAAAAACGATAAAAACACGATTACGTAAAGAAGCTCAAAATCATCAAGAAAATCTTGAAAAAGAGTACCCTTCTATGACAGCGAAAGGTGCAAGAAGATATCTATAAATTTCAAATTAATAACTATGAAGACAAAACTATTCAAACCATTACTGCTCGCTATCGCTGTGCTTTTTGCGGCTGTGCCGCTGCAGGCGCAGATGGTGAGCAACAACAACGACGACGGCGTCAACAAGGTTGACCAACAAATGGCCCGCAATGCTTATCGCCCTGGCGAGGTCATTGTCAAGTTCAAGGAAACCTCAGCGGTGCAGATGAGATGCAAGGCTGGCAAGTTCCAGACTTCGGGCCTCAGCAAAGTCGACAAAGTTCTCAACTATCTTGGCGTTAATGAGGCCGACCAGCTTATGCCTCTCACTGGCAAGAAAGTGCACAGAAGTGTTATGCGCTCCTATAGCGGCGAGGAAATCAAAGACCGTGACTTGAGCGGACTTTACCGCCTGCGCATGGATAATGCAAA
This sequence comes from uncultured Bacteroidales bacterium, assembly GCA_902762385.1. Taxonomy (GTDB): domain Bacteria; phylum Bacteroidota; class Bacteroidia; order Bacteroidales; family Muribaculaceae; genus Sodaliphilus. The sequence continues at coordinate 14,478 of CACWNQ010000032.1, read as the reverse complement.
TGTCACTGTTGATGAGGCTGTGACACGCCTGAAGGAACTTGAAGAGGTGGATTATGCCGAGCCTAATTACCTCGTCTTCACTATGAGTACCGATGCCGACACCTATACTGCCGAGCCTCTCTACACCGAGCAGTGGGGACCAGCGGCAATCAATCTTGACCAACTCTGGAATGTGCCCAAACTCGAAGGTGCCGAGCGTCCCGTGATTGCTATCCTCGATACTGGTATCGATATCACTCACCCTGACCTTGCTGCAAATATCTGGACCAATTCTGCCGAGAGCACAGGCGCCGAAGGAGAGGACGATGATAATAACGGCTATGCCGACGATGTGCATGGTTGGGACTTTATCAACCAGACAGCCAAGATAGCCGACTATAACGGCCACGGAACCCACTGTGCTGGTATTGCTGCCGCAGTTGGCGACAACGGTATCGGTATTACTGGTGCCAATCCCGATGCCTATATCATGCCAATCACAGTAATGCAAAGCGATGGCACTGGCGATGTGGCAACGATTATCAAGGGTATAGACTATGCCACCGATAATGGAGCAAATTTCCTCTCAATGTCCTTCGGCAGCTATGCCTATAGCGTTGCTCAAGAACAAGCCCTTGCCAAAGCATACTCAAAGGCAACCCTAGTTGCTGCGGCGGGAAATGATGGAAGGTGTATTTACTTTGGTCATCATCAAATAGGTCCTGGTCCATGCTATCCTGCCGCATTTACTTTTGTGCTTGGTGTGGAAGCCTCAAATGAAAATAGTCGTGTCGGTTGGAGCAACTGGGATTGCGATGGACCTATCTATTCAATGCCTTGGAATGATAATAATGAAGAAACTCTGCACAACTATGAACTCCGTGCTCCTGGTGTGAATATCTATAGTACCTATCCCCAAGGCCGCTATAAAGCCATGAATGGAACTTCGATGGCTTGCCCTCTCGCTGCAGGTGCTATCTCTAGATTGATGCAATGTAAAGATTTTACATATCAGGTGCTTAACCGTGAAATCCTATTTGGCGACCTGATTCATGGTGTCAACGAGCAAACAGGCATTATGGATATTATGGCTGCTTATAATATTAAGGATGAAGATCGTGTTCCAACTCTTTGGTTAGTTTCCACTGAACTAAATGATGAAGCGGAAGGTGATGGCGACTTCCGTCCAGATGCAGGCGAAATCATTGACCTTTGGCCTACTCTTCGCAACGACTGGGGAAATGCAACCAACATCACATGTCACCTTGAAATGGGTGACGAACTTGAAGATGCATCACTTATTGAGTTTATCACCAATGATGTTGACTTTGGCAAAAACCTCAGTGGCTACGGAAAAGCCAAAAGTGATAATCCAATCCGTTTCAAAGTTTCTGAGAATTGCCCCGACAATCGACATATCAAACTTAAATTCACAGCTACATGTGATAATATTACAGAACCCATTGAACAAAATTTTGTTATAGTTGTTGAGAATGGCATTGAGTTAGGAGGAGTTATAAATGAAGATATAACTCTCTATCCTGATAAACACTATATCGTAACCAAGAGCATCGCAATTCCACAAGGGAAGACTCTTACTATCATGCCTGGAACAAGATTAGAGTTTAATGCGGGCTGTCAGATTAGATCTGAAGGCAAACTTGTGGCAAATGGAACTCCATTACAACCTATTATTTTTACAAGACGTATCGGGCAAAGCTATTGGTCAGGAATTGAATCAGTTAATAATGTTGACACAGTTTCGTACTGTGTATTTGAATCAATGGGTCGTTACTCTTATAATAATAATCTTTTTGGTCCCCATATCACTTGTTATTTTTCAGATTGCATAATAAAAGGAATGGAGGATTATAATTTTAATTGGCTCAATTTTTTACAAGGATGTCGTAATAATTTCGTTAATTCTTTTACAATGACTCCATTAAGAGAATTAAATAAAAACAGCTTACAGTATTGCAACTATGTGAACTTTTTAGGACAAAACGCTTGTTATTATTCACATTTTAATTTAAGTAATGTTATTTATAGTGGATCATTTGATCAAACAGGACTTTACTGTGAGTGGATTATTGGTTGCGATGGCAGTATTTCTATAGACCATTCTGATAATCCATCTTGGTTAGGTACAGGCAAAGAGGAAATAATTCGTCCTTATATTCCTGATTCAATGAATCCATATGTAGACTGTTTTACTACAGTTGATTTGAGTAATATGCCCACACGTCCTTATAAAGAGGCCCATGGCATTGTGTGGAAGGTGGTTGTTGATGGTTATGACGCACAAGATGAGTTTGACCAGTTACCACCATTGGGTGTTGGTCGTCACAAATTTGAGGTATATTACAACCGTGATGATATGGATACCACAGCAATTCCAACCATAACTATGGGTGTTCGTCCTCCATATACACAAATCGGTATTGCCGAAGATGGATTTTGGAGCGTAAAGGACAGCGTTAGTGTATATACAGCATATTTGAATATAACTGGTAAATTGCAAGCCGATGGCCTTAACCGCATCAAGGTAACAGGTGGTAAGGATCATGACCATTTTGATATCCCTGATGAATATTGGCGTTTCAATGTTTTAGTTCAAGCTGCTGGTTCGATGGCAACTGGCTTTGCTGCCGAGGCAGGCAGGGGTAATGTGAAACTCACTTGGAACAACGAGAACAATGACTTTGAGGATGCGATGGGGTTTAATGTGTATCGTTATGGTGAACCTTATCCTAAAGAGGTGTATAATCCTCATTGGGATGATCAAGGCAACTATTTCGAGTATGACACCATTATGGTAAGCGATACCATCCGCCTCAACCAGATGATTCTTGACCTTGACACTGACCAGTTTACCGACTATGAGGTAACTCCAGGTGAGACCTACTACTATTACTACAAAGTGCTCTCAACCGACCTGAAGGAGTATGATATCAGCAATGTGGTGGCTGCTACTCCGTTGACTTCTACCCTGGGTGATGCTAACGCCAGTGGAGAGGTTGATGTGGCTGACGTTATCACTACTGTGAACTATGCCGCCGGCATGGAGCCGAGGCCGTTTATCTTTGAGGCTGCCGATGTGAATGTCGACACTGAGATTGATATCCTTGACGTGATAGGCATTATCCGCATTATCACTAGTCCTAATGCCGCTCCAGCTACCGCCTCTATCGAGAGTGTGGCAGAGTATTGGGTGAAGGATGGTGTGGTATGGCTTGAGACCCCTGTTGACCTTGCTGGTGTTCAGGTTAGTCTGGATGCGCCACGCAATAGCTCTATCACTCCAACCGAGGACCTTGATGGCTTCGAGAAGGTGAGCACTTGGCTTGCCGACAATGACTACTTGTTCCTCGCCTATAACATGGCAGGCCGCACCGTCAGTGCTGGTCGTCACCCAATCCTGAACATTGGCGCCAACGAGATTGCCGACATCCGCCTGAGTGATGCCTATGGTCACAACGTGATGGCTACGCCAAGCATCGTCACAGCAGTTGAGAACATCAACGCCGACGGCAAGCGCGCCGTGCCACAGGGCATCTACGACCTGATGGGCCGCAAAATCTCAACCAAGGCAAGCGACCTCAACCGCCTGCCCCACGGCATCTACATCGTCAACGGCGTGAAAGTAGTTAAATAAGTGAGAGGGGAGTGGTGAGAGGAGAGAGGAGAGAGAACCTTTCTCTCACACCTTCCCACCTCATTCACAATTGCGTTAGATGCTCTTTTTGCCATGTGCTTGCGCACATGAAAATTAGAGAGTCTGCGACTCTAAAATTTAAATAATAATTTGCTAAAGCGCTAAAAATATTTTAGTAAGCAAATTTTAGTGCGAAGCACCATAATAATTTTAGCGAAGCTCCAATTTCCACTCCGCCAGGAGTGGCAAAACAAAAACTATGCGAAAGATAACATTAATAATATTTCTGTTGCTATGTCTTTGGGCTAGAGCGGGGAATGTGGTGTCGCTGCCCACTGCCTCGGGTGCGCCAGGCGAGGAGGTGACGCTCACTGTCGCCCTCGCCAACGATGACCCCGTGAGCGCCATGCAGCTGCAGATTACCGTCCCCGACGCCTTCACTGTTGTGGAAAACAGCGAGGTGCTCACCTCCCGAGCTGCCAGCCACAGCGCCAAGGTGGGCATACGCGACGGCATGCTCAACATCATGGTGTGGAGCAATGGCATGGCGACCATAGCACCAGGCAGCGGCGATGTGCTCTCGTTCCGAGTGCTGCTCGGCAACGAGCCAGGTTCAGTAGCCCTCGATGCCACCAAGGTCACTATCACCGATGCCAGCGGCAACGCTCTCGATGCCTCTGCCACCAGTGGCTCACTCACCATCGCTGCTGCCAAGGCCCAACTTGCCACGCGCGACATTGACTTTGGGCATATCCCCATCCGCAGCGTCTATCACCAGAGTCTGCAGGTGACCAATGTGGGCAATATCCCGCTTATCATCAGCGGCATTGAGCCTAGCGCGGTGGAGTTCTCGAGCGAGACGCCATTCCCCTATGAGATTGCTCCAGGCAACACTGGCTATGTCGATATCACCTATAGCCCCGTGGAGCGGGGCGCCATCGAGGAAACCGTGCGACTGCTCAGCAACAATATCGCTGGAACCAACACCATCCGTGTTGTTGCCGATCCCTTTGCCGTGAACGAGCTCCATGTGGAGAACGCCAGCGGCATCGCCGACAGCACTGTGACCATTCCCTTGCGAGTGAACAATATGGATGCCATCACTGGCTTCCAGTTTGAGTTTGACCTACCCGAACAGCTGCAATATGTTGACGGCTCGTTCGCCCTGAGCGACCGAAAAGGCGACCACCAACTGGTGGTGACTCACAACAACGGTAAGCTCCGTGCCATCGCCTATTCACTTGGCAACAGCACCTTCAGCGGCAACGATGGAGTGATTGCCACATTTGATGTGAAGCTCAATGGCCGCTATGGCTGCAACTTGGGCGCTTCAAAAGCCGTGCTTACTGCCATCTACAAAGGTCAGGACATGGATGTGCTGAGCGACAAGTATGAGGGCTATATCGACATTCAGAGCCCTCAGCTCTATGCCGATGAGCAGCTTGACCTTGGCGCCACACCTATTACAGAGGTCGCCCAAGGCGAGGTGAATGTCTATAACAATGGTGGTGCACCCCTGCGCATCGATCGCGTGGTGTTCAATGCCGAGGGCTTTACCGTAGCAGAGTCGTTCCCGATGGTTATTGAACCTTGGCAGAGCGTAACGCTCCATGTGTCGTTTGACGGCCAGGAGCAGGCGCCATTCGAGGCAATGATGCAGCTCTACAGCAACGACCCCGACCACCGTCTGCACAACATTGTTGTCACTGGCTCACGCTTTGCGCCAAACTACCTGCATTTCACTGCCGACGACGTGCTGAACGATGGCGCTCTGCTTCTGCACGTTGACCTGAGCAACTACGACCCGGTCGATGGCATCCAGTTTGATGTCACTTATCCAAGCCAGTGGTTCACCCCAACGGAAGAATACACATGGGGCGAGCGTAGCGAGATTGCACCAGGCGAGGGTAGGGTAGTAACGATGAAGTTTGCCACTACCGCTGGCGTTCCAGAGGGCACTTACTCGCTCACGTTCGACAACCTCAAGGCCGGCACCGCCGACCTTGTCGACAAAATCGCCGGCGGCGACAACGAGTGCTCATTCAATGTGGTTCATAGGATAATTGGCGACGTGAATTGCGACGGATATGTCTCGAGCGCCGACATCACCGCCCTCTACGGCTACCTTCTCAGTGGCGACCTCACTTTCATCGCCACCAGCGACGTGAACAACGACGGCTATGTCTCGAGCGCCGACATCACTGCGATTTATAACCACTTACTTGGAAATTAAGAAAAATAAGTCACGTTTCTTCAAGCACCGCTCAGCACATTGCAAAGCGGTGCTTGATTTTTTTGCTTTCTATGATTAGTGTTTTTTAATGTTGCTTCTTAAAATAATAAAGTATTACCTTTGCGAATAGTCTCTATCCTTACTCACCTGTAAAGAGAGTAAGGCGAGTCGATGAATCAAAGGCCCACTCACCTCTCCCCAATCTCCTCTCCCCTGAAAAATGAGTTCATTGACATATTGCCACCCATTCCAGTTCTTCATGTTGTTTCTAATCGTATTTAGTCTGTCCCACACACCACCTGGTACAGCCCAACTCTCCCCTCTCCCCACTTCCCTCTCCCCTGTAAGGCTCGCGACCCATCCAGTATCTAACGCGATACCACTCGCAACTCAATACTTCCTGCGTAAGCAGGCTTTGTGACACCTTCAGGTGCAACTTTGTGAGATAAATAAAGCATCCGTGCGCAGACCTTCAGGTGCAACTTTGTGAGATAAATAAAGCATCCGTGCGCAGCCCCCATTGTGCATTATGAATTATGAATTATGCATTGATTAAGGGCTTTTCGACCACGAAGTGGCAACTATGCGAGATTAATCATCAGGCGAGATGGAGTTTTGTTCTATTAGTTGTTCAATAAAAGTTGTTATAGTTGTTTGAAAAAAAACGCAAAACTGTCCCACGCGTCAGCCCAAATTTCCTGCGCAAGCAGGCTTTGTGACACCTTCAGGTGCAACTTTGTGAGATGAATAAAGCATCCGTGCGCAGCCCCCATTGTGCATTATGAATTATGAATTATGCATTGATTAAGGGCTTTTCGACCACGAAGTGGCAACTTTGCGAGATTAATCATCAGGCGAGATGGAGTCTTGCTCTATTAGTTGTTCAATAAAAGTTGTTATCTTGCTCTATTAGTTGTTCAATAAAAGTTGTTATAGTTGTTTGAAAAAAAACGTAAAACTGTCCCAAAACTTCTGTTTTTGACTAGAAAACCGTCATTTCTTGGTCCATTTTTCCAATAAAAAAATCAAAAACTGTCCCATCGCCCTCTTCCCTCTTCCCTCTTACTTCTTACTTCTTACTTAAACCCTGGAAAATCAATTTTTTTCAAAAAAACTTGAAAAAGTTTTGGTGGTTTAGAAAAAAGTAGTAATTTTGCACCGCATTTATGGCTAATTGTCCTGTGGTGTAACGGTAGCACACCGGATTCTGGTTCCGTTTGCGTGGGTTCGAATCCTACCAGGACAACCAATAAAAGTGACCACTGCGGCCACTTTTATTTTTGAGAACTTTAGGGGGTAACCCCATGATTATTAACCGCGGTAGCCTTCAGTGTAGGGCATGCCGCACAAAACAAAACTTATTAAAAATGGCAACAAAAATCAGACTGCAACGTCATGGTCGTAAAGACTATCCGTTCTATCCAATTGTCATCGCCGATAGCAGGGCACCACGAGATGGTAGATTTATTGAGAGGATTGGTTCGTATAACCCCAACACTAATCCTGCTACTGTAAGTTTGAATTTCGAGAGAGCTCTCTACTGGATCAACGTTGGCGCAACCCCAACCGACACTGTTCGCAACATTCTCTCACGCGAGGGCGTTATGCTCATGAAACACCTTCAGGGTGGCGTGAAGAAGGGTGCTTTCACCGAGGAAGAGGCTCAGAAACGTTTCGACGCTTGGAAGGCCGAGAAGGACGCTAAGCTCGAGGCAGTTCGCAACAAAGTTCGTGAAGACAAGAAGGCCGCTGGCAAGCAGCGTCTAGCCGAGGAGGCTAAGAAGAACGAGGCTAAGGCTGAGGCCGTAGCTCAGAAGCGTGCTGAAATCGCTGCCGCCAAGGCTGAGGCCGAGGCTCAGGCTGCTGCCGAGGCACAAGCTGCTGAGGACGCCGCTAAGGCTGCCGATGAGGCTCCCGCTGAGGCACCTGCCGCTGAGGAGGCTCCTGCCGAGACTCCTGCTGAGTAAATCTCAGGCAACCTCGTGCCACACAATGCCGTGGCACTTCTTTTGTGATTAACTTATAAGGTAAAGCCCTGACGGAACATTCCGCCAGGGCTTGCTGTTTTATGCAGAAGAATGATGAGAAATACAACTACGGTAAGTTCATCGGCACATTCCGTGGCAAGTTTAGCAACGGCACTTACAAGGGCCGCTTCTACAATCCAAAAGGAGCCAGTTCGCCATTCACACTTAACCTCGATGCAGTGTTTTGATACACTGACTTGTGTAGGGCAGGAGAGAGGTGTCAAACTATACTTTAAGGTACAACAAATGCCGTCGTAATCATGTGACTACAACGGCTGTGGGTTGTTTCGCGGTGCTGCCTCTCGGCAGCCTCCGTGCTGTTTACGGCTTTTTACTTGTAAACAGTGTCGCTAACAGTGAGGCTGTAACGACCCTTAGCGCGACGGCGAGCGAGAACCTTGCGTCCATCGGCTGTGCGCATGCGGTGACGGAAACCATGCTTGTTAGCTTTCTTGCGATTTGATGGTTGGAATGTACGTTTCATTTTTATCTAACTTTTTGTTTAATTTGCGATTTCGGACTGCAAAATTAGTGCTTTTTTAGGAAATAACCAAGAAAGTTGCGAAATTTAGTCTAAACTTTTTGCATTTTTTCTCAATTTGACCTAATTTTGCACCTGATAACGACTTATAAAGAGAAATAATTACAAAATTATATAACGAAAACCAAGATTATGATTAACGCTCAAGACATCAAAAACGGAACTTGTATCCGTATGGACGGCAGACTTTACTTCTGCATCGAATTCCTTCATGTAAAACCAGGTAAGGGAAACACCTTCATGCGCACCAAGCTCAAAGACGTGGTGGATGGCCGCGTGCTGGAGCGCCGCTTCAACATTGGTGAGAAGCTTGAGGATGTGCGTGTAGAGCGCCGTCCCTATCAGTACCTTTACATGGATGGCAGCGACGCCATCTTCATGAACCAGGAGACCTATGAGCAGATTCCTATCCTCAAAGAGGTTATCACTGGCGCCGACTACATGAAAGAAGGCGACGTAGTAGAGGTTGTTACCGACGCTTCGACTGAGACTGTGCTCTTTGCTGAGATGCCAGTTAAGACTGTGCTCGAGATCACTTACACTGAGCCAGGTCTCAAAGGCGACACTGCCACCAACACTCTTAAGCCTGCTACCGTTGAGACTGGCGCCACCGTTAAGGTGCCCCTGTTCATCAACACAGGCGAGAAGATTGAGGTCGACACTCGCGACGGCTCTTACGTAGGCCGCGTGCGCTAAGCCGCCCATCTGTTACATAAAGAGCTCCCCGATGCATATGCGTCGGGGAGTTTTTTGTTAAAGATTCTAGAAACTCTAGATAGGTTAGATTATCTAGGGTGATATTATTTTATCACCATCTTGCTTGGCTTGCGCGCCGAGGCCGAGCGCATGATGTAGATGCCTTGTGGCAGATAGATGAAATCATCATTGTTGACCACATCAATGTGTTTCACCAACTGTCCGTTAGTATTATAAATGTCAACATCGTAGTGTGGCTCACTACACTTGATTAGCACGCCGCCTTGTGTGGGAATGAAGGCGATAGGTTTATCGGCTTCAATACCGTTAATGGCCGAGTAGTCTACTGTGATGACATTAGATGGCTGAGACAAATATCCTAAGCGGTAAGACTGAACGCTGTAAGTATGGGTCTGACCTGTCATCAAGTCATCGAATTGATAGCTGGTTTCGTCGGTAGTGAACTCGTCGGAAGAAATGATATTGTTATTGTCGCCATATACGGTGCGAGTCACGACATAGTAGTCGACAGTCTCTTGAGCGGCATTCCAGTGTGCCGTATAGTTCTCGCCATTGATATCGGTTGCTGGTAGGGCAGTTAAGGTGCTGAGTGTGGGCACCTCGAGGCACTCGGCCGAGATGTCGGCGCCGTAGCTGCCAGTGAGACCGCCGTCGTAGATGAGCAGTCGGCACTTATGGCTGCCGAGTGCTGTGGGTCGGTAGGTGATTACTAGTGGATAGCCTTGCTCACTATTTGCCACGCTGCGTGGAATGGTGTTGACTGGAATACTGAACATTTTGGCATCGTCGCGGAAGAGCAGTACCGAAAGGTCTTCCTTGAGGTATTGTCCTTTCACGAAGACTGTTATGCTGAGACTCTTGCCTATTGCCACTTCGCCCATTTCAATTACTGTTTCCAGATTAGGAGTAATAAGCATTGGCTCGCCTTGTGGTTCTTCTCCACTTTGGTCCACATAGAATGCCTCGCCATAGTGGCTGCCCCAAATGTACTCGGCTAGCAACGGGTTGTCGATGAATGGATTGCGATTGTTCTGGATTTTATAAACAGCGTCGTTGCGTGCTACCTCCTTGTCGCTCACAGGGTCCTCACGCGACCACTTGAGCAGCAGGTTTATAGACCACTGGTTCAAGGTCTGCCACGAGGAATTAGTCACCATATAGGTGTATTTCCAGGTGTAGTCTTGGTAGCAAGTTGCCATGTAGAAATAGGTGCGGGCAAAGTCGCCCTTGTATTCGTCGTCGGGTTCGAACACAGTGCTGCAGCCACCACCTTGTCCAGCCTTTGGAGTGCCCACTTTGGTGCATCCGTTGTTGAAACTGGCAGTCGACACTTCGCCAAGTGGGTAGTTGTTTTTTGCCAAATTAGCATCGGCATCGCTGGGATAAAGGTGGTTGAGGTCGGTGTAGGCATCGACTTGAGTGCCACCCCACCAGCTCTTGGGGAAGGAGTGTTCACGGTTCATGCCACTTACGGCACTCGAGCCACGGAAGTAGCGTGTGATGTTGCTATACATATCCCATACCTGATTGGGGTTTTCGAAGCGGCAATCGGTGCTCTGGAAGTGGTACCACAGGCTGCTATAGGTCATGACAGTATGGTTCTTGAGCAGCTGGTGGACAGCAGTTTTCAGCTCCTGTCCACGCTTACCGTCGATACTATTATAGTACCCTACAGGCACAGTAGCGCTTGTAGTTAACGTGATCACTGAAGCAATCAATAATAATGTGTTTTTTAGTGCTTTCATATCTTTTTTAGTAGAAGTTTCTTTCAGAGTTTTCCTTGTGCTTGGTAGCTATAGAAATCGCCACGGCAGACGATGATGTGGTCGTCGAGTGGGATGCCAACTGCATCGCAAGCTTTTTTAACACGTTGGGTAAGAGTGTCGTCCTGGATGCTAGGTCGCGGGTTGTTGCTAGGGTGGTTGTGAGCAAGAATTATGCTGCTTGCAAGGCCCACTATGGCTTGTCGCAGAATGATTTTCTCGTCGCCGACAGTTGCTGCAGTACCTCCAGAGCTAACCTTTACCTTAGCTTTCACGTGCTTTGCCCTGTCGAGGATTAGCATCCACATTTCCTCATGGTTCTTGTCGAGCATGAAGGTGCGCAGGTAGCTATAGGCGGCGTTGGCGTCGGTAATCTGGAATTCGTCGTCAAATTCCTCACCTTGAAACCGTCGTGCAATCTCGATAGCAGCTAGAATCTGTAAGGCTTTCACTTCGCCCACGCCACGGTACATGCGTGCCAGGTCGTTGTAGTCAAGCCTAGCAATCTTGTAGATTTTGTTGTCATGGTCGTTGAGCAGACGTTGGCACAGGTCCACGACGTTCTCGCCCTGACTGCCACTGCCTATGATGATAGCGAAAAGCTCGGCAGGTGACAAGTCGGAGAAGCCATATTTCATGGCCTTCTCTCGTGGTCGGTCGTCGAGCGAGGTGTTAAATTTCAGCGCTCGTGACTTGAGGTCCTGTAACTTGTCAATATCTTTTTCCATGAGATTATTTCCCTTTTCGCATTGCTATTTCCTCGTTGATGTTGCGGCCGTGACCTAGGAGAATTTTCCACACGAAAGCCTTGATGAAACCAAAACCGTAGGCACCCAGTTGTATAAAACTTGACACGATAGCAATGGTTGCTATCTTTAGATTCTTGGTTTTGATGAGAGCGCTAACCCAAAGCATTATCACATAGAGTGCGAGTGGTAATATCGCCCACCAGCGCCAGAAGATGGCGAGCAGAATTAACGCAAGGCATCCCAGCACAAACACGGCTGGAAGGCAGTGCACGAGTTTTAATGAGTCGGGATAGAGGAGTTTGAGAGTGATGCGCGACATGCCAAAGACATAGGTCTGGCGAGCAAACTTCTTGAGATCGACACGACGCTTGTGGTAGACATAAGCATCGCGTATGAGACGTGTAGTGAAGCCTGCCTGACGGATGCGAGTGCTCATGTCGATATCCTCACTGAACATTTCCCGGAAGCCACCGACCTTTTTCCACACTTTCCTGGAGTAGCCCATGTTGAACGAGCGAGGCACGAATTTCTCTAGTTGTACCTTGCCTCCACGAATGCCACCTGTGGTGAGGAAAGAGGTCATCGAGAAGTTGATGGCTTTCTGCACATCGGTGAAGTCGTCGCTTGCCGCGTCGGGTCCACCGAAGCAATCAACATATTCCTTCTCGAGTTCGGCCTTCAATGTTTCAAAGTATTGAGGTGGAATAACGCAGTCGCTATCGAAAAAGATAAAATACTCACCGGTGGCGCGCTCGATGCCGTAGTTGCGTGCAATACTCCGGCCTTCATTGTCCTTGTAATGGTAGTGGAGGTCGAGCTTGTCGCTATATCGTGTCGCCACTTCATCGCAGCGCACAGTTGAGCCGTCCTCAACAAGGTAGACCTCAAAATCTTGGCACGTTTGCTCAGCTAGACTTTGTAGTAGATCCTCAACCTCGGTAGGGCGATTATAAACTGGAATTATGACTGAAAAATAGGGCAAGGCTTTATATGTTTTAAGTGTTAAGTTATTAGTGTTAGAGTTGGGTTACTGTTCGATAATGTTTTTGAAGGCGTTCCATTGTGGGGTGTCCTTGTAGGTTTGGGCGGTACCACGTGGCACGTAGAGCGTGCATGATTTCATGTCAATCTCGTCAAAGACGTCTTTGCCCATTTTTACGCTTGTCACATCTTGAATATTGCTAGTTATTGACGTCACTGCATCGAGTCCCTTGAAGGCCCATCCGCCAATAGATTTCACTCCGCTGCCTATAATGACAGTTTTGATGAGATCATCATGGAGGAATACGCCATATCCAATGCTTTGCACGGAATTGGAGATTTCTACAGTCTCCAGGCTGTCACATCCACAGAAGGCCCGTTCTTCAATTGTTGTCACAGATTCGGGAATCTTGAGGTTTTTAATGTTCTTGCAATAGAAGAATGCCTGGCTGCCAATTGTTTTTACCGATGTAGGTATTTCGATACTAGTAAAGCCATTGCACCCGACGAAAGCCTCATCGCCTATTGCTGTAACTGAAGGGGGAATTACCGTAGCGTCGCAGCCAGCAATAAGGGTGCTTGAAGCAGTCTCGATAATGGCGTTGCAGCCATTGCGTGAGTCATATTGCTTGTTGCCTTCCTGAACTATCATTGAAGTAAGCCCGTGGCAATTACTGAAGGCGCCAGCTCCTATGTTGCTTACTGAACTGGGAATGGTGATCTCTTTAATAGAGCCACATTCATAGAATGCTTTAGCGCCAATTTCCTTGAGAGCAGGTGGCAAGTTGATGGCTTTAAGGCTAGTGCAGATGCTGAATGCGGCCTCACCAATAGATTCCACATTATTGCTCATGGCTGCCTCATTCATCCATCTGCAGCCACTGAAAGCCGAATTCCCAATCATCTTTACCGAACTGGGAATGGTTATCGATTTCAATGAGCTGCTTGTGAATGCATAACTACCAATAGTCTTCACACTCTCTGGGATTTTAATAGTTTGTAAGCTGCTTTCGGCAAACATGTAGTCGCTAATCTCGGTCAAGTCGGGTGGAAGTATAACTTCTTTGAGTTTAGGGCAATTCATAAAAGTTTCTTTTCCAATGGTCTTAACCGAATTGGGTATGACTACTCTAATTAACTCGACATTGCAGCTGAATGTGCCACGATCAATGGCAGTCACTTTATAGGTTTTGCCATTGTGTTTCACATTCTCGGGGATTATGATATTTCCAATATAGCCTTTTTCGGTTGGAGCTGGTGCGTCGAAAGCAAACATGATAAGATTCTCATAGGTCATAGTGACGCTTTTCCCGTCATCGTTGAAGTTGTAGCACAGACCTCCTTCCTTGAAGTCGTAGGCGCTTAATGATTTGGGAACCAGGACTATAAAGAATAAGAATGCTAAGAGTCTTGATATTAGTCGCATCATTAATTAGTTTTTAATTTTAATAAGCGCAAAGATAACATATTTCAATTAAAACGCCAAATGTGCAGTACAATTTGAACAGTTCAAAGTTCATGGTTCTTTATATAGCTTGACTCACCAGACTCGCCTGACTCACCTGACATTGAGAAATCAAACAACTTGCACAACATTTTAGCACGTCAATTAAGGACAATTATAACTTGAAGAAATGGGACGGGTGGGACAGTTTTTTATTTTTTTATTGGAAAAATGGACCAAGAAAAGGCAGTTTTATGGTTGAAAACGGAAGTGGTGGGACAGTTTTACGTTTTTTTTCAAACAACTATGACAACTTTTATTGAACAACTAACAGATTCAAGACTCCATCTCGCCTGATGATTAATCTCGCAAAGTTGCCACTTCGTGGT
>CACWNQ010000031.1 GCA_902762385.1 uncultured Bacteroidales bacterium | reverse complement strand
TAGAGACGATCATCAGAAGAACTTTCGGCACCAAATATGCAATGAAACTCGCAAAACCGGTACCAAAGAATAATATTGTAATAAGGTAAATTCCAATTTGTCGAATAGAAAAGCGAAGCCTATGGCATCGCTTTTTTATTGATTTCGACTGAAATTTTTCTTGTCAAGGGCATCAGCAATTATTCCGCAGAACTGCCATCCGAGGTTCTCTTCAAGGAACTCCTTGACTCCATCGATGGAACACCCCTGCGCTATGAGAGTGAACAATACTTGGTGGTTTATATATATTAAAATAATGGGAATCTTTTAGAGCATATTAGGAATCCATTAATTTGTGGCATGGAAGTTGCTATTTATGCAAAAAACATATAACTTTGTAGCAATAAACAAATAAACACTCATTACACTTAATTGAAATGAAAGTAGCTATTGTGGGCGCGAGTGGCGCTGTGGGACAAGAGTTTATGCGAGTGCTCGATGAGCAGAATTTTCCTGTCGACGAGCTGGTATTGTTTGGTTCGGCACGCAGTGCCGGGCGTATTTTCACGTTCCGTGGCAAAGACCATGTGGTGAAGCTGCTACAGCATAACGATGACTTCAAGGACATCGACATTGCTTTTGTATCGATGGGCGGCGGTCCGGCACGCGAATTTGCCGAGACCATCACGAAATATGGCTGCATCATGATTGACAACAGTAGCGCGTTCCGTATGGACGACGACGTGCCACTGGTGGTGCCCGAGGTGAACGGCGACGATGCCCTCAACGCTCCGCGACGCATCATTGCCAACCCTAACTGCTCGACCATTATCCTGGTTGTTGCCCTGAAACCACTCGACAATATTTCACACATCAAGAATGTGCAGGTTGCGACCTATCAGGCAGCCAGTGGTGCCGGCCTGCAAGCAATGGATGAGCTGGCACTGCAGCAAAGCGAGATAGCACACGGCAAACTCGAGACAACCGTTAAGCACTTCCAGCATCAATTGGCATATAATGTAATACCTCACATTGATGTATTCTCAGACAATGACTACACCAAGGAGGAGATGAAGATGGTGCGCGAGACATGCAAAATCATGCACAGCGACATCCGCGTGAGCGCCACCTGCGTGCGTGTGCCAGTGATGCGTACCCACAGTGAGGCTGTGTGGATTGAATGTGAGGAGCCCATCTCACCCGAGGAGGCACGTGCCGCCATGCAGCTCGCTCCAGGCATCGTGGTAATGGATGAACCCGCCAGCAACACCTATCCCATGCCCATCACTTGCACGAGGAAAGACCCCGTGTATGTAGGACGTATCCGCATCGACACTAGTAGCGACAACGGCTTGACGTTCTGGGTAGTGGGCGACCAAATCAAGAAAGGTGCCGCACTCAACGCCGTGCAGATTGGACAGTACCTAATATCGCACCGCGGCTTCCCTAAGAAAAATGCATAATTCATAATGCACAATGCATAATTTAGGCTACGCACACCTTGATACTGGCTTTTCAGACATTTAAGGACTAAATCTTTTGTTTCTTATTTATTAAGGACAATTGAGACTTGCACTTACTAATAGAATATAAGCTGCTAGGCTTGCTAGGATGCAAGTTAGCAGCTTATAAACATTTTAACTTTATCTAAAATTTTTCCTTTTAGTTCAAGGTCATATTAAAGGCTTTCGGTGAGGATGTCGGTAATATCCTCGGGCTTGAGGTCAAGATAGCCAGCAGGATAGACTACGGTAGTGCTTGTGATGCCTGGAATCATTTCGGCAGTTGCACCGAGTTCGCCAATAGTGAGAGGCAGCCCAATCTCAAGCATCCAATCCTTGAGAGCTGCGAGACCCGCCTCAGCGATTTGCTCGTCGGTCATTCCTTCGCCGCCAATGTTCCACACATTCTTGGCAAAGCGCACAAACTTAGGCAAGCCTTCCTTCATGGCACGCTTGTAATAGGCCATAGAAACCGAAGCCAAGCAATATCCGTGAGGAGCATGTGTCCAAGCGCCAACGCTGTGACCAATCATGTGTACCATCCAATCCTCGTGCTTACCACAGCCAATGAGAGTGTTAAGAGCCCAAGTTGCAGTCCACATGATGTTAGAGCGAGCTTCATAGTCCTGTGGATTCTTCACAGCAATGCGCGATGCTGTAATGAGCGAGCGCATAAGTCCCTCAGAGAGATAATCGCTGGTATTGTCGTCGAAATCAGAGAAATATTGCTCCATGATGTGGTTCATGATGTCGTAGATACCAGCCTTCATCTGGTTATCGGGAACGGTCATCGTGAACTTGGGATTCAGAATCGAGAACTTGGGCATGAGACGGTCGTCAAACACATGGCCCACCTTGAAATTGTGCTCGGCATCGGTAATCACCGTTCCGGCATTCATTTCGGAACCAGTGCCAGCCATTGTGAGCACGCAAGCCACAGGCAACAGACGCTGGTCGGCAGCAGGCTGCTCCTGCTTGAGCCAGAACTTGTCCCAATAGTCGCCATCGCAGAACACCGAAGCAGCAACTGCCTTAGAATAGTCGCACACACTGCCACCGCCGAGGGCGAGGATAAGGTCAACATTGTTCTCACGAGCTATCTTCACACCCTCATTAAGTTTCTCCAGAGTGGGATTGCTCATTACTCCAGGATTCTCAACAACGGTTTTTCCGGCTTCATTAAGAATTGCGACCACCTGACCGTAGATACCATTGCGTTTCACGCTGCCACTGCCATAGTTGAGCAACACAACAGGTCCAAAGTTTTTCAACTCGTCCTTGAGAAAATTCAAAGACTCATCACCAAAATACAATTTGGTGGGATTGTGGTAAGAAAAATTTCCTAACATAAATTGATAATTTTATTGGTTATAAATTATTTCACTTTGTTGTAAACATCGTCGGTGACGGGCTCGAGCCACTCGTTGCTGGCTCCTGGCTGCACGTCCTTGTGGTAGGTGAGGTGCTGGAACCACGAGTCGCGGGCAGCGCCGTGCCAGTGCTTAGCTTCGGCAGGGATGGCGATTATGGTGCCTGGAGTCATCTCAACAGGCTCTTTGCCCCACTCTTGATACCATCCACGACCAGCAACGCAAATGAGCACCTGCACCTGCTTGTGGTGAACGTGCCAGTTGTTGCGGCAGCCAGGCTCAAAAGTCACGTTAAAGATTCCTCCACCCATATCGGCAAGATAGCTGTTGCCAATGAAATACTGAGCATAGGCATCGTTGGGATTACCCTTGGGCCACACGTTGAAGTCAACAGTTTCGACCGCAGCAGGTTGAGGCTCATTGAATACCTGGGCCATCATCTTCTTGGCACGATTGGCCTCGGCCTCCCCTACCCTTTGCTGCAGCACTAGTGGAATCTCGTGAAGTTGAGCATCGGTCACGCCCATGTTGCGGGCGCCGCTGATGTGTGCCATGAGTTGTGGTTCGCAACCAGGCAGAGCCGAAATCGCCGAAACAGTGACAATCTCACGGTCGGCAAATGAGAGGTTGTTGCGCGCGAAAATGTCGCCAAATAGGTGCGCCTTGAGATAGTAGTCGGTCTGTGGCGCAAATTCATAGTTGAATGGACGTCCCGAGAGTTTAGTCTGCACCTCGGTACCCTGCTTCAGCGCGTCATAGTTCTTAGGCAGTGGATCGGCCTCACGACCAGCCTCGGTCTTCTTGCCAGCCTCGGTGCGCTCCTTGATCACTTGTTGCAATGCTCCTAAGGCATTGAGCGAACGAGGGAAACCAGTGTAGGCATAGAGTTGCGAAAGAGCTTCCTTAGCCTCGCTGATTGTCAGCCCACCATCAAATCCTTCGTTAAGTGCCTTTTTCAGCCCATCAATGTTACCCTTAGCCTCGTTGGCAGCAATTGTCACGAGAGCCTGTTGTCTTGTTGTAAGTGCCATATATTGTGCTTTTATTTGCAGCGACATCAATAATACTGTCGCCATTATTATTAACTTTTTCATTGTTGTTTTATTTTATTTATTCTTACTTGCTTTCACCCACACTGGTTCTTCACTCATTGTGGGTTTGTTAACTGCCATCACACCCGAAAGGTTGTGAGGCACATAGGGCTCCTCAAGATAACGGATGTCATCGGCAGTGAGTTGAATATCGAGCGCTTTCACTGCACCCTCGATGTGATGCACCTTAGTGGCTCCCACGATGGGCGACTCCACCTTTGTGAGCAGCCACGCCAGGGAAATCTGTGTCATTTCCACTCCATAACGGTCGGCAAGCTCCACGACGCGCTCCACAATGCGATTATCTTGCTCAGCAGTGCTGTCATACTTGAAATGCATGAACGAGTCCTTCTCTTGTCGCAGAGAAGTTTCCCCAGGGCGCTTGGCCAGTTTGCCCGAAGCCAGCGCGCTATAGGGTGTCATGGCGATATTCTCCTCACGGCAGAAGGGGAACATCTCGCGCTCTTCCTCACGCATAATCAGATTATAGTGATTTTGCACCGAGATAAACTTTGCCCATCCTTTCTTCTCAGCAAGGGCATTCATCTTAGCCACTTGATAGGCATAAGCGTTGGCAATGCCTATATAACGCGCTTTGCCTGACGCTACAGCCTCATTCATGCCCTCAAGGATTTCCTCGGCAGGAGTCTTGTAATCCCAGATGTGGTAGATATAAAGGTCCACATAGTCCATACCCAGATGCTGCAAACTGCTGTCGATGCAGTTGAGCACATGCTGGCGACCATCGATGCCATGTGCAATCTCCTCGTCGGTGCGAGGCAAGAACTTCGTGGCCACAACCACATCCTCACGCTTTGCCATATCACGCAAGGCACGTCCCACAAACTGCTCAGAAGTGCCCAACTGATAAGCGATGGCTGTGTCGAAGAAATTCACACCCAAGTCGAGCGAGCGATGGATAATCTCACGCGTAGGCTCCTCACCTATAGTCCATGAGTGCTGGCCAATGGTGGGGTCGCCAAAGCCCATGCAGCCAAGGCAGATGCGGGACACCCGCAGGTCGGAGTTTCCAAGTTTTACGTATTCCATACTATCTTTGCTTTTTGAATATCAGTTTCATTGTTTCAGGATCAAGTGGCTTCATGGCTGGAAGTTTTAAGTCCTTTACCATGTGAAGCGTGCCTTGCTTATATTTCTGGAAGTGGGCGGTCTTGAGGTGACTCTGGTAAGCATCCTCGGATGCATAGATTTCGAGGATGCGAATGAGATATGGATTCTCAGCGCTCTGCATCGGGAAAAGGCAGATTACGCCAGGCTCGCGCTCAACACTGAGGCGGTCAACCTCATTGGCAAAAGCCAAGTACTCCGTGAGATACTGAGGATAGACCTCAATCTCGGCGATGCGCACAAGCATCTTTTCCATATTAGCCTTTTCAACCGTCGGTTTTTCATTTGATAGACCAAGCAACCACTTCGCATTCTTCCACAATATCATTTCTTTAAAAGGTGCAAGGTCTTGCTCGGTAGTCAAGTATTGCTTCATCCTCGCAAGGCTCTGAGTGAGCACATGTGGAGCAACGTAGGGATAGTCGGAGCCATAGAGCAAATGATCGGGAGTAGTGATAGTGAGCATCATCCGGATCACCTCGGGCGAGTGAGCGCCAGCGAGGTCATAATATAAGGCCGCGAGATTGGCATCCCAATCAATATCACCCACAAGTTTATTGGCTTGCATCACTGGAGCGAGCGACTTCATGCGAGGCACAGCCAGGGGCAGATATGCACCACAATGAGGCACCACAACTTTAACATTGGGGTAACGCGCCAGTACATTACGGCTTATCATGTTAGTCACCGCACGAGTGGTCTCCGACAGATACTCCTGCATGGCAAGGGGAGTTTGCTTCATCACCTCACGATTTACAGGTTCAGGACGATGTGGATGAAGGATGACAACCGCATGACGCTCGTTGAGCACAGCAAAGAGAGTGTCGAGCTCGGGTGCGCCCAAGTACTGTCCTTGCACGTTTGTCGCCAGTTTGATGCCATTGGCACCCAGCGTATCGAGCGCATACTTCACCTCACGAATGGCTGCGTCAACATCGGGCAACGGCAATGCGGCACAGAACAAGAATCGGCCCGGATGCTCTCGCTTGATGCGAGCAGCAGTCTCATTGGTTTTCCTTACTACGACAGCCGAAGAAGGCTGCGGAGCCGCCAATGTCAGTATCGAAGTCTCAACGCCAGCCTCATTCATCCACTTGAGATGTGACTTAACGTCATATTTGGGCAGAGGGAATCCCTCGTCCATCAATCGCCCTTCATTCTCCAGGGCTGACACGAATTCAGTGGGTATAAGGTGACTGTGCACATCCACCACGCCCTGAGCGAATGCAGTCGCAGCAACAATTGCCGCCAATAATGTCGCGCGAAATCTCATGTACACTATTGGATTTATCCGTAATTCTCAATTAAGTACTTCACGAACTGTGGGTCGCCAAAGTTGATGTTGCCAGTGTCGTGCTGGTTGAGATTGGCAATGAGAGCCATGTCGTCGGTGCTCAACGTGAAGTCGAAAACGTTGATATTCTGCTCCATGCGCTCGCGATGGGTGCTCTTGGGGATTGCCACGATGCCACGCTGAGTGAGCCAACGAAGCGCTACTTGAGCAGCACTCTTGCCGTATTTCGCACCTATATCGGCAAGCACTTTGCTCTTAACGATACCGTCAATGCCCTGACCTCCGAGAGGCCCCCATGCCATCATCTTGGTATCGAATTCGGCAAGAATGGACTCAATGCCAGTTTGCTGGATAAGCGTGTTACACTGCAACTGATTAACCATAGGTTTCACATCAACATAATGGGCGAAATCAAAGAAACGACCTGCCTGGAAATTGCTAACGCCAATGGCACGCACCTTTCCGTCGCGATAGGCCTTCTCCATAGCACGCCATGAACCGAACACGTCGCCGTAGGCTTGGTGGATGAGCAGCAGGTCGATGTAATCGGTCTGCAGTTTGCGCAGACTTTCATCGATGCTCTGCGCCGCCTTTTCCTCACCTGCATTGGCAATCCATACCTTTGTCACGATAAAAAGGTCCTCACGCTTGAGTCCACTCTTGCGCCAGGCATTGCCCACGCCTTCTTCGTTTTGGTAGGCTTGTGCTGTGTCGATAAGACGATATCCCACACTCAAGGCATCGCTCACGCAACGTTCACACTCTTCGGGGCTAACTAAGAACACGCCGTAGCCCAGCAAGGGCATCTCAACACCATTAGATAATTTCAAGTATTCCATGATTATTTCGTATTAATATCCCAAACCTTTGAGCCATTTCTCAACTTTGTTCTTTCCAGAACGAACATCGTGGCCATAGATGCTGAAGCCTTTAGTCACATTAGCACCTGGGAACGCCTCTTTAACGTCCTCCACGCAATTGGCAAGTCCACTGCCCTCGTGGGTGGTGAAGGGGATTACTGTTTTTCCTTTAAGATCATTTTCGTGATTCTTGAAGAAAGTGAACATCACCTGTGGATAGGTGCCCCACCACACGGGGCCACCAATGAAGACGGTGTCATATTGTGACAAGTCGGCGATTTCGCCTTCATAGGGTGGCAACTCGCCCTTGCGGGCCTCCTCCTGGGCAAGGTTGATGAGTGGTGTGTAGGCCATACCGTCATACTTGTGAGTTACAATCTCGAACTGGTCGGCACCAGTAATTTCGCTGATGTAATCGGCAACGATTTTAGTGTTGCCCACCTCGATGTTACCTACTGCGTAGTTGTCGCCCGCATGCGAGAAGAACACTACTAATGCTTTACCTTTATTTTCCATAGATTTATTATTGTTTTGCGTTGTATTATCACTTATACTGTTGCCATTGCAGGCCGTCGAAATCAGTAAACAAAATACTGATGCGAGAATATACTTAAATGACTTAAACATGGTCAAACTCTTTATCCTAAACTTTGATTTGTTGACCACTCGAAGTGCTGTTCACGCTCGCTAATCCACCAGCGGCCGTCAATTTTCACATACTTGTCATTGTAACGCACTGCATGGGTAGTGAGCACGTCTTTACCTTCCTGCTCAGTCACCAATGTGGCCAAAGCATAGCAAGTGCCTGTTGCATGAGTATCGTCAACGAACTCAACGTTCTGCTGACCATTCATGTGGAACGACACTTTAGCAGCACCAAATGCCTTATACTGCTTAATCATGTCCTGAACATCGCGAGCCTGCATTCCCAGAGTTTCACCAAAGTAAACATCAAGCTTGATGTCAGGGCGGAAAATCTCAACGTAGCAGTCCTGATTGTTCTTATCACTCTCGGTTACATAGAAATCTACTAAAGCCTTCAACTCCATGCGGTCTTGCATTCTGAAATCCATTGTTATTCTGGTTTAAAAATTTGACACTGCAAAATTACTACTGATTTTTGACTTAAAAGTTTCACAAAAAGCACCATAATTTTCACTTTTTACACAAAACATTCTTTTTCTTTGAAAAACTATGAGTAACTTTGCGCTAACTTAATCGCAACTATGTGGCTATGAAGGTAGATTTTCTTTTTTCAGAAGATTTTTATGGAATGAATGCTCCTGAGTTGAGCCACACCTGCATGCACATGCTTTGCATTGAGGGTGAGGGTAGTTTTGTGTTTAATGAGCATTGCTACCATATCGTGAAGAATGACCTGGTGGTGATGCCCTACCCTCACCGCGCACGCAACCTTGCTGCTCATCCCGACATGAAAGTCGAGTGGTTTGCTGCCGACTACAAGTTCCTTCAAAACCAGTTGCCATCAAATAACTATAGCATTGGTGGCAGCATTAGCCTTAACCACAATCCAGTGATACCGCTCAGTGAAGAGCACGCAGTGCGCATCCTTGACGATTTCCACCGGCTGAGAGAGCGCATGGAAAACCGGCAGGCCATGTTTTACCGTGAAATGATGGGGAGCCTGTGCCTGACCATGATGTACGACATCTTTGAATCGCACTCACAACGCGACAACACAAGCGAGCAAAGTGACCGCACGGGCTATATTGTGAAGTCGCTCATGGAACTACTGTCAACTGGAGTGAGTAGCACCGAGCGCAGCGTTAACTACTATGCCGAGAGTCTGAACGTGTCGCCCAAGTACCTCTCGGCCACCATAAAACGACTGACAGGGCACAGCGTCACATCGTATATAGACCGTGCCACTGTGCCCATACTGAAAAATTTTCTTGAAGACGAGCGCCTATCGCTCACCCAGATAGCTGAGCGAATGAATTTCGCCTCGCTGAGCTACTTCAGCCGCTACTGCACAAAACACTTGAGAATGTCGCCCAGCGACTATCGACGCAGCCATCAGCCAAAGCTACAGTGATAGCCATACAAAAGTCCCAGAACACAAAGCATTATGTTCCGGGACTTTTTTTTAAGTTTAGGGTGAAACACCACTTTATTCTTCGACAACCTCGTTATTCAGCAGTTTAGTCTTTGTTACCTGTAAAACACCCGAGTCGTTGTAGACAAAGGCTATAACTGAGAGGTTTTCAGCCTTCCACTCGTCGGAGAGAGTTATTAAGTGATTATTCGAGACTGTATATCCCTCTTGTACTTCAACATCTTCGCCCCACTCACCATTGACGGCAGCACGGAACACGTGATGATGAAGGTAGTTGTCGTTGCGAGTGCCATCGGGCATCATCTGAAAGGCAGTGATATCATCTTCAACAATCCACAGTTGCAGTTTGCCTCGTGTGTTTCCGTCTACACCTTGAATTTCGGTGTAGATATCGATTTGATTGTCATCGCTTGGATTCACCATAAGATCAATATCGACTGGTGCAGTCTTTTGCAACTCTTGCCTGATGAGTGTGCCCCAAGCAGTATACTCAGCAGGAGCACCGCGATCGATTAATCCCACAGGCTGGAATTCCAGGTTCCAGTGGTTGTAATAGTTATCACCCACATCGGTAGCAAGGCCCAAGAAACGAGGATTAGTGTGGAATCCCAGTGGTCCTGAGTGAATGCTCACAGCAATAATGGCATCCTCACCATACTGCTCAATAAGCTTCTCGATTTCCTCGGCAGCATTAGGGCAGTTCACACAGCGCTGGCCGGTGAAGTCCTCAAGCAAGACACTGCGCTCAACTGGTGCAGGTTTCACATAAATCAACTGTTCGTCTTCATCGATGTGGCTGCACGATGTCATCAGCACAGCAGCCAGCAAGAATGCAATGTAAGCCTTGATTCTCATAAGATGCTAAAATTGTAATTATAAGACAATGTGAAACCTTTACTTGCCGGAACATAGCGGCAAACACCACCCGAACAGTTATAACCTGCACGAGTTCGGCCAAAGCCTAGCTGCACACGGTGACCAGCAGCGCTGAAAGTGACGTCGCCATGATAGTAATGGAGGTTGGTCTCTCCCACATTGTAGAGGTCGCTCACCGAGAACATCCAGTGCGGGGCAAGAGAGAACTCAAGGAGCCCATACAGCCAGTCGCCCTTGTCATCGGGTGTTGAGAGGTATTGCAACTCGGTGCGAAGGGCAGTCTTCTTCGAGAGTTGGAACTTAGCGTCGGCAATGAATATGTTAGAACGTATCATACCTCCATGCCCCTCAACTATAGTCTGATTGTAGCGTTGGTTCATGTACATCAACGCTAGTTTCACGCTACTCGACAGCTTGCGGGTCAAAGTCACGTCGATATCTTGATAGAAGGTCTCGCCCTCCCATCGCACATGCGAGAAGTTGAGTTTCACATTCATGCCATACTTGCCGCCTAGTTTTGACTTGCGCTTGAAGTTGTAGCCAACCTCAGCCTGATAGGCCCACTCGCCTCCTGCCAACTGTGTAGCATAGGGGTAGAGGGCAGCCAGGGTGTAGGTCTGCTCCTGAGTAAAAGCGGGCAAATGGTTGATGAATGAAGAGGTTCCAATCATGCTGCGACGGCTGCGGAACGACATGTTCTCACTGCGCTTGGCTTGCAACAGAATGCTGAGGCCTTTATTGGCATAGGAACCTGATAGAACTGCAGCAGTACCCTTCTGGTAACTGTAATTGTTGTCGAACGACGGGTCTTGCGTCTTTTGAGCATACTCGGCATGAACGCTCCAAGGACCTGTGTTGAGCGATGCTCGCACATCCCAAGCGTTGACATACTCGGGAAGATTGAGCTTGTGAGTGGGGTCGACAAAGATGTCTTCCTGTTTTTCATATTTATTCACCCACGAACCGCCAATCATCAGCTCGGTTCCATGTTCACGCATGGCAGGAATCCACTCATTGATGTTGAGTTCGCCATCTACACCACTCACAAGGCCCTTGTTCCAACTCCAGTAACGGCGCTGACGGCCTGAGAGAGCCTTGATGGTAACTCCCTTAGTTGGCCTCATCACCAGTCGTGCTCCCAAGAGCGAATTGTCGATACCCAACGAACGCTCCTCGTAGGTGCGCAAAATGAGTCCCAAGCCAAACTGCTCGTAGAATGTTCCCAAGGTGAGTTCGGCCCACTTATAGCGACCTTTCACCCAGAAATTGGGCACACCCCACCCCTTGAAATCCTTCTCGAAGCCAGGCAACGGGTGATCAAGATACTCAAACCTTAGCCCTGCATCCACATATTTGCTTTGCAGCATGATGTCGCCATAGGTGTTGGTCTGGAAATCTTCGGTTTTCTCAGCACCGATGGCGTCGTCGCGCATAGGCACCAACATGTCGCTCTGGATGCTACCTGTAATCTTTACCTTTTTTTCTTGATTATCATCGGCAAAGACACTGAGGCAACAACACAGCATCAAGATGTACAGGAGCTGACGTTTCATTTAGCTATAAGTTCTCGAACCTTGTTGATGAGTTCTTCCTCGGCACCCTCGGCATATCCTGTGTGCTTAAAAACGATATTTCCCTGACCATCAACAATCATAGTGAACGGTATCATCTGCACACCCAAAGCACGCTTCAGGTCCTCGTTAGGGTCGAGCAGCACTTCATATTCCCATCCATGATTGCTCACCAGAGGCTTTACCTTGTGGATGTTCTGCGCCTGGTCGGTGCTCACGGCAATTAACTTGACACCGGTTTCCTCTTTCCACTCATCATAGACCTCGGCAATGGCATCGAGCTCACGCAGGCATGGCTTGCACCAAGTTGCAAAAAGGTCGATGATAAAGGGCTTGCCATCATTTGAGAGTTCATTGATTTTCACCTCTTGTCCGTCGATTGTCTTGAGCGTTAAGGCAGGGAGCTGAGCAAAGGCGTCGCTCGAAGCCATCACGGCGAAAAGACAAAATAATAAAGCAATTTTTTTCATTATTATTTGTAATTTAATATTGTTTCAAATAAGGATGTTGCAAAACCACTTGGATAGTCATGCAACATCCTTTTTTCACATATTAGACATCTAGAATGCCCGAAAGTTTATTAGTTGCCGAGCAAGATGTTGTAGAGAAGTGTAATATCTCCAGCAGTGATGGTTCCATCACCATCTATGTCACCGTTAGCAATGCCTGCATTGTCACCGTTGAGCAAGAAGTTGTAAAGGAGTGTTATATCACCAGAGTTTACTACACCGTCGCCATCAACATCGCCAGGAACAAGAGGACTGTATCCATAAGGATTGATTGTGGTCTGCCATGCGTTGATAATCTTGTTAGCACCACGATCGATGAGCAGAGCAGCAACTTTCAGTTTCGACTTGTCCTGAATAAGAGTCTTAGTAGAGATATCGGCAGTATAGCTGAATGGCATTACCTCACCAGCCTCAAATGAGGTTGGAACCGAGCCGCTAAAGCCACTTGCGATTTGCCAAGCAGCAACTGCCACGAAGTTATACTCTAATCCAGTAACTTTTGAACCCTGGCTACACCACCAATCCATGTAACTGGGATATCCGCTTTGACCACTGTAGTAATTGGACTGTGCCCAACTAGAGCTTGTGCCCTTCATACCGTCCTCGGTAAGCACAAATGCAATACCGTAGTTTGCATTCTGCTCGGCAAATGCGAACTTCGTAGTGGCATCCATTTTAATGGTTTTCATCTGTTCGTCATCCCATTGAGCCGTAACCTGAATCATACCAACAGGAACCTCAAGCATACTCTGATCAATCATGCTCTGGATTGCATCTGGATTAGGATCAAATTCGGTAGCACGGTTAGCCTTAGCATCTGGGAATCCACCCACTGTTGACATTACAGGGTCATAGTCCGAAATCACCATTGGGTCTCCGTTGTGTGCAGCGATTAGCACAACCTGGTCGCCGTATTTCTCATGTGCCATTTCCATTCCAACGAATCCACGAGGACACCAGCCACACCATGTGCCAGTGAACTCCTCGATAACAGGAACTCTTGTAAACAAGAAAGCAACAACAGTAAATTGACCGCTTGCCACACAATCAGCAGCCGGAGCATCGTTGGGTTGTCCATTCACCTTTGTGATAGTAACAGTTCTTGTTTCTCTCACTGGCTCACTAGTATCAAATGAGACATCAAATGTAGCAGTTGTGCCGTTGATAATGTTATTAATAGGCACTGTAACCTCGGGGGTAGCAGTAGATGGGTCGTTATTGCTGGTTATGGTATAGGAAACAGAGGTAATATTATTCTCGCCTTTATTCTTGATAGTTATAGGCAAAACCGACTCATCACCTAATTGATAGTTGTGAGTTCCAAGATTCTTGTTGGTAATAATAGCTGCGTTTTGAGGAATGTTGACACCCTCGCCAAGGAGTTGCAATGCTAACTTGCCGTGGTTGGTAACAGATGTCCAATTAGTTGTCTGTGCTGTGGCACGGAAGAAGAATGTGTTGGGTTCATACTCGCCACCATTCATTATAGCATAATCCTGACTGCTAAGCTCCATTGTGAAGCCAAAATAAGTTACAGCATTATTAATCTCAAAAGGAGTAGTAAGTGCAATATCATTGGCACCAGCAGTCAAAGTTGACAAGTCAACATCCTGAACATATAAAACACCCTGTGCGTTAATCTTTAGAGACTTAGTCACCCAGATCT
>CACWNQ010000030.1 GCA_902762385.1 uncultured Bacteroidales bacterium | reverse complement strand
AATCTTTGGGCCAAAAGTAAATTGTTTCTGAGCCTTAGCTATGCCAGTAGTGAATATTATGCACATAAGTGCAAAAACAATTTTTTTCATAAGCATTTTTAAAATCGGTTAGTATTTTCTGGTTGCAAAGTTACAGTGGCGAAAACTATTTTGCAAGAAAATTGCCCGTGCCCTTGCTTTTTGCAACTCGTTGTAATTGTGTGCGTTAAACAACTTTGTGATGTGCCTTTTCATTTTGCCCTATGAAGAGCACAAAAACAAAGGCAAAAAAGGTTGTTTTGTTGTTGTCTTAATGTTGTAAAGAGTTGTTTGATTCTTAACCTTGGGTGATGCTACTAATATAGTCAGTGAGGTTACCTTCTATACCCATCTTGTCTCTTATCTTGCGTCTACGACTTCTGACCGAAGCGACATTCCTGTAATTTCTGCACACGGCGATAGCGGCATCGGAGAAACCGCAGCACATCAGCTTGATGAAGTTCAAATCGCTCGCCGATAGTTGCGGGTAGTCATTGGCAATCTTGTCCATCGCGCCATCATGCTTGATATTGATATAGGAATACAGCCCTTCCCAGAACTTAGTGTCGTCATCAGCAATAGGCGATATCTTGTGAACCACCTCGCTGCTCTTTGAGTCCTGGTTGGGATTGTAGGCACCAGTCATTATCTCCTCAAGAGATTTCAACCTCTCATTCATGGTCTTGCTGAAGTGGTTGTCAAAGTCGGCAAGGTTGCTCCTCAACTCCTCATAATTGCCGAAACTCTCTTCTTTCAGTTCGTCAATCATCTGCTGCTGATCTTTGCGATTTTTCCTGCGGCTGATGATAAAGAGTGCTGCAGTAACCAGTGCTAAGATTAAGAATAAAGCAACAAGGATTATTATGGTTTTATTTAATGTGTTCACCTTCTTGCCTTTAGATGCAATTCTATCAGCATCAAATCCCTGCTCTGAGTCAAGCAGTTTATATTTTGTTTCGTTGTGTTCGAGAGAGTCAGAGATTCTATAGTACTGTTTGTCGAATTTACGATATTGTGGGATGTCATTCTTGCACAACGCAATCTCCCTTAAAGCTTTATACATCAGCAGACTGTCGTAGGCTGTGTTTTGTGATTTATCAGGCAAAGAGATGAAATATTCAGCAGAATCAATATCTTTTTGATTGGCATAAATAAGGCTCAGCATGTAATAATTGTTATTTTCTTCGAACCTGTTATTCAACCGGTAAGCCTCCAAAATATATTTCTTTGCCTGCGAGTATAAAGAGTCTTCAATATACATCAATGCATAATTGACATCGATGCTATAAATATTTGTTGTGTCCTTTAACTCTTTTGCCGTTAACAAAGCCTTATCATAGCATTTTATTGCCTCATTAACATCTGAAATTCTTAGCACATTACCGCAATATTCTAAGGCTGCCATCGTCATTTTCTTGTCATTTAATATCTCGTAATAATGAGCAGCCATTTTGAACTTATTTAAATCAAGGTTGTTGGTAGCATAGTTGTTAAAGTACAACATACCTAAGCGCATATTAATCTGTGCAAGGTTGCGATAGTCGGTGCTGTCGGCGTTGTCTTCTGCCTGTTTGAACCACTTTATAGCTTCGACGGGATTGGCCCTTTCTTCGAAATAGGAACCTTTATAGAGTAAAGAGCGAGTATAGTGCTCACGGTTATGATTATCGCTATAGAAGTCAAGTGCACTATTAATTAAAGTGTCGCTAGTGCAATTACCGTTGCAGCGGAACTGTGCTTGTGTGAAAAGGAGGGCATAATATGCCTGGTTCTCGTCACCTTGCAGTGAATCTCGGTTGATTGCTGAGAGGATGGCAAGCGTACTGTCGGGACGTGTCCACATAAGCGTGTCGGCGAGAACCAGTCGCTTGTCAACACTGCGGTTGCAACTTATCGCTGCCGAGAGCAAAACAGCCAAGAGGGAAATGTACAATAGTTTCTTCATAATGATGCTTTAAAACGTTGCAAATTTAGCACGTTTTCTGATAACCACCAAACATTTTGCCCGTGCCCTTACTTTTTACAAATAACTGCAAATCAATCAGATATAAGCATCAAAAATGTGCCCTTTGATTTTTCTACACAAATGGCCGCAAATTGCCCGTGAATTATCATTTTGGGAACTATATAGTATTTCACCCTGCTGTACAGCGATGAACCACAAAAAACAAACTGGACACTTGTTTATTTGAAAACAAAATAGTATATTAAAAAAAGAACAAATAAGATAATGTGGAACAATATATTAATGTAAAATGAATAAACTGACAGAAAATAAAATTAGGGAGATTGTAAATGAAACAGTAAAAGATGCCATAAATCGCATTGGTTTAATAACTGAAATGGCTGTGCCATTGAAGGATTACAAACACCGAGTTGATGGCTTAAGGCTTCAACTTGTTGAAAATTGGTGCCTCTGTAATATTGCCAATTATTTGATTTGAATAATCAAAATTTTGCACATTGGATTACAGAACTAAGAGCATGTATTAATAATCTTAAATTCTTGGATATTAAAAACGGTATAGACAAAAGAAGGGTTCTCCAAAAAATGCTTGTTGAAGATTATGATTATGATGAAACAAATATGATTATGAGGATAATAGAAGATAAATTTAATGGGGAAAATATTAATGATAATTCACAAAAAGCAAAAGTTTGTGCGGAATTTGCCGATAACATAAATGGACTGATAGATGTTATTGCTATTAATAGCATATCCACTGTTACATATATACATGATACGTTCGGTTAATAATCGGGGTCAAACCCGATATAATTGCCATCATTTTAATTGTAAGTTCTCAGTTTTTTTCAGACGATTAAGTACGATTATAAACTATTTAATTCGATGATACTAATTAAAAAGCACCGCAAAAAAATTATTTCTTGCGGTGCTCTGTTGAATTATTTATTCTATTATGTAAATAAGAACTAAATTACTTCACAATAATTTTCTTGCCGTTTTGGATCACGATGCCCTTGTAGTTGTTGCCCACTGGCTGGCCCATGAGGTTGTAGCGCTGGGCGCTCTTTGGGTTGTCGATGTTGAGATTGTCAACTCCTGTGGGATTGCTCTTTTTGAACGATGCGCTCACTGCTACTGGAGCGGCGGGCATCGCAAAGGTGTAGGTGCCGTTTTCGCCCTCGGTGAGGTCAACATTGGCACGAAGTGGCGCGCCAACAGGTACATCCGCAACGGTTGTAACGGTGAGCGTTTCAAGCTCATAGCCGTTATTGGGGGTTACGGTCAGTGTCACTGTCTCGCCCTGGGCTGCAGTCGCCTTGTCGCAAGTTACCATGCCGTTTTCAAACGACTCAGGCAAAATGATGGCGAAGGTGGGAACAACGGGTCGCAGGGTGACGTTGGTCAATGCCCAAAGGACATCGGATGGGGTAGTGCTGTCGTAGATGTTCTCGCCATCGGTAAATGCCTGCCCATCAACAATCTTCATAGTGCAGTAGCCGCTTCCATACGTCAAGTTGCTGATGGTGATTTCATCATCGGCATTTTTCCAACCGAGGGTGACATTGCCATTTAAGGGGTAGATGCCGTAATAATAGCCTGTGCTGATGGCCGTGAGTTTGCCACCGAGGATGTCGACATTCTCACCATTATATATGGCATTTTTATCTACGGCAATATAGAGAGTTCCACCAGTGAAAGTGAAATTGTAATAAGGTACGGCACCGGCGCCATTGCTGGAGTTCATGGTGACGTTGCCGCTGTGCTGGGCATAATCGCCTTCATTATAGATGCAGTCATCGTCGGTGTTTATGTTCAGGTGTCCGGCGATGTCGTCGTCAAGCGTCTGACCATAGATGGTGAGAGAAGATTGAGTGTAACTGCCATCTATACCAAGGCCGCTGATGGGTTGTGCCTCGGTGCCGATGTTCATCACTGCGCCATTGGCGAGGATGATGTGGACATCGCCTTTGAGGGTGAGGGTTTGATTGTAATTGAGTGTACCATCGGCAACATACCATCTCTCCTCTCCTTTTTTGCCAAGTGTGGTTTCATTGCCAGTGAGAGGGAGAGCATTAGCGGTGTGAACTGTGCCGTCGCCATCTACATAGTTGACTTCGTCAGTAGCCAGATGTCCTGAACCGCTGAGTGTGACATGGGCAGCAGGCATGGTGAACGTGAATGTTGAGCTGCCGTCAGATGAGCTAGAACCTATTTCGATATCAATGGGCGCGCCATTGGCAGTCGCGGTCAGGTTGTCGATTACAGTGCCTGGCATAGCGTTGAGTTGCACTGCCTGGCCTTCGTAGGCTGCAACGGGCAGAGGCTCCAGCAGGTGAGTGAGGCCCTCGCTCTCGGCATCGGTGCTGACAAGGTAACCTTTGCGCACAAACACTAGCGCCTGTGAAGTCTCATTATTCAGTGGAAAGATTCCCAGCAAGTAGGTTTGCCCTGCAACCAGTTTCTTGGGATAACCAAGATCGCAGCCGTGTAAGTTAGGTAATGGAGCAGGCTCTGAATAGATTTCGTAAAGACTGTCGGTCCACAAGTTGATGCAGAAACCATGTGCCACAGTGCTGGCGGCTGTGAAGACATAGTAGTCGGTTTCCTCGGGAGTGAATAATAACTGGGTAACTCCTGCCGAGATTTCGAATTGTTCGTTCTCTCCCATGTGGATAGTAATTGGGTCTTTAGCCCACACCATGGCGGTTGTGAGCAGCGAAACAAGAATTAGTAAAACTTTTTTCATGAGTTGTAAATTTATAGTTAGTAAAAAATTAGGGTTATTTTGCAATAAAAGAGTCAAACTGCAGGGTTAAAAGACTCAGTGGATGTGTCTTGTAAAATGTTCCTTTCAGCAATATAGCTATTTTGATAGTGCAAATATAATTAAAAACAATAGGTTTTTATATAATTTCGGCGCATGATTTAATATTATTTTTGTGTTAATAACAATATTTTTGAAATAAAGTGTTTATGTAGTGGGTTGAGTTCAGGGGGAGGGAATTGGAGCTTTCAGGGGGGTGGGTGAAAACAGAAAATCGCTTCCAGGCTTGGCCCAGAAGCGATTCTCATCGTTATGTAAGGAAAATATAGAAGTGACGGGAGTATTAATCCTCGTCCTTGCTTGCCTCTTCGTACTCCTTGAGGAGTTTTTCCTGAATGTCGCCAGGAACGAGTTCGTAGCTAGCGAACTTCATTGAGAATGAAGCGCGTCCACCGGTGATAGAGCTCAAAGCGGTAGAGTAGCTTGCCATCTCCTTCAATGGAATGCGAGCCTTAACAGTCTCGAGACCGTTGGCGCTTGACATATCCATCATGATGCCGCGACGGCCTGGAAGGTCGCTCTGCACGCCACCCATAGCATCGCTAGGCACGAGAATCTCAACATCGTAAACAGGCTCGAGCACCTTGGGGTTAGCATCGCGGAATGCCTTGCTGAAGGCGTTGCGTGCTGCCAGGCGGAACGAGATTTCATTACTGTCTACTGGGTGCATCTTACCGTCGTAGATGCAAATGCGTACGTCGCGAGCGTAAGAACCGGTGAGAGGTCCTTGCTCCATGCGGTCCATGATACCCTTAACGATAGCGGGGATGAAGCGTGCGTCGATTGCACCACCCACGATACAGTTGTAGATAACGAGCTTGCCGCCCCAGTCGAGATCCATCTCTTGCTTGTCCTTGATGTTCATCTTGAACTCCTGGTTGCCAAACTTGTAAACGTCGGGCTCAGGCATACCCTCGCGGTAAGGCTCGATGATGAGGTGTACCTCACCAAATTGGCCTGAACCACCTGACTGCTTCTTGTGACGATAGTCGGCACGTGCAGCCTTAGTGATAGTCTCGCGATAAGGAATCTTAGGCTCGATGTACTCGATCTCAACCTTCTCGTTGTTCTCGATGCGCCACTTGAGGGTGCGCAGGTGGAGCTCACCTTGACCACTGATGATGGTCTGCTTCAACTCCTTAGATTGCTCGATGAGCCATGTTGGGTCTTCCTCGTGCATGCGGTTGAGGATTTGACCTAATTTCTCAATCTCGCTCTCGTTAACTGGGCGGATAGCACGCTGATACTTGGGAGCAGGATATTTGATGAAGTCGTAAACGCTCTCGCAGTCCTTGTCGTTAAGGGTGTTGCCACGGCGCACGTCTTTGAGCTTAACGGTTGCACCGATGTCGCCAGCCTGAAGCTCGTCGACATTGCTCTTAGCGAGGCTACCGCACACTGTGTTGAGCTGAGTGATGCGCTCCTTGCTGCCACGGTTCATATTGGTAAGGTCGGTGCCAGCCTTGATGGTACCGCTCATTACCTTGAAGTAAGAAACCTCGCCAATGTGAGGCTCAACGGTGGTCTTGAAGAAGAAGAGGCTGGTTGGACCGTTGGGGTCGCACTTAACCTCGTTGCCATCGGTGTCGCAAACTGCGGGCATCTCGGCTGTGGTGGGAACTACGTCGCCCAGGAAGTCCAAGAGGCGGTCAACGCCCACGTTCTTCTCACCGCTGATGCACATTACTGGAATAACGCTGCAGTCGATAAGACCCTTGCGCATACCGTCGAGCATCTCTTCGGGTGTGAGGGTGTCTTCCTCGAGGAATTTTTCCATGAGAGCTTCATCGCCCTCGGCTGCCATCTCAACAAGTGCCATATTGAGCTCCTCGGCACGATCTTGGTGAGCAGGATCGATGTCGGTAACGGTAGCCTTACCGCTGTCGCCGTCGTAGTTGTACTGCTTCATTGTCATCACGTCGACGATGCTCTTGAAGCCAGCGCCAGTAGAAACTGGGAACTGCACGGGAACAACCTTGTTGCCGAAGGTCTCACGCAACTGGTTGAGTGCGTTGTCATAGTCGGCTGCATCGTTGTCAAGACGGTTGATAGCGAAAATGAGAGGCTTCTTGATGTTGCCCACGGTGCGATACTGGTTCTGAGTACCTACCTCAATAGCGTTCTGTCCGTTGATGAGCATGAGGCCTGCGTCGGTGACATTGAGTGCGGTAACGATGTTACCTACATAGTCGTCCATACCTGGGCAGTCGATGAAGTTGAGCTTCTTGCCCTTGTTCTCCACGCTGAAGATGGTAGAGAATACCGAGTTGCCATACTCTTTCTCAACAGGGAAATAGTCGCAAACGGTGTTACCAGCGTCGATGGTGCCGCGGCGGTTGATGAGGCCACAGTCAAAGATGATAGACTCGGCAAGGGTAGTTTTACCCGAGCCTTTGTTTCCTAATAATGAGATGTTACGAATCTCGTTACTTTTATAAACTTTCATGAAAATTATAAATGAATTTAAAATATTTGAATTTCCTTGATTTTATTTCACAATAGTTTGCTAATATACAGCTATTTATGTTACATGGAGATAGGGTATAGCCGTTTGAGCCTACAAAGTTAGTGATTTAATTCCTAAAAAATAAATTTTTTTTCAATAAAGTGCTGATTAATTTATTTTATCAGTAAGATTTTGCCTTAAAAAAGGTATTCACTTTGCTGCTTTGTCAAATTTTACTATTTTTGCGTTGCAAAAATAATTGAATAAGGTTATTACAATGGCACAGCACAATCAACTTGGAAAGGCTGGAGAAAAGGAGGCTATGGAGTTCCTCATCAAGCAGGGACTTACCATCAGAGAGACCAACTGGCGCATGGAAAAGCTGGAGATTGACATCATAGCCCAAGGATCAGACATGGTGCTTCACATTGTTGAGGTTAAGACCCGAAGCAATGATGAATTTTTTGATCCGATGCGTTCGATTACCCGCGCTAAGAAACAGCACATGGTGGCGTCGGCCAATGCTTACATCAATTATTATGGGCTGCAATGCGAGATACAGTATGATGTGGTAATCCTCATTGGCAGCGAGGGAAATTTCAAGCTGGAGTATTATCCCGACTTGTTCGTGCCTAGATTAAAAACCTATCGCTGAAAAACAATTTATTATGATAAAACACACTTCATTCTTTAAGATTTTATTAGTCGTTGCCTTGTTGCTGGTGGTTAACACTGGCATGGCGCAGATTGTGGCAACACAGAAGTTGGCAATTCTTAGTGATATCCATGTTACGCCCGGTAATGCCAATGAGGGTAAGCTCAAAGAGGCTGTTGCCGAAATAAATGGCTCCGACGTTGACGCTGTGATTGTGAGCGGCGACCTTACCAATGAGGGCAGTGATGTGCAGTTGCGCAATGTGAAATCGATTCTAGACGGCATCACCAAGCCGCTATATGTCATTCCTGGCAACCATGAGAACAACTGGAGCCAGAGTGCGTGCAAGACGTTCAACGACTTGTGGGGCAACGACCGCTTTGTGTTCACTGTGGGCAAGCTTGTGGTGATAGGTATGAACTGTGGTCCCTTCATGAAGATGGGTGACGGCCACATCAAGCAGGAAGACCTCACGTGGCTCGACAAGACGCTCAGCGAGATGGTGAAGCCAGGAATGAAGGTGTTGAGCATCAACCATTATCCGCTTCTGGATGACCTCGACAATTATCGTGACTATGCCTATATCTTGAAAAAATATCCTGTAATTACCCATGTTAACGGTCATTGGCATCGCTGGCGCCAGTATGAGACCGACGGCATCATCGGCTTGATGGTTCGCTGCCTTGATATGGGTGATGGCGACTATGGCTACACGCTCATGGACGTGGACCTTGATCACGATTGGATTCATGTGTATAACAAGACCCTTGGCAAGGAGCGTGATATTCGTTATGCCTACAAGATTAATCTGAACTACTATTCAATAGATACTCGCAAGATTCAGTATAGTGTTCCTCAAGGTTTTAAAGTGGAGAAAGTTTATGCCGACAACGCGTCGATTTTCACTCGATTGGGTATTGACAAGGACAACATCTACTTTGGCAACTCGATGGGTTATTTGCGTGTAATTGACAAGAAGAAAGCGAAGCTCAAGTGGGAGTATAAGACTACTAGCATGCTATTCTCACGCCCTGCTGTTGCCGATAAGGTGGTGATTCTTCCCACTGGCGACAAGCGCCTGATTTGGCTTGATAAAAAGACTGGCAAGGTGCTGAATGAAGTTGCTGCCGAGGGGCCATATGTCGCCGATGGTGTTGTCGCTGATGGCATCCTCTATCAAGGTGGATTCAAGACTTTCCAAGCTTGGGACGTGAATACTATGAAACTGCTGTGGGAGTACACCGACATCAACAACTATTGTCAGGCCGAGCCGTTTGTGGGCAAAGATGACATCATCTTTGGCGCATGGGACACAAACTTGCGCTCGCTCGATCGCAAGAGTGGCGCACTCAATTGGTCGTGGAACAACGGCAAGAAAACAAACCTGTACAGCCCTGGCAATGTGGTACCTGCAGTGACCGAGGGTAGGGTAGTGATAGTAGCTCCTGACCGTAATTCTACAGCCCTCGACCGCGCTACAGGCAAGCAGTTGTGGCGTCATCACGACAATGCCGTTAAGGTGCGTGAGAGCCTGGGATTGAGCGAGGACGGAAAGCGCGCCTATGCCAAGACGATGGATGGCACCATTGTAGCAATGGACACTGAGAGCGACGACTATCACCAGCTGTGGGACACCGATTGTGGCTTCGGCTACGAGCATGCTCCGTGCATTGTGCTTGAGTATAACGGCTATATCTATGCAGGCTCGCGTCGTGGCATGCTGGCCGTGCTCGACGCAGCAACGGGCAAACTAGTGTTCCGGTATGAAATGGGCAGTAGCGAGGTCAACGGCTTTGAAGTCGACCCCGCTACTGGTGATATTTACTGCTCACTGATTGAAGGCACCATTTGGCGCATCAGCCACAAGTAAGTCGTGTATATTATTTCTTCTTGATGATAAACGGCTCTTTGCTTTGCTTTACTATTCGGTCGACAAGGTTTTTAATGCCCTTATAGTCTTGCTTGTTAAATACCAGTCGGTTTATTGAGAGCTGTGTTGATACATTGACTGAGTTAGACTTTGAGCTTGGTGTTATTGTCATGACAATAGTTTTGTCGCTGGTATTGAGCGAAATAGGCGCTGGCACATCGGCAACTTCCCAGCCATCGGGAATGGAAAGAGAGATGTCGATAGTCTCGTTCACTTTAGTTGGGAACTCGATTGGAGTGTAACGGACGTCACTTTTAAATAACTTGTCGTCGATAAATGGAACAATGAGTTGTGGCAAAGTGATGATACTGTCTTGACAGTTGAGCTGGCAGCCAAAGTTTATGATTTCAGTAACAGGCATCTCAATGTCGTCAAGGCCTTGTGCTTTGTAGTCAGTTACAGTAATTTGTGATGATTGGAGCTTCTTGTTAGGGCACTCATCAACGCGGTTTTTAATAGCCTCTCGCATCTCTTCGGCTGCTTTTTCATTATAGGTGCTGACGCAAGTAGCTGTCAGTTTGCCGTTTTTGTCGATGTCGCCAGTGATTTTATGTGTTGCTCGCTCTAATCCCTTGTCTTCAAGGTTAATCCAAGGCTTGTTGTTGTCTTTCTTGATAACACGTGCTTTGCTAACGAGAAACTTGGTGGGCAGGATATCGATCGCTGCATTCTGTGCCGAGCCGTCGAAGACTTGGAATTTGTCATCTTGGTCAATCACGACAATCATTGAAGATAAATTCTTCATAGTGGAGTGATTTTCGTCGATTATGTCACGGTCACGGGCGCATAGGATTGCTGGATAGGCATTTATGCCGGCATCGTTAAGCATGTTGATGAACATTAAATTGATGTCGCTATTGCTGCCAGAGCCATTCTTTAAGACTTGAGAAGTTGGGTGGCCATAGAGATCGTACTTACCATTCCATTTCACGTGCTGTCGCAGCAATTTTGCTGTGGCTATAATTTTCTCGTCATCGTTTTTCATTTGAGCAATGCCAGCTTTTTTCATTTCCTTCTTAAGTGGATTGCCCTTTAAGAGCTTGCCGAAGTTATTGTGTTTGAGAAGATACTGGTCAATTTCATCCCATGTCATGGAGTATTGGTGGCGTGTGTGACGTGGCAACAACTCGGTGTTAATATCAATGATAACACGTTGTGCATAGACCTGAGGAGAGAAGACAAGTGGTTCCTGTTTCAACGCAGTTAACTTGCGACCCTCAAATTCAAAGTTCACACCCAAGCATTCATACTCAGCTCCTGAGGTTTCAATAATGTAGGTGGGGCGCTTGGTGGTTCGCTGCTGAGTGATACGGCTGGTGTTGTATTCGTTGCCAATTGTTTGCACATAGAATCCAAACCATTCAGGAATCGACACTTCATATCGGGTGTAAGCGACCGGCATCTCACATTGAGCTACCCAGTCTTTGATTTCGCGATACAGGTCGCTAGTGATAGTGTACTCATATTCTATTACCGAACCCACCTTGGCATCAGGAAAAAGGAGAGTCATTACCTTTTGTTTGGGATTGGGTGCTTTTTGAGTGTTAATCATAATGCTAGTCAACTCGGTCCTTTCAAGCTGGCCATTCACAAGGTTAAAAGTTGTGCCCTTAACGTGTGTCACTTCTTCTCTGTTGCCCTCAGCGCCATCGTTCACAGTGTAATAAATGTCGACGTTAGCGTGCTTTGTACCCTCGGGCTTAAGGATTTTAATACGTCCCTTAACGTCGTAAATAACCTGAAGTACATCTTTAGTTACTATATAATGCACATCGGTGGTCTTGCATAGCACTACAGCATCAGCATTGGGGTCGGGAGCGTAGCTGGTCATCTCTAGTTCCTGCTGAGTTGGATTTCTCCACTTGAGGTTAGGCTCAGCTGGCACTTGAGCCAGAATATTGCTTGACGCTAAGAGAGATGCGATGAGTAATAGCGTAAATGAAATTAAACTTCTCATAATAAATAAAATGATTTAGATTAGTCCCACATGAGTTCGCGAATTATGTTGTCGCTCATCATCACGCCTTGTGGGGTGAGTGTGAGAGTGTTGTTATTCAGTTTTAATAGTCCCTGAGCGATGAATTTTTTGGCCTTACACAATAGGCCATTGGCGGTTTGATCGCCATATCGGTTAGCGATTATGCTAATATCAAGGCCGTCGCTTGTGCGCAATCGCAGCATCACTTCCTCGTCGTAGCGTTCAAACCAATAAGGGTGTTCTTCGGTGAACGCTGTGCAGTTCTTATCCAGGGCGTTTATATATTTCTTTATGCTCGATGGATTGTAGCGTCGCATTTTGCCGTCGAAGCTGTGGGCAGCAGCCCCGAGACCTAAATAGGGGGTGAAATTCCAGTAGCTGGAGTTGTGACGTGAGCGATAGCCTGGAAGAGCAAAATTAGAAATTTCGTAGTGTTCAAAACCTGTCTGCTTAAGCATCCACACGAGTTGGTTGTGCATCGCAATGCAGAGTTCATCGCTCGCTTCCTGCACCTTGCCTTGCTCTCTCATTACCCACAGGCGCGTGCCATGCTCGTAGCTTAGACAATAGGCCGAGATGTGCTGCACGTCGAGGTTTATGGCCTGCTCCACATTGCGCCTCCATGAGTCGAGTGATTGGTGCGGTAGTCCATATATAAGATCGATGCTTATGTTGTTGATACCAGCATCTTTAATGGCTTGCACCGCATCGATGGCCTGTTTTGACGAGTGGCGCCGGTTGATGGTGCGCAGTTCGTCGTCGTTGAAACTTTGCACACCCATGCTCACGCGATTCACGCCCAGTTTACCTAAGGCTTCGATATACTCATGTGTTACGTCGTCGGGATTTACCTCGATTGTGAATTCTTCCAAATTGCTTAGGTCGAAGATGTTGTCAAGTCCAGTAATGAGGGTGGTTAAAAGGTTTAAGGGCAATACCGATGGGGTGCCGCCACCTAGATAGAGGGTGGTGAATGCTTCGCCGTTAATCTCGGTTGCACGCAGCCGGGCCTCACAAAGCAGCGAGTGAACATATTGCTCCATCGTATCGACCTGTGGGGTAGAGTAGAAGTCGCAATAGGTGCACTTGCTCTTGCAATAGGGTATGTGGATGTAAAGGCCTGCCACTTTTGTTTTAAGGTATAAAGGGAATAAAAGGAAAACACGTCCTTCTATTCCCTATTGTGCATTCTGCATTATGAATTATGCATTAATAAAGATTATGCATTGATTGAGTCGATGGCAGCCTTGATGTCTTCGAAGATGCCGTCGATGGTGCCAATGCCCTTAATGGCATGGTACAGGCCTTTTTCCTTATAGAACTCCTGCAGTGGAGAAGTTTGGTTGTGATAAACGTCGAGACGCTTCTTGATAGTCTCCTCGTTGTCGTCGCTACGACCGCTCATCTGTCCGCGTTTCACGAGACGGTCGATGAGTTCCTCTTCGGGCACTTCAAGACCAACAACGGCACTAACGCTTGTTCCACGGTCGTTGAGCAATGTTTCCAGAGCCTCGGCCTGTGGAATGGTGCGGGGGAATCCGTCGAAGATTACGCCATTTTGTGCCAGTTCCTTGTTGTCGTCAATCACTTGTGCCAGAATGTCGATCATGAGATCGTCGGGGATGAGTTGTCCTTGGTTAATATACTCCTTGGCTGTCATGCCAAGCTCTGTACCACGGCGCATATGGTCGCGCAATACGTCGCCAGTAGAGATGTGGAACAACTCGTAGTGTGCAATTAGGTTTTCGCTCTGTGTGCCCTTGCCCGAACCGGGGGCACCGAATATTACTATATTCAGCATAATTCTATGGTGTTTAATAAGTTAACGTTTATTCTCCTTTCTTGAGGACATAAATGTCTTTAAGCCCTCTCACAGTTTCATCGAGGTCGAGTCCGTAGCCAATAATGAACTTTGGAGGTATTTCAAAGCCCACATATTCAGGGGCTTTTCCCACCTTTAATGATTCAGGCTTGTAAAGCAGAGTGACCATCTTCACGCTCTTGGGGCTCAATGCCTCAATATCGCTGCGTAGAGCATGTGCAGTAAGTCCTGTGTCGACAATGTCTTCAATGATGATTACTTCGCGATCAGTAATGTCGTCGTTTAACCCCAAAATCTTGTTCATCTCGCCAGTTGATTCGGTGCCTGAGTAGGACTTATAACGAATGAAGGCGATTTCGCTCTTGGGCATGTCGATTGCTCTGAAAAAGTCGGAAGCAAACACAAATGCGCCTTTTAAGACGCACACAAAGATTGGGGAATCGGTCACGCAGTCACGCTTTACTTCGGCAGCTACGCGTTCAACTTGTTTCGCTATCTCCTCGTGAGAGATATAAGGTTCAAAAGTGAGACCTTTTATTGTGATTTCAGCCATGAGTGGAGGTTTTTTGAAAAAAGTTGGCGCAAAGTTAGTGAAAATATTTGACTTTATTGTTATTAGTGGGGTAGTTTTTTCTCATTTTTTGTTTTATGATTGATGAGTTGCCAAGAGTGATTAAGAATGGCTAGGAGTAGTGAGGGCTGTATTACAAAAAAAGATGCGTCCCTGCTGGGACGCATCTTTTAGATGTTTAACCCGTTGTTGATGTAGATGCCAGGAGTAGTTGGCATGCCGTTGAACTTAACACCGAGCAGGTTGTAGTAAACGTTG
This sequence comes from uncultured Bacteroidales bacterium, assembly GCA_902762385.1. Classification (GTDB taxonomy): domain Bacteria; phylum Bacteroidota; class Bacteroidia; order Bacteroidales; family Muribaculaceae; genus Sodaliphilus. The sequence goes on along the minus strand of CACWNQ010000030.1, from coordinate 17,866 downwards.
TCGGTCTTGTCAACGCCAACAGTGTTGATTGAACTTGGATCCTCGGCAACAGTAGTGAACTCTACGCTCTCGGTCCAGTCAGTAGTGCGGCCATCGGCGCCAACACCCTGAACTTGTGCCTCATACTTAGTGTCTGGCATCAAGCCTTCGATAGTGTAAGAAGCACCATCAACCTTAGCTGCGTTCTCAACCAATGTCCACTCAGCTGGCTCTTGAGCGCCAGGAATCTCAACTGCGATGTTGTCAATGTAGATAGACCATTGGTCGTTGCAGTCATAGTGACGGAAGGCGATAACGCCCATGCCCTCATAGTCGCTCAGGTCAATCTCAAAGCTTTGAGCAGTGGTTGCTGTTGGCTGGATGAACTCAGAAACTGGAACGAACTCGTCTACGCTCTCCCAATCGGGGTTGTCGCAAACGTAAACCATGATCTTGTCGGGATAGCTTGTGCTATACTGCCAAGCATCAAACTTGAGAGTGCCACCCAGGCCTACTGCTGGAGTGAACAGCCAGTTGTCGGGGCTAACAGCGCCAACACCGCTAATGTAGCTTGAAGAGTAGAAGCAAACGTCATCCTGAGCATCGCTGCTGTAGGCGAGACCCCAGCCGTTGCCATCACCATCGGCATCATAAACCATCCAACCCTCATCGAGCTGTGCCTCATAGCCATCCAATGGGAAGTCCCAAAGCTTGTTCATCAAAGCGGGATCGGTCCAAGGACGCCAGCGGAGGTTCCAAGTAGAGTTGTTCTCACCGGGAACCCAAGCGATAGTAGCGGTAGTTCCGTCAGCCGAAACTGCGTCGGCAGTGAGGTCGGTAGGAATAGCTGGAGCTGTTGGGTCGTCGATAACGAGGTCAACCCTGTCGTTAGAGCCACCGAGAGTTACTTGGAACTCATAGCCAACGCCAGAGAGGAACTCGAAGTCGTCGTAACGTCCAGGGATTGAACCATTGCTAGAAGCAATCCAAACACGGTCGCCTGGAGTTGGGTTGGTGATACACCAGTCATAAACACCAGCAGGAATCAAGATTGTTACGCTGGCGTCGAGCACGATGTTAGTAGTAGTAAGAGAGCCATCGGCATTCTCAGGAATCTTGTACTCAAACTCAGCATACACATCAGCACTTGCATTGCCGCTAGTGGTCAGACCACCAGTCTCTGGGATGATTGTGCCATAAGCGATAGCATCCTCGTCAAGAAGCATCTGATAGCCAGAACCATCTTGCCAAACGTCGGCAGCGTTAAGAGTTACGCTTGCATAGCCCTCAGGAATGTCGGCCTTGGTGCCAGTTACATACTTAGGGCCAATAGCCTTAACTGAGGTAGGAGTAGAGCTAACTACAACCTTATCCGCCTTCTTGTTCATCTGGCCGTAGGTCTTAACCTCGGCGTTCATGGTCATTGGCAGAATCATAGCAACCAATAACAATAAGGTAATTTTCTTCATAAAACTTTGGTTTTAGTTAATAAAAATAGTTGATTAAAAAGAATAATTATTAAAATTCTCAGTGCACAAAAGTAAAAATTATTTTTGTTTTATGCAAGAAAAATACATTGTTTATCAAAGAAAAAATGGTTTAACTATCAAAATAGGTGGTTTTGTTTAAAGATTTAGTGTGTTCGCAGAAAGTTAATTTGTGTCTTCATGATTTTATCAATGCATAAACTTTACATTAAACAATAAAATATTTATAAATGAGTAACCATTTTTATGGCCGATAACATATTATGCTTAGTATTACAATAATAAATGGTGTTCAGACGACCGATTGCTTAAAAGCTGACGACTTTATTTTAAAATAAAAAAAGATGCGTCCCGCGGGACGCATCTTTTAGACCGTTGTTGATGTAGATGCCAGGAGTAGTTGGCATGCCGTTGAACTTAACACCGAGCAGGTTGTAGTAAACGTTGTCGGTCTTGTCAACGCCAACAGTGCTGATTGCACTTGGATCCTCAGCTACAGTAGTGAAGAGAACGCTCTCGGTCCAGTCAGTAGTGCGGCCATCAGGGCCAATAGCCATAACTTGTGCCTCATACTTGGTGTCTGGCATCAGGCCTTCGATAGTATAAGTTTCGCCATCAACCTTAGCACCCTCAACGAGTGTCCACTCAGCTGGCTCAAGTGCGCCAGGAATCTCAACTGCGATGTTGTCGATGTAGATAGACCACTGGTCGGTGCAGTCATAGTGACGGAAAGCGATAACGCCCATGCCCTCATACTCGCTCAGGTCAATCTCGAAGCTTTCGGGAGTTGTGCCAGCAGGAATGATAAACTCAGAAACTGGAACGAACTCGTCTATGGTCTCATATTCAGCTGGTGCTACGTAAACCATGATTTTATCGGGATAGCTAGCGCTTTGCTGCCAAGCATCAAACTTGAGAGTGCCACCCATGCCTACTGCTGGAGTGAACAGCCAGTTGTCGGGAGTAAGGGCGCCACCATAATTGTAATCGTAGCTTGAAGAGTAGAAGCAAACGTCGTCCTGAGCGTCGCTGCTGTAAGCGAGACCCCATGTTGCGCCGTCACCATCGGCATCATAAACCATGAAGCCCTCGTCGAGCTGTGCCTCATAACCATCCAATGGGAAGTCCCAAAGCTTGTTCATCAAAGCGGGATCGGTCCAAGGACGCCAGCGGAGGTTCCAACTAGCGTTGTTTGCGCCAGGAACCCAAGCGATAGTAGCGGTAGTTCCATCAGCTGAAACTGCGTCAGCAGTTACGTCGGTAGGAATAACTGGAGCTGTTGGGTCGTCGATGATAAGCTCAACTTGATCGTTAGAACCACCGAGAGATACTACGAACTCATAAGCAGCACCTGAAGCGAACTCAAAGTCGTCGTAACGTCCAGGGATTGGGCCATTGCTAGAAGCAATCCAAACACGATCGCCTGGAGTTGGGTTAGTGATACACCAGTCATAAACACCAGCAGGAATCAAGATGGTTACGCTGGCGTCAAGAACGATGTTGGTAGTAGTAAGAGCACCGTCAGCATTCTCAGGAATCTTGTACTCAAACTCAGCATAAGTTTCAGCACTTGCATCGCCGCTAGTGGTCAGACCACCAGTCTCGGGGATGATGGTGCCATAAGCGATAGCGTCCTCGTCAAGAAGCATCTGATAGCCAGAGCCATCCTGCCAAACATCGCCAGCGGTAAGAGTTACCTGTGCATAGCCCTCGGGAACATCGGCCTTGGTGCCAGTTACATACTTAGGGCCAATAGCCTTAACTGAGGTAGGAGTTGAGCTAACAACAACCTTGTCAGCCTTCTTGTTCATTTGACCGTAGGTCTTAACCTCGGCGTTCATTGTCATTGACATCAGTGTTGCTAATGCCAGCAATAAAGTAATTTTTTTCATAAATAATAGAGTTTAGTAATTAAAAAAATTAATTAGTGAGTTTGGTTTCTCGATGGCAAAATTATAATAAAAAAATTATAAATGCAAGCAAATCGCCTATTTTTTACTATTAAAAGTGGTATTATGTGATTTAGTGGGATAGCTACTTTTTTAATAACTGTTTCTAATGAGTTTTTTGTGGTGGAAAAACACATATATATAATATATAAATAAAGATTATAATAAAAAAAGGTTGAGCCCACACTGACTCAACCTTTTATTTTGTAAAACGTAATGTTATTTTACTTAATTACAACTTTGTGACCATTGTGGATGTAGATGCCAGGAACGCTTGGCATGCCGTTGAACTTAACACCCATGAGGTTGTAGTAAGCGTTGTCGGTCTTAGCGTCAGCTCCGATAGTGTTGATAGCAGTTGGAGTTGTGTTCTTGGTGATAATCATTACAAGAGGCTCTTGCAGACCCTTGCTGCTGTCTTGCTTAACGGTGATGTCATATTTGCCTGCTTCCTGAACCTGGAAGTTTGAACCATCAACAAGAGCGATGTTGCCACCCAGGAGCTCAGAAGTAATGAGGAAAATATTGCTATCGGCTTGTCCGCCAAACCACTTCCAGCCGCCAGCCAGGTTATGGCTGATGAGTTTGAACTCGGCACCAGCCTCAAGCTCTACAGAACCTGTGAACTCAGTGCCTTCCTCGTTGAGTGTGAGCTCAACGAGACCTTCGGTCTGGCTCCAGTTGTTGAATGAACCGCAAACGAAGAAGTCGTTGTATTCAACAACTTGTGGTGCGGGGAAGCCTGTTACGGTGAGAACGCCATCCTCAATAGTGAGGGTGTACTCAGCTTGTTGGTCAAGATTGAGGTTGCCACCGTCAACCAGGGTAACGCTTGGGTTCTCCTGGGTGAGGGTAACGCCGCCGCCCCACCAGTTGCCAGCCTCGTCCTTAACCTTGAACTCGCCGCCGAAGGTGTAGGTCAAAGTGAATACGCCATTGTTCTCAACAAATGGGATCATAGCCTCTTGGTTCCACTCATTGAAACCGCCAATCAGGTAATAAGCTTTCTCGGGAGCAGGAGTTGGATAAACAAACTCGCTGTCGTCAATTAGGGTGATAGTAGTGTTGGTGCGCTCGCCAAGCCAGTAGTTGGTGTTGGCGTCAAAGCCGGTCCATCCATCACCAAATGTGAGAACTTTCTCGGTACCAGTGCCAGTTACTGCACCATAGTCGGTGAGGTTAGCGAATGCGAAGTTATTGTCGCCACTAACATAGAATACAGTTTGGTCGGCAGTCCAAGTGTTGCCTTCCTGAAGATTGAAGGTTACAGGAGTGGTTCCAACACCAGCGAAGTTGTCGACTGAAACAACGTAGGTCTCGTTGTTCTCGGTAGCGATTACTGGCCAGTCATAGACGCGAGTGTTGTAGGTGAAGCTCATCATTGCGTTGAAGTCGGTTACTGGAACCATTGTGCTGCCAGGAACATAAACCCAGCCTAAGCGATAGTTGGCATAGGTGCCACTCATTATCTTCATGTAGAAATGAACATCGGGATCCATGATGATGCCTTGGTCGAGGATGATGCCCAAAACGTCGCCAATGTACCAGCCAGCTTCGTAGGTGTCGTCGCCCTCATAGTACCAAGCAGCTCCCAGAGTGCAGTCGCCGTAGGTGCTGTGAGTATAGACAACTTGATTCTCATCAACGGTGAAGGTGGTGTAGCCGCTGGTTGTTCCCATAGTAGCGGTAACAGGGAAGGGCATGAAACCGGTGAGACGGATTTGGGTGTCGGAAATCTTGTTCATGCCAATCAGGTCAACATTGTCCTCCTGGTCGTATTGCTCGGCCGACAAGGTGTCGGGCTGAGTGCTAAAGCCACCAGTATATTGACGATAGGTCCAAGCATAGCCGCCCACTAGGTCGTCGGGGGTGTTGGTTACTGGGAAGTTTGGAGTAGCTTTGATTTTTGAGACAAGGTTTGCCATCATTTTTGCCTGCATGCCAGCAGGAGCTTTTTTCACGTTTTCCATCTTCACGGGAGCACCCACTTGGGTCTCGTTAACAGTGAAGAGGTTTGCTGCTGTCATCGATAGTGTTGCGACAGCGGCGAGAAGTAGAGTCAATGTTTTCTTCATAACTTCTGTGAATTAGTTTGGTTAATAAAAAATAGTTTGGTTTGTAATTCAAATGACAAATATAAACTAATTTGCTCAAAAAGTGTATCAATAAACTGCCATTTTGTTGATAGTTTATTACGAATGGTCTGGATATTAAAGCAAAACCGCATTTTGTCTAAGCAAAATGCGGTTTTGCAATTTATGTGAATAAGGTGCTTTCTAAATCGACATCTCGACGTTCCACACGAAGGCTCTCAAGCCCAGTTTTGGAGTTGCAAGATCCATCTCGTGGAGCTTCTCGAGTACATTGTCGACACGGCTTGCCTCAACCACAGTGAGGATGCCTTGCACCAGCGATGGCCATGCGTGTGTGCCGTAGTGAGGGTCACCGGTGTGGCTGCCACGTCCCACCACATCGTTGAATGCAGTGAAGCCTCGGCAACCGCTCTTGTGAAGCATCTCAACAATTCTCTCGTAGTAGGCCTGATCGAAGGCTATAAATATTGCTTTCATATTTCTTAGTCTTAACTGTGAAGTTCTACATCTTGTTGTTTTTTAGCCTTCTTGGCTTGGCTCTTGTGGAGCTTCTTGCGTGTGCGCTTCATGCCGTTGTAGGCAAAGATGGTGTACATCGTTGGCACAAAGAGCAAGGTTAGAATGGTCGAGAAAGTCAAACCACCAATCACGGCGATACCCATTGGACGCCACATCTCGGCACCCTCGCCATGACCTATTGCCATAGGCACCATACCTAAGATGGTGGTCAGTGAGGTCATGAGCACAGGACGTAGACGTGACTTGCCACCGTCGATTACTGCTCGGCGCACACTCATGCCGCGCTCGCGGTTGAGGGTGATGTAATCAATGAGCACAATACCGTTCTTTACCACAATACCAATAAGCATAATAGAACCAATCATCGACATGATGTTCAGGTTGGTGCCAGTGAGCAGAAGAATGAGCACGATACCCGAGAAGGCAAACATGATAGAGCTCATGATGATGCCAGGATAGGTAAACGACTCAAACTGTGCTGCCATTACTATATATACGAGGAGGATAATAAGAATGGCAAGTACTCCCATGTCGCCAAATGAGTCTTGTTGTTGCTCGTAAGAACCGCTAAGCTCAATTGTTACACCACCAGGCAGGTCGAGCTTGTCGATCTCGGGTTGAGCATCGGCTATCACTTCACTCATAGGACGATCTTGAACAACAGTTGAAACAGTGATGATACGCTCACGGTCCTTTCGCTCGATTGTTGGGGGAGTGAAGCGTTCAACTACCTTGCCTACTTCTTTGAGCTTGATGCCGTTGCCCATAGCATTATACAATGTGATATTCTCGATATCCTCAAGCGACTGACGATGCTCGGGATCATACATAACCTTGATGTCATACTCGTCACCATCCTCGCGGAAGTAGCTTGCAGTGCTACCGTTGATGCGGTTGCGAATGTAGGTGGCCGCTGTAGTGAGATTAAGTCCATATAGAGCCAGTTTTTCGCGGTCGAAGTCTACTTGATATTCAGGTTGATAGTCGCTTCGGCTGATGTTGATGTCGGCAGCTCCAGGCACTTTCTCGAGGATGCGCTTGAGTTGTTGGGCCAGGCTGTCGGTGACAGTGAAGTCGTAACCATAAATCTCGTAGTTAAGAGCCGACTGGCCACTCATGCCACCGCCTCGTTGACCACCAACGTTTACGAGAGCCTTCTTCAACTCGGGATACTGCTTGAGGTCTTGACGCATCAGGCCGGCAATATCGGTGATGCTTCGGTCACGCTCGGCGGGACTCACGAGCCTGATGTTCATCGACATGATGTGAGAACCATTGTTCTGCATCGAACCCCAAGTGTTGTCGCTGCTGGCTTGACCCACAGTGTAGTTGAATACCATGATTTCAGGATATTTCTGGGTCCACTCTTTGTAAAGTCGTTGACACACATCTTTAGCAACGTCTACACGTGTTCCAATAGGCAGCTCAAGGCTTACTCCCAAGCGGCTGTTATCCATAGTTGGGAAGAACTCGCTACCCACAAATTTCATAAGGAACATCGATGCCAAAAATACACCGAGTACCACTAGCGAGGTAATCCAGCGATGACGAACGCAGTGGGTGAGTAACCATGCGAAGCCATCGTCGAGCTTGTCGAGGACTCTCTCAATGGGACCATAGAACTTGGTGAAAAACTTGCTCTGAGTGCGTTGCAGGCGAAGCATGCGACTACAAAGCATAGGTGTTAACGACAATGCTGCTGTAGTTGAGATAATCATCATGATGGTTACCATCCATCCCAACTGGTTGAAGAACACACCAGTCATACCGGTGATTAACGTCAACGGGAAGAATACAGCAATAAGGGTGAGGGTAGATGCGATTACCGAAATCGCCACCTCGTTGGTACCATGCACAGCCGCTTGCTTGGGTTCGGCTCCTCGTTCAATGTGTGTCGTGACATTCTCAAGCACCACAATGGCATCGTCGACCACCATACCAATTGAGATTGACAGCGCCGATAGTGACACGATGTTCAAGGAGTTGCCAGTGGCATACAGGTAGATGAACGATGCGATAAGCGAGATTGGGATGGTGAGCACAATGATGACAGTAGCACGCCAGCGTCCTAAGAAGAAGAACACCACAATCACAACGAATAGCAACGCATAGAGCACAGTCTCGACAAGTGACGAGATGGTGTTGCGGATGTTGTCGCTGGTGTCGACGATGTAGTCGAGCTTGATGTCGGCGGGCAGATTCTTCTGCAAGTGTGGCAGCTGTTGCTGAATGCGGTTGGAAATTTCAACCGAGTTGGCGCCACTCTGCTTTTGAACAATAATCATAGCACCACGCACACCATTGGTGAACGTCTCTTGTGCACGCTCTTCGAGGGAGTCGTCGATGCGGGCTACATCGCTCAAGTGGACAGCAGCTCCGTTAGAAGCTCCAACAACGATATTAGCAATCTCACTTGGATCTTCAAATTCGCCCTCTACACGCAGGGCATAGGTCTCGTTACCGATGTCGAACGTTCCACCAGGAATATTGCGATTCTCGGCGCCAACGAGTTGTGCTATGGTCTCGATGGTCAAGTGGTAGGCCTCAAGCTTCAGAGGGTCGACATAGATGTGCACCTCGCGTTTGGGGGCACCGGCAATTGACACCGAACCCACTCCGTCGACACGTGCCAAAGAGTTGGCAACATTCTCGTCGAGGATTTTGTAAAGACCCGGAACACTTTCCTTGGCTTGTGCCGATAGTAGCACAATAGGAATCATGTCGCTCGAGAACTTGAACAAGATGGGGGTGTTGACATCGTCGGGGAGCATACTCGACACCATGTTGAGCTTGTCGCGAACATCGTTGGTGAGCACGTCAATATCGTAGCCATATTCAAATTCAAGGGTTACAATCGATATGTTCTCCTTGGAGTTTGACGTGATGTGCTTGAGGTGCTCTACCGAGTTGAGTGTGTTCTCAAGCGGTCGAGTGACGTTCTGCTCAATATCTTCGGCACTTGCACCCTGATAACTTGTCATCACCATGATGGTGTTGGTCTCAATATCGGGATACAAGTCGATAGGCAATTTTTGGAGTGAGAACAGACCAATGATAACCACAGCCACAAAGATGAGGATTGTGGTCACTGGACGTTTCACCGAACTAGAATAAAGACTCATAGTGTGTCTATCTTTTAATGTGTGTTAGAATTTTCGTTTAGTGAAGGATGAGAGGTGATTTAGGTTTACTTTTGTTGTACTTTAACTAGTTTGCCATTGGTGAGTCGAGACTGACCGGCAGTTACCACCTTGTCGCCGTTGCTGAGACCGCTGAGCACCTCGTAGCGGTCGGTAAGACGCTTGCCGAGTTTTACTTCAACATAGCGCACTGTGCCATTGGACTCGAGTACATACACATAGCGAATACCTGAACCTTGCATCTTCACAATTGCCTTGTCGGGAACGACGATGTGGTTGGCTGTGCCATAGTTGAACTGCACGCGTGCAAACATTCCAGCGCTGATCTTGCCGCCACCATTGCCTATAGTTACCTCAACTTTGAATGTGCGGGTGGCTTGGTTGATTTCGGGGTGGATTAGGTGCACTGTGCCTGCGAAGGTTTCGCCAGGAACAACATCAAGTGTGACTTTAACGTGCATGCCAACTTTTACTTTGGGGAATTCCTCTTCATTAACGTTGACAACAACCTTTAATGGGTTGAGCTGCTGTATGGTAAGGATTGGACCACCAGGAAGATCGCCTGGATCGTAGTTGCGGGCACTAACTACACCACTTATAGGACTGGTAAGTGTAGTGTTCTCACGCACATTCTGCATCTGGCGTTGGCTTGCACCGAGCGAGGTGCGACTTGCGCCGAGCGAGGTGCGGCTTGCCTCGAGTGAGCTGTGACTTGCCTCGAGCGATGCCTTGCTGGCTTGAAGTGATGCCTTGCTAGCTTCGAGGGCGCGCTTGCGAGCCTTGAGCGCCTCGAGCGATGCGTCGTAGGCTGCCTGCAGTTGGTCGACGGTCTGTTGGGTGCCTCCACCGATTTTTACTAATTGCTTGGCACGGTCGAGATCTTTCTTCTGTCGAGCAAGGTTTATTTCGTCGGTCTTAAGTTGTGCCTCTTGGCTGGCTACAGCTGCATCCTGATTGGCAACAGTAGCGCGTTGGCCTTCAACCTGAGCGGTTTGACCTGCAACTTGTGCCTGTTGGTTAGCAACTGAAGCGTGTTGACCTGCTACGGCACTCTCTTGGTTAACAGAAGTGACGTTGTCGAGAATGACGACTGTCTGTCCTGCACTCACGTGGCTACCCACGTCAACTAGAATCGACTTGATGCGGTTGCCTGTCGACGACATGATGTTGTTGGTCTTGAATGCCTCGACTGTTGCTGAGTAGTCGCTGGTCTCGTCGACTGCTTCGGCAAAGACACTTTGAACTTGAACCAACGGGGTCTCATCGGTGTTTTGCATGCCTTTCTTATCCTTGCCACCGCAAGAAGCCATCAAGGCTGCCACCAAAATGATTGCTGAAATTGATTTGAAATTTTTCATCTTATTTATTTTGTATATTTATTATCGGTTGTAACTCCATATTTGTTCAATGGGGCATTGCCAAGCAATAGCTCTAGGTCGCTTTGCGACACGAGCAGGTTGTAGATGGCTTGGTAATACGACAAGCGCGCTCCAAGCAATGCGTTTTGGGTGTCCTGAATTTGAAGGAAGGTGCCCACGCCCAGCTTGAAGCTTTCTTGAATGATGTCGTTGCTCTTCTCGGCGAGTGCCACGCTAGCGGCATTGCTCTCAATTTGCTTAAGGTTGCTCTTGATTGAGTTAAGTTGAGTTTGGACTTGAGAATTCAGTCCTCGAGTAAGATTTTCGCGTTGCCATTTCATTTCGCGCACTGCTATCTCAGCTTGCTTTTGCTTGTAATAACGCTGACCACCCGAGAACAGGTTCCAAGTTAGTGCTATGCCAGCTTGAGAATAGGGGTTCCAGTTAAAGTTCTTGAAAGGGCTACCGTTACTCATCGAATTCCACATGTAGTTGATAGTTCCATTCAGTGTGGGAGCCCATGCCATTTTCTGCACTTTGAGAGCCTGATTTAGATAATCGGTCTGCAAGTCGAGCTGGCGCAGGTTGGTGTTGTTGACGAGTGAAGTATCGACATTAAGGGTGTTCTCATAAATTTTATACTTAAAATCGTCGAGAGTCTCGGCTGGCTCAATATCAACGTTCACGTCCATGCCCATGAGCACCTTGAGTTGGAGCTTGAGTGCTGTGATGGAGTTCTCTGCATCAAGAATCGATGGTTCAAGTGTTGTGGCAGCAACACGTGCACGAGTTTTGTCATACTCGCTAGCAACGCCTATTTCATACTGCTTGTCAAAGATGTCGGCAGTGAGCAAGGCAGTGCTGTGATTTGCTTCAATCACACGCTTGCTGTCACGGGCGAGCAGTAGTGCATAGTAGGCGTTCTTTACCTGATTGATAAGCGACAGGCGCGATGAGCGTGCTAGCTCAATGTTTTGCAAGATTTGTGTGTCGCTCAGCTTAATCGATTTCCACAGTGCTGGAACAATAATGGGCAGTGAGCCTTGAAATCCCACACTGTGCTGGTTGTCAGTACCCACCTTGAATTCCTGGTCCATCATCACCATGGTTTGTTTGGCGAGGGTGCGGTTGTAGTTGGCGGTGAAATTCACTTGTGGGAACAATTGTCCCAGAGTCTGTTTCTTGGAATAGTCCACACGCTGAATCTCCATATCGGCAACGATAATCGATGGATTCTCGTTTAGGGCGATACGAATGCACTCGTCGAGGGTCACGTTGAGCGTCTGTCCGCTGGTGGTCAGCGCACAGGCAACAGCCATCACGAGTACTAGCATCTTGTTGATTAATGATTTGTAGTGCATATAAATAATGTGTTTGTGTTAATTATCTTTGTTGATGAGGTTTTTTACAACATAATCCTCGATTATTTCTTGGCCCTTGGTAGTTGCCATGCCTCGCATGAAGTTGAGGAAGGCACCATCAAACACCTCGGTAGCTGAGTATTCTTGGAACGGGAAGTCCTGCATGTGGTGCAGATACTTCATGTTGTTGTTAAAAATGTAGGCGGCAATTTTGCACTTGATGCCGGGCAGAACCAAGCCTTCCTCCTTGGCTTTGCTTATTATCTTGGCAAGCGACAGTATGTGGCTCAACTCTTGGGCCTTGTATTCGTCGAATGCCTCGGGATAAAGGCGCTTGATGTCGGTAAGGAATACTGGCGAAGTTTTTCGGATGAATTCTCGAGCTACAGTATATACTCCCATCAGAGCCTCGAAACTGTTGGCCGATTGCTCAAAGATTTGAGTGAACTGTGCATTTGCTTGTTGCTGGTTATACTCGATGACGTCACATATGAGGTTGTGCTTGTTAGGGAAGGTCTCATAGAGCGTGCGCTTCGATATTCCACAATCGCGGGCAACCATGTCCATGGTCACCGATTGAGGCCCAATGCGCATCATCAAGTCTAGTGAAGTTCTTAAAATTTTCTCTTTTAAATCCATCTAGCAATAGCTGATTTACAATTTAGTTAATATACTACTATGGAATTTGGGTGCAAAGTACGTAAAAAACTTTTAAAACTCCAAAAGTTTTCTCGGTTCATTTTGTAAAAAAATGTTCTTTTTTTTTGATATTGGTTGATAAGAAATATTTTATTAATTTTGTGGGTTGTATTTTTACTGACAAAAACAATGAAATCGCAATCAAATATCAAGGAGATAATAGGCTTTCTCAGGTTATTGTCTGCCAACAATGAGCGCCCGTGGTTCAAAGCGAACAAGGAGCAACTCTACGACCCATTGCGCAATGCATGGGAGCAGGATATGGCAAGGCTCATCTCGCTCATGGCTGAGTGGGATGAGAAGGCTAGGGGACTTGATGTGAAGCAGGCCGTCTATCGCATTTATCGTGACATCCGTTTCTCGCACGACAAGCGGCCCTATAAGCAGTATTTCAGTGCAGTTGTTGGTCGTGGTGGCAGGCATTGTGTGTCGAGTGGCTATTACCTCCATTTTGAGCCCGATCACCTGATGCTTTGCGGTGGCGTGTGGTGGCCAGCAAAGGATAAACTCGATGCCCTGCGACACCTAATTGACGCCGAGCCCGAGGAGTTCACGCGACTAATCACCGACAAGCGCCTCAAGGCATCAGGATTTGCCTTCGAGGGCGACACGTTTAAGAATGTGCCCAAGGAATATCCCAAGGACCATCCTCTGGGCGAATTCCTAAAGCGCAAAGAGTACATCCTCGTGAAACATGTCGACGAGGACTATTTCGACTGCGAAGACTGGGTGCAACGCGTCAACGACGACTTCAGCGTCCTAAAGCCAATCCACGATTTTCTCGATTACGTTTACGATGAGTAATAATGAAACAGTCTGAATACAGATAGTGTTCTTAGGAGTCGTAAAGTGACCTTTCGATGACCAGGGGCATGCGCTTGCGCTTGAATTCTGAGCGACGATGGCGAGTGAGTACGCGCTCCACTGTCTCGGCACTATAAGCATCGATAAGACGCTTCATCTCTTGCTCATCTTCTCCGTGCTGCAGGTAGGAGTTAAGGATGTCGTCTACATCTTCGTAGGTGTGTCCTGGGGCTATTTGTGCCATGTCGCCTCCAGCTGCTACGCCGTTACCATCGGTAGGCATGATGTCGTAGGCGGCACGTAGTGCCTGATGACGTGGGTCGTTCTCATCGGCGAAGCACTCGGTAAAGATATACTTGCACAGTTCATACACCTCATGTTTCCATAGTCCGCCAATGGGGTTGTAGTCGGCCACGTCGCCGTGAATGGTCCAGAATCCCAGGTTATGTTCTGTGAGGTTGTCGGTGTCCATCACCAGTCCGCCAGTCACCGAGGCGAGATTGTAAAGGTATATCATGCGAAGGCGAGCCTTGATGTTACCTTGCGAGATGGGAGTGGAGGGATAACGTTGCTCGCACGTGGCCTTCAGGAGCAAGTACTGCGCTTGCAAGTTCTCAACCCAGCTCTCATTGCAGAAAGCCTTCATAGCCAAGCTTGCCGAGTCGTTCTCCTCGACAGAATTAGAAGAGCAAGGCAGACTCACGCCTATAAACTTGAACTGATGCTCAGGATATTGGTTCACTACCTCGTGGCATATGGCAGCTGTCACTGTGGAGTCAAGTCCCCCCGAGAGTCCTAATATCATTGTCTTCAGACCATTTTCACTGAGATATTTAGCCGTTTGGCTAACCATGGTGTCGAATGCTTTCTTGTAATCCATAATCTTACTTTTTTCTGCAAATTTCGTCAAATTACTTTAGGCGTGCAAGTTATTTTTGCAAGAAAATTTTGCAAATCGAAAATCTGACTTTATTTTTGCAAGCAAAAAAGCAATCGCTAATGGAGATTAACGACATAAACACAACTGATGCTCCTCTAAAAGAGCCCGAGCAGAAAGTTTGGTATGCCATACGCGTTACCTTCAATCGTGAGATGAAGGTTAAGGACGACCTCGACCTACGTGGCATCGAGAGTTTCATTCCCATGAAATATGTGATGGGCACCCGGCGTGGTCGACGTGTGAAGAAACTGGTGCCCACTATCCACAACCTTATATTTTTCCGTATTGAACCTTCGGTGATGAGGGAGTATAAGGCTACAACCAAACTTCCCATTCGTTATATCATGAACCCTGCGACTAAGAAACCCGTGGTGGTGCCCGACAAGGAGATGCAGAATTTTATTGCAGTGGCAGGAACCTACGACGAGCAATTGGTTTATGTCACACCTAAGCCAGGACAGTTCACACGTGGCGACAGGGTGAGGATTCTTGGTGGTCCATTCGAGGGCGCCGAGGGTATTCTTAAGCGTGTGAAGGGCGACAGCCGTGTGGTTGTGAGTGTTCAGGGACTGGTGGCAATTGTCACTACTTCAATACATCCGTCATTGCTTGAGAAACTGCCCAAGGAGAAATAATACTCTCATTCCTTGTTGACTTTCCAAAAAATGTGTGTACCTTTGTAGGTTAAAACAAAAACTAGGGTAAAATGAACGAAAATAATCAAAAGGTAGCGTTAATAACTGGCATTACCGGTCAGGACGGCAGTTATTTGGCTGAATTACTGCTTGAAAAGGGCTATGAGGTGCATGGCGTCATTCGTCGCAGCAGTTCTTTCAACACTGGTCGCATCGAGCATTTGTATCTCGACGAGTGGGTGCGCGACATGCGGCAGCAGCGACTTATCAATCTGCATTATGGCGACATGACCGACTCGAGTTCGCTCATACGCCTAATCGAGACTATCAAGCCCGACGAAATCTACAATCTTGCAGCCCAGAGCCATGTGAAGGTGTCGTTCGATGTACCTGAATACACTGCCGAGGCCGACGCCGTGGGCACCTTGCGACTGCTTGAGGCTGTTCGCATCACCCATCGTGAAAAGGTGACCAAAATCTATCAGGCTAGCACAAGCGAACTCTATGGCAAGGTTCAGGAAGTGCCTCAAAGCGAGACCACACCATTTTACCCACGCAGCCCCTATGCCGTTGCCAAGCTCTACAGCTATTGGATTATGAAGAACTATCGCGAGAGTTACGGCATGTACACGGCCAATGGCATTCTTTTCAACCACGAGAGTGAGCGCCGTGGCGAGAACTTCGTGACTCGCAAGATAACCTTTGCCGCTGCACGCATCGTCAACGGTCTTCAAGAGAAGCTTTACCTTGGCAACCTTAACGCAAAACGCGACTGGGGTTATGCTCGCGACTATGTGGAGTGCATGTGGCTTATCATGCAGCAGCCCGAGCCCAGCGACTTTGTGATTGCCACTGGTGAGTTCCATTCGGTGCGAGAGTTCTGCACACTGGCGTTCCACTATGCAGGCATCGAGCTTGAGTGGCAAGGCGAGGGACTTGATGAGAAGGGTATCGACAAGGCTACAGGCAAGGTGATTGTCGAGGTCGACAAGAAATACTTCCGTCCTGCCGAGGTTGACCAGTTGCTTGGCAATCCCACCAAGGCTAAGACTCAACTGGGATGGAATCCTCGCAAGACCACTTTCGAGCAATTAGTGAAGCTTATGGTTGACCACGACCTTCAACACATTCGCAAGGTCTACCATCTTTAATTAATGCACGATGCACAATTCACAATGCACAATGCACAATTGGGAATAGGAGATAAGTCTTCTGTTCCTTTAAATCGATATATAAGATATGGAAAAAGATTCTAAGATATACGTTGCCGGTCATCGCGGACTTGTGGGCTCGGCAATTTGGAAAAACCTTGAAAGCAAGGGCTATACCAATCTAATTGGTCGCACCCACAAGGAACTTGACCTGATGGATGCTGTTGCTGTCAAGAAATTCTTCTACGACGAGCAGCCCGAGTATGTTGTTCTTGCAGCGGCCCATGTAGGTGGTATTATGGCAAACCTCAAATATCGTGCCGATTTCATCTACCAGAATCTGCAGATTCAGCAGAATGTGATAGGGGAGAGTTGGCGACATGGAGTGAAGAAGTTGCTCTTCTTGGGTAGCACTTGCATTTACCCGCGCGAGGCTCCTCAACCCATACCCGAGACTGCTTTGCTCACTGCACCATTGGAGTATACCAACGAACCTTATGCAATAGCTAAGATTGCCGGTCTTAAGATGTGTGAGAGCTTCAACCTGCAATATGGTACCAATTATATTGCAGTGATGCCCACCAATCTATATGGTCCAAACGATAATTTCAATCTTGAGACAAGTCATGTCATGCCAGCGATGATTCGCAAGATGCATCTAGCCAAGATGCTCAACGAAGGGAATTGGGTTGCTCTGCGTGCTGACTTGGACCGTCGCCCAGTCGAGGGCATTGATGGCAAGGCAACACAAGACGAAATCGTTGCTTTGCTCAAGCGCTATGGAATAACTAGCGAGAGTCTGAAGTTGTGGGGCACTGGAGCGCCCATCCGTGAGTTCCTGTGGAGCGAGGATATGGCCGACGCAAGTGTCTATTGTCTTGAGCACATCAACTTTGATGACGTGCGTGGCACCGACCCCGATGTTCGCAACTGTCACATCAACATTGGCAGTGGCAAGGAAATCACTATTAAGCAGCTTGCTGAACTGGTGCAAGCAACAGTTGACTATCATGGTGTGGTCGAGTGGGACAGCACCAAGCCCGATGGCACCTTGCGCAAACTCACCGACGTGTCAAAACTTCACTCTCTAGGTTGGCGCCACACAATGGAGATTGAAGACGGTGTCCCTGCCCTCTACCACTGGTATCTGAAAAATTAAGTTTTAGTGGCGATATAATAAAGAACGGATAATGCTGGGGGTCGGTTGCGTCGAAGACGCCAAGTGCTTCGAAGAAGCTATTTGTCGTTAAGACCATGCAAGAGGGTCGAAGACCCTCGCAGCTTGGTCCAAGTAGAATCTAATGAAAAAGTGCCCCGTAGGGGAACTTCATAGTCCTCATTGCCCAGCCCAGGTAAGCCATTTTCACTACTTTTGCCTTGACAAAACAAATACTATTATGAGCGCAGTTAACTCCCTCTATCACATAGTTATCAACACATATCGTCGGGAGATGACCATCCCCGATGAGACCAGAGAGCATATGTACCGCTACATCTGGTCAATCATCAATAGCCGCAAATGCAAGCTGTACCGCATTGGGGGCATTGGCAACCACATCCACATGTTAGTCGAACTATCACCGTCGCTGTCACTCAGTGACTTGGTACGCGACATCAAGCAGGGCAGCAGCAAGTGGGCAAAACAGCAGGTGTATTTCCCCATGTTCAGCGGTTGGGGTAAGGAATATGGCGCTTTCTCATGCAGTGTGCGCGACAAGGAGAGAATAATAAACTACATCAACAACCAACGT
>CACWNQ010000029.1 GCA_902762385.1 uncultured Bacteroidales bacterium | reverse complement strand
AACCGACTCCTGCGTCGCGGTTCTCTCACGCACGTCAGCGATTTTACCGCACAATCGCCTTGCTCGCCTTGCACATTCCGCAAACGGAAAAGGCAGTTTTACGGACTCGCTCCGTAGGGCGGTCGGGGGGTCTTGACAGACAAAGAAAGGGGAAAATTCCCCTTTTCATCCCCTTTTAGGCTGATAATCAGCCTTCTAACTTTTTCAATCCCGGAAAAATAGAAAAAAACGTAAAAATTACCTTGTTTTTTTCCGTAAGAACCCCGATGTACACTAGTTTTACCATAGGTTGGAAACATGTAAAAAACACTATTTTTCTACCAATCGGAATTGAGTCCAATACTATTTACGCATCTCATGTAACGATATCAGGCAAAATTATAACAATTATTTACCCGCCATTCTTCGTATCTCTGAATGAGTACGGAGATGGCGGGTTCAATTTAGTAACATCAACTGATGATTTTACAACACGCGATGCATCTTGCAGTAATGGAAGAAGGTGCCTATCGTGATTCTGTTGCTACTTCTCAAGAAACCATCAAACTTTTTGTTGGTCTCACGCTCGTTATACTTTGCATTTTGCCTACTGACGATGTGGTAATACTCGCGTCCTTCTTCGCCTAGAGTCGCCAATGCGAGCCCTATGCTTATCCAGTCGGCATAGTTTTCTGTCATATCGATGTGGTTACGTGCAATGTACTTACAGCATTCATACACGCGCTCATCGGTGTCATCTGCATGCTTCCTATGGTAGAATGGGCGAGGAGTCGGCTTCGGCTTGCGATACATACCATTGTATGGTGCCGCATTTTCGTTTACATAAGGATTTTCATCATAACTCAAGCATCGCAATCGGCAGACGTCGCTACAAGCATGGTCTATGACAATGCCAAGCTTCTCAAAATCAATCAGCAGCTGCTCAAATTGTGCCCGGTGCTGATTTGGGTAGAGCAGTGGAATGATAACGAAGAAACCTTTGCCTCCAACCGAGCGGCTGGCATAAGCAACCTCTGCGATATTGCTTAGGACGTCTTCTTTGAGACTCTTAAATTTTTCCTTATCAGGATTGTCTTTTGCATCAATATCAATGCAAATAAGTCCGCTATGCTGAACAAGGTTCTCTGCCTTGCGACTTCCACTGAACACTCCACTTATAGTAGCCTGGGGTAAATGGTATTTGATTGCATTGCGTTTGGTCTTGTTTACGAGAGTGCGAAGCCACTCTATCTGTTCGCGGTATTTTCTACTCATAGCAAGGAACTCGCCTAGAGTAATGTTTTTCGGTTCTCTATCAAACATACTGGAGAACCATGAAATTTTTCTGTCAAAAATATTATTTTCCATAGTGTTTAGTTTGTTTTTTTGAAAACTATGTCAATTGTCAACATGAAAATGATGGGTATCTCTCTGTGTAATAGGGTTTAAGTCTCCTTTTCAATATTGACATCTAAAGAATAAGTGTTTTCGCTCATTTGTCAATTATATTAACTTTTATGGGAAACTTAACTTATTGATACTCAGTTGATTCTTTTTATGTGTGTCAATGCCGAAAAGATTCCAAATAGCCCAATTGGTGGGCATTGCAAGGCGATTTCGGCATTGACATTGACATAAAATTACACTTTACCGTTTAGCGCTTTCGAAATATAAGCAGGATCTCTTGATATTCCGTGTGCGAAAGCCTTTTGGTTGGTAATGCGAACGTTTTCGGCGAATAGTCTGATCCAACCCGCTATAGTGTTGGGCGTGGCAACACTCTTCTGCTGATTGATGTCGAATATCTTCTCATACACTTTTATGGCGGTGTGCTCAAAATAGTGCATGCAACGTATGGCATAATCCATGGCTTGTTCCGATATGTTGAAAGTGTATGATGAATTCTCAATCAAAGTCATCATGTGTACTATGCCGGCCAAGCGTTCAACATGAATCTGAAGTTTTCCATAGATTGAAATCAGGTAACTGTTATCGATATTAGCAGCCTTCTTTTCTTGTAGGGAATCATAGTATTCCTTATACATCTGCTCACACTTCCCTGTGATGTTTATAGTCCCTTCAAGATGCTCATAATTATATATGCGAGTAAGACTGGCAGCCCATTTATTGAGTATCTCCTGGTCGAGATGGATTATCTCTCTTGGGGGAAATTCAAAATTGTCGGGCCATACAAACAAGAAACGCTGATTCATGCCATTGTAGACAAATAGTTCATTGCCAAACGTTGAACGAAGAAGGTCGGGCTGGATGTCTCCAAAAATATTCATGAACGCATTCTTGAGTATTAATGGCTCTTCTTCTCCCTTTCGGTTGACAACAAAACTATCGCCATCAAAGAGTCTGAGAATCCTGGATATTGCGCCACTTTTAACATAACGATACAGATCATCAAAGAAACCTTTAATTTCAGGTTGGTAGGCGAGAATACCAGTTTTACTATACTGTAGAATGGTATTTCGCGCCTCTTCTGTGAGATCATCAACAATTATCTGGTTCAGGCGCGGAGGGTTTGACTCGTCACGGTCTTTGTTGGTTTTCCAAGCTGCATACTCTCTCTTAAACAATTCACCATTTCTGTTGTTGATTTCGCGTAATGGTTTAAATACTTCTTTAGACGGAGCTGTTTTATTTGAACCGCTTGGAGCAACTATAGTAAGCCAAATTTCTAAAGGATTAGTATAAAAACCATCATAGATCATTATGCGCTTTCCAATTACTGTAGAAACTGCTGAGAATACAGCAGCTACTACAAATTCACTTGGACAGTCATATTTTGACGCAATCTCGTTAGTGAACGCCTGAACCTGCAAAGGCAGACCGTCAATGGGAAGCCCCACCTCGTCATGGAGACGGAGCTTGCCATTATTAGAATTAGGTTTACTTGCTGACATTGCTTTCTGGGTTTAATTTGCATCCAACACGTTTTTCAATGTCACTCAAGCGGTAGCGACGTTTGCCACCAATCTCAATCTTCTTGAGGTAACCACTTTTGTCCCAACGGTAAAGTGCCATCTTTGATACAGACAGCAATTTTGCCGCTTCGTCAATGGTTAACAACCGATCGGCCTTGGCATCTAGCTTGGCCTGTTCTCGGGCGATGCTCTGCCCACCGAGCAATAAAATTCTTGCAAATTCCTTCAAATCTTTTGATGATACTTGAAGAATCACATTTGTTTCAGAATTCAAAGTTTCTAATATAGATGAATTCACTTTTAATAAACCATAGTTGATTGGAATTGGTTCTCATTCTTTACCTATGGTGTGTCTCCTCAAACTTCGGCTCTCGGTCACCGAACCATGCGCCAGTCCGTCACTTGATTTGACATCGCAAAATTAGAGTGTGACACCGTGAAAAAAAAAGACAAGATTTTTATTGCCTATTTAGTGCGCCCTAAATTAATTTATTATTACCTTTGTAACAATAAATTACATGTCAATAAAATGAGAAGACAAAAAATAACACTTTTCCAGAGCATTAAAACCAATGACGATTGCTATAAGTTTTTGGCTAAAATAAAATGGCCAGACGAAAGCTTCGTATGTAGAAAATGTGGTAGTACAAAATTCTATAAAGGGAGGTCTCCGTATTCAAGACGATGTTCACAATGTAAGTATGATGAGAGTGTAACAGTGGGAACCATGTTTGACAAACTTAAGTTTCCAATTTTGATAGCCTTTAGTATGGTTAACGATTTAATCTCTTATGATCAGGGTAATTCATCATTTGATTTATCCGAGAAATATGGATTGAACAGAAATACGTGTTTGTCATTTAAATATAAAATTCAACGAGCAATTGGTGCCCTGCGACAAAAACGACTGGGTACTGCTGTTGGTGTAGGAGTATATAATATATATAATGAGATGAGTGAGTCCTATTTTTATAGAAGAGTAAAACCAAAGCAACGCATTGTGTTTGCTATTGAGATAATAGGTGCTAAAGTGAATAGGGCTTTTGGTTGTGTTATAAATGATGGCAAAGCGCAATATGTTCGTGATTTCATAAATCGTTATATTGATAAAGATGCATATATTGCAATGAAAGAAATGGGAAGAATAAGAATACCACATAGGGAATTCCCGTATTTTCATTATGTAGACAGACATAATATGCTTGATGCTCATTTCAATTTATTCAAAAAATGGCTGCAAGACGAACGTAGGCATATAGATTATAATCATCTCCAAGGTTATCTTGACGAGTATATTTTTCGATTCAACCGACACAAAAATAAAAAAAGGGATTTTTCGTCAATTATTCGTGCGATGGTTGTGAATAAGAAATAAAGGATAATTGTTAATCAAAAATACTATTAATATCATTATTTAGTTGATTTTTTCTTAGATAAAGTTACTTGTGCGGCTGAAAACACACCAGAATTGCACATTTATTTGGCATGGTGTACAGTAGGTATGTTATTGTATGTTAGGAAAATAAATAAAATGAGGTATGGACACACTGCTTTTTGGCCTGAGAGAACTGAACTTTTTGTAATGTGTTGATATCTAATGTTATAAATATGTGCAATTTTATTTTAAAGAGAAAAAAGGCGAAAATTAACATTTTCGTGCGATTTGTTAAAAATAGGGCAAAAAGTTCAATTTCAGCACTTTAGGTGTGGAATAAGAAAAAATTATTTGTGCAATTTGACGTACATTGGCAAAAATGAAGAGGAGATAAAAGATTGAATATCAATCAATTATCTCCTCTTTCAGGTGTCCAAGATGAGAGTCGAACTCACACGCCCAATCGGGCACTACCCCCTCAAAGTAGCGCGTCTACCAATTCCGCCACCTGGACAAGTATTAAATGGAGCGACAGACGGGACTCGGACCCGCGACCTCGACCTTGGCAAGGTCGCGCTCTACCAACTGAGCTACTGTCGCAAATATAATTTCAAAGACCTGGAGCGACAGACGGGACTCGGACCCGCGACCTCGACCTTGGCAAGGTCGCGCTCTACCAACTGAGCTACTGTCGCATCAAAAAGCAACCTCAAATCTTGATTGCGGGTACAAAGGTAGTGTTTTTTTTTGAACCAGCAAAATTTTTGATGCTTTTTTTGATGTTTTTATCAATTATTTTTGAGCTTGCAGAGAGTGAAGAATTGCTGCTGCAATTCAACTGACTCAAAATCACCACAATACTCAATTGTGACGGTTGTGGTCTCTTGTTTCTCAATTCCTCTCATTTTCATGCACATGTGTGCAGCTTCGCAAGCAACAATCACCCCTTTGTTCTTGATGTTCTCGCTCACCACTTTGCAAATGTCGGCTGTGAGTCGTTCTTGCACTTGCAGTCTCCTGGCATGAGTCTCAACAACACGGGCAAGCTTACTTAGTCCCACAATCTCACCGTCGGGTATATAGCCAATCGACACGGTGCCAAAGAATGGGAGGATGTGGTGCTCACACAGTGAGTAGAACTCAATGTCTTTGACAATTACCATTTGATGGCTGTCGTGAGTGAAGAGGGCTTGGCGAATGAGTGACCCGCCATCGGTGCTGTAACCGCTGGTGTTGTCGATTAGTGCTTTTGCTGCGCGTTGTGGAGTTTTTAGTAGTCCTTCTCGGTTAGGGTCTTCTCCAAGCAACTCAATGATTGACTTTATGTGTGCTGCAAGTTTCTCTACTTGCTGGTTGTCGTATTGTGGTTTCTTGTTATTGCTCATTATTTCCACACATTAATGTGATCGTGAATAATAGTCATTTCTTTGGCATACATGGGGAAGGCCTGTCGCAATTGTTTCATTGCACGTCGTGCGTCTTCTTCTTCGGCAAAGTCGCCGAGTCGAAGTCTCCATGTGGGTGCTTTGTAGTTGAAGTAGAATTGATATTGTGGGAACTTGACCGAAATGTCGCGTGCACGTTTTTGTGCATTGGCTTTGGCGTTCTTTGATTTGTTGGTGTTATACACTAGAATGCGATACCCATAGCTTCTCATTTCAACTTCTTGTCGCGACTGAAGGTTGGAGCTGTTCTTGCCTGTACTGAAGTCACGGTTGAGCGACTCGGGTTTCTTGCTGTCGACCCAGGGCTTCTTATTGTTTTGTGGGGCGTTGACTGCCGAGTTGTTGACTGGTTGTGACGACTGCTGGCGTTGAGCGGGGCGCACTGCACCCGAATTGCTTGATGATGAGCTGCCGTTGTCGCCGCTTGAGCTCGCTTCTTTGGTTTCGGTGCTTGCTTCGGCTTTGGTTTCGGTGGTAGCTGGGGTCTCGACCTTTTTCTCAGGCTCGTTTCTTGTGCCTTGGTTCAGTCCAGTTGGCGCATTAATGTTGACTTGCGCAAAAACTGCCGGCGAGCAGGCAAATGCCATCGCCAGTATAAGTATAATGTGCTTGAAATGAGTCTGTTTCATATTGGTGAGATTAATGTAATTACAAAATCAGGTCACAAAGATATAAAAAATAATCAATGTGACCTAATTTTTAATGTTCTATTTAGGGCAGGCGTGTTTTTAGAACGCTGTTACTATGCCCATAAAGTCAGCGGCTTTGAGCGATGCGCCACCAATTAGTCCGCCGTCAATATCGGGCTTTGCGAAGAGCTCAGGGGCATTGCTTGGCTTGCAGCTTCCACCATAGAGGATGGTAGTGTCGTCGGCAACTTGCTGTCCAAACTGTTGGGCAACGAGGCCGCGAATGAAAGCATGCACTTCCTCGGCTTGGTCGCTGGTTGCAGTCTTACCGGTGCCGATGGCCCAGATGGGCTCGTAGGCGATAACGATGTTGCTCCACTGCTCGGTAGTGAGATGGAAGAGCGACTCGCTGATTTCGGCCTTAATGACGTCTTCAACCTTGCCTGCTTCGCGCTCCTCAAGGCTCTCTCCGCAGCAGAAGATCACTTTAAGACCAGCCTCAAGAGCGAGGTCGACTTTAGTCTTAAGCATTTCGTTCGACTCGTTGTAGTATCCACGGCGCTCGCTGTGACCCAGGATCACATAGTTGGCGCCAGTCGAAGCCACCATGGGTGCCGAAACCTCTCCAGTGTAGGCTCCGCTGTTGTGGTCGGCGCAGTTCTCGGCTGCGAGACCCACCTTGTTGATGTCGATAACTTGCTTAACTGCGGTTAGGTGAGTGAAAGGCACACCAATCACCACGTCGCACTTAATGTCGTTAGTGTTAGCCACAGCTTCGTTAACTGCTTTGGCTAGTTCAACTCCCTCGGGCACTGTAGTGTTCATTTTCCAGTTGCCTGCAACAATGTTTTTTCTCATTTTCTTAAAAATTTAATTGTAGTTATAAAGTTGAGTGCTATTATGTTATCTCTAAATATCATCGGTCGATTGAGTTTCTTCGTCTTTCTTTTTGAACTTATCGACAATGTAATTCACCACCGGATAGATGCGGTTGACGAAGAGCAAAGCTATCATGATTAGCATATAGGGCCACAAGAGCTCCCATAGCTGATAGGACGGAGCAATGTCGTCGCTGAGTCTTGCTAGTGGCACTGTGCTGCTTAATAGCTGCTTGGCGGGGAATGAGCTGAATGTGCGTTTCCACTTTACAGTGCCATTTTCAATATAAGCAATTGCAGGATTTCCTCGAGCAAGCATTTTAATCTCGCTGTCGTCGCCTGTGTAGATGGGGTAGGTGGGTTGAGTGAGTTTTGTCCAGTCCTCAATCTGTTGCTGACTAGCCGATGTGATTGCATATAGCGTTGCGCCCTTGTCGGTACAAGCCTTTGCCAGGTCATTTAGAACAAATGCATAGGCTCTATTCACCTTTGGCAGATCGGGAATTAGCAGCAACATCTGGTTGGTCGTGGAGTCGAGCACCTCATCGGTGATATCGGTTCCGTTGTCATAGATGCTCATGGCATTTAGTTCAGCCTTCTGCGCAGGAGACAGGTCGGGTGTGACTTTTTTTCGGTCGATGAACGTCCAACCATCTTCCTCATCGGGCACGCTGTCGATGCTGAAATGCTGCTGTCTTCCGTCTTTTTCATAAATGAACACAAAGTCATCCTCTCCCACGGGTTTTAACTTTGAGCCAATGTGTGTCCCCACCTTGTAGGGCCTAAAGTCAAGAAGTGGTTGCGTGCTATATCCTATTACCGAAATGGCGATGCTGAGTGCAAATGTTAGTAGCATGACAATCCACTGGATGATAGGGCCGTAGATGCATGGCACCGACTTGTTTTGGAAAACTAGGTAGATTAGGCCCACGGTCAGGGCCACGTTTTTCCAGAACGTTTGCCAGTTTGTGAGTTTAAAGGCATCACCAAAGCATCCACAGTCGGCCACGGCATTGGTGGTGGCCAGGAAGTAGGTGAGTGGCAGCATCACAGCCATGAGCAATAGCAGCATAATGGGTGTTGACCTGCGCAGGCATCCTGTGAGTAGCATTACACCAAGGGTGAGCTCGAGGGCTGGAACAGCAAATGCCAGCACCAGTTCGCATCCGGCAAGGTTGGTCAGTTGCAGCGCAGCAATATATTCCTGGAACTTATATACACTGCCCATAGGATCGATGGCCTTAACAAAGCCCGACACGATGAATGTGGCACCGATAATCACACGCAGCACCATTACCGCAATCTTGTTGAACGGGTTGCTTGCAATGCTTTGATGTATTTCTTTTATTCTAGATGCCATGTTGTCTTATGGGCTTTAGGCCTCGCCCTCATTGTGCTTGATGAGAGCAAACACCGAGTAGTTGATAATGTCCTGAATATTGGCGTCGATGCCTTCGCTCACGAGTGTCTTACCACCATTGTTTTCTATGGCCTTGATGCGCTGCAGTTTCGAAAGAATCAAGTCGGTGTAGCTTTGCACTCTCATTAGTCTCCATGCCTCTCCGTAGTCGGTATTCTTTGCAATCATCAGGGTTTTGGTCGACTCGATGTGCTGGTCATACAATTCAAGTGCTTTATCGCGTGAAATATCTACATCGTCGGCATATCCCATCTCAAGCTGAATAAGTGCCATAATGCCATAGTTGATTATGCCGATGAATTCGGGCCAAATGTCTTCACCCACTTTCGACTCTCCATTGATTTCGAGAGTGCGTATTCGCTTGGCTTTGATGAGAATTTGGTCGGTGAGGGTCTCAGGGCGTAGGATTCGCCAGTTGGGTCCGTAGTCGCGCATCTTGTAGATGAACATCTCTCGGCACTGAGCTATCACTTCGTCATATTGTGTGTTGGTGTTTGACATAATGATTATTTCTGTTTAATATCGTGCAAAGTTAAAGAAAAATATTAGAAACAGGAAATTTTTTAATTTTTAATGAGCTCTTTTTCATTATTTAATGCGCTGAAAAAAAGTGAGCCACGACCACAACGGGTCGCGGCTCATATTGGTGTGTGTGGTAAGTGGTCTTTCGACCAACCACTTGGGTGAGCAATTACTCAGCTGCAGGAGCCTCCTCGGCGGGAGCCTCTTCAACAGCGGGAGCTTCCTCTACAACGGGAGCTGCTTCCTCAACGGGAGCCTCTTCCTGCTTGGGAGCGTTCTCTGAGATAACCTTGAATGGAATCTCAACAGCAACTTCCTTGTGCAGTTGCACGGTAGCAGTGTAGTTGCCAAGTTCTTTCACGTTCTCGACCTTGATGATCTTGCGGTCTACTTCGTGTCCGAGCTTTGCGAGCTCCTCGGCAATCTGGTTGCTGCCTACCGAACCGTAGATGGTGCCACGGTTGTCGGTCTTTGCAGTAATGGTAAGTGCAATACCCTTCATAGTCTCGGCTACTGCCTCGGCATCACCCTTGATCTTAGCAATCTTGTGAGCGCGCTGGCGCAGGTTCTCGGCGAGAACTTTTAAAGCTGAAGGCGATGCCATGATGGCTTTGCCGGTTGGAATGAGATAGTTGCGGGCATAGCCGTTCTTTACTTCAACAACGTCGTCCTTGTATCCAAGGTTGATAACGTCTTCTTTCAATATAATCTTCATAGTGTTGTTACCTCCAGTTTTAAATTATTTCATCAAATCGGTTACATAGGGAAGCAATGCCAGGTGACGGGCGCGCTTAACAGCGCGAGCAACGCGGCGCTGGAACTTGAGCGAAGTGCCGGTGATGCGGCGAGGCAATATTTTACCTTGCTCGTTGAGGAACTTCTTCAAGAACTCGGGGTCCTTGTAGTCGATGTACTTAATGCCACTTCTCTTGAAACGGCAATATTTCTTCTTCTTAGTGTCTACCGACAGTGGAGTAAGATAACGGATTTCTGATTGAGCTTGTGCCATAGTTGTGTTTCCTCCTTGCATTATTCGTTAGTTTCTTCTTTAACTTCAGCTTGAGGTGCTTCTTCGGCGGGAGTCTCCTCGGCCTTGGCAGCGTTCTTCTTCAAGCTTCTTCTCTTAAGTGCATACTCGTGAGCGAACTTCTCCTGACGGAAAGTCAAGAAACGAATCACCTTCTCGTCGCGACGATAGGCAGTCTCAAGTTTGTTCACAATTGTAGGTTCGCCAGCGAACTCGAGGAACGCATAAAATCCAGTAGTCTTCTTCTGGATGGGATAGGCAAGCTTGCGCATGCCCCAAAGCTCTTCATTCTCGATAGTGGCACCATTATCGGTGAGCACTGTCTTGAATTTCTCTACCGCTTCCTTCATCTGTGGTTCAGACAAAACGGGAGTCAAAATGAAAACGGTTTCGTAGTTGTACATAAAACGTTTGTTATAAATTAATTAATAAATATTTTTTGGTGCTTTTCGGCGAAAAGCGGTGCAAAGGTAGTAAAAAAAAGATTCTCACACAAGAAAACTGGCTATTTTTTTGAATTTAATCGTTTTTTGGTCAAAAAGTTCGATGCTTTTTGTGCACATTGTCGTTTATTGCTACCTTTACCTCTAGTTATGGCTCGCGAGAAAATATTCCATTTTAAGCAGTTTAGTGTGCTTAACGACCTGACTGCGATGAAGGTGGGTACCGATGGGGTGCTGCTAGGTGCGTGGTGCACAGTGTCAGGAGCCCGACGGGTGCTCGACGTGGGAACTGGCAGCGGACTTATAGCACTCATGATTGCCCAGCGCAACGGTCAGGCGCTCATTCATGGCATCGACATCGATGTCAATGCCATAGGTGAGGCTCGCCACAACTTCGATTCCTCGCCTTGGGCCAGTCGCCTTAGTGCCGAGCTTGCCGATTTCAACCATTTTGGCGGAGGCAAGTATGACTTGATTGTCTCCAATCCTCCTTTTTTCACTAATGGTGTTTTGCCTCCCAATGCGTCTCGCAACCGTGCTAGGCACACCACATCGCTATCTCTTGAAATCCTCCTCGATCGCAGTCGCCACATGCTAGCGCCTAGTGGCATGATATCAATTATTACTCCTGTCGATGTTGAGTTGGCCGTTCGTCGCTGTCTGGTGGCTTCAGGGCTTGGTCTTCGCCGTCTCACTCGAGTGTTTCCTGTCGATGGTGCTCCAGCTAAGCGCATGCTCTGGGAATTAGTCGTAGGGGATGCCGACACTATTGAGTCAACTCTTACCATTGCTGGTCCCGATCGTGCTTATAGCGAGGAATATAAAACGCTAACTGGCGATTTTTACTTGGATTGATGTTTTTTCTTGACGAAAAGTGGTGTTTTTAAATAAAAAACGCTTATCTTTGTGCAGTTATTAACCCGTTAAATAATTATTATTACAATGAAAAAGTTTTTGTTTTTGTCTGCAATTCTTATTGCTGTGATTATGTCGGCTTGTAGCAACGAAGACTATAAGTCCTATGTACCTGCTGATAGCAAGGTGGTAGCCAAGCTTGATTTCAAGGAGTTTATTGCTCAAACTGGTATTGACCAGGAAAAACTCTTTAAAGACATCGTTGAGCAGTATGGCGACGATGTTGCCGATTTCAAGAACTCTGGCATCGACCTCACATCGCCGTTCTATGTGTTCATGAGGAACAGTGGCTCTGAATTGGTGTTCGGTCTTGTTGCTAAGGTTACCGACAAGGCCCAGGCCGAGAAGTTCTATACTAAGAGTTCAAAAGAAACACTTTCTAAGGGTGCCGATTACGATTTCAACGTGCAGCAAGAAGCCGCTGTTGCCATCAATGACGAAGTCATAATGGTGGTTACCAAGGACAAGAAGGATAAGCAGTCGATGGAGCGCACTCTCACTCGCCTTATGGGTAAAGACTTTGAGGGCAGTCTTGCCGATAACAAAATCTTTGCTCAGGCCGATGGTAGCACGTCGTTTGCAAGCCTTTGCGCCGATATGTCGATTATCCCCGACGAGGCTCTCGAGGGTGCTGGTAGCATGGCAAGCATGGATTCTAAAGACTTTGAAGAGTTGCGTTCGATTGTTATCAACCTAGAGGGCACCGCAACCGATGGCGTTTGCGACTTTATCTGCTCGGCCAAGAGCGACAATAAAGATATGCAGGAGCGCATCGAGAAGTCTCGCAAGGCATTTGGCAAGATTTCCGATAAGGCTTTCAGCTCTTTCTCTTCGGGCGACATGTTCGGCTTTGCTATGAATACCGACGGAGCGCAACTCGCCGAGTTGATAAAAGACGCTATCAACCGCAGCTCTAACGAGGACATGAAAAAGATGATGGAGCCTATGATTGAGCAGGTTTCGGGCATCCTGAGCAAAATCAGGGGCAATGTTATTGGCGTGATGAACAGTCCTCAAGACTTCATCATTAAGGCCGAAGGCAAAAACATCGCTAACGATATCGTCGACATGATGAACCAGAGTGGTATGGGTGGAGCATTTGGCTTGACAAGTACCAGCAACGGTTACTCAATAGGAGGACAGGCTTGGTTCGGCTACGATAATGGTTGCTTCTATATCACTGGCAACGAGAACACTGCCGCTCAGCCATCGAAGGTTATGGGTGGTCCTGCGCCCACTGCGCTCACCAATCTCATGAAGGACCGCAAGTCTGTAATCTATGGCAATGTTTCAATGCTTAAAGACCTTGCTGCTCAGGCTGGAGGCAATTCACGCGACCTCAAGGCGTTCGATGCAGTTTACGACAAGATTAAATACATAACCCTCAGCTACAAATAATGCCTAATCGCATTATTCACCATAACAAAAAAGCGCCTGTCTGGGCGCTTTTTTTGTGCTATTTCAGCAGTAGAATCTGCAACAATTAAAAATAAACTTAATTTATTGTTCTTCATTGTCTAAGGAATCATCCTCAAGTGCGTAGAACAGCTCGTTAACGGCGATGTTATATTTTGCCATCGACGATGCCTTCTTGATAGCCTTCAGTGCCTTACGAGGCGCATTAGGTAGGAACACCTCCCACAGCGACTTCATCTTGAGCAGCAGTTGATGCTCGCCACCATTGAGTTGCTCGGTGTAGGCATCGCGCAGGCGATTGTGGAGCTCGCAATAGTTGTCGGGAGTTGCTTTCTCGGGGCAAAGCATCGCTGGGTCCTCGATTAACCCACGGCCTATCATCAGCCCCGACACGCTGGGGAATATCTGCTTATAGCGTGTCACATCTTCGAGACTTTTGATTTCACCGTTATACACGATGGGGTAGGGGCATGTAGCAAGTATCGCCTCAAACTCGTCTAGGTTAAGAACGCCCTTATATTGCTGGCGCCCAGTGCGTGGATGCACGGTGACTTGTGTGGGAGCAATGATTTCGAGTAGCGGAATGATGTCGCGCCAGTGGTACGGCTCATCCCAGCCCAGGCGCATTTTCACGCTATAGGTCACGTCTTCAACCTTGCTCAGGGCTGTAAAGAGCTTCTCCACTTCATTGGGATATTGAAGCAGTCCCGAGCCCTTATGGTGCAATGCGATGGGAGGGAAAGGACATCCCAGGTTAATGTCGATGGCGTGGTGCCCCCTGTCTTTAAGTGCTTCAACCATGCGCAGGGCATCTTTTGGCTGGCAAGCAAGAATCTGAGGCGTGAACACGGGCACTGTGTTATTCTCAGGACTCGCGTCGGCGAGGTCACGTTTCCTTATCTCACCATGCTCCACGCGCATGAATGGCCCGTAATACCCATCAGGTCCACCAAATATCTCATTATGAGCATTACGCCAGTGACAATCAGTAAATCCCTGCACAGGTCCGCACAATATCTTTATTCCGTCAATCATAATTCAATTTTTCTGCAAAGATATAGTTTATTTTGGTCAAGAGCAAGTGTTTGTCCTCAAAGCATTTCGGCAAAATTCAATGCTCTTATTTTTTTAATAACCCAGAGAGAAGTAGACGAAACCTTCGGTATCTAAATCAATAATGGCACGTACATTAAGTTGCGGTGCGTCACGGATAATCAGAGTCTTCAAATGTTTGTCAAAATCGTCAAAACCGTCTGACCAGATGTTTTTTTCTGTTAGATTTATGAATACCAAACGATGCCCATTGTGTTTGAACCCCAAATATTGCCTAGCATAACTGCTAAGGTCCAAAGCAGGATTCCCATAAATTGAGACATTATTTTTACGCTTATCAATCTCGCGGTTAAGGAGATATTTCGCTCTGCAAATTTCTATATTTTTGAGTTTATAATAGTCTCCTTTTAAAATATCAATATGCTGCTGTGCAATCAGGAACTCACTCTCAGGCAGCACAAAATCAAGAGAATCCATTCGTATCACTGAGATCGGTTGTGGACAACTGATTAATCCAGTAAATGGATCATTCTCATCATTTTCAAGAACTACTTTCATTGGTTGGCGGCTGTCGGCAACAATGTCTTGTGGCTTAAGTCCTGGGAACGACACAGTGAGAACAGTACCATCGGTAACGCTAATGCTGAACTTGCCATCAAAATCAGAGGCAGTGCCGTTTTTTGTGCCTTTAGCACAAATATGCGCTCCGATAACTGGTTCTCCATCTTCGGCACTAAGCACCACGCCTGTCACAATGTTTTTCTCAAGTCTGACAATAAAGTAGTTACCCTCAATTTGCCCTTGCACAGATTTGCAAGCTGGATGCTCCACCCTAAGCGAATGGTCATTCTCTTCAATCTGATTGATAGTGAAACACCCATTGGAGTTGGTTATATCAGTTTTTCCCGACGGAAGCACCGTTACAGTAGCACCAAACAAGGGTTTGCCCTCATCATCATAAACAGTGCCAGAAGCATCAGGCACATTATAACCGCATGCCCAACCACATAAAATCGATGGAGGTAATAGCGATATTTGCATTGGCTGCCCATCAACTGCTACCACGGCTTTTTCATAGTGTCTGTCAGTAACAACAAGAGAATCAGTCTGCTTAGCACAAATGCTGAACCGCCCATCAGCATCAGTCGTAATGCTAGTTTTAGTATCCTTAATTGAGACAATTGCCCCTCTCACAGGTTTATTATCAGAGGCATCAACCACAACTCCAGTAACTATCATAGGCGATGAAGCACCCTGACTTGCCGATTGCGCCCCCACAGTGAAGCCCGTGGTCCAAATCATCATCAGCAATATAGCCCATTTATAATTTTTTCTTGTCATAATTCAATCTGTTTTCTGCCATTCGCAAAGATAGTTTATTTAGAAAGTGTTTCTATATAATCTTTTGCTAAAGGATATATCAATTCAATTTTATTCTTTTTTTGCCTAATCACCACATCTGTCATACATGGCTTAAGTTCTTTTATTCTAAACGTAACATATAATTGCTCGCCAATCCTGACTGATCTTTCTAAATTAATATCCTCAGATTCTACTAGAACAGGAATGGTGAAATCTCCGTTAACACTATAACCAATAATAAATTTAAGTTTATTAATATCTTCTCTTATAGTACATATAGACGCATTTGAATAATAGTTTCCAACGTAAGGACAATCAGAAGAATTTCCATTAATTAGACCAGAAACAACATAATCAGCATATAAACGATCAGGAACGTCTATCTTCTTGTCATTTATTATCGGAGCCCAA
Organism: uncultured Bacteroidales bacterium; assembly: GCA_902762385.1. Taxonomy (GTDB): domain Bacteria; phylum Bacteroidota; class Bacteroidia; order Bacteroidales; family Muribaculaceae; genus Sodaliphilus. Next base: position 504 of record CACWNQ010000029.1, on the reverse strand, counting down.
TAGTATTTTTTTGTTGAATCCCCCTCAATCACAAGTTTAATGGAAGAATAATCAGAATTGTGATTATCCTCTACCTTGCAATTTATAAGTTCAACCGCATTCTTGTTCTCAAAGTCATCAATCATTCTATAAGATGTCCCTGTCTTTTCTATTTTGCCAGTTGATACAGTGTTATGTTCGTATGTGGTTGTAAAAAGTTCATATCTATTATCTGGGGTGATATTCAAATAATACCCCCAATAAATACCAGCACGAGGAATTTTATGATATTCTCCTACTATGTCTCGAGAACTGCTGGCACATGAACATAGAAGCAACAAGCCCAAACAAGCTACTGCAAGAATTATATGTAATCTTAGTTTTGCCATAATTCAATCTGTTTTCTGCCATCCGCAAAGATAGCGGTTATTTCGTTAAATATGAACTATTAATGCTCATCAGTTCTTATTAAAGTGTTGTTTTATATAAGGAGGGACACTGTCTAAATCATGTTTCTTAAAGAAT
>CACWNQ010000028.1 GCA_902762385.1 uncultured Bacteroidales bacterium | reverse complement strand
GGTCGCCTGCGGCGAGAAATTAAACCGTTCGCTTTGTTCACTCAAAATTAAATTATTTTTTGATGATGGAATAATCTCACAAAGCTGCACCTATCGGTGTCAAAAAGCCTGCTTACGCAGGAAATTTAGGCTGCGCGTGGAATGCGTTGGATGCTGGGGGGGCGCCTGCGGCGAGAAATTAAACCGTTCGCTTTGCTCACTCAAAATTAAATTATTTTTGGATGCTGGTGGGGGCGACTGCGGTTTATTCAATGCACAATTGCGTTAGATGTTTCGATAATCTCGAAAAGTTGCACCTGATGGTGTCGAAAAGCCTGCTTACGCAGGGATTATTTGGCTGGGCGTTGTACGGTGAGAGGTGTGTGTTTTTTTAATTGATTTTTGTGGTTGAGTTATTTTTTTGTACTTTTGTGATTTAAAGATAAGAACAATATGAAACAGAAATGCCCGGTCTTACATATAGTGGTTCCATGCTTCAATGAGCAAGAAGCATTGCCTCACTCGCATGAGCGTCTGTCTAAGTTGATAGAAGAGATGATTGCTCAAGGTAGCATAGGGGCTGAAAGCAAGCTGCTCTATGTTGATGATGGGTCGCGCGACAACACTTGGGAAATAATAGAGAAGTTGTCGAGCGAGAGCAATCGCGTTGCTGGAGTGAAACTCGCGTGCAACAGTGGTCACCAGAACGCATTGATGGCTGGCCTGGCAGCAGCAGTGGAGCATTGTGACATCACAGTGAGCATAGATGCCGACTTGCAAGATGATATTAATGTGATTCCACAAATGGTGGAGAGATATAGGGGTGGGTGCGACATCGTGTTTGGCGTGCGTCGTGAGCGCAAGAGCGACTCGTGGCTCAAGCGCACCACAGCAGGAATGTTTTACAGGCTGATGGAGCGCCTAGGTGTTGGCACGATAAGTAATCACGCTGACTTTAGGCTGATGAGCCGTCGTACTGTGATGGCACTGCTCGACTACAAGGAGCGTAACTTGTTCATACGTGGCATTGTCACAAAGCTTGGTTACAAGACTGATTGTGTGTATTATGACCGCGCAGCACGCATTGCTGGCAAGAGTGGGTATCCACTTCGCAAGATGCTGAATTTTGCGATTGACGGCATCACTTCGTTCAGTGTAAAGCCGGTGCGCATGGTGTTCATGATGGGAGTGTTGTTCTTGTTAATAGCACTCATAATGCTGATATATGTGCTCACAGCAGTAGCGTTGGGTCGTTCGGTGTCGGGATGGCCCTCGCTGATATTGTCGGTGTGGCTCGTTGGTGCTTTTGTTCTGATAGGCTTGGGTATTATAGGCGAGTATGTTGGCAAAATCTATATTGAGGTTAAGAACCGTCCACGATATAATATCGACACTACAGTGGGTTTGGACTAAGATAAACCTAAGAGACAATAAAAAGGCGGGACCAGAAAGTTGGTTCCGCCTTTAATGATTCATTTAGTAGGAATTACTCGCCCTTGATGGCTGCAACGCCAGGGAGAGTCTTGCCCTCGATGGCCTCGAGCATAGCGCCACCTCCAGTTGATACGTAAGAAACCTGGTCGGCAAGTCCAAACTTATTGACTGCAGCAACTGAGTCGCCACCACCCACGAGAGAGTAAGCACCGTTTTTAGTAGCTTCGGCAACATACTTGGCGATTTCGCCGGTACCCTTAGCGAAGTTCTCAAACTCGAAAACACCAACAGGGCCGTTCCAAAGGATGGTCTTGCTCTTCATGATGATTTCCTTCCACAAAGCAAGTGAAGCAGGGCTGGCATCCATGCCTTCCCATCCGTCCTCGATGTTGTGGGTGTCGAAGATGCGCTGCTCGGTGTCGTTGCTGAACTCACGACCAGCCACGGTAGCAACTGACAGCTGTACGTGAACGCCTTTCTTCTTTGCCTCGGCAAGCACATTCAGAGCCTCGGGCATGAGGTCATCCTCGTGTAGCGAGTTGCCAATGCGACCACCTTCGGCCTTGAAGAATGTGAATCCCATGCCACCACCAATGATGAGGTTGTCGACCTTGTCGAGAAGATTCTTGATAACAGCGAGTTTAGATGAAACCTTGCTGCCACCGATGATAGCGGTGAAGGGGTGCTGGGCATTCTTGAGCACATTGTCGATAGCAGTAACCTCTTTCTCCATGAGCAGACCTAGCATCTTGTTGTTGTCGTCGAAGTAGTCGGCGATAACAGCAGTAGATGCGTGACGACGGTGAGCAGTGCCGAATGCGTCGTTAACGTAGCAGTCGGCATAGCTGGCTAGAGTCTTGGCGAACTCGGCCTGACGGGTCTTCATCTCTTTCTTAGCGTCGTTGTAAGCGGGATCTTCCTTGTCGATGCCCACGGGCTTGCCTTCCTCTTCGGGGTAGAAGCGCAGGTTCTCAAGAAGGAGTACCTCGCCTGGCTTAAGAGCTGCAGCAGCGTCGGCAGCATTAGCGCAGTCGGGAGCGAACTTAACATCGGTTCCCAGAGCTGCAGCAACAGCGTCAACTATCTGACTCAGCGAGAGTTTAGCATTAACTTTGCCTTTAGGCTTGCCCATGTGCGACATTACCACTAGCGAACCGCCATCGGCGAGAATCTTCTTGAGAGTGGGTAATGCGCCGCGGATGCGGGTATCGTCGGTTATTTTACCTTCTTCGTTCAGTGGAACGTTGAAATCAACACGCACAATTGCCTTTTTGCCGGCAAAGTTGTAATCATTAAAATTAGCCATGTGAAAAATGATTTTAAATTATTACCTGGTTTTTTTCTGGGTGCAAAGGTAAGAAAAAACAATGAAAATGACTAATGAAAAATGATATAATAATAGTATATGATTGTTTGTGGTAGTTGTATTGTTAATTTTTGCTAAATTAATGACTATGGTATTAATGGTTGCCTTTAAAAGTAGTAATTTTGCAGTCCTTTTCATCGAAACATACTGGGGCTGACTTGGCTTTGACAGCGTGTTGAGGTGGTAAGTAAGCATGCAGAGTGACGATACCTGTGCTCTTTAAATTCATGGCATCCTAAATTTTAACTGGCGAAAACAATTACGCTCTTGCTGCTTGATCGAAGTATAGTAGATCGGCTTAATCTCTGCCCAAGGCGGTAGAGACAAGACATCACCCAGCTGCCCTTGCTCCGAGGCTTGTTGAAACGGTGGTGCTAGAATATCGGGGATAGAGACTGACGGGCCTCGACTCAGTCTTGAGATTTAGAGGATAAGCTCTCGGTTGGTAGTCTTGAGCCTGCCGCGGGTCGAAAACCAAGTCAATGACTAAGCATGTAGAAAGCTTATTAGTTCCACGTTTGGACGAGGGTTCAAACCCCTCCAGCTCCACAAAGAATTAGGGTAGCAAGTTTTATGCTTGCAACCCTAATTCGTTTTATATCGTCTCAATTGATTTAGAGCTCGGCTTCTTTGAGTTTCTCGGCATTCTCGGCCACGATGAGGTGGTCGATGCAGTCTTGGATGTCGCCGTCCATGAAGGCTGGGAGGTTGTAGATGGTGTAGCCAATGCGATGGTCGGTGATGCGTCCTTGTGGATAGTTGTAGGTGCGTATTTTTGCCGAGCGGTCGCCTGTGCTCACGAGTGTCTTGCGTCGGCTGGCGATGTCGTCGACATACTTTTGATGCTCCTTGTCGTAGATGAAAGTGCGCAGACGAGCCAGAGCGCGCTCCTTGTTCTTGGGCTGGTCGCGGGTCTCGGTACACTCGATGAGGATTTCCTGCTCCTCGCCGGTGTTAGGATTGGTCCACATGTAGCGCAGACGCACACCTGAGTTCACCTTGTTCACGTTCTGGCCACCAGCGCCACTACTGCGGAAGGTGTCCCACTTAATCTCGCCCTCGTTGATTTCGATGTCGAAAGGCTCGGCCTCGGGTAGAATGGCAACTGAAGCTGCCGAGGTGTGAACTCGGCCCTGAGTCTCGGTGACAGGAACACGCTGCACGCGGTGCACGCCGCTCTCATACTTTAGAGTGCCATACACGCCGTTGCCAGTGACGCTGAACACGATTTCCTTGTAGCCTCCCGAAGCGCCCTCGCTGCACGACGACATCTCGATTTTCCAACCCTTGCTCTCGCAATAGCGTGTGTACATGCGAGCCAGGTCGCCAGCAAAAAGGGCTGCCTCGTCGCCGCCTGTGCCACCACGAATCTCGATGATGGCGTTTTTCGAGTCCTCGGGATCTTCGGGGATGAGAAGCAGCTTGATTTTCTCTTCAAGCTTTGGCAGCTCCTCCTGGTTGGTGTCGATTTCCTCGCGCGCCATGGCACGGAGCTCCTCGTCGCTTTCGCTAGCGAGAAGTTCTTTGGCGTCGTCGATGTCCTGCACCATTTTCTTATATTCGTGGGTGACATTGAGCAGATTCTCAAGGCTCTTATATTCCTTGCTGAGTTTCACATAGCGTTTCTGGTCGGCGATAACAGACGGGTCGGTGATAAGAGTTTGAATCTCTTCGAACCTTGCGTCGAGGCCTTCGAGTCGCTCAAGTAAAGTATTGTTTGCCATAACAGTCGTTTCAAATTTGGGTGCAAAGGTACAAAATAGTTTTCAGATTTTAGATATCAGATATGAGATTTCAGTTGTTATTGTTGTTTGATATTCTTTTCAGTTACACATTTTTTACGTAATTTTGTGGAGTTTTACTAGAAAAATAATTCAAGATATGACTAAAGTGCTATTGATAAACGGCTCGCCACATAAAGAGGGTAATACTTACCTTGCCCTGAATGAGGTGGCAAAGACTCTAAATGAACAGGGTATAGAATCCGAGATTGCATGGATTGGTGTTAAGCCTGTGCGTGGCTGCATTGCTTGTGGCAATTGCAAGCAGAGTGGCAGCGGCAAATGCGTGTTTAACGACGATGTGTGCAACGAGATGATCGACAAGTTAAACGCTGCCGATGCTCTTATTGTTGGAGCCCCTGTGTATTATGGTGTTCCCTCGGGCCAAACGTTGGCTCTCATTCAGCGCATGCTCTTTGCTGGCGCTAAAGTCGACAACAAGCCTGCTGCAGCAGTGACAGTGTGCCGCCGAGGTGGGTCGACAGCCGCATTCCAAACGCTGCAGATGCCTTTCCAGATGGTGAATATGCCTCTTGTGACATCGCAGTACTGGAACATTGTGTTTGGTCTTGCCCCAGGCGATGCCTCTCTCGACACCGAGGGAATGCAAACCATGCGAAGGCTGGCTCGTAACATGGCTTGGATGCTGAAGTCAATCGAGAAAGCACAAATGCCAGCCCCTGAAGAGGAAGAGTGGCAAGGAATGCACTTCATCAGGTAAAAGGGCAGTGGGAATAAAGATTTCATTTAATACTGCTGAGCAGGTGATGGCTCACATGCAATCGCTTGGCGATGAGCAGCAGGCACAGCACTTGATGCGTTTTTTCAAGACAGGGAAGGGCGACTATGGCGAAGGTGACCGTTTCTTGGGAATAAAGGTGCCCGACACGCGTCGTGTTGTGGCGCAATGCAAGCACTTGCCACTGAGCGAGGTGGAGCAATTGCTTTCCTCGTCATGGCATGAAGAGCGCTTGTGTGGATTGCTGGTGCTGGTGGCTCAGTTTGAAGCGCTGAGCGCAAAACGACTGATTGCCGATTCAAAGGCTATGTCTCGTCGTGATGAGATTGTTGATTTTTACCTTAGTCATGCCCGTTGTGCCAATAATTGGGACCTTGTAGACCTTTCGGTTTATAAAATTCTGGGAGAGTGGCTTATGTTGCCATCAAGACTTGCCGATGAAGAGAAACTAAGTGTCATTGATAAGCTTGCCGCTAGTGATAATCTGTGGGAGCAGCGCATGTCGATGGTGTGCACAATGGGTCCACTCAGGCATGGCGAACCAAAATTCACGTTGCGTTATGCCGAATGTCACTTGCATCACCCACATGACTTGATGCACAAAGCTGTGGGGTGGATGCTGCGTGAGATGGGAAAACGCGTGAGCATGGATGTGCTGCGTGATTTCTTGCAGCATTATGCCCACGAGATGCCTCGCACGGCGTTGCGATATGCCATAGAACTGATGAGCGCCGAAGAGCGTAAACAATGGATGATGAGATGAGTGAAGTAAAGAATAATAACTGGTGGTTTCATGTTATTGCCATTCTGGTGATAGTAGCATGGGGAGCATCGTTCCCGTGCACACGATTGCTGCTTGATGCTGGTGTAACACCTACCGAGATTTTTGTATATCGCTCGGCGATAGCCTACCTGGGACTTCTCGTGTTCTCGAGGTTTAAAGTTGCCGTATGGGACTGGCGCGATGAGTTGCTTGCGTTCTTGTGTGGACTCACTGGAGGGGCTTTGTACTTTGTGTTGCAGAATATTGCGCTGAAACTCACGTTGTTGAGCGACGTGGTGATAGTGATAGCCGTGAATCCGTTGCTCACTGCAATACTTGCGGCAATATTCCTCAAGGAAGAGCATTTCTCGTGGAAAGTTCTACTGGGTTCAATGGTCGCATTTGCAGGAGTGGCAGTTGTGACTTTGCGTGACGGCTTTGTGTGGGGAGATGGATTGCTGGGTAACTTGCTGGCGTTTCTTGCTGCTCTTTCGTGGGCGGTGTATTGTATATTTCTCAAGCGAGTGCAAGGACGTCGCAGTACACTCGATATCACGCGCAAGGTGATGATTTATGGCACTTTGTGTGCTCTTCCCGTGATGTTTCTTGAGCCACGAACGCCAGTGTCGACTCTGCTGAGAACCGACATACTTTTTAATATGCTGTTCTTGGCACTTATTTGCTCGATGGCCGCGTTCTTTATCTGGAATCTTGTGATTAAGAAGATTGGGGCCATTAGGTCAAGCAACTATCTCTATCTTGATCCTATTGTGTCAATAATAATAGGTGTGATAGTGTTGAATGAGCGTGTGGGCATGATTGCAATAGTGGGTTGCGCATTGGTGCTTTTGGGTGTTATAATAGTAGAAAAAACTAGTGCTAATAATAAGTGATAAAAAGCAATGATTGACGAGATTTTAGAATTCAACCGTGAGTTTGTGGAACGTGGTGATTATAAGAAGTATGCCGCCGACAAGTATCCCAACAAGAAACTTGCAGTGCTGAGCTGCATGGATACACGCCTTACTGAGTTGTTGCCAGCTGCATTGGGCTTGAAAAACGGTGATGCCAAGATTATTAAAAATGCTGGAGGTCTCATAATGTCGCCTTACGACAGCGCTATGCGTTCGTTGCTAGTGGCTGTGTATGAACTTGGCGTGGAGGAGATAATGGTTGTTGCACACACCACATGCGGCGCTTGTCACATGTCGTTTGGCGAGTTTGAGCATCACATGATAGAGCGTGGCATCAGTGAGGCCACTCTTGCCACCATAAAGCATAGTGGTATCGACCTTGACCAGTGGCTCGAAGGTTTCCATGATACGCATCAGTCGGTGACCAACACAGTGGCAACTATTAAGAATCATCCACTGCTACCCAAAGATGTGGTGGTGCGTGGTTTCATTATCGACTCGGTGACAGGTGCACTTGAGGAGGTGAAAGGCTGAGCCCGTATATCAATGAAGATTTAGGTGAGTTACCCCATAATTACGTCGAGTACCATCATTAAAACAAAACCCAAGGCAAAACCTATGGTGCTGATGTTGGAGTGCTGGCCACTAGAGGCTTCGGGGATAAGTTCCTCGACTACCACATAGAACATTGCACCGGCGGCAAAAGCGAGCAAATAGGGGAGAACAGGTAAAACAGTTGATGTGAGCATTAGTACAATGATGGCACCAACTGGCTCAACGGCACCACTCAGCGAACCAATAAGGAAAGACCGCCATCGGCTGTTGCCGGCGGCACACATTGGCATTGAGATGATGGCACCTTCAGGGATGTTCTGAATTGCGATGCCTAGCGATATGGCTATGGCACTGGCATATGATATGCTTGTGGTGCCAATTTGGGCTCCTGCAAAAACTACACCCACCGCCATGCCCTCGGGCAAATTGTGGATTGTGACAGCCAGTGCGAGCATGGCAGTGCGTGAAAGGTGTGAGCGTGGCCCCTCGGGTATGTCGGTACTAATGTGCAGATGAGGAGTCAACACGTCGATAATCAGCAAGAATCCTATACCCAATAAAAAACCTACTGCGGCAGGAATGACAGCCATTGCACCCTGGCCAGCGTTGATTTCCATTGCTGGAATCAACAGCGACCAGACCGATGCTGCAACCATCACCCCCGAGGCAAACCCAAGAAGCGCTTTTTGCAGCTTGACCGACATTTGGTCCTTCATCATGAAGACGAAGGCCGAGCCGAGCATTGTGCCAAGCAATGGAATAAAAAGTCCTATAATAAGAGCTACACTCATTTACCAATATCGTAGATTACGGTTTCACTCCAATAATCGTTGCATTGGATGGTTTCTTGCGGTGGATTTCGGTCATGACAAAACCTGCCTCGTCGAGCATTTTCTTCAACTGCTCAGGTGAATAGGCTGTCATTCCCTCACAAAGGTCGGTCCATTTAGAGTCGGAGTCGATAACTTCAACTAAGATTGCAAACTTTCCTCCTGGTTTCAAAACCCTGCGTACTTCTTGCAGACAATTAGGCAAGTGGGGCCAAAAGTAGATTGTCTCGACAGCCGTCACTAGATTAAACATGTTGTTGTCATAGGGCAAGTACTCGGCAGAACCTTGTGTCACATGCACCTGCTTGTCGATCCATTCAGCATTTACCTTGCGTGCTTTTTCTACGCTCTCCTGAGAAATGTCGATGCCATAAACCTGGCATCCACGGCTCCTCTTGAGAAGTCGTTTCAGTGTGGCTCCTCCGCCACACCCCACGTCGAGCATCGTCCAACCATCTTTAATGTTAATCAGGTCGAGTCCCCAATTGGTGAGTGGTGCATGACAAAGGTTCATAAATCGCAGCATGGCGCGTCCCATTCTTCCTTGAGGGTTGGCGCAATTAGTGAAAAATGATTTCAGTAGTCCCATTTTGTAATAGATTTAGTTTGTTAATCGACTACAAAAGTACATTTGCGTGATTTGCTCGGCAATACCAAGATATTGGGATTTTAGCTCTTGTTATTACTAGAAATGGTTTGGTTTTGTTCTTTAATTACAAGAATTGTTGTATATTTGCAATTCAAACAATGAGCTTGATGAGCTTTTTGTTGATAATATCAATGACATAGAACGCATTAACAAATAAACTTAACACACTTATGGACACACAATATAAATTGTTTTTTGGGGGAGCTTTTGCCTTCGACTCCCGTGATGAAGATTACGAAATTGCTGCCGCCGAAGATTACAGGTCGCAAATTCTGGGTAGTGTTCAGGCTTTGCTAAAGCCTAAAGACATGAGTGGCGTTAGCATTAATGATAATGTTTTCTACATAGGTCCTTTCTATTTCGAAGCCGAAAGCCGCAGGGCCGAGGATATTATTATGTGCGAGAAAGAGATGATAGAGAATTGCACCGATGCAGTTTTTGTGCTCGATGATGCGGCATGTCCTGGCACCATTGCCGAGATTATGTATGCCAACTCATTGCAGAAAACCATTCATCTGTTTTATGTGAAGCATGAAGATGATGATGAGACCGAGAGCGATCTGCACACACCATGCTGGTATCCGCTAATCTTCTGCCAGCAGACAAACGAGAATACAAAACTCTACGAATGCGAAGACATAACCGATGCTGCAAGAAAGGTTATTGACTTGATAACGTTCAATTATGCGCAGGAGTGAGTAGAGAGAAGGTATCACACATATCACTTATATTATTCAAAAGCATCCACAACACGGTGTGGGTGCTTTTGTCACATCTGGCTCTTGTTCATGAAGGCAGGGGCGAGGGTATGCATGTTCTTAAGCAAATCTTACTTTTGCTAATTCTAAAAAAGAAAATAATTAATAATTATAGTAGTTTTTCAAATATATTATTATCTTTGCAGTGCTGAAAGAAAAACTATATACCAAAAAAGAGCATTATGAAGAAGTCATTTCTTGCTTTTTTAGTTTTAGAAACTTGCGTTAACACGCATGGTTTCAGTATCGCCATATAGATTATAACATTCTGGATTAAGAAACAATAACCATAAAAAGCAATTATCATGTATAAGATTGAAAATCATCCAATTCTTGACCTTCCTAAAGAAGAGTTTGTGGAATTCAAGTTTGAGGGGAGGACCGTTCGCGGTCAGAAAGGCAAAACCATTGCCGCAGCCCTTCATCAAGCAGGATTAATCGTGCACAGCCACAGTACATCGGGCCGTAATCGTAGTCTTGAGTGCGGTATCGGTAAGTGTGGTGCCTGCGAAATGCTTGTCGATGGTCAGGTGCGTCGCATCTGTATCACCAGTGTTGATGGCGTGAAAGAGGTTCGTGAGATACCCAAAGACTATATGCCTGAGGGCAAGCCCCGTGCAGCTAGTGAGACTAAGATTTATAAGACCACAGTAGCCATCATAGGTGGTGGCCCTGCGGGACTTGCATGCCGCGAGCAGCTTACTGCACTTGGAATTCCCAACATTGTAGTTGACAATAACGCTACCGAGGGAGGTCAATTCAATATGCAGACCCATCAATTCTTCTTCTTTGAGAAAGAGAAAAAGTTTGGTGGCATGCGTGGATTTGATATTGCTAAAACACTTGCTGGCGACAATCACGACGGCATCCTGCTCAACAATACTGTGTGGGACTTGCTCGAAGGTCGTCGCATTGCTCTTAAGAATATAGTTACCCAAGAGGTTAGCTACATCGATGCCGACCATCTGGTAGTAGCCACAGGTGCTGTGCCATTCATGCCGGTGTTTGAGAACGATGATGTGCCTGGCGTTTACACTGCTGCCGTGTTCCAGAAGATGATGAACCAAGAGCACACCTTGCTGGGCAAGCGCGTGCTGACAGTAGGTGCCGGTAATATCGGTTACCTCACCAGCTACCAAGCTATGCAGGCAGGTGCAACCATCAAGGCTATCATCGAGGGTATGGACCATGAGGGAGGTTTCCCCGTGCAGGCCAACCGTGTTCGCCGTCTTGGCATCCCCATCATGACTTCACATGTGCTCTTGCGTGCTATTCCTAATGATGACTATACAGGCGTTACAGGTGCCGTAATTGCTGAGTGCCGCAATTTCCAACCGATTCCTGGCACCGAGCAAGTAATTGATGATATCGACATCATTAATATCTGTACTGGATTGATTCCTGATAACCAGTTGCTCATAAAGGGCCGTTCAGTATTCGGTCGGAACGTGTATGGTGCAGGCGATGCAGTGCGCATTGGCGAGGGCACTAGCGCTGTGCTGCGTGGCAAGCAGGTGGCCTATGAGGTTGCTCAGGAGATGGGCATGCGTTTCCCCTATGAGGATTATCTCGAGGTGTCACGCCAGTATATCGACTCTCAGCAGCGCCCCGTTCGTCTGCTCGACGAGCCTCGTGTTCCTAGCGAGGAGCGTATGGCATTGAAACCCTATGTGAAGATTAACTGCTTGTATGGTTTTGCTTGCAACCCATGTACATTCTCATGTCCACAGGGAGCAATTAGCAAACCTACCACATCGTCGGTTCCAATGGTAGACTATGACAAGTGCATTGGCTGTATGCAGTGCGTTAACCACTGTCCTGGTCTGGCTATCTTCGGTTACGACAAGCGCAAGAATGTTGTGTTCCTGCCTGTAGAGTATGAGGTGGAAGAGGGCAAGGAAGTGTTCCTGGTTGACGACAACGGCGCCAAGGTGGGAGAGGGCACAATAGAGAAAGTGCTCAAGAAGGACAACAAGACCAATGTAGCCCGAGTTAAAGTTGCTCAGGTTGATGACTTGAACCAAGTGAACGGCTTCATACTCAAGGAGCGCTATCCCGAGCCATTGAACCTGCGCCCACTCACTAACGCTGAGGAAGGCAAGGCCTTCGTTTGCCACTGCGAGGATGTGGACGTGAAGACACTGCTTGCTGTGGTTGGTGACCGCAAGTTTATATCAGTGGACGAGCTCAAGCACACCACTCGCATGGGTATGGGTCCTTGCCGTGGTAAACGTTGTGTGTCACGTGCGAAACAAATTCTGCGAGCTCATGGCATTGAGGTGACTGGCGACAGCACACCACGTGCACCACTGGCCAACCAAGTGACCTTGGGTGATGTGTATAATGGAGAGTCAAAGGAAACCTTCGTCTTCGAGCATGGCTCAGTAATCGAGAAAGCCGAGACCGAAATCATAGTTGCTGGTGGTGGTATGGCAGGTAGTGCTGCGTTCCGTTACTTTGCCGAAGCTGGTAAGCGTGTGATCCTGGTCAACTACGACCGTGGTTCGACATGGCGCTGCATCGGTGGTGGCCGTCCAGCCTTCTCTAATCCCGATATCAGCGACATTGCTATGCACAACTTGGAAATCTTCCGCGACGATCAGGAGCATTGCAACATCGACCTGAAGATGACACGCTATGTGAACCTTGTGCACGATGATGCCACCTATCGCTCACTCGATGCTTCACGCGCATGGAGCGAGGCCTACATGATTGACCGCAAGGACTTCACCAAGGAAATTTCACCTTACTGGAATCCAAACGATAACATTTACAGCCACGCTTTGATTTCTCAAAACTGCTGGCAGGCTACCCCTGGACGCACTATTGATTATGTGCGCACCGTGGGTAAGCAGCATGGTGGCGAGGTGCTCGAGGACTGCGAGGTGCTGCACGTTGAGAAAGCGGGCGACAAATTCCGTGTTCTGGTGCGTCGCCACGACAAGCACTATGTGGAGTTCACTTGCGACCACTTTGTAAATGCCATGGGTTGGGGTTCTGAGAAATTCACCGACATGCTCGGCATCGACACTCAACTCTATCCTGTAAAGCATCAAGCATTCATCACCCGCCGATTGCCAAACATGGGTGTGAACGGTGATTCCCTCGACATGATTATCGACCGTCGTCACTACAAGGGCTTCAATGCCGTGTACGGCCAGCAGTTCTTGCACACCGGTCAAATAATAGGTTGTGCTTCGCCCGACTGCGACCCCTATGAGGCTCGCCAGAACCTGAAGTACAATAGCGAGGCATTCCTCAAGATTGTAAGCGAGATGTTTGCTCAGTGGATTCCAAACCTTGCGCAAGTGGGCTTCCATGCTGTTTGGGCAGGTTACTATATTGAGCCACGCTACATCATCGATCCCGAGGTGGGATTGCTCACGGGCTTGCGTGGTCATGGTTTCATGCTTGGTCAGTATCTTGCTAAACTTTATGTTGACAAGTATCTGGGCCGTCAGGTTCCTGCCTACATGAAGGATCTTGCAATAGGCGGCAAGGGCTTGAGCGAGAATGCATTCCAGTAATATCGTGCTGTTGAGTAAACGCTATAATCTCAAATAACAAAGGGTCACTCCTAAACATCATGGGGTGGCTCTTTTTTTCTGTCATAAAGACTGATGTTAGTGCAATTTGTGAAAAAGTTGGTGTAATTTGTGAAACTTAGGTTATAGAGAATCATTGTAATTTTGCGACATAATTGAGATATAGATACATTATTAGTTTTCATTAGAGAATAATTTATTAATATGGAAGCATTTGTTGTTGACCCTCGAAAGACTACGCCCGAGGAGATGGCGCGTGGCATGCGTGATGTGAAATTGGTGTTTGAGATAAACCACACTGTGCCTTACACCGATGAGTATAACAAACTTGTAAAAGAACTATTTGGTGACAACCTGGGTGAAGGCAGCATGGTGATGCCACCGCTCAAGGGCGTGTGCTTCGACCAAGTGAAGATAGGCAACAATGTGATGATAATGCCCGACTGCCTGATGATGTCGCGAGGCGGAATAACAATTGACGACGATGTGATGATAGCTGCCAATGTGCAGCTCATCAGTAACAACCATGACCTGCACGATCATGCGCTGCTGCTGTGCAAACCCGTGCACATAGGCCGTAATGCATGGATAGGCGCTGGCGCGACCATCCTGCCAGGCGTTACAGTAGGGGAGAATGCTGTGGTGGCCGCTGGTGCGGTAGTAACTAAAGATGTCGCAGCAAACACCATAGTGGGAGGAAATCCTGCAAAGTTTATCAAGAATATTGATTAATGGCGCAATTGGAAAACCCTTAATAAAGCATAAATCTTACTTTTATAAACCATTGACTATCTCATTACTAACATCAAGGTGCGTGACAAACTTTTTGTCACGTTCTTTGTTGTTTTCAGTGATGATAGTAACTTTGCAACCGAAACGAACGAAAAGTTACTAACACTATTAATGACAAGATAAAATGCTACGAGATATTATAGTAAATCCTCACTACCCCGATTGCCCAATACGCAACATTCTGTCACGCATAAGTGACCGGTGGTCAATGCTCATTTTGCTCACTCTCGACAGCAAGCAGGTGCCTATGCGGTATTCCGACATACTCGCTGCAATCCCTGACATTTCCCAAAAGATGCTGACGGTGGCACTTAAGAATCTTGAAGCCGATGGACTTGTGCAGCGTCATGCTTATGCCGAGATACCGCCACGAGTGGAATACAACATCACTGAAAGGGCGAAAACGTTGATGCCTCACATCAATAGCCTTGTTGGATGGGCATTGGAAAATCTCGCCGACATTCTTAACGACAGGAAAAAATATTCATTAAATAAAAATCATTAAACATCTATTTAAAATGAAAAAGATTGAAATTATTGCACAAGGCAAGAATTTTGCCGCAGCCAACTTTGGCAAACTCAATGAGATTATTGAACACGAACTTCCCATGGGTCCCGACTTCACACTGCAAGGCAAGGTGTTCGGTGGACAGGCCGTAGGCGCAGCTGCTGGTGAGTTCTCGTTCCAGACCCTCGTTCCAGGTCAGGACAGTGGATTCCTGCACACCCACAAGACTCACGAGGAGCTCTACTTCATTTTGCGTGGTGAAGGCCAGTACCAGGTTGACGGAGAGATAATTCCCGTGACCGAAGGCAGTGTGATAAGAGTGTCGCCCGAAGGCAAGCGTGCATTGAAGAACACAGGCAGCGAGAACCTGACAATGCTTTGTGTTCAGTACAATGGCACTCCTTTTACCGAGGAAGACAGCCCAATGGTGGATGGCACAATTCTTCAAGAACCACTCAACTGGTGAGACGTTTAAGCTGTTCGCCCTAACAAATCAACTCCATAATTCAATTGCTGTAGAATTATGGAGTTTTTTAAATTTTTATAATTATTATTGAGAAATAATGGTTAAATTTGCAAATTGAAATAATCCAATTTATAACTTCATAAAATTTTATAGTGTATGAAAAAAATCTTACTCATTGTCTCATTGCTGATGCTGGCGTTTGCAGCGCGGGCATTGCCATTTGTGACAACACCCAGCTCCACCACTTTTCCCATCCACTGGTATCAGCTGATAATAAACGGCAAGTATGTTTATTTTGATCCAAACGCAGGCATTTTCGATCAGATTAAATTAACTCCAACGGCATCAACTGAAGACAATTTCCTTTGGTGCTTTGTGCAAGCCTCGTCGGACAAGATTGTGATTTATAACAGAGCAGCCCACGGATATTTTGAGGAGGACCAATTTGTTACTTCTGACATAAACAGTTCATACATTTGCCACGTTGTGGAGAGAGCAGCTGGTGGTTTCTTTATCCGCTATTATCATACCGGTGATGGTAGGTATTATTATCTTTATGAGTATATTGGTGACGGACAGGATTTTTTAAGTTCAGCTTCGGCAGCGTTATCGACTAGTATCTTTAATGTTAATGAAGTTTTTGTAGAAGGTGATAATGTGCCTGTTGCCGGCGATGTGAACGGTGACGGCAGTGTGACAGCAGCCGACGTGACAGTCCTCTACAACTGGCTACTCAACAATGACAACAGTGCTATTGTCAACGGCGACCAGAACGGCGATGGGAGCATCACCTCAGCCGATGTCACTTTCATCTACAATATCTTGCTGGGAAGTAAATAATTTTTGTCTTTTGCGCTATAAAGCGGTTACCGTACTTTTGTGGTACGATAACCGCTTTTTGTGGGTTGTCTTTAAACACTCACTTAACACTAAATTAAAGACTTCGCCTAAGGCGACTAAAGTCGCAGTTTAGAGGTTAGTGCTGAGAAGTAAGAGATCGCACCGACAAAATCGGTGCAATCTCTTTTTGGGCGCGGCTCGCTTCGCTCGCTGGTTCCCCCTATGACGCAGCGAAACTCACGGAAACCCGAAAGGGATCCGTGAGTTCTTTTAGGTAGTATATAATATTTGAAAGGCACCACAAAAATCATTTTGCAGTACCTTTAATTTATTTTCATTTCTATATCAACTTCAACGTTCTTGATGGAACTGGAGATAGTCAAAGATGTCGCCTGCTGTTAGACTAACTGATAAGTCTCGCATGGAAGTTTCACTATCGAGAGGAGATAAAGTCACTGTTACAAGTTTTTTGTCAATACTAACTTCCCACCAAGAACCTTTGAGATGATGGCGGTCTTCATTATCAGTAAAGAAATATTGACCTGTTTCAACTTTGCCCTCAATAACACCCAACATCCAGGGATAGTAGTTCTTGCATTCAAAGGTATAGCTGCCACCCTCAGCCGGGATTAAAAACATTCTGTCTTGTTGAACGAGTTCGGTGGGATTGTTCCATTTCATTGCCTCCCAATCTCCATCTATCAAAGGTTCATCTTTATCACAAGAAGTTATACATAAAGTAACTATGCATGCAAATAATATGAGATATTTTTTCATAATTCTTATGTTTTTGGTTTGTAGTTGCAAAGGTACAAAAAAAGTGTCTTTTGTCAAGTGACAAGCACAAATTAATTTTGTCGCATAGAAACCTTGCTTCGCTCGGTTCTATGCTTTTCTGAAAACTAACATCCGGAAACTGATGATTATAAAGATATGGCTATTACACTCTCAACTCAAATACCGCAGCTCTTGTTCTCATCAGCAATTCCCGAACTCGCTATCAACACTGACGGCGATGGCGAGGTGGAGATTGCATTGACCTCGGCTATTATGAACAGCTGTAACTGTAAAGATTTCATGCGTGATAATTTGTGATATAAGTTTTATTTGTACCTTTGCATTATCATGGTAAAAGAGATTCTATACATAGGAGCTGGTGGATTCATTGGCAGTGTGTTGCGCTATTTGATTTCACAGTTGATGAAGCAAACTGATGGCGGTTTCCCCTGGGGCACTCTTATAGTCAACCTGCTCGGCTGCCTGTTGATTGGAATCCTAGGAGGGTTTATAAGCAGGAATGGGAATATATCACATAACCTGGCGCTGTTCCTGACAGTGGGTCTGTGTGGAGGCTTCACCACATTCTCTACATTCTCAAAAGAGGCATTACTACTTTTGCAAGTGGGTCTGTGTGGAGGCTTCACCACATTCTCTACATTCTCAAAAGAGGCATTACTACTTTTGCAGAATGGGTGCTACTTGAGTTTCATTGGATATATTGCTACAAGTGTGATATTAGGGGTTATGGCGGTGGCTTTAGGATTATGGATTACAAAATAAACATCACAAACAACACTTATGGACATAAAACTTGTACCTTTGACGGCTGACGACCGTGAGCAGTTTATACTAGACAATCAGCAAGCATTCAAATATGGAAGAGGGCGAAGAGGTCATCTCACGGAAGACAATAGAACGCTGCTTGGATGACAATCAGGCCGAGGCTTACCGAATAATGCATAATGAAGACGTAGTTGGTGGCATGATTCTTAAGATTGACAGGCAGAGCGCAAAGGGCGAGCTGGAAATATTGTTTATCAAGCCTGATGCTCACAGCAAGGGGCTTGGCCAGGCTGCTTGGAAAGAAGTTGAAATTCTTCACCCCGAAATCAGTGTGTGGGAAACCATGACACCTTATTTCGAAAAACGCAACATACATTTCTATGTGAACCGGCTGGGTTTCCACATCGTGGAGTTCTGGAACAAGTATCAACGAGGACCTGCAGTGCCCGAGGACATTGATGAGAACTGGAGCGATGATGATGAAATGTTCCTGTTCAGGAAGATAATGACAAAGCAATAATGTAGTTCTATGTTAAGCATTTGAGCATGGCGGCTGATTTTGAAGACATAATAATATGGTGTCCTGTGAAAGGATGCTAAAGACCTTTGTTGAGAGGTTGTAGATGGCTTCGCCAACGAAAGAAAAGCGGTTGATTTACCTTAGTGTGTAAACCAACCGCTTGTAGTTTTAGAAAATGTGGGGTTAGCCTTTTGCCCTGTGGAGTTCAATAATATCTTCACCTTCTTTTAAATGCATCACATCACCATCAATGGATATTTCTCTACTAACTGTTACCGTATTTCCATCCTGAATAAATGAACAACTTAATATATTACCCTTTAATGACCATGTGAAATTTACTTCAGTTGATATATGCCCATTTAAAATAATCTGCTGTTTTCCATTATGGTCTGAATTGAATATATAATGCCAAGTTAAAGTATTAGGACCATCAACTTGAGTCTGTACCCATGAACCAATTAGTTGCTGTTCCAGAGATTTTGGTTCATCTTTATCATCGTCACAAGAAGTGAGGACGAAAGGCAGGATGATTGCAAATAATAAGAGATATTTCTTCATAATGGTAAAGTTTTAGAAGTTTGACATAGTTTTTGCAAAGTTACAAATTTTTTAAATAAAGTAAGCATTTTCGTTGAAAATGTTGTCTTATACGGAATAAAGAATTATCGTTTCCTTTGCGGTGGAAACCAAAATCAAAGATGATTTACGACACTGTAATGAGCTGGTGATTTCTCATGAGGGTGTGTCAAAATGAAATGAAGATATGACACACCCTCGTTTCTTTATCCTGCCGTTGAGATAGAGGTGCTGACTATTTGTCCAGGACTCGAACAGGGCGAACACTACAGCCCCCGAAGCGATAGAGGAAAGCCCATGACGCCCCACCCTCACCAAAAGTCAATCCACCAGAGGCATCGATGAAGCCGGGAGATTCGCTCGACCAATAGAAACCACCCCAGTCAATGTCATCAATCGGCCCGTCCCCACGACAGAGAGCTGCTGGCAAAAACATTGTGGCGCCATTTGGACCCGTAACAGAATAGCCTTTTACCCCCTTCATTGTCGAAGCCTTCCAATTGCACCTTGTTATCAGTTCTTGCATTTGCGCTTCGGTGGGAATGCGCCACGATGGCCCCCAATTTATGGTTGCGGCATCATCGTCGGGGTCTAATGTTTTCTTGTTGTCAACAATTCCCAATTCACTGTCAGAGCAATACTTCGTCTGTGTATTTTCGGCACCTTTACACCACTTGTAGGTGCTCAAAGAATAGACCTCTTTGGGCGAAGTTTCTCCCCAAGCAAAGTAGTCGCCATAGTCTTCGGGACTGCTTGCGCCCACATTCATCGTTGCCCACAGAGTGCCACTAGGCAATCCCAAGTCGATCCATCGTTGGTCATTGCTGTCACTTCTATTCTCAATCAAGTTAGCCTCAGTGTTCAACGCCATCATTGTCACGAGCATAATCAATACCAAATTCTTCATTATCCTTGATTCTATTAGATGGTTAATAACTTTCAATGATATTAGAACGAACAACTGGGACTGAATATTACATTGATAAAGAATATTAAAGAGTTGCAAAACTCAGATTTTTAGTCTATAATTCTTGCAATCAGGGCTTCGCTGACTGTGGGTAGGATGTGGCGCAGTGACTCCTCAATTTTGACACACCTTCATTGGAACCGCAGGAGGTGAGAATATGGACAAGTGGAAACCGAAAAATGAGCAAATATTTGGTTTTTTTTGGAAAAAACTTTTACTTTGCGAAGTTGAACACCACAAAACCATTTATTATGAAAGGAAAACAGATTTGCAAGGCGCTCAAAGAAATCAGGCTCAATATTGCACAGGCCAATGACATCGAATATACTCCTGCTGAATGTAATCACAAAGGCGATTGCTTGGGTACTTGCCCTCAGTGTGAAAAAGAATTGCGCTATATTGAGCGCCAACTGTTGCGTCGCCAAACTCTTGGCAAGGCAGCAGTGGTTGCAGGTCTTGCCATTGGAGCAACAAGCATTGCTCCTGCAATGGCACAGACACATAATTATGTTCCAAAAGTTGAGCAAAGCAAAGAGAAACTGAAGCCTGTTGATTGCGCACCAAATGACGCTGCCGCAATAATTGTGCGTGGATGCATCGTCGATGAGTCTACTGAGCCATTGGCTGGGGCAACTATTACAGTCCTTGATAAAAAAGGTAAATTAACCGGCACAGCCACTGATTATTTCGGACAATTCGCCATCAGGCTTTCAAAAGACAGTAAGGTACAGATAAGTTATGTTGGCTATAAGACAGTGACAACTAAATTCACCGAGCCCGAGGAAAATCTTGTCATTAAAATGGAAGATGATGACACGCTCGTAGGTGCAGTTTTTATTAAAGAATGGATGCCCGATGTTGATGCTGATATCTACGATGAGAGATAGAAGAAAACAGCCTCGTTCCTCTCCTCGTTTGAGCAAGATATTTCAGTCAAAAGATTCAAATTAATAAGCCTTGCCCTGCTCTTGCGTGAGGCTGACCAAATTATCGCGCTCAATACATTTCAGGTCTTGACAATGTTCACCACACTTGAGCAGCAATGGCCTGATTTCATAAAGGAAATCGAACAGCATGATGCAGAACGGGCTCAAGAACTCGCCGAAGTCTTTAAGCAGGGATTCGATGATATTGCCGTGCGCATCTGGCCTAAGCTGCAGCGCATTGTGGCATTCGGCGCAGGCACGTTCCAGTCACAGACCACTGCCTTGAAACGATATGCGAAGAGCGTGACACATAACCACGGACACCTTATCACAATCGAGTCGCTTATCGCGCAAGCCATTGCCGACGACTGCGATTTGTTTGAGCTTGTTCTAGAGAACGATTTCTTCGAATTTATGCCCGACAACTCCGAGCCATTGTTGCTGAGTCAGGTCTCTCCTGGCACGACCTGTGAAGTGATTGTGACCAACAGGGCAGGACTCTACCGATACAGGACCGGAGTCCGCATATCCCTGGTTGAGCATTCTCCACAAGGCAATGCTATCATTCGCATCGTAGAGTGACATGCATCTAAAGTGTAAATTAGCTTACACTGCAAAGGCGCTCTCGAGCATGTCGTTCAGCTGCTGGCAATATAGTTTGACGCTAATCTGAACAACAAGTCGGAAATGATCTACGACACAGTGATGAGCTGGTGATTTCTCATCAATCCTTCCAGTCGGAAGGATTGATTGGAACCGCAAGAAGTGAGACTATGGGCAGGTGGAAACCGAAAAAAAAGCAAATATTTGGTTTTTAATGAAAAAACCCTTTACTTTGCGAAGTTGGACTCCACAAAAACAATTAATTATGAAAATCAAGTTATATATTATTCTAATTTTGGCATTTGGAATGTATGGATTAACATGCCATGCTCAATCTGCAAATGAGAACAAGCAAGTAGTAACTTCCGAAGATTTTACTGTAAACGGTGTAACATTTAAGATGATTCATGTTGAAGGAGGAACCTACACAATGGGATCAAATGAAGAGGTCTTTGTAGTTTTACCAGAACCCACCTGTGTGGCAAATCCAAAGGATTTTGAATTGGAAAATCCAGCACATGAGGTTACTATATCATCTTTTTATATTGGTCAAACTGAGGTTACACAAGAACTGTGGATTGCTGTTATGGGATTCAATCCGAGCTACTTTAACAGCACAGGTAATCCAGATTATGAATCAAGCCATGAATTCGATTATGGCACAAATCTTCAACGACCAGTTGAGCACGTCTCTTGGGACGATTGTCAGGTTTTTATCAATAAACTTAATCAGTTGACTGGAAAAAACTTTCGTCTGCCTACCGAGGCAGAATGGGAGTATGCTGCACGTGGTGGTAACAAGAGTCAAGGACATGAATACTCTGGTAGCAAAGATTTTTATGGTGTGGCATGGTGCATAGATAACATTCCAACTACAAAAAAAGATTCCCAAAAATATGGAACACAGCCTGTCGCTACTAAAAAATCAAATGAGTTAGGCATCTATGATATGAGTGGCAATGTTATTGAATGGTGCAACGATTATTGGGATGAGAGTTATTATAAATCTTCACCAAAAAAAGATCCAAAAGGTCCTAAAAAAGGAAAATATCGCATAAGCCGTGGAGGTGGATGGGGAGGTCTTGGTCAATTAAGTAAAGTTAATAATCGAGCTTATTTTGAACCTACAGAACGTGGACGTGCTCTTGGATTTCGTTTAGCTCTATAGTAATTTAGGTAGTTTTCAAAAAATATTAGTAATCCGCATAGCTTGATGAGCCAATTGCGGACTTATTTAATGTGTCGTCAGCAATTATGCATTGCTATGATCATCGGCAAGCCGAAACGCCCTCAAATCCCACCCCTCATAGCGACAAGTCTCTTCCCTCAAAAGCACCGTGCAAAAAAATAAGCCGCTGAAAAATCAGCGACTTATTTTGTGTCCAAGATGAGAACTGAACCTTGTTATTTTTTGATATTTCATGTTATCTGATGTTATATTAAAACAGCTGATTTACAACACTTTATGAATTTATCTTTTTATACAATATAGTTAAGTAACGTTAAAGATATATTAAGTGTGCAATTTTTGTTCATATCTAATTTGTTAACAGGAGTGATTTGAACCTTAGATAGTTACAAAAATAATCATATTGAAGATTTATGTGATTTTCTGGGAAAAAGTGTTGCAATTTTGATATTTTTTGACTACCTTTGTCGCAGATTTTTAACGAAAAACATATCATAACATATTGTATGGCAACAATTTATCTCAGATTATCAAAGAAAAAGAATGGACGAGGTCGACAAGAGATTCTTCTCACTTTTAGGCATGGAAAAGAGATTTATCAGCGTGCCGGCACTGGTATTTTTATAGCCGACAATCCCACTTTCTGGGATGGCAAGAAGATGGTCATGCATGCAAGGATAAAAACTGAAGAAGTTTTGTATCATCGTGAGCAACAGGAGAGGCTTAGTAACCTCTGCTCTGCTATTCTTATTGCATGGGACGACACTGACCACAATCGTGTGGGCCCGAGATGGCTTAAGAATGTGATAGCCGAATTTAATACGCCTACTACTATATCTAAAGAAAAGCGAAGAAGGTATAGAGACAATGCAGACCGAATTCAGAGCACTGATGAAAATGATGTCGGCCACAAATGGCTTAAAGGCAACGATGAAGAACTTGAGATGCTTTTTGAATTATTTGATGATGATGAAGAGTTCCAAGAGGATACCGTCACTTCGGTTCTTGTTGATTATATTGAGCAGCTTGACTTGTCAGAGAGTCGCATAAAGCATTTCTGGTCGCTATGGAGGGTATTCCGCCGTTTTGAATTGTGGCACGACAACACTTTTGAGTTCGACACTTTTAGTCACAACGATCTGGAAAATTTCCGTGATTTCCTCCTTTCAGAACATGAATATTGGTATTATAACAAAACCACTAAAGAGATGGACTGCCATGACCGATTATATAAGAAGGCTTTCTATAAAGTGAATTCTGAGTGTAAGAAATATGGCAGAAGGGTTGAGAGCCGTTGCCCAGAGCAACGTAGCAAAAACACGCTGAACAATATTCTTGTCCGACTGAAAACTTACTGGCTGTGGTGTATTAGACAAGGTTATACCGATAATAATCCGTTTAACCGATTTAAGATCGATGGCGCTAAATATGGAACTCCATTTTATATCGACATTCACGAACGCCATAAACTAGAACGCGCCAAGATGGAAGGTATGGTTGCAGTTCAAAGAGATATCTTTGTTTTTCAATGTTGCACAGGTTGCCGTGTGAGTGATTTGTATGCACTCACCTATGATAACATTGACAGCAATGGTGTACTTATGTATACACCACAAAAGACCGAAAAGGAGAACCCGAGGATGGCATCGGTTCCTCTGGTTAAGACTGCATTGGATCTAATTGAGAAATACTATGACCCAAAGCGAGGAACTTTGTTCCCTTTCATAAGCCAGCAGAAATACAACGTCTATATAAAGAAAGCCTTTAAGTTGGCCAATATCGATCGCAAGGTGGCAGTGCTTAATCCTAAGACTCGGAAGAATGAACTAAGACCGCTTTATGAAGTTGCGACCAGTCACATGGCTCGACGCACATTTGTTGGAATAGCATACCAACACGTGAAAGACCCAAATATCATCGCAGCAATGACTGGCCATGCCGAAGGTAGTAAGGCTTTCAACCGATACCGCGAGATTGACATGAAAGTCAAGCGTGAAGTGGTTGGATTCTTAGAGTAAAACAAATGTAATGGCTAAATATAAGGAAAGGGCTAATGAAAGGGCATATAAACGATAGTATCTGGCGGCAAGGAGCTAGTGGTACAGCTAGTGATCCCCGACAAGTACCCCGACAAGAATGCGAGATTTAAGCCAGATTTCCTTAATATTATAATATAAATGAAAACCGAAAGTATGAAAAAACATACTTTTTATATTGTGATTCAGAAAAAATTACTATCTTTGCAGTAAAAGTACGATAAATCATACTCTTATGGAGATTGGGAAAGTCATAAAAGAGAGAAGGGCTTTGCTGGGTATTTCTCAGCAAGATCTTTCGGATTATTCCGGAGTGGGCATATCCACAGTAAAGGATTTAGAGCGTGGTAAAGGCAATCCCTCTATTGAAACATTAAAGAAAATCCTTGATGTAGTGGGACTGGAAATTTTGATACAAGTGAAACAAACGATAAAGTAGTGTTAGAAAATGAGAAAGGTAGATGTTTATTATGGAGACGTATTTACTGGTCAACTTGTTGAATTGGCCAAGGGTAGTTATGAATTTATTTATGACGATGCTTATCTTGCCGACAGCAACTTGCCGTCAATATCAGTGAATCTTCCAAAAAGCCAAAAGGTGTATCATTCTGACCATATATTTCCGGTCTTTACAAATATGTTGCCTGAAGGAGCCAACCGCAGAGCGCTATGTAGAATGAATAAAGTGGATGAAAATGACTTCTTTGGTATGCTTGAGATGATTTGTGGTATGGATGCAATAGGATTAGTTGTACTAAAAGAACCTAAAATATGAAAGCAATAAATGTTTGCCCAGCAACGCTGAAACCTGGATATTCGGGATATTCACCCCGTGCTGTCAAATTATTATTTGACGGTGTTGCCGTGTCGCCTTTTATAGACATAGATTTTGAAAAAGACCGAGATCAGCAGCAAACAAAAGACAACATGAATAACATGTCGATTTCTGGCGCACAGGAGAAATTTGCAGCGGTGATTGACAATGGCAAAATACGCTTGAGTCATGAGGGAGAACAGGCGACCTATGTTCTGAAACCTGCACCTTTTAACCTGAGTCTATCAACACGTAAGCAGATACCTGCCAATGAGCATTTGACTATGCAAATAGCAGCTCAAGTGTATGGAATACGGACTGCAGTGAATGGGGTGTGCTTTAGCCGCAATGGACAGCCAGTTTATATTACTAAGCGATTCGATGTGGAAGGCGGTAAAAAGAACTGCTTACAGGAGGATTTTGCGGCTATACTGCAGATGACAGAGGAAGGCTCTGATAGCAACTACAAGTATCACGGCAACTATGCGCAGATTGCAGATGCCATAAGGAAGATTATTCCTGCGTGGATGCCACAGATGGAGCAGTTTTTTAGGATGGTGGTGTTTAACTATATGTTTGCCAATGAGGATGCACACATGAAAAATTTCTCTCTGGTGAAAAAAGGTAAAGAGTATTTTCTTGCTCCTGCATACGACTTGATAAACACTTGTGTTCATATACAAAGTGGTAGTGACTTGGGGCTATTGGACGGCCTGTCACCTGATATTGAAAAGAGCGATGTTTATGACAAAACTGGGCATCCGTGCAGATTGGACTTTGAACGATTTGCAGAAAGGATTGGATTGCCGAAGAAACGTGCTGACATGGTTCTTGACATGTTTATGGAGATTCAGGAAGAAACGTATGATCTCATTAATCGCTCTTTCTTGAACGACAAGATGAAGCGCAGCTACAAGCGGATAATCGAGGAAAGGAAAGAAAGGTTTATACGTGGGTAGGAAGGAAAGAGTGACAAAATTAATAAAAGTATGATGAGTAGCGAGTTTAGAAATTTTAAGTTTAGTTCAATCTATGAGTTTGTTAACATTGTTAGCGAAGCTGTTGAAAATGGTTTTGATTTCTGGAATTTCAACGAAGATTTATTTGTGCAGAGCGCACTAAAGTTCAATAGAATTACGTTGTTACATATTTATGTGTCTAGTACGTTACTATGCTATTACTCTAGGTTTTTCCGTAAAAGTGGAGATTGTGTAGAAAAGGAATATGTTGACTGGTGGATACATTTAATGAAAGATTATGGGATTAGGTTGAGAAGAACTGGCTATGATGTAGATAAGGAAGATGTAAATGCTGGTTGGGCATGGTTTCAAAAAAATGAGACTACATTCATGAGGTTCTTTGATGTAATTTCAGATGAAGTTGTATATATTTTATTCAATGATAAGCAGTTTTTGGTTCAGTTCAATAGGTTGGTACGTAATGTGCTTATTGATGAAGATGGTACATATGCTGAATATTTAGAATTAAAATGGCCCCAAAATGCTAGAAATGATGATGGGACAATTAAACGTTGTAATATTCCTAAGTGGGTTCAGCAAGCCGTTTTTCATAGAGACAAGGGACGCTGTGTGTTTTGCAATAAAGACCTTACGGGGTTAGTGAATACTCTAAATATTAAAAATTATGACCATATTATTCCTTTAAAGGATTATGGGACAAACGATCCTTGTAATATCCAGCTGACGTGTGAAGAATGTAACAAGAAAAAGGGAGGAAAGGATATAATGCCACAGTATAAATACCAAAGTTGGTGGTGAGTATTGTGGACAAGGGCTTTGTTTTTTATTTCATGTGAGTAATTAAATCATCTTCAGCGTTTTTAATGGCAGAAAAATGAGAAAAGGATGGAATACAATTTGTTCTAAATTAGACGATATATTTAGGTTGTTTTGATGACAGATATTGTCAATTTTTAATGTTTGAATACTCAAAAAAATTCCCTGAAAGCCGTGGAAATCTATGTTTTTTTTGCACATTTCCACGGGGTTCAGCGAATTTCTGGGAAAAGTAAAATTGCGAAATGGTTGAAAATCAATATTTTCGCAAATTTGGTGCAAAAATGAATTATTTAAATCACAAATAGGTTAGTAACCTACTATTTTTAGTTTATTTCCGGCTATAAATATTTCCTTTTATTGGGGTGCGTTTTAATCAGTTCTTGACTAGGGTGTGTCTTGATGCTCCGCTTGCAATAGAAAGGGATGTTGCTCATAAGAAAATTCCAATGACTCTTTGACTTGTTTGTTCATCGCTCGCTTTGTTTTTACGCCGCAAAGTTAATGCGTCTCCCTCACACGCAAGGCCAGGCTCCGTTGCTGCGAGAAATCTCCACACCTGCGGGTAGT
>CACWNQ010000027.1 GCA_902762385.1 uncultured Bacteroidales bacterium | reverse complement strand
AGTTTTTAAAAAAAACTCTTTTTTGACTATTTTTTGAGCATAAAAAGAGGATGCGACACTATGAAATGCCGCATCCTCCAAAAGAAAAAAATAGTATATTATGAAGCTGGTAAAATGAGTCTTTCTCTGTGATTTCTACTTGCCCAGGCGGGCTTTCTCGTCGCTGCCAGCGCCAGTGCCGCGATATTTGCTCTGAACAGCATTAAACTTGTAGCGCACAGTTACTTGCAACTCGCGCAAGTCGCGATGGCTGTCTTGATGCAGCTGGCGCAGGCCATAATTCAGGTCGATGTGCTCCTGCGCGTCAAGGAGGTTGTGACCTGCAACCTTTATCGACAAGCGGTCGTTGAAGAATGTCTTTGTTACACTCAGGTAAAGGTTGACACCCGCTTTGGTCAGCGACATGTTCTCTTTATCGCCCTTGGGCGTTAGGCTTAGGTTTGCCGATGCAGTGAGTGTGGGTAGTATCTTGATGTTGTTATTGAACTGGATAAGGAACAATGGACGCTTTGGGCTGATGAAACCAATGGGGGTGGGAATCTTGACCCAATCCTTCATCATGGCAATCGAGAGTTGAGGCTGATAGATGCCAAACTGTGGTGTGAGGTTGAGCATCACTCTCAATGCGTCGGCGTGGTCCACGTTGTCACGTGTGATCAACGTTGTTGACTCGCTGCCTGGAACTTCACGTGCCACATTCACTATAATGTCGCTAGTGCGCTTGTAATCAACCATCAGGTTCACCCACTTCCACATTGCCATGAAACTCAGTTGGTTGTTGATCGATGGTTTCAAGGCGGGGTTACCACTCTCCCAAGTGAAACGGTTGGCGTAGGTCACGCTGCCGTTAAGCTGCCAGTAATAAGGCCGCTGAATCTTCATCGCGTAATTGAGCATCAGTTGCACATTGCCGGCACGTGCAGTAAGACCTACCGTTGGAAACAAATGGTGGTATGTGCGGCTCTGCTCAGGCACAAGCTCGCCCATGCTGTAATAGTGGCTGCACACGTTCTCGTTGCGCAATCCCAGTCGCATTTGGCCGAAAGGCAATGGTCGCGCATACTCCACAAAGAATGCATAATTGCGCTCGCGCTGCTCTGTGAACGAGGTGGGCACGATGTTCTCGGGATTGATATAGTCGTCGTTTCGGTGGGTGTTGCTAAGCTCGGTTCCTGCCTGCAGGTTGCCACCCCACACTGGCCACGAGAGCACTAGTTTGCCTGCCAGCAATTGATTTCGCTCCACGCTCTGTGCAGTTACTACGCGGCTGTCATGTTCCTGACTAACTTCATCATTATACTGATTTATACGGTTCTTGTAGAACATATAGTCGAGATTCACATCAATGCTAGTCTTCCCTATCTTGCCGTTGTAGTAGGCATTGAGGGTGTGTGGCATATTTTTGGCCATCACGTCGGCAGTCATGCCACCCCATGTTTTGTTACTGAAATACCATTTGGTGTCGTAGCGCAGTCCCATCGAGTGGTTGTCGCCTAGCACATAGTTAACACCCACTGAGCTGTAGAGCGATCGGCTGCGACTGCGGCTGTCGATTAGTTGGTCAAGATGCCAAATGGTATCGGATTTCACATCAAGAAATATGCCGTCATTTTGATGCCAGTTGTACTCGTTGTACCAATGGCTACCAAACACATCCAGGCCTCCCTTGCGATAGTTCCAATTCAAGCCCAGGGCTAAGTCCATATTCTCGCCTTGGTAATAATCAGCTTCGGTGTCAAACGAGAATCCCTCGCCTTGTGGACGCTTGGTCTTGATGAGGATGACCGACTCCACATCGGCTTTGTATTTCGCGCCTGGATTGGTGATGAGCTCCACGCTCGCGATGTCATCGCTCTTGAGCTGGTCGAGTTCGTTCTTGTTACGCATCTCGCGGCCGTTGATGTAGATGAGAGGAGTTCCCTTGCCAAACACCTCGATGCCGTCATTTTTTTTCTGTACACCAGGCAGGTTTTGGAGCACATCGTTGGCGGTTCCCACCTTGCTCAGCAACGTGCCGTCGACTTCGGTCTTGATGCCTTCGGTGGTGATTTTGAACGTTGGTCGAGTGCCCTTTACAACCACCTCACCAAGCATAGTTGCCTCGGGTTGCAATTGGATTGTCCCCATATCGCCGCCTATAGAGTTCACAAACTTGGTCTCATAGCCAATATAACTTATCTTCACCAATGCTTGCTTGCAAGAACAGTCGATAGAAAATGTGCCGTCATCATCGGTTGTAGTGCCAGCCACAAACGTGCTGTCGTTAGGGGTTAGTAGCACTACATTTGCAAAAGCAAAAGGTTGCTTGTTCTCGTCAATCACTGTGCCAGTGAAGTTTGTCGCCATAATTGTGACACAAGTTAGAATCGCTGAAAAAAATAATGCTGTACGTCTCATATCTTTTGAGTTATTAGTTGTCAGTTATCAGTTGTGAGTTTATAATTCGTAGTTTCTTCAACTTATCAACCGTCACGAGCGGTTTCATGCTATGGACGTAACAGACTAGGTGAAATGTTTCACTCCACCACCACATTTTTCAAAAATCTTGATTTAGGTCAAGGTTTTTCAAGATTGACTGCACAAAAATCAGGCGGCAGCCTCGTTGCGTTGAGACTGCCGCCTGGTAGAATTGCGGCAATAAGGCCGTTACAGGTAATTACTTGATAATAGCCTTAGTAGTAACCTTAGAGCCATCGTTCATTTCCTTAACCACGATGTTCAAGCCATTGAAAGGAACATTGCTCTCAATGCCTGCTGCGTTGTAGAAGCGAACGCTCTTCACGCCCTCCTCAAGGAAGATGCCGTTGATAGCAGTTGGAATGCTTTCCTCAGTAACATCGGTAACCTTGATTGTGTAGTTCTGGAATGGATAGTCGTAGCCCTTGAGGCCCTTACCACCTGTAGTAGTATTCCATGGTTCCTTGATGTTGATAACACCCTGAACGGTGTACCTCTGTCCATCAACAAACTCGAAGTCGCCGAAGCTGGTGTCAACAGTGAGGCTCTGGCCTTGGGCACCGCCTGGAGCGTAAGCACGTAAGGTGTTCTCACTAGCCTTGTAGTAAGCCTTGCTGACAATTATAACCTCATTAACCTTTGGAGCGAACTCGTTGGCAAGTGAGTAAGTAGCTGGCTCTACTGGCTCAACATCCTCGCCCTCTACTGGAGCCATGCTCAGAGTGAAAACTGGGTTTTGGTTCTTGCCGCTGATAGCGCCACTGGTGAAGCCGCCCTTGAGCGAAGCTAGGTCAGCATAGTTGCTGCCGGCATTTATGGCAATCCAGTTTTCGTTGCCGTCACTCACAAAGAGCTCAGATGTAGGCTCGTTCTTCTCTACCACAGCGAGGTCATTGATGATGGTATAGTCAACACCCTCAACACCGTCGGCGATGATGTAGCTAAGCTGAGTACCACCAGTGATAGTGAGCTTCATGTTCTCCATGTCAACGGTGAGAGTGTATTCACCAGCAGGAATCTGCATTGAGTTGTCACCGTTGTAAGCCATATTCAGCTCAGTGTTCATTGTAGCGCCATTCACGAGGAAGTTGCCGTTGCTCTGAGCCATGAAACGATAGTAATTAGCTGTGTTCCAGTCACCGAGCTTGTGAGTGAAGGCGAAGAAGCCATAACCGTTCTCTACGTCAGTCGCTGTCACGGTTGCAGTATAAATCTTGCCGTCCTCGCTTGTCATCTTCACGCCCTGGTCAGGAGCGAAGTTGTTGCCATTAACATCTCCAAGTACATAAACGTCAACCTGTCCGTTAAGAGTAGCGTTAACCTCGCCAGTAGCAGGATTAAGGGTGATGGTCACGGTGTAAGTGCCTGGCTTGGGAGCATTAATCACATAATTGCTGGCGGGATAAGAAGTGTCAAAGCTACCGTCTTGAACAATCTTAAACTCTACGTTGCCATCGAGATAGGTGGGCTCTGAAGTCCAAGTGTAGAGACCATTCTCGCCAGGAGTCATCTCGGCATTTTCATTGTCAATGTCCCATGGAGTCTCGCTACCAAAGAGAGCTGCAGGCTCACCAGCCACGGTGTAAGTGTGGTTAACCTCGACAATCTCGAGAGGCATGAACTGTGCGCCATTGAACCATCCCACAACACCAATCACGTTGTAAAGCTGGCCCTCAACTGGATCAATCTGGATGTTGAAGCGGTTGAAAAGATCTAATTCTTCATCACCAACAACAATCTTTTCATCAGCGATTGTAACATCTTTGATAACGGCATAGCGATAGAGATTATTCTCATGAGAAGCCTGAGCAATTGTAATTTCAATAGGCTCAAGTGTAACACTTTCGGTAGCAGCTTGCATCTCGCGTGGGTTTGTCATTTGAGGAGCATCACCGTAGGAACCCTTCTTAGCATAGAATGGAGCAGGAATCTTGTCGCCTTTCTGGTAGGTCTTGTCGATATCACCATAAATAAGCACGCCCCTAGCATCGTCTTGAGCATAGAGATATTTATCAGTCTGTGCGATTGCCACGAGGTTGCCAGTGAATGCGAACTCATCAGAGTCATAGTAGTCATAGAACGCATCAAGGTTTGCCACCTCTGGAATCTTCACAAATTCCTTGCTTGTGATAGTCGAAGCCACACCGCCTTGTGAATAATGATAGTGAATGGACTTTGATAGAGAGTAGACTCAATAGTTGGATCGGTGCCATCGGTGGTGTAGTGGATAGAAGCACCATCGGTAGCGCAAGTGATAGTAACCTCGGTAGAGCCTATGAATGGAGTCTCACCCTCAATCACTGGAGCGGCGGGAGCATTAGCATTAGCCTGAGCGATGGTAACGTTAAGGCTGTCGATCTGAGTATTGCCAGCAATTGTAATAACCAATGTGTGAGTCTCGCCAGTCCATGATGTGCTGGTAAGCGTGCCCTCATCGGCTCTATTATCATCATTCCATTTGCCTTGATAAATGTCAATGCCAGTCAAGTTGTATCCCTCGGGTGCGGTGATAGTCATAGTTCCACCATACATACGAAGGCGTGGAGACTTGTTCCATAATCTATTTGGTGTACTTGTAGTACTTGGAGTAATTTCTATTTGAATACCACTTTTAGAAATTGTTTGAGTTTCTTCAAAATCATATTCGCCTGTATTGATCGCGGTACTGGTCATTGCCTCGCGAGTGATAACGAAGCTGCTCTTGTCGGCTGCAACGTTAATGGTGAAGTTGCCGTCAACGGCCATCACGAAGTTGCCGCCATTGTTCAGAGTGATTTGTGCGCCCAGGTTGGCCTCGGTGATAGGGTTGTTGCCACCACCATACCAGGTTCCCCACTCATCTTTAAACTTGAACTCATCACCAGTAGCCAGCTCCTTATCGATGGTCCAGCCGTCGTTGGTAGCCTCGAGTGCATCAGTCTTGCCCCAGTTGTTGATAGTGCCAGCGAGGAAGAGTTGTGCCTCTTTGCTAACCGAGAGTTTCATGTCGCTACTGATGGTGAATGTGCAGATGCCACCATCCTCCATCATGAAGTTCGCACCCTCAACAAGAGAAATGTTGGTGCATACGTCTTTGTTTATGCCAAAATAGTCGCCTGCCGAGCCACCAAGCCAAGTAACGTTGTTACCCTCAACCTTGAATATCTTGAAAAGAACGCCATCGGGCAAAGTCTTATTGTTGAGAATATAACCGCCATCGGCAAGAGCAGTGAACTTATAGTTCTCGTCCTGCTGAGTCCACTCGTTGAACGAGCCTATCAGATAGTAGTCGGCTCCGGTCACCGCCGATGGTTCAAAGCTGATTGGTAGGAACTGGGGATTGTTATTATAGAAACCAGTAACGCCAATCACATCGTAAGCAGCACCATCGGTTGGGATGTTGTTGTTAAATGTGGTGTGATAAGCGATAGTCTCACCACCGGCGGTGATAGTCTTGGCGCTGGTGTTGAAAGCTGCGTTCTTGATGATAGCGTAGCGGCCAAAGTTGGCGAGATTGACCTCACTGGGAGTGATTTCCACTGGAGTCAAACCTGCGTTATTGGTAGAAGCAGCGAAACCAGCGGGATTGGTCATCTCGGGAGCGCCATTGTATTCCGCTCTCGTGCCAGTAAATCCGCCAGGAATCTCATCTCCAGGCTGATAGGTCTGACCCAATGAACCATAAATCAGCATACCCTTCGAGCCATCCTGAACATAGTGGTTGTTGCCTCCTGAGTTAGAAATAATAAACACAAGGTTGTTGCCTGTGTACTTGAAGTTTTCATTCACAGCAAGAGCATTGAATTCCGCAATGCTGGAAATAGTAAGATTTGCTGTGAAACCCTTAGTGGCAATATTACTTGTCTCGCCATTAAGCTCTGCTATTGCCTTTACAGTAGTTGTCTGGGTGATAGTGAAAGGAGCGCTGTAGAGCGTGCTCGAAGTAGTTGGGTCAGTACCATCTGTGGTGTAATAGATA
This sequence comes from uncultured Bacteroidales bacterium, assembly GCA_902762385.1. Classification (GTDB taxonomy): domain Bacteria; phylum Bacteroidota; class Bacteroidia; order Bacteroidales; family Muribaculaceae; genus Sodaliphilus. Next base: position 22,725 of record CACWNQ010000027.1, on the reverse strand, counting down.
GAAGCACCGGTAGTTGCACAAGTTATAGTGACTTGGGTGCTTCCCTCAAATGGAGTGGTACCGCTAATTACTGGAGTGGCAACGCTTGGAGCTGTTCCTTCGTTGGCATAGAATATAGCTTTAGATAGGCCAACATATTGATTGCTAGAACCACATGTTACATTGAATGTAAACTTGTAGTAAGCATTCTTTGCCCACTCAGTGCCTGATGAAGGAGCAAACTCCAAAGTACTGTTTGCTGAAACCGAGGATTTTGTAACTACATCTAATACATTGCTGAAAGAAGCATCACTCGCAACTGTCAGTTTCACAGAATTCGCTGTACAAGTAATTGATCCGAGTTGAAGATCAATCCTAGAGATCGCACTGCCCATAGCAGTTGTGGAATAAGCATCACGGTCCACATTCGACAAGTTTTTACCACCAATTCGCCAAGGCGACATAGTGGTATTACCTGTAACCATCCATGTGATACCATTTTGCGTGATTTCAGATTCAGTGGCATATCCATTAGATCCACCCGTCTGGGTCCCATCCAATGTGTAATACACTGTCTCTGCTGCCCATCCCACGCCTATTGCGAGGATGGACATCATTAAAAATGTTAGTAATTTCTTCATACACAAAGAGTTTTAATAGTTAAAGAATAAAAATAATTAAAATTATGTAACCTGCAATAGAATGTCGCAAAATTAAATAATATTATTTTAAATTTCAATATTAAAAAGGTGTTTTTTACAATTTGTTGATAACTTTTCGAATAAAAACCAGCAAAAATATCATAATTTCATTATAAAAACATACCAATATTTTTATTCATATTAAAAAGAATGCTATGCGAAATATTTTAAGCTATTGTTTTGATTATTCTAAAAAAAAGTTGTATCTTTGTTGAAAAGGATTCATTTCACAGCTATCATGAAAAAAATTATAGCATTATTATTTACAGTTTGGCTGTCGCTTGGAGTGACAGCACAAGAGTTCTGGCTAGGTGCCGACATAAGCGGGACAAGCGCGCTGGAGCGCTTCGGTGTAAAACTTTATAACAACGCTGGCGAGGAACGCGACAACATCACGCTCATGCATGAGCTGGGCCTGAATGCGGCACGATTCCGCGTGTGGGTAAATCCACGCGATGGCGAGTGCGACATGCACGACGTGTTAGCGATGGCTAAGCGTGCGCAGGCACTAGGATTGGCCATTATGATTGACTTCCACTACAGTGACTGGTGGGCCGATCCTGGCAAGCAGAACATTCCCGCACGTTGGCGTCACTACAACTACGACGCGATGAAACGTGCTCTGGCTATGCACACCACCGAGACGCTCAAGCTGCTCAAGGATAATGGTATTGACGTGAAGTGGATACAGATTGGCAACGAAACCACCAACGGGTTCCTGTGGCCTATGGCTCACACCCCCGAGAACATGAAGCAATATGCAGGCCTCACCAAGGCTGGCTACCGGGCAACCAAGAAGATCTACCCCAAGGCCACATGCATTGTTCATCTCGACGCTGCGTGCGATATCGACCGCTATCACACCATTTTCAATGGTCTGAAGAAATACAAAGCTCATTTCGACATGATAGGCGTGAGTGTTTACCCCTATTGGGACATGGAGGCTGGCCTCACCAAGAGCGAGGATGAAACACTCAAGCGCGTGATTGCCAATATCAACACATTGAGCAAGGAATATGGCTGCCCTGTAATGATTGTAGAAACTGGTTACGAAGCCCGCAGGCCCGAAGCAGGCAAAGCATTCATGACTCGACTCATCGACGCTGCACGCACTCAAACCAACGGCAACTGTCCCGGTGTGTTCTACTGGGCACCCGAGGCCGAAGGCCACTACCCACTTGGCGCCTTCCAAAACCATAGGCCAACAGTAATTATGGACGCATTTAAAACTAAATAGAGAAAGTATTATAAACTGTTTAAGAATTAAAAATGAAGATTTTACACACTAGCGACTGGCATCTGGGACATGTGCTCTATAACTACGAGCGCACTGCGGAGCAAAAATCGATGCTCAACCAGATAAAGGAAATTATTAAGAACGAGCAACCCGACGCAATGGTGCTGTGTGGCGACGTTTACCACACGTCACAGCCAAGCTCAACGGTACAGACAATGTTTACCGACGCCATTGTAGCGATGCACGAGGCCTGCCCCACCATGACCATCGTCATCACCGCAGGCAATCACGACAGTGGCACCAAGCACGAGATTTTCCAAACTCCGTGGCGTGCTTTCAACGTGCATTCAATTGGCAACATCGACAAAAACAATCCCGAAAGCCACATCATCGAAGTGCCTGGCAAGGGATTCATTGTCGCTGTGCCTTATGCCTACGAGCGAACCATTCCCGACGGATTCTTCCAACAATTGCTCGACAAGGTGGAAGAACGCAACACCAATGGGCTGCCTGTGGTAATGATGGCTCACACCACTGTGCAGGGTTGCAACTTCACTGGCCATGACAATGCAAGCGAGACTACTGTGGGAGGCATCGACAGCATGCCACACGAAGCACTTGGCATTGGGTACGACTATCTAGCACTCGGGCATATTCACCATGCACAGTTCATTCATGGCACCGACCATCGCATGCGATATAGCGGCACGCCACTGGCCGTAAGTTTCGATGAAACTTTTAACCACAGTGTCTCGATTGTTGAGTTGAACAAGCACGGCGATGCCCCTAAACTAACCGAGATAACTATCGAGAATCCACGTCCTCTTGTCAATCTTCCAGCACAGGGAACAGCATCGTGGGACGAAGCAAAAGCACTGCTCAAGGAGTTACCCGATGACCTGCCGGCCTATGTGCGACTTAATGTTGAGATTAAGAACAAAGTGCTAATAGGCGCCATGGAAGAGGCACGCAACATAGCTCGCGGCAAGAATTGCCGTGTGTGCCACGTCAATGTTACGCGACCTGAACAAGTGCGCAACAAGAGCAGAATGCTCACAGTTCAAGAATTGAAGAATATTCCTCCTCTCGAACTTGTGAAACGCTATGCTAGCGACAAGAAACACCCATTCGACGAGGAAATGGAAGAGATGTTTAAAGAAGTGATTGCCATAATACAACAAGAAGAAAGGAAGTAACGATGAAACTACTCAAACTCGACATAAAAAACATAGCATCGATTGAAAAAGCGACTATCGATTTCGAAAACGACCCACTCGCATCGAGTGAGGTTTTCCTCATAACCGGAAAGACTGGTTCGGGAAAAACAACAATTCTCGATGCCATTTGTCTGGCTCTCTATAATAACACACCACGACTCAAGAACACCCAGATGAAAGGCGATGTTCCTAACGAAGTAGATCTGAAAATCAACAATCCAGAGCAACTCATGCGCAGAAACACTTGCATGGCTTGCATTACGCTCACATTCTTGGGTAATGACGGTCAACACTATGAAGCAAAGTGGAGTGTTGCTAGAGCATATATGAGGCAGGACGGAAGAATTCAAGATGTGCAATGGTCTCTCACTAATCTCGACACCGGCACCTTAATCAACAACAAAAAAGAGCTACCTAAAATATTTCCACAGCCATCTATTATTGGGCTCGATTTTGAACAGTTTTGCCGTACCACAATGTTAGCCCAAGGCGAATTTACTAAGTTCCTCAACAGTCAGGACAAGGAAAAAAGCGCTATTCTTGGAAAGATTATTGGTGCCGACGACTACATGAAGATTGGCGCTAAAACTTTTGCTATAACCTCTGCAAAAAAGAAAGACTGGGAGCAAGCCAAGCAACGCATCGCCGACGTCAAGGTGCTCACCGACGAGGAAATCAACCAATTAAATGAACAAAAGGCTAAACTCGATAAACAACACAAAATCGAGAAAAAACTGCTTGAAAGCATCAAAGGTAAACTCCAATGGCTCAAAAACGACGTTGAACTGAGAGAAGAAACAGCCAACGCCAAAAAGGCTCTTGATGAAGCTACTGAACAATCGAATTGCGACGAGAACAAAAAACTTGAGGAGCTCGTCAATGAATGGAATGCAACAATCGACGCACGCAATTGGCTCATCACTAAAAACAGAGCTTCACAAGAAATTTCGACCTTTAACAAAGAGCTCGACAACCTCATCAAGAAATTCATGGTCGTAAAGGACGGAATGTCATGGCTTGAGGATGATATTGAAAAGAAGAAGAACGAGCTAAATGCTACCCAACAATTTCTCAATGAGCAAAAAGAGAAGAAAGATGTATATGCCAATGAGCAAACCATCTCTGCCCACCTTAACTCCATCGTTAAGTGCCTGAATGACATCAATCAAGAACAAGAAAACATCAACACAGCTAATGCGAAACTTGATGGCCCCCTCAAGACCCAACTCGAAGAGGCTCAGACCAAGCATGATGAAAAAGTAACAGAGGTTGAAAAAAGCAGAGAATTGCTAGGCAAGCTAGAGGAAGAATTAACCAAATTAAATCTCCCAGAGTTACGCAAAAGCAAAGAGGATCTTACTAGCATCATCAACAATGCTGACACAGCTTTGCTCAGGATTGAATCGCTCAACAAAGCTCGTGGCGACGTTAACAGTGTTCAAAATGCAATTAACGGCATTAAACAACAACTCGGCGAACTTAACAAAACACTTAAGCAACAAGAAAACGAAACCACTAAAGCACAAGAAGAATACGACAACGAAAAAGCCTTGTGCGACAAGCTGCGTGAGAGCGTTGAGCTATGGTCAAAGACCATAAGAGGCAGGCTCAAAAAAGGCGACATATGCCCAGTGTGTCAGCAAGAAGTCAACCATGCCATTCCTCATGAGGATGTGCTCGATGGCATATTTGCACAAGCCCAAGAAAAGCTCAATGATTTTGAAAGCAAGCTCACAAGCAAGAAGGATGCTTACAATGCAACTAAAGCCAACATAAATGCTCAGCTCAGTTTGATTGAAGACAAGAAGGAAGAACTTGACAATGCCAATAAGCAACTTGACATTGAAATTTCTATAACTCTTGATGCTTGCAAAAAATGTGGGATTACCGTTGTTGACGACAACACATCTCAACTTCTCGAGCAACTGAAGTCAAAAAACGACCAGTTACTCGAGAATGTAAAGCAACAAGTTGCCGACGCCGAAGTGATTGAGAGCAAAAGAAATACTCAAAACGCTATCACCATCAAGCAACAACAACAACTCACTCAGGCAAGCAAAACACTCAACGACATCAATAATGAAATCAATAATTGCAAAGCCAATATCCAATCAAGTAACAAGATTATTGGCAATCTCCAGAATGAAATAACCAGCCACCGCAATGAAGTTGCAAAGGTTGTCAATGCCACACAGTGGACCAACGACTGGATGACAGAGCCCCTCTTGTTTGTCGATGAACTTAATCAAGCAGCTCAGTTGTTCAAGCAACACACCGAGAATGAATTGCTGCAAACCAATGCTATCAAGAGTGCCACTAACGACTTAGACAACGTGAAATCGACTGTTAACACCATTGTCAATGCTATGCCACAGTGGAGCAACGTTTCAGCAGCTTGCAAGAGGGAAGCATCAGATTTACTTAAAGACGCAAACTCTCTCAACACAAGCATTAAGTCTTTAAAAGCTACAATAGCGCAGTCACAGAAGACTGTCGACGAAATGACCGACAATCTCAACAAGTGGCTCAACGAAAACCCATCATTTTCTATTGAGTCGTTGACCTCTCTCTCCAGGCACAGCCAATCAGAGGTTGAAGATGCACAAAATGTCATTAAAATCTTACATGACAAACTGCTGAGACTTGACGAAGCCTATAAAGGCAGCAACAATAGGCTCAAAAAGAATGTTGAGGAGAAGCCACAGTTCAACGATGATGAAACACAAGAGTCACTAACGAAAGATAGCATTAGTGCTGAAGAATCAGTTAACTCGCTCCGCGAGGAAATTGGTGGCATCAAGGAGAAACTCGAAAATGACACAAAGCAGAAAGAGGAGTTAGGAGAGCTCATTAAAGACTGTGACAACAAAAAGATTATTTACGACAAATGGGAGTGTCTGAACGACCTGATCGGTGACAGCACTGGAAACAAATTCAGAACCATCGCCCTCAGCTACATTCTTGAGAACCTCATCCAATCGGCCAATGTATACATGACTTCACTAACATCTCGATATCGACTTGAAGTGCAGCCAGGAACATTTGTGATTAGTGTCATTGATGCCTATCAAGGATATACTTCACGCACAGCCAACACCATCTCGGGCGGCGAGAGTTTCTTGGTGTCACTAGCCCTAGCATTGGCATTGAGCGACATTGCACAACAACTGCAAGTTGACATGCTCTTTATCGACGAGGGCTTTGGAACGCTGAGTGGCGAACCGCTGCAAAATGCCATTAACACGCTGCGCTGTCTGCACACCGCAACCGGACGCCAAGTTGGCATCATAAGTCACATTGAGGAACTGAAAGAGAGAATTCCTGTACAGATTCAAGTTAATCAGGAAGGCAATTCCTCGAGCAGCACTGTCGAAGTAGTGAGTTTGTGATTAATAAAATGACTTAGCCATTCCTAGTCATTCCTAGCCACTCTTAACTCCCAGAATGCTACTGCAGAGGCGGCAGCCACATTAAGCGAGTCAACACCATGGCTCATGGGAATGCGCACCACATAGTCGGCCTGCTCTATTGTTTCATGGGGCAGGCCGTCGCCTTCGGTGCCCATCACTATCGCAAGGCGAGGCTCAGTGGCGAGGACGGGATTATCAAGGCTGATAGAATCGTCACTCAACGCCATTGCTGCAGTCTTGAAACCTAAAGAGTTGAGACTTTGGATAGGTTCATCAAGCCAAGTCCAAGGCACGAGAAATACTGATCCCATCGACACTCTCACTGCACGACGGTTCAACGGGTCGCAGCTAGTGCGAGTGAGCAGCACAGCATCAATGCCAAGCGCCGCTGCCGAACGGAAAATGGCACCAATGTTGGTCGTGTCGGTAACACCGTCAATAACCACCACCCTACTAGCCTTGCTCAGCACCTGTTCAACACTCGGGAGCACAGGACGTCGCATTGCACACAGCACACCACGGGTGAGCACATAGCCTGTGAGTTTCGCTAGCAGTTCGCGCTCGCCAGTATATACAGGGATATCACCACAACGTGCAATGATATGGGCTGCATCGCCCTCAATGTGACGGCGCTCGCACAGCAGGGCCAGTGGCTCATATCCTGCTCTCAACGCCACCTCAATCACCTTTGGACTTTCGGCAATGAAAATTCCCTTGTCGGGTTCTAACCTATTGCGCAGTTGAGCCTCGGTCAAGGTTCCAAACACCTCCACCCCACTTTGCTCAAGCGATGATATTTCAACTATTCTCATGCCACAAAGGTAGCAATAATATCCGAATCAAGCGATAATCAATAATAGAAATATAATTTCCAATCATAAAAAGCCTTATCTCTTATTCGTTAATAATCAGCAATTTACAAAACTGCAAGGTTGCCATTTTGGAACAGTTGCTTTTTTTCAGCGTAATTTTGCGATGTCAAAACCAATCAACCATGTTTTATTCATCTTTTAAACTCAGTAATTATGGAAACTAATAATCGTACCAAAGTCTACAACGTGATCATTCTTGACAAGAGTGGCTCGATGAACAGCATCGCAAAGCAGGCCGTCGACGGAGTGAACGAAACCATCGCATCTATTAAACGTGAGCAGGAATTGCATCCTGATCAGGACAACATCCTCACGCTAGTGGCCTTCTGCGGATGTGAGCTCAAGAAAATATATGAGCAAGCACCAATTGGTGAGGTCAAACCTATTACTCAACGCGACTATAGGCCTTGCTGCATGACACCTCTTTATGATGCCGTTGGCAACACCATCACCGCTGTGCATCACCTTATGCAGGATGAGAATAACGCTATTGCCAGCGTGACTGTCATCACCGACGGATATGAGAATGCATCGAAGGAGTATTCCCACAAGGCAATCAAGAGTCTTATCGAGGCCTACAAGAGCGAAGGATGGCTCTTTGCCTACATTGGTGCCGACCACGATGTAGAGGCTGTGGCATTCAATCTGGCGATTGACAATCACATGGCATTCGATAAGAGCGAAGCAGGCACAGCCCATATGTTTGACAAGTTCCAATCATGTCGTTCCAGATTCATTAATGAGATGGCTTCGATGATGAACAATGAAGATATCGACGCAGACGAAAAAAGGGAATTGTTGATCAAGCGTTCTAAGAACTTTTTTTAATTTTAAGCGCAAAAGAGCGCGACAAGTGTGTCACCTGCAAAAAGATGGCACACTTTTTGCTATTTTCATTCCATCTATTGCAAAAAAATCAAAACTATGGCCGAAATAATAAGTAGCTTCTCGAAAATAAATAAGGAATTGCGCTATGGCGTAATCTATGTTGTTACATCCTTTGAACGAGTTTGTGATGATGATTCTTATTATATTCGTCGGTTGCCCACTAAACTGATGGAGTGGCTTGGACGGTTAACGGGCTTTCAAGTTGAGGTTGTTGAAATGCCTGAGGCCCGAGGCACAACGTTGGTTGCACGACGCATCAATGTGGGTAATAGGGGCAAGGATGCTGTGGTGCAGATGCCACTAACAAGCGACTCACTGCGTGATATTCAACAGTTTGTTAAGAGTGCAACCGATGTGCTGAGTACCGATGAAGGCGACCAAGTGCTTACACCCGAATCCCTCATGGGCATGATGAGTAGCTGGAGTGATGATTCTCTCAAGCTTGAGGATTATTGTTCAGAACCATCATTCAAGCATTCATATAAAAAGGAACCATCTGAAGAAGATGATATTCAAGATGCCAAGGAGCACTCATTGATTAACCGACTTAGATTATTAATAAGGAAAAGAAATGTCAATGATGATTATGTTTGTGCTAAAAAGGTCATTGACAAAGATGAAATTCCTGAAGATATCATAGATGACAAGTCGGTAGTCTTTAGTGATATTTACTTAGATTCTCTCGGTGAAGAAGTAAAGCAAAGTCAATCAGCAACACCCGCTGAGACTGTTGAGAAGGAAAAAGAAGAAGAACTCGAGGACGAGGAAAAAGAAATCCTCGACATTGAACGAGAAAAAGATGCTGCTCTGCAGGCAATTCAAGCACAGATTCTTGATTATGTAACAAAATATCAAGCCAACCCATCGCAGCTCATGCAAACACTGATTGAGGGGAAGTTTATAATTGGCAACAAACTCAGCCCATTGGTGATAAATAACGACATGAAGATTGTTCTGCCCCATTACAACGAGGTTGAAGTGAAAATGCCCGCCATGCTGAGATCTATCTACATCCTCTTCCTGAAGCATCCCGAGGGCATTGCACTGCGTGACATAGCCGATTATCGGGCCGACCTCGAGAACATTTACGCAGTGGTGATGCCTGGGCGCAACGAGGAGAAAGCCCAAGCTACCATCAACAATCTTTTCGACCCCACTAGCAACACTCTAAACGAGTATTTATCAAAGATAAAACGATGCTTCAAGTCATGCATCATCGACGACGAGCTCGCCGATAAATATTGTATCACCGGCAAGCGTGGCGAGCCTTACCGCATCAACCTCAACCCGGCTCTCATAACTCTGCCACGCGCAGTAAAATAAACGTTTATTTTCCAACAAATATGATGAAGCAGCTCTCTTATTCTTAGGGGAGCTGTTTTAATCACCTAAGAAACAGAGTCTAATGTCGGGAAAATTTCATTCTCGATGTAATCAAGTATTTCGGTAAGTTCGGCTTTTGTGCTGGCCCGCAGCATAGCAATGCGAGTATCGCGAAAGTTCTTGATGCCCTTGAGCAATGGTGTTGCGGCAAGGTGACGGCGAATGTGCAGAATGCCGCGGTATTCGTCGATTCTATCAATGCTCTCATCTATCTGGCGACGCAGCAATGCCATTTTCTCATGACGACTAATCTCTGGTACTGTACCGTCGGTGAGATACTGTTTCATCTCGCGGAAAATCCATGGCGCGCCTATCGATGCTCGTCCCACCATAATTCCATCAACACCATATCGGTCGTAGTACTCAGCAAGCTTTTGAGGAGTAGTAATGTCTCCATTGCCAATGATAGGGATTGTCATGCGAGGATTATTCTTCACCTCACCAATAAGGGTCCAGTCGGCTTCACCGTTATACATCTGTGAGCGAGTGCGCCCATGAATAGTCAATGCCTGAATGCCACAATCCTGCAACTGCTCGGCAAGCTCCACAATTATCTTATTGTTGCAATCCCAGCCCAAGCGCGTCTTCACGGTCACAGGCAAGTCTACTGCCTTCACCACCTCTCTAGTTATTTCAAGCAAGAGTGGCACATTCTGCAACATACCCGCACCAGCACCCTTTCGGGCAACCTTCTTCACAGGACAACCGAAATTGATGTCGAGCACCTCGGGTTTAGCTTCTTGAGCTATCTTGGCAGCCTCAACCATAGGCCCAACCTCACGACCATAAATCTGAATGGCTGCTGGGCGCTCGCCAGGGTTTATCACCATTTTGCGCAATGTGCTGTCGATGTTGCGAATCACGGCGTCGGCACTCACAAACTCGGTATACACCATGTCGGCACCTTGCTCACGGCAAATCTGCCTGAACGATACATCGGTCACGTCTTCCATGGGAGCCAGCATCACCGGTCTCGAACCTAAATCTATGTTTCCTATTTTCATATGAATGTCTTTTCTGCAATTAAGTCAATGTTTGCCTCTCTCACCATCGTTTTAGCCAAATAAAGGTTTGTACTAGGCTACGGGTGCTGAGAAATGCCACAAACGAGACCCACAGTGTGTGGTTGCCCCACGATGCGGGGAAGCTAAAATATAGAATGAAAAACAATGCGCATGCCGTTGCCACTGCCACAAGCATTCCTCGGGTCTCGGTTACACCAATGAATACTCCGTCCCACACAAAAGCAGGCATGCTAACAATGAGCACCAGTGAGCACCACAAGTGATAGTACATTGCCGTTTCCACAACCTCTTTTTGACTTGTAAACATCGTGAATATGGCATGCGGGAACAGAGTGTAGGCAACAACAAAAACCATAGTTATCGCTGTACTCCACACAAAGAGCCATCGCACACAACGGTGCATCTGCTTGTGGTCACGTGCTCCATAGTATTTACCCACAACTGCCTCGCCTGCAAAGGCGATACCATCCATGAAATAACTGAACAAATGGAACAACTGCTGCATCATGGTGTTAACAGCTAGCACTATATCGCCACACATGGCACCGGCACGAATGAAGAACAGGTTAACGGCGAGCATGAAAATGCAACGCACAAATATGTCACTGCTCACCTTAAAGAAACGACCACTTCCCTTGAAGTTGAAGGCGTTCTTAACATGCAGGTCTCTGACTATTGACGCAAAACGCTTGCGCACACGCCAGCAAGCATATATAACGCCCACCCACACTGCCGTGAGAGTGCCCACAGCAATGCCCTTGAATCCCATGTCAAGAACATACACCGCAATAAGGCTCACTATCACATTGAGCACATTCACGCCTATCGAGATAATCATTGGGCTTCGAGAGTCCTGCATCCCTAGCAACCAGCCTTTTATCGACATCGTCATCAGCACTGCTGGAGCGCCCCACACCACTATCGAGAAATAAGTCGACGCCAGGGCCGAAACCTCTGGACTGGGACTCATTATCCACAACAAGAGCCATCGTAGCGACGACTGAAGCATCACCATTGCCACACCTGCAATCAAGGCTATGGCACTTGAGCGCTGCAGCGTGTCGACTTGGTCCTGATGAGAACCACGGCCATAGGCCTGAGCAGTAAGCCCCGATGTTCCCATCCTCAGGAACCCGAAATTCCAGTAGAGCACGTTCATCATCATGGCACCCACTGCCACAGCTCCTATATACTGTGGCGCACCCAGGTGTCCTGCGATTCCCGTGTCGAGCAGACCCAGCAGTGGTTCGGCAATGTTGGCAATTATCGCCGGCAGCGATATCGCCATTATCTCCCTATTTATCTTCGACAGTTGCATTGTTTCAACTTTTTGCACTGCAAAGGTACCACAATTAATTTATAATTCATAATTCATTACCAGCAAAGCCCCCTCTCGTTCCACTCCCCTCTCCCCTCTCTCCTAACTAAAAGGTTAAACTTGCTTAATCGTTTTGGTGGTGTGGTTTTAGTTATTATCTTTGCAAACAGTAATAATTCAAAATAATAAGGACATGAAACTGATTAAATATTTATTTATTGCATTTGTTGCAACAGCTATGGTTTCTTGTGGCGACGACGAGCCTAAAAACACATACACCCGCGACTTCACAATGATTTATCCTCAGTTCGCCCCTGGACACAAACAGATAAGCAAGATTGAACAAGAAGACACCAAAGGAAACAAAATCGTGGCTACTGCAAGCTACGACGGTGAACACCTCAAGAGTGTGAATGTGTCAACTAAATACAGTACTGGTGGAGGTAATGAGGAAACAATAACCTTCGATTACAAGAACGGTGCGATAATATGCGACAAGAGCATTCAAGATGTCACCTACGCTATTGAAGTTAATCTTCTCGGGGCATTCACACGTCTGAAGGATGTCACTACCGAAAGAATCATATTATCGCTGCAATACAGCTATGACAACGAGTTGGAAGTGGCTCAGACGTCTTCCGACTTCACTAAGACAACTTGGACCAGCGGCAAACTCATGAACTGGGCAACCACAACAGCCAATAAAAAGGACAGCGTGGCCTATGAGTACGGTGACGGTGCTCCTCTCAACAAGGGAGGCATCGATGTGGTAGGTAATGAATCGTTCACCTTCACCAAATTTGTGTGCGCAATTATGCGAAATGCTGGTTACTTTGGAGCCACGAGCGCTTATCTGCCCACGGTAATCAAAAAGGACATCGACCACTCCAATTCAGAGGCCGACCCCAATGCACCAGTCCAGCTCAAGCGCTACAACATCACTTACACATTTGACAACGACGGATATGTCAAGAGATACACTACCAACGAAACGCCTAAATACACTGTCACCTATACATATAGATAAAATCAATTGAAATACATAAAGACAAGACTGCCTAGGGGTTGCCCAGGCAGTCTTTTTATATTACAATTATAGGATTGAATCATTTACTCAAGCATTGCCAGGAACTGGTCCTCATTTATTATCTCAACACCCAGTTTCTGTGCTTTCTCAAGCTTGGCAGGCCCCATGTTCTCGCCAGCAAGGATAAAACTTGTTGCCTTGCTGATGCTGCTCACGTTTTTGCCCCCGTTCTGCTCAATCATAGCTTTGTACTCTTCGCGCGAATGATGCTGGAACACGCCACTTATCACAATCTTCTTTCCCTCGAGTTTAGTGGTACGGTTGGCAAGTTCCTCTTCGCTTAGAGCCATCTGCAGCCCTGCCCATCGCAGCCTCTCCACAATGTCGCGATTGGTGTCGACTGCAAAGTATTCCACTATACTTTGAGCAATCTTGGGGCCTATCTCGGGGATAGCGGCAAGCTCCTCGGCACTCATTTCCATCAAGCGGTCTATGTTATGAACATTGCGAGCAAGCACCTTGGCTGTGGTCTCACCCACAAACTGTATTGAAAGCGCAAATATCACCCTTTCAAACGGCACTTGCTTTGATTGCTCGATACCACGCATAATGCGCTGAGCACTCTTGAGCTGGAAGCGATCAAGACTAACGAGCTTGTCTACGGTAAGGTCATAAAGATCGGCGATATTGTTTACTAACCCGCTCTCATGCAGCTGAGCTGCAACTTCCTCGCCTATGCCGTCGATGTTCATGGCATGACGGCCCACGAAGTGCTCTATGCGGCCAGTGATTTGCGGCTTGCATTCCCATTTGTTGGGACACACCCATGCAGCCTCGCCCTCAACACGTTGCAACGTTGTACCACACACGGGGCAATGAGTGACAAACTTCAATGGCTCGGCACCCGCCTCTCGTTGTTTGGTGTCGACTCCCACAATTTTTGGAATTATTTCACCACCTTTCTCTACATACACCATGTCGCCATCGTGTATATCGAGCTGGCGAATGATGTCTTCGTTGTGTAATGACGCGCGCTTGACAATTGTGCCGCTTAGCAACACCGGCTCAAGGTTGGCAACTGGGGTAATGACACCTGTGCGCCCCACCTCAAAACTCACCGACTTGAGCTTAGTGCACTCGCGCTCAGGAGCAAATTTATAGGCTATTGCCCAGCGTGGCGACTTGGCAGTAGCACCCAGGTTGAGCCATTGGCGCAGCGAGTTGAGTTTAAACACAAGGCCATCGGTTGCTACAGGCAACGTTTTGCGTTCTTTATCCCAACGCTCAATGAAATCGGCAACGGCATCGATTGACTCAAGCACCTCGGTGTGGGCTATCTTGAAGCCCCACGAGCTAGCTGCCTCCATAGCCTCGGTGTGGGTTTTATAGGGCAGATTGTCGCCCAATATAAAGTAGAAATAGGCATCAAGTCCACGGCGTGCCACCTCGGCGCTGTTCTGCAGTTTCAAAGTGCCAGCGGCAGCGTTGCGGGGATTGGCAAAAAGTGGCTCCTCGTTAAAGGCGCGTTCCTTATTCAGGCGTTCAAAGCTTGCCCACGGTAGCATTATTTCGCCGCGAACCTCAAATTTTACAGGAAAATCCATGCCTTTAGGTAGTTCCAATGGGATACTGCGAATTGTGATGACATTGGCGGTTACATCGTCGCCACGCACTCCGTCACCACGTGTCACGGCGCGCACCAAGCGGCCGTTTTCATAAGTCACCGATATGCTCGTGCCGTCATATTTCATCTCTCCGACGATTTCGACTGGTTCGCCACCAAGGCCTTCCTTGGCACGACGCAGGAAGTCTTGCACCTCCTCAATGCTGTAGCTGTTGCCAAGCGACATCATGGGGCGCTCATGCTGCACCTGCTTGAAACCTTGGCTCAAGTCGCTACCCACTCGCTGAGTGGGCGACAGTGGATCGGCCATCTCGGGATGCTTTGCCTCTAAGTCTTGCAACTCTCGCATAAGGTGGTCAAACTCTTGATCACTGATTGTGGGTTGATTTAGCACATAGTAACTGTGATTGTGGCGGTTTAGCGTCTCACGCAACTCCACAATCCTTGCTTCCTCGCCAGTGAGCTGCTTAGGTTGTTCTACCTGCTCCTCACCATTGTTATCTATCTCAAAATCGTCGAATAAACTGGGTTGAATATTCATTGTTATTCTTTATTATGATATTCGTTAACAATCACGAAAACATTACCATTTACACATTGCAAATATAGGCTTTTTCTTTTGTTTCTGCAACGAAATAGTGCTTTTTTACAATCTATTAAAAACCATTTTTGCTCAGCTTATCTGTTTTTTTGTGCATAGTTAGTCATTGTTATTTTTTTTATGTATATTTGCACACTATAGTTATATTAGATAAATGATAGAGAAGAACAAACTTAAACGTTGGGCTCAATGGGCAGCTTGGTTGGCAGTGGTTGCGCTGCTTGCAATCTTCTATGCCAATAAAGGCAATGAACAGTCCGCTGAGCAACAAGGCGAAGAGCAATCACTAGTGATGTTCCCTGACGATAACACCAGTGTCGCAGGCGATATTAATGCAGCCACCAACTATGAGAGCGTGATGCTTCCTAGTGGAATGAGCGACAAGGTGGTCAAGTATAAAGGCTATACCGCTCACTTCAACAAGGACTTGCACATTCCCAATTGTGTGACCTATGAAATCACTGCCAATGAGGCACGTGGCAAGCGCGAGCGCAGCGGCAACTTCGAGCGCGACGAGAGCGTTACAGGCTGCCCCAACTGGTGGGACTATCGCGATTCGGGCTACGACCGTGGTCACATGGCACCTGCTGGTGACATGAAATGGGATGAGCAGGCAATGAACGAAACGTTCTTCCTCACCAATGTATGTCCCCAGGACGCCGCACTGAATGCCGGCATGTGGAACGATATCGAGATTAAGGTGCGCGAGTGGGCACGTCGCGACAAGTCACTCATCGTGGTCACTGGACCAATCATGGGCAACAACCACGAAACTATAGGCCAAGACATGGACATCGCTGTTCCTGAGGCGTTCTTCAAGGTGATTTTGTCACCCAACACCACTCCCAAGAAAGCGATTGCATTCATCTGCCCTAATCGCTCTTGTGGTGGAGACTTGAAGAAATATGCAGTAAGTGTCGACGAGGTGGAAAAGCGCACCGGCATAAACTTCTTCAACACGCTGCCCGATGATGTGGAAAACCGCATCGAGTCCACATGCAACCTCAACCAGTGGCTTAACCGATAACGTTTGGCATGTTTTTTGTATTTACCTAGCAGGAACATGTTTAACTAAATTGGTTTTTAGCAATGATGAAGAAGTTAGGAAAATTTGGTATAATTTGCATCATGACTATTGTTTTGGTGCTAATCATCTCGGCTACCGTCGATGCCAAGAAGAAAAAGAAGCGTAACAAAAATCGTTATGAAATCGAACGTTTCTTTGAGGTGCCAAGCATCATGCACGATGAGGCGCCTCGCTACAGTTTTAAGGACAAAAACTATAGTTCTAATAACGTACAACCTGTGAGTTCTAACCTCACCGATGTGCGCATCAATAGTCACTACAGCAATGTGATTAAACGATATGCGGCTATGACTGTAAATTTCAATTATTCTTATAAAGTGCCCAACTGTGTGAGCTATGTTCTCACCAGCGATATGATTGATATCACCAATGGACCTAATGCCGAGCACCGACGCAACTACAAGTTCTATGCCGACCCATCAGTAAGGGGGTGTCCAGAGTGGTATGAATACCGTAGCAGCGGCTACGACCGTGGCCATATGGCTCCTGCTAACGACATGCGATGGAGCCGCCAGTCTATGAGCGACTGTTTCTTGATGACCAATATCTGTCCTCAGGATCATGACCTCAACGGCGGCAGCTGGAATAAGTTAGAACTTAAAATTCATGACTGGGCTAAGCGACACGGCAAGATTATTGTTGCCACCGGACCCATATTCAACGGCAATAGCAGGCGCATAGGCCAAAACAACGACATTGTGGTACCTGCAGGATTCTTCAAGGTAGTGCTCGACCCCGGTCGAAACCACGCCATAGGCTTCATCTATGAGAACCACGAGGGTGGAGGTGGCGTAGCCCGCCATGCCTGCTCGGTCGACGAAGTGGAGCGCATAACAGGACACGACTTCTTCAGCGCCCTCCCCGACAATGTGGAGAACGCCATTGAGAGCACCTACAACTTCAACCAGTGGAACTAAACTCTCCACCCAAAGAATGAGATTAGGGGCCAACTTTGAACTATGAACTAAAAACTCTGAACTAAAATAATGGACACAATTTGCGCAGTATCTACCCCCCACGGCATGGGAGGTATAGCAGTGATTAGAGTGAGTGGTAACGGGGCTCTCGACATCGTGCAACAGCGATGGCAAGGTAAGCCATTAAGTGAAATGGCTAGCCACACAGCTCACCTGGGTCACATTATCGACTCACAAGGCGAACTCCTCGACGAGGCAGTACTCACATTGTTCCGTGCCCCAAACTCATTTACTGGTGAGGACGTTGTTGAAATCTCGTGCCATGGCTCATTATGGATTCAGCAGCAGATTGTCAGCACTCTCATCGATGCCGGATGCCGTGCAGCAACAGGAGGAGAGTTTACCCAGCGAGCATTCGCAAACGGCAAACTTGACCTCTCTCAGGCCGAAGCAATTGCCGATGTAATAGCATCGCAATCACGGGCCTCACACCATGTGGCGATGAACCAGATGCGTGGTGCCTTCAGCCGTCAGTTGAGCACCCTGCGCTCGCAACTGCTGCAGTTTGTGTCGTTAATAGAACTTGAACTTGACTTCAGCGAGGAAGATGTCACTTTTGCCGACCGTGAGCGTCTTACCACTTTGGCAACAGACATCAAAAAGGTAATTGACTCGCTTGCTGGCTCCTATCAGGCAGGAAACGCCATCAAGAACGGTCTGCCTGTGGCCATCGTTGGACCTACCAATGCAGGCAAATCTACACTGCTCAACACTTTGCTTGGCGATGACCGGGCACTTGTGAGTGACATCAAGGGAACCACACGCGATGTGATTGAAGACACTATCGTGCTGGGAGGAACACTGATTCGTTTCATCGACACCGCTGGCATTCGCGAGTCGAGCGATGTTATCGAGAGCATGGGAATCGAGCGCTCGTTCAAGAAGATGGACGAGGCTCGCATCGTGCTGTGGGTGGTCGATGCCACAGCTCCCATTGCCGAACTCGAGGACTTCCACCAGCAAATAGCTGAGCATTGCCAGGACAAGGCTGTGATAGCCGTAGTCAATAAGATTGACGCAAGCGACACACAAGCTATCGTCAACAAACTAAAAGGACTTGATATTAAAATTGCCGAAATATCGGCGCGCGAAGGCACTGGCGTGGAACAACTCAAGCAGGAAATCATCACGACTGCTGCCCTACCACAAGTCACCGATGAGAATGCCGTTATCGTTACCAATGCGCGTCACTATCATGCCCTCGTGCGAGCAAGTGAGGCAATCGATCGCACGCTCCAAGGTCTTTCTACTGGCCTCAGCGGCGACCTAGTGAGCCAGGACATCCGCGAGTGCATGCACTACTTGGGCGAAATCACCGGCGAAATCTCCACCGATGATATCCTCGGTGAAATCTTCGCCCACTTCTGCATCGGCAAGTAGAATTATTCTTTACTTATATTGTTCAATAAAGTCGCGAACCATCTTGAAAATGGGCTCGTAGCTGTCGAAGCGAACGGTCTCATAGGTGTCGAAAATGGTGTGGTAGTATTGGAATGCATCGCCTTTCTCATTCTCTAGAAAGATGCAGGGAACGTGGCGAGTGGCAAATGGGTAATGGTCGCTGTTTGCAGCCAGTTCGCCACGATGCAATTCCTTGAAATAGTTCTTGCCCTTGTTAATCTGCTCAAAGAGCGAGAATCCACGCATACCTTCATCGCTCACCTCGCAATACTGAACAGGGTTGTTGTCGCCTATCATATCAATATTGAAAAGATACTTGATTTGCTCGAGAGGGACCACAGGGTGCTCTACGTACCAATTGGAGCCACGCAGATTGGCATCCTCGCCCGAGAACGCAATGAAATACATGTCAAATTGAGGGCGATTTTTTGCGTAGTATTCCGCCAATGTCACAACGGCGGCAGTACCTGAGGCGTTGTCGTTGGCCCCGGCATAGAATATATCTTTTCCTAAATTGCCAATGTGGTCGTAATGCGCCGTGAAAACGTAGCAACTATCGTGACGTTGCCCAGTAACTTTGGCAATTACGTTGAAGCACTCATAGTCTTTTAGGAATTTGTTGTCAACATTAACGCTGACGTTCTTCACACCCTCAATTGCCTCGGGTGTTACCCAAATTATAGGCTTATCCACTATGTGATCACCATAGGCCTTGAAAAACTTGATAGGTGATGCCCATGTGTAGATGAGACCAGCATTAGTGCATTCTCCATTTTTCTGAAGGCGAGAAAATACATCTCTATGACGATAGGTAAACCAAAATTCGCAAGCAACCAGACAGTTGGCATACTCGGGCTTTGCTAAGTCGGCAAATATGCGTTCGGGATTAAAATTCAGGGTGTCAACATGATAGACGGGAAACTTTCCGTGTACGCCAGGTGAATATTCTCGCATTGAGAAATCAATGCCAGGCCTGAGCTTCTTGCCGTCGGCACTCATTTCCATCTTGCCGCCGAAGGTGTTTATGTCCAATTTAAAAGGTTGGATAATAACCTCGTCAACACCAGCTTTTTCATACTCTTTCTGCAAGAATTTACCTGCCTTATTAGCACCATCCTTGGCATAACCGCGCCCTTGATATTTTGAGGAACTCAACTCTTTTATGATGCTTTTGTAGTGCGCCAAGTTTTGCGCACCAACCTGCATGCCGGCTAGCACTAAAACAACCAAAAAGACTATCTTTTTCATATCGATTTAAGAGTTATTATTTGACTTTTCATACAAAGGTACAATTATTATTCAAAATTATAATAAAATGTCAAGAAAATTCATTCGTTACTTCGCGTGACTTTCATCCATAATTTGTATCTTTGCGATAAGAATAATCTGCATTATGTTGAATGATATATGGAAACATATAGTTTATCCCGCCAAATCGGTAAGTGATGAGAAGCTGAGATGCACTTTTGAGGGCAAGTGGGTAGTGATTACAGGTGCTTCGTCGGGCATTGGCGAGGCTTTGACTCTCAAGCTGATAAAGGCTAAGGCCCGTTTATTTCTCATTGCCCGCAATGAGGAAAAACTGAAATCCTTGTGCGATAAGGCTCGTGAGAATGGTTGCGAGGAGCGATTTAAAGCTATTGACTTGAGGCGGCGTGATGAGCTTGATGCTTGGTGTGAAACGCTCAGAGGGGAGTTGCCCGAGGTGTCTTTCCTCTTTTGCAATGCAGGGAAATCAATCAAGCGCAGCATCAGTTCTTCCATCGACAGGATGCATGACTTTGACCGCACTATGGATTTGAACTACCGTTCGATGGTGGCATTGTCGCTGGCCTTGATGCCATCGTTGCGTAATGCTGGTGGCAGAATTGTGTATACCTCGTCGGTGAGCAGTCGTTATCCATTTGCGCCAGGATGGTCGGCCTATCATGCGTCGAAATGTGCCGCCAATGCATGGTGCCGCACTGCACGCCGAGAGAACAAAATGCTCGGGGTTAAGGTCCAGGTTGCCTATATGCCACTGGTGCACACTCCCATGGCTGATGTGAATGAGAGTTATAAGAATCTGCCAGCCTATTCAGCCGATGAGGCTGCGTGCATTTTGCTGAAGCTGGCAATGGGTAATAAGTTCCGTTACAAACCATGGTGGGCACTATAATGCTATGAATAGGACTATATTATCAAAATTAGTAAAGTTGCACCTCATCACTCCAGGTGGCATCTATAATTTGGTCAGGAGCTTCATTGGCGATGGCATATCGCTGATGGCATTGTTGCGTTTTTCGGCTACTTATTACTCTGATAGATGCGCTTTGGTCTCGGATGATATGCGCCTTACTTACAAGGAGTTATATAGCCTTGCCCAGCATCTTGCTAAAATGCTTTACCAAGATTATGGTCTTACCACTGGAATGAGTGTGGGTGTGATGTGCCGCAATCACATCACGATGGCATTGCTGCTGCCGGCATTGTCACGGCTTGGCGTGAGAGTGAAACTGCTGAATACCGACATCGCTCCCAATTTGTTGAAAGAACAGGTGGAGAAAAGCAAAATCAATGTGCTTATCTATGATTCAGAGCTGAAAGAGCAACGAGTTCCCGTTGACTTGCCATGCAATATGCTCCATAGCGAAGACCTGTATCAAAAGGTTGTCGACAATGTCCAACACCTAAATGTGAAACTGCCACGCATCAAGCGCTGTGGCGATATCTCAGTTTTCACTGGTGGCACCAGCGGAAAAAGCAAGGAAGCGTCAAGGAGAATGAATGTCAACCAGTTCTTGCCGCCATTATTTGCTTTGCTCAAGCAGCTTCATCTTGATGAGCGCGACAGCGTGTTGCTCTCGTTGCCTGTGTATCACGGGTTCGGACTTGCCACGCTTGTCATGTCCTTGCTGATGGGCAAGAAGGTGTGCTTGATGCGTCATTTCGATGCCGAAGAAGCCCTGAAAACCATTGCAAACGAGGAAATCGAAGTGGTGCCGTTAGTTCCTGCCATGCTCGCGCGTCTTTGGCAAATTGATGAGGCACCATCACTGATGAAGACTGTGAAGTGCATCATCTGTGGAGGCGACCGCCTCGACAAGAAATGGGTAGAGGTCACCTCCGAGCATCTTGGTAATATACTTTTCAACCTCTTTGGCACCACCGAGGCTGGATTTTTCATGATTGCTTCGCCCCAAGACTTGTCACGCAACGAAGAGGTGACGATAGGGCGACCCATACGTGGCGTGAAATGTAAGGTGGAGAACGAAGATGGTCAAGGAGTTGGTTCGTTATGGGTGCGCTCGGGTTGGGCAATGATTGGGCTAAAAGACAAATGGCAAAATACCGGTGACTTGGTTTATCGCAGCCCTGATGGTTGTTATTTCTATCGTGGTCGTAGCGACAACATGGTTGTGTGTGGTGGTGAGAATGTTTATCCCGAGAATGTGGAAAAAGTAATAAATTCTCACACCGATGTCTTGAACTCAATTGTCTACCCTGTCACCGACCCGCAATTTGGCACTGTGCTCAATGCCAAAGTTGAACTGAAGCCCGACTCAACCTTAACTTCCGAAACCCTAAAAGAGACACTGCGCCCACAGCTCTCACGAGCCGAGATACCACATCACATCACCATCACCGCCATCAGCCTGAAGAATTCAGGAAAGATAGCTAGAATGAGCAATTCTACGTAGTCTTGGAGATAGTTTAAATACTTAACTCCTCAAACTCCGTAGAAAAAATCGTGTTGGTTATTTGACCGTTTGACTAAAAATAAACTAGCCGTTGCGGTGTGTAATCTCACAAAGCTGCATCTATCGATGTCAAAAAGCTGGCTTACGCCAGATTATTTATTTTTTCCTGCGTGAGCAGGCTTTTTGACGAACTCTGTTCGAAACTTTTTGAACAAAATATTAGAAACGGTAGCCGATGGCAAGCTGTATATTGCCATTATAAACATCACCAGCTTCAAACACTTTTGTCAAGCCCATT
>CACWNQ010000026.1 GCA_902762385.1 uncultured Bacteroidales bacterium | reverse complement strand
TTTTGAGGTAGCCGTTCTTGTCCCAACGGTAAAGAGTCATCTTTGACACTGACAGCAGCTTTGCAGCCTCATCGATGGTCAAAAGTTGGTCACTAGTGGCGGCAGCCTCCGCCTCAAGCATTGCGATTGATTTTGCACCAAGCAAGATCTGGTTAGCAAACTCTTTCAAATCCTCTTTCTTTAGTTGGAGGACCATGTTCTCAGGACTTAGTAAAAGGTTCTGAATTGAAACAAATTCTTTTGACATTTGTGTATTAGATTTAATAATAATTAATTGAGGCGGTCATACCTCGTTAACTTTTGTCCTTCAAATTCCAGCTCTCGGCCGTTTGACCATTGGCCAGTCTTTCATCATTCGGACATTGCAAAGTTACTGCCTACCTTATAAGGCAATTATAAGGTAAATGTGAAATAATGACGAAAAAACAACAAATTAATTTTTTGTGTAATTAATTAGTATTTAGTAGGTTGTGTGTAATTTTGTTACAATGAATCTATAAGGCGATTTAAGGCAGTTTAAGGCAGAATAAGGCGATTATATTATTTGGACTTTTTTGATACCAATTTCTGTAAATCTTCATACCATTTTCCTAAATTTGTCCCATTTTTTGATGCTTGCTGTGGGGTTAAGTTAATGGAAGAGCATATTTCTCTTAACCATTTTCTCTTCTCTGATTTAATACATTCTTTTAATTGGTTCAAAGTACATTTAAAGTTGTCCTGCAATTTTGGAGAAATAGAACTGACGTTAGCATTCTCTATGGCATTTATAAAATCTTGAGGAGATGTGTATTCTTTATCTAGTACTTCTGTTTCGATGAGATAATTGTATACATTCATCAACAGTTGCAAGTTTCCAATTATGTATTTTGGCTTAATTGACTTTAGCTCTTCTTGATTATTGTGTTTGGGTTCATCTGTTTTTTGTAATTCTTCTTGTTCTGTTTGTTCTTCTGCGGCTCTCAGTGCATCTTTTGCTGCTAGACTATTGAATGCAAAGCCAAAATTCTCTGCATTCTTTATTGATGGCTCGATGGCTGGCCTAATAACTTTCTCAAGTGCTGTGGTCAACTGGCCTTCTTTGTACTGGCTGGGGTGCGCTGTTATGGCTATAGCCTGGAGTAGGGTTTGGGTGGAGCAAAGAAAATTATAGGCTCCACCAATATCGCGTTTTATGAACTCAATCTCAAAATCATCATTTTGGAATAGCTTTGTCAGGAAAACTTCTCTTACTTTGTCGTCTATCACATACTCATCAATAACGAATGATAGGACTTTTTGGTTGTTTGGATAATTGTCATACAATTCCTTTAATGATAATCGTGAAATCAAATAAAGCGATTCATTATACGCTTCATATAACTCAGCTGACACATTATATATATTATTGCTTTGGGCTATTTGCGATGCCATCTCCTTAACCATCGAGCCGTACTGTTTTGTTGCATTGTAATTCATAGAAATAAATTTGAAGATTTGGGTTGCTACTAAATGATTGCAAAGTTACAATAAGTTTTGAACAACAACGAGTTCGGTAAACAAAAGTTACTAACAAAACGTATCAAAAAAACAGAATTGGTTTGTAAAAATGGATTTAAGTGTGCGCAAAAGTATATTTCTTTTTTAGTTAAATAATGTTGATGTGCTTAGCTTGGGTAATGTGACATTTATAAACCTTTCCCAATATGGGGATTTATATGGGGATTGTTCAAAATAAAAATCAGCCAACGAGCTAATTATTAGCTGATTGGCTGATTTAGAAGGTGATCCGCTTGGGGCTCGAACCCAAGACCCCAACATTAAAAGTGTTGTGCTCTACCAACTGAGCTAGCGAATCTCCGAAAAGCGTTGCAAAGGTACTGCTTTTTTTTGAACTGACAAATATTTTGGGATGATTTTGCAGTTTTTTAATAAAGTAGACCTATAAAATAGGGATTTATCCTGCTGTTTTTAGGAAACGAGGAGCCCTTTTTCGTTGTTATATCATTAGAATGGAATCTCGTCGCCTTCGGCAGTAGTGTTGTCTTGTTGCTGCACTGGCTGCTGTTGTGCAGGTTGTGCAGGCTGCTGAATGGGTTGTTGAGCGCCATCCTGAGGAGCTTCGTTGCCTCTTTGACCGCCGCCAAGCATTTCAAAGTTGTCGACAACAATTTCGGTTATGTATCTTTTGATTTTGTTTTTGTCTTCGTAGTTGCGAGTACGTAATTTTCCTTCAACATAAAGTCTCGAACCTTTACGTATGTATTTTTCAGCAACATCGGCATTACGTCCCCACATGACCAGGTTGTGCCACTCGGTTCGCTCGGGCACTTGCACGCCCGATGAGGTGGTGTATCCACGGTCGCTAGTCGCTAGAGGGAAAGTTGCTACAATCTGTCCTTGAGAAGGGTATCTCACGTCTGGGTCCCTTCCCACATTACCTAATAAGATGACTTTGTTTACTGACATAATTCTTCAAGTTTTTGTTAAAAAAGTTATTGTGTTTCTCAATCGTGGAAATTAAAATACTTGTGCCTTTAGAGTTAATCCTGTGCGCTCGTGCAGACCGAAAAGCAGGTTCATTGCATGGATTGCATTGCCAGCGGCTCCCTTGAGAATGGCATCAATTGCGCTGGTTATAGTGATAGTGTTGCCTGTCTTTGACATGTGCAACAAGCATTTGTTAGTATTTATCACATGCGTGGTGTCGATGGGCTCATCGCTTATGAATGTGAAATTGTGGTCATCGTAGTAGTCGACATACAGTTGCTTGATGGTTTCTAGGTCAACATTGCATGTGGTGGTTACAGTTGCCATGATGCCTCGTGATGGTGAGTGGAGTGGTGCCGATGTGATATTGATCTTGCTGTTAAAGCTTGATTGTAATGCCGTCAGCACTATTGTGAGTTGGCTAGTGAGTGGCAGGTTTTGTGGAGTGCTGTTGCGATGTAGTTGTTGGCGCATGTCCCCACACTGTATTTGCACGTCGATATCACTGTTTATCATTAGGTTCTTTGCAAGCGGAATGAGCGCAAGCAAAATGATCATTTCTTCAGGAGATGGAATATCTACGACGTCATAACAGTCATGCACCATGAACTTTCGGTTTATCTCGCACAGGCCATACATGATGCTGCCGTGCGGATGCACCTCTCTTGTTAGGTCGATGATGCGCAATTGCTCGTTCTCGCTTTTTGCTTGTAGGCACCATTGCACCGATTGGCCGTTGCAGCAGAATACTAGGTCAATATCATCGAGAGAGGGAGTGCTAAAACACAAGTCACACTCTCCGAGTAGGCCCTTGTGGTAATAAGCGATAGGGCCACTGGCAATATCGCTAGCGACCCATTTTATTGATGTGTCAGGGTGGTTGATAAGTAGTCTCACCAACTCGCCCGCTAATATGTTTTCTCCTCCTGTTATTCCAATGTTTATCATGGTAAATTAATAAAATTAGATTTTAAAGGTGGGTTTGGTCAATAGGAATGAATCGGGCGAAGAATTTTAAGGCCTCTTCATGTGATAGCCCTTCGCGCATGATGGCAAATACGGTGTCGGCACCAGCAATGGTTCCGAGCACTTCGTCCGAATGGCTCATGTCGATGTCATAAGCAAGGCCTGCAGCATATCCGTTTCGAGTCTTGATTACAACAATGTTCCCCGATATTTTTATTGAGATGAAACCCACTTGCTGGTGAGCAGTCATGCTGTGGCGACCACTCATTAGCATACTGTCTTGCAGACGGTTGTTGTCGGGAATAATATACATGTATCCACCATCGTTGGTAGCAACTTTGGTGATTTTCATTGACTTTAAGTCTCTTGACAATGTTGCCTGAGTCACATCGCATCCGTTTTCTTTGAGCAATTGGGCTAGTTCATGTTGGCTACCGATGCTGTTCTTCTTCACAAGGCTCAGAATCAGTTGTAGGCGTTCTTTTTTATTCTTCATATTTACAATTTGTATGGTTTGTCAATGATTATAATTCAGAAAAGGTAAAAACATTTGGTGCAAAGATAAATAAAAAAATCATATTAACCTAATAAAAACACAAAAATCCTTGATTTTGTTGTGGTTTTTGTGAATTTTAATCATAATCTTCGCTTTACTAGTTTTGGTAAGGTGTTATTGTAAAATTTTGATAGGTTTATGTTGTCGTATTTCGCAAACGTTTGCATTTTTATTTTTTTCGAAATGCAAAGAGTATAAGAGTATTATAAGCAAGAAAATTATAATTTTGTCTTCCAATAAACTTTATACTATATCACATGAAATACAAATCATTACCCTTAAGATTGCTGAGCATGATAGCATTGGCTTGTTCGCTGTTGACAAGTTGGGCCTCAACCACTTTTGTGGGAGGTCGCACCGACTTCCGTGACGAGACAATCTACTTTGCTATGACAACCCGTTTCTACGATGGCGACACGGGCAATAACACCTATTGCTGGGACGGAAATCAAGCAGGCAATGTGGCTAACCAGGATCCGGAGTGGCGAGGCGACTTCAAGGGTTTGATTGAAAAACTCGACTACATCAAGGCGCTAGGTTTCACGGCAATTTGGATTACTCCTGTAGTGCAGAATGCCTCGGGCTACGACTATCACGGCTATCACGCAATGGACATGAGCAAGGTCGACAAGCGCCTTGAGAGCGAGGATGTGAAGTTTCAAGACCTCATCGACGCAGCTCATTCTAGAGGCATGAAGGTGATTCTCGACATTGTGATAAATCATACTGGAAACTTTGGTGAGGAACATCTGTGCAAGCTATTTAACCGCTACTATAGTGTGCCTCAGAGCGACATGAGCCAGTGCATGCTACCTTACACTATTTCGCAGGGAGGCCTACTTCAAGACAACTACAGCAACCTTGGAGGTAGTGCACAGTACAGCGACCGACTCACAAAGATGAAGAATACCGATGGTGTTAACCACGATACTCACAACTTGTGGCACCACTATGGCAATTTCAACTGGGATGAGCCCAATCGCTGGTGGGCGCAGATTGCAGGCGATTGCGTGGACCTCAACACCGAGAATCCACAGACTTACAACTACCTCATCGACTGCTACGGCGAGTTCATTAAGATGGGGGTTGACGGTTTTCGCATCGATACTGGTGGTCACATCTCACGCTTGTCGTTCAACGCCGCATTTGTGCCAGCATTCAAGGCACTTGGCGAGCAGTACAAGAGCAAGCGCTTGAACGAGTGCCCATTCTATATGTTTGCCGAGGTGTGCGCACGCTTTAGCGATGTGACCTATCGTGGCCAACCTTCGTTATCGCCCTATTTCTACACTTGGCAAAGTGACCAATCGCTATTAAGCCAGTGGAACAGTGATCCAAGTTATTGGGATGGGGTAACTGTGTTTGAGAGCACCGATCCTGCCACTCTCGACAATCAAAAACTGTGTCTTGCTGAGCATAATGCTAACATGAGCGAGGGTTCGCAGCCACTCAGCAATAATGCTTTGCTTGACGGAAACAATTACCACACCCCCGACTACAGTCAGGCTAGTGGACTTAACGTTATCGATTTTACTGTGCATTGGAATTTCCAGAACGCAGGTCGTGTGTGGGGTGTGCTTAACAAGGATAACTTGTATAACGACGCAACATTTAATGTCAACTATGTTGAGAGTCATGACTATGGTCCCGACAGCTTCAACCGCTTCAATGGTGGCACCGACCAGTGGGCCGAGAACCTCTCGCTGATGTTCACTATGCGTGGCATCCCATGTTTGTTCCAGGGTGGAGAGATTGAATTCCGCAAGGGTATGCGCATCGATGAGGGAACCAACATAACACTCAAGAGCAGTGGCAGGGCTTATTATGGTGGTTATCTCAAGGGTGATGTAGAGGCGGCCGACTTTGGCGAGTACAGCAATGCCAGTGGCAATGTGGCGGCTACTTTAAGCCGTCCGTTGGTAAAGCACTTGCAGCGATTGAACAAAATACGCGCGGCAGTGCCTGCCCTGCGCAAGGGCCAGTACACCAAGACTGGCTGCTCGTCAAGTGGCGGGTATGCTTTTAAGCGCCGTTATACAAGTGGTGATATTGACAGTTATGCCCTCATCGCACTCAACGCTGGTGCAACATTCAGTAATGTGCTCAACGGCTCTTATACCGATGTGATTACTGGCAACACCATTACTGTGACTAATGGCACCCTTACCACTCCATCGTTCAGCGGCAAGGGAAACATGCGCATCTATGTGCTTAATGGTCCAGGGAAGATTGGTGATGATGGTCCATTCCTTTACACTACTAACAAGGTGACGCCCACACTTCTCAGCTATGATGGCACTGAGGAGGAAGGCGATCCAAGCACTGTTTATGTGAGTGGTGGAGGCACTAGTGGCGGCAGTGTTGATATCGACAATCTGGAAGTCTACACCCCAACCATCAGCGACAATGAATTGAGTGTGTTTTATGAGACTTCGGCAAGCAATACTTTCATCACCCTGTGGGTGTGGAATAACAGCACCAATTTCACTGGTGGCAGTTGGCCTGGTCAGAATGCTACTCTAATGGGTAAAACCGAGGACGGCACTCGCTTGATTTTTAAATGGACCTACGACGGTGAATATCCTGCCAATAATATGCCAACTGGATTGATCTTTAGCCAAAGCGGTAGCAATCAGACTGCCAATTTGCAGTTTGTCAACCATGGCTATTATATCGATGGCGTGTATGAACGCACCATTACCGAGCAGGAACCAGTCGACCCAAGTGTGGCTACCCTCAGCGTCGACAAGGATAGTGGTGAATATATCGACGAAGTGACTGTCACCGTGACATCGTCGTTCTCAAATGCTACCATCGTCTACACTACCAATGGCTCGGCGCCCACCGCTTCTAGCGAACGCGTTACCGGTAGTCTCACACTAACCTTCAACAAGACAACTACACTGCGTGCTGGCGTGCTCCATAATGGAGTTGTGAAAAACACCATAACACGCACCTATAAGATACGTTCAAGTCATGCCGAGAAATTGCATGCCTATTTCATTGCCCCGTCGTCATGGACCAACACAATCTACTGCTGGGCATGGAATGCACAGTTAGGCAACAAAAATTACACAGGTGGCATATGGCCAGGGCAAGCCTGCAATCTTGTGGGTAGCAATCTTTACAATGGTCTTGACATTTGGGAATGGGATGGTGGAGTAGTGGGCGATGACCTGCCCACTGGAATCATCTTCAGCAACCATGGCAGCCCACAAACAGCTGATTTCAATTTTGTAAATGGTGCGTTCTATGACCAGAATGGTATCGTCAGTATGAAACTTGGTGATGTAGACTTCGATGGAGTGGTCACATCAACCGATATTACAGCACTTTACAATGTGCTGCTTGGCATTGATGATACCTATGCTTTCCATGCCGATGTTGATGGCGATGGAGTGGTCACAGCTACCGATATCACAGTTATTTACAATATTTTACTAGGCAATTAAAAAAAGTGGACTAAACTATTGCATGCTTCGCTCACTTTTTACTATATTTACACATTACGTGATAATTAACTATTTTGTTTAACTATAATAACTTATGTTCACTAACATGAAGAAAATTACTACTCTTTTACTATCTCTTGCATTTGTGGCTGTTTGCGCAAATGCTACTGTTACTATCAATGTGCGCACCACTACTGGCGATACTCCCTACCTGTATGTTTGGGATGGCGCTGGTGCTCAACTTAATGGTGAATGGCCTGGCACGCTGATGGATGAGACTCAAACCTACGTAACCACAGATGGCAAAGTTTGGTTAACTCAGACCTTTGATGCAGAGGCTATCAACATCATCTTTAATGATGGTGGCGACCCTACGATTAAAACTGATGATATCATGGGTGTTACTGAAACTGCATTCTACGTTTTTGATCCCGAGGAAGGCGAATATGAGGATGTTACAAGCACCTATGTTACCCAAACAGATTTCGATGTAAACACTCTGCCAGCTGGAGTGGTATTTGTTGAGGGTAAGGAGTTTGCCTACTTTGTCGCTCCTGCCACCTGGACAAAGTGTAATGTTTGGGCTTGGAACGGTGTTACTGGCACTAACTTCACTATTAGTGGCGTGTGGCCTGGTGATGCCATCACTTTGATTGGCAATACCACCGATGGCAAGCCAGTATACCAGTGGATTGGTCCCGACATCGTGGAAGGCGACAGCCCAACAGGCATCATCTTCAATAACGGTTCTACTCAGACAGCCAACCTCGACTATGTGGCTGGTGGCGTTTACAACTTGGCAGGCAAGCTGCTCTACACAGTGCCTGAGGGCAGTGGTGAGGAACCTCTTATTGGCGACGTTAACGGCGATGGTCATGTAAACAGTGTTGATATCACCGTTCTCTACAACTGGTTGCTTGACGGTGACAATTCCGACATGGTAAATGGCGATGTTGATGGCGACGGCCACATCAACAGTGGTGATATCACTATTATCTACAACATCATGTTGGGTAATTGATAACTGAAGAACTAATTTCAACCTAATAATAAAAGTTGAAATACATTAATTAGGGCGTGTCACTTAATTGCGACACGCCCTAATTGTTTCTTCATGGCACTGGCCATGGTGGTGTGAAGATTAGTACTCCATCTTGGGTGGGAGTTCTTTAGCTTGAGCAATCATCTTCTCAACCTCTACAAGAGCAGGAACGCGGTTCACAAGGTTTTTGGCCTCGTTTACCTCCTCAAGTTTTTTGTGAAGATTAGCTGGAACGCGATTGCGCAGTTCCTTTACAGTGTCGACACCCGAAGCCTCGAGCAGTTCGCTGAACTGAGGTCCTACGCCATTAATGCGCATCAGGTCAGCGTGATTGGCCCATTTAAGAATGAGTTTGCCGCTGATGCCAGTCTCATCTTCCAGAGCCTTGCGTCCAGCAGGCTTGCAGCATTTCTCGAGAATAGCGTCGGTGTCTTTGATGCCGGCGGCAATCAGTTTCTCGGCATAGACATCGCCCACGCCCTCAATGTCGATAATCTTGTAAACCATAAGCTTATTGTTTTAAAGTTGATAAATGAATGTAATTACAATTTGAGGGCAAATATACGTAATTATATTCCAAAATGCAAATATTAATGCATTTTTTGTGAAAATATGATATGACAATGTCCTCAATAGGACGTTTGCTATTGAGGACATTTGATATCTAATTGTTGCAGAGTTATTATTTTAAGTCTTCGGGGGTGATATCGAATTGGGTTATTTCTTCGCCAGTTGCTTTGTTCACATAGCTGACTGTGATTGTGGCTCCTTTGCTCTTGATAGTGGCATCACTTGGCTTGGTGCTTTTCTTGAATTGGCTTATAAACTCAGGCACCTCATGTTCTACAATTGCTTCGGCATAATCTTCCTCGGCTTGGTTGGCGGGCACTTCAACCTGTTTGACGATTTTAACGGTATTAGTGGTAGGATCATAAGTGTAGGTAGCCTCGGCATCGGCGTGCTCTTCGGTCACGGCCTTCGAGAGTTCATCAATCACCTCTTGGCTAGGTGCGGCTGTGGAGTCGGTTACTTGTGTTGTGGAATCGGCCACACTGTCATTGGCCGAATTGTTGGCACTAGTTGTGCCCTTACTGTTGCAGCTGGCTATGGCAACTGCCATGACTGCTAAGGCTAAAATTGCAAAATGTTTCATTGTGTATAAGAATGTGTTAGTCAATAATTTTAATTGCTGTTACAAAACGGTTGTTGCCGTTGAAGTCGTTGTGAACCATAATGTTGCGTAACCCAACTTGGCGCAGGGAGTCGCTCACTTGTTGTGCCATTGCGCGATTAATCTCCAAGTACAAGCGCCCTCCATTTTTCAGGGCGCGTGCTGAATAGGATGCTATTGCACGGTAGTAGAGTATTGGGGCATTGTCGGGAACAAAGAGCGCACCGGCAGGCTCGTAATTAAGCACGTTGGGTTCCATTGCCACCTTTTCGCTCTCGGTTATATAGGGTGGATTGCTAACAACGATGTTCCATGCCTCGCTTGGAGCGCGACAAGTTAGAATGTCTTGCACTACAAAACGCACACGTGTCCTTAATGTTTCGGCATTGTGCTGTGCTATTGCGAGAGCGTCGGCGCTGATGTCGGTAGCAGTGACTTGGGCAAACTTTAATGCCCTGGCAAGAGATATTGCAATGCAACCACTCCCTGTGCCAATGTCGAGCACTTGCAAGTCGCTTTCTTGATTCTGGTCAACAATCATATCAACAAGTTGCTCTGTTTCGGGACGAGGAATTAGAACAGCTGGCGTTACTGTGAACTCATGACCGTGAAAGCGCGCTTTTCCTAATATGTATTGTAGTGGCTCGTAGAGCAGCAGGCGCGA
Source organism: uncultured Bacteroidales bacterium (assembly GCA_902762385.1). Lineage (GTDB taxonomy): Bacteria > Bacteroidota > Bacteroidia > Bacteroidales > Muribaculaceae > Sodaliphilus. The sequence continues at coordinate 17,849 of CACWNQ010000026.1, read as the reverse complement.
TATTATCTCGTCGAGTCGGGCAGGGAAAAATGATGGCAGTTGGTCGTTCTCGCGCATCACTATATCAACTGGCTTCCATTGAAGCACATCTTCTATTATCACGCGAGTGATGCCCTCAACTTCACGATGGTCGTAGAGGGTGCCGAGTTTATCGCGCAGGTGTTGTATCGCTTCTCGTGTTGTCATCTTCTGTAACTTTTATTTTGTTGCCGAAATTACTAAAAAGATTGGTATAAATTGCAAAAATGCTCCCAAAAAATTGCATTTTCAAATAGAAGTGTTTAACTTTGCAAAAATATCACAAGAAACACAAAACACAATCTACTAAAAACACCTAAAATGTACCATAAAATACTTGATAAAGTAGGGCAGTTAAACACACCATGCTATTGCTATGACTTGAGGTTGTTGCGAAGCACTCTCAATGCTATCAACCACGAGATTGAGGGATTCCCATTTGTTGTTCACTATGCTGTGAAGGCTAATGCCAATCCGGTTATTCTCAAAGAAATTAAACAGGCTGGGCTTGGGGTGGACCTCGTGAGCGGTAACGAGATAAAAACAGCGGTTGCTGCAGGTTTTGGCCCTGAGTTGATGGCCTTTGCTGGAGTAGGAAAAAGCGATTGGGAGATAGAGGCTGGACTTGAAAGTGGCATTTACTGCTTTAATGTTGAGAGTGAGCAGGAACTTGAGGTTATCAACGATATTGCTGCACAACGTGGCATGACAGCAGGTGTTGCATTGCGAGTTAATCCTGATATCGATGCCCACACTCATCGCTACATCACTACTGGTACAGCAGCCAACAAGTTTGGCATCGACCTGCCCATGCTTGACCGAGTGCTTGACCGGGCGATGGAAATGAGCAATATCCACTTGCGTGGATTGCATTTTCACATCGGTTCTCAAATCATGAGCATTCAGCCCTTCGAATTGTTGTGCAACCGCATCAATTCACTTCTTCAGCACTATGAGGATAAGGGTATTATCTTCGAAATGATTGACGCTGGTGGTGGCCTAGGTGTCGACTATGAGCATCCCGAGGAGAACAAGATTGCTGGTTTCCACGAGTTCTTCGATGTATTCAAGCGTTGTCTCAATGTTAGGGCTGGTCAAAAAGTGCATTTTGAACTTGGTCGCTCAATTGTGGCGCAGTGTGGCGTGTTGTTGTCAAGAGTGCTATTTGTTAAGGAATCGTCGGTTAAGCATTTTGTGATACTCGATGCTGGCATGACCGATTTGTTGCGTCCAGCCCTTTATGGTTCTCATCACAAGATTGTTAACCTTACCTCTAGGGAAAGTGAGTTGGTCACCTATGATGTTGTTGGCCCTATATGTGAGTCGAGCGATGTGTTTGCACACGATGAGCAGTTGCCTGTGACCCAACGTGGTGATTTGGTGGCAATCCTCTCGGCAGGGGCCTATGGCGAGTCGATGGCAAGCACTTATAATATGCGAAGTCTGCCACAAAGTGTGTTCTTTGAATGATGGCATGGTTTTTGCTCTTTTTGTGTCATATTCTTTATCTTACTTTAAATTAAATGATTATGAACAACTTTGAGCAACTTATCGCTGGTGACAAGCCAGTATTGGTCGATTTCTTCGCCACGTGGTGTGGACCATGCAAGATGATGCACCCCATTCTTGAGGAACTCAAGCAGAGTATAGGCGATCGTGCAACGATTATCAAAATTGATGTCGATGAGGCACAGGAATTTGCAGTGCAATATGGCGTGCGAGCCGTGCCAACACTTGCCATCTTCAAGCGCGGTCAACTCGTGTGGCGTGAGGCAGGAGTGCACAGCGCTCAACAACTTATTCAGGCCTTAGAGCCCTTCGTGTGACATATGTTACATTCATAAGAATAAGTGAGAAAAGGCGTTTCCCTTTTCTCACTTTTATTCTATGGTTTCAACGAGGAAACTTACTGGCCTGAAGCCGTCGTTGCAAGATATCATTGCGCTGTGTGGATTCTTCATCCATCCGTCGAAGAAGTTGCCGCCACCTTCGGCTAATTCCTTTACCCATGGCAGCAGCGTCTCCCATGCGCTGTCGCACATCCCCTCGGGCTGCTGGCAATCTTCAACGATGAAAGTGCGCCCTAGCGTCATGTCGCATGCATGCTCAATAGGATTTTCATATTTCTCCATCATGTCACGGTAGCATGCCATGCGCATCACTGTTATCTTTACCTTCTTCATAATAAGTTGAATTATATTGCAAAGATACCATATTTCTCTCAAAATGCAAGGCGCTTGACTTCAAGATGTAAAATACTTGACGATTTTTTTGCTTCAAGTGTTGAAAGTTTTGTGAAAATGCGCTACCTTTGTATGATTTTAGGTTAACGTTCACAACATTTTAAACTAATATACATTCAAAACTATGTTTATCATTGGTATAGCAGGCGGCACCGGATCGGGTAAGACAACGGTGGTGCGCAAAATCATGGAACGCCTTCCTAAAGGTGAAGTGGGAATTATATCACAGGACTCTTATTATAAGGACTCGAGTCATGTGCCTGTTGAGGACCGTCAGAAGATCAACTTCGACGAGCCTGCTGCATTTGATTGGAACCTGCTGCTTGAACACTTGAAGATGCTCAAGCAAGGCAAGGCCATTGAGATGCCCACCTACAGTTATCTCACTTGCACTCGTCAGAAGGAGACCGTTCACATGGAGCCTCACGATGTAGTCCTTATCGAGGGAATCTTGGTGATGAGCGATCCACGCCTGAGAAAGATGATGGATATCAAGGTGTTTGTTGATGCCGATGGCGACGACCGCCTTATCCGTGTTATCTCGCGCGACTGCATCGAGCGTGGCCGCACCGCTCAGGAGGTTATCGACCGTTACCAGCAAGTTCTCAAGCCTATGCACTTGATGCACATTGAGCCATGCAAGCGCTTTGTCGATATCATCGTGCCCGAGGGTGGTCACAATGAGGTAGCCATCAACCTGCTTACCGACTATATCAAGTCAAGGCTCAACATGAAGAAGTAGAGACTTGCTTGGTGTGTGATAGGTATTTGTGATGAATTGGAAATTGGTGCTTGAGCCAATTTCTAAGATGCTATCATTTCCCTTTTAGGTGAACCTTTTTTGAAATTAAGATTGTTATGAAATTTTTCCACAATAGCGACAAGGAGCAGCAGGAAAAACCGGTGGTTCTCAACGAGGAGCCCACTGAAGGCAGCGCTTTGGCAAGTGACGGCGATAAAATTACCGAAGTCACCGACAAGGTTGTCGATATGCTCAAGCATGCTGGCGATGCTGGTGAGCTTGTGTTGCAGACCGACAACCTAGTTAAGAAGTATCGCCAACGCACTGTTGCCAACCATGTGTCGATTAATGTGCGACAGGGCGAGATTGTGGGACTGCTTGGGCCTAATGGTGCAGGCAAGACCACAACCTTCTACATGACCACTGGACTGGTGACTCCCAATGAAGGTCGCGTATATATTAATAATGTGGAAATAACCAAGTTGCCGGTCTACAAGCGTGCTCAATTGGGAATCGGATATCTGCCACAGGAGGCATCGGTGTTCCGCAAGCTAACAGTAGAGAACAACATTCGCACAGTGCTTGAGATGACCAATACAACTCCTGAATATCAGCGCGACAAGCTCGAGGAACTTATTGCAGAGTTCCACCTCGAGAAAGTGCGCAAGAACTTGGGTGACCGATTGAGTGGTGGTGAGCGGCGCCGTACCGAGATAGCTCGATGCCTGGCCATCAACCCTCGATTCATCATGCTTGATGAGCCGTTTGCAGGTGTCGACCCCATCGCGGTCGAAGACATTCAGAGCATCGTCTACAGCTTAAAGCATAAGAACATAGGCATCCTTATTACCGACCACAACGCTCCTGAAACTTTGAGTATTACCGATCGTGCCTACTTGCTCTTTGAGGGTAAAATCCTGTTCCAGGGCACTAGTGAGGAACTTGCCGAGAATCCCGTGGTTCGTGAGAAGTACTTGGGTCGCAACTTTGTGTTCCGTCGCAAGAAGTTCAAGGAAACTATAGATTAGAGATGCTTTGATAACCCATTTATTAATGAATACACCATAAGTTTAACCAAATTAATAGTAATTGATTATGAAGAAATTGTTTTGCATTATTGCACTGGCGGGCATCGCACTGACCGCCTGGTCGCAGAAGCCATTGAGGCTCAGTACCTACAACGGTACATCAGTTGAACGCTATGATGGTCAGCAATGTGACGTGACAGCCGACCGTTATCTCTTCACAGGCTGGAACACCATTTCTCTGCCTTTTGCAATGACTGAGCAGGAACTTGATGAGGCCTTAGGGCAGGGTGTTAAGCTCGAGCGCCTGGTGGGGGTTACTCAGCAAGGCAACGAAATCGTGTTGAACTTCCAGGATTGCAAGGCTGAGGGTATTAAAGCCAATCAGCCCTACATCCTCTACTACCCAGGTGAGACTAGCTCGAAGAAATTCATTGCTAATGCTCAAGTGGTAAACAAAGAATCGAAGATGACACTGACAACTAGTGGTGGTGTGGAGGTGACAATGAGCGGTGCTGCATTTAAGACCGATGGTAAGGGCCTATATGGCATCCTCGCCATTAACAATGTGGACGCTAATTTCACCTATATTGACAACGAAAAGGGATTCTTCTATGCTACACGCTGCTATATCAGCATTCCTGGTGAGCAGCAGTTCACCTTGACACCTCGTCATTGGGCTGCTGGTGAGGTAACCAGCATCAACGATATTGCTGCGGCTAATGACATTATTGACGTTTACAACGTGCTTGGCGTGAGAGTTGCTCACAATATCAAGGCTGGAGATGTCAACAATCTGGATCCTAACATCTACATCGTGAAAGGTCGTAAGATTCTCGTGAAGTGAGGTAATTAACGTAGTTTTCTACACATACTCTACAGGCAGCATCTCGGTTAAGGGATGCTGCTTGCCGTTTATGAGCCAAGTGAAAGTGTAGCCTTCATAGTCGCGTGGGAGCAGCACCTTGTCGATGTGGTGCCATTGAGGCTTGCCATAATCGCTCGAGGCGCCACTTAGTTCTACTTGCTGTGCTGAGTGGTTCACGCGCCAATAGCCACCTCCGAGGCAAGTGTCGCCATGCTGGATTAGGTGTCGGTGCAGAGTTACCATCCCAAGCCTGATGTGTCCGTCTTGGGTTAATATGAATTTAGGGTAAGCCATTAGACTAGTCGGTGATGAGTGTGCCTAGTGCTGTGCGGTTGAAGGTGTTCTTTACCCACACTGGAATGTGTTTCTCGGCCATGGGCTTGATGGTGGGTGCGTAGATTACTTTTGCTCCGTTGTCGCACATTTCCTGGGCTTGGGCATAGGTCATCTGGCGGATAACCTTGGCGTTGGGGTCTTTCTTAGGGTCGGCAGTCATGAAGCCGTCGACATCGGTCCAAATCTCGAGGCATGATGCATTGAGGGCGCTTGCCACGATAGCTGCGGTATAGTCGCTACCTCCACGCCCCAGGTTAGAGATGCGCCTGCTCTTGCTGTCGCGTGAGATGAATCCTCCCATCACAGCCACTTTGCCCTTGAAGGTGCCAAGTGTTTTGGCTATGGCAGCGTTGGTGGCCTCAAGGTCACACTCATGGTCGTTGCTGCGTATTATCTCGAGCGAGTTGAAATGAGTGGCATTCTCGATGATTTGGCTAATGATTAGCGACGACAATCGCTCGCCATAGCTTACCACTTCCTCGATGTCGCTCTCGGTGAGCTCCTCGCTCTGCGAGATGTCGGTGTAAGCGTTGCTCAACTCATAGAATAGTGCTCGCACGCGGTTCAAGGCGTCGTCGATTTCCTCGCCTTGGATTAGGGAGTTCATTATCTCGCTGTGGCGAGAGGTTATGTCTTGAACAATGCGGTAGGCTGAAATGTCGTTCTTAGCAGCCAGATTGGCGGCCTTGATAAGGGTGTCGGTAAGTCCTCCCAAAGCCGAAACTACAACGACTACAGGCTCTTCTTGATGCTCCACGATGTATTTCACATTTCGCAGGGCTTCGACTGTTCCTACCGATGTTCCTCCAAATTTCAGTACTTTCATGAGTGTAACGCTATTTTTTTTGGTGTGTAAAGGTAGTACTTTTTCTTGATATGTGTTCAAAAATCTTGTAAAAATTATGATTATTGCCTATTTTTGCGTTCGAAATGGAAGATTTGAACCTTGACATATTCAATTTACTAGACTCACAACCCGAGCCATCGCGCGGGTCGATGCTTGTTGCGAAGCCCACTGTCGAGGATTTCTGTTTCAAGCGCAGTGTGTCGATTCTCGTTGACCATGATGCCGAGGGCTCGATGGGAGTGATTGTCAACAAACCTACCCGATTCACCCTTAATGAGCTCATGCCCGAGATAGAGTGCAACGAGCCTATGCCGCTATACTTGGGTGGCCCTGTTGGCACCAACATGTTGTTCTTTCTTCACACCCTGGGTGCCGGTGTCATTCCTGAAAGTGTTCAACTTGCACCTGGTGTGTTCTTTGGGGGCAGTTTTGATGTGCTTAAGATGTTCTTGGAGAGTGGGCAGAAACTTGATGGTAAGGTAAAATTCCTGGTGGGCTATAGTGGCTGGACTGTGGGCCAGCTCGACAACGAGGTGAAGCGTCATGATTGGGCAGTGCTCAAGGATAATGCCGCTGAACTGGTCTTCAACACACCCGATGACCTTGTTTGGGGTCAGGCTGTGAAGAACTTTGGCGACCAGTATAGGTTGTGGACCACTTGGCCCGATGATGTCTCGCTTAATTGACTTTTAACAAATCACTAATTACAAAAAAGACTTGGCTGCAGGGTTATACTTTATGTAGAAGGCTGAATAGTTGGGTATTGCTACTAATTCGGCTCCTTTTTTTGATGCCATTCGGTCGGGTAGTGGCTTGATTCCCACTCTCAATAGGTCCATTCGGTCGGCATCGAAACATGTGTCGATTGTGATATCGCCGGTTCGGTCGGCGATGGTGTGCAGCTCACAGGCTTGCTTGAGTTTGTCGATTTGCTCATCACTTAGGGAGCTCAGTAGCGATACACGGATTGTGTTGATGAACTGTGCAGCTCTGGGTCCATGCTCATAGTCTTCGCCATTGTCGTGGCGTTGTGAATCGTGGAGGTAGGCAAATGCCATGACTACATCCATGTCGACGCCTTCTTGATAAAGCAATTCGCCAAATTTGGCAACCCTGTCCCAGTGTTCCACACCATGGGCCTTGCCCATTCTTTCAGGCCATCGACTGGCACAGAAGCTTCTAAGTCGTTCGATATTAAGTTTCATATGTGATTTTAAAAAGGTTTATTTCAGAAGATTAGTTGCATCATTTCCACGTCGTGAACTTCGGTGCCGTGGTTTATCCATTTCTTGAGCAGGCCGGTGGTGGCAAAGCCATGCTTCTTGAGCAGCGTTGCACAGGTGGTGTTGCTCTCGGGCACTAGTGCGTAGAGCTGGAAGAGTCCAAGATAATCACGCACGTAACCAATAATGAGTTTCAGCGCTTCATCGCCAATTCCTTTTCCTTGAAAAGTCTTGTCGACCATTATGCCTAGCTCGGCACGGTTGTTGAAAGGATCAAGGTTGGTGATGTCGACAGTGCCCACTGATTCGCCGTTTTCGGTAAGCGTAATCATGAGTCGCAGTTGTCGTGTGTTGAAGATGTCGCTGTCGTAGTTTTGCAGATATTGCCACAGGTAGCTCTTGGGCGACGGAGTCATGATGTTGCTCACTGTCCAGAGCCAGCAGTCGTTTTCCCACTTGAAGAGCACATCGAGATCGGTGGGCTCGAGCGACCGCAGCGTTACAATGTCGTTAGAAATTATCTTTTTCATAGCCGGTGTGGATTATAATTTGCAAATTTAGTGATTATTATTTTGTGGCATTGCTTTTTTTGCAGTAAATTTGGGGCGCTTTTTGAAAAATATAGAAAACAGGTATCATGGGACTAGTAATAGGAATAGATGTGGGCGGAAGCACCACTAAGATTGTGGGACTCAAGGATGGGCAAATACTGTCGCCCATGTTTATCACTGCAGCCGATCCTATCACATCGCTCTTTGGGGCGTTTGGTAAGTACATTTATGATAACGGCATTACTCTTGCCGACATTGAGCACGTGATGCTCACTGGCGTTGGCAGTTCGGGCGTTACGACTCCCATCTATGGCCTGCCCACTAGCAAGGCCGATGAGTTCCAGGCCGACGGCCTAGGAGCGCGCTTCGACAGTGGTCTCGATAACCTCACTGTAGTGTCGATGGGTACTGGCACGACGCTGGTGAGTGTGGATGGCGATGAGATACGTCACTTGGGTGGCATAGGCATTGGCGGAGGTACCTTGATGGGTCTCGCTCACTTGCTGCTTAAGACCGACCACGTGAGCGACGTGATAGAGCTTGCCAGCACTGGCGATATCACTCACATCAACCTGCAAATCAAGGACATCTGCAAGACCGACTTGGAAGGACTGCCATTGCATGCCACTGCATCGCTATTTGGCAAGGTGCGCCAGATTACTCCCAGTGAACACGATATTGCGCTTGGCATCATCTGCATGGTGCTCGAATCGATTGGTTCGGCCGCCGTGCTGTCGAAACTCAACACTGGCGTTAAGGACTTTGTGCTCATTGGCAACCTCACTCGCTTGCCGCAGTGTGCAGTCGTGTTCCCTCGCATCGAGGAGATATATGGTGTGAAGTTCCACATCCCTGCTCATGCAGAGTTCTGCACAGCGCTAGGTGCTGCGCTTGCCTATAGAATATAGAAGTCGTAAATGCGCTGAGCGTTTTCTTAAGACAATTACTGACTGAAAAAATAAATCACACAAGATGCCGGATGTTTAGCCATTCGGCTTTTTGTTATTAATGACAATTGATTTGCTCGGAATTGTTTTGCCACTTCTGGCGAAGTGGAAATTAGAGCGCTGCGCGCTAAAATTATTATGGTGCTTCGCACTAAAATTATCTGTTATAAATTTTAGGGTCGAAGACTCTCTAATTTCCATGTGCGCAGCACATGGCAAAAAGTATTGTAGTTTTCCTCTCACAAAGTTGCACCTTAAAGTGTCGCAAAGCCTGCTTACGTAGGAAAAATTTGGCTGGTGCGTGGGACAGTTTTGCGTTTTTTTTCTGGAGAAATGGACCAAGAAATGGTGGTTTTCTGGTCAAAAACGGAACTTTTGGGACAGTTTTGCGTTTTTTCTTAAACGACAATTAATGACAAATAAAAAATCTCTCATTAGGTATTGGGTTTGTAGCCATACGGCTTTTGGCTATTAAAGACAATTGATTTTGGTGTATTGTACGCAAATTTCGTGAATTATCCATTAATTATCAAACAACGGGAATAATCCAAAAACAACCTGAACAACTTTTTTAGTTGTCTTGCACAGTGGGTGTGGGACAGTTTTGCGTTTTTTTCTTAAACGACAATTAATGACAAATAATAATCTCTCATTTGATATTTGGTTTGTAGCCATACGGCTTTTGGTTATTAAAGACAATTGATCTGCTTGGAATTGTTTTGCCACTCCTGACGGAGTGGAAATTGAGTCGAGTTTCAATGCCCTTTGGGCACCGCACACCACGCTTCGCGTGACTTATGCTTTGAAATCTCCCCGAGCTAAAGGTTGGAGCGCTGCGCGCTAAAATTATTATGGTGCTACGCTTTCAATGCATAATGCATAATGCACAATGCACAATTTTTGGCGTTAGAGTTTTCGATCCTCTCGCAAAGTTGCACCTTAAAGTGTCGCAAAGCCTGCTTGCGCAGGAATTTTGAAACATGGAGGCAGGAGTGGATAGGAGTGGATAGGGGGTGGATAGGAGGTGGCAGTATGTCAATGAACGCGTATGTGCGCAAAGGTAATGATGGATGGCTTGCTAGAACAACATTAAATAATCAGATGAGTGGATAGAGTTGAGAGGGAGAGATTTGGGGGTGTCATAACTGAAATGTTTGAGATATGAGGTCTTAGTTCATCATTTTCCGCTTTGCCCAGAACCGCCCTCGAGGTCGTTGTTCTGGATGGTTTTGTTGGTTTGCTTTACGCCGGCCTTGAGGGAGCCAAAACGGAAGGTCACAGTGAGCCTGAACTCGCGCAAAAACTGCCAATGGCGGTCAAAGCCTGTGTAGTCGCCGTGGGTGGTGTACATGGTAATTTTATTGAACTTACTGGAATTGAAGAGGTTTGCAGTGCTCAAGTTCACGGTTAGGCGGTCTTCCTTGAGGAAAGAGCGCTGCAAGCTAAAGTTATAGTACATAGTGCCTGTGTGGTGGCCATAGAGTCCAACAATGCCACCACTGCGGCCGCTCAAGGTTGCAGCAAATCGCAATTTCCATGGCAACTGCTGAGTGATCTGTGCATAGTAGAACGCCACCCATCGATTGTTTTTCAAGTTGAGGTCACTGCTCTCATAGTTGTAATGCCCCACGCTGCCATTGAGTGTGAAACTTGTGGTTGGACCAATCGCCCACTGCATGAAACCACTCAGGTTAAAATATCGAATCTTGAGAGTGTTGGCGTAGGTTGAAACCAGCACATCGCCGTCGGTGTACTGAATACCAGTTATGCGGTTGTTGCTGAACGAGATGCTTGGGGTGAGACTGAAGGTGAGCTTGCTGCCAATCTTCATGTAGGTCATACTAATTGAATGGTTGAGCGAGCTGCCGAGGTGAGGGTTACCAAACTTGCGGCTTGTGGGGTCTTCCTCAACTGCTGGATTCAAATAGTTGATACCTGGGCGACGGATGCTTGTAGAATAATTAATCTTGAGGCTATGCGCATCGTTAAACTTGTAACGCGCACTCAAGTCGGGCACCCAATCATTCAAATTGCGGTGATAATTGGCCTGCACACCGTCGGGGAACTCGGCATTGAGGCGGCTATACTCATAGCGCAGTCCTGCTCGGGCCGCCCAGTTGCCTTTACTGAAACGATAACTCAAGTAGGCGGCTACCACATGGGTGCGGTGGTTGAAAAGCGTGGTGTTATCCATCTCGGGCGCACTATCAAATCCAAAAGTGCCCTTGCTTGTGTTGAAGCGGTTGATGTACTTTAAGCCTGTCTCAATAGTGTGATACTTAGCGAATGGGCGAGTCCAGTCGAGCTGGAATGTGTGCTCGGCAAATGTCTCCTTGGTGTCGGTGGTTTGTCCAGTATAGAGGAACGGACAATTGAGCATATCGCTGAATGAGCTTATGCTCTTTAGATTATTATGACTGGTAGAGAGCATGTAGCTTAGGGTCAGCATCTCTCCAGGATTGCGCATCATGTGCTGGTAGTCGACACGTCCATGCAGGTCATAGGAGCCACTCTTGGGGACACGACCTGTAGTTGTGTACTTATATAGGATGTTTCCATCGCGGTCGGTCATGCGAGCGTTGTTGACACCATCGGAACGGTGGTCATAATAGTAGCCGCCAAACGAGAGTGAAACAAGATTCAATGTGTCGGGCTCCCAGCTGGCACTGAGGTTGCCATAGTGGAAATTGAAAGAGCCGCGAGTTTCGTTGTGGCTATGCAATGAGTTGCCCGTAGTGGCATAGGTGTGCTCGCTCTCCATGATGTTGTGGTCATAGTGGCGATTTTTATTAGTGTAGCCATAGTTTACCGAGGCGACCACTTTACCAATCTGTGTAACTATGTTGGTATTACCATTAGGGCTACCGGTGTTGTCGACCGACAGACTTACTGTACCCATCACACCCTGCATCAGCGAACCACTGCCGCCCACAGTCACAATGTTGAGGATGGCTTCAGTGCCCTCAGCGTCATATTTTGCTCCAGGATCGGTGATCACCTCAATCTTCTTGATGGAGCTGGCTGGAATAGCCTTTAGAACATCTTTCATGTTCTGACCGCTCAGTGCAGGGTCGGGATGACCGTTGCGATATACCTTGAACGCCGTTGACCCTTTTACTAAAATATCGTCCTTGCCGTCGACCGAGACCATTGGCACCTTCTTGAGCATGTCGAGCACATTGCTGGTGCGGCTGTCGGCATCGGCTTGCACATCGTAGGTGAGGCGATCAATCTCGGAGGTCACTAGTTGGCGTTGGGCTTTAACAGTCACTTCTTTGAGCATAGTTGATTCAGTATTGAGAACTATTGTGCCATTTTTTGCAACAGGCGACGATGCACTAATCTCAAAATTTCGGCTTTGTGGTGTCATACCCACAAAATGCACGCGCATCAAGTAACTGCCAGGATTTGCGAGTTTGTGGTCGACCTTGCCGAAGGCGTCGCTCACTCCGCTACTCACGACAGTGGTTGTGTCACTGGTATTATATATGTAAATCGTGGCAAAGGGAATACCTTCGCCATTGCTGTCGTTAACTTGGCATTGCACACTATATTGTTGTGCCATCGCACCAATGGCACAAAGCATAAGCATAAAGAATGTGACAATTTTCTTTTCCATAGTCTTTGGGTTTATAAATTATATGTACAAATTTAGGTAGGTCTTTTTGAATTAGACGCACACTAAAGTGTGAATGTTGCAGCATTTTTGAGAAAAAGTCAACTTTCACACTTTAGGGTGTTACAATGATTTCACGATGGCGCCGTTAATGACGGGATTGAACTGCACATCGCTGCGGTCGGTCTTCTTGCCGAAATTGAAAGTGTAGGTTACCTTAAGGCTTACGCTGCGGCCTTATTCTGTTTACCATTTCATTGATGTTCATCATTGCAACGATGCAGAATGCAATTATCAATGAGGTCAGTAGCATGGAAATCAGGCGACTGTTTTGCTCAATTAACATCAGCGGATAGAAATTGATGCCAAAAGAAAACAAAGGCACATCAGACGGTGTTGTCAGGATGATAGCAAAAATGACACTGCCGAAAATGATACCTGCCATGAATGCTACAACTACTGCCATTCGGTAATGGCGTATCTGGTTTGTCTGTGCCTGTTTGATTTCATCAATCATTTTGAGTTTCCTATCAAGTCGTTGGTTGAACAAATTGCTGTCGGCCAGCGTTGGGTGGAAACTGTCAAACAGTTCTTGTAGTCTTATGTCGTCATTCATCTTTCAAAAGGTTTTTAAGTTTGACTCTGCCTCGCGAGAGTTGCTTCTTCACGGCATCCTCAGTTGCGTCTACAATATCAGCTATTTCCTTGATGGAATATCCTTTAAGATAGAAGAGCAATATGGCCGTGCGTTCTTTGGGTGGTAGTTTTTCCAATGCCATGTAAAGTGGCTGGTAGCGAAAATCGCGGTCAGCATCGAAGGTGGCATCAACGTGTTTTTCGAGCGTTTCCAATGATTGCAGTGTTCGGCGGCAGCGGTTTGTGTCGATAAACAGGTTGTAGGCGATGCGGTAAAGCCATGTTGTGCCCTCGTATTTGGAAATAGATAGATATGCCTTCAGCAGTGCATTCTGTGCGATGTCGTCTGCCTCATCCCGATTGCCACAGCAGAGTGCGAGCAGAAAACGTCTGAGCCGTTCCTGCTCGATATTAATAATCTCTATGAATTGCTCGCGGGTCACGCCTGGTTTCTGGATTCGGCCTCAATCTCCTGCTTCAGTACCCTTAGCCCCACAAAGTAATTGATAAGGAAAGCAAGCCCAACACCCAATGACGGTACTGCGGCGAAAGAAAGGCCAATGAACAAGTCGGCATTAACTTCGTCAATGACCATTTCGTATATTGCCAGGGCAGCATATATGCACAAACCAAAAAAGGTGAAGCAGCAGCCACACAGCAACCTGTCAAGTAGCCTCTCTTTAATGCTTCGGCTCGGTGGGTTCATCTTCTTGAAGAACGCTTCCAAATCCACATCAGAGTTCTTTTCAATTGCGGCCAGCGCAATTTGGGCGCGTTTATTAGTGGCGTTTGTCTTTGTACGTGCTACAATTGCCACGATGATAATTGGAAGCACAACAAAAATCCCTAAAAAGACAATCATTTCACCAAATTTCATGATTACTAATTTTTATGTTACACAATGATTTTGTTATCTCTTTTGAACTCGCTCATATATATAACGAACAAGTAAGACAAAAAGTGACATGAAAATGCTTCCAATGGGTGAAATGTTGCAGACCAAAAGCAAACAACAAGCATTTTCACACTATAGGGTGTGAAAATGAGCCATACCACAAGGCAAACAATGATCTTTTAATAGCTTCCCCTCATCGGGTGATGATACCATTGTCGGTATCTCTTAGATTGATCGTTTTATCGGCCGACTTATGTTTTCGGCCTCGGCTTAATCGCCATGATATGTTAAGTGACACGCTATTGCCAAAAACTCTATTATTATGAACAAAGTGCTTGTACAGATTCCGATTTAGAATTTCGCTCTCGGCAGACTTGTAGTTATTGATGAAAGGATTTGACCATGAGAGTGAAAATTGCCAATCCTTATAGTTGTAGGAGCATTGCAAGATTGTATTAGCTCCGTTATATCCCTTAGTTTCGCCCTCTAAGAAGCGAAAGCCATTGTTAGCATAAGCCAGTAAAGTGAATTTTCCGAGATAGGCTGTGACACCAGCCGAATAGAACCACGATGTGTAACAATGCGTATATTCAAAGCCATAGTTGAAACAACGCATCATTCCTCCGTTTGCATAAGCTTGTAGCTTCTCCGGTATAATCCAATAACTTGCGTATGCCATTACATTTAACACGTTAATAGCTTTCTGGTTTATCTGTGTATAGATGAACTTATTATCGGCGGTGCGCTCGTAGTGTGCCATGTTGGGTTTATTGCAATGTCGGTAGAATCCTTCGGCAAATGCGCTCCAGCGGTCATTGTTAAACGACAGGCGCAATGAATGTTCAATGTCTCGACTCGGCTTGAGATTGGGGTTGCCCACGGTATATTCCATGCTGTTTGTTTGAATTGTTGCATCGCTGACCATGGCAATGCGTGAAGCACGGTCTTTCATTTCGAAAGTATAGCTTAGCTGCATTCCGTTCATGATATTATAAGCCAGAGTCGCCTTGGGGCGGAAAGTCCAGAAGTCGTAGTTGTGCTCATTTTGATTGTAATGGATGTAGCTTGCTCCCAAACCAAGTGAATATCGTAAATTCTTGAGCGAGCCTTTTATCTCGCTGAACGCATAGACATTATTCTGCTTCAACTCAGTCAGAGCGAAAGCATCGCCCGTATAATCATTTTTCGTGTATTTGTAGCGATAGTTTACTCCAGCAGATAATGTGAAGGGTTTCAGTCGATTTTCGTAGATTATTTCAGATAAAGCAGAGACGGTCTTGCCACTCACGTCATATTGATAAGGTGCTCCCTCATCGTAGTAATTGCTGCTCTTAGTGGCGATGTAAGTGCCAACAGCATTTGCTGTGATTGATTGACGCGGAGTGAGTTGGCGGAAGAAGTACAAATCGAGGACAGGCGAATTGGATTTGCCGCTCTCTCTGTTAGTTGAATTATATTGCTTTGTGCCATCAATGATGTCTTTAATTGAATAATTGCCAGGAGTTTTATTTAGACTCTCACTCAAGGATGCTTGAAAGACAAAGGCTGTAGAATCTGCCAGATTGTAGGTAAGCTTCACATCATGACTATGCGCTTTTCTGAGAGTCTCAACATCATCACGCTCTATAGTATGGATGCTACAATTATTCAAGGTATATTCTGCCAACTCAGTTACCCTCGTGCCATTCAATTTATAACCACTATAATTGTAGGAGACAGTAAACTCGCTTTTCTTATGATTCCATTTTCCATATATCGTGCCATCACCTTGCAAGGAAGTGAGAGTGGGAGTGATGTCAGCACCTAATGTATAACCCGAGTCATTGCGCTTGGTTATAATGTTGATGACATAGGCTACATTTTCACCATAACGCACACCAGGATTGTCAATGAAGTCAATTTTGCTTATGAGTTTTGGATTAAGTGCCAACATTTCCTCTTTGCCGACGATGATTCCATTGATTCTAAGTTGCACACTGCCTCTGCCATCTATTGCTGTTATCGAATGTGCTACATCATCAATTCGGAGGTTGGGCAACGAGAGTTTCAGCAGAAGACCATAACCGTTGTTGGAGGCATTCTTCTGGGCAGCTGTAGGAAATATCATCAGGCCGTCAGCCTTGCTGATTACCTTGGGAGCATTGACGATAACTTCATCAAGAGTAACAGTTTTGTCTTCATTCTGAGCAAAGGCAGAGAAAGAAGAAATACATAGGAGAATGAGTAGAAATAATGATTGTTTCATATGCATCGAATTTTTTTTGAATTTCGATGCAAAGGTATTATGGAATAAAAAAAATGTCAGATATATTACCTGACATTTGTCTGACATTTATCTGACATTAACCTAACTATTTGAGTTTCAATGTATAGCTTTTGCCCCTGTCTGACTCTATTTTCAAGTTACTATTGGACTCCAAGATGGGTTTTACCCGTTTTATAAGAGTATAAAGCGTGTCGCTGGCATCGGGCTTCTTGGGCCACAGACGGTCGCAGATTTCTTGTTTGGACAGTGAATGAGATTCAGTCATCATAAACATCTCCATAAGGGAATGCTGCATCGGAGTGAAATGAATTGGTTCGCCCTTAGCAGTAATAAATTTGTCGTTGGCAAAAACAATGCCTCCATAATTAAGTCCTCCAGCAAACATTTCAGGTTTAAACCTGCGCATATATAGTATGCTGCATATCATCCATAGAATGCCGACAAATAATAATGTCCCAGATGCTCGCTGGTCAGAAATCATCAGTGTGGTGATAAAGTCGCAATTAGCCTGTGCAACCATCTTCGTTTCTATGCGCCCAGCTCTTTTTACGGATGTCATGGCAATGCATGCGGTGTCTTTCAGTTCGGCTATTGTGATATGGCTACGATAACAGCTGATGGTATCGGCATTGACCACATCAGTAGGCATTTTGGCAAGAGTAAGCTTTAGTGCATTGTTTACATCTCGTGTTATCCTGTTTTCGGCAATTTTATAGTTGCAGACGCTTGAACATAACGCACAAAGCATTATAAAAACGAATATGATGAAAGGAAGCTTCTTCATTGTTTTGAATTCTTATTGATATTCAACATTTCAATCTTTTTCTTTACATGTGGCATGTAAACATGCGCAACTCATGAAAGACATAGCCGCATGTATTATATACAAGAATTATCTCATCGAAAAAGGTGTATGCTTTCGCAAAGGTAATCATAATTCTACTACTTGCGCTTGTTTTTTAACGTTTTATTATTCATTAACTTTGGTAATTTCTTTTTGCTTAGTCTAGGGATTAATATTATTCTACAAGCAAATTTAGATAGGCATTTTTGATTTAGACGCACACTAAAGGGTGAAATTTGCAGACACAAAACTGTAAATAAGCGTTTTCACACTTTAGGGTGTGAAAGACTTTAACAGCCCAAATAATTATTGTACCTTTGTGGTAGAAAAAAACATAATATTTCGGCAACCATTGGTTGGTGAAATTAGTTAAACGAACCCATTAATCATGGCAAAAGTTGATGATTTCTTTTTTGAAGAGAATAGCGTGAGTGAGCTCAGTGGTGACCGTTATGCCCACATTGAGATGCTCAAGCGTGCCGTTGACGCGATGGCAAACGCCACCTATCAAAGCATATATGTGATTGACTACTTCAAGCGCGAATTTCTTCACGTAGCAAGTAATCCGCTGTTTCTGGGTGGTCACACAGCAGAACAAATGAAGAAGATGGGCTATCGGTTCTACATTGAGCATGTGCCTGAAAATGAGCAAGCAATGCTACTTGAAATCAATTCTGCCGGATTCAAGAAGTTCAACAAAATCCCCTTTGAAGAACGTGATGGTTTTTTCATAAGTTATGACTTCCACATTGAGGACGGCGAAAACCGTTTTCTTATAAATCATAAAATGAC
>CACWNQ010000025.1 GCA_902762385.1 uncultured Bacteroidales bacterium | reverse complement strand
GTGGTTGCAGGTCTTGCACTTGGAGCAACAAGCATTGCTCCTGCAATGGCACAGACATATCATAATGTGCCAAAAGTTGAGCAAAGCAAAGAGGAACTGAAGCCTGTTGATTGTGCACCAAATGACACTGCCGCAATAATTGTGCGTGGAACAGTTATTGATGAAACTAATGAGCCATTGATTGGAGCAATGATTCACGTCCTTGATGAAAAAGGAATAATAACAAAACTCGGTACTGCCACTGATTATTACGGACAGTTTGCAATTAGGGTTTCAAAAGGAAGTAAAGTACAGATAAGATATATTGGTTATAAGATAGTGACAAAGAAATTCAACAAGCCAGAGGAAAATCTCGTTATAAAATTGAAGGACGAGGATATGCAATTAACAGGAGAGGTTGTAATTGTTAAGCAAAAAACTATGCCCGATGTTGATGCTGACATCTATGAGATGAGATAGGTCAGTATCACTCAGCAGGAGCTCGCCACCTGAATGCCTGCGGTTGGTGACGAGTCATCGTGACGTGTCGCTATTACCTCGCGGTGTGGATTTATTTTTGATGTGCTGAATTGAATAATCGGTTGTTCAATATGAATGGGCAGATATCAAAATCAGCTTCTAAATGCTAGTTGTTCAGCTCTTTCTCGAAGAGTTTGTCTATTTGCTCTTGAATATTTGATGCAAGTGGGGGAATCTTGTTGTTTTTCTCAAATTGTCGCAGTTCGAGAATATTCATCTCCACCTTGTTGTCATTGCGCATTTGCTTATAATCTTTCTTGTCGATGTAGGCATAGTCGGTGGCAAAGGCTTGGACTTGAATAATGTATTCTTTGTCAGAATGACGGTGTCGTCCAATATTTGTGAACTGCGACATTATAAAGTCGTCGGTAGTTGAATTGCCTATTGAGTCGGTGCGATACACCTGATAGAATGTTACCTTATGGCGCTGTTGCTTTACGGTGTCGGGGACAAATGTTTTACCTTTTTTGGCAGCTTCCTCTTCTTTCTCTTTATTCTCACGATGATTAATGTAGGTGCTTGCGTCGAACGACACAGTGCGAGTGCGTTCTTTTTTATCCCAGTAGATATAGCCTAGTTGGCTTAGGCTGTCAGCAATAATTTGACGTCCATCTCCAGCATCGGTTATGGTGATTGTGCCTTGCTGCTGAAGTTTGCACAATTTATTGTAATATGATTCTTCAGGTAATTTTGTATATCTGTCATACCTCCCTGACGTGCTGCTGTAAAACATACGTTCGAAAGCGTTTTGTGCCTTAGAGAGATGGCGAGACTTGGCATCTACTTTTTTCTTGGCAATATTATAAGAGTTGTCAACTACTCCACCACGAAAATAGTTGGGACCATCATCATCGATATAGACTGTGCGGAAATAGGTCTGGCAATACAGCAGCTCCTTGGGTTTGACAACAACCTCGGGCAAGTCATAAGTCGCGTCATCAAGGACGATTTTGTTGCCTTTAATATTGGCTACATCAATCGTGAGCGGCTTGTAAGCCACTTGAGACAGATGAATAGTTTTGTTCCCGCTTAAATCATCAAACCAACCATTGGCATCGGTGCTGGCGATGTATTTGCCATCGGGTGTGGTTGCCGCCACAAATGGAACAGGCAAGCCGTCATTGTCAAGCACCTGGACACGTTGTGCACGCAGCGACAATGCACATAACAACATCAATGATAAAGAAATGAGAACGTTTTTCATATTTTGTTATTTTGAATATTAATAATAATTGCAAAGGTACAACAATTCTTTAAATTGATAAATACTTTATGCTTTATGGTTATTTTTTTCATTTCCTTACCTCCTCGCTTCGCTCGGTTCTATGCCTTCTCTCGCTTAATCGCATTTTTCTCTCGGCTTGCACTAATTTTTGATAAATTATACGGCACGTGTCGCTCTTTCCTCATGGCTGGGACGCTCCGAAGTTGCACAGCTGAATCCTACGCTATCGCAGGCGTCCGACCCGTTGCCATAACGACAACCGAGAATTCAATATAAAAAGCATTTATTAAAAAATTGCGCACGCATAAATGAAAAACCATTAATTATTACTATCTTTGCACCACTAAATCACCTAAACTACTGTTTTTATGTCTCTATTAGTTATTTTCAAGCTGATTGGCTCACTGGCACTGCTCATGTTCGGTATGAAATCGATGAGCGAGAGCCTCCAGAAAATGGCTGGTCCTCAATTGCGTCGCGTTCTTGGCGCCATGACCACCAACCGATTTACAGGAATGCTCACCGGTGTTGCCGTGACTGCAGCAGTTCAGAGTTCTACCGCCACCACCTTGATGACGGTATCGTTTGTTAATGCAGGATTGCTAACCCTGATTCAAGCCATCTCGGTGATTATGGGTGCCAACATTGGAACCACGGTCACTGCATGGATCATGAGTCTTGGATTCTCGTTTAATATCACTGACTTTGTGTATCCCGCATTCTTCATCGGTATCATCCTGATTTACATGAAGAAGCGCCGTGTGATTGGCGACTTCCTGTTTGGTGTGGCCTTCCTCTTCTTGGGACTGGGCACGTTGAAGGAGACCGGTACAAACTTTGCCAACGATCCCGCGATGCGCGACAGCATCATGGCATTCTTCTCACAGTTTGGTGACTCAATGTGGAGCTACCTGTTGTTCCTAGTGATTGGTAGCATTCTCACACTGTGCGTTCAGTCGAGTGCCGCCATGATGGCTATCACCATGATATTGTGCTCTACCGGAGTGATGACAATATATCAAGGTATCATGCTCGTTCTTGGCGAGAACATAGGTACCACCATCACTGCCAACATCGCCGCAATGGGCGCCAACGTTCAGGCACGGCGAGCAGCACTAGCCCACTTCACCTACAACATGATAGGTGTGATATGGTCACTGATATTGTTCAAGCCGTTTGTTGGCTTGGTGTGCGACGTTGCAGGATTTGACCAAAACATGCCCTCCAGCGACCCTAACTATGCCGACAACCTAGCCCGCATATCAGTTGTTCTTGCTGGATTCCACTCGGCATTCAATATCACCAACACTGCAATCCTAATTTGGTTCATTCCTCAAATTGAGAAACTTGTGTGCGCAATCATCAAGCCACGCCGCGAGGACGAGGAAGACGACTTCAAGCTGCACTTCATCACCTCGGGTATCATGAAGACTCCAGAGCTCTCGGTGCTTGAGGCTCAAAAGGAAATCAAGGCGTTTGGCGAGCGCATACAGACTATGTTTGGTATGGTGCGCGACCTGCTTGATGAGCAAGACAAGGACAAGTTTGTGAAGCTATATTCCCGCATCGAGAAATATGAGGAGATAAGCGACCAAATGGAGATTGACATTGCCAACTACCTTCACGACGTGAGCGACGCACACTTGAGTGATGAGACCAAGGCCAAGATGCGCGCTATGCTTCGTGAGATATCGGAGATTGAGAGCATAGGCGACAGCTGCTACAAGATTGCCCGCATCATAAACCGCTACAACAGCAGCAAGGAGGAGATGTCGGGTTATCAAATCAAGAATATCAAGACCATGATGGGACTTGTTGACAATGCCCTTACCGAGATGAACAAGATGCTGGTTAGCTACAAGGAGCAGAACGACATCAACCGTTCGTTCAACATCGAGAACGAGATTGACAACTATCGCGACAAGATCAAGGCCGAGAACCTCAACGATGTGAACGAGCAGAAGTACAGCTACAGCATTGGAACCATGTACAGCGACTTCTTCGACGAGTGCGAGACCGTGGGCGACTATGTGCTCAACGTGGTCGAGGCCCGCATGGGTGTGAAGAAGAAAGACTAATTATAGCATAAGATTTACTTAATAGCAGGAAGTGTGAGATGCTGTTCTACACTTCCTGCTGTTGTTTTGGTTAATTGATTTATTACAGAGGTATCATGCTCTGGTTTTTTGCAACATTTTATTTGGACACATCAAGATTTCTTACGAAATTTGCATTCTAAAAATGTAGTCAACTTAATTAATTCATTATTATATTCACTTTAAAATTTTAAAACAAGATGAAAGATTTAAAAGGCACTAAAACTGAGAAAAATCTGCTCGAGGCATTTGCTGGTGAGTCGATGGCTCGCAACAAGTATGACTACTTTGCAAGCAAGGCCAAGAAGGACGGCTATGTGCAGATTGCCGCTATCTTTGAGGAGACTGCCAAGAACGAGAAAGAGCACGCTAAGCTGTGGTTCAAGTATCTCGAGGGTGGAGCAGTAAAAGCCACTACCGAGAATTTGGCAGCAGCTGCTGCTGGCGAGAACTTTGAGTGGACCGACATGTATGACCGCATGGCACGCGAGGCCGAGGAAGAAGGCTTCATCGAGATTGCCGAGCGCATGCGTGGCGTGGCAGCCATCGAGAAGGAGCACGAGGAGCGCTATCGCAAGCTGTTGAAGAACATCGAGGACGAAGTGGTGTTCTCACGCGACGGCGACGTGATTTGGCACTGCAGCAACTGCGGCCACATCGTGGTGGGCAAGAAGGCTCCCGAGATGTGCCCAGTGTGCAACCATCCACAGTCTTACTTCCAAATCAAGGCCGAGAACTATTAATAGGATTTCTCAGCTATAAGACAAATCCCGCCCAGGTTCATAATGTCCTGTGGCGGGATTTTTTTGCCATAATTTGAATACTTATTATAAAAACTGTATCTTTGCAGTCAATAAGAAATAAAACGAAAAGATTATGGCAGTAGAAATCAGAAAAATAGAACCTACCAAGAAGGAACTGACCAAATATGTGAAGTTCCCTATCGATGACCTATACCGCGACAGCAAGTGCTATGTTCCCGCGCTAATCAGCGACGAGGTTGGCACTCTCATGCCCGAGAAGAACCCTGCATTTGAGTTCTGCGAGAGCGCCTATTTCATGGCTTATCGCGATGGCAAACCCGTGGGTCGCATTGCCGCCATCATCAACCACCGCTTCAACGAGAGTCACAACAAGAAAGAAGGCCGATTTGGCTGGGTCGACTTTATCGACGATGACGAGGTAGTCGACGCTCTCTTCGATGCAGCAAAACAATGGAATAAAGAAAAAGGCATGACCGAATTCACTGGTCCTCTTGGTTTTACCGACATGGATCCCGAAGGCTGCCTGGTGATGGGATTTGACGAGGTGGGCACCAATGCCACTATCTATAACTACGACTACTATCCCAAGCAGCTCGAGCGCATGGGTTTTGTCAAGGACGTTGACTGGGTGGAATTCCACATCAAGGTACCCGATGAGATACCCGAGAAAATGCAGCGCATCAGCGACATCGTGAAGAAGCGCTTCAACGTCGACAATATCAAATACACCAACCGCAAGCAACTTGTTGCCGACTATGGCCAGGCGATTTTCAAACTCATCAACGAGGCGTTTGAAAACCTCTTCGGCTACTCGCAACTGAGCGAGAAACAGATTGAGCACTACATCAAGATGTATTTGCCCTATCTGCCACTCGAGGACCTCTCACTCATTATCAAGAACGACACTCGCGAGCTGGTGGGAGTGGGTATTGCTATCCCATCACTTTCAAAGGCTCTCATCAAGAACCGTGGCCGTCTCTTCCCATTTGGGTGGTATCACATGCTCAAGGCGTTCAAGAAGAACGATGTTGTCGACTTGCTGCTCGTTGCAGTGAAACCCGAATATCAAAGCAAGGGCGTGAACTCGCTGCTCTTCACCGACCTTCTCCCATGCTTCTTTAAGTTGGGTTATAAATGGGCCGAGAGTAGTCACGAACTTGAGCACAACGAGATGGTGCAGAAGCAATGGCAATACTTCGACACCACGCTCAACAAGCGCCGCCGCGCCTACACTATGCCAATTTAAACAATGCACAATGCACAATGCATAATCTAGAACATCTAGAAAACTAAAAACTGATAACTCTAAACTCATAACTATAATACAATGATAAGCATTTGCAACAAGTCGGTCCTTGGGACTGTTAGTGAGAAAGACATTGAAGCGTTGAAACCACAGGCACTTGCTGCCGCCTCTACCCTTGAGAAGGGCGACGGTGCAGGCAACGATTTCCTGGGATGGCTTCACCTGCCAAGTGAGATAACTGCTGCCGAACTCGACGACATCAACGCCACAGCACAGCAACTCCGCAACGAGTGCGAATATGTGGTAGTAATTGGCATTGGCGGCAGCTATCTGGGCGCTAAAGCCGTGATTGAGGCACTGAGCGACAACTTCGCTGCCTATAAGCAGAACGAGGGTGCCAAGGTGGTGTTTGCCGGCAACAATATCGGCGAGGACTACCTGAGCGACCTTATGCGTCTGCTCGAGGGCAAGCGCTTCGGTATCGTGGTAATCTCTAAGTCGGGAACCACTACCGAGCCAGCTATCGCTTTCCGTCTCCTCAAGAACATGCTCGAAAAGCAGGTAGGCAAGGAAGTAGCAGCCAAACGAATCGTGGCTATTACCGATGCCAAGCGTGGCGCTCTGCGCAGCCTCGCTACTCAAGAAGGCTACAAGACCTATGTCATCGCCGACAACGTGGGTGGTCGCTTCTCGGTGCTCACACCAGTAGGTCTACTCCCAGTTGCTATTGCTGGTTTCGACATCAACGCCCTGGTTGCTGGTGCCGTTGAGATGGAGAAGGCTCCTACCAACATGATGGTCGACTATGCAGCAACTCGCAATGCCCTGTATCAAGCAGGTAAGAAGATTGAGATTTTGGTCAATTACAACCCTAATCTGCACTTCCTTGCCGAGTGGTGGAAACAACTCTACGGCGAGAGCGAGGGTAAGGACGGCAAGGGAATCTTCCCTGCCAGTGTTGACTTCACTACCGACTTGCACTCAATGGGACAGTGGATTCAGGATGGCGAGCGCACCATCTTCGAGACCGTCATCACCGTTGAGAAGCAGCGCAACGAGGTGGTTATCCCAACCGACGATGCCGACCTCGACGGTCTCAATTACATTGCTGGTAAGCGCGTTGATGAGGTGAACAAAATGGCAGAGCTCGGCACCCGCCTGGCTCATGTGGACGGCGGCGTGCCTTGCATGCTCATCACACTGCCAGCACTCACCGAGAAGTATCTGGGCCAGCTCATCTACTTCTTCGAGAAAGCCTGCGGCATGAGTGGCTACATGCTCGGCGTGAACCCATTCAACCAGCCCGGTGTGGAGGCTTACAAGAAAAATATGTTCGCCCTCCTCAACAAGCCCGGCTACGAAGCCCAAAGCGCCGAACTAGCAAAGCGCCTCTAAACAAAAACCATCATATCTAGAATTTCTAGAGAATCTAGTCTATCTAGACAATCTAGAAATTCTAGTTTTTAATAGCCTATTATGCAAAAGAAATCAATGCTCGACTTGCACCGCATCAGTGCCGAGGAGTTTAAGCAAGTAGAGAAAATACCGGTTGCTGTGGTGCTCGATGACGTGCGCAGCGAGATGAATGTGGGTAGTGTGTTCCGCACTGCCGACGCATTTGTCATTGAGCGCATCGCCTTGTGCGGCATCACTGCCACCCCACCCAAGCACGAAATTCACAAGACTGCCCTCGGCGCTGAAGACTCGGTTGCTTGGACTTATCACAAGACCGCTCTCGAAGCAGTGGAGCAGCTGCGAGAGCAAGGATATAAAATTTGTGCCATTGAGCAGGTGCATGGTAGCATCAGCTTAGAGCAGTTCCCCATCGACCCACAAGAGAAATATGCTATTGTATTCGGCAACGAGGTTAAGGGAGTGAGTCAGGTCGTAGTGGATGCCAGCGATTGCTGCATTGAGATTCCACAATTAGGCACTAAGCACTCGCTCAACATCGCCTGCTCGGCCGCCATCGTGAT
This sequence comes from uncultured Bacteroidales bacterium, assembly GCA_902762385.1. Lineage (GTDB taxonomy): Bacteria > Bacteroidota > Bacteroidia > Bacteroidales > Muribaculaceae > Sodaliphilus. The sequence goes on along the minus strand of CACWNQ010000025.1, from coordinate 21,044 downwards.
GTGGCACTTCTTCAATGCCTTGAAAGTGAAGAGATGCTAAGGATATTGTAATCATCATACCCCCTCCCCCTCTTATCTTATGGGGGGAGGGGCAAAAACTGAATTGGAAAGTTTACCTATCAATTCTTAGATGTTTCGAAGAACATGCCATTAAGAACGAAGTCAGGATATTCTCCAAGGTTTATCTCGGTGCAAGTATTGTTTAGCACTTGACTGAGAGAGCCAAAGAAGAAGTAGTAAATTAGTTTACCCGACTCATTCACGCGACGCAAGCCATAGACATATCCGTCCTTGTAGCCAATTTTATAGATATTCTTTTTGTTGGTAGTTATAGTGCTAACGTTATTCCCCACGGTAGTAGTGAACTGCCCAAGCGTTCCATTAGAGACACAGAACAACGTGTTGCCGTCATAGAACATAGAAGCCTTAAATCCCTCATGGTGGAATGTGGGCGATGACAATTGCTGACCGAGGGAGTTGTAGGTGTAGACATAGTAGTTGTTGGTATATACCATCTCATTGTCGTTTTGTCCAAATTGGGTCGTTTGACGGTGTACCCTAAGAATCAGGCGGTCGTTACTGAAGGCATAATTATAGCTATAAGTAACCCTTTCGCCTGTGCTGGTGCCATTTGGTCCCCAATGCAAGTTGTCATAGCCATAATCGCTTCTCACTAAGCCTACACCCAAGATATAAAGCTCAGAACTATTGCTAAAACTGTTCACGCAAGCGATTTTGCCAGTGGTGTAGTCAACTTTGAAACTGGTAAACGGGCGGTCTTTATTAGAGTTTGATAGCACTACTGAGTTATTTTTCATAACATAATAATAACCTACCGACTCCTTGTCGTAATAAATGTTCTCATCATGATCCATATATGCCCATTTTGCAATGGGCGACCCAATGTCGTATCTCTCGGTATAGCTTCCGTAGTAATAGGGCGAACCAGCATTTTTGAACAATTTGCAAGTGCTTGAGCCCTTAACAATGGCTGCGGCATGGCCCTTGCTCATCGAGAATCCCGACACTTCCTGGTTGCCTGTGTCATCGCTGATTTTAGGAGCCGAAGTGCCTTTCATGTTATAGTAGATGGTAGGCACACTTTTGTTGTTTTTCATAGTATATCCATAAAGCCATAGAGAAGGATTTACGGTGACTTTAATCGTGTAGAGATAAGAATCTCCATAGGGGGTTGTGTATTTGAAATAGACATAAGAGGTTCCTACTTCTTGGGCACAAATGGTGGGAGTGGCAAAGGAACTGTTGTAGGTGGTGACGCATGTGGTATTAGAAACTTGAAGATTTTGGACAGTTCCGTTAAATATCGAGCTTCCTCCCTCTTTAGGCACGAGATTATATTCGGTTCCCACAGGTATTGTCACTTGATTGGTATATCCGTTATCGTTAAGTGCTATGAAGCTGTTATTGGGGTCATAAGCCGAATCGTAATATCCTATTACAAAGTCACGAGTCCATCCCGCGCCAGGGCCTGGATTCATAAGGGTGTAGACTTGCCCTGGCTTAAACTTAAAGTTGGCGGTGTATCTATAGCTGCGGGTGTCGGGCAACGTTACATGGAATACGGTATTTCCTGAGCTGTTGACATCCACGTGACGCGCATAAATGACATATTGACCATTTATCAGCTGAGCCTTAGGTGAAACGGTGGCATATTCGTTTTCCGAAGTACCGCCGTCAATGAAATCGTTGATGCTCTGCAGGCTTGTTATGTGTCGGCAATAAGTCATGCTGGTGGATGTGTTGACATTGGTTCCGCCTAGGATGATTTTGCTCTCATATAGCTCAAGAGGGAGGTTGATGCCCACTGTATTGCCATTGCGGGTGTAGGTGCCAGAACCGAAGGCGCAGTCTTGCGGGATGTTGAGATCGCCCACTTGATCGCTAGACCAGTTGGCACTACGCACCCACATGGCCTTGATTGTTCCACTGGTTTTGAAACCAGCCTTGTTGCTGCCGGTGATATCTCTGAGCGTCCACTTGCCGCCACTACGCACCAGCACATACATGTTCTCTTCCACACCGTCGAGTGTGATGTAGACGACATCTTCGGTGTTTTTCCAAACGTGTTGAGTTGGTGCACCCGATGATGTGGCGCTCACATATTCTTTCATGGTGATTTTGGTAGCTTGCGAGCTGGAGCCATTGAGCAGCACATTATATATCACCGTTATATCACCTGCGGTGATTTTGTTATCACCATCCTGGTCGCCATTGACTATTGAGCTTGAATCGCCGTTAAGCAGGTAGTTATATAGAGCTGTCACGTCAACGCTCGTAACGCTGCCATCGTTGTTTACGTCACCCTCGACGCTAGTGGTCTCGGGCGCAAGGGTGTAGTAACTTGCTGGATAAGTGGCAGCCACTGCCGTCACTGCCATTGCAGCAAATATTGATAAAAGTAATTTTCTAAACATAATGCTATAGTTTTTAAGAGTTTTTGCAAATATAACAAAAATAATTGAAATGTTGAGGCAAACGAAATAAATTGTTACTTTTGCAAAACAAATATTACTTTAGGCTATATCGAATAATATGTAAATGGAATTAATCCTAAGAAATAACTCTATGAAACGACATATATTAGCTGCTATTTGCATTATAGTTGCCACGACATCACTCGTGGCACAAGAGCACAAAACACTGCGAGAATGGGGATTCCCAACGGGAATCTTTGAGACTGGCAAGTATAATGCCATCACCGACGTTCCTGGCGTGACGGTGGGCCATGTAACATGCATCGAGGGCGACAGCATTCGCACTGGAGTTACCGCCATTGTGCCACATCAGGGCAACATCTTCAGCCACAAGGTGCCAGCAGCAATATATGTGGGTAACGGATTCGGCAAACTTGCCGGAGTGACGCAGGTGCGTGAGTTGGGTAACATCGAGACACCTATCATACTCACCAACACGCTTAGCGTAGCAGCAGGAATTGAGGGTGTGGTGCGTTACACTTTGCAGCAACCCGGCAATGAAAATGTGCGCTCGGTCAACGCGATAGTTGGCGAAACCAACGATGGTCACCTCAATGCAATACGCCACATGTATATCACACCATCCATGGTAATCGACGCAATTAATAAGGCACATGGCGGACCAGTGGAGCAAGGCAACGTTGGTGCAGGTACTGGAACCATATGCTTCGGGTTCAAGGGTGGTATAGGCACCTCGTCGCGCGTGCTGCCAGAATCACTGGGTGGCTATACCATAGGCGTACTAGCGCAAACCAACTACGGCGGCATCCTTGAAATTGACGGCGTGCAGGTGGGACAGAAGCTTCACAAGCACGACTTCATCGACCACGTGCGCCGCACCGAGAACGTCGACGGCTCATGCATGATGGTTGTCATCACCGATGCTCCCCTCGACAGCCGCAACCTTGAGCGCATGGCAAAGCGCGCCATGATGGGACTTGCAAAGACCGGGGGAATTGCAAGCAACGGCAGTGGGGACTACGTGATAGCACTATCAGTCGCTCCCGAAAATCTAATTAACGATAAAGCAAAAACCCTGACCACAACCGTGCTAGCCAACAGCCAGATGTCGCCCATCTTCGCCGCCACAATCGAGGCCACCGCCGAGGCCCTGTGGAACTCCCTTTTCATGGCCGACAGCATGACCGGCCGCAACGGCCACCACGTCGACGCCCTCCCAGTCACCCAAGTCCTCAAAATGTTGAGAAACAGATAAAGGTAAATGAGACATTGAGAGATGTCCCACAATGTCGCAAGCAAAAAGAAGAGAAGACTCCTATTCCAGTTTCATATCCTCGTTGTCATCGACGAGGATAATGGTTGCTGTGTCGGCATTGTAGGTAAAGTAGCAGTCAAATGCTTTGCTGTAAACTGAGAAGGTGGTCATGCCGTAGAGGTCGTGACCGTAAAGGAGGAATGTGGCAATGTCGGTGGGTGTGATGTAAGGATTCTCATCGAGATGTGAGTGTGTGCACTTGCGTATGTTTCCCTCTTTACTGCTGAAGTCGATGGGGATGAAGGTGCTGTGATACTTGCGGCGTGCAATGAGGTTGCCTGTGGCATCGAAGTCGAAAGAGTAGTCGTTGCCAAATGGTATGAGTTTCGATTTGTTGGTGCCCTGAAGCAAGTATACCCGAGTGAGTGTGGGGCTTATCTCCACCACATCGGCGTTGAGGTTTCCAGCCTCTTTTATGCTGACTATGCTGTCGAGGTTACTCAATTTATCGAGCAGTTCTACTTGTCGCTCAGCTCGTTCCAATTCCTTGGGAGTTAGGCCTCTCACCAAGTTGAATGGTTCAATTTCGCCTGTGTTGAGGTTAAGACGGCACTCGAAGACGCATTTCAGTTGGTCAACATCGACCATGATGCCGCTCATCAGCGTGTCGTTAAGCATTCCCACCACCGACAGCGATGCGGTCTTGCTTGAGCACAGCTGCTTGTAGGCGTCGCTCATCACCCATGAGAGTTTGTCGTGGAGATAGAGCACATTGCCCTCATCGATAACGCTATCGTTAACCGCATCAATCACATGCAAGGCAGGTCGCTGCGCATGCAATGCGACAGTCGAGGCCATTGCCATTGCAAGGGCCAATAAGGTAACGACAAGCGATTTCATGTTTTTGGGTTTAGAACTCGCTGAATGCCAATGGCAACAGCGACTTAATGCTCTCAAGTTTATATATTTTTTCACGACCAACGAGAATCACCTCGATGGGCTGATTGGCTTGAGTTTCAAACTCGAGCAATGCCTGGCGACACACTCCACAAGGTGCTGTGGGTGGCTCGACAAAGCTGCCACGAGTGAATGAGGTAATAGCTATTTTCTTGATAGGCACGCCGGGATAGTTGGCGCCAGCATTATAACATGCACTGCGCTCGCCACAAGTTCCCGCAAATGCCGCGTTTTCCTGGTTTGCCCCTTTAATTGTCACTCCATTGTTGAGCAGCAGCGCTGCGCCCACATTAAAGTTGCTGTAGGGTGCGTAGCTTCCTTTTATTGCCTCTTTAGCCAAGTCGACCAGATTTTTATCTTCATCGTTCAGCTCATTATAAGAGTAAATTTGTATCTTTGTGACAAAATTCTTTTCGGTCATGATGTTTAAGATTTATAATAGCAAACGCAAATATATTGATAATTTTTCAAATATCAAGAAAAAAACTGCATTTTGCCTTATTTTTTCTTTGTTTTTTAACCTTTTGGCGCTCTCGGTAACCCGTGATGATGTGTATAACTATATTGATAAATACAAAAATGCGGCACTCATCGAACAGCAAAACAACGGTATCCCAGTGAGCATCACACTGGCACAGGGATTACTAGAAAGTGCAGCCGGCACCAGCCGCCTGGCACGCGAGGGCAACAACCACTTTGGAGTGAAATGCCACCGCAGCTACAAGGGCGACAGCACCATCATTGGCAAGACCTGCTACCGCAAGTACCGCAGTGTTCACGACTCCTATCTCGACCACTCGCGCTTCCTTAAAGGCAAGCGTTATCAGGAACTCTTCGAACTAGCACTCACCGACTACCGTGGCTGGGCCTACGGACTCAAGCGATGCGGCTATGCCACCGACCCACTCTATGCCGAGAAGCTCATCAACATGATTGAGACCTACGGACTCGACAAACTGGTGGGCGAGACACCACAGAAGATTGACAAACCACAGCGTGAGGAGCACTGGCACCACCCCATCTTGCGTCACCCCACCAAGCGCCGCCATGGGCTCAACTACATCATGGCAGTGCTGGGCGACACCTATGAGGACATTGCACGTGAGTATAACATCAAGCTGCGGACTCTCCTGGAATACAACGACTTGGCTAATGCCAACCAGCAACCCGAAGTGGGCGATATCATCTACGTGAACAAGAAGTACAACGAGGCCCAGGGCGACCACTATCAGTACCGTGTCAAGGACGACAAGGAGACCTTGTGGCTCATTTCACAGCTCTTCGGCATCCGTCTCAAAGACTTGGCGAAAATCAACAACCTCGAGCCCGACACTGTGCTCCACAAGGGCGACATCATCAAGCTCAAGCGATAAACAAATGCAAAATGTTGAGAGTCACGTTATTTTTTGTATCTTTGCAAAGTGAAGTATAAAACCACTTAACTACTTTACTATTTTACAATGCAATAAATGAAAGGTTTTTTCAAGATATTAAGGCGTTTTGTGCCACCCTATAAGAAGCAGCTTGTGCTGAACATCATCTTCAACATTCTTGCTGCACTGCTCACTTTGTTCTCGTTTGCCCTGATTATTCCCATCCTGGAGATGCTATTCGGCATCAACACTGAGACCTACAGCTACACCCCGTGGGGCTCGGCAAGCATCGACAAGGTGGTAATCAACAACTTCTACTACTATGTGCAGACCATCATCGCCAGCAGCGGCAAGAGTGTGGCGCTGGCATGCATCGCTGCCGCACTGGTAGTGATGACTGGATTGAAGACCGGCGCTGCCTATATGGCTGCCTTCTTCATGATTTCGCTGCGCACTGGTGTGGTTCGCGACCTGCGAGCGATGATTTACAACAAGATGGTGTCGTTGCCCATCGGTTTCTTCTCGAGCGAGCGCAAGGGCGACGTGATGGCTCGAATGAGTGGCGATGTGACCGAGGTGGAGAACTCGGTGATGATGTCGCTCGACATGATGTTCAAGAATCCCATCATGATAGTGGTGTGCCTCGCAATGATGCTCTTTGTGAGTTGGCAGCTCACGCTGTTTGTGTTCATCTTGTTGCCCGTTGCCGGTTTCATCATGGGGCGTGTGGGCAAGTACTTAAAGCGCGTGTCGCTTGAGCAGCAAAACCAACTTGGCACCATCATGTCGAACATCGAGGAGACCATCAGTGGCTTGCGCATCATCAAGGCCTTCAATGCCGAGGACAAGGTGAGAAACCGCTTTGCCGGCGAGAATGAGAAATACCGCAACTTGTCGCGCCGCATGAATCGCCGCTATGAGCTTGCTCATCCCATGAGCGAGTTCCTGGGTACCGCCACCATCGCTATCGTACTGTGGTTTGGAGGCACGCTTATCCTGGGAGGAACCGATGCCATTACCGCACCCAAGTTCATCTACTACATGGTGATTTTCTACAGCATTATCAATCCTGCCAAGGATTTCTCTAAGGCAAGCTACAATATCCAGCGTGGACTCGCCTCGATGCAACGCATCGACAAGATTCTGAGCGCCACCAACCCCATCACCGATCCTGAGCAGCCTGTGGAACTAACTGCATTCAAGCAAGGTATTAAGTACCAGAACGTTCGTTTCCGCTATGAGGATGCATGGGTGATTGACGATGTAAGCATCGATATACCTTGTGGTAAGACGGTGGCCCTTGTTGGCCAAAGTGGCTCGGGCAAGACCACCATCGCCGACCTGTTGCCACGCTTCTACGACGTGAACGAGGGTTCAATCACTATCGATGGTGTAGACCTGCGCAACTACCGCGTGGCCGACCTGCGTGGCCTCATGGGAAACGTGAACCAGGAGGCGATTCTCTTTAACGACTCATTCTTCAACAACATCGCCTTCGGCGTCGAGAATGCCACCCAAGAAGAGGTGGAACAGGCAGCACGCATCGCCAATGCCTACGACTTCATTATGGCTACCGAGCAGGGCTTCGACACCAACATTGGTGACCGTGGCTGCAAGCTCTCAGGAGGTCAGCGCCAGCGCATAAGCATAGCACGCGCCATCCTCAAGAACCCACCCATTCTCATCCTCGACGAAGCCACTTCGGCACTCGACACCGAGAGCGAGCACCTGGTGCAAGAAGCCCTCGACAAACTCATGCACGGCCGCACCACGCTGGTAATCGCCCACCGCCTCTCAACCATCAAGAATGCTGACCTCATCGTGGTCATGCACGAGGGCAAGATTGTGGAGCAAGGCCGTCACGACGAGCTTATAGCCCTGGGCGGCACCTATAAGCACCTGGTCGACATGCAGACGTTTTAATCAATGCAAAATGCTCAATTGGTTTAACAATATAATTCCTTTATTTCCTTTATCTATAGAACATAGACATGAAAAAAATATTTTTAATCTTAATGATGGCTTTTGCCATGACAACACAACTGATGGCCGACGACATAGTGCCAAAGGTTACTATTCACTTGCGCAACGGGCAGACGCTGGAGGGCGTAATCATGTCGCGGACCGAGCAGCAAGTACTACTATCCACCCTCGATGGCATTGACTACACTATTGCCATGAGCGATATAGACCATATCGACCACGCTGCGCGCAAAAAGAACTACGACACCGCCAAGTTCCGTGGATTCATCGACGTGGGATACTCACTTGGCGTAGGAGAGCCACGAAACGACTTTTGGCTCATAGAGACCTCTTTTGGATATGCCATAACACCTAGGGCTTACATTGGAGCAGGTATTGGTCTGCACAGCTTCAAGCCAATTCTCAAGTCCTATCCTCAGCGCACCGACAAGGCCCAGCCCGAAGAGAACGACCCCAACTGGCGCTACCCGTTCATCCCCATCTATGCAGAGGGACGTTACAGTTTCAAAAACGAGAGCCAAAACACCCCATGGTTGAGCCTCAAGGTGGGCGCCACTTTCATCAACCACAAGGGTTTTTACACCTCGCCAAGCATAGGTTATCACTTCAAGAGCAATCAGTATTTCTCATTCAACGTGGGAGCGGGATATGCCCTGCACACTGCCCATTACAAACTGTGGTGCACCGGCGACACTCCGGGCGCCATCCCCGACAAGAGCGGCAGCTCCTACCTCGACAAGAGTGCTATGTTCCACAACTTCTTCCTGAAAGCTGGCGTCGAGTTCTAAATTCATTTCACATCCTATATCATTATTTGGCCTAAATTGAATGATTTGGGCCAATATTTTTGCAAAAAAGTGGAATTTTTATTACCATTTATAAGAAAAATGCTTATTTTTGCAAACCATTATCTTCTAATACAAGAAATTGTTACGTAACCACTTAATTAAAATTTAAATATTAACCTCATTATTTTTAATTACAACATGAATAAATTCTACGCAATTGCAGCATTCATGCTGCTCGTAGCAGCAACAGCTGTTGCCGCTAATGAAGTTCGCCCCCTTCCAAAGGGCAATGGTGCCCCTGTACAGGGCAAGGAAATCTATGTAGGCTTGCAGGAAGCTCCAGTGGTATTCCAAGCTATGCCCACCGAGGCCGAGGTTGCAGCCAACCAGGCAGCCCTTAAGGCTCAACCAACAGCAGACCAAGCCTACTACTATCGTCCTGCAGGTTGCTTCTTCCACGGTTCTAGTACTGGCGGCTACGCACAGTATGCTCCTTACCTGTCGGTACCTCCCTACCGCACTATCAAGTTTAAGGCCCAAGAAGCCAGCGACTACAGTTGGGCAGTTCAGCAATGGGACTTTGACCTTAGTGCCCGTGCATGGACTACCATGACAGGACAGTCGATAGACGCTACTTATGTAGTAGAGGCCGACTCAGTGCCTGTTCTCACCGTTGGTAGCACTACCTATCACTTGAATGGTGGCAACACTACTGCCAACACCAACTACAGCTGGGTTGTTGGTTATCCCGATCCTGCTGTTCGACTTACCGACAGCAACAATGGCGTGTATTATGCATGCCCAACATATATCGCTTACCGCAGCCGTGACAACAAGAGCTCAGCTTGTACTGTGGCTTATACTGGATTGACAGCCCCCGAAGGTGCAACTTATGGTTACTGGTTTGGACGTAACGCTTCAGGTTTTGAGGGTATTGCCAGCTACTGCGAGGATCCTACCAACCCCTACGCACTGCGTGGCTTGGTAATTCGCTATCAGACTTTAGCTTGGGCCGACAGCACCAACACCAGTACCTTTAACGCCGATTTGACAGCTATCATCTACAAAGCATCGAAAGATGAGAATGACATGCTCGTTCTTGGTGATAAGATCAACGAATACACCATTCCTATTACTGCCAATGCAACTGCTGGTGGATACCTCTATTGCAACTTCCCCGAAACACTGGTTATCAAGGAGGGTATAGCTATTGTGATTACTGGCTATAACAACCCCAACATCCTCTCTTTCTCAATGCAAGCTTCGCGCGACACTTGGGATAACGGCTACGGATGCACAGGCTACTTCTTGCAGCTTAACGAGGAAGGCAATTTAGTACCTTTCGCCTCGTTTGGCGAGAGGATTGCGGCACTTGGAAAATCTGGTCCTGCCATCTTCATGGATGTATACTATCCCTGGATGAATCCTTACTTTGAGGATGAGACTCTGGTTCGCAACTTCGATGAGAATGGCGAGATCCTCGATGAGGAGGAAGGCCCATACATCTTCTTCGACTCTTACGAGAGTCCCGACGCTTGGACTGTTGAGAGCGATGCCGAATGGGCACATGTGCAACTTGCTGCCTACGAGCCCTCTAAGGATAACACCGATGGTGAATACAGCGGAATTGCCTATGCAGTACTTTCTGCCGACGCCAATGCTGACACTGCAGAACGCACAGCAACCATCACCCTGACCGCAACAGGCGTTGAACCTGTTGTGGTTACCATTAACCAGAACGGTAGCACTCCTCCTACCGCTATCAATGTGATTGACGCTGCCAGGAACATTGAGAGCGTGACTTACTACAACCTCGCTGGCGTTGAGAGCGCCACCCCATTCCAGGGCGTGAACATCGAGGTTAAGAAATATAGCGATGGTTCTAAGACCACCGGCAAAGTAGTTCGCTAATGCAATAGCAATAAAGCTTAAAGCGAGTTTTGCAACACAAAAGTCGTCGGAATGTGGACACGTCCACTCTCCGACGACTTTTTCATTTTCCCCTGGCAGTTCTAAATCATCAAGTTGATAAGTTCAGAACTGATGAGCATGTAGATGAGCATGCCCACAATATCGTTGGTCACCGTGACGAAGGGTCCGGTGGCTATTGCAGGATCTATCTTGAGTTTTTCAAGTACAATGGGCACCATGGTGCCGAACACCGACGCAAAGAGCACCACTGCAAACAGCGATATGGTAACAGCCATCGAGGTGATGGTGGCCTTGCTTGGGTCATCGTCGGCAGGCCATATCAGGTTGTAAAGGAACACGAGGCCAGCAATAAGCACAGCATTGAGTAATGCCACAAAGAACTCCTTGAGCAGATGTTTGCCCGCCTGCCTGAGCTCCAGGCTACCATTGGCAAGACCCTGAACGACGATAGCGCTCGACTGTGTGCCCACGTTACCACCGGTGCCACCAATCAACGGAATGAACACCGCTAGTCCCGGAAGAATGGTCTGCCATTGCCCTTCATCGTCGCCATCGAGAATGAGCGCATTAGCAATACCACCCACGATGCCGATGAGCAACCATGGAAAACGGGCACGGAATTGCGTCCACACGCTGTCGCCAGTATCAACCTCGGCAACAAGACCGGTTGCCAACTGGTAATCGCGCTCGCTCTGTTCACGCACCTCGTCCATAATGTCGTCGACGGTGATACGTCCCACCAATCGACCTATTGAGTCGACTACCGGCATGGCCACGAGGTCATATTTCTCGAAGTCGAGAGCAACGTCCTCGATGGGCGTGTCGGTCTTAACCGAGATGGGGTTAGGCTCCATCACATATTTTATCTTGTTGGCCGACGGGTTGGTGATAGTCTTCTTGAGCGGGAACACGCCCTTGAGCCTGTTGTCATCGTCAACAACATAAATGTTGTAGATTTCATCCATATCCTCGGCTTGCTCACGCATTGCCTTGATGCAGTCGGGCATCGAGAGGTTCTCGTTCACTACAATCATCTCGGTCGACATGTGACCACCGGCGGTGTCTTCGTCATATTGCATCAGGTCGACGATGTCACCTGCCTGCTCCACGTCGTCGATTTGCTTGATAACGTCCTCCTGGTCATCCTCGTCAAGCTCTTGAATCAGGTCGACGGCATCGGCTGCGTCCATCTGCTCAATAGTCTTGGCGATAATCTCATTAGGCATCTTCTCGAGCAGGTCGGCACGTTCATCCTCGTCGAGTTCGGCCAGCACATCGGCCGCCGTCTCATCGTCGAGCAGTTGCATGACAAAGAGAGCCTCGTCCACATCGTCAAGCTCGGCAATCAGCTCGGCAATGTCGGCAGGGTGCAAGTCATCGATGTAGGTCTTCAGTTGGGCCTCATCTTTCGCTTCGATCAGTGCTTCTAACTGGTCGATATTATCGATGTTAAATTCTTTCATAGCCCTGCGTTATTTATTTTGAAGATTTTTAATGATGTTGGTAAGTTCCACAAACTCCGCCACACTCAGTTGCTCGGGGCGCTGCTTGAACACATGGGCATACTGCTCATCGAGCTTAGCCATCGACTCGGGAGGTATCATGCCTCGCAGCGAGTTGCGCAACGTCTTGCGCCGCTGGCCAAAGGATGTCTTGACCACGCTCTTGAACAGGCGCTCATCGCAGTCGAGGTGCTCCACATTGTTGCGCACCAGCTTGATGACGCCACTCTTCACCTTGGGCGGCGGGTCGAATACATTCTCGTCGACGGTAAACAGGTACTCGATGTCATACCACGCTTGCAACAGCACACTCACGATGCCATAGGTCTTGCTGCCTGGGCCCGCTGCTATGCGTTGTGCCACCTCGCGCTGGAACATACCGCTGCAGCACTTCACCTGGTCCTTATAGTCGAGCACATGGAAGAGTATTTGCGACGAGATGTTGTAGGGGTAGTTGCCTATCACCACCATGTCGCCCGTGCCACACGCATCGGTGAGGTTCAATTTCAGGAAGTCATGCTCAATGATACGGCCATCTAGAGCAGGGAAGTTGGCTTTCAAGTAGTCAACACTCTCGCCGTCGAGCTCCACAACCTTGAGGTCGTGACCATTCTGCAACAAGTACTGCGTGAGCACGCCCATTCCGGGGCCCACCTCAAGCACTGGCAACTGCTTGTAGTCATCGATAGTGGCAGCTATGCGTTGCGCCACATCTAGGTCGATAAGGAAATGCTGTCCCAGTGATTTCTTTGCTCTTACCTGCTGCATATTTATAGAGTGTAGAATAATTTTATTAATAATCTGCAAAGTTAGGAAAAACTGAACAAACTAGCGCAAAAACCTACAAAAAATCACATAGACAATTTTTTTTAATTATCAGTTTCTATCTATTTAGTTTTTGTTTTTGTATCTTTAAAAATATAGTTTTTTTGAGGGTATTTAGCAAATACTTCCCCGAAACGATTAGCAACGCTTAGGGGAAGTGTTTATGTGTTTAAAAAGTTGTCTATTTCTGAGAAACGCGCACGGCACGCACGCTAAAACCAGTGTCGCGGTCGCCGTAGTTCCTTTCCAGGTTGCCCTGAGAATGGAACCACAAGTAGTAAGCTTGGTAGGATTTCGATGCATTTACCATACGCGACCAATAGTAAGATATATTGCCTGTGCTATAGAGCGTGTCACCGAAGTAGTAACCTGCGGCAGGGAAGAATATCGATTTGCCATTTTTGCTCACCCGGTAACCATTCACGCCGTTCATTGTTGTCCACTGCCAGTTACATTGAGAAATAATTTCGTCTAGTTGCTCTGCAGAGGGCATGCACCATTGCGAGCCCCAGTTGGCTGTGGCGGCATCGTCCTCGGGTTCAAGTTCGGTCTTGTCGTCCACAAAACCATTGTAGCCATAACTGCTGTTGGTGCAATACTTGATTAACTTGTTGAATCGGGTGCCGTTGCTCCATTGGTAGTTGTCCCATTTAAAGACATCCTTGGGAGAAGTCTCGCCCCAAGCAAAGTAGTCACCATACTCTTCGGGGGCGTTGGCTCCAATGTTCATCGTAGCCCATAGCGTGCCACTGGGCAAGCCCAGGTCGACATACTCATGAGTGTCAACACTCGGGCCAAAGCCTAACAAGATGTTATAAACCTCGGTTATGTCATAGCTGTTAATGCTGCCATCGCCGTCAACGTCGCAGGTGGCATAATGAGTCATGTCGCCATTGAGCAAGTAGTCATAAAGTGCTGTAACGTCCGAGGCATTTACGGTTCCGTCACCGTTCACATCGCCATACACCGTGGATGCTTGAGCCATCGCTGCCGAGCACACGGTGAGCATTGCAATTACTAAGAATCTTATCTTCATGTTGTAAATTTTATTGGTTTCAGCTCGCAAAATTAATGCTTAAAATCTATGTGAGCAAATTTTAGGTTAGTTTATGCAGGTTGATAGTTTTTTAATTATGTGGTGCAAGAGGCATTATGGGCTTAAAACAATTTTAGGGCTATAGTGATTATTAAATTACTGTAAAATTGGTGGCAAAAGAATAAATGTTTATCTTTGCAGATTGTGACAATGACATTACTATTTTAAATCAAAACACATAACTAAATAGCAGTGAAAAAAGTTATATCGGCATTATTGAAATATGGCATACCCATCGCCGTGAGCGTGGGCTTGGCGTGGTTCCTGTCGAAGAATGTGGACTGGAGCGCCATCAAGCAGAGCCTGAGCAACGACGTGAACTACTGGTGGTTCCTGCCCGTGATAGTGGTAAGCATCTTCAGCCACATTTTCAGGGCGCTGCGCTGGCGGCTGCAACTCAACGCCATAGGCATCAAGCCATCACTAAGTGCATTGATAAACAGCATCTTCGGCACCTATTTTGTTAACCTGCTCTTTCCTCGCCTTGGCGAGGTGTGGCGCTCGGGCTACATTGCCCAGCGCGAGAAGGCGTCGTTCACCCAGGTGCTTGGCTCGATGGTGGGCGACCGCTTGAGCGACACCGTCACAGTGGGACTGCTCACGGTCTTCACCTTCTTTATAGCGCAAGATGCCTTCATCAAGTTCTTTGACCAGCGTGGCGACGGCGGCGGCTCAATCTACAGCTCGTGGGTGTTCTGGCTGCTGGTAGTGCTAGGCATTCTGGGCGTGCTGGCCCTGGTGTGGATATTCCGCAGCAAGAGCGAGAACAAGGTCATTGCCAAGGTGCGGCTCATGCTCCGCAACCTGTGGGACGGCTTTGCGGCCATAGGCAAAATGGACGGCAAGTGGATGTTCCTACTCTACACCATCCTGATATGGGGTTGCTACTTCCTGCAACTTTACATTGCCTCATTTGCCTTCGCGTGTACCAAGGATTTAGGTGTAGTGGCCATCCTCGTGCTCTTTGTACTGAGCAGCATTGGCATGGCAGTGCCAAGCAACGGTGGGCTGGGACCATGGCAGTTTGCCATCATCTTCGGTCTCACGCTTTATGGCGTGGGCACCTTCCCGCCTTCTACCCCCTACGACCCACAGGCCTCGGCCTTTGCATGGGTAGTGTGGGGAGTACAGACTTGCCTGCTCATTGTGCTAGGCATATATGCATTCATCAGCATGGCAATCGACCGCAAGCGCATAGCACAAGGCAAGACGGTGATCAAAACCGAGAACCAAGGAGATGGAATGAAAATTTAGAGTTTTTAGACAACTAACAACTTCACATTATATGAAACTGATTAACGATAACTTCGATGACTATTTTGAGAGCGGTGCTCCCAAAAAAGAAAATGTGCCTCACGAGGAAACCGAAGAAGAACGCGAAGAGCGAGAACTCATTGAGAACACCATTGAGCGCCGCAGCAACAAGAAGCGCATATTCCTGGCGCTCGGCAGCCTGCTCATAATCTTGCTGATAATCTTCATCATTCGCGACCAGTTCTTCCACGTGTATCGCGAGAGCGACGTGAAGGGCCGCATTGTGGATATTGCACTTCAAGGCACGGTGTTCAAAACCTATGAGGGTAAAATGCTCAGCTACGACGTGGTCGATCCAGGCAATGTACTCAAGAGCGAGTTCAACTTCTCGGTCACCGACGACTCGATAGTTCAAAAACTTGGCGAGTTAAAACAGACACCCCTTGCTGTTCAGGTTCACTACAAGGAGTATAAGCATAGTGTGCCCTGGCGTGGCAGCTCTAAATTCATTGTCTCGGCTATCGACACAGTGACCATAAGCACCTATGTAGATAATATCAAGGACATTCCACTACCACAAAAACCACAGGAACCTGAAAACTAAACCATTAGTTATCATATTTTAATCAACAACCCTGCAACCACATATAGTCCAATGAGAAAAAGAACAGCACTCCTCTTGATTGCTGCCATTGCAGCATTTAATGTAATTAACGCTGCTCGAGTGACCGAGGCGCAGGCTCGCGCCATCGCTGGGCAGTTCTTCAACGTCGACATGCCCGAGCGTCCAGCAGCCATGAAGGCAAAAGGAAAGAGAGGCCAAGCCACTCCATTCTACGTTTTTAACAACCCGGTGCACACTGGTTGGGTTATAGTTGCAGGCGAGGACCGCGCACGCCCCATTCTGGCCTATGGCGACGAGGACTTCTTCGATGAAAACGACGTGCCCGAGTGCGTTCAAGACTGGCTCAATGGCTATGTGGAGCAAATTGAGGCAATCGACAAAATCAAGGCCGAACCTCAGGTTGTCACCCAAGAGAGCGTGATAGCAGCCACAAAGACCAAAATTGCCCCACTGCTTTTCTCGAAATGGGCTCAAGGCCTGCCCTTCAACCAGGGATGCCCCAGCTACACCGAATCATCCGAAACCAAATACTGCCCAGCTGGATGTGTGGCTATCGCAATGGCCCAAATCATGTATTACTACAAGTCGAGCTACGGCTGCGACGCCATTCCGGCCTACACCTCAACCAACAATGGCTTTACCGCCGATCGCCCGGCTCTAGCATCCACACATTTCAATTGGGCTATCATGAACCCATGGTATGATGACGCTAGAAGTTCCAGTGCCAGCGCCAAGGAGGTGCAGAAGCTCGTGAAGTATTGCGGACAGGCTGTTAAAATGGACTATGGCAAGAAATCATCGTCGGC
The DNA here is from genome assembly GCA_902762385.1 of uncultured Bacteroidales bacterium. Lineage (GTDB taxonomy): Bacteria > Bacteroidota > Bacteroidia > Bacteroidales > Muribaculaceae > Sodaliphilus. The sequence goes on along the minus strand of CACWNQ010000025.1, from coordinate 4,192 downwards.
CACAAGTCAGCGCAATGCCTTTACCTACTATTTTGGTTACGACAAGCTCAGCCAGCAAATAAGCCGAACCGATGTTAACGCCGCAACTTGGGAAAACATGATTTATAGTGAGATTGCGCAAGGACGCCCCGTCTACATCAGCGCACGCAAGCTCAACGGCGGCCATGCATTCGTGTGTGACGGATATGACGGCAACGGTCTTTACCACATCAACTGGGGATGGCGGGGTAGCAACAATGGCTTCTTCGCACTGAATGCCATGAGCGACGGCAACAGCGGAGGCACCGGTGCTGCCAGCGGCGAGGAAGGCTACACCATGAGTCTTCAGGTCATCATCGGTCTAGAGCCTAGCAAATCAACTGCGGCGAGCACCGACTTTAACATTATGGCCCTGTATCGCAACGACGATGATAATGTCATGCCCATTCAGGTTCCAACTACAAGCTACAGCAGGTCGGGCACATCGGCTTCGTTTACCAATGTGAAACTTATCGCCAACTACTGGAACAACTCCAGCCAGGCCTATACCTACGACCTGGGGTGGGCGCTCTACGACAGCAACGGCAATGTCAAGAGCACTCACACTGTGTCAACCAGCAGCACCGTTCAGGCTGGTTACTACAACTATCCCACCAGCAACATTGCACTTGGCAGTGGTCTGTCGTCGGGCACTTACTATCTCAAGCCCATTTGCCGCCTGAGTGGCCAATCTAGCTGGTACTTGGTGAGAGGTTCCAAAGTAAACTATGTGAAAGCAACCATCAGCTCAACCACTCTCAAGCTTGAGGTGTTTGACGAGCAGCGAGTTCAGAACCTTACAGTCAACAATGTTTACCACGCAGGTGTTGTTAAGGCAGGCAGCCCCATCGAGCTTCGTGTTAATGTCACCAACAATGGTCTCACCGATTATAGCTACATCTACTTGTGGGCCGACGGCGTGCTCACCACAGCCACCACCACCGACATTGGCATTGGGCAGACGGGTGACGTGCTCATGTACTACACCCCTTCTAATTCGGGACAACACAATTTGAAATTTACCGCCGACCGTGCAGGCAATATAGTGCTGTTTAATGGCAATATCACGGTAGAGCCTTCGGCTTGGGCATCATTCACTGCCAGCAACAGTGCCACAGTGTCACGCAACACCATCACCGTTAAGAGTGTACTCACCAACACCAGTTCTTCAACCTACAACAACTATATCGTGGCCCGCATGTGGAAACATCGTCCCAACTCGGGCAACACAGGCTATGGCGATAACAGCATGACACAGATTCTCAACCTGAGTGCCGGCAGCACAAAGACATTAAACTTCACCTTTACCGGTCTGGAGCATGGCACAGCCTACCATTTCTCTATCTACTATTACAGCAATGGCGAGCTGGTGAAGGCCGGTCAGAGCACCTACACCATGACCCCCAGCCTATACGACATCAACGAGGACGGATCGGTTTCAAGTGTCGACATCACTGCTCTTTACAACGTGATTTTAAATGGTGACCTGCAATTTAGGGGATACAGCGACCTCAATGGCGACGGCGCTGTTAACTCAACCGATATCACTGTGCTCTACAACTACATGTTGGGAAATTAGTAGTTTGCCCAGCGCGCGCCATATTAATCTTGAACACTAATATCACTTAACATGATAAAAAGAAACATCAATCTATTAATAATAATGGTGGTAGCCTTCAGCACCATGAGGGCTGCCACTATTACCGAGGGCCGAGCCCGCGCCATTGCTGGCGAGTTTTTCAATGTGGCCATGCCTGAGCTGCCTGCCGCCATGAAAGCCAAGGCCAAGAGGGGCAACTCGGTGCCTTTCTATGTGTTTAACAACCCCGAGCAGCCAGGATGGGTGATAGTGGCAGGCGACGACCGCGCACGCACTATCCTTGCCTGGGGCGACGAGTATTATTTCGACGAGAGCGAGGTGCCCGAGGTCGTTCATGACTGGCTAAACGACTATGTGGAGCAACTTGCACACCTCGATGGCGTTCAACCCAGTATCGAGGCATCGGCGCAGCCTCTTACCGCCGGCAATAAGGCCCGCGTTGCCCCCTTGCTCACTTGCAACTGGGCTCAAGGCCTGCCTTTCAACCAGCTATGCCCCACCTACTCTACCACCAGTGGCACCAGCTATTGCCCGGCAGGATGTGTTGCCATTGCCATGGCGCAGATTCTGTATTACTACAAGTCAAGCACTCAGTGCCAAGTCATTCCTGCCTACACTTCGAGCACTCTCGATAATTACATGGAAGAACTGCCTGCCACCATGTTCAACTACAGCCTCATGAACGACTGGTACGACAAAGCCTTCAGCGACAGCGAGAGTGCACAAGAGGCGGCACGCCTGGTGCGCTACTGCGCACAGTCGGTTAAGATGAAGTTTGGCAAGTCGTCATCGAGCGCAACTAGCCAGCGCAATGCCTTTGTAAATTATTTCGGATATGACAAAGACGCTCAGCAGTTGGCACGCACCGACTATACTGCCACCGAGTGGGAGAATATAGTCTACAACGAGCTTGCCTGCGGACGACCGGTTTTCATCAGCGCTCACAAGACGAGTGGTGGCCACGCCTTCGTGTGCGACGGCTACACCGATGGGTTCTTCCACATCAATTGGGGGTGGCGAGGGCACCAGAACGGATATTTCGCACTCAATGCCCTTAGCGACGATAATGCCGGTGGCACAGGTGCTGCAAGCGGTGACGAGGGTTACACCATCAACGTGCAAATCATGACTGGCCTGCAGCCCGACCAGGGCACCGGCACCAGCACCGATGGCAACATAGTGGGCCTTTACCGCACCTGCGAAGCAGGAGCCACTAGCTACTCTAGAGCCAACAGCTCTGAGAACTTCACCGGCGTGTCGCTCACGGCCTACTACTGGAACTACTCCTCTCAAAACTATGTCTACGACCTGGGATGGGGCCTCTACGACAGCGATGGCAACCTCATCAGCACTCACACCGTTGCATCGGGCCGCACACTGAGTGGAGGTTACTACTCCACCATAACCGGGTCGATAAGTTTTGGCAAAAACCTTACTGGCACTTGCTATCTAAAGCCCGTGTGTCGCCTCAAGGGCAGCAGCACCTTCTATCCCTGCCGTGGCTCGGGTGTGAACCACATTAAGGCCACAATCACAGCAACCAAGGTTATTCTGAAAGCAATTGATGAGCAGGAGTTGCAAGACTTGAAAATCAACTCGGTGACTGCAGGCCCTATTAAGAAAGCGGGAAGCCCATTGCTGCTCACGCTCAATGTCACAAACCAGGGCCTCACCGACTACAGCAGCATCTACATGTGGGTCGATGGCAACAAGGTGAGTGGCACCTATACCGACATCGCTCCAGGCGAGACAGGCAACGTGGTGATGAGTTACACCCCATCGCAGGCAGGATCCACCACCTTTGAGTTCACATCCGACAAAGACGGCATAAAGGTCCTCAAGACCGCTACTTTCACCATAAGTTCGGCAACTATAGCCACCATCACGGGTAGCACCACATCATCGGTCACAGCAGCCACATTCAACGCTAAGATTGCAGCCAAGAACAATAATACCACCACCTATAACGACTATATCGTTGCCAAGCTCTTCAAGAAGGAGAATAATGCCGGCAGCAGCGGTTATTACTGCTCGGCACAGTCACAAGTGCTGAATCTGGCTTACAACAACACGCAAGACGTGCAGTTTGCCTTCACCAACCTCGATTACAACGAAACCTATTTCGTCGTTTTCTATTATTACAGCAATGGCGAGCTAGTGCGCATCAATGCCACTGCTGCACGCACTGTGCACTCTCCCTACCACGTGTGCGACGTTAATCAAGACGGCTCGGTCACTGCCGCCGACATCACGGCCCTCTACGACTCGCTACTGGGCAACAGCATCCGCTTTCTGCCTTACAGCGACGTGAACGGAGACGGCTCTATCACCTCGGCCGACATCACCACACTCTACAACGTCATTTTGGGAAACTGACACACATTTGGTCCATAATGAAGAAAAAGGAACGTCCCCTTTTCTTCAAAATTTGGCCCCATGCCGTGGAAAATCCATGCATGGTGCCAGTTTTTTTCCTGTTTTCCGCAATGGGACACGCCAAAACGAAACCTTGAGCTGCGTGAGCATCGAAGATGCTGGGCGGGTCGAAGACCCGACTTTGTGTGTAAGACCATG
>CACWNQ010000024.1 GCA_902762385.1 uncultured Bacteroidales bacterium | reverse complement strand
ACCTGTCACTTAGGAATCTTGACCGGAGATCCGCGGAATCCCTTCCTTGTCTCTCACCTGCTTGTCAGATTTCCTCATCGCAAACATGTCAATGATCTAGGCCTCCCGGACCACCGCACCCTTTCGGCAGGGCGTCAAAAAAACCGCTCAACTCGGAACGGGTCCTCGTGAGCCGAAAAGCGTTGCAAAATTACAACCGATTCCCGACATGGCAAAATATTTTCAGGAAAAAATTCAGGAAAAACGCAAATTTCCTGAAGATTGCGTGGTTTGGGACACCAAAGTGGACGTTTCGGGACACCCGGGGACGTGACAGGCGGGACAGTTCCGCGCCTTTTCCCTGGAGAAGGCATTACAGTCAAGGGCCGTGCATATTATATATAATAAGGTGTGGCGTTTCTGAGGAGAAGGAAGACGACGGGAAAGCAAAAACGCAAGGTCGAAAAAACACGAAGCAATGGGAAATAACAATTAATTAATGGCAGAATTTGGTCATGTCGTGTTAGTTTTGTAATTTTGAGCGGAAAAAGAAACTAATTAATCATAAAACAATAAAACAGTTACATTATGTTTGACAAAGAAGTATACGTATCGCGTCGCGAGGAGCTCAAGAAGCTCATGACCGATGGCGTGATATTGCTAATGGGCAATAATGAGGCCCCAAACAACTATCCAAACAATGCTTACTATCCTTTCCGTCAGGACTCATCGTTCCTGTACTATTTTGGCCAGAAGCGTGACGGCCTTGTAGGCGTTATAGACGTAGACAGCGGCAAGGAGACCCTGATAGGCGACGACATCGACATTGAAGATATCGTGTGGTATGGTTCGGTCGACAGCGTTAAAGACCTTGCTGAGCAAGTGGGCGTTGCCAACAGTGCTCCAATGAGCGAGCTAGAAGTGATAGTGAAAGATGCTGTTGCCAAAGGCCGCAAGGTTCACTTCCTACCACCCTATCGCCACGACACTATGATTCAGCTTATGGATCTGCTCGGCATCCACCCAAGCAAACAAAAAGAAGCTGCATCGCTTGAGCTTATCAAAGCTGTGGTAAAGATGCGCTCAGTAAAAAGTGCCCTCGAAATTGAGGAGTTAGAGCGCGCCTGTGCCATTGGCTACAAGATGCACACCACTGCAATGCGTCTTGTTAAGCCAGGCGTTACCGAGAAATACATTGGAGGACAGATAAATGGTATCGCCCAGAGCTATGGCGCTCAAGTGAGTTTCGGTACCATATTCTCACAACATGGCGAAATCATGCATGGCGCACCTTCGATGGCAGAACTTGAAGCAGGAAGACTTGTGCTGTGTGACTGCGGTGCCGAAACCATTGAGCACTACTGCAGCGACAATACCCGCACGATGCCCGTCAACGGCAAGTTCTCTCAGCGTCAACTTGCAATCTACAGCATTGTTGATGACTGCCACGACCTAGTACTTAAAATTGCCAAACCAGGCGTAAAATATTTCGACGTTCACATGGCAGTGTGCCGCCTTATGACCGAGCGATTGAAAGCTATTGGACTGATGAAGGGCGATGTTGACGAGGCTGTTGCCGCAGGAGCCCATGCTATGTTCCTGCCCCACGGTCTCGGCCACATGATGGGAATGGACGTTCACGACATGGAAGGTTTGGGCCAGATATATGTAGGCTTTGACGAAGAAACCCGTCCCAACCTTGAGCAATTTGGCACCAACGCATTGCGCATGGGCCGCAGACTTGAGGAAGGCTTTGTTGTGACCGATGAACCAGGCATCTACTTCATTCCAGACCTGATTGACGACTGGCGTGCAAGTGGCCATTGCAAGGAGTTCCTCAACTTCGACATGCTCGAGACCTATAAGGACTTTGGTGGAATCCGTATAGAAGATGACGTGCTAATTACCGCCGACGGATGCCGCTTCCTGGGCAAAGAGCGCATTCCTTATCATCCTAAGGACATCGAGGAGTTTATGGGCGCCGCTCGCTAATTAATCGCCAAAACAAAGAGGTAATCGCCATAATGAGAAATCATTGTGGCGATTTTGTTCATTGAAGTATTTTTTGTAATTTTGAGCACTCGAGAAAAAAACAAAGAAATCACCGACATGGGAGAAAACACAAAACCATACAACACAAAAGCAATAGCAGGAAAAAGAATTCAGCTGTGGATAGACCTGTTCTTCTGCCTTGTGCTATTGCCTTTAATGATTTACTTATTGCCCATTGAGCGCTGGCTGCACAACAACCTGCTCTTCGTGTGCTTACTAGTTTGCTGGCTTTACCTGGTATACTTTGTTAACCGAGTGTTCACAGTCCCATCCCTATTCAGAGACCGAAAACGCATGCTATGGGCCCTACTTGTGATAGTGGCAATGGTAGGAATCACCTATCTATTGAGTCGTTACAAGATGGATTTCCCATTCCGCCATCATCCACCTCATGACGGTGCCGATGCAGGTCCTCGCCACATGTCGCCATCGAAGTTCAGGCTTCACCAGCAAGCTGTGTGGTTCCTTTTTGTAATAGTCATGACCTTCAGTGGCGCTATCGGTCTGCTGGGCGAACTTTATCGCCAGCGTGCACGTCGCCAAGAACTCGAGGCAGCCAAGAACAAAGCAGAACTGTCGCTCTACAAAGCACAGATCGACCCTCACTTCCTGTTCAACACGCTCAACACCCTCTATAGCATGGTGTTGACCCAGAGTCCCAAGACTGAAGATGCCTTCATGCAATTCATTGACATCACTCGCTACATATATAACAATGCAAACCAAGATAGCGTGAGTGTTGACAGTGAAGCTCATTATCTGCAACAGTATATTGACCTGCAACGCCACAGACTAAACGAATGTACCCACGTCAACTTCTCCTACGACAACGACCAGCAATATCCGGGCCTTACCATCGTTCCTATGGTGTTGATAACCTTTGTTGAAAATGCGTTGAAATATGGTGTGAGTGCAAGTGTCGACACAATAATTGACATTAAGCTGAAGGTTGCCGACGGAGTTCTAACACTGAGCACAAGCAACCCCATCCGCACAAGGCCTAGCGACGAGACACGCGTTGGCATAGGCATTGAGAATAGTCGCAAGCGCCTTGACTTAATATATGGCAAAAATTACCAACTCGACATTATTGAAAGCGATGACATCTTCGATTTGCTCCTAACAATAGACCTAAAGCCCCATAACCATGAAATGCGTAGCAATTGATGACGAGCCAATGGCTCTGGAAGTTATAAAGAAATTTGCCCAGCGAGTTGGTGACCTTGAGCTTGAGACCTTCACCAACCCAGTGGTTGGCATTGAGCATGTGAAGCGCACCAACCCCGACATACTATTCCTTGACGTTAAGATGGGCGAGGTGAGTGGCGTGAGCCTAGCTAAGGAGATACCACAAGGCACATTCCTCGTGTTTACAACCGCCTATGCACAATATGCCGTTGATGGGTTTGATCTTAACGCTGTCGACTTTCTACACAAGCCTTTCTCGTTTAGTCGCTTTGAGAAAGCCATTGAAAAAGTGCGCCAAGCCATCAAGTTAGTAAACTACAGTGCTGCTCCACCACTCGACGGAAAAGAAATCACCGTTAAGGTAGAGTATAAAAATGTCACTATTCAGTTAAGCTCTATTCTTTATGTTCAGGCAATGGACAATTATGTGAAAATATTCACTGTTGACAGTCGCCCAGTGATTACCCAAATGAGTATGAAGTCACTCGAAACACTACTTCCTGCTGGCGACTTCATGCGTGTTCACAAGAGTTACATAGTGCCTAAACACCGCATCGAGAGTTACTCGCGCACACAACTAATCTTGACTGGAGGCACCGAGATACCAGTGGGCCGAGCCTATGCTGACAGAGTTGTTAGTTCTTAGTTGTTAGTTTTTTTTGATAAATCTTTATTACACATACACTTATGACACCATTAGAGACAAGAAACCGCCTACTTGGCGAGAAGCTGATTAAAAACCTTAAGCGCCGTAACATGGACGCTTACTACTGCCCCACCGCCAGTGAAGCAGTGGCAAAAGTGATGGAACTGATTGCCGACGGCAGCAGTGTGACATGGGGTGGTTCGATGACCGTGCGCGACATGGGCATTCCTCAGGCCCTTAAAGAGCGTGGAACCCTCAATGTTCTCGACCGCGATGTGGTGGAGGGTGCCGAAGAAAAACAAATGATGTACCTGCGCGCATTTACAGCCGATGTGTATCTGAGCAGCGCCAATGCACTGAGCGAGGATGGTGTGATTGTAAACATCGACGGCAACGGCAACCGCGTGGCAGCCATCACATGGGGTCCCAAGAAGGTTATATTTATTATAGGACTCAACAAGGTTGCCCCCACCGTTGAGACAGCCATAGCCCGTGCCCGCAGCATTGCATCGCCCATCAATGCCCAGCGCTTCGACATATCAATACCTTGCCGCATCGACGGTGTGTGCCACAACTGCAATAGCCCCGAGAGCATTTGCAGCTACATCCATCTGCTCCGTAACAGCCGCACTCAAGGCCGCCATGTGGTAGTGCTAGTGGGCGAAAATCTAGGGTATTAATGTTCAGATGTTACAATAGTTCTCACGACAAACTACGTAGCCATTGGGCAAAGAAGTGGTCATAAATAAAGTACCCACTGGTGTTGTGTTGGATTATTTGATTCTCTTCCAATTTTTTGAGTGACGTTTGCACACTGCTTGGCGACGGCAGTCTGTAGCGTGCTATGAAATCCTGCGATAGAGGTTTTGCCACCTTCTGTTCATGAGCGATAGCCACAGCGACTACTGCCTGATTGACCGTCATGGCATTGTAATAGTTCTGGAAAACAGGAGACTGTTCTTCAACGAGTTCCCTCATCACTTGATCAATCAACTTCTGACTAATAGTTTTCTCTGCTTCTTGATACACTCTGTTGAGCACTGCGTGCACATACCATGTTACTCCATGCATCGTTTCATATAACTGATGAAACAATGTTGTTGAAATCTCACGGTTTTGCACTTTAAAGAAATCATTGGCAAATTTCCGATACTTTGACTCATCCAGTGGTCCCAGGTGCATCATTTGAGTGCTCTGGAAAAATGGGCGGTTCACCGACGAGAACATTTGCTCAAGTACATGGTGCTGACTGCCGGCAAAAATAAAATAAACATTAGGCAAGAACTGTATATATGAGCGAATAAGCGCTTCAATACCTGTGTCACTGTATTGCAATATCTGTTGAAATTCATCTATGGCTACATAGCAACGGACTCCCGACTGATGCATATATTCAAAAATCTGTTTTAACGTGTTACGCTCTTCATTGGGTGCAATGTCGAGGCTGACTGTAGGAGTTCCTGTTATTTCGTCATAGGTCACAGTAGGACGGAAACGTCCGAAAAACTGTGTAACTTTGCGCATGGCAGTTTGCGAGGGGCTATCAAGTTTTCCCAATATAGCTCGTGCCATCGCTTGCACCATCTGCTGCAGGTTCTTAGTGGGGAATATATCTACATAGAAACAGCGCACATCGGGTTGCGTCTGCTCAATCTGGTTAAACACATGATGTATCAGCCCCGTCTTGCCCATACGACGAGGGGCAACGAGCGTGATGTTGCGCTCATTGTGCAGAGCTGTGATGATAGACTTTGTCTCTTGCTCACGGTCGCAAAAGTATTCAGGGCCCTTATAGCCATAAGTAACAAATGGATTATTCAGTGCTTTCATATCAATATTTTCATTACATAAAATCCGTTACGGAAATTACGTAACGCAAATTACGTAATAAATCTTGAACTGAGCAAATTATTACAAGACTTTCAATTAGTTTTAATCTTAATTTAAGTAAAAAACAGTATCTTTGCATATCACTTATTTGTTTCACTCTCGAGTTCACACAATAAAAAACCACTTTTACAGAATGAGTAATGAAAGCTCTTATCCTCTAGGATTTAAAATTTTTGTTGCAATAGTAATTGCAATTGTTGCACTATGCATCTACCAATCCGATTTCTCCCCAAGCCTAATAATGGTTGTCTCAATCGTAGTTGCAATTATTGCCATTATTATTTTCTTCATTTATAAATTACCTTTAAAAGTGCAAGGAGACACATTAGAACAAATAGAAGACGATGCGCCGAACAGCAATAGTATCATCCTCGTCCAAAACATGAGTGAAAACGAGATAATTGATGCTATTGAATCGTTTAATAAAATGGGTGAGGAAAATGACGAAGGGCATAAATATTACCACCCTGAAATAGAAAGAAACAACAATGATTACCTTTTAATCTTTGACCGAAATATTAATTTTATATCCTTTTGTTATTGGGTTAATTATTTTGTATATAGCGACAAGAGCAAAAGGCACAATACTGATATCACTGGATGGTATTCTGTGGGATGGACTAAAAATAATCATCCTCTTTCTAATAACTTATTAATGCTATTTATCCCCGAAAGCGATCAAGACTTTGACAATGTATATTTTGTTGATCGGTTCAATAACTGTTACAAGCAAGAATTTAGAGAAGACATGATGATAATCCAACTCAATGAACCATTAATAGGATTCAAAGATATGCCCACAATTACTTAATTTACAGTTAGATAAAACAGTAAATCCAAATTCACATGAAATACTATCATCCATTTGGAGAGGTTGTTCATCCATTAGTGCAACTAGACAGAAGTCCCAAAAAGATCTTTGTACTTGGAGTGTATGCTAGTGCTGTTCATGCAAGGTGGAGAAAAGGCAATAAGGTTGTGAGCGCAGCGATTGCCGTGGCGAGTGAGCCGCGTATTTTCTGGGATGGAAATCCTGAAGAAGCGACCGAGATTATTAGCAGGATTCACATTCCTGAAGAAATGGGAACACTCGAACCTGCAGGTAGTCATCTTAATGGTCCATCGGCAAAAGTCTTAGATAACCATATTCTTGCCCCATTAGGATTCGCACGTGAGGATGCTTGGCTCTGTGACCTACTACCCGAAACAAGATTGAATCCTAATCAAATAAAGGTAATTAATAATGAATATGAGCCCGAGGCCAAGAAATATGGTTTGAATCATGTGAATATTCCTCCCAGGCCATCAGTCTTTTGTGACAAAAAGCGTTGTGTAGAAATTGTTTCAGAACTTGAAGAGTCACATGCCGAGACATTAATTCTACTTGGAGACATTCCTATTCGCCAGTTTATAAATCAAGTGGCAGATGTGAAATACAAAAATTTACAGGAATATGTGGAATTGTATGGCTATGGAAATTGTTCTCCTGTCACCATTAATGGAAAAATCTACAAAGTGATACCATTAGCTCATCCCCGACAGATAGGCGCCTTAGGCTACCACAGCGCAAAATGGCACAAACTCCATCAGGACTGGGAAACATCATTAAGCAAAATGTGATTTGCAGTCTTTAGTAATCAAAAAAAGGCGACCTGTCAAAATGCAAGTCGCCCATTTTTGTGGTATTAAGTTTTAGTATTTAGAACTCGAGGATCAGCGTCTGCCGTGGGGTGAGGCCCGTCTTGCCCATGCGACGAGGTGCAACAAGCGTGATATTGCGCTCATTGTGCAGAGCTGTGATGATAGACTTTGTCTCTTGCTCTCGGTCGCAAAAATACTCAGGGCCTTTATAACCGTAGGTGACAAATGGATTATTCAGTGCTTTCATATCAATATTTTCATTACATAAAATCCGTTACGGAAATTCCGTAACGTAAATTACGTAATAAATCTTGAATTGAGCAAATTTTATAGTGATTATCTCAAATTTATGATATAAATGTACTTCTTCTGCTCATTTTTGTCACTATGTAAAAGAAATATTGTATATTTGCGACTGAATTGCAGAGGCAATTCTTACATTATGGATTAAAAGAAGCGTTTTGCTTTTCGCTCTCGTTGGAAACTTAGGAACTTTTCAAGATGAAGTGCGAAGGTTTGCAAAGCGGTTTCTGCGCTATATGCGTGGGCTGCTTATGTACATCTGCACTTCAAGGTTTCCTAAGACCTCCAACGAAGGTGTGGCAAAGTCAGCTCACGCTTTTGTTGTATACCCCCCTAAAAACTATGAGAGCAAAATTAAATAAACTTTATGGAATTCTTACATTCCCATTAGCACTGATTTATTGGGTAATTATCCACATTATCCCCAAAAGAAATAGAACGTTAATCAATGCTGATTTGTGTCAATGGACAAAATGGAAAAGAGTTCCGTGTAATATATGGGGATTCTCTTATCTATTAGGATGTATTCCAGAATACAGGACTATTTTATATAAGCGCCTTAAACTCTTAAAAGTTATCTCATGCTGGTGGTTGAGAGGAAAGCGTAACCTTGAAATCTCAACCAATGACATTGGCGGAGGATTGTTGATACAACATGGTATTGCCACAATTATTTCAGCTGAGAAAATAGGTAAAAACTGCAAAATATATCAGCAAGTTACTATAGGCTTTTCCCATGATCTGCAGGCACCAGTTATAGGCGACAACGTTGAAATTTGTTGTGGTGCAAAAGTTATCGGTGGTATCACAATTGGTAATAATGTTCTAATTGGCGCTAATGCCGTAGTAATAAAAGATGTGCCTAGTAATAGCGTAGTTGCTGGTGTGCCTGCTAAAGTTATTAGGTCTCTTAATGAAACTCGAGACCTTACCAATTGAGAACTTATAGCTTAAGGTTAGTGTTTTGAGGATAAGGCCATTTAGAATTCATTTGTGCTATCTTCCAAACCATCCACCAATATTGATAGAAAAATATTAGGGTGTGTCTATAATTTAACGCACCCTAATAATATAGATTATTAGTTAATAATCTTTTCTTTTAGAACTCAAGGATTAGTGTCTGTCGTGGGGTGAGGGTGATGTCGCTCACGAGGCTGACGTGGTTGCTGGTGGGGATGTCGCGGGCTGTCAAGGCGTTGCCGATGATTTCGGCGTAGCGCTTGACGGGCATTGTGGCGTTCTCGTTGGTGCCATTGACAATGGTCATCACGGTCTTGCCCTCAAATTGGCGAGCCACCACATAGATGCCGTTGTGGGGCAGGAACTGAGTCTGCTTACCCTTGGTAATCACATCATTGCCTGCGCCCTTGCGCCAATGGAGCAAAGCACGTAGCCAGTTGTACATATCATTTTCCTCCTTGCTGCGTCCTTGCTCGGTGAAAGCGTTATGCGTGTCACCTGGGAAACCTCCTGGGAAGTCCTTGCGCACATTGCCATCTGTAATGCGTTTAGTGCCATTCATCAGCACCTCGGTGCCGTAGTAGAGCTGCGGAATACGGTTGATGGTGAGCAACAGCGCAAGTGCCTGCTTGAGTGTGAGGTCGTCCTTGCCGTCCTTGAGATAGCGATCGGTGTCGTGGTTCTCGATGAAGGCCATCACGCTACTTGGGTTGGGATAGAGATAGTCAAATACCAAACTATTGTAAACGCGATTGAAGCCTCGCCACTGGCCGTCGGTCTGCTCAATGCGTGCCGAATCCATGCAAGCATAGAACGAGAAGTCCATCACGGTCTTGAGGTAGCTGTTCTCCTTGGCAATTTTGCTGTCGCGCTGCCAAGCAGCAGTGTAAGGAGGCTCTTCAAACCAAGTTTCCCCCACCACGTTGAAGTTGGGATATTCCTCGTCGATGGTCTTCATCCAGCGCGCCATAGGACCAGCAAAGGCATAGGGATAGGTATCCATGCGAATGCCATCGATGCCCACTGTCTCAATCCACCAGATGCTGTTCTGAATGAGATAGTTCATCACATGAGGATTGTTCTGGTTGAGGTCGGGCATAGTAGATACAAACCAACCCTCAACAGTCTCCTTCTTATCCACCTTGCTTGCGTAAGGGTCGAGCACGGGAGCGAGCTTGTAGCTAGTGCGCAAGAAGTTGGTACCGCGAGTATCGCTTGTGCCATTCGACTCCTTGAGCCACTCGTGAGTGTTGAACCAGTCGTTGCTGGGCATATCTGCAACCCAAGGATGCTCAAAGCCACAGTGGTTGAAAATCATGTCCATTACAACCTTCAGGCCCTTGCTGTGAGCTTCGTCAACAAGGCGGCGATAATCGTCGTTGGTGCCGAAACGTGGGTCAACGCGATAGTAGTTGGTGGTGGCATAACCGTGATAGGTATCGTTCCACGGACTCTCAGGCGAGTCATTCTCAAGCACAGGAGTAAACCACAATGCTGTCACTCCTAGGTCAGTGAGATAGTCAAGATGCTGACGAATTCCCTCCAGGTCACCGCCATGGCGATAGCTAGGCTTGTTGCGGTCGCACACCTGGCTGCGCATGCCCTTGACGCGGTCGTTGGCAGGATTGCCGTTGGCAAAACGGTCGGGCATGAGCATGTAGAGCACGTCGGCATTGGTGAATCCCATGCGACGGTCACCGCTCATCTCGCGAGCCTTGAGATCATATTTCACCTGCATTGTCAACTTGCCAATAGTGAAATCAATTTTCATGGTGCCTGGCTGAGCTCCTGCAATGTTGAGGTAAACGAGCAGATAGTTTGGACTATCAAGACGCACCACCGAGTCGATTTTCACTCCGGCATAGTCGGTCTTCACCTCAGCATTACGGATATTCTCCCCATACACCATGAGCTGCACCGAAGGGTTCTTCATGCCCACAAACCAGTTGGTAGGCTCGATGCGGTTAACCCTAAAAGCAGGCATCTTGGGAGCAGCCCAAGCACCTGCTACCCATAATGTTGCTAAAGCTATTAATAGTATCTTTTTCATATATAAAAATTATGAACTATTAACTATAAACTGTGAACTGTTTAGTCGTGCATGATAATTGCCGAGCGAGAAGGAACGATAATCTCGTTGGTGGTGATAGTGTAGAGACCATTCTCGTTAATCATATCACCGTCACCCACTATGGTGTAGGTCGACTTAGGTAACTTCACCGTTTTCTTAACATTGTTTGCATTGAGAATCACAATGATATTGTTCCAAGTGTCGCCCACCTGCTTCAAGTCCTTGAGACGATAAACCACCAGGCAATCACCTCCAGGCAGGAACTTCAAGTGCTTGCGCACTAGGTCGGCACTGCCCAAGCGAAATCCCTCATGATGCTTGCGCAAAGAGATGAGGCCCTTGTAATAATTAAACACCTCGGGGTGCTTGATGCGACCATTCCAGTCAAGGCGATTAATGCTGTCGGGGCTCTCGAAGCTGTTGTGAACACCCTTCTTGTCGCGCAGCAGTTCCTCGCCACTGAGCATGAAAGGAATGCCTTGCGATGTGAACACTGCAGTCTGCGCAAGCAGGTCGAGCTTAACAAGTTCCTTGTCATTGCCCTTTACTCCCGGCACACTGGCGCGCAAGCGGTCGACGAGGCACATATCGTCGTGGCAGCTCACATAAGAAATCATCTGAGTTGGCTCGAGGGCAAATGGCTCCTTGCTGTAGTTCACCTTTGAGTAGTTAACTTGTGGATGCTGTATTGCTCCCACAATACCAAATTTCAGGCTCTCTTCAAATCCAGGTAAACCACCAAGGAACGCTGCTTTGTCATCGCCGTCCCATGGTCCACGCAGCGCATCGCGAATGTCATCGCTGAAGGCAGCAATACCCGGCATCTGCTTCACGTTGGCCTTCATGGCAAGTTTGTCGCCAGGATAGGCACAAGAGCCAGCGCTCCATCCCTCGCCATAGACGAGCATAGTGGGATCGATGCTGTGCACCATGTCGGCAATCTTGTTCATAGTCTCGATGTCATGCACACCCATGAGGTCGAAGCGGAAACCATCGATGTGATACTCGTCAATCCAGTATTTCACACTCGCAAGCATGTATTGACGCATGATTTCCTGATCACTGGCAGTCTCGTTACCACAGCCACTACCATTACTCCAAGAGCCATCGGCATTCTTGCGATAGAAAGTACCTGGGCAAGTCTTTTGGAAATTTCCATCGTCAATGCTGTAGGTGTGGTTATACACTACATCAAGAATCACGCGGATGCCAGCTTTGTGTAACGCCTGCACCATCTGCTTGAACTCGCGGTTGCGGGCAGTGGGATCATAGGGGTCAGTCGAGTATCCACCCTCAGGAACGTTATAGTTCAATGGGTCATACCCCCAATTGTAACGATTCTGGTCAAGCTTAGTCTCATCGATTGACGCGTAGTCATAGGAAGGCAACACATGCACAGCGTTCACACCCAGGTCGGTGAGATGACCGATAGCCCAGGGCTCGGTGAGAGCCAAGAATTTGCCTGGATATTCGGTGCTCACGCGCTTAACGGTAATCTTTGGGTCGAGATTGATGTTGCGGGCAATCGAGAAATCGCGATGATGCATCTCATAGATGACATGGTCTTTGAGATTTATTGCAGGGCGCACATCTTGTCCCCATTCTGCAGGGTTGGTCTCGGCCAAGTCAATGATGGCACCACGGCGACCGTTCACACCCACTGCCTTGGCAAAGATGCCTGGATTCTCGCCCATATATTGACCATTATATTTCACGTCAAAAGTATAGAACTTGCCCTTGAGGTCGCCCTTCACTTTGCCGGTCCACTCGTCTTTGCTTCCCTTTACGCGCTTAAGGTCAATCTTCTTGAGCATGTTGCCGTCCTTGCCAGCATCATAGATGCGCACGGTTACGGCCTGCGCGTCATCGTTGGTGTTCAGGAAGAACGTAGTGGCCTTGGGAGTATAGGTCATCTCGTTGAAATTATAGTCGCGAGCACCTGCTGTTGCCATAGTTAATGCGATGATTACTGTTAATAATATCTTTTTCATATCAATAATCTTTTTATCTTCTTTCTTACAAAGCTTTCAGAGATATTGCAAAACCGCCACCGGGGGCCTCAGTCATCTTGAGCACATCGCCCTGATTCACGGTCTTCTTAGTGATAGTGTAGGCAGCAGGATTAGTCTCGTAGTTGGCAGTCTTGTCGTCGGCATAGATGATGGCCTCATACTTGCGACCCTTTTCAAGAAAGTCGAGCTTGACATCAACCTTGTGACCTTTCTCATCGCACTTGCCGCCAATGAACCAGTTGTCGGTGCCTTTGGCCTTTCGAGCCACGGTGATGTATTCGCCTGGCTCGGCATCGATATAGCGGCTGTCGTCCCAATCGAGGGCAACGTCACGTATGAACTGGTAGGCATCCATAAATTTCTCGTAGTTCTGTGGCAGGTCGGCAGCCATCTGCAATGGACTGCACATAACCACATAGAGCGCAAGCTGTCCCACAACGGTGGTGTGGACAATGTGCTGATTCTCGCTCCAGTTCTCAAGACGGGTCTCAAGCACGCCAGGAGTGTAGTCCATAGGGCCACCCTGGAAACGGGTGAATGGCAGAATCACGGTGTGGTTGGGGTTGCTGCCGTAAAACGCCTCATATTCAGTGCCACGAGCACTCTCATTACCAACAAGATTGGGCCAAGTGCGGCACAAACCAGTTGGACGAACTGCCTCGTGGGCGTTAACCATGATGTGGTGCTTTGCAGCTTCCTGCACTGCATAAAGGTAGTGGTTGTTCATCGACTGGCTATAGTGGTAGTCGCCACGTGGGATAATATCGCCCACATAACCGCTCTTCACAGCATCATAGCCGTAGTCGTTCATTAGCTGATAGGCCTTCTCCATGTGACGCTCATAGTTTATCACACTCGAGCTAGTCTCGTGGTGCATCATCAGCTTCACACCCTTGCTGTGGGCATAGTCATTCAAAAATTTAATGTCAAAATCGGGATAAGGAGTTACAAAGTCGAAGACATCGGCCTTCCACATGCAAGCCCAATCTTCCCAACCGATGTTCCAACCCTCGACAAGCACTTGGTCGAGTCCGTTATTGGCGGCAAAGTCGATGTAACGCATCACCTCGGCAGTGTTAGCGCGATGACGACCATTAGGCTTGGCTTTAGAATAATCGGTCTGGCCGAGTTTCACGCTTGGGAACTCATCTGTGTAGTTCCATGCACCGTGGCCCACAATCATTTCCCACCACACACCACAATACTTGGTGGGGTGAATCCAGCTGGTGTCCTCAATCTTGCAAGGCTCGTTGAGGTTGAGAATAAGGCTTGAAGCAAGCATGTCGCGAGCGTCGTCGCTCACAAGCACGGTGCGCCAAGGGGTTTGGCAAGGCGCCTGCATGCAGCCCTTGTAACCAGTAGCATCGGGTGTAAGCCACGAGGTGAACACCATGTTCTGGTCGTCGAGGTTTAGGTGCATCGCTGCATAGTTCACCAGTGCTGCCTCGTGCAGATTCATATATATGCCATCATCGGTCTTTAGCTGGAGCGATGTCTGCACACCAGTTGGCGAGAATACAGTTTGCGAAGCATTGTCCCACACCACGGCATCGCGCATGCGGTCCTCGGTGTAGTCGGTTCGGCGAATTCCCACGCCATCGGGTTTGTCCCAGCGTGCGCAGGCTGTGATACGGCCACGTATGTCGCTTAACCTTGTCACCTGTACAGGATATTCCTGAGTATCATAGTCGCCAGCAATCCACCAGGCACGGTGGTTGCCTGTCATTGCAAACTCAGTCTTCTCCTCCTTGATGATGAAGTAGTTGAGGTCTTTCTGCAACGGGAACTCATAACGGAAGCCCATGCCGTCGTCATAGACGCGGAAACGGACTATCATCTTGCGGTTAGCTCTCTGTTGATAGAGGTCGACTTCGAGTTCGTTGTAATTGTTGCGTATGGCCTTGTACTGTCCCCACACGGGAGCCCAAGTGTCGTCGTGCGAAGTAATGTTGCTACTAGTCACTGTAAAGCCATCGAGCAAGTCGGTCTCATCCATAGCTTTGCTAGCGTGCTTGTCGCGAGCCAGTTCAAACCCCATGTGACTAGGCTTTATCGCCACCTTACCCTTGTAGAGCATTTCGTAGGTGGGACGGCCTTGGTCAATCGAGAAGTTTACCTGCACATTGCCATTGGGCGAAGTCACCTGCTGAGCGCCTGCCGTGAGCATGGCAAAGAGAGCAACTATTGTAATTGTTATCTTCAGTTTCATAATAAGTTTATTGGTATTAGGTTAGAGGTTCTAGAAACTCTAGTAATCTAGAATGTCTAGAACCTCTTGGTTAAAAATTAACGATAGCTTTGAGCAATGAGCTGCTTAATTTTAGCATTAAATTCCGAGTTATTCATCAGGTCCTCGATGGTCATGTGCATGCGATAGCGCCAGTAGTGGCGTGGATTGGCAGGCACATTGATGCGCTCGGCATCGGCATCGGGCAGACGAAGATCCTCGTCAATCGACAACCAGTCTTGCAGACTGATTAAACAAAGCATCGATGGGCTGTAGAGGTGCTGGGCCACAATGTCGCGTGCCAGCCATCCTGGCAATGGATGAGGCGCTGGACCAGTCTTCCACATAACCTCGTTGTAGTACTCCTGCGAGAGCTGCCAGTCTTCATCCCACCATTGGCGCAATGTGCTCATGTCGTGGGTACTGATGGTGCTCACCGAGCGGTAAGGATTGCTCTGCAGATGGCCAAACTTGAGTGTATTATCCTTAGGCATCGACTGAATCTCAAGACTCAGAATCTTGAGTTCATTCATAACCCAAGGCACGCAATCGGGAACCATACCGAGGTCCTCGGCGCACACGAGCATGCGTGTGGCCTGAACCAGGCGTGGCAACTTCTTCATTGCCTCGTGATACCAGAATCGGTTGTTGCGACGATAGTAGTAGTCGTTATACAAGCGGTTGAAGGCATCCTTGTCGCTGTCCCACAAAGCCTCGTAGATGAGTGCCAGCTGTGCAGTGATGCGTGGATGGAACTTGTTAGGATCCTTGCGGTCACGCACGAAGAGCACATTGTTGATGAGCGAGTACAAACCGTCACGAACCCACTTGTCGTCATCGGTGGTCTTGCCGGCAAATGCCGCCTCAATCTTGCGCTGAGTGTCAAACTCGGGACGCATAATCCAAATATCGTCATGACTGTGCTGCAAGAAAGTGTCGCGCACACGCTGAGCGTGAGGACCAAACACACGGTCGATAATCCAGTCGGCGATGAATGGCTTAGTGAAGAAATCCTCCTGCCATTTCAAGCCGTAGCCCTCAACCTCCTCGCGGCTCATACCGAGTGCTGGTGAGAACTGACCCAGCAGACCCTGAACCGAGCTGATAGGAATCTCCCAAATGCGGAAGAAACCAAGCACGTGGTCAATGCGATAAGCGTCGAAATATTCACTCATATTCTGGAAGCGGCGAACCCACCACTGGCAACCGTCGGCGAGCATCTCGTCCCAGTTGTAGGTGGGGAAGCCCCAGTTCTGACCATCGGCGCTGAAAGCATCGGGTGGAGCACCTGCCTGACCATTCATGTTGAAGTAGTTTGGCTCTACCCATGCGTCGCAACCATTGGGGCTGATGCCGATGGGTATGTCGCCCTTCAAAATCACGTGCTTGCTACGGGCATACTCGTGAGCAGCCTTCATCTGCTTGCTGAGTTCAAACTGAACAAACATCCAGAATGCAGCCTCCTTACCCATAGTGCTGGTGGCGTCCTCAATGCTCTTCTTAAGCGATGGAGTAAACTGGCGATGGTTGGGCCACTCCTTGAAGTTGGCAGTACCAAACTTATCGCGTAACACGCAGAATGCGGCATAAGGCACGAGCCAACGCTTGTTATCGTTATAGAATTTCTTGTAATCGTTACCCTTGACAATCTTCTCGCCTTCTTGAGCCCAAACATCGCGCAGGTAGTCAAGTTTAAGCTTGTTGACGCGCTCGTAGTCAATCTGTGGCAACTTGTTGAGTTCTTTACCCAAGGTAAGGTAGTTTTTCATCTTTTCCACGTCCTTGAGGGCAGGAAGCTGCTTGATGTCGACATACATGGGGTGCAACGCATAAATCGAGATGCTGTTGTAGGGATAGCTGTCGGTCCAAGTCTTGGTGATTGTAGTATCGTTGATGGGAAGCACCTGAAGGGCACGCTGGCCTGTCTTCTCCATCCAGTCAATCATCTTCTTGAGGTCGCCAAAGTCGCCCACACCACAACTCTGTTCGCTGCGAAGTGAGAATATGGGAATCACAGTACCGGCAATACGCCATGCAGGAAGTGGGAATGTGGCTTGAGGCAGTTCGTAGCTTACCACTTCGCCTGTGGCGAGTTCGGGGAACTCAATGCTGCGGTTGTCGCACTCTTCCCAGCACACACCATCCTTGTCATCGAGAGCGACAAACTTAAAGACGATGCGGTTGCTGGCAAGCTTGGATGTGTTGAGCTTGATTGCCCACTGGTTATGAGTGACCTCAGTCATCTCAAGACCACGCTTAGCGCTCCAGTCACCCAGTGCAGGACCCTCGCCACACAGCACCAGGCGTTGGTTTCCAGCGAGCTGTGGTGCACGCACATTGATGATGGCAGTCTTGCCAAATCCTGTGCTTGCGAGTTTGCGCTCTTGACGCTCAGCAAGGCAGTCGGTAAATGCGCTGCTGTATAGGTAGCTGTCCTCGGGCAGGTCGAGCCAGTGATCATAGATTGTGTAGCACTTGGCTTTAGCGCAAGAGAAAACCAGGCGATGAGGCACCGTTTGCCACTCATGGCGCATCTCTTCATCACCACGGTTCACACTGTAGTAGTAGTCGATGTGACGACCACTAACTCCAGGATAAGACACCTCGCAAGCCCAGCGATGGCCATCGGTTGTGGTCATCTTGTGGGTTGCATCAAGGAAGTCGAGTTTGCTGTCGTTGATGTGCAGCACTACTTCCTCGCCAAAGATAGTTTGATAATCTAAATTAAAAATAAGTTTCATAGTGACATATATTTATATTAGTTTTTTCCAATGAGTAAAATTAATAATAAAACCAAAATTAATATTAATAATAATATTAATAAATGGAAAAAAACTGTGAAAACGTTTGCAAAGAAGGAAATACTGAAATTTTTTTCATAATTTTGTAGTGCAATGCTAAATACTCAGTTTTTTACTTCAGAACTTGATTAAAAATTTAACATCATCAAAAGTTATTTCAAATATTTCGACATTTTCAAGTTTGCCTCTTGCTTGCTTATCGTTACCTTCCATTTGCAGGCTAGTGGGAGGGGAGATTATGTCTATTGGTGGCGGCATGTGAGTGATGTCAGTTTGCCAATGTTTGTCATCTTCTCATCGTTGCTTTTTTGGAGTCGTATACGCTGGGACGAAAAATCATTGGGCCAACTTAAGCACTATGTGAAGCGACTGCTATTTCTTATATTGGGATGGTCGGTGGTGTTATTGCCTTTTTGGTTGCATCGCCATATAACACGCTACCCTGATGATTGGACTTTGTATCTTGTACCAAAACTGCTACTCTATGGTGGTTGCCGCGGCGGATATTTCATTATGTCGCTCATCTACGGAACCACAATAATATATTTTCTCCATCGCTACTTAGGCAAAATAGTCCCATTTATACTTGTTTGTCTTGTAGGCATTTATTACGACCTTGCCCATCTGGAGCTTATCAACGATTTCATTGGAATACGCGTTAAGAAGGGAATATTAGACAGCAAC
This sequence comes from uncultured Bacteroidales bacterium, assembly GCA_902762385.1. Taxonomy (GTDB): domain Bacteria; phylum Bacteroidota; class Bacteroidia; order Bacteroidales; family Muribaculaceae; genus Sodaliphilus. Next base: position 32,844 of record CACWNQ010000024.1, on the reverse strand, counting down.
TTTTTATGCTTTCGCTTCTTTTTCTATATGGAGGTGTGCGTGTGGTTTATTCCATGGCTTGCTGGCAAGTTGAGTAAATTAAACAACCAGCTCTGGTTATGGCTGTCGATTGTGGCATTTGTCGCAACATGTGCAGTTAAAAACGATTTGGTGGCATACATCGCGGTTATGTGTTTCCTCGTTCTTCTCGGTGCTTTACTTTACAACTTGCGATGCACCAAGCTGCCATCGTGGTCGGTAACGTTGAGAAACATGAGTGTTGTGGTCTACTTGCTTCATTTTGTGATGATTGACTATGGAGAGAGAGCATTGCGACACTTCACTGGCATCAACATTGCCGCCCATGGTCCATATGTTGAATATACCGCAATACTCGCTGTAACTCTGCCCATCGCCTATTTGGTCGCGGGACCTCTGGCACAACGGTTTCCTCTTGTGAAGCGCTGGCTACTGTAAGAATCAAAATGAATACTCCATAAAAAACTTTTTCAAATCATGAACCGACGGGAAATGATAAAGACAACTGGCATGGCAGCTTACGGGTTGCGGTGGCACCATGTGCCTGCTCGCCGATGCTGGGCACGAGGTGGTGTGCGTGTATCTAACCCGAGGCGAGGCTGGCATTGCAGGCAAAAGCCACGACGAGTCAGCCGCCATACGTGTGGTGGAGAGCGAGAAAGCCTGCGAAATCACTGGTGCACGACACATATTCATGAACCAGATTGACGGCAACACCGAGGTAAACCTTGAAAGATATAAGGATATGCGCGAACTCATCGACCGTGAGAATCCCGACGTGGTGCTCACTCACTGGCCCATCGATGCTCACCGCGACCATGCCGTGTGTGGCACACTAGTGCTTGACGCATGGCGCCGACTTGGACGCAGATTCAAGCTCTACTACTTCGAGGTGATGACTGGCGAGCAAACGCAAATGTTCCACCCTACACACTGGGTAAACATAGAGGCTGTGCTTGAACGCAAACACGAGGCGTGCAACTGCCATGTGAGCCAAGGCATGAAAGAGCTTTACGACGGCTGGCACACCACAATGGAGAAGTTTCGCGGCATTGAGAGCCGCTGCCTGGCTGCCGAGGCCTTTGCCCTGCACAGCGACTCACTGGCCTCTCTTTGAAATGCACAATTACTGTGCTAACGAATGAGAAAAAAATGGGTGCGTTAGAATTCTGGCGCACCCATTTTAGTCGATTCTCTAAGCTCTAAATCCAGCCCATAGAATGATAAAGGTAGGCAATAAGATAACCTGCCACACATGCAACAATGGTGTGCACCAAACCAGGCATCATGAATGAGTGGTTGAGCAGATATTTGCCAATCTTGGTGGTGCCTGTGCGGTCAAAGTTCACTGTAGCGATATCCGATGGATAGTTGGGGATGAAGAAGTAGCCATAAACCGATGGCAACACACCGAGCAGTATCCATCCGTCGATGCCAAGCTTATAGGCCAGTGGCAGCATGGCAACTACCACAGCACCTTGCGAGTTGACAAGCACCGACACCAGGAAGAACGCAAAAGCAATCGACCACGGATATTGCTCTACCATGCCAGCAAGCATCTCTTGAATAGCACCTAGATAATTTGCAAAATAAGTGTCGGCGAGCCATGCGATACCGTAAATTGCAACGACGGCAACCATACCACTCTGCCAAACTGGACCGCTGACAGCCTTCTTGGGAGAAGCCTTGCAGAAGATTATCATCAACGCTGCTGCGGCTATCATGACAATCTGAATCACAATGTTCATTTTCAACGGACTCATTACAACCTCAGTTACATCGGGTACGACTTCCTCAATCTTTGCCAGCTGTTCTGGAGTTATACTAGCGCCGAGCATTTCCATTTCAGGTGCTCCCTTGATAGCCTTAACGGTCTCATAGGCAGGAAGCATATCTTGGAAGATAGCAAAGAACACAATAACAAGCAGGGCTCCAAAGAAAATGAATACAGCGCGCTTGCTCTCAGGAGCAATCTTTTTATCAAGGGTGGTAGCTGTGCTGCCGTAGATAAACTCACGCTGCTCGGGGTCAGCAATCTTCTTCTGGAACTCAGGATCTTTGTCAAGGTCCTTGCCACGCTTATAGGAAGCTACCGATGCAATAATAATACCCAGCAAGCACGCAGGCATTGTTACCATGAGCACCTTGGGGATGGTTATGGCATAGCCATTGGTTCCCGAAATTGTGATAAATGCCACCACAGCAGCGGCGATGGGCGAACAGGTTATACCAATCTGCGATGCGATACTAGCAATACCACATGGGCGCTCAGGACGGATGCCCTTCTTAATGGCGATGTCGCAAATGATGGGCATCAAGGTGTAAACAACGTGTCCCGTTCCCACAAGCACGGTAAGGAGGAAGGTGCAAATGGGGGCAAAGAAAGTGATGCGGTCGGGATGCTTACGCAGGAATTTCTCGGCCAACTGGATAAGCCAGTCCATACCACCCGACGCCTGCATAATACCTGCACAGGTAACTGCTGCTATGATGATATAGATAACATCGGTGGGAGGTGTACCGGGCTCTAAACCAAACCCAAACACCAGAATCGCAAGGCCAATTCCTGAAATGGCACCCAATGCCAGGCTACCATATCGGGAACCCAGCCACAACGCTGCAAGAACGATGCAGAGCTGTAAAATCATTAACACTGACATAAATATTTAGTTTATTAGTTATTAGTTTTCAGTTTTTAGTACGAGGGCCAAAGCTTACCTCTGTCGTTCATTAATAGCGCACGCTCACTTGCACATACACGCTACTGTAGTTGTGATGAGCGAGTGCGCGGTCGTTGGTGAACACATATTCCGACTGTATCTCAAAGTACTTGCAAAAACGGAAATTGAGACCTATCTCATAGTTAGTCTTTGCGTGCAGCCATGAAGCGCTGGGACGATACAGGTCATAGCGTCCTTTTACAAGCAATTTGTCGCGATAAACCGGAACGATAGCAAGAGCATAAAAACCGTCGGCCTTATTAGCAGCTATTGCATTGCCCTCGCGGTCGGTATAGGTCTTGATTGTCAAGTCGGTGGCATCGCCGGGCTTTTGATAGGTTGTAGCAAAGCCCAAACCAGTAGAATGGATGTACTCGCCACGTAACTGCAAATCGCCCTTCTTATACTCAGCACTCAAAGCATAGCGATGCTTGTTAAGACTTAGCACCTCGCCACCACTCTTGCGGGCATAGGAACCTTCCCAGCCAAATGCGCCAATGCGCAGTCCGGCAATAGGCATCACCCACACACCGCCTATGATATCCTTCTTCTTGTCGACATCGGTAACATTGATTCCCTGTCCGTTGAACACGCCCACCTGGTAGTGAAGCAAGTAACGACCTGAGCTATTCTTAAGGAAGTCGCCCTGCAACTGCAGACCTATGTCACGGCCATTGCTGGCATGCTCGCCTGTGCGGTCGCTGAAACCCGACAGTTTCGAGATAGGCTGGGAATAAGACATAAAACCCTGATCAAGCGGATGCATGGGATTTTCAAAGGTGAATGGCCTCTTAAACTGGCCAAGTTTTATCTTAAGGAAGTCAAAACGCTGCCACTCCATGAAGTAATCGACAAGGCGAGGACTGCTACCCAAAGTGGAAGTGTTGCCGTTGATTTGGCCTTGCACCTTATAGTACAATTCATTAAGGATTCTTCCCTCGAACGAAGCTCTCACAATCCTGATGTTGAAGGTATTGCTATTGTTTCCTTCCTGGAAAGTGGCTTGATAGGAGGCAATGCCATATCCGCTAAATTTAGGTTTTGTAAAAATAGGTGGTTTCTCATTTTTCTTATCATTGTCATTAGCCTGTGGACTCTCGGTGCTAACGGCATTCTCAATCACATTAGCATTATTAACACCATCGGCATTATCAACAATAGAACTCACGTCTTCGACCGCCATGGCTGGTAACAACCATAGCAACGCTAATAATACTAACAATGACTTTTTCATAGCAATAGTCTATTTTATTTTGTTGTTAATGATATTATTCGGTACAAATATACACATTTTTGGTAAGGAGACAAAGTAAAGGGATGGAAAAAATAAAGCGCCAACAAGTAAATTGACGCTTTATTCTCATTTTGAAATTGTATTTATGAGTTATCGCATGATCATCTTGCTCGACTCGCGAGAGCCGTCAGTGTATTCCTTGACTATGATATTCACGCCCTGGAATGGAGTGCTCGACTCAACGCCCATCATATTGTAGTAGCGAGTGGCCTTGAGCGTGCGCATCCCCGCAGCCTTGTCAGCCCCAATCGCCTCAATCGCAGTAGCAAGACGGCTATCCAAGCAAATGGGGTAAACAGTATAGTCAGTAGATGGCGAAACACTTGCATCGTAGGCCGAAGGATCAAATTGTGTGCTCTCGGCTGCCAAGCGAAGTGCATTCTGCACTGTTGCCGATGTGGCAGCAGGGTCATTAACCTTCACAATAGCCAACCAGCCAGTATAACCAGTGAGGTGAGTAAGCTGTGGGTCTACTCCAGCATGTGACAATTCATCTTCAGTAAGAGGGTTGAAAACAACCTGACCAGTCGATGTGTTGATACCAGTTGACAAATAGGTTGGGTCATGATAAGTCCAGTCAACGTTGAATGAGCCATCAAGTCCTGTGTTAGTATTCATCACAAAACGGCAGCAGGGATTGCCCTCAGCATCAACATTTACATATATCGACCTCTCAATATCAACAAACTCGTTGGGTTTTGGCTGCACGAAGAAATATTTTGTGCCATTCGATGAAGTTTGATACATGCCCATGAAGTTGGAGGCCACAAATTTATTAGGTGCATAATCGTCCACCTCTCCTGTGACTTTAATTGAAATCGCCTCAAACAATGGGTTCACACTATTGAGCTTCATTCCATAGAGCACAAACTCCTTGTTGATAAGGTTAAACAAATCTTCTTCAGTAATATCACCGTAGGGCATTATCTCAACCCAGTTGCTCTGGTCATAACTATCTTGCAGACCTGTGCTCTTGCCATAGTCAACATAGCCATAGCCGTTTATCGACTTGTTGTTATAGTTATTATCGTCCTTGGCAAAGAGGGTGTGCTTCACGCGGCTGTACCACACGCCACGCAAGGTGAGAGTGGCGGGATTGCCATCAGGTTCATTTTCGATAACATCAATGTTACCACCCACTCGGTAGAGCAAGCCCAGGTAGTCGTAGCAGCCACCATTGGCCCACTCAAGGTTACCGGTCTGTGCTTTAGTGTTGTCGGTATCTTTCTTGCCGTTATTGAAGATAATGCCCGCAGTGCTTGAAGCAGATGGCAAATTATAGTTGGAAAGATCAATCAGGTAGACAGGATGTCCCTCGTCGTCATATCCAATCTTTGTCATCTGGATACCTGGCCAAGGACCAACAAGCGATGAAGTTCCTTCAAACACATAACAGAAGATATTATTGTCGCCCCAGCCCTTGATGTCGGTGTAGTAAACGTAGTTGCCCTCGCGAACTGTTGAGCAAAGCGCCTTTTGCTTAGCGCGGCTCTCGTAGGTGCGGGTAACATCGATTAACTCTCCGTTATCGTTACCTGTCTTGCTGAAGTCGGGGGTCCAAACGTACCACAACTCGCCAGCCTGCTGAGTAATAGCAGGAGATTCATTGTGCATGTAGAATTGATACTTTCTCTTATCAGGAGTATAGGTAGGATAAGTCGCGCCAGCAGCTAAAGTTCCGTAACCAAATGTAGCACTTGCAACGCTGTTGTCCTCATACCAGGTGTACCACTCGGCGCCATCCTCAGTTGTCTCAACATACACATCAGCATTTCCATTCAATCCATCTGCCTGATATATGTATCGCGAGTTCTGATAATTTTCTTCATACTTGGAACCTGCCCATTGCGAATTGTGACGGCCCCACCATGTGCGTCCCAAGTTAGTGGTGTTGATATTTTCATTCTCACTCTGGCTCCACACCCATGTGTTTACACCAAGCACGTCACTTTCGTGTGCCTCGGGGGTGTTGCTGTTCTTTTGCAGGTGGATAATTGTTCCCACACCTGTCTTGTTGGCAAGGCGGCTCTCAAGTTCAGTCTTATTTATAAGCTTATATTCGCCATCAACCAGTTCAACATAGAAATCGCTTAATACGTTCTTTGCATCAAAGCCATGAGCATATTTGTCGGCAATAACGAAGTGTGCCGATTCGGCAGTAGTCACTGCCATCCAGTAGTACATTTGTCCATAGAACGAGCTGGGGCCGTTCATTTTCATGCCATTGCATGTGGGCACTTCGGTGCCTTGCATGCGCACGTGAGCCACAATGCGGCGCAGGTTGGCAGCGTCATTCCTTGAGTTGAGTTTCACATATTGAGTGCCATCCCAGTAATAGTAAACTTCACCCTGGGCAGTTTGTTCCTGTGAACTTGTAACCGTGTTCTCGCTGTTGTGGAGCAGCTCAAAAGTGATTTCGTTAGTTGAAGGAACTGGGAATTCATACCATGCAAGAGTTCCAGTGCCTACATTTTGGTAATTATATTTGCCTTCGGCATCCACACTGCTCAAGCCACTTGTTCCACCCACTGTTTCATCAATGATGTTGATGTTAGCACCAGGATACTCGCCGTTGAACTCAGTGCCCTCGCTGTCCTTTACATAGATGTAAGGACGCGCATAATCATAGACAAAGATTGATGTGCCACCATGGAACTTTGTGACAACAAGTGTGTTATTCACACGATTGAAATCAAACTCATAGACACCTTCGCCAGTTGTAACCTTCCAAGGTTTTTTCGAACCAGCCACAGTGTTCATCAGTGAGCCCAAATTACTATCAATAATATCCCAGTTATCACCATCAGCATCCGATCCAATCATCCTTTGGTCACCCCAAGTTATGTCCTCAGCACTTCCCAAGATGAAATAACCCACATCTTCAGCAGTGTTTTTATTAACACGATAAGCGCCAGTATAGGTTATGCCATCGACAGTAACCAGCTTGTAATTGCCATTCGAGAAATTCCAAGCATGCTGGATGCCCACCGAGCCAAAGAGATAAATATCTTTATAGGCAATAGTATACTCGGCTGTAGCCACACTGCTTGTGCCATAGTCGTTAACGGCAATAGCCTTGATAGTGTAGTTGCCCTCATCTTCAAGCGCAATGGCACCGCTGTACACAGCGCTACTGGTAGTAGGGTCACTGCCATCGGTAGTATAATAGACAGTAGCACCAGCAGTCGAAGATATTGTCACACTCTGGTTAGTATCATAGGTGCCACTAGCCAGCGAGAACACTGGAGTAGAAGGTGCGACATTCACAAGTGTGGGATCTAATGTCCAGCCACCCCAATCAGTGATGCCACTCATGTCATATAACGCATCAGCTGTGGGCATTGGGATATCAGCACTTTGATTCCATCTATTGTCCCAATTATTATCTGTAGTGTTAGGGTTCATGCGACAGAAGATGATTGTAGAATAAGTAGAATTGTCAACTTCTGAAACATAGTAACCTGATTCGTCATTGAGTGTGGTAGAAGACATAGACACCCATGTGTTAGATGAGCCTTTGAAGCAATAGACTGCAAAACGTGCATTGTCTTTCGCCCAATCACTATTAGGTTTTAAATACACCTTAATGGCATTGGCTTGTGAGAAGCCTGCAATTAGGCAGGTGAGGGTTAGTAGGGTCCTCCATGCCCAATGTTTAAATTTTTCTTTCATTTTGTTTAGTTTTAGTATTAATTTTGTTTTGAATAAGTTTTCTATATGGTTATTAAAACAGCTTGAAGGTCAATGTTTTTTTAGCCTAAAAGCACGCAAAATTATTAATATAAATAGGTGTAAAGCGCAAAAAGCGCGATTTTTCCAACGAAAAACCGCGCAAACGTTTGCAATTTCTATATCCTAGCTATTCTTATCCCAAAGCACCTCTTCTACATTGCTGGTCACGTTGCAGTGGCGGGCGAGGATGAAGAAGAAGTCGCTCAGGCGGTTGAGATAGCGCTGAGCAAGGGGATTAAGAGGTTGCTGTGCAGCGAGTGTCACCACACGGCGCTCGGCGCGACGTGTCACGGTGCGGCAAATGTCGCAGCACACCGAAGCTTGGGCTCCACCTGGCAGAATAAATCCACGCATGGGAGGCAATTGCTCGTCAAGGGCATCAATCATAGCCTCAACAGCCTTTACGTCATCGTCGCTAAGGCCATAAACTGGAGCCTCCACATCAGTCTGCTCGGTAGCCAAGTAAGCACCCAAGTTAAACAGTTTGTTCTGAATCTTGAATATCAGCTGCTCCACCTCGGGAATCTCGCCTTTTATGGCATGAGCCAGCATGCCGATGTGAGCATTCAGCTCATCGACCGTTCCATAAGCCTCGACACGGATGTCGTCTTTAGCAACTCGCTGGCCACCAACCAATGATGTAGTTCCTTTATCGCCTGTGAGAGTATAAACTTTTGATTTCATAGCTTGTTTATTTCGTTTAGTTTGTTAATTAGTTCTAGTGAGTTGTTGACCAGAATCGAGCTAGCGATGAGTGGCGAGCGCGAAAACTGCGACTGTGCTGTGTTGCTCAACTGCTCAGCCTGAGCCGAGAACATGCCGTTATAATTCACCACAATGATGGGGCAATCACTACCCTCCACCACTAGCGTCGACAGCGTCGAAATCCACTCGTCGATAGTGCCTAGGCCACCCGGCAGCACCACAAAGACATCGCCACGCTCGATGAGCATAGCCTTGCGATGGTTCAGGTCACGGGCAAGCACAAGCTCGGTGCACAGTGGGTCGGCACGATGCTTGAAGAACTCGGGCACAATGCCAATAACATTTTGGCAACCAGCATCGTGAGCCGCCTGAGCAGTAATGTGCATCAGTCCTGCATTCACCCCGCCATACACCAGCGAGTGGCCTCTCTCCCCTATCCACTGACCCAGAGAGGCAGCGATGCTAGTTATCTCCTCGGGAAGATTGGCATTGGCTGAGCAATAAACTACAACGTTCATTAAGTGTTAAGTTTTAAATGTAAAAGTGAAGAAAAAGGAACCATCCCTTTTCTTCACTTTTGACTCATTTTTTTGTTTTTTTCTTTGCTGCTGGTTTTGGGGCAGCTTTTTTCGCAGCTTTGGGTTTCCTTGGCTGCAGGCGCAGAATCAATGCCGAGCGAGCAGGAATGTAGAGTTTAAGCCATCCCAGTCCAGCGCTATCGTAAAGTGGATCGGGCTGCGTTAAGTGTTTAACATTTTCGTCGACATTGCCATAGCCACCATAGCGAGCGTTATCGCTAGTCATCACGCCATGGTACTCTCCTGCTGGTGCCAAGAAGCCATAGTCGCTGAACGATTTCACGGGATTGAAGTTGAACACAAACACGATGTCGCCACGCATGTAGGCAAGCACCTGGTCATCATCCTTATCCCAGAGTTTGCGAATGGGCAGAGCCTGGAAATTGTGAGTGCCACCTATGAGGTGCATCACGTCGTTGTCCCAATTGTTGAGGAACTGATATTTGAGGTCCTCGCGGTCAACTAAATCCCACTGGCGGCGAGCATACTTATAGCTCCATCCGTTGCCCTCACGTGGGAAGTCAATCCACTCAGGATGTCCCCACTCGTTACCCATGAAGTTGAGGTAACCACCGTTGATTGTCGATGCAGTAACGAGCCTGATGAGCTTGTGCAGTGCAATGCCTCGGCTCACCACACCATTATCATCACCTGTCATCATGTGCCAGTACATTTCCTTGTCAATCAAGCGGAAGATGATGGTCTTGTCGCCCACAAGTGCCTGATCGTGGCTCTCGGCATAAGAGATAGTCTTCTCGTCGGCACGACGGTTAGTGAGTTCCCAGAATATCGAGGTTGGTTTCCAGTGCTCATCCTTCTGCTCCTTGATGGTCTTAATCCAATAGTCAGGAATTCCCATTGCCATGCGATAATCGAAGCCTATGCCTCCATCTTTCACCTTGCGTGCCAGTCCTGGCATGCCACTCATTTCCTCGGCTATGGTTATAGCACGTGGATTCACCTCGTGGATGAGTTTGTTAGCAAGAGTGAGATAGGTAATAGCATTGGTGTCCTGATTACCGTTGTAATAGTCCTCATAGCCTCCAAACGCCTGACCAAGACCATGGTTGTAGTAAAGCATCGAGGTTACACCATCGAAGCGGAAGCCGTCAAACTTATACTCCTCGAGCCAGAACTTGCAGTTACTCAGCAGGAAGTTGAGCACTGCATTCTTGCCGTAGTCGAAGCACAGCGAGTCCCAAGCAGGATGCTCGCGACGGCCATCGCCGTAAAAGTAGAGGTCGTAACTGCCGTCAAATCGGCCCAGACCCTCAACCTCATTCTTCACCGCATGAGAGTGCACGATATCCATAATCACGGCAATTCCACGCGAGTGCGCGTCGTCGATAAGATGCTTGAGCTCCTCGGGGGTACCAAAGCGGCTCGAAGCAGCATAAAAACTCGACACATGGTAACCGAAGGAACCATAATAGGGATGTTCCTGGATTGCCATAATCTGGATTGCGTTATAACCGTCGGCAGCGATGCGAGGCAGCACGTTCTCACGGAATTCATCGTAGGTGCCCACACCCTCACGGTTTTGCGCCATACCTATGTGACACTCATAGATGAGCAGTGGTTTCACATCGGGTTTGAAGTTCTTGACTTTAAATTCATATTTCTCCTCGGGATTCCATACCTGAGCCGAGAAGATCTTGGTGGCATCGTCCTGAACCACACGGGTGGCATAGGCAGGTATGCGTTCTCCCTGGCCACCATTCCAGTGAATGCTAAGCTTGAACAAGTCGCCATGCTTCATGCCACGCTCGGGAAGATTGATTTCCCAGTTGCCATCGGCAAGTTGACTCATCTTATAAGGTGCGCACTCGGTCCAGTTGTTGAAATCTCCCACCACAAAAATCTCGGTGGCATTAGGGGCCCACTCGCGCAAGGTCCAACCCTTGTCGCTGTGGTGAAGCCCGTAGTAGTTATAGGCATTGGCAAAGTCGACCAGCGAGCCATCCTCGCCAGTGAGTTCTTTCTCCTTATTAAGGAAATCGTTGTGTCGCCCCACAATGGCTTCTTCAAAGGGTTCAAGCCATGGGTCATCCTTGATTAGGGGGAGTGTTTTCTTTTTCATAATATTATATATATAATGTGTTACTCGAAATTATTGTATTGCAAAGGTAAAGCATATTGAACAAACTACGCCATAAGCCTTGCCAAAAATGTCTCGGCACAACGGTCAACCGATTTCACTGCAAATTTAGCAATTTTCAAACACAATAACAACGAATTTTGTAGTTTTAGATTTTTTCTTTAATTTTGTGGGCTAAATAGTATTGCAAATAAGAATAACATCATTACACTATGATGAAAGAAAATACCATAAAGATCTTTGAGGAGAGCTTCCGCAATAATTGGGAACTACCCGCCCTTAGCGACTACAACACCAAGCAGACATTAACCTACGGCAACTTTGCCGAGCGCATTGCACGACTACACCTTATATATAAAGAGTGTGGCCTTAAGCCTGGTGACCGCGTTGCACTAATCGGAAAGAACACTCCCAGCTGGGTAATAGTGTTTCTTGGCACTATTACCTATGGTGCAGTGATTGTGCCCATCTTGCAGGAGTTCAATCCTCGTGATGCACAGCACATCATCAACCATAGCGAAGCCGAAGTTCTCTTTGCCAGCAACTCAATATGGGAGTCGTTCGACTTCGACAACATGCGTCACGTGCGTGCAGCCGTTTCGCTCGACAATGGCAAGCTGCTTGCACAAAACGAAGACGAACACATCGACCAAGTGATTGAAAATGCCGACGCACTAATGGCAAAAACCTATCCCGGAGGCTTCACTGCTGCTGGAATCAATTACATTGAGCGCAGCAACGAGGAGCTCATGGAAATCAACTACACCAGCGGCACCACTGGCTTCAGCAAGGGCGTGATGCTCACTGGTAACAACCTAGCTGGCAACATCGTCTATGGTATCAACTCGCAGTTGCACCGTCGCGGCACACGTTGCGTGTCGTTCCTCCCACTGGCTCACGCCTACGGTTGCGCCTTCGACATGCTAACACCACTCGCCGTGGGTTCGCACATCACACTGCTAGGTCGCATCCCGGCACCCAAGGTTATTGTCAAAGCTATGCAGGAGATAAAGCCTCACTTGGTGATATGCGTGCCACTGGTGCTCGAAAAAATCTACAGCAAGATGATTGTCCCCATGATTAGCAAGACCAAGCTGCGCTGGGCACTTGCCGTTCCATATCTCGACCGCAAGATTTACGATCGCATTCGTGAGCGTCTGATTGAGGCCTTTGGTGGAGAGTTTGAAGAGGTAATTGTGGGTGGCGCACCATTCAACGCCGAGGTCGAAGACTTCCTCTACAAGATAAAGTTTCCATTTACCGTGGGCTATGGCATGACCGAGTGTGCACCACTGGTGAGCCACACCCCATGGCGCGAGTTTGTGCTGCACAGTGCAGGCCGCGTGCTGCCAGGCATCATGGAATGCAAAATCCTGAGCGATGATCCCGAAAACATTCCCGGCGAAATTTGCGTCAAGGGCGAGAACGTGATGAAGGGATACTTCCATAACACCGAAGCCACCGACAAGGTGCTGCACGACGACGGATGGCTGCACACCGGCGACATGGGTACACTGAGTGCCGACGGCACTATCTTCATTCGTGGACGTCTCAAGACAATGCTCCTCAGCTCCAATGGACAGAACATCTATCCCGAGGAAATCGAGGCCAAGCTCAACAATATGCTTTACATCAGTGAGAGCCTTGTTGTAGACCGCGACCACAAGCTCGTGGCACTTGTCTATCCCGACTATGACTCGATGGACCGCGATGGCATAACTCGCGACCAGCTCCCAGCACACATGGAAACGGTTAAAACCGAGCTTAATAAGCTTGTTGCTCCCTACGAACGAATATCGAGCATTGAGATTATGGTCAACGAGTTTGAAAAGACTCCGAAACGAAGCATAAAACGCTTCCTTTACCGCTAAAATCAGAAAAAATAATTTCTAAAGACAATTTAACACTTTTCCAATTAAAGTTTTTTTTCTTCAATAAAGTCACTGATTATCAATATTGTGACAGATTGTAACTTTGTGAATTTGTGTTAAATTGCGCATTTTTCTCATTTTTTGGGCAAAAAAAAATTTCAAAAAAGAGTTGCATATTAATTTTTTGATATAAATTTGCACCGTTTTTCAAACACAGAAAATTATTTATTGTTTTATTATTAAAAGATTTAAGAAATGAAAAAGTTAGTTTTATTAGTTGCTGTTATTGCTAGCGTAGCTATGTTCTCTTGCACCAACCAGGGTACTACCAGTGCTAGCGCTTCTACCGACACTACCGCTGTAGAGGACACTACCGTTGTTGACTCTCTCGCTGCTGCAGTTGATAGCACCGTTACCGAGGCTACTGAGGCCGTTAAGGACGCTGCTGCTGAGGCTACCGACGCTGTTAAGGACGCTGCTGACAAGGCTGTTGAGGCTACTAAGGACGCTGCTGACAAGGCTGTTGACGCTGCTGCTGAGGCTGTAGATCCAGCTGCTGAGCAAGGCAAGTAATTAGCGACAAGCTAAAAAGATTTGAAGCTGTTTTCCACTAGGTGGAGAGCAGCTTTGTTTTTTATCTTTGTACAAGCAATTAACCCAATTGTTAAATTCCACCACTAAACATGGCACCAAAGGGAGACAAAAACACCCCTTTGGTGCCGTGTTGTGTTAAAAAAGCAAATATTAATGGCATAACGTGCAGTATTTTAACTGCTAGTGTGTTTATTGCATGAGTTCATTGACAACTTGCTATAGTGTAAACCCACAATCGATACTTGCCAGCCAATTGCCATCATCATGATGATGCAGCGCATTTTTTATGGGAAATAATTTTTTTTCAACAAATGATGCAGTAATTTTGCACTTCGTGTGTTTTAAAAGTACTTCATCATGATGAGCGAAAAAGAAATCAGTCAGGGTTGTAAGCGGGGCATCGCAAGTGCTCAGCGAGAACTCTTCGACCGATATTCTCCCATGCTCATGGCTGTCATTTACCGATATGTGGCCGATGACGACGATGCCAACGATGTGCTGCAAGACACTTTCATCAAAATCTTCTCCACTATCCATTCTTTCAAGTGGAAAGACGTGGGTTCGCTACAGGCGTGGACCACGAGAATTGCAGTCAACACATCGCTCAACTTCCTCAGGCAGCAAAAGAGGCTCAAAGCCAGCACACTACCAGTAGAGACTCTGAGCGAACCTCCCGACGACAGCGATGAAACAACCTCGCAGGCAGTAAATGACCTCGACGTGAGCACAATAATGCAGATGATCGCCGAACTGCCCGACGGATACCGAACGGTGTTCAACCTTTACTGCCTCGATGGATTCTCACACAAAGAGATTGCCGAGCAATTGGGAATAAGCGAGAAAACTTCATCGTCACAACTGGCAAGAGCCAAAGCGCTACTAGCAAAACGCATCAAGGCTTACATCAATGAACAAAACAACACTACAACACAATGAGTAATAACAATATAGACAACAACTGGATTGACGCCATAAAAAGCAAAACCAGCCAGGCAACAAGGCAAGTGCCCGATGGTGCCTGGGAGACTATTGCTAAATCCATGGCGCAACAGCAGGCTACTGCTAAGGCTAAGCACGCCTTCATCACACCACGCATGTGGAAGGCCGTTGCTGCCGCAGCCGTTGTCGCTATTGTTGCTACCACTGGATTTATATTCGTCAACGACAACTCCGAGCAACCACAACTTGCACAGACTGTCAAGAAAACTGTAGAACAACCTGCCGATGATGCTACTCACGGCACCCCCACAACCACTGTCGACTCGGCAACACAATCTGTCATCGACACACCCGCTCCTAGCAGCGTGCAAAGCCTCTCACCGACGCTTATAGCACAAAACACCAGCACCCCCACTCCAGCACGACGTCCACAGCCTGTTGCCAGCCGCAAAGCAGCAAGCCGTAACACTGGCCACCATGGCACATCACGCAATAGCAGCGAGCCCGATGACCAACTGATCGACAACCAACTAATGGCCAATAGCGACAACGATTTCATCGACCTTGCCGAGTACCCCAACGAGTTCAACCCCGAAGACTACTTCTACGACATCGAGACCATGCAGGCTCTCGAGGAACTCTATGCACAGTACGACAACGTCATGAACCAAGAGGCCATGGAGCCATGGAAGTCCTATACCGACAGCACCTATCAGCAGCATCTGGTCTATGATGCCAATGCTCGACGGGCGGCAAGGGAGAAAATGGCACTCACCAAGCATCACAAGGAAAACACCATGCTGTTGGCAGCCTACGGCAACGGTCTGATTTCAACCGACCACAACTCGACTGTCAACAGTTCATCGGCACCCATGCTGTTGCCACCAAGCAACAACTCTGGCATGATGATGGCGCCAGCAGCTCCTGGAGTCACACCCAGGGTTGCTCCACCCGTTAACTACAACTACCACCACCACATGCCACTCACCGCCGGCCTCACGTTCAACAAGCGCATCGTGCGCAATCTGTATGGCTCGGTTGGACTCAATTTCACATCTATGACAAGCGATGTCACCCCCGACAACGGAGGCAACGAGTTCAAACAGAGAATCATGCTTGTGGGTCTGCCATTTGGTGTAAAATGGAACTTCTGGCGTTATCGCGGCCTCAGCACATTCGTTGGTGGCGAAGCACTCGTCGAGAGAGTAGTATCCGCAAAGTTCAACAACGAGAGCGTCACAATAAAGCGTCTGCAGTGGTCAATTCACGCCACTGCCGGATTGCAATACAACTTCAATCGCAACATTGGAGTTTACCTGGCGCCTAAGCTCTCGCACTACATCACAACAATGCCACTCAACACCATCCGCAACGAGCATCCTCTCAACTTCAACCTTCAGTTAGGACTCTCATTCGACTTCTAGCATCACACACTCTCACCAATTCCAAAAAGAGAAAGGGGCAAGATGTCCTTTTCTCTTTTTTGTGGATTGTCACTAATTTTTTGTAAATTTACCTTAAATTGTTTGCATTTTACCATTTTGATGTATTATCTTTGCAACGTGATTCATTTCACAACAACTAAAAAAGAATATTAACCTTAATTTAATTAAACAACAAAATGAATTATCTTAACCAAAGCGAAAGCGCTCAACGGCGCCATGAGCGCGACAGGCAACTGACCGAACTCTACTGCGAGGTCTTCGACAAGCTGAAGGCTAAACGCGTGAAAAACCTAAGGCAGGTGGCTCTTTCCATTGCACTCGAAACTGGCACACCTCGCTACCATGTGGGCTTCGACCGAGCCTATGCTATTGTGCCAAAACTACTAAGTGGCAAGCAGGCCATCAACTTCAAGAGCAACGTCAACCGCGAAATGTGGCTCGACTTAACCGAAAAGGTAAAATGCCTAATGACTGAAGGAAAAATGTCGGCTGCACAGGCCATAACTATCGTGCTGGAGCAATGCCGGGCATCACGCTTCTACCTCACCCCTACCCATGCATGGTTCATCATCAAGCGGCAACTCAGCATGATGAATTGCCGCCGCCCCTATGGCCGCGCCGCATGACACAAACCCATAACACTACAACTCTATTGAAAAACACTTTAATTCATCATGAAACGACACACACTTACCATCCACATCGACTTCGACGAGATTCTAAACTACGTCTACGCTCAAAGCGCTTGGCACGGAGCTCACAACGAGAACGTGCGCATTCTCACCCCCGACAACCGCAACATGCTGCTCATCAAGCTCAAGGAAGGCTATGCCGACCTGAAGCAGCGAGTAATGGGATATCTCAGCTTCGACAACTATAATCCAAACATCGACTCGCGAAACATCATTATGACTTTCGCTTTCAATAATGAACCCCGACTGGGTTTCGACACTGCTCTTCACGACACAATCGTTGCCCTGCTGGCTCACTTCCTGCTCATGAAGTTCTATGGCGACATCGACCCACGTGGACCACAACATGGCAGCAGCATCTTCAACCTGGAGTGGCGACGCTACAAGGCCAAACTAATGATTGCCTTTGCTCACGACGAGCTCTAACCA
Organism: uncultured Bacteroidales bacterium; assembly: GCA_902762385.1. GTDB lineage: Bacteria > Bacteroidota > Bacteroidia > Bacteroidales > Muribaculaceae > Sodaliphilus. The sequence continues at coordinate 15,729 of CACWNQ010000024.1, read as the reverse complement.
CGCACAACAAGGGCGGAATCCTCAACTATGAGTTTCCGCCCTCTAAATAAAACGTGTCAGGTTATCTAATCTCCAATCAATGCAAGATGCCAGTCATTTAAACAAGTCGTCGATAGCCTTGTCGATGGCCTTGCCTGCAGCCTTAGCACCCTCTTTGGTGATGGTCTTAAGCAACGTGTCGACCTCCTCGGGCATGTCGAAATCACTCTCCACGCGGTCTTCGGCAGTCACATCCTCATCACTCTCGGGAACCACTGGAGCGCCTAATGCATCGTCCTCGGGCACCTCTTCTTCGTCGCTCGACAACAAGTCGTCAATACCGTCCTTGGCTGTATTGATGGCATCGTTAAAGCTCATGCCTATAGCCTCTTTTATCTTCTCGTCGATCTGCGTTTTGTTGAAGGTGAACACATGGCCCATAATTCCAAACGACACCTTGGTTGAGCTGTCGCCTATGTCGATATGACCCACCGAGCACAGACCATAGTTGTCAACGTCGACTACGCCTTCAACAACCTCGCTCAGCAACGGTGCTGTCACCATCTTGGTGATGCCACCCAAGAAACCGCCACCCAAGAAGTCCTCTATCTTATCAGAACTCCAGTCTTTTGTAACATTTGAGATGGCGCGACAATGGTCTTTCTTGTCGGGATTGGTAATTGCCAGAACAGCTGCCAGAACAGCCACAATAGCCAGAGTCACCCACAATGCCGTGTGGCTCTTCTTGGGCTTAGCCGGCTCAACTGGTGCTTGTTGTGATGCGGCAGGAGCATAACCATAAGGCTGCTGAGGGGCTGCTGTATAGGGAGGCGCTTGCTGCGTTGTAGTGCTTGCTGCTGGGGCAGGATTCCACACAGGTGGTTGGGCAGCCGATGCCTCGGGCATGGCCGGCGGCTCGGCGGGGCTGTCGACGCGGGGTGCATAGGCCACAAGCTGCTGCAACTCAGCAACCTTGTCGGCAGTAGTCCAGTCGGGCATTCCTTCGGCCCATACAGGAGTTTCGGGCATAATGTTCATGCCACTCAACTGCTCAATGGTGAAGGGACCCTGTTGTTCATCATTCTTAATAATAAAAAATTCCATAGTACCTAAAACATTTTTAAGTTAAACATAAATATTAAAGATGGGTTCTAAAAAATATAGAATTTTTTGTTATACCTAATTTTCGTCTCTTAGATGCCACAAAGGTATCTAAGTTTAAAACACATAAGCAAAATCCATGCCACTTTTTACTAAAATTTAACTAACAGCCCTTTTTTACCTAAAAAACTAACAACTAATAACTAAAAACCTAAAATCACAATAAAAAGCGGTGGTTTTACGTTAAAAATGTGAAAGACAATTCATGGTGGAGTCAGCGCCTCCACTATTATATTTTCTACACAAAAAATGATTAACCCTGGCAACTTGCTCCCGTTATTGCGCTGAAACGTGATACCAAGATGCCTTAAAAACTCAATTCAATTTATGAAAAAATTATTTCTTATTGCTTTGGCAGCCATGACAATGGGTCTCGTAGCATGCAACGGTGGCAACAACGCCAACACTAGCGCTAGTGCCAGCAACAGTGGCGAAGCACAAAATGTTGAACAAGCTACCGATGGTATCACCTTCGAGGGCGAGCACTACACTGTCACCTACCCTAAGGACTGGAAAGAGACTTTCGCTACCGGCGACGTTCTCAACGCCAAGTCGGCCGACGACGCTATCAGTCTGAGCATCAACTTCGACGAGACAGGACCATCGGTCGACCAGCTCAAAGAGACTGGCGCCAACGTTAAGCTCTTGAATCAGCAAGATTACAAAGAGATTGGCGATCCCCAAATCGATGGCAACAAGCTCGTTGTGCGCCGCGTGACCAACGAGGGCGAGATTGACTTCTCTTATCTTTTAGTTATTGAAGGCACCAAGGGCGTTATGGGTTCAGTGAAAGCTCCTGCCGACAAGGAGGCCGATGCCGAGAAGGCTCTCAATAGCATTCTTGCTTCGGTTAAGATGAAATAACTTTTTTCAAAAAAACGTTTCCTTGCGACCTGCGATGGCACTTGCCCTTCGCAGGTCGCTTTTTATCCTTTATGCTTAATCCCTAAGTTCAATCCTTAACCTATGGTCATCGGTGCGACTCTCGTCGCTGGCGCCCACATGGTTAACGTCCTCAAGAGCGCTCTTTAGCATGGGTTCCACGCGAGGAAACATCTCATCAATCAAGAACTCAGCCATCGTTTCACCTTCATCACCCAGCAATTCCACCATCATGCCTTTCACGCCCTGCTTTATTCCATCAATCACTACTGTCGCGTTACGCTCGTTCTCATTACCACGCGACATTTCGAGCAGCCCCTTGGTCAATGGTTCACGCAAGTGGCGAACCAGCAAGTCACTCAGTTCCTGAGCATTCTGCGGCAGTTTTGTTGCCTGCATTCCCTGCATTTCTAGCATCTGCTTTAGCTGATCCATGCGACCACTGATTTTCGGCCACAGCCGTCGCGACAACATCCCTGCCACCGTCACGGCGCTGTTCTCAACCTGCCTGCGACCTCGTTGCAGCAATTCCTCGTCCAAGCCATCGAAGAACCTGGTTTCTATGCTCAGTGTTTCAAGCCCGGGCGAAACTGTAATAGTACGCATTGGCAACGGATAGGTCGATGCCGAGCCAGTAGCCACATCGGTTATTCCGTCAATCGTGGCAGCGTCGGTGATGTGAAGATGACCCGTGAATACCACCTTCACTCCTCCATCCCTCAGCACTTTTGCCACTTGCTCATGATTGGCAACAATATAGTTCGGCAGTAACTTTGCCTCACCGTCTATGTGCTCCACAAGATGATGATGCATCAGCGCAATCACACGCTTGCCTCCAGCCTTGGCATCATCGAGTTGCGTTTTTATCCACTCCTGAGTCTCAGGCTTCACAACACCCTCGTTGTGATACACCACTTTCTCACCATTATTCCCCACTCGATTTTCATCATAGCGATTGCTGTCGATGCACAGCAGCATCAGCCCATCGACTGGCTCGCATGTGTAACTCAACGAGTTAGGGTCACGCTTCGAGCCTGCCCCATAACCATATCGCGAGTAAAGCTGAGCAAATTCCTCGCTGCTCACCGTAGCAACGGCCTCAGCAGTCTCGCCTGCGTAACTCTTACTGTAAGGGCAATTAATATCGTGGTTTCCGGGAATGACAAGGGTTCTCACTCCCGCCTGCTCGAGCCGTTCTAAGTGGCTAACCAGCCGCTCATGGCTCGCACGAGAGCCATTGAAGGTGAGGTCGCCGGTAATGAGCAACAGTTGTGGCTTCTGCTTGATAATCTCGTCAACCATGCGCCCTACTATCATGTCGCTCTCAAGCACCAGCTTCATGTCACTAGCAGCTAGCTGCTTAGTTGCCAAGCTATTACCCACGAGCGACGGTGCAAGCAAGTGCGGGTCGCTGATTACCATTATTTTCACTCCTGTATCGTTCATCACGGTGTTTCCCTCGACTGGCAACGCTGCTATCACTGCAAGCAGCAAGCTGCCCATCATTGCTAAAAAGTTCTTCATGTTTTAATATTTTATGCCACAAATGTACACTAAAAACATTCAACAACACTCAATATTTTTACCAAATAATCTTAATCAAATAAAAATATTTTTAGTTTATTCACCAACAATTGCATAATTATTGTATATTTGTGGCCTTATACCGAAACATTAAATAGTGATATTATGAAAAACACAATCAAGAAAATCCTATGGACGGTGCTAGGCATTGTCGCTGCCATCGTAATAATTGGTGGAGCAGTCTGGCTAATTGATGGACGCTCACCTCACGCAATCATCATCAGTCATTTATTAGACCAAGCAACCCTCGAGGAATATGAGCAACGCAAAGGCGACAAAACCGATCAAACTACTGTTGAGATTCCCGACAATGTGAAGTTTCCTCGTGAAATGCGTGAGTATAGAGTCGACAGCATGCAAGTCTTTCACATGGAGCCACAAGACGACAGCAAGCCCATGGTGCTTTACATTCATGGCGGAGCCTACTATCACAATTTCTCCTCATTTCATTGGAACGCGATGACCGAGTGGGCCGAGGCAACCGGTTGTGGCATAGTGACACCTAACTACCCTCTGCTTTACTGCTACACCGCCAGCGATGCCCACCCCGTGATGATGAAGCTATATCAGCAACTAGTCGAGAAATATACTGGCAAGCGCCTTATCATCATTGGCGACTCGGCAGGTGGAGGTTTCACGCTTGCACTCGCCCAAGAGGCACGCAACGACTCTACCTTCATGCCAGCGCATCTTGTGCTCATCTCACCATGGGTCGACGTGCTGGGAGGTGATGATGCTCTGCAAGAAAAGGACACGTTCCTCAATGCTGCTGTACTAAGGAAGATTGGTGCCGACTGGGCAGGTGAGATTGACCCACGCGACCCAATGATTTCACCACTCTATGGCGACATGCAGCAACTGCCACCCACCGACCTCTACACTGGCACTTGGGAGATTTTTTACACCGACATAGTCAAAACCTACGACAAGATGAAAGCTGCCGGGGTCGATGCACGACTTCATGTGGCCGAGAAGTTGGGACACGTCTATGTTCTGTGGCCATGCCCCGAGGGCAAGAAAGCACGGCTTGAAATCGCACAAATCATCCAGCACACAGCAAAGCACTAACCTCTCACTTGTCATATTAACAAAAATCACACTATTGTTGTGTTTCGTTTTGACCAAATAGTACTATCTTTGCAACCAAAATGAAACTCAGAGAGCAAATATCAGCCTGGATTTTGCTGTCGGTATTCCTGCCGGCAATACTGCTCTCTTGTCTTCACATTCACTCCCTGCCTTCGACACCCATCGACTGCGACGACTGCGTTGAACATGTGCATCATGCAGGCCACATCACGCAATACTCCTCACCTGTCGACGATTGCGTGGTTTGTCGCTTCATGAGCCAGCGCTTCATAGCCGAGTTTCAACCACAAGAGTTTAAAGCGTGTGCAGTCATGGTGGCCATTGTCGTCAAACCTGTGGCCGAGGCTGTTGTCGATGCCTATCATGGAGTGACATCTCTGCGGGCCCCACCCGCCATTCTGTAACATTCAACCGTTTTTTTATAAAAAAATCACTGCATTCTTCACCCTATCTAGGTGCGGGAATGTAGTGCAATGTTACATATTATTTTAATCGTTACAGAATGAAAAATCTCATCGTTTTTATACTCGTGACTGTACTTGGCACACAAGCATGGTGCCAGGAAACAGTCGATACAACCGACGTGTTTTATCGTCATCTTAACCTTAAAGAAGTGGTTGTCACTGGAGCTACAGGTGCCACCAAGCTGAAAGAATCTTCGGCACCAGTGTCTTTGTTCACTTCACGCCAATTAGAATCGGTTTCGGCAACCAATATTATCGACGCCGTTACCACCATTCCCGGTGTGTCGCAATTAACAACGGGCAGCGGCATTTCCAAACCAGTCATCCGTGGCATGGGTTATAACCGAATCGTTGTGGTGAGCGATGGAATCCGTCAGGAAGGCCAGCAGTGGGGTGACGAGCATGGCATCGAGATTGATGCAGCTAGCGTGAGTTCGGTCGAAGTGCTCAAGGGCCCAGGCAGCCTGGTTTATGGCAGCGACGCACTCGCTGGAGTGCTTCGGTTCAACTCGTCACCCATAGTGCCCAAGGGCAAGATGCGTGCTGGATTCTCGACTGAGTATCAAACCAATAATGGTCTTTTAGACTATTCGCTTTACTTCTCGGGCAACAAGAATGGCAATGTGTGGAACGCTCGCTATAGCGAGAAAATGGCTCATGCCTACAAGAACCGCTACGACGGCTATGTGCCCAACAGCCAGTTCCACGAGCGGGCCGCGCAACTCATGGGTGGCATCAACCGTTCATGGGGATATTCACGACTCACGTTGAGTTACTACAACATCACACCCAGCATTGTCGAGGGTGAGCGCGACGAGGAGTCGGGCGATCTCGTGTGTGAATACGGTCGCCTTAAGCAGTATAGCCACGGCATGCCCTATCAGCAGGTCTATCACTACAAGGCAGCTTGGGACAACTCGTTCTACATTGGCGACGGAAAACTCAATGCTCTGCTTGGATACCAGCTCAATCGCCGTCAAGAATTTGAAGATGCCGAGAGTCCTAATGAGTATGAACTCTACTTCAAGCTACACACGCTCAGCTACAATGTGCACTATGTGACCAGATCAATGAACGGTTGGCGTGTTACTGGCGGCATCGGTGGTATGTACCAGCGCTCACTCAATGCCGGCGAGGAATTCCTTATTCCCGACTATAACCTCTTTGATTTTGGAATCTTCGTCACCACCAGCAAGGATTTTGACCGTTGGACCCTCAACGGAGGCTTGCGTTACGACCACCGTCACTTGCACAGCAACGCTCTCGAAGAAGATGGCGACATGCGTTTCAACGACATGACTCGAAACTTCGGTGGAGTGACGGGTAGCGTGGGCGCTGTGTTGCATGCCGGGCCATACTGGGACTTGCGTGCCAACGTGTCGCGCGGTTTCCGTGCGCCCAACATTAGCGAGCTCACCTCCAACGGTGTTCATGAGGGCTCAATTCGTTACGAGCTGGGCGATGAGCGCCTCAAGCCTGAATACAGCCTCCAGTTCGACCTCGGGGCCGACTTCACCAATCAGTATGTGTCATTGCAGCTCAACATGTTCATCAGCCACATCGACAACTACATCTTCCTGCACCGCGTGAACGAAGTGGTCGAAGAGGGTTACGACACTTTCCGTTTCGACAGTGGCGACAGCCGCTTGTGGGGAGGCGAGTTGTCAATCGACGTGCATCCCATGCACAACCTTCATCTAGGCACCTCTTTCGACCTCGTGCGCGCCGTCCTGCTTCACCAGCCCCCCGAGTCGCACAACCTGCCTTTCACACCTGCTCCACGATGGCGCACCGATGTGAAATATGAGTTCACACACGACGGCCGCTTGTTCAACAACTCTTATGTTTCGGTAGGTCTGGATTATAATTTCAAGCAGAATCATTTATACGAGGCTTACGGAACCGAAAACGCAACTCCTGCCTATGCACTGCTCAACGCCTCGGTGGGCACCGACATCATGTATCGTGGCAACCGTGTGGCAACTCTGGCAATCATCGCCAACAACCTTACCGACAAGGCCTATCAAAACCATTTGAGCCGACTGAAAATGGCCGACGTCAATCCCGTCACCGGCAGGAGAGGCGTCTTCAACATGGGTCGCAACATCACGTTCAAGCTAACCGTTCCCCTGGAATGGTAATCCCCAATTTATTCTAAGCTTATCGTTACATCTTCATGCCCCGTGGCATGGAGATGTAACTTTTTAACCAAAGACCAAAAAAATAACTTGTCGTCGGCCTAATGACCGATTTGGGTTTAAGAAAAATGTTGTAACTTTGTAACATCGTTAACCATTATATTCCTAAATAATCATGAGGAGACTTATTTTCACCCTAGCAGCTTTGTTGGCTATTATCAGTGCCAGCGCCCAACAAGTTTCACACGAAGTGGCATTAACAAGAGCCTTGGATTTTTTGCAAAAAACCTGCAACATGAAGAAAGGCACAAGCCATGAGCCTAAGCTGTCAACAGCGATAGAGCGTAGCGAGCTATATGTGTTCAACGATGAGGCTGGCGGCTATGTGGTAGTCAGTGGCGAAGAGCGCACACCTTCTATTCTAGGGTTTTCTCCCGATGGCACGGTCGATGCCCTCAACATGCCTTGCAACATGCGCGCATGGCTCGAAGAATATGCAGCGCAAATAGATTATTTGCGAACCCACCCCGAAGCAACCGTGACTCCTAAAAGCTCTCCCGACGAACGTGAGATAATACCCCCATTGATCGACTGTCTCTTCAGCCAGGGATACCCCTACAATAATCATTGTCCCATAAATCCCACTACCGGCAACCGATGCGTGACAGGCTGTGTGGCAACTGCCATGGCTCAAATCATGTATCGACACAAGTGGCCACAGGAAACCGCCGATATCATACCAGGTTACTCGACTTCAACTTTGGACATTGGTTTGCCCGACGTGCCCATCACCACTATCGACTGGGACAATATCATAAACGATTATAACCACTATGCAACTTTCACCTCTGAGCAGGCCGAAGCCATTGCAACACTCATGCACCTGTGCGGCTGCTCGGTGCAAATGGATTATGCCGATGCAAGTGGAGCACCTTCCGAAAATGTAACCAATGCATTATACCAGTATTTTAACTATGACAATTTTCTTGAATACCGTTCTAAATTCAATGATGATGATTGGGAGCAGTTACTTTATGAAGAGCTGAAAGAGGGCAGGCCCGTTTATTATTCGGGAGCAACTTCCAGCTCAGGCCATGCTTTTGTTATCGACGGCTATGGTTATGACAACATCGACGCCCCCTATTTCCATATCAACTGGGGATGGGGTGGCCAAGAAAACAATTACTACCTCTTGTTCGACGTTGGAGGCTTCAACAACAATCAAACCGCCATCATGGGCATTCAGCCCATGGAGCCCGAGGGCGACAGGATTTATGCTGTCAAGCAGAATAAAACCCTCACCTTTTATTACGACAATCAAATGTATGACCGCCCAGGCACCGTCATCTTGAACCTTCGCTCGTGTAACAAACACGAAGATATCACAAAGTGCATCTTTGACCCCACCTTCTCTAAATTGAAATTCAAAAGCTTGGTGAACTTCTTTGAGGGATGCAGCAAGTTGACATCTATCGAGGGCATGGAATATTTAAATACAGCCGAAGCATTAACTACGGCCAGCATGTTTAGTGGATGTTCATCACTGCACAGTATCGACCTGAATAAATTCAACACATCTAGAGTTTCCGACATGGTCGAGATGTTCTTTGGTTGCACTTCATTGACCTCTCTCGACTTGAGCAGCTTCAACACCTCAAGTGTTAGATATATGTGGAAAATGTTTGAGAGTTGCGAGAACTTGCAAACCATCTACGCCAGCGACGAGTGGAGCACCGATAATGTTGAGGATGAAGGTATGTATATGTTCTACAATTGTTATATGCTCACTGGCGAGAAAGGCACACATTTTAATCCATCCAACACCGGAGTGGAGTTTGCCCACATCGACGGCGGCGCATCCAATCCTGGATATTTCACCTATAAGGAGAATGAAGCCATCTCAACCATTATGACCGACATGGCACCGGCCGACGTCTACCGACTCGACGGCGTGAGAGTGCGCACCGCTGCCCAGGGCACCGCAGGACTACCAGCAGGCATCTACATCACCAACGGCAAAAAAATCATCATCCAATAATAACCACACTCATTTTGAAACACCCAAACTGCAATAAATTGCTCTTTTGGGTATAAAACAAGTTTCATAAGAAACTGATTATCTTTTACGTTACAATATTAGAGTAAAGTTCAAAGGCAACCCCATCGTTCCACAACTTAAACCAAAAAAAATGAAAAAGATATTGCTTATAACAATTCTAAGTTTAGCTTACATTTAGTTACAATCTCAAATAAGTAATACAGGTTATGGCCAAGTTATTTGATTTTATTATTTCAGATATAATGCGAATAGAACAATTTGCAAATTATAAATTTCGAAAAAGAGACTCAATGCTTATTCATAAAAAGGAAGGAATGAGGCTGTCTATAGAATTAGACCACTGGATTGATGATTCTTCATCCTCACTGGTTATATATCCTATTTATGGAGTCAGGTTTGATATCTTACATAAATGGTTTGAGAAGTTCAGTGTCAATACATTACAAGATCAACGAGATAGGGCAAGCATTTCTTTCTCAGGTGATATGTTATGTCAACAAGAGGAATTCTATTTTAAACAAAATAAGGAACATTATAAAGATGATTTTTATAAGCTGCAAAAGCAACTTCTAAAAAATTCTGAATATGTTTTTTCAACATACTCCTCCTTAGAAAAACTATATGCTAATGTTATTGAGCCTATATTAAATAAGAATGTACAACTACTCGACGTTGGGGCTGATTGGATTTTTATTGATTTAGCGCTGTGTAAACTTATTCAACCTGATAAATATGATTGTCTAAAACAAATCCTTCTTGACCACATTGAATTCATGTATAAACGTGGAGAACCCAATGTGTTGGATTATTATGGTCGACTAGATGAAATATTCTCATATCTGGAAAACCATCGTTCCACAACTTAAAGAAGAAAAAATGAGGAAGAAAATTAAATATATATTGTTACCTCTAGCAGCTGTCACATTGATTATTATAATTGTTTTTGCAATTAATCTATGTTCTTCACTTGATGAAATAGGTAAACCGTTAGAGAAGAGCAAAGAGTTTATTTATAATCATGACACAATTTATATCAAGTCAGAAATATGGGGACTTACCAGTGATCATGTGCAGATTTCTGTTACTGATAAAAGAGGAGATTTGAATTTGACTTTTTATTATTCCGAAATTTTCTATAGCATTAAAAATGACAGCTTGATTTTGTATGCTCCCATGGGCACGATGGCAGATTCATCCCACTATAATAAAGACAAAGTCAAAATCGTAGATTTACAGAATGCCAGCGAGATATATGATATGAGTACAAATCATAAAAAACTTGGCATAGAGAGATATTCTACTTATAACAAGTAAGGTCCCTTTCCCCACTTCCCTTTCCCCTGATTTTTGATTCTCAAATATTTCCACTATTTTTGCGACTTCATCGATAACACAATCACATTCGGCCATGAGGAAAATTTTCTTAGTGATATTGGTTTTTACATTTGTTCATCTGATTGTTTCGGCAATTGAGAGAGAACAATTTATTATTGACCATAAAGTCGGCGAAGTTGAGTACAAAGATATTACTATTCTTCATTATAAAGCCCACAACCATTTTCAGCATTATTACGCTTTGGTTGATAGCGACACGGCTCTTGTGATTTCTTTACGTTCTCAACAGGTTGATACCATGGTTGGCAAAACAATAAAGGAGGTGCCTTTGCGTCAGTTGCATTCTTATAAAATTCCATTTTGGGCAGCTGAAACCAACAATTTGAATATAGGGTATTTTAATTGCAAAGGTGATACTATTTATTTCGACCATGTAAAGAATAAAATCTATCTACAAGATGATAAGAGAATAAAGATTTTAAAATGGAGAAAAACAGTTACGCCCGAAGGTGATACAATTGAAGTGTCGGAAGAATACCCAACTAAAAGGAGGAAAGCTCTCGGGAGCCTTCAGTGCGATTCCATTCTTAACAACTTAAACAAGAAAAAATGAAAAAGAAAATAATAATAATACTTTTAGTAGCAGTATCATTAATTGGAGTATTTCTTTTGATGAACGATAATATATACTTTGGTGGAAAGGATGTAAAAGGGATATATGTTGACGAAGGACTAAGAATAGCGACTGACAACCATTGGGGCATTAATTATTGCAATCTGCTTGATAATGCTATAGATGGTGACAATAAAAGCATACGAGAACTGTCCCTCCTGGATTATTCGGGGGATGGAGAACCTTCTTATGATCATGGAAATGTTTTAGTTAAACTTATAGACTGTATCGGTGAAAAAAAGTTCATTTCAGCTTTAGGAAATAATTTGAGTACAAAAGAGAGAAATTCTATTAGAGACTATCTTTTAGTAGGATTAGAATATGGCGACACAAAACATAAAGATCAAAAGATAAACGATGCTTTCCCATTAGTTGACAATTTTTTGTTTACAGGTGATTAAATAGCATTGTTCAATAGTTTAAAAGAAGAAACAATGAAAAAGATATTTATAATAATTTCAGTATGCTTTCTACTTTTATTCTTCTCAGCTTGTCAAGAAAAAACAGAAAGAGAGTGGTATTGCAAAGAAGCAAATGTTAAGCTTAAGATTTGTGTAAATGACAGTTGTGATGTTTTTATTATTAATGACGAGGATTCTGTTTTCACAAAACATAATAGAATATATTTTCAAGATTATTCTCTGCACTTCATTGACAACACAGATTCATTGTTTTTTATAGATCGTGAAAATAGAGTACTTAAAGTCAAACAGAAAAATTTTATTATCTCTGTTTATGAGACAGATACTGTAAATTATATATTCGAACCAGAGAAAATATTAAACAAGAAAGGTATAACAATGCAAGGTGGAGAGAATGGGATTTTCTCCTTATTTGTCAACAATGAATTTAAAGGCGAGATTCCACTTGTTTCAATGAAATAGTTAATAAATCACTTGTTATGGATAGTATGAAAGATAAGATACACTTAATAATATTCATTGCTGCATTAAGTCCATTTTTGCTATTGGCTTGCAGCAACAGCACTACCTCTTCACAAGATAAATCAAAAGAGATTCAAGATATTTATCATAGGATCAACAATGATATTGTTGCTTATTATCAGTCAAACAAAGACTCCACAATCTTAATTGCCGACCTAATGACACTTGACAGTTTGGGAGAAAGTATTTACGAAAATCAATTGCTGGTTCAACTTAAAATGACTATCTATAGTGAATTAGGCAAGAAATCCGAAGCCTTGAATTTTCTTTCGACAGTCCCTGATTCTGTTTTGACAACAAGAACAACTATGAACGGCAAGACATACACTACCGATGGCAAAATAGTTAGAGCCATGAGTGAAGGTTTTTTTGCTAATAGTGAAACAGAAAGAATGAACAAATATAAAATAGCAGCAACAATGCTCGAGGATTATTTAAGCCACAACATTGATGAAAATGCTATAATTAACTACATTGTGGTGAAATGCAACATTGATTCCACCTGTGATGTTGATAAATTGATAGATGATTTCAAGAAAGACGGAAAATATGACAATCAGTTTCTTGACAATCTCAAATCAATAGATTGGGACAGTGAAATGGCAGCAATATCTAAAGAACAAACACAATAATGACTATGGTCATGTGGTTATCAATTTGGGCTAAGTGTCGATGAATCCTATTTGGCTGGTTTATATTCAAGTTCTAAAAATGGCAGATGGATCCTTTTCTGAAACATGTTTAAGTGATATTTATAACGTATGGTGTGACTTTATGAAATCTAAATAAGCAACAATGTAAGTCTACAAAAGAAAACAGATTGAATTATGGCAAAAATATTTAATAATCTGGCGTAAGCCAGCTTTTCGACACCGATAGGTGCAGCTTTGTGAGATTATATTACTATCTTTGCGGATGGCAGAAAACAGATTGAATTATGGAAAGAAAATATAAATAATCTAGCTTTTCGACACCGATAGGTGCAGCTTCCGATAGGTGCAGCTTTGTGAAAACAAGAATGAAAACTTGTTTTCTCAATAATAATCACAGAGTTATTAGCGTTGAAAATATATAGTAACTACCGAAAACAAAAAAGATATGAAAACTTCCTTTCTCCAAATATTGTTTTTACTGTACTTTGTGGTTTGGTCGCTTGGGGCTTGTGCCAATAAGGGAAATGAAGCTTCTTCTAAAGAGACTGAACAAAATCAGCAAAGCAGTGCCAGTATGAGTTCGCAAGTCACGGAAAGCGATGCGCCACTTGTGATGAACGATAAAGACAAGCTCTGCGTTGACAAGAACAATGAGTTGGCGTTTACTCTGTTGCATAAGCAGTCGAAAAAAGAGCCATATAAGAGTTTCACTTTTTCACCTTTGAGCGTGAGTTGTGCCCTTGCCATGACAAGTAACGGTGCTAGCGGTGCTACGCTAAAGGAAATAGAGGCTCTGATTGGGCCGTCGACAGCGGCAAACTCGTTCTATGGCAAATATGTCGCTCATTTCTTGCTATCGGTAGTGATGAGCAATTATCTGGCGATGAACAATAAATTTCCAATCAATCAGGATTTTGTCAAGTCAATAAAGGGAATCTATAACGCACAAGTGAGCAATCTCGACTTCGGTACTAGCGAGGCGACTAAGCAGCTTAATGATTGGATCAAGCAGCAGTCAAATGGAGAATTAGATAATGTTATCGATATAACAGACTCTAATGAATTAGTCTATCTCATCAATTACATGAGATTCAAGGATTTGTGGAAAAGCCCTTTCCACCCAGGCAACACTGACGAAGAAGTTTTCACCAATGACGATGGCAAGACAGTGCAAGTGCCAATGATGTTCCAACAAGCAGGTGAATATTATTACGAGGACAACAATTGCCAAGCAATTTCAATGAAGTATAAAGATAGCGAGTTCCGTATGCTTATAGTATTGCCTAAACACAAGAAAATCAATGATTTCATAGCATCAATGGACGCCAAAGAGTTCAACCATATCATCTCTGCTCTTAAAGCTCCTGCTGAATATATTGACTTGAGTTTGCCTCGGTTCTCCACTATATGCAATCTAGATTTGTGTGACATGTTAAAGGCTTTGTTGCCAACTGCTTTCAACGAAAAAGCCGATTTCAGCAGACTCAGCAGTGTGAAATCATATATCAACCGCTTCAAACAAGACACAAAGATTTCAGTAACCGAACATGGCACCGAAGCAAGTAACGCTACAGTGCAAAGTGAAACATTTTTATGTATTAGTCCGCAATTCACTGCTAACCATCCCTTCCTGTATTTCATCTACGACGAGACAGCTCATGCCATCCTCCAGGCAGGACAGTTCTGCGGTGACGGTTGCGGTGACAGTTTTAAAGTTGTAGGCGCCAGTGGCAAGAAAAATATAAACGTAGAAGATGAAAATGATGCTGTTAGTGGGTGTGCCCACATGCCTTCTTTTCCCGGTGGCGACCAAGCACTGATGAAATTTATTAATAATAACATGAAATATCCTCCCGAAGCCTTGAAAAACGGAATCGAAGGCAAAGTCATTATCCAATTTGTAGTGACTAATTCTGGCAAGATTGGCAAAATCAAGGTGGCACGTTCGGTTAATAAAGAACTTGACCAAGAAGCTGTTCGACTAATTAAAATGCTGCCCGATTTTTCGCCAGGACGCAACAATGTGGGCGAACCTGTGAACGTGTGGTACACATTACCCGTAAGCTTCAATTTATCCAATAATAATTAGTACAAGAATTCTTCCAGAACTTAAAGAAGAAACAATGAAAAAGATAAGTATCTACAATAGAGCCATAACTATTTGGCTGGTCTTCACTATTTTACTATTCTTGTTTTTGATATATAACTATGTCAATTCCTTAGATATTATCAAATATCGTGTAGATGTATATAGTTCAGAAGATTCAGTCAAATTTGATCTGAATGATATAAAGAATGCAGTTAATTCATTCAAAGAGCTTTCGATTATTTCAATCTCATATGTAGGATTGACAGGAGCTATTTTGTGGATGCTACAGACAGGTTTAAAAAGGCGTTTGCGGTCTGACAGCGACAATTTGGAGTAAGTTTTCACGGAAGTGAGCAATTAAGCATTTGATATGGAGACTTTATTCAAACTATTTTTCGGGAACATGATAGTTCTTCACACAGGAATAAGTGTGAGGTACCTATATCTTAGATTCATACGGAGAAAAAAGGTCACATATAGCGAACTTAAAAATGGAATCTCCAACAAGGCAAATCAGGATGATATGGAAAATGTAAATAATGAATTTGCCAACAGAGCTTATGGTTGTGGTTTTCTCATGTTTGTTGTTTTGGTAATTGTTCTTCTTTCTAGAATATAAAAAACCGCTATCTTTGCCGATGGCAGAAAACAGATTGAATTATGGCAAGAAAATATTATA
>CACWNQ010000023.1 GCA_902762385.1 uncultured Bacteroidales bacterium | reverse complement strand
TTTGAAGTTTTTCAATTGCTATCTAAAAGGCGAAGGCACCTTTACAGCACAAGATATTTATTGAGACAAACGTACCATTGGCGACCTTGACGGCACCATAACCGTCCGCACCCACCACATCATGGAAGCCATCTCCTACCGCAACCTCGACCGCTCAAACTGCTTTAATATATAGCATAATAAAATAATAGTCAATTTCACATGTCCAAGTGAAAACATTGAAATTAAGCATATTATGATGGAAAATATACTATTCTGTCCCACCACATAATCGTATACTTGTGCCGTAGCCTTAGTTGGTGGCGGCACTTATCCTACTCCTGGGGAGATATCACTTGCCCACAATGGTGTGCTCTTTCTTGATGAGCTCCCAGAGTTCAATCGCAGCGTTTTAGAGGTTATGCGTCAGCCACTTGAGGACAGGCACATCAGCATTAGCAGAGCAAAATACAGTATTGACTATCCTGCCTCGTTCATGCTTGTGGCGAGCATGAATCCGTGCCCTTGCGGCTATTACGGCCACCCAACTAAGCAATGCATCTGCACTCCACATCAGCGGCATCAATATATGAGCAAGATTAGTGGCCCATTGCTGGATAGAATTGACCTGCAGGTGGAGGTTCAGCCCGTCAACTTTGAGCAGATGTCGAGCAAACAGCCAGGCGAACCCAGTGCGGCAATAAGGGAGAGAGTCATCAAAGCGCGCGCCATCCAGAGCCTGCGCTTCAAGAACCACCCAGGCGTGCACTGCAACGCCCAGATGACAACAGCTTTGCTCCACAAGTACGCCGAGCCCGATGCTGAAGGAATGGAAAAACTCCGCGAAGCCATCACTAAGATGAACATGAGCGCGAGAGCCTACGACCGCATCCTAAAAGTATTCCGCACTATCGCCGACCTCGAGTCAAGCATTCAAGTCCGCCAGCACCACATCATGGAAGCCATCGGCTACCGCAACCTCGACCGCAGCAACTACTTCAATTTGTAAAACACCTTTAAATAGGTCAAAACTGGCAGCATTTCATTAGGATTTAGAGTTCTTCAAAGCCGGCACACAGATCCTCGAAATCGCCCAACAGGTCATCACCAAAGAATGGGTATCCTTCTTCACCACGTTTGCTTATGTCGCTCATGGCGTGAATGATTAGATTTACCTCGCCATTTTCTCCTGGGTCAGGGCATTCGTCAAGATCTGAGAATCTCCAGCTGCTATCCTTGCCATATTTATTCTCATCAAAGTCTGAGCATTCAATTGCCTCACACAGTTCCGCAAGGCTATTGCCAGTCTCTTCCTGCAACTCTTCAAGCCTCTCTCTAAGCTCGGCAAGTTGCTCTTCATCACCTTCAATCGAAATGAGATAATCATAACCGCCCTTTATTGGCCAACATTCTGGAATCACCTCATCGTAGTCGGCAAGCATATCCTCGGCAAAGAACGGCACATACATATTCATATCATATTCCTCGCCTATGTCATGTGTCGCGCGAATCACAAGATGAATCTCGCCGTACTTGCCAGGGTCGGGATCACTTTCCAAATCGGAGAACCTCCAACTACTATCTTTGCCATACTTGTTCTCGCTAAAAAGACCACATCCAAACTCCTCACACAGCCCCTTCAAGCTGCGCTTTGGCTCTCTTGCTTCCAGTTTTTCCAAACGCTCTCGAATCTCGGCAAGCTGCTCCTCGCCTTCCTCAAGTCTAACTAAATAGTCTATGTAATTTGCCATAAGTTTTTGATTTAATGGTTTATAAAAATGATATCTCAACAATTCCACACTTGTTACGCCGAACCTTCAAGCGTTTTTGTGGATCTCATTTTATCTCACCCGCAAATTTAGTTATTCTTTTTGACTTTTCAAGCATAAAGGATTGAAAGAATTGTCAAGCTTGACTCATTTTTAGCAAGTATTTTTTTATTTATTGAGATAATTGAAGAACACTCCATGAGCTTTATCAGTAAGCATCCTATGCAAGCTATGGCGTTCAGTCAACAATAATATATTTATTCCCAAAGTTTATATATTTTCTGGAAAATTATCCGCTAGTCAAAAACGGTATAGCTGTTTTTCGGTTGCTCTCCATGCTATCGATGGAGTCGCCAACGTCTCGAAAAACCTTGATTAGCTCAATGTTCTTGACATTGGGAGTAGTAAGTTGCCATGGGTGGGTGTAATCTTTGAACAGGGCTTCCACCTCGCTCAGGAGCTGATTGTTGTTAATTTCCACATTGCCACTTGCAAAGGTCTCAAGGGTGGGATAAGTGCCATGTGGCGCTTTCTCGGTGGTGCGAGGGGCGAATTCTATTTCTTGAATCGATTTAGCTTTCAGCTTTTCACCACTGATAAGGCCCCAGGAGTCATATTCACCGCGCACCAGCTCTTCATAACCATTTGAGCCGGCACGTTTCACTGCCACATTGCCATAATGGTCGATGGCAAAGTAAGAAATGTCGGCAAATGTGATTTTCTCGGCGTCATGTTCCGTCTTGCATTCAAGCATGGTGCCAGCAATCATCTCGTTGAGCAATGCATGCCAGCGCTCTTGCAGCTGCATTTTGCTGGCAAAGGCTGAGTCCAGTTTGCTCATGTTCAAGTGGCTGATGCTCTGGGGTGCCTCGGGGAGAAGCAGCACTTGCTCCTTGGCGCGTTTCAGCAACAACGGGCGCAGCATATGCATGTTGTACAACTGGCAATCGGTCACGCCATGCAGGAATGTAATCCAGCGCTGTGCCTGCTCAAGAGAGCACGGTTCGAGTAAGGAGGCATGCTGACGATAGGAGTCGCTTTTAATCCGTTCGCCCAGCAATTGCAAAGCCCTGTTGCTCGCCTGCCACTCATTATGTAACACGGGCGTGTGAATGGGCCTGCAACGCAGCAGTTCCACGATGGTTGCCGCATAGTCGGTCCCTAGGGCAACATCCATCGCCACCACCTCTCCAAGATGGTCAAGCACATTCTCCCCATCAAGGCAATACTCGGGCAATGAAAACTCGTTTAGATGCATACAAGAAAAATGCGGACTTCTTTATCAATTTGATTCGTATAAGTATTTTTATTGTTTTTCCCAAATAGCTATTTGTGTTGGTCCTCAATATTATTCAAATTTTAAACCCTTAATGTCAAAAATCTCAGCCAAATCATTTATTTTAGACAGAGTTGTATAATCAACATTCTCTTTCAACTCATGGCAATATCGCCATTTCCACCAACCGATAAGCTTTGGATCAAAGTTGCTGTCAAATAACTGAAGGGCATAGTTGTAACCAGGATTAAATGAATTCAATTTGGCTTGTCTCTCTACCAATGCCTTTCCCATTTTGAAAGTATTAGAATCATGCTTGCTTGAAAGAAGTGCCGCATAGTTCGCAAGACATTCTTCAATAAAGATATCACAACTTGCAAGGTGGTTTTTCTGATCTTTATTAAAAAACGCATGAGCCAATTCATGGTTTTCAACAAAATCATATAAACAAGAATAAGCTAAATCTTCAGACAAATTGAATTTAAAATCAACATTCAATTGACTTGCTGTGTTACGAATATTCTTTGTAAAAAGCACGACACAAGGTTTATCTGGATGTTTATCATATCCTTTTGGTAAATAAATACCTAAAAGAATCATTTTTATAGCATCTTTAATTTTATGTCTCTCTTTATATAGATTAATTATATAATTATCAGGACCATCTTCTTCTGTATAGACTGGAATAATTCCACTTACTTCTAAAAGATAATGAAAGAACGGATCATCACACATGTCATTAACTATGGAGCAGTTGTCTTGGTAAAAATCAACAGACTTATTTAATTTATAGACCTGCCCATTAAAAACTGTTTCACCATAACATTCGGCATCGTTATTAGTTAATTTGAATGCAACCTTCCCTAACGATAATGCTTGATCTTTGCTTTCGACACCAAATCTAAATTTACCAAAGGATAATGTACATCCATTTGCAATGCATGATAAAGGAACTGTAATTCTTTTAAGATTTTTGTTTGATTTGTCAAATATATATCCAAAATCCAACAATATATCCTTACAGCTGCTATTCACATTAATTGAGCTAATGGCATCAATAATGTTTTGTTTAAAAATATTATTCATAATATTATATACTAGAATAAAGTATTGCCTACTCCCTTTCAAGCGTTTCGGCTGTCTCTTGTTCTATCACTGCAAATTTAGTTATCCTTATTGACTTTTACAAGCAAAAGGATTGAAAGTATAGTTTAAACTTGACTCATTTTTAGCAAGTAAGCTATTATATTTTGAGGTAGTCGAAGAAGAACCACTCCAAGAGCTTTATCAGCAACCATCCTATGCCGGCTATAGCGAGCACAATTGCGCCACCCACTATGAAGGTCACGACAAAGCCAATTATGAATCCAAATAATACCGAGAACATAGCCTTATCTTTTTATATTTCCCATGTATCAGGAAAGTTGTCTCCCATTCTCACTCCCATAGGGGCATCACTGATGCCTCGTGTTCTGCGCCTCTCAATCTGGCATGCATTGAGGCACAGAACTTTCAGTTTGCGATGCAGTGCATCCATGCTATCAGTTTGCTCTACTAGACTTTTCCAGCCAGCGATAAACAACTTTAACGCGCGCTCGGCTGCATCAAGTTTGTTCTCATATCCAAGTCCCATACTGCAGCAGTTATTGGTTGCTATGATTGTAATTATTTCAACCAACACATCGCCCTTGGCGTCTGCATCCAAATCGTCCTTCTTAAGAGCGTCTTTAAGTTTTTGTAATAACGTTGTTGCCATAGTTTTCAAAATGATTTAGTTAATGTTTCTGATGCAAATTACAGCAACAACTGTGCCAAAAGAAAGCGCAGTGATGGAAAAAAGAAGAGACGAATCTCAATTATTAAAGATTCAAGCACAATCCTCGCAGCACCAGCATCCTAATCCAAAGCATGAACCTCCTTGACCGCGAGCGAGACTTAAAACCTCGCCTATCGCTGAATTGCTGATAAGAACTAGCCTATACTTTTAGCCAAAAGCTAAATTATTATTGTTATTTAGTTAGTATATTATATAGAAAAAGCATTATCTTTGCATTATAATAGTATTAAGTTCTTTCGTTTATTAGATGCTCCTGATTAGAACTTGATTTAACTAGACCACTAGAATATAAAAACTATTTATTTTTCAGGAAATCATTAATAATTATATAAAGACAATATTAAACATTATTTTATGAAGTATAACGTGAAAATCCCACTTGGTGACAAGTTTAAAACATGGCTTTTTGAAGAAGGTATAACTACAACAGAAAAAAGCGCTAGTAGTTATGTTAGCAGATTAAGGCGACTATTTTTTTGTGTTTTAGATGAATTCTTCCCTAAAAAGAAGAATAAAAAGGAAATTCGTCCGTTTCATGATATTTTCAATGAATTACATGAAAATGACAAGGAAACGGCGGCTGAATTGCTTAATGCAATGCGTGAACTTGCATTTGACAAGAGATATTCACAAAAAAGAACTAATATACCAGAAGAGTCTTATAGTGACTGTAGAACAGCACTTGAGAAATATATTGAGTTTTATGGTCAAAATATTAATTCAGTCTCTGGTAAAGTTTCTTTAGATGATAATGAATTGGCTGCAATAAAAGACACAATTGACACATATAATAAAAAGGAATTCACTAGAAAGGAACTCTACGATAACATCAGATTTCGCCGAAGAACAGAAGGCCGTTACACAGGTGATATTTATTATCCTATAGAATTAATTGATACAGTATTTAAATATCATCATTCTGAAGACACCAGAACTTGTTTCGAAGAATGGTTGACAAAGATAGTGGATAAAATACAAATTTTAATTGACAAAAATGGGCAATCTATCACCTTTAAAAAATTGCGTGATAACGATTTTGGGCTAAAAATAGAAAAAAGAAAAGTATTTATATATCAACAAAATGGCAAAGACTGGGAGCAAGTCTACACACACACCAATGAGGAAGGTGAAGTTAGGCCTATGGAGGTTGCCATATTTCAGAGCATAGATATCGACCATAAAGTTGCAATCTCAAATATGCTAAATGAAAATGATTATCCAGCTTTAGCAAAACTAACAAATTTAATAACAGATGCAAACTTTCCCAAGAAAGGTAAAAAAGAACAAGTAAAATACCTGCGTGGCACTTTTTACTCTAATAATAAGAAATTTCTGGAAGGTATGGTTGATAAGATTAAAGATGATCTAAATAGACTTCTTGAGTTCGTTGAATTTGAGATGATGGATGGCCACTACAACAAAAAAAAGAGTAATAAATGAGACTTGGTGGGAATTCCCCAAGTCTCATTTATTATACTTCCTTTCAAGCGTTTCGGCTGTCTCTTGTATGTTTTTTTATTGGATTGTTATCGCTTCAATAATTAAGTCAATTGGGTCGTCGATATAGCTAGTGGTGATGCGGCGCACTAGGTCGCCCACAGCTTCGTCGGGGTTGTGGCTGGCAATAAACTGCTCCATTTCACTGACTGTGGCACACTCCTTGGCATAGCAAGTGGAGCTGGCTATCTCTGTTAAGTGTGGAGCGTTATAATCAGGGATATATGCAGGATAGATTACTGCTTTCTTGGGGCCAAAATACTTGCCCTCAAGGTCGTTGCTGAGGCGCTCAACATCAGTAGAGCTATTTAGTGGAGTGCGAGTGAAATAAACACCATTAAAAGAGCCTGATATCAACGCAATAAGATTTGCACTTGTGCCCTCATCGGTGGTAAATGACAAGAGTGTGGCATCATCGAAATAGGAGAAAAACATCATGTCCTCGTCGAGTCGCTCGATATCAAAAGGCCAATTACAGCTGGCATGGATGAATTCAGTAAACTTCTCATTCAACTTCTGGGCTCTAGGGTCTTCAATGATAATTACCACATGATACATGCTTTCCGAATAAAGGAAATCGTCATCATCATCGATGAATCTCAATGGCTCGCGACCAAGCAGACACGCGCCTGTGCCTTGTGGTGATTGCATAATCTTGGCGATGCTCACGTTACGAACGAGGATACAATTGCAATCTTTATTGTCAAGGCCAATAAATAGTATGCTATATTCGTCACAAGCACTTGGCAAAGCAAGCAACTTGTCAATCGCTTCTGGCACAGGAATGAATAGTTTTGCTTTCTCCTCAATATCATCGTCGAGATAGGTGTCGATATATATTCTCTGTTCAGACTCCTGAATATCTATACGGCAGCGTTCAAACATCTGCTCATAGCTGTCGCAAAATCCAGCAATGCGGTCAATACGCTTGCCTTTAATTAACTCTTTTAATTCTTTTAGTGTCATAGTATTAATTTTTTTAAAAAAATTGTCAGAATTGATTCTTTCATTGCAAAATAAGGCAAAAACTGTGCCAAATCATGGTGCAGTGGCAAGAAATTACGTGTATTTTTTTAGCATATTGTTGAGAGTGGATTTTATCTCGTCGCGCAACGATTGAGGTTCAAGCACTTCCACATTGGCACCCATAGCAAGGATTGCCTGCTTGAAATCGAATGATGGCCTGATGTGCAGTTCAAACACCGAGTAGTCTTGCGCTGTTTCCACCTCTTGTTGCGAGTGGTGCAACGGCAAGGTGCGCAGGTATTCCCGTTCTTCGGTATTAGCTTTGATTTTAACATTTGTTGGCGACACACCATCGTTGCGGAAGGCGCCATAACTGTCTTCAAAATATTCTTGAGCATCAAATGTGTTAGGTATCTTGAATTTTGTTGTCGATATGCTCAAGTTGGTGATGCGGTCAAGGCTATAGATGCGGATGTCGCTTGTGGGTTCATGCCATCCCACCACATACCATCGTAGTTTAAACACCTTCAGGCAATAAGGATGAAGAGTGAAATCCACTTCTTGACTTCGGGCAAAACTCTTGTAAGTTATGTTGAGCACCTTGTTCTCTCGCATGGCTTGTATTATGGTTGTCAAGTGGTTGAAGCCCGAAGGTATGTCCTCATAGAGCACTCGCTGCTTGAGGTTTTTAGCCTCGCCCAGCATGTTTTTCACGGCAAAGTGGTTGCACACCATGTGCGTCATCTTGCTCGCCATGTAGCCCTCGTCATCATCTATATAATAGGTGTTGTCGCTCTTGCGGCACTCAATGTTAACGTCAAATATAGTCTCTATCTCACGGCGGTGGTTATCCCACGTGCGTAGTGGAATGGCTCCATCGTCATCGTTAGCGCTGGTGCGTCGCTCCAAGCGTGCCTCCTCGTCGGCTTCGTCATAGAGGTAGCTATCGCGATACAGTTGATTTAATTCTTTAAGAGTGATGTTGCTTCGCTCATAGAGCGTGTTGATCTCCCACAGGTAGCGAGCAAATAGGTTCTTTGCCATAGTTATACATTAATAGTTATTGACAACAAATTTATAGTAAATATATTATTCAGGCAAATCAACCAATATAAAAACGCTCCGCTACTGTGTTTTTTCTTGGCACAGCCAATGATGTAAAGATGTTCCTGATTGATTTCAGCCACAACTTCTCTATCTATAAATCTTGAGTATCTTTTTCATAATGAGTATTGTGAGCCAAAAGGCTATAATGTTATGCACTTTAGGCTCATTAACTGGGGTGGGATTAAGGATGCGACAAAGTGTATAAACCTGGGAAACAAAGTGATTGATTACTTTTAATATTTTGAAACTCATTGTGTATTTATCTATGTCTATAAATTATTTCCCTGCAAAACACAATACACTTTGTGCCAAAACCCAGCACAGTTTCAATAAATAACACAATTTATCCCACCACATAATCGTATACTTGTGCCGTAGCCCTATGCGGAGGTTCGTCATATCCTACGCCATGGGAAATCAGTCTCGCGCACAATGGGGTGCTCTTTATGGACGAATTACCAGAGTTTCCACGTTCGGTGCTTGAGGTGATGCAACAGCTCGCTGGCGGAGTGGTGGTTGAGCCTGCTCATCAACTGCCATAGAGCTATAACTTGTGACTTGTCGCCAAGGGCTTGCACTCGATTATGTGCCAGATATGACATTAATCCTCAATATCATGAATATTCACGGCAGATATACTCTGCTATGGACATTATCAATGCATCAGTCGCTATGTCATCATTCTTCCACTCATAAACGAGGTCGTCGTAGTGATAAAAGCCGATGTGTCGATTTTTATGGTCACGATAGTCAATAGTCACCTTAGTGTTCTTTGCCGACTTGCCATCACAAAAAAGTTCATCAACTTCAACCACGAACAAGTCTTTGAGTGATTCTTCTCCTGGTTTGTCCTTTTCAAGGTTAGCGACGATGCTTAGTAAGTTCTCAAGCTCGACAGTTTTAAAATGAAGCTTCATATATTTGGATTTTTTTAAGCACTAAATATTTATGTGCAAAAATAGTAATCTATTGACAAAATAGCAAATCACTTGCACCACATCATGGAAATAATTGACTATAGGGCAACCTCGACCGCAGCAACTACTTTAACTTATAAGTATATGACAAGAGCTGGCGAGAAACCAGCTCTTGTTGAATTGTTATGCTTTAGAAGGAACTTTTTTATTGGATTTGGCCGAGTTTTTTGACGTTTTGCTCAAATTGCTCACGGCTTGCGATGGCACCGTTCTTGATGCGTGCACGGTAGTTGTAGATTGTGTTGACGCTATAATGCAGGAATTCGGCAATCTTCGATGAGTCCTCAATGCCCAGACGTATGAGGGCGAAAATGCGTATTTCGGTGGTCAGGCAGTTCTCCTTCTTGGGGTGCACCTGAGCTTCGGGTTGTAGCAAGGCGTTGAAATCCTCAACGAAGTGTGGAAATAGGTGCAAAAACACACTGTCGAAATTCTCATAGAGCTCTTCAAGTTCTGTTTCCTTGAGTTCGGTTGATTTCGTGATTCGAAACAGTTCATCATATTCTTTGTTCCTCATCTTCTTGTTTACCATCCTGCGGTAAGCATCAAGTTTATCAATGTATTGCGAGCATAGGCTCATGAATCGTCCTATGTATTCCTCTTTCACGCGGTTGGTTTCCGAGAGTTGTGAGTTGAGTTCGGCGAACTGCTCGTTCTTTTCCGACAGTTGCTCGTTGGCAGTTTTCAAGTCCTCATTGAGTGTCGCCAGTTGGCTGTTGGTGGCATGCAGTTCATTTCTTGCTGCTGTTAATTGCTTGTGACGTCGATGCAAGAAGAGCAGAGCGCCCAGCAACAATAGGGCAAGCACACTGATGAGGGCAATGGTGATGCGCAGCTGTGTGGTTGTGCGTTCACTATTCTCCTTGTAATTTTTAGAGATGGCGGTAAGCAATGGGGCGATTTGCCAGTTTCGTTGTCGAGAACCGTAGCGGTTGGCACAGTCGCTGGTAAAGCTAATGTAACGCGATGCTCGCTCAATGTCACCTTGTATCATCAGTTCATTGGCAAGTTCCCACATCGAACCTTGGTCCATAGTTGCATTTTTGATGTCGGTCAACACCGACTCCACGAGCCAATGCATCATTTCCTTGTTATTGCCTTGAAGTTTGAATTCGATGTATCGATATAGCGCCACCAGAGCATAGGGGTGCGATCCTGGCTCCACTGTAGCGAGCCAATCATTGTTGATTCTCATCGATTCGTCGAAGTGCCCTTCGCCCTGTGCACGCAATTCGCGCCGCAAAAAACAAGCCTCACTCGTGGGCGACAAATGCTTCATCATCAGTTGTTCGTAATGATGTGCCTTGTTAAGGTAGATTTTGCGCATATTGTCAAGGCGCGTGTAGTAGGAGAGTTCGCTGTACACATTGTTGTAGGCTTCATAGTAGGTTCCCAATGCAAGGGTGTCGGCTCCTTGGGTATTGATGGAATCGAGCATACATAGCGCTTCATCATACATACCGATGTTGGCGCTCCTTATGGCGAGCAGCGATGAGCAACGCACTAGTGCCGACGGGTCGTTCATCTGCTTAGCGAGCTCGATGCACTGGTTGAGGAAATAAATAGCCGAATCACTCACGAAAGGCTTATAGAGCTCATATAATCGATAATTGCATTGGAACTTCCCGCTTGGAGTTGTCTCCCGTTTTAATGCCTGACGTTGTAGTCCTATCTTTATCTCATGCTTTGCCACATACTCCGGCGAATGATTGATGGCCTCGTCAATTTGCAAGTAATAGTTCTGCAAATTGATGTCTTGAGCTACCGACATCTTTGTTCCCACAAGTAGCAACCAACAAAGTAATATTAATGTCTTTTTCATTTTGTCTTAAAACTTATGGCGACAAAGATAAAAAAAAAGTCTGAGACAAAGATTACTTTTCTCAGACTCTTTTCAATCTATAAATTTTTACAGTGCGTATGTGTTGCTATCTTAATTCAAAGGTGCATTTGGTGGGAAGATTGTTGGAAGCTGTGCCAATCAATGCCTCAAAGGTGCCTGGTTCGGCTTTCCATTGTCCCGATACTTCATCATAGAAACTCAAGGCGCTGCGATCGATTGTAAGTGTCACGTCGCGCGTTTCACCAGGCAGGAGGAATACTTTCTTGAACGCCTTCAGCTCCTTAATAGGACGGTCAACGCTTGCGTTCTTGTCACTCACGTAGAGCTGGACGGTTTCAGCACCTGAGCGGTTGCCAGTGTTGGTGACACTCACGGTGAACGAAATCTGTTGATCGCCGGTAAGTTCCTTTCTATCAGCAACGGCTTTGCCAAGGCTGAAAGTGGTATAACTTAATCCGTATCCAAATGGGAACGTGGGTTTCAACTTCTGCTTGTCAATCCAGCGGTAACCCACAAAGACACCCTCTTTATATTCCTCGTCGATAATCTTATGTTCCTCACGCCACACGCCTGGATAGGCATTCAAAGCGTGGGCGCCACATTGGTTGATATCGGTATACCAGGTGAAAGGCAACTTGCCCGAGGGATTAACGTCACCAGCGAGCACGCTGGCAATAGCCTCACCTGATTCAGAACCCACGAACCATCCTTGTACAATAGCCGGCACTTTGGCTAGCCATGGTAACTCAAATCCTGAACCTGAAATGCCAACAAACACCAAGTGAGGGTTAACTGCCACCAGTGCCTCTATCACTTCGTTCTGGGCATAAGGCAGGTCATAACTCTTGCGGTCGTGACCCTCAGCATCTTGATAGTCGCTTTTGTTCAGACCACCAACAAATATTACTACATCGGCATTTCTGGCTTTCTCTACAGCCTCATTCAGCAGTTCTTCTTTAGAGCGAGTCTCGTAAAGGCTGCGCCCAACAGTCACACCATTGTAGCTCTGCACCGTGTCACCCACGTAGCCGCGGGCATAGTCGACCTGTGCATTACCGAAGCGCGCCTTGATACCGTCGAGTGGCAGAATCTCCTTCTGCACTTTAAGCGACGAGGAACCACCGCCCACGGTCATCATTTTAATGGCGTTTTCGCCCACCACAAGGATGCGTTGTTTCAGGGCAGCATCCAGAGGCAGAATTGGCATCGAGCCTTTCCCCTTCGGAGCCTCGTTTTTGAGCAACACAATACCCTCCTGGGCGATTTTCAGTGCTGCATCATAATGGCTCTCGCTGCACAAGAATCCATAAGGACGCCGACGGTTCATCGTAGTGCGGAAGTGCAGACGAAGCACTCGTCGCACTTTCTCGTCAAGTTCCATGGTCGAAAACTTGCCGTCAAGGATGAGTTTCTTGTAAGATTGGGCGAGGTAATAATTGTCGTAGGCATTAGACGTGCCAAAGGCGAGACCGTCGGTCCATGTGCCAAACTCCAGGTCAAGGCCGTTCATCACCGCTTGCTCAGTGCTGTGAGCGCCGCCCCAGTCGGAGATGACCACGCCATCAAACTGCCAGTCATGCTTTAATATCTTGTTTAGCAGGATTTCATTATGACAGTTGTGCTGGTCTTTATAGAGATTATAGGCGCCCATTAAAGCCCATGCGCCACCTTCTTGCACAGCGGCCTTGAAGGCTGGCAAGTAAATCTCATGTAGAGCGCGGTCGCTAACGATGACGTTCACCTGATGCCGGTGTTCCTCGTCATTGTTGAGCGCATAATGCTTGACGCAAGCTGCCACCCCCTTTGATTGCAATCCTTGAACATAGGGCACCACCATGCGTGAAGCGAGCAAGGGATCTTCACCCAGGTACTCAAAGTTTCGCCCGCATAGCGGAGTGCGATAGATATTGACTCCAGGTCCAAGAATCACGTTCTTGCCACGGTACAAAGCCTCTTCTCCCAGATTCTCGCCATAGAGGCGCGCCATAGCAGGGTTCCATGTCGCAGCTAGGCAGGTGAGGGCAGGGAAGGCCACACATGAGTCATTGGTTTGCCCGGCTTGTTCCCACTCATCCCACAGCACATCGGGGCGCACTCCATGAGGTCCGTCGTCGGTCCACAAGTCGGGGATTCCCAAGCGTTTCACACCGGGACTGCTGAACTTCGACTGAGCGTGGATAAGAGCTATTTTCTCATCAAGAGTCATGCGGCTGAGCGCATCTTCTACCCGCTGTTCTAGAGGTTTACTCTCGTCGAGGTATACTGGCAAGTTAGAAGCCTGGATTGCGACCACTCCAAGCAGTGCTATTATAGTGAATACAAATTTCTTCATACTAGATAATATTATTGAGCATCGTTTTTTATCGATTGTGCATTATGAATTATGCATTATTTAAGCCCCATCGAGTGGATGTAACCGTCCTGACGTTGGCAGTTTTCAAAACGGCTGTTTTCAGCATATTTCAACAGCAGCTTTCGGAACGTTTCCTGATCGGGACGTGCCTCCCGCCATTCCTTATAGGTGCCTCGCGGCGTTTCCGAGAATTTTACTACAATGTCATCCCACTGCTCAGGCCTGGTGATGCCCATCATGCAAGAGTTATCGATTTTTTTGTAAGGCCAGAACGTGTAGCCTATATTATTCTCTTTCATCACTTTAACAAACCGTGCCTGCCACTCATCGGTGTTGTGTCCAATCTCACCCATGTACATGGGCAGCTGGGTCTTGTCACGGAATTCAATGTAGTCTTTAATGGCCTCGGCAGTGGGTTCACCGCCATAACGGTGGCACGTGTACATGATGTTGTGGTCAAACTTCCAATCGGTAAACATGAAGAAGTCGGAATTCCATCTTGCGCCACCCAGCAGAATCACATGATTGGCGTCCACTTCGCGAATGGCATTCACCGCTCGCTTATAGAGGGGCTCTAAAAGCAAGTTCAGAGCATCCTTGTTCTCGAAATAATGGGCTATAGGTTCATTAGCAAGCTCATAGCCAAGGATTACGGGTTCATCTTTATATCGGCTAGCAATGCGTTTCCAGATGTCGCAGAACAGTGCTTGGCTGACTTCGCTCTCAAACAACCATGGATAGCCGTGTCCGTCATCAATGTTGTCACCCGTTTGTCCGCCGGGACAATCGTGCATGTCAAGAATAAGATATAACCTTGCATCCCTGCACCATGCCACCACCGAGTCGATGCGAGCAAAACCGTCTTGATTATTAGTCAACCCCATGTAATCCTCATCGGTGAAAAGTTTGTAGTTAAATGGCAGACGCACGGTGTTGGCTCCTTGTGAGGCAATAAATTCAATATCCTTGCGGGTGATATAGTTGTCCTTGAACTGTCGCCAAAACTCAGCGGCAAAATCAGGGCCAACCGCCTCTTTAATCATCAGGTCGATCATCCATGCGGAGTTGGTGCGGCTCAGTCCGAACATATATCCTTCGGGATTGAGCCAGTTTCCAAGATTTGTACCTTGTATAAACAGTTTTGTCCCGTCGGGCTTTACCAGATTGGGTCCATCAACCTTGACGAATTCGGCTGGTGTGGCAACGAGTGGCATGGTTGCCATCAGGACCAATGCGAAGTAAACCATTAATCTGTTCATGAGTTGCTAATTTTTAAAGATAAATGGCCGTGAAGGATGCGATCATGCCATTCACGGCCACAATCAAAAATTATAAAGAAGACTTTTATCAATGCATAATGGATGCCAGCGGCAATTGTCCTTAATTGTCTTAAAAAAGGACCCTGCCTCTATTTCTTTTGGAACACGCGCACGTAGTCGACCTCCATAGTGACTGGAAGTGCATTCTCGTTAACACCTTGGGCTCCACCCCAATCACCTCCCCAAGCGAGGTTGAGGATAATGTAGAAGGGAGCATCATAGGGCCAGTCGTCATGACCCAAGCCACGGTTGTCGTAAGAAAGTTGAACCTTGTCGTCAACGTAGGTGGTGATGTTCTGCTCGGTCCAAAGAATCGCATACTTGTGGAACTCGCCTTCGGCACCAGGACACAGCATCTCGTGAGTGACCTGTGTACCATTGGTGTGGACGTGGGCGTTGGCATGCAGGCTCGACGATACATAGTTGGGGTGGTATCCCACCTCTTCCATAATGTCGATTTCACCATCGGCAGGCCATGAATGGAAGTTCACTGGCATCATCCAGAAAGCAGGCCAAGTGCCCTTGCCCTTTGGCAACTTGATACTAGCCTCGATGTAGCCATATTTCCAGCCTTCACGGGCTTTGGCATAGACGCGGCCCGAATAAATCTTGCCGTTCTCCTTGAGGCAGGTGATGCGCAGCTTGCCGTCTCTCAGCTCGGTGACGTATTCCCCACCCGGGGTGATGTGGTTCACATAGTTTTGCAACTCGTTATTCACCCATCCCGAGTTCTTCACCTCATGAGTCCAGTAGTCGCCATTCAGCTCATTTCCGTGGTCAAACTCATCATTCCACACCAGCGAGTAGCCATCTGGGGCATCATAGGCAGGTTTTTCGGCTGCAGCTTGCGTCACATTGATGGTCTTGCGGGCGGCGCCCGACATCAGAACCACCTGTCCGCTGCGTGCCTGTGTGAGAGCATTGGCCGGAATCGTCACTGTCACACTGCCTTTCTTCGAGGCTGTGCCCTGCTTAGTGATGGTGAAGAAATCACCTGTTGCATAGGCATCCCACTCAGTGCCAGTAGTGGTCACGTCGATAATATAAGTCTCTCCGTCAGCTGGTGCATTGATGGCTTCAGGCGAGGCTGTGATGGTTACAGGGGCTTGAGGCTCATTGCCGTCTCCACCGCAGCCCAACAGGGCCACGGTGAGAGATAGCAATAATATAGTGTGAAGCATGTAACGTTTCATTTCTTAAGCTTCTTTAAGGACAATCTTGCTGATTTTCACATGGGAGCCACCAGGTGAGCCACCAAAGTCGAAGAAGAATCGCAAAGCAGAGGCATCGGCACCCTGTGCCAGTTTCACATTTTTCCAAGTAATAACATATGGGGTGTCGGCTGGAACGTCTTTACGCTCTTCGAAGAAGTAGTTAGAGTCGCCTGAATCGGTCAACTTGAAAGTAACTTGTGGCAAATCGGCATCAGCTTCAATCTGTACCTGTACGTGATATTCCTTAGAACCACTGGCAGTGAGCTTGGTGTCGATGTGGAACTGACCTTGCCACTGCGAGCCACCAAGTCCCTCAGGAAGGGTCAACTCATAAGCATCTCCGTTATGTGTGACAGGCTCATAGGGAATTCCGGCCCAACCATTATCGGCGAAATAGTAACCAAAGGCATCAAACATTGAGCCTTCATCCACTGCACGCCACAAGTTGTCGGCATCGTCATAAGCTATCGAAACAGCCTCTTCCAGATAAATCTTGCTGATTTTCACATGAGTGCCTGCAGGCGTGCCACCAAAGTCGAAGAACATGCGAAGTGCTGTTGCATCTTTGCCTTCGGCAAGCATCACGTTCTCTTGCTTGAACACGAAGGGCTTATCGGCTTCCACGTCCTTGCGTACTTCAAAGAAGTAGTTGGAATCACCCGAGTCGGTCAACTTAAAGGTCACTCCCGGACAATCATTATCAGCCTCCATTACCAAATAGAAATTGTATTTCTTAGCAGCACTGGCGGTCAGTTTAGTGTCGATGTGGAACTGGCCTTGCCACTGCGAGCCACCCATGCCCTCGGGCATGGTGATGAACCACTCACCGTCGCTGTGCGACCACTCGGGATCGGCAATCTGAGCCCAGCCATCGTTGGCAAACCAGCAGCCTACGGCATCGAAGGCTTCGCCTGTCTCGACAGGAGTCCACAGGTTGGCTGGCGAAGCGGGATCCCAGTCAACAACTGTTGCTGGATCGGGCACGTCGGGTTCATCTTCACCGTTGGTAAAGATGAAACGCCAGGCGATAGAGCGGTCGGGGGCCTCATAGATGAGAACCAGCTTCTTGGCAGTGAGCTCCTCAATGCGGAACTTGGGATTCTCATACTGAGCGTCCATGCTGATGTAAGGGAACACAGTGTTTGGAGCTAGCTGGATATAGGTCTGCATGGTGACATTTCCTTCGGCATCTTCCCAGTCATATACTTCAAAACTCCAAGTCGAAGTCTGCTCACCAATCGTAGCATCAAAGTCGGCATCGGCGCCTGTGCCCCACTTGGTGGTACCTTTGTTCACATAGGTGAGGCCATCCTCACCGGGATTATAGGTGAACGAGCCACCCTTGCGGTTATCGGCAGTAAAGCTGATGCGGTCGTCATACATACCAGTGCCTTCCTTCTCATTGGGTGCTGCACTCCACCATTCCACAGCTGCAGTTCCAGCAGGACCACAGGCTAAGTGGCCCACTTCTTTGTTGGCGAAACGCCACTCTTTGCCAGTGATGCGGCGGAAGTCGGCAGTGTAGTCAATCTTGGTCTCGTTGAAGGTGAAAGACTTAGTAACGGTGCCTTGGCTAAAGCCATTGCGATTACCAAGTTTGAGGCCAATGGTGTAAGTGCCTGCCTCAGGATTTTGATAACCCACCTCTTGCAGGGTGGAATAGGTGGTTCCATTTATAATCCAAATGGGATAGGTTCCAGGTTGTGGGGTGTAAGTGGCAACCATCTGGTTAGTCTCCTGATCTACGCTGATATTGAAGTCAACACCATCGAGCGTTGGGATAGCGGTTGGGTCAGCACCCTCAAAACTTTCGGGAGAGCACGAGGCAAAACCCGCCATCAAGCTCAAGCTCACGACAACAGCACCTAGAAGTTTATATATCTTAGTCGTCATAACGATCATTTTTTTCTGGATGATTAATTAGTAGTTATTCTGAACCAATGTAGGATCGGCATCAAGCTCCGATTGTGACAGTGGAATGTGCTTCTTATTAGGAGTCCATGTTCTGGTGCGATAACCATAGCTGTCGGGAACAAGCACTGTCGAAGCCTTCTGTGTGGCACCATTGATGCCCTCGGCGCGAACCAAGTCGAAATAACGCTTGCCTTCGCCACAGAACTCCAGATGACGCTCGGTGTAGATGTCGTCGATGTCCAAAGTGGTGAGGTTGGCAAGGCCAGCACGGGCGCGCACTTGGTTTACATATCCCAGTGCTTCACCGGCACCACCGCCAGTCGCCAGCAACAGCTCAGCAGCATTAAGCAATGTCTCGGCATAGCGATAAATGCGCTTGTTGTTGTTGTAGTTCAGGTTCTTCGACGAAGGACAATCCTGGTTGTTGGCACTCTGTGGGCGATATTTGCCGTGCCAGATGTGAGTGTCTTGATAACGCTCGGTGTAGGTGTAACCGCGCAAGTCCCAGCAGGTCACATCACGACGCAAGTCGCCCTCGGCATACATGTTATAGGTTTCAACGCGCATGGGGAGGAAGCCCCAGCCATCGTTGCCACCGTCCCAGCCTTCGCCACCACCCCAGCCATTGGGTGAGCAGAGTGTTGGGAACACTGTGCCACCGGCATAGAGCGGAGGATAAGGATTGGAAGCAGAGGCCCAGTCGCGCTGCGCATTGTCGTCATCGTAGTTGATTTCGAAAATTGATTCCGAGCACCATTCTCCAGCTTCGGCCCACAAGTTGGCGAAGTCAGGATTCAGAGAGTAGTTGGCATCGTTGATAATCTGCTTCATGTAGCCCAGTGCCTGAGCATAACGAGACTGATCGTTTTGATACATTACCATCTCGGCATAGAGCATGTAGGCCATGGCTTGCGACACGCGGCCACTCTGAGCAGCAGCCCAGCGCATGGGAAGCACGTTAGAAGCGATAATCTCATCTAGTTCGGGAAGCAGTTTATTGTAAATCTCGTCGGCAGTCAACTGTGGAGCAGTGTATGGCTCATTAAGATTCTCCAAATAGAATGGCACATTGCCATAGTAATGCCACAGGATATTATAATAGTACACGCGAAGCAATCGTGCCTGCATTTCGAATGACTTGCGATTGGCTTCGGTGCCACCACCCCAAGAGCAGTACTTAATCACGTCGTTGCAACGCTTGATGCCACTGTAGAAGTCGCCCCAAAGGGTACTCAAAGTGTTGTTGCCATCACCCTCGAAGTTGAAGAGCTTGTGCCAGTGCTGGTTGTCGGAGATATTGGCTCCGCCCACCCAAAAGTCGTCGCCCATGATTTCGGCATCGATGGTGAGATCGTTGTATGCTACACCGTCCCAGTCGGGCCAGTGCAGAGGAGCGTAGGCCGATGTGAGTGCCTCGTTGAGGTGCTCGTCGGAGTTATAGTATTCCTCAAGAGGTTCACCTGTGGGATTCGTCACCTCGAGGAAGTCGTCGCTACAAGAGGTGAGAGCAAGAGCTGCCACACCAATACCTGCGATAATTGAAATATATTTATTCATAATGATTTCCTTTCTTTAATTGTTTAAATTAGAATGAGAGATTGAATCCTACTGTGAATGTGCGTGCCTGTGGATAAACACCATAGTCCACGCCCATAGAAGAACTTCCTGAGCCAATCTCGGGATCAAATCCCCAGTACTTGGTCCAAGTGACTAGGTTCTCACCACGTACGTACAAGCGCAGACGCTCAACGCGAATCTTGCGGGTTAGGTTACGAGGCAGGGTGTAGCCCAAGGTGATGTCCTTGAGACGCAAGTAAGAACCGTCTTGTATATAGATGTCGCTGCACACCCAGTTTTTAGCGTCACCGAGTTTAAGCAGAGGAAGTTTGTTAGAAGTGCCTTCACCGGTCCATCGGCCAAGTACCCAAGTGGGATAGTTGCCCGAAGCGATGTCCTGACGCCAAGTAGCGTCGAAGATGTCGGCACCGCTCACGCCCTGGAAGAAGATGCTAAAGTCGAGGCCTTTCCACTCGGCGTTGAAATTAAAGCCGAATGTCCAGTCGGGTGTTGGCTTGCCAATTTTGGTACGGTCATCACTAGTAATCTTGCCGTCACCATTAACGTCAACGAAAATCAAGTCGCCAGGATGTGAACTAGCACTATATTTGCTGTTATATTCATTAGCTTCGGCCATGTTCTGTAACACGCCAGCAGTCTTGTAACCAAAGAAGAATGGGAATGGCTGTCCGTTCTCGGCACGTGTGCCACCATCGCTGAACTGGCTGATGCCAAAGTTCAGGAAGCCAGTGTCGTTACCCAGATTCTTAAGCTCGTTTTTCAGGTAAGCCGCATTGCCCTTAACGACAAAGTGTGCATCGCTAATGTTCCATCGGTAGCCAAGCTCAAACTCAATACCAGAGTTTTTCATGTCACCCACGTTGCCTATTGGTTTTGCCTCACCCACATAAGATGGGATGGGCATTTCCATTAGCATACCATTGGTTTTCTTGATGTAGTAATCCATCGAGAAGGTGAGCTTGTTGTTCCAGAATCCGAGGTCGATACCAACGTTGGTCTGTTCACTTTCTTCCCATCTCAAGTCCTCATTGGCAAGTCCATTAGCCTTTGAACCATAAATCATAGTAGCCTGGCGACCAAAGTAGTAGTTGCTTGTGCCACCACTGGTAGTGAGTACGGTATAACGGAAATCACCAATGTTTTCATTACCATTCTTACCCCAGCTGAAACGCAGTTTCATGTTGTTGAGCCAATCGCGGGTACTTTCCATGAAAGCCTCGTTCATGATGTTCCATCCCACCGAGAATGAGGGGAACACACCATACTTGTGATTAGCACCAAAGCGACTTGAACCGTCGCGACGCACTGTTGCCTGGAACATGTAACGCTCATCGTAGTTGTAGGAGAGACGGGCGAAGAGCGAAGCCAGACGGTGCTCCACATAGGGGCCTGCCCAGCCGTTAACCAACGAGGTGACACCTATGATTTTGCCGTCGGCATCAAGTGTGGTCTGCACACTGCCGCCAGTGGTGTAATCCACATAGGGCTTGTTGATGTTGATCAAGTTCCAGTGCGATGCACCCACATAGTTGCCTTTGTATTTCATAGCACTCTGACCGAGGACGATGCCAAGTGTGTGCTTGCCAAAAACCTTGTCGTAGGTCAAGGTGTTCTCAACTTGCCAGTTGGTGCTGTTGCACTTCTCCGAATAAGCCTCGGTGTGGTCGCTGTTGTTGTTACCCGAGAGGTAGAACTTGCTGGTGGTTGCACCATCACTGCCCCAGAACGACTGCTCGGCACTCCATGTGAAGTTGTACTTGAGGTTGTCCCACAGCTGCACATTGAGGGAGAACTTGGGCATGAACTTGTGCGACCATCCCTTCGATGGAGGTCCCTGCATCATTGCAATGGGGTTGTTCTGCTCATTATATGACCCAAGGAAACCAGGAACAGTGTAAGGATTACCGTTCTCGTCACGATACAAATCGTAGGCCGAATACTGGTCAATCATCTGCTGGGCAATTTCACCAGTAAGAACCACGGGCAGTGTGGGAGCCAGATAAAGCGCCGAACCCAGTGGAGAACCCCAAGTGGAGTTGGCATCTACTCCCGTGCTATGCGTGCGCATATAAGAAAGGTTCGCGCCCACGTCTACCTTGTTAAGGAAATTACGCTCCTTAGTGGCATCAAGAATGTTGAACGTGTTGTTTGAACGAATGGTAAGGCGGTCGTAGTTAGAACGTCCGTAGTTGCCGCCCACAATACCGTCCTGTGTGAAGTAGCCCAGCGACAGGTAGTAGTTAACCCTTTCGGTAGCACCACTCACGCTCAAGTCGTGCTGCATTATGGGTGCATTGTCGTTAAAGAGCAGTTTTTGCCAGTCGGTGCCAAAACCGGTGATTGGATTGCCGTTAGCATCGATTAGGTTGGCTGGATCGGCATAGAGTGGAGCCATTCCACCATTCACATACTTCTCGTTTTGGAGGATAGCATAGTCGGTGGCGCCAGTCACTTCGCGGTGCTTCCATGCGCTCTGCCAGCCATAAGAGAAGTTGTAGTTGATTTGGGGCTTGCCCATTTTTCCTTTCTTGGTGGTCACAAGGATAACACCGTTGGCTGCGCGTGCACCGTAGATGGCGCCCGAAGCGGCATCCTTTAGCACCTCAATACTCTCTATATCATAGGGGTTGACCGATTCCAAACCATATTGGTCGGCGGGCATACCATCGATGATGTAGAGGGGATTGGAGTCGTTGATAGTACCCACACCACGCACACGAATCATTGATTGTGATCCAGGTTGACCCGATGATGAGGTCACGTTCACACCTGCTGCCAAGCCCTTCAGGGCGTCGTCGGCGCGCAGACGCGTCTTACCATCCAAGTCGTCCGATGTAACCTTTGCAATAGAGGCGGTCACAACGCTCTTCTTTTGAGTACCATAACCAATGACTACCACTTCATCAAGCGACTGCTTGTCTTCTAGAAGTGTTACGGTCATGTTGTTGCTGGCTGTCAACTCCTGGGTTGCATAGCCGATATACGAAATCACGATAGGCGCGCCCGGTTTCACGTTCAACGTGAACTGACCATCAATATTGGTGACGGTACCGTTGTTAGGGTTGCCTTTCTCGACGATGGAAGCGCCAATAATGGCCTCTCCCGACTCGTCGACCACAGTTCCCAAGATTCCTTGGGCACTCGCTGCCATCGACACCATCAGCGCCAATAGCAACAATAGAAACCTGCTTTTCTTCATACCATTTTTTTTGATTATTGTTAATGATTTAGTGATAAATTGTTTCGGATTTTTCCAATCGCAAATTTATATAAAGAACGCGCGCATACATATTCATAAATAGTAAAAGTGGATGATTATAACCCATGCCAATCCATATATCTTTAGAAATCAACAAAATACAATAATTCCCAGATAACAAAAAAGTGGTTGAAATGTAGACAGTTGTATGGCTCCAAACATAATAAAACCTACTGTTTTCAGCGATATTCACCCGTTACTGTCGAGGCAAATGCAACCTCGACCGCAGCAACTATCCAACTAGTTTTTTTAAGTTTTCACAATAAAAATATGAACCTATGCCATGATTTGGCATAGGTTTGTTGTATCTTTGCACAAAACATTGAATTATGAGTTATAGCATTCAACAAAACTTGGTCGGGAAATATGTGTGGCTCATCGAGACCATATATCGAGCCAAACGCATTACGTTCAAGGAAATCAATGAGCAGTGGCGGGAAAACGTGGAAATGAGTGGCGGCGAGGATATTCCCTTGCGCACATTTAACAACTGGCGTTATGCCATTCAGGACATGTTCGGATTGTTCATTGAGAACGAGCGGTGCGGCAACTATCGCTACTACATAGAGAATGAGGAGGACATCAGCAACAACGGCCTGCGATCATGGATCTACAGCACCTACTGTATAGGCAATGCGCTTGCAGGAAGCCAAAGCATCAAAAGCCGTATCTTGCTCGAAGATGTTCCCTCGGGACAAGTATATCTGTACGCCATCATCGATGCGATGAAGGAGAATCGTGTGCTCAACATCACTTATAAGAGCTTCTGGAGCGAAAAAGAGAGGACTTACAATGTGCAGCCATTGTGCATCAAGCTGTTCCGCCAGCGTTGGTATCTAGTAGTGAGATACGACAAGCCCGGCTATTCGCCGTGGGTCTGCGCCCTTGACCGCATCTTGTTGTTGGAGAAGACGGAGGAAACCTTCACTATGCCAAAGGAATGGGATGCTGAAGAGTATTTTGACGGCTTCATTGGTGTTTTGTGCTATAACGATTGCAATAAAGAAACAGTGAAGATTAAAGTCTCTACTAGTCAAGCTAATTACCTACGCAGCCTCAAGTTGCATGAGTCGCAGGATGAGGTTGAGCGAAATGAGGATTACAGTATCTTTACTTACTACCTGCGCCCAACTTACGACTTTATGCAAGAACTGCTTTGGAACGGCGAGGAAGTTGAAGTACTAGAGCCACAATGGCTCCGCGATGAGATGAGAGGGAGAATTGAACGGATGCTTGACTTATATAAGGAGGATTAGATAATGCTGGACTTTGCTGCAA
The DNA here is from genome assembly GCA_902762385.1 of uncultured Bacteroidales bacterium. Taxonomy (GTDB): domain Bacteria; phylum Bacteroidota; class Bacteroidia; order Bacteroidales; family Muribaculaceae; genus Sodaliphilus. The sequence continues at coordinate 7,446 of CACWNQ010000023.1, read as the reverse complement.
TAGACTTTGAAACGGCCAACAGCGAGCGCAGTTCAGTATGTTCGGTGGGGGTAGTAATAGTACGCGGCGGTGAGATTGTTGACTCCTTCTACTCGCTAATCCAGCCCGAACCAAACTATTATAACTATTGGTGTTCACAGGTTCACGGACTATGTTGTGACGATACCGACGATGCGCCCATCTTCCCTGAAGTATGGAAACAGATTGAGCCTATGATTGAAGGGCTACCACTAGTGGCTCACAACAGCCCATTCGACGAAGGCTGCTTGAGGGCGGTGTTCCGAACATACCAGATGGATTACCCCGATTACATCTTCTTCGATACCCTGCGTGCCTCGCGTCGTAAACTCCCCCACCTCGACAACCATCAACTCCACACTGTGGCTGCAGCCCTTGGATTTGACCTCAAGCATCACCACCACGCCCTTGCCGACGCTGAGGCATGTGCATGGATAGCGAGAGAGATAATGGATTAAGTTTCTGTGACCTTGGGGAATTATATTTGTTTTTTCGATAAAAAGAATTATATTTGCACATAAATACAACTAATACAAAAAACTATTCAACATGGAAGATTTTTATTGCAAGTACTGTGGTCAACGATTTGCTTCAATACGGTCGATGACTGGAATGTGGTGCCATCGTCACCCCGATGGGCCAAACAAGGGAAAACATGCACCTTATGAGGGCAAAGTAAAACAAAGCTACACTTGCCGTTTTTGTGGCCAACAGTTCACTTCAATCATGTCAATGACTGGAATGTGGTGCCACCGTCACCCTAATGGTCAAAACAAAGGAAAACATGAACCTGCTTTATAATTACATATTATGAAAAAAATTAATCCTTATTCGTTATCAGAACGTGTAAAGAAAGAGTTTAATAGGCCAACTCTAAGTCTTAGAGAATACATTGGGCTCTTACATAATGAGGGAAACTTTGTAATTCCCGATTATCAGCGTGGCTATGTGTGGGGACAGAAGAAGAAAGATGTAACTCTGGATTCTGTCACATTCTTGATCAGAACGCTTAGGGAGGCCTATCTAGTGAAAAAGGAAGTTTTTTTACAAGGAATTACGGTTCATGGAGCTGCTAATTCATTTGATATTCATCTTGTTGACGGGCAACAACGCACGACCTTCTTTTATCTATTGCTAAAATTACTTGGGTACGAGGGATATCTAAATATTCAATATCAAATAAGAAAACAATCTAATATTTTTCTTAATGATCTAAATATTGATAGTATTGCTTCTATATTAAGGAATGATATTTCAGATGAAGAAGAATTTCAAGATGTATTCTTTTTCAAGAGAACACTTCGGATTTTTTCATCAGAACTCCAAGGTCTAGTTAAGTTTGATAAAAATGATTTCCTGAAGTTTATCCTTGAAAAGGTAAAATTTTTATTCGTAATTATCCCAGAAGAACAAGCAAAAATAGTTTTTTCTATGATGAATGGGAATAAAGCTAAAATGACCGATGAAGAACTAATAAAAGCAGAGTTGCTTAGATGTACTTCCTTGCAAGACGACAGAATCTGGGAAGCGGAACATTCAGAAATGAGAAGCCGTTTAGCAAGAGAATGGGATTATTGGCTACACTGGTGGAATAATGAGAATATTCAAAAATTCTTCCGTACAGACGGAAAACAACTTGGCTGGTTGTTGCCATTAATCTCCAATAATTTCAAGGTTTCTTTTAAAGACTTCCGCGATAAAATGCTTAATGAGCAAAGCGTAAAACAATCAAAGGCGGTTTTTAAGAAGATGAGACTCCTTCAGAAGAGTATAGAAGATGTATATAATAATCCGAAATTGTATAATTATCTGGGAGTCATTCTTTACATTCGAGATAGCGCGGAGCAACGATTTGCATTTCTTAGATGGTTTTTTGCTTTGAGTAATCAAAATGAAGAGCCCCACACAAAAACAGAAACAGAACTAAAACGTTATTTTGATTGGGCTATTATTCGTGTAAACCATGAGGATATCATTTTAAATAATATCGAAAAGTATAATGATGCCCGAAGGGTTTTTTTTACTGCGCTTGAAAGCAATTTGCTATTTTTGCAAAACTATGAGGTAGCATACAGATGGCTTCTTAGACAAAATATCAAGCAAGATAATCAAGTCCAAAAGGGGAAAGGTCGCAAATTTAATTTCAACATAGAGCGCGATCGTTCCCTTGAACACATTTATCCAAAATCAAAAATCGGGCATAAAAATGATGAAGGTAAGGCTCTTGGTCACAATGATGAGGAGTTAGACGCAAAGCATCTTTCTGAAATAAAATTATGGCGAGAAGACATGGTATGGACGTGTCCCGAAGACAAACATGTTTATCATGGTTCTGAGCATTGCATTGGGAATTTGGTATTGCTGTATAGAAGAGACAATTCAAAGTTTAACGATGCTGATTTTAGACAAAAGAATTATTATTTCTTTAGAGATTTGGATGATGATGCATTTGAAAGTCGACACTTAATTCACACTACAATGATTTTCTCCAATGTCAGTTGGGAAGATTGGAATCCCGAACAGATTCCTCGAAGAAAATTTGAGGAGTTGAAGTGTTTTAACGAAGAATATCCAGAATTAAATGATTTGAACAATGAGTAGATTAATTAGTGGTAATACATATTCCTTGAAGGAAATCTTTTCTGGCGAAAATGATAAAATCATAGTTCCAGATCTCCAACGTGATTACTGTTGGGGTAATCCTCATTCCAAGGACAGTGAGGATTCGCTTGTGGATTCGTTCCTTGATAGTATTTTCAGAGCTTTTGAAAAGCCAAAAAATGACATAACAATGGGGTTGATTTATGGCTATTATGACGAATTGAAGTCTTATCATCTCCAATTATGTGATGGTCAACAACGCCTAACCACTCTATTCCTTATCATGGGTGTAATTAATAGGTATGTTGACAACAGGTACAGAGAATTGCTTATATCAAATTTTGAATTATATGAAGATGATAAAGAACCACATCTGCTATATGGCATTCGGGAAAGCTCTCTATACTTTTTAAGCGATTTAACCACACACTATTTTCTGGATTCAAAATTGTCGATTTGCGATATAGAGTCCCAATACTGGTTTCTAAATTCTTATAATCAAGACCCCACGATACTCAGTATACTAAGAGCTCTTAATACAATTGAAAACCGATTGAAAGAATTTGAACAAATCAAGGTTTTGGGCGACTTCTTGCAAACACATCTTAAGTTTTTGTTTTATGATATGAATAATAGGCAGAATGGTGAAGAGACATTTGTCGTTATTAACACCACAGGAGAGCCTTTGTCTGCAAATCAAAACTTAAAGCCACGTATTATCTTAGAAAATCCAAACTATCTTCGCAAAACTGAGAATTCCGATGGTTTCATAGACGAACATAATACAGCTCAGGACTGGGAAGAGATGGAGACATGGTTTTGGAAACACAGGCGCAGGAATGATTCCGATACTTCCACTGAAGGAATGTTGGCATTTCTACATTGTGTCAGAGTTTTAGAAAGTACTACAGAGGTTGGGTGGCATCATACAATTGACATAAGCGATGACAAATTCCCAGTTTCTATAAAAATGTGTAATATTTGGGATTGGTTCTGTGCCTATAAAAAGATGTATGAAATAGCCTATGATCGGTTTTCGATTCCTAACTTGGTTTATCCGGAACGTCATCCACATTATACCCAAAAAGATTTATATTCAATTCTACCTACAATGTTGTATTGCAAAAAATACAAAGACGCAACAGATTTAGACATACAAAGAATCTATCACTTCTTTTGTAATATGGGGCGATACAGAACTGTTACCCGTTCTTCCCAAAATGAAGCAATTAGGGTACCTGCATATAGGGCATGTCAATGGGTAAAAGCAATGCCTTCAAAAGACATATTATCATTCCTTGAAGTATCTGCATTTGATGTTGATGAGGAGAGGAAAAAACTATCATTCATAAATAATTTTAAAGATGATGAGCCTAAACGTCAACATATTGAAGAATTGTTTGCAAATGCAGAAAGCTTCAAGATATTTGATGGGCAAATAACTACGTTGGTCAATTGGAGTGATTCTTCGATAGTTAAGTTGGATTATTATTATGGTAGAATAAAAGAACTATGGGATGAACCAGAGAGTCGGAATAAACTTCGCAGGGCATTGTTGGCTTTCGGGCTTAATGGCTATCCTATGCCTACAGGTACAGCAAATATGACTCTTTGTTCAGATACAGAATGGCGTGTGTTATTTGAAAAACAGGGAGATCAAATCATATCTTTTATAAACAATGGTAATCTCGATGATATTATTAGAAATCATACTAACATAGACTCCCCATACTATCCTCTAATTCATGATGAATCTTTTCTTGAATTCTCAAGAGATCATAAGATACGTGTTCATGCTCATGAAGTTATTGAATTAATGGCGAAAACTTATGCAAGCGCAGATTTCAAGTTGTTTCATAGAGGAGTCGTTTTTGAAAAATCCATGGTAAACATGAATGTCTGGAATGGATTTTGGGTGTGGTCAGATGGCGCGGAATCTGTTTTCTATTCTGGATGTCGCGAATATAACCTAACCTTAGATATGCGTATTTTAGACAATGGTTATCAGATTGTAGCTTGGATTGATAGAAATCCCGCTAAACCATCAATAAAGACAAAAGCATTAGAAGAATTGGGATTTAACCACATAAATGGAGAATGGATATATCCTGAAATTTCAGACCCTCAAGAAGCAAAGGATAAATTTATAGAACTTTCTAATAGCATATTAGAGCGTTCTTTACAATAAAAGAATATAACAAATTCTTTTTTCATGGAGTTATGCCTCTAAACGGCATAGCTCCTTTTTAATTTTGCTCAAAACTATCTCTATGACAAAATATATCTTTCTCGATTTTGATGGGGTGTTGAATACGGAGTTTTATCAAAACCAGCTTATATCGCAAGGAAAACCTTGGGGAGATGAGAATGGAGCTTTCTTTGACCCAGAGGCTGTGATGCAGCTTAAGCGTATTGTTGACGCCACTTGTGCAGACATTATAATTGAATCCTCATGGAAATGTCTTGGATTAAAGGCTTTAAGGGAGATGTGGGCAGCACGCCGATTGCCTGGACGTTTGATTGATATCACTCCGTTTACAGCCAGTGACAGCTGGCTATTGACTGCCGACCCGAATGACATTGACATCGAAATGGGACATTGCAAAGGAATAGAAATCGCATCATGGCTTTTGGAAAATGCCTCAAAAGAAGTCCCATATATCATTGTTGATGACGAGTATGTAATTCTTGAGTCCCAGTTGCCACACTTTATTTTAACCAATCCTTATGATGGAATAACTAAAGAAATTGCCGATAGAGCTATCGGAATGCTAAATGAGTAAATTTTTTTAGAAACTTTTTTTCAAAAAAATGACTCATCGTCAAACCTCTGCCACCATTTGGCAGAGGTCGTTGTTTTCTTTGCATTGTGATTAAAAGAACAAGATAATGGAAACTTCTAAACAGAAAACAACGAATCGTAGCATGGACTTGCTCACTGCAGTAGAGCAGATTGTTGAAAAAGCAAAAGGATCCGGACTTAGCCAGAGTTCTATCGCAAAGCAAACAGATACATTAAGTATGTGGCTGAGAACTTTCCAGAGAACAGGCCGTCATGATGGCTTTGTTCATCAACAACAGCCACGACACACGTATCAATTTAAGGGAATTAGGAGAGTTCCTCGGATGTAGCACTTTAATTATTTGAAAATATGGCACTTTCTGAATTATTATTAAACAAAATATCAACGCCAGGGCTATGGTTTGTTAAGTCAAGAACTATTGTCAAAGATATTAGCCAACTTATCTTCGACTTAGCGGTTAATGGAGCGGTCTTTCTCACAATTTACTCGTCCGAAAAGGATAGAATCGTCAATTCAGTGCTTTCTATGATAACAAAAGACAGATTACTAACTGCCAATGATTCTCATGAACGTTTCTGTATAGAAGATGATTTATCATTTTATTATGAGTGTGGACATTTTTGGATACAAGAGGAATTAAACGATTATATTCTAAATGGCAGTTTCTGGGAAGATCAAGTGCGGATTTATGATTATGACTCACTCTTTATTGAGAACTGCGAAAGAGAGACGATACTTCTTGATGACATTAACACGCTAAACACACAGGACTACGTCTCATTGGAAGGAGCCTTGCGCCATATTGAGAGACGGGCTTTGCAAAATAAAAAATCAGTCTTTGTATTTGTGAATGATAATTCCTCTGACCTCACAAATGATTTTATTCGCAATCGACTAATAAATGCATAAGTTGTGCCACCATTTGGCAGAGGTCGTTGTTTTCTTTGCACTGTGATTATTAACTATTAAATAATTGAATATGGAAAAAACAATTAATGATGAGTTCATGCAGCATGTAGTTGCTGAGCAAGCTTGGAAAAAACTCTCCGAGGACTTTGCTTGGACCGAGGCTCTTTTAGCAAAGTATAGTGAAAACGTTGACTGCATGTTGACTGTGATTGGTTTACCGAGGCTCATCTTGAAGCCTTCAAAAACAAGTGGGACTGGACTGGATTAGTCTGCAATTACAAATTCTCAGAAAGGTTGATTGACAAGTACATCGATTATGTTGACTGGGATGAAATTATAGGTGTTGACCGCAGTTACTATGGCTGTCAAGTATGCAGTGATGACAATTTCGATGCCATTGCGTTCTATGAGAAGTACAAAAAACACATTCCCATGTCAAAATTTCAAGGCTCTGCTTTGTGGAAAAGAATCGTGGAACAAAAGTGCAGGCAACTAAAGGTTGAGATCATGTCTTAATTTCGAAAAAAACTCACCTCTGCCACCATTTGGCAGAGGTCGTTATTTTATTTGCATTGTGATTAACGATTAAAAACAAAGACAATGGAAGAAGACTTAATTTTGTTTGTGGTTCCCGAACGTGGAATACCAATAGAGTTCCCCTTAAGTTATTTACTGAATGAGAACTTCGCATTTCATGAAAACAAAGAAGAAAATGTAAAAGATTTGAACGAACTCATTCAAGCAATAGCTGAATATCGGGATAACCTCTAAATTACAAGAAGGCGTGCATGAGCGTAGGGGATTTCACCTACGAAGCTCTCGACTGATTTTTTTAAAAAAACATCACTTTGACGCACCTATGCCTCCATTTGGCACAGGTGCGTCTTATCTTTGTGAATAATAAAAGACTGGATTATGGCAAAAAGAAAAAACAAGCTGGCAGCCCTCGAAAGCATTGAGGCTTGGGCTAAAGAGGCCAAGAAAGATATTGGTTATCTGACAAAGGCCTTCGAAGGCGCATATCATCAAGAGCTGCAAAGGTTGCAAGAATGCGATAATCTTTCTGACATTATAGATTGTATTCAAGATCTAGATGCAGCTCTGGAAAGTTTGG
>CACWNQ010000022.1 GCA_902762385.1 uncultured Bacteroidales bacterium | reverse complement strand
CAACAAAATCCCCTTTGAAGAACGTGATGGTTTTTTCATAAGTTATGACTTCCACATTGAGGACGGCGAAAACCGTTTTCTTATAAATCATAAAATGACACCATTTGCATATGCCGATGACGGCAGGCTGTGGCTTGCAATGTGTGTGGTGTCGCTCTCGTCGCATAGTGAACCTGGTCACATTGAGTTACGCAAAAAAGGAGCTTCGACCTATTGGGAATATTCACTTGAACAGCATCGCTGGTTAACCCGAGAAACACTCACTCTGCGTCCACAAGAGAAACAGGTACTCATACTCTCGGCACAAGGCCTGACCGTCGCACAGATAGCCGACAAGATGAATCGCTCAGTTGATACCATTAAAACCTACAAGCGAGTGATGTTTGAACGCCTAGGCACTCGTTCTATCACCGAGGCCCTTACCCTTGCCACTAATTCGGGGCTGATATAAATATTGCTTATGGAATAACAATCATAAAGATTATGACAGAAAACTAGTGTTAAAGAAAATGTGCAAAAGAACAATTTGCTATCCAAAACCGTTGCAGAGAGCAACTTTTATATTATATTTGCACAAAAGAATTATTGACCCATAAAATCACAACATTATGAAGAAGATACTTTTATTAATGGCAATCATTCTGCCTTTCGTTCTCACTTCTTGTGGCGACGATAAAGACGAGCCAAAGCAAAATCTGGAACAAGAACTTATTGGTACATGGGTTGGAGATTTATATGACATAGTAGATGGAGAAATGATAGTGACACATCCTCATTCTGCTTATATACTTTTTAATGCAGATCATACTGGCAAGACATGGTCGGTTATTGATGGTGTTAATAAACCTGTGAGGAATTTCAACTGGTCATTGAAGGGTAACATTTTGACAATTGAGGATGATTCTGAACCAGTGATAATATCCATTGATGGTGATGTGTTACATATGAAACAAGGGACTATAGAAACTGATCTCCACAGGGCAAAAGGCTAAATCCCACATCATCTAAAACTACAAGCGGCTGATTTACACATTAAGGTAAATCAACCGCTTTTTTATGGTGAATATGAAAACTGGGCTGGATTGTGAAAGGGTGTTATTAGAATTTGGCTCTAACGCCTCCCAAAAATACACCTTGTTCTCCTATACCTGCCTCGAAGAATCCATAGATTGTGCCTGAACCTGCTTCTACACATATAGCCGAAGCCTGGAAGTTGAAGTTTACTTTATTCTCGTCGGTTTTCTGGCCTGTCTCGGCCTCTTTCATTTTCTGGTTGAAGAGTGATGCACCAATTGCCACCTTGGAGTAGAGTCCCCAGTGATCGCGTCGAAGCCAGTTGAACTTCACGCTAGGCATAATGGTGTAGTAGTTTTTGTTTCGACTCCTAATCACTGCGTCATCTTTTAGAAGGTCTTCTTCGTGGTGAGAATAGACAGCGACAGCACCCACACCAATGAGCGGGCTCACTCGGTAATGATACTCCAATCCAATAGGGCCGACATAGTTTCGTGTATCCTTTTTTTGTCCAAAAAGCGCTTCGAAGAAAGTCTGCACTCCATCAAGCCATAGAGAGTTAGGTAAAACACCGTAAGAAACGCTTATTTCATGCTTAGGCTCCTGTGCATTGATGTTGCATATAGGGGCCGCAAGTGCCAATATGAGAATAAATGTTTTGATCTTCATTGTCGTAAAAATTAAATTATTGTGGGTGCAAAGGTATAAAATAGATTTCAGATATCAGAGATAAGATGTGAGAAATCAGAAGTCGGATGTGAGAATGCATTGTTGAAAAAAGTTTTCAACAATAATGTAAGAAAAACTAAAAAATCACGTTCTATAGTAAAGACATGTTTTTTAAAAAGAGTAAAGGGTAGTTTAATAAATCTCTAATAAGTTATTTTATTACCCTAAAAAGAATACGCAATTAGATACATGAAGATTACTTTCTTAGTGCCACCAGTACTTGATGGACAGCGACCTGCTGAGCGCTCGGCAGGCTGCACAAGGGTGGTGTACTTTGCTCCAAATATCTATGAACTCACAGTGATTGGCGTAGTTGAGGCCGAGAAGCTTGGTGAGGTGACCTATGAAGACTTTGTGTTCTACAAGAAGAGCGAGGAGGACTTCAGGCAGTTTATTGCAAGCGACAATAGTGACATCTACTGCATATGGACGGTGAACCTGTCGATTGAGAGTGACATGCTTGCTATCGACACCCTCTTGAAGATGCGTCCCGAGGCTAAAGTTATCCTTATGGGTCCTGGTCCGTCGTACTTCATTGAGAAGTGCCTTGTGGACGAACGCATCATCATTGTGCGTGGTGAGCCAGAGGCTACCATGGTAGAACTGCTTCATGCCCTGGACGAGGGTAAACCGCTCAGCGACATCCTGGGCATTTCGTGGATGAACAGCGAGGGTAAGGTGGTGAACAACGGTTTCCGCCCATTGATGGTTGACCTGGATGTGCTCCCATTCCCCGCTCGTCACTTCATTGCCGACCGTCAATACCACAACCCCAAGATAAAACGCAGTGGTTACACTACAGCATTCACTTCGCGCAACTGCCCCTATCACTGCATATACTGTGTGCCAAGTTCGTTGACCTTTGCAAGAGAGATTGAGAACAAGCGCTTCACAGGCCGCAAACCCACTATCTCCTATCGCACTGCCGAGAGTGTAGACCGTGAAATGGCTATGCTTCATGAGCAGGGCTACAAGGCAATAGGCTTCATGGACGACAACTTCATATGGAACGAGGAGCGCACTCGCCTGATGTGCGATATCATGAAGAAATATGGCATGCTATGGGGCTGTCAGGCCCGTGTCGACGCCATTACCGAGCCCATTGCCAAGATGCTGGGTGAGAGTGGTTGCTGCTATGTGGACCTGGGTGTGGAGTCGTTTAACGACGAGATTCTCAAGTATGTGCGCAAGGGCATCACTACCGAGCAGATTTATGAAGCAATCCACTTGCTGAAGAAATATAAAGTGCCTGTGAAGTTGAACGTGCTCATAGGCAGCAGTCCTCTCGAGACCAAGGAGACACTGCGCCACACCCTGAAGGAGGCCAAGAAATTGAAGGTCGACCAGGTGATGTTCAACATAGTGTCGCCATTCCCAGGCACAGAGTTCTACAAGCTGTGCAAGGAGAACAACTGGCTGTCGACTCCCGACTATGTGCCCACCGATGTTCAGCGAGAATCAATCTTGAACTTGCCTAACATTTCGTCGCATGAAATGGAGAAGATACTCTTCAAGAACAACATCAGTTATTTCTTGTCGTGGGGCTTTATGTCGAAGCAGTTGCGCCGATTCACCAGCTGGAGCGAATTTACTCATGCTGCCCGTGCCTTGAAAATCAAGCTGTTCGGTTAGAAATCGAATGCCATGCGCCTTTCAATCATTATCATCACTTACAATGGGTTAGGGTTCCTGAAACGGTGCCTTGACTCGTTGCGTGACTTCATTGATAATCCTGATTGCGAGGTGATAATTGTTGACAACTATTCGACCGATGGCACGCTCGACTTCTTGCGCGAAAACTACCCGTGGCTGCAACTTATTCTCAACAGCGAGAATAGGGGAGTGGCAGCAGCGCGCAATCAGGGCATTGCAGTGGCAAAGGGCGAGAAATTGCTGCTACTCGACAACGACACCGAGGCGACAACGGTAGCTATCAACGCCATGAGCGACTACCTTGATGCTCACCCCGATGTGGGATTGTGCTCGTGCCGGCTTGTCGACAAGGAAGGTATAGCTCAAGACAGTTGCAAGCCATATCCCGGACTGATGATAAAGGCAAGAAATGTGCTGGGAATAGGCAACAAGATGCGCTATGAACCCGATGAGAATGGCATCATAGAGCCAGTGTATGTGATAGGTGCCTGCCAGATGTTCTGGCGCAAAGTGGTTGACAAAGTGGGAACGCTCGACGAGCACATCTTCTACGGCCCCGAGGATGCCGACTGGTGCATCCGCATCAAGCAGGCGGGATGGAAGACTCATTGCCTCAACAATTACACCATCATGCACGACTATCGTCGCTCAACGCGTCGCAGCCCATTCTCAAAATTAGGGCGCATGCACATGAAAGCCCTGTTATATTTCTACTGGAAGCACAAGCGATTATTTTGAAACATTTAGAGCGCCACCCGTCACCGCTATGAGTTTATTGTTATTATTGCCGCTGCTATTTTTTTGCCACTTCCTGGCTGATTTCTGTTTTACTACTCCCACCATGCTCGAGGCCAAAGCCACAGGCAAGAGATGGTGGCACATTGCATGGCATGCCGCGGTGCATGCCACACTCATGGGTGCAGTGCTGATGGGGATAATGGTTCCTCTCTATGGTGTCTCAATAAAAGCTTGCTTGTTGCTGATGGCTTTTGAACTTGTCACTCATTTTATAATTGACTATGCCAAGGGATGGACAGCTCGCACATTCCCTCGTTATGCCGACCCTGCCCATAAGCCCTATTGGGTGCTCTATGGACTAGATCAACTGCTGCATCAGTTGGTCATTCTTGCGATTGTTGGTCTAACGGCTTTTTTCTCCCAATATCCCGTTTTGTGACGGTTCATCGCCATGGCCCTGAGGCGCCTGTTGTTGCTTGAGGCGCTTGCGGTAGGCCTCAAGGTATTGGTGCTGCCTGTGCTTGCGGGCGGCTTCTTTCTTAGCCTTCGCCTTCAGGTAGTCGTTATAGTGGTTTTCAACGTAGTTGTCGGCCATTGGGAGTTGTTAGTTATCAGTTTTTAGTTTTATTCTCGGGCGAAGGAGTCGCTGAAAAGAGTACGGTTAAGGATTGAGCGGCCCAGGGTTAGTTCGTCGGTGTATTCAATCTCGTTGCCCACGCTCACGCCTCGTGCGAGGATGGTGATTTTCACGTCGGGGAAGGGTGCCAGCTTGCGGTAGATGTAGAAGTTGGTGGTGTCGCCCTCCATGGTGGCACTCAGTGCAAGAATAACCTCTTTCACCTCTCCACTGCGCACTCGCTCAACCAGGCTCTCAATCTCAATGTCCTGAGGGCCAATGCCATCCATGGGCGATATGAGCCCGCCCAGCACATGGTACAGGCCGTGGTGCTGCGCCGTGTTCTCGATGCTCATCACGTCCTTAACATTCTCGACCACACACACCGTGCTGCGGTCGCGTGCGAGGTTGGAGCAAATTGGGCACACGTCGGTCTCGCTGATGTTGTGGCACACGCGGCAATAGCGAATCTCCTTGCGCAGCTTGATGATGCTCTCTCCAAATCGCGTGGCCACGTCCTCATTCTGCTTGAGCAGGTAGAGCACGAGCCTGAGAGCCGTTTTGCGGCCTATGCCTGGCAGTTGAGCAAACTCGCTCACAGCGTTCTCGAGTAATGTTGAGGCAAATTCCTGTTCCATAGTGCAAAGGTAGACAAAAATCATTAAATAGCAAAGTTGCAATTTGTTTAGATAAAAAAAATGGTGTACCTTTGAAGTTTGAATAACCGTTAAGTGAAAATGACAATACAATGGATACCCCTGATCACGTTGCTAGTCGTGAACCTGGCACTCGACTTGTGGCTCTACCGCAAGTTCAGGCGCAGTGAGCATAGGCCCAAGCTCAAGAGTGGCTTGCATGCCGTGCTGGCAATGGTGCTGCTGGGAATGATTGTGGCAGTGATTGCAATCCCCAAAACGCAATGCGATGACACCACATTCCTGATGGTGATGTGGTCAATCTACACTTACTATGCTTGTTATGTTCCTCGCTATATTGCTGCGCTTGTGTGGGTGCCGACGCACCTGAAGAGGTGTGGGCCACGAGTGCGCAAGTGGGGCGGCATAGCTGCCACGGTGGTGGGCGTGCTGGTGTTCCTGTTCATGCTGAGTGGCCTTTTCTACACTCCTTACAAGGTGAAGGTTAATAGAGTTGAGCTCGAGTTTGAGAATCTTCCCAAGGAGTTTGACGGTTATCGCATAGCGCAATTCAGCGACACCCACTTGGGCACCTATGGTGGTGACACCACGTTCGTTGCGCAATGTGTTGACAGCATTAACTCGCTGGGTGCCGACATGATATGCTTCACTGGCGACCTAGTGAGCCGCTGGTCGGGCGAGGCCGAGCCTTTCAATAAAACTCTGTCGAGGCTTCATGCCCCCGATGGTGTTGTCTCGGTGCTTGGCAACCATGACGACGGACATTATTGCTATTGGGCCAATGACGATAAACGAAAGGATGACTTGAATGATCTCATTTCATTGCAGGAGCATATGGGCTGGAAAGTGCTTGTTAACGACCACATTATCTTGCGTCGTGACTCGAGCGAGATTGCCGTGGTGGGAACCAAGTGCTTCATGGGTTGGCCCTACCCGCATTATGGAAATCTTGACTCGGCCTATGTCGACTATGATAGCGCAAAGCGCTTTGTAGTGCTGTTGCAGCACTCGCCTGACGAGTGGAAGCTAGAGCGTGCTTATCAGAAGCGCGTGACCATGCTGAGACTCGTCGACAAGGTTGACTTGATGCTCGTGGGTCACACTCACGCCATGCAGTGCATGTTCACGCTCTTTGGTCGCAAGTTCTCGCCAGCGTGTTTCACCTATGAGTATTGGGGAGGCCTGTATACCGAGGGCGACCACAAGCTTTATGTGAACATAGGCCTGGGCATGGTGGGCATACCGGCGCGACTGGGCAGTGCCTACCCCGAGATTACCCTTATCACCCTCAAGAAGCGAGGCGAATGCATCGTGGATGAATACGGGCATAGGATTAAGGACTAAGTGTAAAAAATAGAAAGTGATTAGTAAAAAGTGATTTATAATTATGGCCGATAAGATTTCAACTCTCATATCGCAAGAGCTAAACATCCCAATCAATCAGGTGAGTGGGACAGTTAGCCTGCTTCGTGACGATAACTCGATACCTTTCATCAGCCGCTACCGTAAGGAGGTGACCGGCAACCTCGATGAGACTCAGATTCAGTCGATTGACGCGCGCATGGCTTACTATGATGAACTGCAGAAGCGCAAGTCGACAATCCTCAAGACCATCGAGGCACAGGATCAATTGACCGATGAACTGTCAAATCGCATTCTCAACTGCTGGGATGCAACCGAACTAGAGGACATTTATCTGCCTTACAAGCCCAAGCGTCGCACTCGTGCACAAGTGGCGCGGGAAAAAGGCCTTGAGCCTCTTGCCAAGATGATTATGGCGCAGAAAGGTGGTGATGTGAACCAGATGGCATCACGATTTGTCGATGGCGACAAGGTGCCAAGTAGCGATGAGGCCATAGATGGTGCTCTCGACATTATTGCCGAGTGGGTGAGTGAGAACACTACGGTGCGCAACAGTGTGAGGCGCTCGTTCCGTTATGACGCAATCCTCAATTGCAGTGTGGTGAAAGGCAAGGAGATTGAGGGTCGCAACTATGAGTTCTACTACGACTTCTCGAAGCCACTCAAGCGCATCTCGTCGCATCAGTTGCTTGCCATCAGGCGTGGCGAGAAGGAGGGATTCCTGAAGGTGAGCATCGATATCAACAATGACCGTGCTGTCGACAACGTGTGCCGCATCGTGGTGCATGGCAAGGGCGAGACGTCGCAACTGGTTGAGGAGGCTGCCGAGGACAGCTTCGGGCGACTCATCAAGCCATCGATTGAGAACGAGTTTGCAGCAATCTCTAAGGAGCGCGCCGATGCCGAGGCAATCGACATGTTTGCCCAGAACGTGCGTCAGTTGCTCTTTGCTCCACCATTGGGCCACAAGCGCATACTTGCCGTTGACCCAGGCTTCCGCACCGGTTGCAAGGTGGTGTGCCTTGATGAGAATGGCAATCTGCTGCACAACGACGTGATTTATCCTACTGCTCCAAACTACGATATCGAGGGCGCTACCAAGAAGATTCATAACCTGGTTGAGACCTATAAGGTGGATGCTATTGCCCTGGGTAACGGCACAGCCAGTCGCGAGACCGAGAAATTCCTTAAGCGAATTCGTTATCACCGCGATATCAACGTGTTTGTAGTGAGCGAGAATGGAGCATCAATCTACAGTGCCAGCAAGATTGCGCGCGACGAGTTTCCCGATAAGGATGTGACCGTGCGTGGCGCAGTGTCGATAGGCCGACGATTGCTCGACCCACTGGCCGAGCTCGTGAAAATCGATCCAAAATCGATTGGAGTGGGGCAGTATCAGCACGATGTTGACCAGGCGAAGCTTAAAGAAGCGTTGCAATACACTGTGGAAAGTTGCGTGAACAGTGTGGGCGTGAACCTGAACACTGCCAGCAAGGAACTGCTCACCTATGTGTCGGGTCTTGGCCCCACACTGGCGCAGAACATTGTGAACTACAGGGCCGAGAATGGCGATTTCCATTCGCGCGCCGAGCTACTCAGGGTGCCCAAACTTGGGCCTAAGACGTTCACACAGGCGGCAGGATTCCTGCGTGTGCCCGAGAGCGACAATCCACTCGACAACAGTGCAGTTCATCCCGAGCGCTATGACCTTGTGACCAGGATGGCTAAGGATTGTGGGTGTACAGTCGAGGAGCTTATAAAAGACAAGGAGAAGCGCAATCTTATCGACATCAAGCGCTATGTTTCACGCGAGGTGGGAGAACTCACGCTGGTTGATATCATGAAAGAGCTCGAGAAACCCGGTCGTGACCCACGTAGCGAGGTTAAGGCAATGGAATTTGACGAGAGCGTGCATGAGATTACCGACTTGAAACCGGGAATGGAATTGCCGGGTATTGTGACCAATATCACTCAGTTTGGAGCATTTGTTGATGTAGGCGTTCACAAAGAGGGACTCGTGCATGTGTCGCAACTGAGCGACAAGCGGGTTGAGAATCCTGCCAAAGCTGTTAAGCTCAATCAGCACGTGAGGGTGCGAGTGGTGAGCGTTGACCTGGAGCGCAAGCGCATAGCCCTCTCGATGAAAGGCGTGCAGCAACCCTAATATTGGAGTTACAGGAATAAAAAAACATGGAATCTTCACTTGCTGGTGGGGATTCCATGTAGTTTTACTGCAAATAGCAGTTGTCAGACTTCTTCTTTGAACTTCTGTTTTTCAAGGATCTCGAGTGCCATGTCGAGGATTGTAGGATCGTCAAGTACTACAATGCCTCCATCGGGCCCTGGCTCGATGTGCACACCCATGTGAATGCCGAAGTCATAGTTCGACCCACCAAAGTAGTTTCTCACTGTTTGAACGCTGAGGTTCAACTTGTCGGCAATCACGTGTGTCGAGCCTTCGGGCAAACTAGCCTTGATGCGGCGAAGCTCATTGAAAGTAATGGTCTTTGGCATGATAACGTTGATTTTTATGATTTAGAAAACTGGGTTGTTTAGAAAATGTGCTATAAAGGTAATGCTTTTTTGTTAAACGTGAAAATAATTGAAGATATTTTATGTTGTAGTGATAAAAATGGCCCAAACTGCCAGCAACGTGATGTTGATGACAGCGGCATAAATCATTTGCCTGACCTCGGCATGACTGAACTCAATATTGCCCCACAAAGGGTGCTTGGTGGCAAACCACCGCAGCAGGCGGTAAACAATCCAAGCAGCTATGAAACCAAGGATGGCCCCACAGAAGATATCGCCAGGATAGTGTACACCGAGATAAATGCGGCTATAACACATGAGAGTGGCCCATGCAACCATAGTCCATGTGAAAAAGCGATTCTTGAAAATCATGGCTAGCAGTAGAGCTATGCCGAAACAGTTGGCGGCATGGCTCGACACAAAGCCAAATGCTCCTCCTCGATAACCGTTCACAATGTGAATGGTTGACTGCAGGTCGGGGTTGTGTGAGGGACGTGCTCTTTCTACTAACGGCTTGATAATGCCTGCCGATACTCGGTCGGCGATGAGAATTACAAGACCAATCGCTAAAATAACAACTAAGGCGCGGCGCCATCCTTTCTTTAAGAACAGCATATAAACCAGCATGAGAATCATGGGAATCCATGTCGCAATCTTTGTCACAAGCCACATGAAGCTGTCGAAGTAGGCCATGTGCCATGAGTTAATAGCCGAGAAGATGCTGGCGTCGAATTGTTGTAAAGCTTCCACTGGGTAAAAGGTTTATAGGGGGTTAAATAATTTCTTTGTCTTTGCTGTGCTTGTACATCCAGCCCACTTTGCCGCCAGCGGTCTCAATTTTGTACCACTCGCTTTTGCCACCTTTCATCAAAACGGAATCTACGATTTCAACCTTAGAGCCCGAGGGCAGGGTGAAAGCAACGTCTTTGTCGCCAGCACGAGGCGATTTATTGACGGGTGCCTTGTCTTCGAGGATGATGGCGTAGTTGTTACTTGTGCAGCGGCTGTGCATGTAGATAGAACATGAGAGGGCAAAAAGCATTATCACGGCCATGGCAATGGCTCCGAAGAATCCAAGCTTCTGCAACTTGACCGAGTCGACAATTAAATAGGTGGCTATTGCCGCCAGTGTGAGCAGCAGTGACATGAATGCTATTATAGCCCAGGCATTGCTCGATACTCGGCTCACCCAGCTACCAAGCAATGATGAGAAGAAGTCGGCACCATTGTCATCGACCAGTTGGGCCTTCTCTCTAACAAACTCCAGGTTGTAGCGAGCGTCGCTGTTGCTGGGATCCATTTTCAAAGCACGCTCATAGTTGAGGATGGCATGGCCACGGTCGTTAAGGCGGTAGTAGGCATTGCCAAGGTTGTAGTAGAGCGTTGACGATGTACCGTCTTTAGCAGCACGTTCATATAACTCGACAGCCTTCTGATAATCCTTGCTGCCGTAGGCCTTGTTGCCTTGTTGCACGTAGTCGATACCTGAGGCAAAGGTCGAGAGTGCCATCAATGTGGCTGTTATTACAGTTAATGCTCGCATGGTGGAGTTGCTGTCTTTTTTGCGCTTCACTCGCTCGAGGCTGTCGATGAGTGTGGCGCTATCGTTATACACTTGCTTCATGTTGCCGGCATTGAGGTCGGGAGCATATTGTGCAAACTCGCAGGTCTCGAGCATGCGCATCGTGTCGGCGATGTGATTGGGCGAGAATCCGAAGTCGTCCATCACTGTGGCAATGTTGTCTTTGCTGAGTTCGGAGACTGGAATGCTGAGTTTGTCGCTCAGGTATCCCCACAATGCGTTGAGTGTCTCGTTGTAGAAGCCGTCGCGGTCGTTCTTGAGCATTAATGCATTGGCGGTTTTCAGTCGCTGCTGTGCCAGCTTGCTAGCGCGGCGAGTTCGCATGAGCGAGGTGTTGGCATGAGTCTTCTGCCGCTTTCGATACATCATCAGTGTAGCAATCATTGCCAGGACGGCAAGAACCATTGCTATCCAGTAGAAGGGGCTGGTGATGAAGAATGACTGCTTGCGTGTGAGTCTGGTGTCGCCAGTGTGCAGGTTGGCAATGTCCATGTTGCGGAGTTTGTAGTGCTCTGAGGGCTTGCCTTCACCTTTGGCGACCTTGATGTCGCGTCCTTCAATTCTTATGCTGTCGTACTGTTGGGTCTCGGTGTTGAAATAAACGAAATAGGAATCGGGGATTTTGAAGTCGCCCACATATTGTGGAATGAAGAGATAGTCGAAGGTGACCGACCCGCCCATGTTGTCGGCCGATGGCGACGAGTTGATGGTGTTCTGTGGGTCGTAGATGTCGAACTGCTTGGGCATGTCGACCTTGGGATTCTGAATGTATTTCAGGTTGCCTGAGCCAGTAACGATAATGCTGTAGGTGGCAGGAGCATAGGTCTTGAAACTAGATGGGTTGATGCGAGTGGTGACATTGAATGTTCCCACAGCACCACTGAAGTTGGCCGGCTTGGGATCGGGCAATGGTCTTACTTTCACGCTCACAGGGTCGCTCTTTACCTTGAGTTCGACAGGGACCGAGGGTCCAAACATGCCGAAAGGCGTGTCGAAGATGTCTTGGTAAACTTGCACGTCATAACTGCCTGAGGTGATGGTTAGGTTGCCCGACTCTTGTGGATAAAGAATGCATTTCTTGAGCACCGAAGTTCCATATTGGCGACCATTGATTTCTTCCTGGCTTTGATTGTTGGGATTGACAGGGATTTCTTCAATAAGGAATCCGTTGAACGACGGTTGCTGTGTGCTGTGGCACGACACCCTTGGGTAGCGGGTGTAGAGCTTGATGGTGCACACCACGGCCTCTTGTTCGTAGATTATCTCTTTGTCGAGGTTGACCTTGATAAACAAGTCGCTGCTTTTTATGTTGGGATCCACTTGCTGACTCGATGGCTGCTGTGATGGCACCATGGTCGAAGGGTCGGGTATAGCAGGCGAAGCAGGAGATGATGGTGATGAACCAAGAGAGCCATTGGGCACAATCTCAATGCTTATGGGTCGTGTGGTGAGGCGCCTGCCATTGGCATAGATTGATGCCTCTTTCATTGTGTGGGTGCCAGGCGTTACCGCTTGATACAGCATTGAGAAGATAACTTGTGAGTCGTCGCTACTTGTTATTTTTTGGCCATTTATGATAATGGTGGTGGTTGAACTCATGCTTTTCAGTATCTCAGGGCCATTGAGCAATTGAGCACCATCGAGCCGTGGCAGGTCAAGGTCGCTGTAATTGGTTGAGCCATCAAGAATGAATTCTACTCTGAAAGTGCGCCCCTCTTCCACTTGGCTAGGTGCCTGTACCCTAAAAGTGGCAGCCGTGGCTTCGACTATCGTGGAGAGTAAAATCAGTGCTATTATGTTGATTGTTCTGTTCATGAGTTATTTTGTGTGCAAAATTAAAATGTTGTGTGTGAGAATTTACCACTTGTTTTGAGTGTTGCGGCGCTCATATTCTCGCTGGCGTTCTCCCATTTGATATAACTTTTGCTGAGTTTCTTTTTCCTTATTCTCCATGGCTTTCAGCACTTGTTGCATGCTTCTCTCGTCCATTTGGCCAGCTTTGGCTTGTTGTTGCTGTTGTTGTTGCTTTTGCTGGTCTTGATTCTGTTGGTGTTGGTTCTGGTTCTGGTTTTGATTTTGTTGATTTTGCTGATCTTGTTGATTCTGGTTCTGGTCTTTATTTTTGTCTTGATTCTGTTGATTTTGATCCTTGTTTTGGTCTTTATTCTTATCTTGGTTCTGGTCTTTATTTTGATTTTGATCTTGGTTTTGGTCCTGATTCTGATTCTGATTTTGCTGGTTTTGCTGTTGCTCTTGCTGCTTGAGTTGAGCCATGCGCAGGTTATAGCGAGCATCGTCATCGCTAGGCATTGCGCGCAGGGCGTTCTTGTAGTCGTTGATTGCTTTGTCAAATTGATTGCTGTTGTAGGCCAGATTGCCCATGTTATAGTGAGCCATGGCCTTGAGCTGCTTATCTTTTGTTATTGAAGCAGCAAAGTTGAAGAGAGAGTCGGCGTGCTGGATTATGCCTGTCGAGTCGTTAGGCTCGGCCTGCATGGCAAGAGTGAGGGCAAGGTTATAGGCTGCCACAGCCGAAGATGGATTGGCTTGAAGAGCCTTGTTGAATTCGACCTCGGCTTCGGCATAATTCTTTTCTTCAAAAAGCTTGTTGCCGTTGCGAATGAAGTTGCGCTCGGCCTTTGTCGACGGGTCTTGTTGTGCAGGTTCGTTTTCGCCCGAGCATCCAGCTAGCGACAAAAATGCCGCTGCTGTGGCGATAACGCTTATGAGTAGTTTTAACGAAGTAGTCATAGTTGCTTTTTCTCTCTAAATTTGAAGAAATCATGTTTTGCAAGCCAAGGATTCTTACTGTTAAGAAGAAGGACGTTGGCAATAAGCAGTACTAGTGCAATCCACGCAAAAACAGGGAATTGCTCATCGCTCTTAGTGAAGGTCACTTGTGAGAGATTAGTGCTCGCAAGTTTTTGGAGAGTGTCATCGAGAACCTCGACAGCGTCGGTGGCGCTTCCTTGAACATAGGTGCCGTCGCCAGCCTTGGCAATTTGTTGTGCCTTCTCTTCGTCGAGGCATGAAAGCACGGTTTGGCCGTTGTCGTCGACCATGTATCCCCCGTCGGTGGTGGGAATTGGAGCGCCCTCGGTTGTGCCTATGCCTATCACGTTGACTTGGATGTCGTTGCTGCTGGCATTCTTTGCCGCCTCAACAGCATCGTCCTCAAAATTTTCGGCATCGGTAATGAGGATGATTGACTTTGATGCTTTGCTCTCCTTAGTGAATGCCTGCATCGACATGTCGATTGCCGACCCTATGGCTGTGCCTTGAAGGGGTACCATCGAGGTGTTGATGCCACTAAGAAACATCTTGGCACTCTGGCCATCGATGGTCATGGGCATCTGCATGTAGGACCTACCGGCAAAGACCACTAGCGCCACCTTGTCGTTGCGCAGGCGCTCGATGAGTTTTTCCATAATCATTTTTGAACGCTGCAAGCGGCTCATTCCCTGAGGGTCGCTAGTGCAGCTTGCGTTCATTGAGTTAGAAACGTCCATGGCAATTACCACCTCGATGCCATTGGTGGCGCCAGTCATTTTCTTGCCTGCTCCAGCTCTGGGGCGTGCTAAGATTATGATGGCCATAGCGAGGAGCAACAGAATGATAATGAGTCTTATGAGTGGCTTGCGGGTTGAGACGTCGGGCATGAGATTTAGCACCTGTTCTTCTCGACCGAAAGCTGCCATATTTTTCTTGCGTGCCATCCTTTCAAGCAGGTAAAGACCTGCTATTGCTGGCAGCAGGACCAGCAAATAAAGGAATTCGGGATTTGCAAAACTAAACATGATATAGCATTTAATTATGTGGTGTGCCTTAAGGGATACTCTTGAGCACGGTGTAACGTATTATTGCGCATAGGGTGAGCAACAGCAGTAGCGCCAATGCCCAAGGCTGGTAATTGTCGTCCATGTGGCTGTGGCGTTGCACATCTAAGCGCGTTTTCTCTAGTTTGTTGATTTCGGCGAAAATGTCGTCGAGAACGCTCTTGCTGGTGGCACGGAAATACTTGCCGCCAGTGGTTTTTGCTATCTCTTGAAGTGATTCTTCGTCAATCTCCACTTGTTGGGGTGTGTAGGTGATTTGACCTCCTATAGTTAGGGTGGGGTAGAGAGCCTCGCCCATTGTGCCCACACCTATGGCATAAACCTTTATACCATATTTGGCAGCAATTTGTGCAGCAGTTATTGGTGCTACTACACCAGTGTTGTTACTGCCGTCGGTGAGTAGGATGATGCTCTTCGACTTAGCTTTACCGTCTTTAATTCGATTGATAGCTGTAGCGAGTCCGTCGCCCACAGCCGTACCATCTTCAAGCATACCAATCTGTAGCTCACCGATGTGATTGACGAGTGTGGCAATGTCGTTGGTCATAGGCACTTGCGTAAAGGCTTCGGCAGCAAAGACCACAAGACCAATGTTGTCGCTAGTGCGGTTGCTCACAAACTTGGTAGCCACATCTTTGGCAGCTTCTAGGCGATTGGGGTTGAAGTCCTTAGCGAGCATACTGCTACTCACATCGAGTGAAAGCATGATGTCGGTACCTTCAATGTCGGTCTTTGACCAACTGTTAGGCGACTGAGGCCTGCTCAATATGATAATAATGCATGCAAGAGCTAGCATCTCGAGAGCAAAAAGCACATGTCGCATCCACTCTTTCCAGCTGCGTGGCATCGAATCGAAGGCTTGTGTGGTGGGAAGTCGCAATGTGGGGTCGCTCTTGCGCTGCTTGAGCACATACCACACTGTGAGTGGAATGATGAGCAGCAACAACCACAGCAGCCCAGGGTGCATGAAGTGCATATCGTTAATCATGGCTTGGCCTCCTTTCCTTGATTGTCATCGGGTTCGGGGGCAGGTTTAGTCTGCTCTACGAAATTAATAGCACGCTGGAATGCAATCTCGTTATCGTCGGCTAGGGTATGCATATTGGCAAACTTCACAAAGTCGGCAATCTCAAGTACGCTGTTGAGCTGGTCGTTAGCAATGTGTGCCTCCTCATTCTGCTTTATTTTCTCCATGATTTGCGACGACGTCATTTCCACGGCATTGATGCCGAATCGGCGGTCGATATACACACGCAAGATGTCGGTGAGTTTTGTGTAATATTCTTTTTCTTGACCATTCTGCCACAAATTGCTCGACTTTAATTGTTGAAGTGCCAGCATAGCCTCATCATAGGGTGGCAAGCGCTTCTTGATGGGCTTCAATGGATTGATACCCTTCTTGAACCACTTGAAATAGGCCATGATGGCAGCTGCTATGAGTGCAATGCCGAGCAGCCATGCCCACCAGTACTCGCTAATGAAGTCGGGAATCAAGTCAAGAAGCCTGAAGGGTACTTTAGCGATTGGTTTGAAGTCTTTTATTTTCCCTTCAGGATCAACTTTGATTGAGTCGACTTGTAGTGTTAGCTGTTTGCTCTTAATGGTGTCTTTGCCTACCACATAGGCAATAGGGGGCAATTGATAGGTGCCTGGGTCGAATGCCTGCAAAGTGACATCGTGCTTTATCTCGATACGGTTGCCGTTGAGGGTGGTAGTGTCGGCCTTTCCACGGTCGGCAATCTCAACCATGGCATTCAACGTGTCGGGCAGCAGGGTTACGAGTAGTCCGTTCACTCCATTATCTTGAGTGATGTTGATGTGCAGGGTAGTTGTCTTGCCCATCATCACGTTGGCCGAGTCGAGTTTGGCGGTAATGGTGGTTTTACCGGCACTCATAGCGAGGGGTGCCAGCAGCAAGAGCATGTTTATTATATATCGTCTAAACCTCATTTTTTCTAAAAATCCTAATCTAGTTGCTCTAACCTCTTTTCTTGAAAAGTGCCATTAGCGCCTTCACAAAGTCCTCGTCGGTTGCTACTTGAGCCAGGTCGACATTGCTGCGAGTGAGGGTGTCGCTCATAGCTTGCTGTCGCTCATACCACCATCGGTCGTAGGCCTGGCGCACACGACGACTGCTGGTGTCGATCCAGCGCTCGTTGTCACGCTCAGAGTCCTTGACCTTGATGAGGCCCACGTTGGGAAGGTGGGCTTCGCGCTTGTCGTAAACCTGCACAGCTATCACGTCGTGCTTGTGGTTGGCAATCGACAGGCTCTTATAGTAGTCTTGTGAGTCGAGGAAATCGCTGATGAGAAATGCCGTGCAGCGCTTCTTGATGCCACTGGTCAGGTACTCAAGGGCGAGGTTGAGGTTGGTGCCCCGGTTCTCGGCCTTGAAGTTCAGCAATTCGCTGATGACGCGCAGAATGTGCTTGCGCCCCTTCTGTGGCGGGATGAATTTCTCAATCTTGTCGCTGAAGAGCAGCACTCCCACCTTGTCGTTGTTCTCGATAGCCGAGAATGCGAGCGTGGCGGCTATTTCGGTCATCACGTCTTGCTTCGACTCGCCCACGGCGCCAAAGTTCTTGCTGCCGCTCACGTCGACTACGAGCATAACGGTGAGTTCACGCTCTTCTTCATACACCTTGACATATGGATGGTTTTGGCGAGCGGTTACATTCCAGTCGATGTCGCGCACGTCGTCGCCATACTGGTACTCGCGCACCTCGCTGAAGGTCATGCCACGCCCCTTGAAAGCGGTGTGGTATTCACCTGCAAAGATGTTTTGAGACAGGCCCTTGGCCTTTATCTCAATCTTGCGTACCTTCTTAAGCAATTCACTTCGTTCCATCTACTTTTAATGCAAAGTTTCTGAGTTGTAATAGTTCCATCTAAAAACTTTGAACTAATAACTATGAACTACTATGGTACTGCAATCTTGTCGACAATGTTGCTTATAATCTCGTCGGCGCTTATGTTATTGGCCTCGGCCTCGTAGCTCAAGCCCAAGCGATGGCGCATCACGTCGTGACACACGGCACGCACGTCTTCGGGAATCACATAGCCGCGTCCGCGCAGGAAGGCGTAGGCTCTTGCTGCAAGTGCCATGCTGATAGATGCACGTGGCGATGAGCCAAACGAAATTATACTCTTAAGGTCGTGCAAGCCATAGTCGTCGGGGAAGCGTGTTGCGAAGACGATGTCGACAATGTAACGCTCAATCTTCTCGTCGATGTAGATTTGCTTCACAACGTTGCGCACGTCGACAATGTCGGCAGGAGTTACCATGGGACGAATCTCGGGCATCGAAGCACCAATGTTCATCCTGATGATGTCTTTCTCCTCCTGGCGGTTTGGATAGCCAATCACTACTTTCATCAAGAAGCGGTCGACTTGCGCCTCGGGCAAGGGATATGTACCCTCTTGCTCAATGGGGTTTTGGGTTGCCATCACAAGGAAGGGCTCGTCGAGGGCAAAGGTGTTGTCACCAATTGTTACCTGACGTTCCTGCATGGCCTCGAGCAAAGCGCTCTGCACCTTGGCTGGAGCACGGTTAATCTCATCGGCAAGTACGAAGTTGGCGAAGATAGGGCCTTTCTTGACCTCAAACTTTTCCTTCTGTATGCTGTAGACCATGGTGCCTATCACATCGGCTGGCAGCAGGTCGGGGGTGAACTGTATGCGGCTGTATTTTGCATCAATTAGCTGCGACAAGGTTTTGATGGCGAGGGTCTTGGCAAGGCCTGGCACGCCCTCAAGAAGCACATGCCCGTTGGCCAGAAGCGCAATCAACAGAGAATCGATTAGGTGTTTCTGACCCACGATTGTTTGGTTCATTCCCTGTGTAATGGTGTTGACGAAATTGCTTTTTGTGGCAATTATCTCGTTCAATTCGCGAATGTTTACTTGATCATTCATAATATCATTCTTGTCTTGTTGGTTGTTAGTTTTTTTCTACGTGCAAAATTATTATTTTGATAATTATATAACCTAATATTCATCGTTAATTAATAATGTTTTTGTGTTATAAATGTTAAATCCAGTGTAATTTTAACATCATTAAAGTTAAAGCAATGTATAAAAAACTACCGCACCACTTGTGTGTGATGCGGCAGCTGTGTTGTGTGATGAAGCAACTGCTTCTTGAATGAATATTATTATTATTCCTGTGGCAGGCGACGGAAGCCCTGGCCCAGGATTTCGCTGCTCTCCATGATGTTGACGAACGCCTTGGGGTCGATGCGGTAAAGCACCGAGCGCAGCTTAATCATGTCGGCACGGTCGAGTGTCACATACACCATCTTGCGCTCGTTGCCCTTATAGAGGCCGCTACCAGTGATGCAGGTGCCGCCACGCTTCAGGTTGTTGATGATGAAATCGCGCACTGGTTCAGGATTGTCGGTGATTATGAACATGGTCTTGTAGCTCTTCGTACCGTCGACCACGAGGTCGATTACCTTACCTTCGATGAAGATGACAATAACCGAGTAGATGGGCAAGCGAATGTCGCCAAATGCAACAAGTGTGCTCAGGGTGATAATGCCGTCGACTATCATCACAAGTGTGCCAAGCGAAATCTTGGTGTACTTGTGCAGAATCATCGAGATGATGTCGCTACCGCCACTAGTGGCTCCAGAACGGAATATCAAGCCAATGGCAACGCCGTAGATGAGGCCTGCAACCACTGTGTTGAGGAAATAGTCGGGTGAGAACCAACCACCGTTGTGTGGAATGGGAACCATCGACGAGTTGGTAGCCTGGCTAACGATGTCGCCATCGTGGAGCACGGGGTTGTAGCCCCACCAGCTCTCAAGGATGAAAGTGAAGACGAAAATCAAGGCAGTGGATATGATGGTCTTGATACCGAATTTTGGTCCCAAAATCCAAGTGCCAATGATGAGCAATGGCACATCCATGCATATGGCATAATAAGAAATCTTCCAAGGCCACACTGTGTTGAACACGTTGCTCAGACCATAAGTGCCACCAGGCGCCATCAGGTAGGGGTTTACAAACATTACATCGCCAATTGCGAACAATGCGCTACCCAAAATGAGCAACACATAGGCGATTATCTCACGCTTGAGCTTCTTCTTGTTGTCGAGAGCTAACATAGGGGTAAAATTGTTGTTTTTTAGTTAATTGCTTATTATAGAATGGGGACGTGTGTGGACACAAACGCGTACACTTGCCCCCCGAAATCAGGGCGCAAAGGTAGTAAATAGTTTTTAGTTATCAGTAATTAGTTGTCAGTTTTTTATAAAAAAGAAAATGAAAGGCAAGGTCACTGGCGTGTCTGCCTGGTGAAACGCTGAGGATTGAAGATGCTGTCCCAGCGCAGTTTCACAACTCCGAACAGAGCCTCGCTGAAAATGCCGCCGCTCATCTTGCTGGTGCCAAGCACACGGTTGATGAACACAATGGGCACTTCCTGGATGCGGAATCCCATCTTGTAGGCAGTGAACTTCAT
The DNA here is from genome assembly GCA_902762385.1 of uncultured Bacteroidales bacterium. Taxonomy (GTDB): domain Bacteria; phylum Bacteroidota; class Bacteroidia; order Bacteroidales; family Muribaculaceae; genus Sodaliphilus. Next base: position 13,666 of record CACWNQ010000022.1, on the reverse strand, counting down.
CTCGATTTGGAAGGCGTAGCCCTTAAACTCGATGGCATCAAGGTTGATGGCTTCAAGCACCTGACGCTTGTAGCACACGAAGCCGGCTGTGGTGTCGCGCACTCCCATGCCTGTGACGAGTCGCACGTAGGCCGATGCGTAATAGCTCATCAGCACGCGGCCCATGGGCCAGTTCACAACGTTAACACCTGTTATGTAGCGAGAGCCAACCGAGAGGTCAGCGCCTTCCTGGGCACATGCACGTTGCAACGGAATCAGGTCCTCAGGCCTGTGTGAGAAGTCGGCATCCATCTCAATCATGTAGTCATACCCCTTTTCAAGCGCCCACTTGAAGCCTGCGATATAGGCTGTGCCGAGCCCCAGCTTGCCGCTACGCTTAAGGATGTTGATGCGATCGGGAATCTCCTCTATCATCTTTTCCACTATAGCAGCAGTGCCATCGGGGCTATTGTCGTCGATTACAAGAACGTCGAATCGATGCTGCTCCTCGAGTGCCAAGACGGCGCGGATTATAGCCTCGATGTTCTCCTTCTCATTGTAGGTGGGTATGATAACTACGCTGTCGCTCATTGTCGATGAAGTTTGTTGATAAAAATACTGTTATAACAATCAAAACTGAAAGGATTGTTCATTTATTGCACAAAATTAGTAATAAAATCACGATATCAAGTGTTTTAAAACTTTTTTTTACTGAAAAAATGCTAAATGACATGTAGTTGAAGTGTGTGTCGTGTTTTTGTTGAAAACATTAAAAACACAGCCTTTATGTTGTCAGTTTCACAAAAAAGCAGTAATTTTACCAACTTTTATTAAAATGGTGTGGTGGGCATTGTTCAAATCACACATGCTTAACACGCAGTTAAATTATTAATAAACAATGAGTAAAGAAAGAAAAATACGTATAGGTATCACCCAGGGCGACACTAATGGTGTGGGCTATGAGGTTATCATGAAATGTTTCGCTAGCAACGACATCCTGGAGTTGTGCACCCCCATCATTTATGGGTCGAGCAAAATATTGAATTACCATCGAAAAGCTCTCGGCATTACTACTGCTCAAGTCAATACCACGCGAAATGCTGGTTATGTCAAGGACGGTGCAGTGAATCTGGTCGAGGTGATTAACGAGGAGGTGAAGATTGAGCTCGGACTTCCAGGAAAGCAGGCAGGTAAAGCTGCTTTTATGGCTCTTGAGGCTGCTGTTAGCGACCTCAAGAAGGGGGTAATCGACGTTCTGGTGACAGCCCCAATCAATAAAGAGAACATTCACAGCGAGGAGTTCTCATTCCCAGGACACACCGAATATCTCGAGGCCAGTGTGGGCGATGGTGCCAAGGCTCTAATGATACTTGCCAGCGACAAGCTGCGTGTAGCGCTTGTGACTACCCATGTGCCAGTAGCTCAAATTGCTGGAGCAATTTCAAAGGAATTGATTGTCGAGAAACTACATGCTCTCGACCACTCGTTGCAGCGCGATTTCAATATTCAAAAGCCTCGCATCGCAGTGCTTGGACTTAACCCACATTGCGGCGACAATGGCGTGATTGGCAATGAGGAAAAACAAATCATAGAGCCGGCAATTCAGCAGGCCAACGATGAGCAAGTGCTGTGCTTCGGCCCTTATGCTGCCGACGGGTTCTTCGGCAACGGGCAGTACCGTCGTTTCGACGCAATTCTCGCTATGTATCACGATCAGGGATTGGCCCCCTTCAAAGTTATCTCAATGAACGAAGGCGTTAATGTGACAGCAGGATTGCCCTATGTTCGCACCAGCCCTGACCATGGCACAGGTTATGACATTGCGGGGCAGGGTGTTGCTAGTGAGCAGTCGATGCGTCATGCAATCTATGAAGCTATCGATATATATCGCAACCGTCAGCAATGGGATGAGATGCGACAGAACCCTCTCAAGAAGCAATACTTCGACAAGGGCAAGGATAACGTGGTCCTCGACCTAACCAAGATAGAGGATGAGGAACCGCTAGGTTAAGTGACAAGTAGCGCCTGTCCACTAGAGAATCTATACCTTCTAGATATTCTAGAACTAAAATCTAAGAACTAAAAACTCAAAACTGAGAAATAATGCATTATGCAATAATAGCAGCGGGCGAGGGCTCGCGACTGGCACAAGAGGGCGTGGCAAAGCCCAAACCACTGGTTGAACTCAGCGGTGAACCCATGATATTGAGGCTCATGAATATTTTCATGCGCTGCAATGCCGAGAGCATCTCGGTCATCATCAACGACTTCATGCCCGAGGTCAGGGCGTTTCTTGACACCCTGCGGCTTGACGTGCCTCTAAATGTTGTGGTCAAGTCCACCCCCAGTTCAATGCACAGCTTTTGGGAGTTGAGCAAGGTGATGAAACCTGGTAAGTTCTGCCTTACCACGGTCGACACTATTTTCCGCGAAGAGGACTTTGCTCAATACATTGCAGCATTTGAAGCCGACACTCGCCACGATGGCATGTGGGCCGTGACTCCATTCATCGAGGACGAGAAACCGCTATATGTTGATGTGGACCGACGCATGAACATCAAGGCCTTCTGCGACAAGTCCTTTGATGGGGCAAAATATGTGTCGGGTGGAGTATATGCCATGAGCGACAAGGCTTTCCCGGTGCTCAACGACTGCATTGAGCGTGGCGTGTCGCGCATGCGCAACTTCCAGCGTGCACTCATCGACGCTGGAATGAATCTTAAAGCTTTTAGCATCGACAAGATTATCGACGTTGACCACGCTAGCGACATCGCGGTGGCACAAGATTTCATCAATGGTAAGTAATTACACACATTAATCAATATATTATGGCCGAAATTAACATTGCGGGGGTGATGAGGGCAGGAGCCTATTCACCCAATCACATAGGCAACGACACAGCCATCTTCAATGCGGTAGCCGAGCAGCTGCGCAAGCGGGGGTGCATAGTCAACACTTACAGTGAGGAGCAGTTCAACAAGGGCGACATCAAGGAGGATATAATAATGAACATGTGCCGTGAGCACAGCTCTATCCTCAAGTTGCAGCGACTCGAGAACGAGGGCAGACTTGTCATTAACTCTGGCTTCGGTATCGAGAACTGTACTCGAGAGCGCATGACACGTATTCTGCTTGGAAACGGAATCCCTTATCCCGAAAGTCTCATTGTCAACACCGACGAGGTGGTGAAAGACCGACTTGAGAAAAGTGGCTTCCAGAGCTGCTGGATTAAGCGAGGTGACTTCCACGCTATGCACAAGGAGGACGTGAGTTACGTGCGCCACAGCGAGGAGGCACAAGAGGTGCTGCAGGAGTACTTTCTGCGTGGCATTAAGCGTGCTGTAATCAATGTGCACTTGGTGGGCGACCTCATCAAGTTCTACGGAGTGCGTGGAACCAACTATTTCTTCTGGTTCTATCCTTTCGATGAGGGTCACAGCAAGTATGGCCACGAAGCTATTAATGGCAAGTCGCAGGGACTTAAGTTTGACCTCAAGAACCTGAAGCACATATGCAATCGTGCTGCCGAGGAACTCAATATCGAGATTTATGGCGGCGACTGCATTGTTGGTTCCGACGGTGATGTGAAAATCATCGACTTCAACGACTGGCCAAGCTTTGCGCCATGTCGCAATGATGCCGCACCTCACATTGCCAAGCGCATCATCAACATTATCAAGAATCGCTGACCCAAGGAAAATCAATATTTAGGAACTTTTTTTCAATATTTAGGAAACATGAATTTCAAGGAATTAAAAGAACAATACAACCAGTCGCTCAAGTCGATGGATACCGAGGAGCACATCGACCTGTGGTTCTACAGACCACTTGGCTTCGCATGGGCGACTCTCTTCGCCAAACTTGGAATCTCGCCAAACATTGTCACAATAGCATCCATCTTCCTAGGCGTGGGAGGTGGTATTCTGCTCTACTTTGGAGCGCAACCCTACATCTGGCTTAACTATGTGGGAATTTTCCTCATTATATGGGCCAATACCTACGACAGCGCCGATGGTCAGTTGGCACGACTCACTAAGCAGTATTCGCAGATTGGTCGCATCCTGGATGGTGTGAGTGGCGACCTGTGGTTCTTTGCCATCTACTTCGCTCTCGTGTTCCGCGAGCTGCACTTTGGCGATGCTTGGCTGGGCGACTTCTTCATTCAGTCGCAAAACCACTGGATTATCTGGACAATGGCAATCGCAGCCGGTGTGAGTCATGCACTGCAATGTGCTATGGCCGACTATTATCGCCAGTTCCACCTCTACTTCCTTAAAGGCGAGGGCGGTAGCGAACTTGAGAGCACCGAGAAGCTCGATGAGCAAATCAAGCAATCGTCGGGTTTCAAGCGCATCACCATGTTCTTCTATCGCAACTACACTGCTAATCAGGAGCGCCTCACGCCAGCCATGCAGCGCCTGCGCCGTGAGCTCAAGAAGCAGTTTGGCGACCAAATGGCACCACAGCAGTTCCGCGACGACTTCCGTAAGCTGAGCTTGCCACTGATGAAGTATACTAACATGCTCACCTTCAACACCCGCACCATTGCGATGTTCATCTCGGTGATCATTAGAATCCCTTGGCTGTACTTTGCATTCGAGCTCATTGTGCTCAACACTATGCTCGTTTACATGATTTGTCGTCATGAGCGCATCTGCAAGAAGCTTACCGCTGACCTCCAAGCCGGAAAATACGAAGTTAAGTAATAAGTAGTAAGTAGTAAGTAATAAGTAGTAAGTTGTAAAGGGAAACTATGAACTCTGAACTAATCAAGGGCATTATCTTCGACTACGGTGGCACTATCGACAGCCGTGGCATCCACTGGAGCGAGGTGATTTGGGACGGATATTGCCACGCGGGCATACCGGTGACCAAGGAGCAGTTCCGCGACAGTTACGTAGTGGCCGAGCGTGAACTTGCACGCGTGCGACACATCCTCCCCAACGATAACTTTCATGACCTGCTTCTCAAGAAAATGCGCATCGAGTTGCAGGACCTTGTCGACAAGGGCAATATGCAATGCGATGACATCGAGCCGCTGGCACAGCAGGTGGCGCAATACTGCTACGATGCTGCTCGCTCTTCAATCGAGGAGGCCAGGCCCACGCTCGAGTTCCTGAGCCGGCATTACCCCATGATGCTTGTGAGCAATTTCTACGGCAACGTCGATAGCGTGTTGCGCGACTTCGACCTGCGCAAGTATTTCAAGGGCGTGATTGAAAGCGCAGTGGTGGGAGTGCGCAAGCCCAACCCTGTGATTTTCAAGTTGGGCGTCGATGTCCTTGAAATGGAGCCTAATGAAGTTCTGGTTGTGGGTGATAGCCTCAAGAAAGACATCCTCCCTGCCGAGTCGATAGGTTGCCACACCTTGTGGCTCAAAGGCAAAGGCTGGACACCCGACGAAGATGCCCAAACGCATCCCGGCACCATCAGGACCCTTGCCGAGGTTACCCAAGCACTCATCAGCCTTTAGAGGCCCTTGCCACATGAGGCAACCATTATACATATTACTTGCCATCCTGCTCATCACTATTGTGATGGGCTGCAGCCGAAGTGTTGACAAGCGGCTGGTGCTTGCCGACACGCTTATGTGGACACGTCCCGACAGTTCCCTAACCATCCTCGAATCCATCAACCGCGATTCACTTCAAGGAGAAGAAAACCTTGCATATTATGCGCTCTTACTCACACAGGCGCAGTTCCGCTGCAACATCCCTCTTACCACCGACACCCTCATCACCAAAGCCGTTGATTATTACAGCGACAACCACAACCGCGAGCACTACACCCGCGCCCTATTATATAAAGGTGGAGCCTACGAGGACATGAATCTCCCCATCGATGCCATGCGCTACTACAAGATGGCCGAAGACAATGCCGACACCACCGACTACCGTAATCTCGCGCAGCTCAACCTCCGCATGGGCAAGCTTTACTACGACAACTACGCCAGCAACAACCTCGACCTCGAGAAATTCGAGAAAGCCCTCTATTATTATGAACGACTGGGCGACCGACCAATGATTATGTTCTGTCTTGGCATAGCCGGCAATTTATGTCGCGAATCGCAAAAGAAAAAAGCAATTAAATATCTTACCCAGGCTCAGATTATGGCTATTGAAATGAGAGATACTGCGTCAAGCTACTCTTACCTCAACGAACTTTCAATGGCCTATTTTCTCGATTCGTTATTTCTTGATGCTAAGAATGCTTCTGTAAAATGTGTCAACGGCACAAACCCTTCTAACGCCATGCTCTTTAATGCTGCCAACGCTTATGCCGCATTGGGTATGCCCGATTCTGCCAAAATTCTTTTAGCAAGAGTTGACACAGTTGCCATGAGTGATTACGACAGGATGATGATGGCGTTTGCTAATGGATATATTCACAATGCGCAGGGACACGAAAAAGAAGCATTATTCTATCAAAATTTGGGCACAAGAATATCCGATGCCATCAAAGCGAAATCCCAACGGAATCTCATCTTTGAGAAAGAAGCACAAATGGATAGCGAGCTTAAATATAAAAAAGACAAGCACTTTTCTGAGCAAAAGACTTTCTTCTTTCTTATTATTGCTGTTCTTATTGTATTTCTAATCACCTTGATTACAAATCTTTTTTGTAAAGATCAAAAGTTCAAGAATCTTGTGAAAGAGCTTAATAATAACCAGTTTTATGTGAAAGAACTCATAAAAGACACCAATATTGCCTATGACAAATTGAATCAAGAGAAGCAAAAAAACAGCCTCTTGCAGCACAATTACAAGTCACAGCAAGATAATGTGGACTTCTTGAACCAATACTTCAATTCTTTCAATGCGCTATTGAATAAAAGTTATGATGTCAAGCGTGCCGATTTCATTAAAGAATTAGAGAACATTATTGCACAAGCAAGTGCCAATGATCATTATTGGGATATCATTTTCGATGTTGCCGACAAAAAATCGGCAGGTTTTATCTCTTCCTTAACAAAAGATAGCAATTGCCAGTTAAATCAAAATGAGATAAGAATACTAAGCCTGGTATGCTTGGGGTATAACAATGATGCCATATCTATATCAACAGGATATACCAAGAACTCAATAAAAACCATTAAGACAAGAATAAGGAATAAGATAAAAGCCAGCGAAAATCTTGAGGCATTTATTAAGCAAGAAATATTGAATAGGAATAGAGCAAAATAATATGATTGGGTCTGTGTTATCTTGGTCAATTGATTCAGAATAAAGGCCGTTTACAATGTTAAAAAATGCACCCCTGTAAATCAGCGACTTACAAGGGCGCATTTACCATCTCAATTTGTTTAGTCCTTTTTGTTGAAGTAACTTTACAATGTGAAATGCCACTAAAATTTTATCAATAAAAACATCAATTTTATGAGAAAAAACACCCTTTACATCCTATCGTTATTGGTGTCGTTTTGCTTTATCAATGGATTAGCAAATGATGTTGTAATTCATTCAAGCACTGGTAACGGTCATGAACAAATCTACCTCGACCCTCCCTACGTAACCTATGATGATGACTTGAACGAACTCTATGTCTACTTTGGCACTACAGGGACTATCGACCTCGAGTGTGATGACGGCACTGGCGCCCCATATTATTATGTATATGGTGAAAGCCACTATGGTGGTTATACTGCCACATACACCAATCTACCTGCTGGTTACTATACTATTACTATCCATAGTATATATGGATACACTTATTATGGGAACTTTACAGTTCATTAAGAACGCATACAATTATAATTATTAGCAATTAATTTATGTGAATATGAGCAATTTTTATGTTGACGGACAAATTACAGGTCCAACATTCCAAAAAGGATTTGACTTATCTTCAATTCTTGTAAGTATTGGAAATCGCCAAGATAATAAGGTTGTGAAAGTCCAAATTACAGAGCCTGGCATTTATTATCTAAACAGAGCAATTCAGTTTAAATGTAATCTCATTATTGAAGGCTGTGAAGGAGCTGTCATCGCAGTCAGATACTCATCCGACAGTGATTACTCAGACGATTGTTTCTTGCATTTTAATTACATAACTAAAACCGTACAAGGCATACAAACTTATATTCGCCCAAATATAATAATAAAAAACATCGAATTTAAAATTGATGGTAACCATTGGTGGCATTCAACATATAATCGGTTTTATTATTTGAAATTCTATTGGGCAGAATCAATAACTATTGAGAACGTTAAAATGAAATTAGAAGGTCAACTTATTCTCACAAATGTTGATATGCGCCAATGTGAGAATGTTGTTGTCAATAACTGTCTGCTGGAAAATTATCACAACAATACAGAGCAAATTCATGAAGGCGGTATTCTTTGGATCAGAGGCATAACACGGAATTATAAGATATTCAACAACATAATAAAAAAGTCTGGAAATGATGAGGCTTTGGGCTTTTTCGGACATCATTCTGATTCTCATAATCAATCGGATCCTAATAATAATTATTATGAAATTCCTGAAAGTGAAGAGCCTACGGATGGAATTTGTCATAAGGAAAATATAATTGTTGAAAATAATGTGTTTGTATATGAAAACCATTATTCAAATACAAATACAAATGATTGTCTTATTTCAATTATTGACCATGACACAATACTGCATCCAGAACAATCACAACAGGGAAACACAAAATTCCACATAGAAAATATTGTTTTTAAAAACAATGAATTTGTTATTAATGATTTATGTCGACGATTTATAAAATGTAATTTTGAGGATCAGATATTTTTAAGAAACGTTGTATTTAAGAACAATCATTTTGAAACTGGGGATTTTTCGGTGGTCGATAATTTAGTCTCGGTGTTTGAACTTATAAACAAGTACTCTGCCATTGATAGTAAATATGATATTTTGGGCAATAGTCTATATAATAAAGCTTCTATCAAAGTTTATGAGAATGAACCAGGGTTACATTTCTTGACTCAAATAGGAGGTGAGGTTAGGGTCTCAAAGAATTCCACAAGAGTCTGTGGGACTTTATCTGGTCAATTATATCGCCAAATACGTTTCTTTAAGATTCAACGTCTCAATAGTAATGCCACAATTACCGACAATGACCTTGCTGGCATTTACTTGTTTGCTTCTATCACAAGTTCTAATGGATCCCCTGTTATAGACCAAGTAAATTTGTGTGTCAAGAATAATATTATTAAAGGAGATTCAAGAATTTATAATACTAATGTGAGAGAACTGAATATCTCAATAGAAGATAATTACATCGAATGTGAAAAAGATGTAATTGCATTACAGAACTATGGTACTTGTGGAAATTTCTGTTATAAAAATAATCATGTAGTATCAAAGTTTTCTGGCACACCTACATTCTATTATACTAACAATGGATGCAATGCAAGCAGAGTGTGTATTTCTAACAATATTTTTGAGAATGTCACCAGTAATATATTGACTATATTAAACAACTATGTGAGTAGTAGCATCCGAAAAGAAATATATAACATTTATTTGAATTAAGGTGAACTTATTATTTTACAACAAATGAAAAGTTTGAGAATAATAAGAAATTATGCAATTAATTAGATATAAATAAACAGCTATGAAAAAGGTTCTTTCTATTTTAATGACGCTTGCGTTATCATTGTTCATGTCGCAAGCATCGGTGATGGCCGCTAATGAAGAAACTCCGACCGAGAAGGACTTGAGCGGCATGAACTATTATGGTTTCTATGTAGATTATGTAAATAACTACTATAAAAACATCAATTATTATGGTCAGTCTTACGACTGGAGTGAATATGCCTACATTAACGATTTTGCTGATTTGAGAAGGTGGTTTGTAAGTCAATCCATTACTAATTGCTTCTATGATTGGTGCCTGCAATATGTTGATGTCAACAATGACAGCATTCTAAGCCAAGAAGAATTGGCTGATGTGAGGGTCATAAATGATGCTTCCGACCCTACTCATCTGTTGGGACGACAAGCTGTTGATTACCACTTTGACTGGTTCCCTAATCTCGAGACTCTGGAACTGAACAATCCGTCTTGGAGATACATGATTGGAAACAAGAATCTAACTTTATATTTCTATTTAGATGAGCTGCTGGTTAAACTCGACCAATACATGTATGAAAATATTATCCCGCGTGGCGAGTATTTTTATGACACTAAACCATTTGCACATCTCTATCTGCCACAAACCGGCAACTTGAGGAAAGTCGACATCAAGAATTCCGAGATGCTGTTCTTTGAGTACGACACACCCCAAGGCGCTACTATGCCTGAGATTAGTATTGAAGGAAGCGTATTTGGTGGAGAGCATTTAATCACCAATAATAACGTGACTGTAACCGACAAATTTGACCTTGACAGATATGTCAGCAATGGATTTGATGTCGATAAGATCATTGAGATAGAGAACGCGTCACTAAGCTATGATGAGAATGGCAAAGCGGTATTGCTCTTCGATGAAGGCAAGAATGAGGCTCACATGAAGTACCTTATCTCTACCGACCCGGTTACCGGCAAACAGAATTTTTGCCAGAGCACAATAAGGATCAATCCACGCACTCAGTGGCACTTGAAAGAGCAACAGGCAATTCACGAAGGCGAAAGTGTGGCTCTTGACGAGGAGCATTTCCCCGACGAGAACTTCCGCACTTGGATGGCAATAAATGTTGATGTCGACAATGACAACATTTTAACTTATGATGAATTGGGAGTCATCAGGCGAATACGCGTAACACCTCCAGGCAGTTATATCGGTCCAACTGACTCCAACGTTCAAGGAGAAGATTTCCTCATGAGAACCGAAGACTTCAAGGGTGTGGAGTATCTTTACAACTTGGATGCTCTCGCTTTAGGCGAATTGGGCGATTACAATAAAGACCCTGAACAAATAAAGTATTACAAATTAAAGAATCTTGACCTTAGAAAGAACGTAAACTTATTCTACTTCTATTTAGGCAAGTTTACCGAGGTGATTGATGTCAAACTCCCTGAGACCGACCGATTGGAACTTGGTGTGAGATATGAGACAGAACCACCATACAATGCACTGCCTGACCTTAATCCACCTTATGGAGAGTTGACAAGTCGAATTGTAAATCTTGATGAGAACGAGAGTTATAGTCTGTCCGAAGATATTGAGAATGGGTTGGACTTGAATCGTCTTTCGGTAATTAAAGGGGGATATCTCGACGGGGATAGGATAATGTTTACCGAACCTGTTGTGACTTTACAATATATTGCTAGACCGCCTATTATGGGAGGGGCAATCACCGACTGGCATGGAAGGCCTAAAGCATATTATTGTCAATATAACTTTATAACAACTAGGCTTTATAATTCTCAGGAGTATAACGTGCAAGGTGTGATTGATGATCTCAGTGGAATCGAAAATGTAAGTGTCGAAAAGCAGATAAGCAGCATCGAATATTTCAACATCAACGGCATGCGCAGCAAAGAGCCGTTCAAGGGCTTTAATATCAGGGTCACCACCTACAGCGACGGCACACGCACGAGCGAGAAGGTAATCAAATAACCAATACTGTTTTTTCTACGGAGTTTGAGGAGTTAAGGAGTCAAAAATACTCCATTACTCCAAGACCAATGGTGCAAGTCGAATGCAGAACATCAAGCTTGCTTGATTTATGCTGAGACGCAGCCCATTGATGCTGAAAGACTCCGTAGAATTTTTCTCAAGAGACTTACGAAGAAAAAAATAATCTGGCGTAAGCCAGCTTTTCGACATCGATAGATGCAGCTTTGTGAGATTATCCACCGCAGCGATTTGTTCAAATCGGTTCAAATTGAGCTACATGAACAGGGTTGAGAGCCAACAAAAAATACCGATAAAACCATTCGTTTTAACGCAATTTAACAAATAGGGGGGGGTAATTTAAAAAAATGTTTATAACTTTGCAACATCGCAATAAGATTAAGTTTAACACATAAAAATAAACGGCTATGAAAAAGATTACATTATTACTGCTGGGACTTTTAGTTATGACCAGCGCAAAATCCGATGATGATGTGTACCACCCACTTGTTGTGGACGGCAGGAAATGGGTTTACATGTTTTTTCAGCAGGTAGGTAGCTCTCATGAGATAACACCTTTATATCTTTATTCTCTTGAGATAAAGAATGATGGTATAGTGTATTACACTCTGTTAGACAAAGGCATGAATCCAATCAGCGAATCCACTCCGGTTGCTTTACTTTTTGAGTGGAAGACAAAGAGGGGCGCAGTTTATCGCTTTCCTTACGAAATAGATCAAAATACTGTTGAAACAGTATATAATAGGTATCCTTTCTGGTTTTATAATGAGGAGGGTGTTGATCCTAATATTATTGACATCACTATATATAACTTTAATGTAGAAGGTTATTTGCCGCCGATAAATTATAATTACATGTACTATACTTATTACGTCGACGGTTTCTTTCTTGTACGCAATATCGACGAGAAAACCACAGTCATGGTTGGAGGAGAAAGCCACAATGCTTATATACTGAACACGAATCCAGAGAACAGCTTTGATGAATTCTTCTATGGTTGTAAGGTTATAGAGGGAATCGGCATTGACAGCCGTTCAGGAGATCTGCTTTCACCACAATTATTTCCTGCAACTGGCATGCTTTCTCAGGAGCGATTGCCAGGGCTTGTGGCTGTATATGATGGTGATGAGCTCATTTACAAGGGCTGCCTCTACGACGAAGCAATGGAGTTCTCAGCCATCACCACCGTCGCTGGCGACAGGCAGATTAAGGGCGTGCGCTACTACAACCTTGCTGGTGTGGAAAGCGCCGAGCCTCAGCAAGGCGTGAACATCAAGGTCACAACCTACACCGATGGCACCAGCACCACCGAGAAAGTAATCAAGTAGAGCCCCCCAGCTTTTTCCATAACAGCACTGGCGGGTGTGTCAAAATTCAGAATTCCCCATTGAGTAGGGACAACGCGTACGTTGTCCGAAACACGCCGCAGCATTGGTTACTTCTACCAAAGCTGCGGTTTTTTTTGTGCGCTATGTGTGGTCCAAAACAATTCGATTAATTCGACCAATTCGCCGTTAGTGATTCCACCGATTCCACGTTTCAACATTCCTGCGTAAGCAGGCTTTGTGACACCAATAGGTGCAACTTTGTGAGATTAACAAAACATCCGCACGCAGCCCCCATTGTGCATTATGCATTATGCTTTGTGCATTGATTAAGGGCTTTTCGAGATTAACAAAAACAGTTGTTTTGGTTGTTATTGGGTTGTTTTAGTTGTTTGATAATTCACGGATCATTCGCCGTTTTTTTAATGTTGCCTCGCCACCCCACCATCCACTACCTTTGCGCACATGCGCGTTCATTGACATACTGCCACCTATCCTCATTTTTTTTCAAAAACTGTCCCACCACCCAATTTGCAAGAAAAATAAAAACAGTTGTTCAAGTTGTTCTATGTGTTGTTCAAGTTGTTTGACCTAAACCACCCACGCGCAGCCAAATTTCCTGCGTAAGCAGGCTTTGCGACAACGGCAGGTGCAACTTTGTGAGAGGAAAACTACCATACTTTTTGCCATGTGCTGCGCACATGAAAATTAGAGAGTCTTCGACTCTAAAATTTATAACAAAAAATTTTAGTGCGAAGCACCATAATAATTTTAGCGAAGCTCTAACCTTTAGCTCGGGGAGATTTCAAAGCATAAG
>CACWNQ010000021.1 GCA_902762385.1 uncultured Bacteroidales bacterium | reverse complement strand
GTTTAGTCCTTGAGTTTTTTCTTTGCCTGGTCAAGCTGAGAGCTGTAATTCTTATATTCTTCTGCTATCTTATTGCGTGAGGATTCTCTCTCAGGATTGTCATTTTTATCCATATGCTTCTGATTGAACTTGATTAAATCCTCTTCACTCACTTTCATCATGTGCATACACTTGTCGCGAACCTCTTTTAAATCTTCCAGGAATGCTGAATTTTCGTAAACATAAATAGGGAAATCGATGCTTAACAGCGTGTTTAAAGATTGTGTTACTGGTTTCTTTTCCAAATCTTCTCTAAGTTTCTCGATCAACATCTCCTTGTATTTGTGACGAGTTAAATAGAACGAAGACACTTCATTGACAAAGTTGACGTTGCCAATAGTATTGAATGTCTCAATACTTGTAGAGAAAATCTTCTCGGTAGTTTCGGGGAATTCCTCAACCATCAAAGTCATTACTGGGAAAAAACTATATTTCAGACTATCTAATAATTCAGGATTATTGGCTACTTCGAGCTGTCGACGCCTAGACTCGCGTAGCGCAGTATCGACTTTCTGCACTTTATCTATAGTCTTGTCAAAGTCACTGATAACCATCATTACCATCTCTTTCTTTGCTGCTTCTTTCTTAAAGTGGTCGATGAGAGCTGCTGTTCCAAAAGTGAGTATAATTGATATTGTGGTAGCAATGAGTGAGAGCAGAAACTGCTTGGTTGATGTTAGCCCACTGCCTGATTGCATAGACTTGGGAGTGTGTAGTTTAATGTTCATAAACTTGAGTGTAATTATTATCAGTGAATGAAAGGTCTTTCCGGTGTGTTAAGCGCCAATGATTAGAATCATCATATTCTTATTTAGGATTCAATGTCGCAAGCATCTTGACGAGGATGTCAATGGCCTCGTTGGCACGCTTGGGTGAGCTCTGTATCGTCCCGGTGAAGCACTGTGGCTCTGATGAGATCATGATAAACCATACCACTACATTTTGCTTGCCGTCATCCTTGTTGGTCTCGATAGAGCGCACAAGTGCATAGTCATCTCTTACCAACTTCTGGTCAATCTTGTGTCCTTGACCTTTTTTCATCAACTCCCAGTTCTCTACACAGTCCTGTAACTGTGCTTTCATAGGCCCCTCTTCGTTGAAACTAATGTCGAAGCGTATGTCTTCATCTTCGGTTGCCATGTTTACAAATGTGTAGCTGTCCCATGTTATTTCCCAGTCGGCAGGATATTCAATCGAGAACGCTCTGTTCTCATAGGTCTTAAACTCCTGGGCGTGTGCAGCCATATTCAACATCAATACCGCTACAAGCAGTAATAACTTCTTCATGATTAAAAGGATTGTGAGATTAATAATTATAGCAAAGGTAGTGTTTTTCTTTATTTCCGCTCTATAATATAGCGAAAAAAGTAAAGTGATTGACTTAAGTAAAAACTGCCGCCTATAATCCAAAAAAGACACGTTTGTAACAAGCCAGCAACTTATTAGCTGTAATTGTGGTCCACAACTATGGCAACTTTAGTGCCTGGCACCAGAGGCTGAATGTCGCTCACGAGTTGTTTGACTAGCGATTCATCATCGTGAACCGAAATTTCGGGCACGACATCGACCGAAAGCATTTGATCTTTCTCTGAATAATAAAAACCATGCACCTGAACAATGTCCTTATTGGCGGCCAAAGTCTGCATTACCTTATTTTGCAGTTCAGCTCGTCGGTTCTCTCCAGTTGCTAGTGCATACACACCGACAGTAAGAATAATGCCATGACTTTCGTACATCATAGTGGAGATTTTGCGTGTAAGTCCATGTATGTCATGTGCCGACAAAGTGTCGAGCACGTTGATGTGCAACGAGCCTATCATCACATTTGGGCCATAGTTGTGAAGTGTGATGTCATACACTCCATGCACTCCGTCAAGGGCGTTTATCTCACGTTTGATGTCGTCAATAAGCTCGGGCGAGACTCTTGCACCAAGTAGCTCATTCACGGGCGAAGCAAGCATTTCAACACCAGCTTTGATGATAACCAATGAAATGAGGGCGCCAAGTATGCCATCCAACGAGACATGCCATAGCAACATCACTCCAGCCGAAACAAGTGTGGCAAGTGTGATGACAGCGTCAAACAAAGCATCGGCACCCGACGCAATCAAAGCATCGCTTTTGAGTTGTTTTCCCTTACTCTTGACATATTGTCCAAGCACAATTTTTACTACGATGGCCACTATGATTACAATCAGAGTAGTTGTTGTGTAAGAGGGTTCTGTTGGGTTGAAAATCTTCTTTACCGACTCAATGAGTGACGTGATACCAGTAGACAACACGATGACTGCAATAATGATGGCACTGAAATACTCGATTCGACCAAAGCCGAAAGGATGTTTGCGGTCGGCAGGACGCTCCGAGAGCTTAGTGCCAACAATCGTTATGACGCTTGAAAGAGCATCGCTCAGGTTGTTCACGGCATCCATTATGATAGCAATACTGCTGGCAAGAAGACCGACCACTGCTTTGAAGGCAGCTAGCAGAACATTGGTGACAATACCAATGACACTGGTTCTTATAATTTGAGAATTACGCTCCATAAGAAAAATAGAATACTCGTTATTTGACTACAAAGTTAGGCATTATTTCCTTATTTCTGTTTATTTTTTTGAGACTTATTGTTAATCAACAATAGATAAACTTTTGTTACCTGTTGTCCAATGATAGTAAGCATCATAAAAAAGCGATTGGTTACACAAAGTAACTCAACCGCTTTAGCTCATAAAAGATATGGGAGATTAACTATCCACCTTATGGTAGGTCTCTTTATAACCACTGATAGTTAGCACATTGTCTTTAATAGTTATCTCATGTGAGGTCTCGGCAGAGTCGTAATTTCTAATAAGTTTTAAAGTGTTACCATTCAACTCCCATGTATATGACACACGAATGATTTGGGTGTCATTCTTATAGCCAGAGTGATAAAACTGGTGGTCCGAATCGAAAATGGCGATGTTGTGATAGCTGTCTCCATCTATTTCCCATGAGCTTTCCCATTGGCCAATAAGCTGATTTTCCAGAGATTTTGGTTCATCTTTATCGTCTCCACACGATGTGAGCACCAGTGGCAACACTATTGCCATTAATAAAAGTATCTTCTTCATATTTTAAAGATTTTAGTGATTGTTATTTTTGCAAAGATAATCATTACTTCTCTTTTCATCGTTTTATTGAGTTTGTTGTCCGATGATTTGAACAGAGGGATTATTTTTTATCAGCAATTAGGGAGCAAAGATACAATTTTTTTTCTAACAATGCTTATTATCGTTTGGCAATTAATTGTGCCTATTCAAAGTAAACTATTATTTCTTCTTCTTGAGCTTTGGCTCGGGCAAGGCTTTGCATGTTTCACTAACAAGCAAGGCCAGATAGTCGTGGTCGTCAACGTCGATTATGCGATAATAAGCTTTTGCCCCTTCATATGGAGGACACATGTCTATTTCTCGTAGCAAGGGTTTGACAGCCTCGGTTGGCTTCAAATATAAACAATCATCACATATAAGGCCAAAAATCTTGCCATCACAATAGATGGCATAGTCGCCAAACATTTTCTTGGTGATTATATCACCGGCACCAGAGCACTGGTCGGCAACATACTGAACAAAGTCCTGATTGCTTGCCATGTGGAATGATGTTTTTATTTGTCTACTTTTTTGTTTTGGTCTTTTCTGCGCTTTCTCTTTTTTATCTCATAAGCAACTGAAACTATACTCACGAGTACTCCCAAAAAGCCCACAAGCAGGCAAACTAACTGAAAGTTCTCTTTACAGAATGAAACAAATGCATCCATGTTTTCTAGATTGAATAGTAGTTATGATTTGCAAAGATAGCGTTTTTTCAGCGAATATTTGCATGTGAGCTAGAAATGTTGTAAATTTGCTTGTTGTAATAAATCTCTCCAAAATAGTGTAGTTGGCTATGAATAAAGTGAGTTTTGCTGTTAAGAAATGGACTGCAAGGGCAGCTGTTGCATTGGGTGCATTACTGGGGATTTCGGCTTGTTCTACGATAAAGAATGGCCCAAATCCTGCAGCTGGCGTTTATGGCCCTCCACCCAATTATAGCCAAAATAAAGTTGAGGCTGTTGAGGATGTTTATGGTCCTCCCGTCGAGGAAATAGCAATCGATTCGGTTGGTCAGCAATCGAAAGCAACGCTTCTGAAGCACGAAAAAGAAAACTAAATTCCCACCAAATAATTGGACCTTATGAATAAGACGTTTTTTCATATAAAAAAATGGACAGCACGAGCCTTAGTAGCTATAGGTACTATGCTGGGATTCTCGACATGCGGTTCTAGTGGCTGTAGCTCGCCTTACGAGACTGTGTATGGTCCACCACCCGAGATGGAGGATTCTACCGAAGTGGAAGTGGTAGAAGACGTTTATGGACCTCCCATCGAGGATATTGACTCAACGATTGATCCCGAAATGGTCGAGGTTGTATATGGTCCTCCTGCCGATATGCTCGACACTGTGCCTGTGCCCAATGAGGTAAAGCGAAATAATGCAAAAAATAAAGGCAACTGATGACTACTCGCCAGCTTATAGCTCTTGAAAAAACGCGACGTGAGCGCCGAGAGCTCGAGAAGAAACACCCATTGCGACAGCTGTTTTGGGAATGTACGTTGCGTTGCAACTTGTCGTGCAGGCATTGTGGCAGTGACTGTCGCAAGATTGCGACACAACCCGATATGCCACTCGATGATTTTCTTCCAGTGCTCGACGATGTGGCAACTATGACCGATCCTCGCCGTGTGCTGGTCAACACCGTTGGTGGTGAACCATTGGTACGACCTGATATTGTCGATTGTGGCAAAGCAATTACCGAGCGTGGCTTTATGTGGGGATTCGTGACAAATGGCGTGTTGCTTACCGAGTCTCTGCTCCATGACATCTTGGAGGCAGGCCTTCGCACGGTGGCGATTAGCCTGGATGGTTTGGAAACTGAGCACAACTGGCTGCGAGGCAACTCGTTCGACGGCGCTATTAACGCAATTGGCCTTCTCACACGCACCCGCAATCTGCTGTGGGATGTCATTACTTGCGTTAATCAGCGCAACTTCTCGACTTTGCCTCAGCTCAAGCAATTCCTCATTGATTCAGGGGTGAAGAAATGGCGCATTTTCACCATCTTCCCTCAAGGCCGCGCAAAGCTTAATCCCGAACTTTTCCTGTCGCCTGAGCAATATGTGGCATTAATGGAGTTTATTGCCGACACACGCAACAAGGGCGATATCAATCTGTCGTACAGCTGCGAGGGATTTTTGGGCGACTATGAGGGCATTGTGAGAAAACACATGTATCGCTGCGATGCCGGAATCATGACTGCCTCGGTGCTGGCCAACGGCGACATCAGTGGTTGCATGAGCATCCGTGCGCACTATGCTCAAGGCAATATTTATCATGATCGCTTCAGCGATGTGTGGCAAAACCGATTTGAGGTAATGCGCAACCGCCGCTGGATGAAACGTGATGAATGTGCTCGCTGCAAAGCGTGGGACTGGTGCGCTGGTGGGCCTTTCCACCTTCGTGGCGATGACGGGGAGATGCTCCACTGCAATTATCTTACAATTTGTGCTGCCCAAAAATGATTAATATTTCCATTATAATATGAAGCATCGTTTCCTAATCATTACTCTGCTTTTTTCTGCCTTGTGTTTAAATGCTAGCGCACATGAAATAATAAAAGGCTCTCTCAAGGCCAAGTGGCACTATCCTGGCACAGAGCGTGAAATTCAGGTCTACGTGCCCGATGCCTACGACGGCAAGCAACCTGCGTGCCTCTATGTAGGGCTCGATGGAATACTTTGCAACGCCCCACATGTGATGGACAGTCTCATCACTGCCGGCAAAATGCCAGTGACCATTGGCGTATTCGTGCAGCCTGGTGTCATAAAGGACAAGGATGGTAATGTGCTGCGCTACAACCGCAGCAACGAGTTCGACATGACCACTGCCACGTTTGCTTCCTTCATTAATGACGAGGTGCTGCCCTGGGTGGAGAGCCTCACCACAGCCCGTGGGCTCCCTGTTAAAATCTCGCATCGTGGGGCCGACGCCATGATATTTGGACTGAGCAGTGGCGGAATAGCAGCGTTCACGGCGGCTTGGCACCGCCCTGACATGTTCAGTCGGGTTTTCAGCGGTGTGGGCACCTTTGTGGCGATGCGTGGAGGCAACGACCTCCAGGCGATAGTCCGAAAAAGTGAGCCTCGCCCCTTGCGCATCTTCTTGCAAGACGGCACCAACGATGTGTGGAACCCATTGTTCGGCCACTGGTACGAGGGTAACCGCATGCTCGCCTCGGCACTCGACTTCGCTGGCTATGACGCCCGTTACGACTGGAGCGACTGCTACCATGGCGTGAAGCGCGCCAACGAGATCTTCCCCGAAGTCATGGAATGGATGTGGCAAGGCTGGCCCGAAGCGCCTAAGTGTGGCAAGACGCAGAACAACCTGCTCGACACCATGTTAGTGGCCGACAGCGAGTGGAAGATAGTTTCCAAGGTGGATGGATATAATGCTACTCAATCATTCACTTTCACCCATATGGTTTATTACCCCGACAGCACTTTGATGGTTGTCGCAGACAAGAATAATAGTCTTGTGCAGTATACTAAGGCTGATAATGGCGAGTGGCAAAACAAGCAATATTTCTACTGGTTGCATAGCTATGGCAACTCGTATCCTTATATTTCGTGTATAGCATTTGACGGAGCTGGCAACTTGTGGGTAGTAACCGATGCGGGCATTCAGATATGTGATCAGAACGGTCGTGTGCGCGGCATTTTGATGCTGCCAGATGATGTTTATGCGATGGAAGTGTGCAACATCGCCATCTGTGATGGACGAGTGGAGCTGGTGACGGTGAACGAAGATATGGGAAATACAGTATTTGCAAGAGATCTTCATATTACTGCACCGCGCCCCGGCGTCACTCCCAAGAGCCAAGGACAAGGATAAACAGATGCATAATGCATAATATCTTCAGCCAACTGAAAACTTAGAACTGATTACTGAAAACCGACTAAGCCCCAATGCACAACAACAGTCCAGCGCAGCATGCTAAATTTGTGAAGTTGACCACCCAGCCAGTAGGCAGGTTGGTCACCGGGCTTGCTGTGCCTGCCATGGTGAGTATGCTTGTGACGGGCATCTACAACCTGGTTGACACCTTCTTTGTTGGACAAATCAATACGCAGAGCGTGGCGGCGCTTGGCATCGTATTCTCGTATATGTCGATAGTGCAGAGCATCGCCTTCTTCTTTGGCCAAGGCGCAGGCAACTACATCTCACGCATGCTTGGCCATGAGGACAGCCACAATGCCAGTGTGATGGCATCGGTTGGACTAGTCTCGACGTGGCTCACGGGCGCAATAATTGCTATTATAGGTTTCACATTCATGCAACCTGTGCTACGCTTCTTCGGTTCCACCGAGACAATTCTACCTTATGCTTGCGACTATTTTACATTTATCTTGCTTGGTACACCGTTCATAATGAGTTGCTTTACCATGAACAACCTCATGCGTCATCAAGGCAACGCAATGCTCTCGATGCTTGGCATCATGACGGGAGCTGCGCTCAACGTGGTTCTTGATCCAATCTTTATATTCGGATTGGGACTGGGGGTAAAAGGTGCAGGCATGGCGACGGCGCTCTCGCAGGTGGTGAGCTTCACTCTCATGCTCATGCTCGCTGGAAAGAGGGGAGGGGTGCCAATACGTCTCTCGCAGTTCAAACCCACAATGCAGCGCTATCGCGACATTGCCGCAGGTGGATTGCCATCTCTGGCACGACAGTCGATGATGGGAATCTCAGCACTTATCCTCAACCACGTGGCAGGTATCTATGGCGACTCGGCAATCGCAAGTTTTTCGGTCGTGAGTCGCATCGCTATGCTTGCCAGCGCTGCGATGATAGGTTACGGACAAGGTTTCCAACCCGTGTGTGGTTTCAACTATGGCGCAGGAAAGTTCGACCGTGTGCGAGCCGCCTTTATCCACAGCTGCAAAGTGTCGACAATCTACTGCACAATCCTTGCAGTTGCAGGATTTATCTTCGCTCGGCAATTGGTGTCGCTGTTCGTAGAGAGTGACCCCGAGGTTAGTCGCATGGGTACTGAGATACTTCGTTATCAGTGCCTGGCATTCCCATTGACTGGTTATGTGGTTATGGTCAATATGTACTTGCAGAACATACGCCGCACCGTGCCAGCCACCATAATGGCGATGTCAAGACAAGGAATTTTTCTCATCCCTGCATTGTTCCTGGGAAATCTCATTCTTGATTTTTTGGGAGTTGAGATTGCACAGGCAGTTGCCGATACTGCGTCGTTCCTGCTGGCAATCCCGTTAGGCCTGCATGCTCTCAATAGTATGGGAGTCAAGAATTAGCGTTAGAATCACATTCCCATCAACTTCTTGATATTTAGCTTGACTCGTTTCAATAATTGGAGCTTTAATTCCTTCTCCTAATAATATCGGTGACACTTCGATGCGAAGTTCGTTCCAAGCACTGGCATTAATCAATTGTTGGAGAACATTATAGCCGCCCTCAATCATCACGCTGGTGATACCGCGTCGATACATGTCGCGTAGCCACGCCTGTGGCTCAGTCGTGTCGAGCTTAACCCATTCAATATTACCTCTAACTTCTTCCTTTTTGTCATTGTATATCAAAATCTTGCCTCCGTCATTCAGTAGACCACTGCTACTTGGCATTGTGAGTTTCCGGTCAAGGACTACTCGCAATGGCGAACTACCACTCCAATGTCGAACTGTGAGCGTTGGATTATCGATTTTAACGGTGTTTGCTCCCACTACAATGGCATCGACCATTGAGCGTTCGCGGTGCATCAACGCTCTTGTCAATGGGGTGCTGAAACCAACTCTGCCATCTTTGCTAGCTAGGAAGCCGTCGCTACTCTGAGCCCACTTGAGCATTACCCAAGGCTTGCCGGTAGTATGTGCTGTGAAAAAACGATGGTTTAGTTCTCGGCACTCTTGTTCAAGCACACCAACTAACACTTCGGCGCCAACTTCTCTAAGCATCGCCACACCACGGCCACTTACCTTCTCAAATGGGTCGAGAGTGCCGACCACTACACGTTTGATGCCTTTCTCTATCAATAGCTTAGCACAAGGAGGTGTCTTTCCATAATGCGAGCATGGTTCTAGAGTGACATAGATTGTGCTTTCAGGAAGAAGTGATTGGTCTCGAACTGATGAAATGGCATTGACCTCGGCATGACTCTTGCCACAACAACGGTGGAACCCTTCGCCAATTATAATGCCGTTGTGTACCACAACAGCTCCCACCATGGGATTTGGCGAGGTGTGGCCTCCTCCCTGTCGTGCCAGTTGCAACGCACGCCGCATGTATTTCTCGTCAATCTCCATCACCAATCAAAAACCTTAAAATCTCACCACTTCAAGTCTGGGCCGTTGAAGAATAGACCGCACACCAGTGTGAGATATCGTGGCACATTCTTTCCCATGCTCCACACCATATCAATGCCAAGCAACTCACTCGCAGTTTTTGACACATTAAAACCGTAGGCCTCTAGCGATGGACGCACTACATCGGGGTGGCGGCATGGCTTACCTTGCTTGCGGGCGCATGGGGCATTCCCACAGCGTTCGCACTTGCCAACAAAGCCTAGCGCAAAACCTTGATTTTCACGTTCGAGTTCAAGTAGACGACCATTAAGTCTTTCCAATTCAGGACGCATGAGGTCATAGACTTGTTCCATAGGCATTCGCTGGTCGCGAGGAGTCAGTTTCACGCCAACTATCATTGCCTTTTTATAGGGCAACAGGTCGTTAAGTGTATCGTGGTCAAATGGTGGACATCCCCATCGAGCGCCATAATTCGGGCATTCGCGGCAGCAAGCTTCAAAGGTTGCTACATCACGAAACTCCCTCACATAGCGTTCTCGCTCGACAATGGCTTCTACCTGTTGAGCTTCATATACAATCATTGCTCTTCAAGAATTTCAACAAAACTTTGTGGAAGAATTACATTGGGAGCATCAAGGGCGCTGGCAAACAATGGTGCTATTTCTTTATCGGCAAAACCGGCAATTCCACATCCTATGCGGGTTACTAGGAATGTGAGTTCTGGATGTTGAGCTGCAAACTTGATAAACTCATCAGTATAAGGCCTTATGGCTTCAACGCCGCCATGCATAGTGGGGATGGCATAACTTTGGCCTTGAAGTCCAACTCCATTGCCCCACACTGCGCCAAACTTGTTGTAGGCAACCCTTGCAGCTCCACCAGCGTGCATTCCTTGAAGATTGCTACCAAATACGAAAATCTCGTTAGGCTGCAATTCAGTGATAAATTCAGGTGTAAATTTCTGTTTCATGATTATTTATGTGTCTCAAAGATTAAATTCTCAACTACCAGTCGCTGCTGGCACCACCGCCGCCACTGTCGCCGCCACCCCAGTCCCAATCGCCATCATTATCATCGCTGCTGTCGAAATCCCAATCACTGTCGCTGCTATCACTGTCATAGTCGTCGCTGCTGCTGTCATCTTCAATGCCTAGGGTTCGGCATTCCCTGCGCCAACGACGATTTTCATCCTCTTGCAAACTTTTGATACGGGTGTTTGCAGCACGGGTTGGTGATGCCATTAAGGAATAGCCGTCGAGTTTTATTGGCCTGAAATTGGCATACCATGCAAGCCCCATAAGAACGATATAAATGACTGAATAAGTGATTCCCGTCTCAATACCTTCGCCAAACATGTCTAATCCCGACTGAATCAGAATGAGAACTATCCCTATAAGTGCAGTGATGCTCACTAGCCAGCCGTTGGTTCGAGCTAGTTTGTCAGCTTTTTCGCGGGTAGGTGTCCCATGGGCATACGACACTTTATTCAGTGTATTAATAGTGCTACCAATATATAGGGCTGCAAAGCACAATGCAAATCCAATCAGGTCAAGGAAGATGTAGGAGAACGTAGTTATTTTTGTCACACCAAGAAAGAAGTGGCATGCCACGCATGCCAGTATCATCCATGTTTCCTTGGTCCATGTGGGGCAACGAAAGTCGTAACGGGTCTTTTCTTTGAATTCCAGTGGCTTACGAGCGAGGTCTTCGATGTCTCCTTGATCTATTTTTTCAACTTTATTTCGGAGTTCTTCAATCTCTAGTTTTGTCTTTTCAATCTCCTGTTGCAAAAGGTTGTTGGCTCCACTCGCATATGGAAGTGGAGGAGCCTCGTTGCTGGCTAAAAGGGCAACAAGTTCGGGCATGGCACTTGCTGCCTTCCACTGGCTCATGCCTTGGTGCCACACTAGCGTCTCGCCAGTGAGTCCCTTGGCAAGCAGCTCGTCTATTTTGAACGGTCCGCTGCTTGTGCCATTGTTTTGGGCTATATAGTAGTCAGCCATAAATCAAACAAATGTTTACCATGAACTGCTGGCACCACCGCCACCGCTTGATCCGCCG
Source organism: uncultured Bacteroidales bacterium (assembly GCA_902762385.1). GTDB lineage: Bacteria > Bacteroidota > Bacteroidia > Bacteroidales > Muribaculaceae > Sodaliphilus. The sequence continues at coordinate 23,173 of CACWNQ010000021.1, read as the reverse complement.
CCCCAGCTCCAGCTGCTAGAGCTAGAGGAGCTAGAGCCTGAGCTCCAACTGGAGCCACTGCTTCTTGATGAACTCCAACTTGAGCCACCCGAACGTCTGCTTGACGATGATGGCGATATAGATGCTGCTATCAAGGGTGATGCCATTATCGAGTACCAGTCTTTCTTGGTGGGCATGAAGAAGAAGTACCAAATCAAGCCACAAAGCAACACGTAAAGTATAACGTAGACTATTACTGCAATCCATGAATCTCGCTCTTTCTCCTCTTGCTTCTCTTTCAGGAATGTGGCAACATTTTGAGGATATTCGCCCTTCATCGACGGTGTGATAAGGTTGACAGCCTTCTTGATAGCTAGTCCGTAGTTGTTTTCCTTAAAGGCAGGAATCATCGAGTCGGTCTGTATCATCTTGCACAGCAAGTCGGGCAAGGCACCCTCGGCTCCATATCCAGTGTGAATGCGCACTTTGCCTCCACTAGTCTCGGTTTTGGGTTTTACAACGATGAGTACACCGTTGTTAAGCTTTTTGTCGCCAATGCCCCATTTTTGAAACACTTCTTGGCAATAATCCTCAATCTCCATCCCGTCGAGCGACTCCACGGTTAAGACTACCACCTGTGTTTTGTTGTAGATATATAGGTTCTTGAGCGAGTCGTTAATCACTGCGAGGTTAGCACTATCAATCACGTGCGCATAGTCATACACTAGCTCGTTGGCGTTCTTGGGCTGGGGTGGTATCTCAGCGTTCATTGTAAGTGCTGCCGTGAGCATCACAAGCGCCAGTGCAAAATATCTTGATTTATATAACTTTTTCATAGTGTGATAAGGGTTAGCAAACGAAAACATAGTGAGCCGATTGAATAAGAATGATTATGAAACCAATAGCAGCAATGGTGCTCACAAAAAATCCGTTGAAGTAGCCTAATTTCTCAGCCTTAAGTCGTGTCTCACTGCCTTTCTTATATGAGATTTTGTTTAGTTTCCTGATTTTAATGCCTATGATGATGCCAGTGATGCTTAACACAGCACCCACAATGTCGACGTAGAGGTATTCAAATGTGGTCCAGTCGAATATTGCCATCAACGCGTGACAAACGACAAACCCCAGTAGCCATATCGACTCGTTGCACCAGTCAGCGACTGGGTGGTCATATTTGGTTTTCTTCTTGTTCTTAGCTATTTCTTTTTGGGCTTTTTTCTCTTCTATTTTTTTCTCCTCTTTTTTCTCGGCAATCTTCTGCTTTCGGACTTCAACAAGTTTTTGCTCTTTTTTTTGCCTAAGCATTTTCTTCAACTCTTCTTTCTCATGGTTGAGTTGCTCCAGCTGCCTCTGCATCTCAACCTCTTGGTTGGTTTGCTGTGGTTGCTGAACAGGCTGTTGTACAGGTTGTTGAATCACTTTGCTAGGACCTAGAGTCATCTCCATGGGTGGTGGCACATCGCCTATGATGTCGCTTAGTTCGGGCAGCATTTTTGCTTGAGTCCAAGCAGGCAACCCTTCTCTCCACACCAGGGTGTCAAGGTCAAGCCCGTTGGCAATTAACGAGTCTTTCTTGAATGGCCCGTAATACTTGCCGTCGTTCTTCGAAATGTAGTAATCCATGTGTTATGTTTATTTTTTCACAAAGGTAGTGAGTTTTATTAGAGTTTCAATAATAAAACGTCAAAAGTTTCACCTTAGAGCTATGTTCGTGCGTTAAAAAGGTGTAAAAAACGGGATTTTGCCTTTTAATATCTTAATTAATATAGGCTCATTAATGTATTAATATTAATTTTACACCGTGAAAAAATGGGCACATTTGAGTCTTCTGCTTTATTATTGGTGTGATTCAGTCCTGTTTTTTGCTTTTTTTGTTGTAACTTTGCAAGTTGTTTTTTAAAAAAGAAAATGAAAAGATACATCTCGATATATTTAGTGCTGGCTCTGGTGGCTGCCATGAGCTTGCCGTCGTGCAATAAGAAAAATGATGAACCAGCATCGACGACTACCGACTATGACGTTTATTCAAGCGCAAGTACGCTTGTTTCATCATTTGGGCTTAAGGCTAACACCAAGATATTGGCCCATCTCGACTCGGTGAAGTTCACTATCGACCAGGACCGTGGTATCATATACAATGCCGACTCACTGCCTCGTGGCACTCGCATCAACGCTCTATTGGTTGATCTCTCAACAGCAGCCAATGTGTCGTCGCGTGAGTTCATTATTAAGAACGGCACCATTCAGCGCGATACTACAATTTCCTACAATAGTTCGAAGAGTGACAGCATCGATTTTACTGGCGATGTTACACTTCGCATCACATCCTACGATAAGGCTCATGTGCGTGACTATAAGGTTAAGGTCAACGTGCACAAGCAGGATGTCGACGCCATGGTGTGGGATCCTGGCCGCCGTCGTGACCTCCCCAATGTGATGTCAACCCTATGGGCGTCAAAAACTGTGATGCAAGATGGCAATTTCTTGTGCCTGGTTAACGATAACGGCTCTTATGTGCTTAGTCGCAGCGATGATCCGCTGGCTGGCACTTGGGAAAAAGCTGTGCTCCCGTTGCCGTTTACTCCACAGATAGAAAGCTTCAATGCAACAAGCGATGCGCTTTATTTGCTCGACGGTAATGGTCAGCTCTTCATGAGCGATGACATGGGTCAGAACTGGAGTGATTGTGGTGTAGCTTGGCACTCGATTATTGGTGTCTATGGCAACAAGCTGATGGGCGTTATGAAAGATGCTGACGGCAATTACCTGCATGCCGAGTATGCTCAGGGTGCAGCAATAGTGGGTTCTCAAATCCCCAACGGTTTCCCTGTCGAGAGCATGAGCAATATGGTTATGGCTAGCAATGAGTGGACTTCATCACAGCAAGCCATGATTGTAGGTGGCATTATTGCCGATGGCAGTTTCTCAAACAAGGTGTGGGGCTATGATGGAAAGACTTGGGCTCCACTAAGCTCCGGCAATGTGCTGCCCGAAATTAGCGACGCTGTAATCTTCCCTTACTATACAATGGTGAAGAGCGCCACCGGCACAACTTACGTGAAGAAGGTGACCTGGATGATAATGGGAGGCCGACTCAGCGATGGCAATATCAACACCAAGAGCTACGTCTCGCGCAACCAATGCATTAACTGGAGCGTGGGAGAGAGCACTATTCAGCAGCCTGATTACATGCCTGCGTTCTATGGTGCTCAGGTCTATAGTTATGACCGCACTCGCACCTCATCATCAACTCTTAGAGCCTACAGTCCTGGTCATGTGACACCTGTCACTGAGTGGGAGTGCCCTTACATTTACATCTTTGGTGGCTATGGCAACAATGGTACACCATTGAACAGCATTTGGGAAGGTGTGCTCACAGGGTTGACATTCAAACCAGTGTTCTAAAAATAATTAATAAATGACTAGTTGCTCGATTGAAATATACTTTTTAGTTGCAATAATGCGTTTTCTTTAATATTAATCATTACCACATCACACACTTGACAACATGATAAAGAAAATTGCAATATTGACGCTGATGGTTTTAGCCACAACGTGTGCCTGGGGTCAGGAATACCGCTTCGAAGTGGGACCTGCGCTGGGTATCACGGGTTATCTTGGCGACGTTAACACGAGCAACATGTACAAGATGCCACGTGTGGCAGGAGGTGGCATCTTCCGCTATAATCTCAACACACGTTGGGCGTTCAAGGGAAATCTGCTATATGTGGGACTCGCTGGCGACAGCAAGAACATCGAGTCACAGTTCCCTCATGGCGAGCACTATAAGTTCTCGGCCCATGTGGTCGACCTGGGTGGACAGGTAGAGTTCAACTTCTTCCACTTTGGAGAAGGTGCTAGATACAAGAATTACAAGCGCCTCAGTCCTTACATGGTTGCCGGTGTGGGCATGGAACTCTCTTTTGTTGGTGGCAAGACCACCTTCGGTGCAGTGTTGCCTCTAGGTGCAGGCGTTAAGTTTCGCTTGAAGGAGAGGCTGAACTTGGGCTTTGAATTCACGATGCGCAAGTCGTTTAGCGACAAGGTCGATGGCATTACCGACCTTTATGGCTACAGTCATGGAATTGCCAAAAACACTGATTGGTATTCGGTGGGCATGTTCACACTCACCTATGAGTTTAGCAAGCGTTGTGTGAAGTGCCACTACATTGAATAAAAGATTAAAAAAAAACGATTATATCAAAACATCATGTCTTGGATTGAGAAAATAGATAGAGAAAGGCTTCCACGTCACGTGGCCATCATTATGGATGGAAATGGACGTTGGGCTAAGCAGCATGGGTTCATTCGTTCGATAGGCCATGAGAATGGTGTGACTACCGTACGCAAAATCACCGAGATTGCTAGTGAACTTGGTGTTGGTTATCTTACTCTCTACACTTTCTCGACCGAGAACTGGAACAGGCCAAAAGATGAGGTTGATGCACTGATGAACCTCGTGGTTGTGGCTATTGAGCAGCAAACACCTGACCTTATTAAAAACAATGTGCGCCTCACTACAATAGGCGACATTGAACGTATGCCTGAGTTTGCGCGTGAGCGATTAAACAAGTGTATGCTCGACACTTCACACTGCACAGGACTTGTGCTGTGCTTGGCGTTGAGTTACTCATCACGCTGGGAGATTGTTGAAGCTTGCAAGTCGTTGGCAACGCGTGCTGCTGCAGGTGAGCTCGATCCAGCTACAATCAACGATGATATGGTGGCTTCGGCTCTTGCTACTCGCGACATGCCCGACCCCGACTTGCTCATTCGCACTGCTGGCGATGAACGCATCAGCAACTTCCTGCTATGGCAGATTGCCTATAGTGAGTTGTATTTCACACCTAAATTCTGGCCCGATTTCACCAAAGAGGACTTCTGCGAGGCTATCGTCGACTATCAGAGCCGTGAGCGTCGTTTCGGAAAGACCAGTGAACAAATTAGCGAAACTGAGAAAAATTGACACTATGCGATATATTAACAAAATACTATTTATTCTCTCATTCTTGGTAGTGGGCTCATCGATGCTGATGGCCCAAGAATCCTACACAGTTAATGATACCATTTTCAATCCAAAGTTGGTGTTTAATGGTACGCCATCAAAGTATGAGATTGCGGGAATCAAGGTTTCTGGAGTAGATAACTATGAAGACTATATCATCATAGGTTATTCGGGACTGTCGATAGGTCAGCGAATTGATATTCCAGGTAATGAGCTTAAGAACGCTGCAAAGCGTTTTTGGCGTCAGGGTCTGTTTTCTAAGGTTCAAATCAAGGTTGAGAAAATCTATGGCAGTAAGGCTTGGCTTGAGTTTGTGCTTCGCCAGCAGCCTCGCATTTCTAAGGTCAACTATCTGGGCATGAAGAAAGGCGAGCAAAAGGATATTACCGAACGCCTTGGCAACCTTGTAGGAAATCAAATCACTCCCAATATCGCTAGTCGCATAGAGCAGATAATTGAGAAATATTATGCAGCTAAGGGCTTTGAGAAGGCAACCTGCAAAGTTAATCAGCAGGAAGACCTAAGTAAGCAGAACGAGGTGATTGTTGATATTGTTGTCGACAAGCATGAGAAGATTAATGTGCACAAGATTTACATTGAGGGCAACGAAGTGCTTAGCGACAGCAAGATAAAACGCACAATGAAGAAGACCAACGAGAGCGGTATCCTTAACGTCTTGAAGTGGTTTAGCCAGAAGAAATTTGTGCGCTCCGATTTCGAGGAAGACAAGCAGCGCATCATCGACAAGTATAACGAGAAAGGCTATCGTGATGCCGTGATTTTGTGGGATAGTGTTGCCAACTATAACGACAAGAGCGTCGACATCTACCTCAAGATCGACGAGGGTAAGAAATATTATATCTCTAATATCAACTGGGTGGGTAACACTGTTTATCCTACCTCGGTACTGAATGAGGTTTTGGGCTTTGAGAAGGGTGATGTTTATAATCAAAAACTGCTCAATAAGCGCGCAATCGAGGACGACGATGCCGTTGCCAATATGTATATGAACAATGGTTACCTCTTCTTCCAACTTGTTCCCACCGAGACTCACATCGAGGGCGATTCTATCGATTTGGAGATGAGAATTTATGAGGGCAAGCAAGCACGCATCAATAAGGTTGTGATTAATGGTAACGACCGCCTCTATGAGAAGGTTGTTCGCCGTGAGTTGCGTGTGCGTCCAGGCGAGCTCTTCAGCAAGGAAGACTTGGTTCGCTCTGCTCGTGAGATTGCTCAAACCGGCCACTTCGACCCTGAGAAAATGGACATCCGACCCGAGCCTAATGAAGAGGACGGTACTGTTGATATTATCTTGAACCTAGAGTCGAAAGCCAACGACCAAATTGAGGTGTCGGCAGGATGGGGCCAGACGGGTATCATCGGTAAGGTGACACTTAAGTTTACCAACTTCTCGATTAAGAACCTATTCCATCCGTCGTCCTATAAAGGCATAATTCCTCAAGGGGAGGGACAGACATTCTCGATAAGCGCGCAGACCAATGCTAAGTACTATCAGGCTTATAGCCTCTCGTTTGTTGACCCATGGTTTGGTGGCAAGCGTCCTAACACATTGTCGGTATCGGCATTCTATAGCCGCACCACTGGTATTAACTCTTCGTTCTACAACAGTCAGTACCAGAACTATTACCTCAACACGTTGTATAATGGCATGTACAATGGTTATAATGGATATAATGGCTATTATGGCAACACCGGTAACTATTACGAGAATGCTTACGACCCAGGCAAGTACCTGCAGATGGCGGGTGTTACTGTGGGATTTGGCAAACGCTTGAAGTGGCCCGATGACTATTTCACTCTTATGGCCGATCTCAGTTACCAGTGGTACAGCCTCAAGAACTGGGAGTACATGTATTACATGAAGAACGGTGTCAGCAATTCTATTGTGCTTGGTTTGACTCTCTCACGCAACAGTATTGACAACCCACTCTATACTCGTCGTGGTAGCTCGTTCACTCTCTCATTCCACGCGACACCTCCTGCCAACCTCTTTGGCAAGAAAGATTGGAAGACTCTGAGCGAGACCAATACCGAGGCTGCCAAGAAAGACCTTTACCGATGGATTGAGTACTGGAAACTCAAGTTCCAGGCTAAGACATACACTCCACTCACCGATCCCAATGGGCGATGGACTCTCGTGCTCATGACACGTGCCGACATTGGACTGCTCGGCAGCTGGAACCGTCATTTGAAATCACCATTTGAGACCTTCTATGTGGGTGGTGATGGCATGAGTGGAAGCTATACCTATGCTACCGAGACCATCGCATTGCGTGGTTATGAGAACGGTGCATTCACTCCTTACGGACAGGAAGGTTATGCCTACAACCGTTTTGTTGTTGAGCTTCACTTCCCATTGATGCTCTCTAACAGCGCTACCATCTATCCGCTCGTATTTGCCGAGGCTGGTAACGCATGGACAAGCGTGAAGAAGTTCAACCCATTTGACCTCAAGCGCTCGGTGGGTGTGGGTGCACGCATATATCTGCCTATGATTGGTATGATGGGTATCGACTGGGGTTATGGCTTCGACACTGTTTATGGCAAGAAGGGTGGAAGCAACTTCCACTTCGTGCTCGGTCAAGAGTTCTAAGCCAGCTAGAATATCTGAATCTTCTAGATACAACTGAGATTAAACTTTTAACTTAAAAAATAGTCAAATCTAGCACAATATTAACAAAACAAGATAGAAAACAATATGAAGAAGTTTGCTTTATTACTAGTGGCGATGGTTGCCTGCATGGCACCAGCCAGTGCACAAAAGTTTGCCCTTGTTGATATGGAATATATCCTCAAGAACATCCCAGCCTATGAAATGGCTAACGAGCAATTAAATCAAGTGTCGCAGCGTTGGCAACGCGAGGTTGACGAGCTGAAGAAGACTGCCGACACTATGTATAAGAACTATCAGAGCGACATGGTTTTCCTTACCGACGACCAAAAGAAGAAGAAAGAGGAAGAGATTGTAGCTAAGGAGAAAGAAGCTTCACAGCTCAATTACAAGTACTTTGGCCCACAGGGTGAGCTCTTCAAGAAGCGTCAGTCGCTCATGAAGCCCATTCAGGACGATATCTATGCTGCTGTAAAGAAAGTAAGCGAGGAACGTGGCTTGCAGGTAATATTCGACCGTGCGTCGTCGCAAAGCATCATTTTCGCTTCGCCTAACATCGACATCAGCAACCAAGTGCTTGAGAAACTTGGATATTCTAAATAAACTGAAATTAGTATTTTTAATATAAATAACCAATTAATTGATTATGTTTAAGAAAATCTTACTCGCAGTTCTCGTGGCTGCTCCCATGTGCCTTAGCGCACAAACTTTGAAATTAGGTACAGTGAACCCAACTGAGGTGTTTAACGTGATGCCCGACGTGGCTACTGCAAACAACACTCTCAAGGGCGTTCAAGAGAAATATGAGGCACAGGCTAAACCTCTGCAGGAAGAGCTCCAGAAGAAGCAGGCCGAGATCGAGTCCCTTGCTAAGAACAAAGCTCCCGAGGCAACTCTCGAGGCTAAGCAGAAGGAGTTTGAGGACCTTTACACTCGCTATCAAACCTTCATGCAGACTGCTCAGCAGGATATTCAAAAGCAGCAAGAAACTCTGCTTGCTCCAATCCAGCAGAAACTCGTTAATGCTATTCAGGCCGTTGGTGCCGAAGGTGGATATGCTGGCATTATCGACGCCAACACTCTCCTTTACAAAGGCGACAACATCGAGGATATCACCGCTAAGGTAAAGGCTAAACTCGGTATTAAGTAAAAATTGTAGATACTACACATTAATATAATAAGCAGCTTGAGGCATCAGTCTCAAGCTGCTTGCTTTTTCTTTATAGTGTAGCCTAATTGTACATTATTAATTGTACATTGGTTAAGATTCTGCTGCAATTGGCATCTCATCTTCAATAGTGGGGTAGGGGGTGTTTAGATTTACATTGTGTGTGTCGAGATATATTTGACTCAGGCGACGTGATAGTGCAAGTAGTGTCTCGCGACGAGAGTTTTTTTCGAGTTGGCATTCCCACACCACAAGCACATACCATCCCATATTGTGCAGCACCTTGTAGTTGCGCTCGTCACGTTCGCGATTGCGCTTGAACTTTGCAGTCCAAAAGTCGGGGTTTGTCAGCGGCACTTTATATTTGTCACATTTCTCATGGGCATGCCAGAAGCACCCGTTCACAAATATAACAGTGCTGTAACGTGGCAATACGATGTCAGGCTTTCCTGGCAGCGACTTCACGTTAAGGCGGTATCGGTATCCTTGGTGCCATAGCCATCGTCTCACTATAAGCTCGGGCTTAGTGTCTTTGCCTCTTATGTGGCTCATGCAGCGGTGGCGCTGCTCAGGTGTCATTTTGTCGGCCATGGCTGTTGTTACAATTGTTAGTGCTTGAGATAGGGTGAAAAAATACGGTCTCAGCAATAAAGTTGAGACCGCATGAGAATTATTCTGCTCCTAGAATTTTCTTCACTTGCTGAGTAAGGTCGACAGCACCCTGGCCGCTATATACTACTGGCGCCTCCGAGATATCTAGGATATAGGTGTAGCCTTCGGTGTCACCCAGTTGCTTGATTGCTGCATTGATTTTATCGCGAATAGGCGCCTCAAGGGCTTGGCGACGCGCCTCGATGTTGGCCTTGCTCTTCTCGAGAAACTGGTTGATCTCGCGGTCACCATCCTGAATCTCTTGAACTCGGCGGTCCTTGATTGTTGCTGGCACTTTGCTGTCGCTCGACATTGCCTGATAGGCGGCATATTTGTTGTTGAACTCATTTAGCATGAATTCATATTCGCCCCTGAACTGCTCCGATAGGTTGGCTAGTTCGTCATTTGCAAGTTTTGTCTCAGGTAATGAGTTGAATACATCTTTTACGTTGATGGTGGCAATCTTTATTTGTGCCATCATCAGCATTGGCGTCATAATGAGTGCTAAAGTGAGAATCCGCTTGATGTTCATTGTTCAATATGCATTATAATGTTCTTACTTTATTCTTATGAAATGGCCTTATTTTTTCCTGCTGCTCTTTTTAGGGGTAACAGTGCTGTTGGCCTTTGCTGCTTGCTTAGCAGGCTGTTTAGCTTGTGACTTGGCTTGTTTGCTGGTCACTTGCTGTTGTGCCTTTGGTTGTTGTTCTTGATGGTTTTGCTTCGCACTATGCTTTTTAGGGATAATAAGCTTTTGACCAATTCTGATGTTGTCGCCCTTGATGTTGTTGGCTTTTCTGATTTCATCGGGCGATACACCATATTGGGCAGCAAGTTTTGTTAAGTTGTTGCCTTCTTTCACCTCATGGCTAATGGGCTTCTTGGCTTCTTCGGCAGCTTTCCTTTTGGCTTCTTCAGCAGCTTTCTTCTTAGCTGCCTCTTCAGCGGCTTTCTTGGCCTCTTCGGCAGCCTTGGCCTTCTTCTCCTTAGCAGTTAGTTGCTTGCCAGTCTTCTTGTCCTTGTTAACTGGTTCTGCGTGCTTGCTCTGTTTGCCACTATTATGTTCAGTTGCAACTTGCTTGTCGGCAGCATGTTTGCTACCTTGTGCAACAGCAGCAGGGTGTTGACCCTTTTTAGGTATATTGAGCTTTTGGCCAATCTTGATGTTTTCATCTTTCAAATCGGGATTTGCTGCCTTGATGTCGGCAATTGAGGTTCCATATTGCTCGGCAAGTTTTGTGAGGTTGTTGCCTTCTTTCACCTCATGAATGATGGGCTTAGCAGCTTCTTCTTGCTCTTTCTTTTTCTTGGCTGCTAGGGCAGCGGCTTCTTGTTCTTTTTTCTTCCTAGCGGCAGCAGCCTCTTGTTCTTTCTTTCTCTTGGCAGCGGCGGCTAAAGCTTCTTGCTCTTTCTTTTTCTTAGCAGCGGCAGCCTCTTGTTCTCTCTTCTTCTTGGCGGCAGCAGCGGCTTCTTGTTGTTTCTTCTTAGCTGCTAATGCTTCAGCTTCGTCGTTGTTATTGCTGGGTGGTAGGGGCACATCTCTTACGTCTGAGCCATTGTGCTTGCCATTATTGTTGCTGCTATAAGAACTACGGTTACTACTACTTGAATAGCTGCTACTATTGCTACTGCTATTACTGCTACTATTGTAGTTATAGTTGCTGCTATTACTGCTATTGCTGTTGTAACTGCTATTTGTTTGCCTGCGTGTGCTCACCGAGGCTGTGGGTTGATAATTGCCACCTTTCTGTTGAATCTCTAAAATCTGGCCAATGCTTACCTTGTCTGAATAGAGATGATTAATTCTTTGGATGTCATCAGCTTCTACACCGAATCTGTTGGCAATTTCATACAGGTCTTCTCCGTCGGTTACAGTGTGGTAAGTGATACCTTTCTTGGCGGTCTCGTCTATGTCGTCTTTATCACCCACGATTCTCCTGATGTCGCCAGGCTGAACTTCCTCGCGGCGTGCAAATTTGCCCTTATGGTACTCGGCAATCTTGTCCTCGGCCATTCGGTAACTTTTGATTTGACCGCTAGGCAGGGTTAGTGTGTAGTCGTGAATGTTACCTGGAATAACTGCAGTGATAGCAGGGATGTCGTCATTGTCATCGAGCGACTGTGGATTAGCAAACTCACGATACTGAGGGTTGAAGAATTTCAGCTCATCGAGGTCGATGCGCAAAATCTCTGAGATTTGATGCAGGCTAACTCGTTTTGAGACCTTTGTTGTCGATGTGGTTGGCCTGCGAGTGATAAGCACGGGAGTAATGCCGTGTTCAGCATAGTAGTTCATAGCATAGCATGCTGCGATGAATGCAGGCACATAGCCTCTAGTCTGCTTGGGAAGGAATTTATATATATCCCAAAAATCAGGATTATTGATGCCTTGATTGTTGGCGCGCACCATGGCTTTATCAACGTTGTTGATGCCACAGTTGAAGGCTGCAATCACCAGTAGCCAGTCTTTATAAGACAAGTGTAGTGCCTCGAGAAGTTCGGCTGCTTTCTCGGTCGACTTGTAGGGGTCGCGACGCTCATCCACAAGGGAGTTTACCTCAAGCACTACGCCATTTTCTTTTATCTTAGACGTGGCTGGCAAAATCATGAACTGCCACAAGCCTGCAGCTCCCGACTCGGCCACTGCATTTGGGTTAAGTGCAGAGCAGGCTACAGGTATGTACTTTAAGCCTTCGGGCAGTGATTTGTGTTTTTTCAGCTCTTTTTCAAATATGGATTTGTAGTATGGCCAAAGTCCAAGCATCTGCGACACTTGCGTGGGGTTCTTTACTACATACTCCTCTATATAGGTCCTCACCACATCGTTGTAAGGCATATCAATGCCAAGCTTCTTTGAGAGTGTTTTAAGTCGATTCTCATAGTCGCGCTGGCTGGCTGGCCTGCCACTATTGTTTGCTTTTTTTGCGTCTTGTGAACTAGCATTGGTGTAATTGTTCAAATACCAGTTCTCATTCATCTGCTTAGGATTTACCTTAAATCCGGCAGGCAGTGTTATCGACCTGTCGGTGATGCTGTTCCTTGAGTCGGTTGTAGCGTTACCTATAAGTCCCGACGACAAGATGAGAAATGATGCTAAAACTATGTTTTTATATTTCATAATTGTGTTATAGTGATTTCGCATTTTTTGTAATTACTGCTATTGGCAACTGTTAGTGTAGAACATCCAAGGGAGACTATGCTTTACTTATGTCCTTTATTCTTTGGGATGTTGAGTTTTTGTCCTGCCCTGATGTTGTCGCCCTTAAGGTTATTAGCCTTACGAATGGCATCGGGTGTAGTGCCATATTGCTTGGCAATCTTGGTAAGATTAGTGCCTTCTTTAACTTCGTAGGTAATAGGCTTTGCAGCCTCCTCACGTCTTTTCTTCTCGGCGGCAGCAGCGGCCTCTTGCTCTTTCTTCTTCTTAGCAGCGGCGGCAGCTTCTTGTTCTCTCTTCTTCTTAGCAGCAGCTTCTTGCTCTCTCTTCTTCTTGGCAGCAGCCTCTTGCTGTTTTTTCTTCTTGGCAGCAGCTTCTTGTTGTTGTTTCTTCTTGGCAGCAGCGGCAGCTTCTAGCTCTCTCTTGCGCTCGGCTTCGGCCAGTTCCTGCTCTTTCTTCTGTTGAGCCTTCAGTTCTTCGGCCTCTTGTTGCTTCTGCTGTCTTATCTTTGCTTCGCGATACTCTCTTAGTTCCTCTTCGTAGTCCTGATTTTCGTTATCGTAGCTAGCATTGCTGTTTCCATAGTTGCTGCTGCGTCTGTTATTGTCGTTATAACTGCTGTTGTAGCTGTTATATCCATAGTCATCGTCATCTTTGTTCTTGCGTTCAGGAACGTTTTGTTGCTGGTCATCCACTTTGCGGCGATCAGGCACATTCCTGTAGTCCTTGCCATTGATTGAGCCCGCTTGAGCATACTCATAGTTGCTACGGCCTGGCGAGTCAACACCTTGCCTGTTGTCGTTCATTGCTAAGTTGCCATTATCATCGCCATTAGTGATACCGTTAACATCAACAACCTTTAGTAGTCTTTTGGGTCTTAAGTAGGTGTCGGCAGTGAGAATCTCGTTAAGTTTCATGATGTCTTCCACCTTCATGCCATAAAGCTCGGCGATGTCATAAATATCTTCACCGTCACGCACTTCATGTCTGATGATTTCCATGCCAGCAAACAATCCATCGTCCTCGGGCTTGCTATCAGATCCTCTACTCGAGATTATCGACTTCTCGTTTTTGATGTAGCTATACAGCATCTGTCGTGGAAGGGCAAGGGTGTAGGGGCGCACATTACCTGGAATCACGTCGTTGCGATATTGTGGATTCAGGATTCTTATCTCCTCGATGGGTATTTTCAGAGCTTGTGAGATTTGTCTGAACGACACGCGGTTGTTTACTTGCACGGTGTCAATCATAAGAGCATCTTTTGTTACCAATGGAGTGATGCCATGGCTCTTATAGTAGGTCATTACATAGCAAGCTGCGATAAATGCTGGAACATAGCCTCGAGTTTCGCGTGGCAGGTAGTTATATATTTCCCAGAAGTCGGCATTGGCGTTTCCTGTGCGCTTGATGGCCTTGTTTACATTACCTGGACCGCAGTTATAGGCTGCGATGGCTAGCGACCAGTCGCCATAGGTGCCATAAAGCTTCTGGAAGAACACGGCTGCTTTCTCGCTCGACTCATATGGGTCGCGGCGTTGGTCAACCGAGCTGTTCACCTCCATGCCAATTCCCTTAGCTGTCGATGGCATGAACTGCCACAAGCCTCCTGCACCGGCAGGCGACACAGCATTAGGATTAAGTGCACTCTCAATGATGGGTATATACTTGAGCTCGAGTGGCATGTGATGGCGCTCGAGAGCGGCTTCAAAGATGGGCATATAGTATGGGCACATTCCCACGAGTTGTGCCACCAGTGTGCGGCCTTTCACCACATATCGCTCGATGTAGCTCTTCACGATTTGATTAAATGGCATCTCTATGGTGGTCGACAGGTTCTGGAGACGTTTCTTGTACTCGCTGTCGCTCACTGTGCCATAGTTGCGGTCATTGTCCTGATTGATGTTGGTGCTTTCGTGGAACTGATTGTACCACTGCTTCATCATGTCATTGTTGGCATCAAAACTTGCTGGGAACTGGATGTCGTTGTCGGTAATCGACTCCTTGAGCGAGAGAATATTCTTCTTCTTGCTGTCGGCCCAGCTGGTCGTGATGGTCAATAGGGCTAAAATAGTTATTAATACTCGATATTTCATAATGTCATTATTTTCAATGCTATATATTGTCGATTATATGGGGTTTCGTTAAAAGTCAAGTGTGCATCCCAGTCCAATCGAGGGGAGTGGTGACTGGTGGTTATCAATAACAGCAGGTCCCAGCCGCATTGAGAGGTCAGGACTCACGTCAAAGTGCATCATCGACGCATCCACATAGGCGTCAATCACGTTGAGCACATAAACTGCTGCTGTGGCTATGATGCAGATGTCGCGGTAGCGTCGATAGTAGTCTTTCCTGTTCTTGAGTGTGTTGGTTAGCCACGACTTGTCGAGGTCGCTTTCCTTCACCGTAGGTGGATAGAAATCCATATAGCTACGTGTGTTAGGGTCGTTGTCGGTGATGTCGCGGTAGGCTTTGGAATAGTCGTTTAGCATGCGATTGTTCCAAGTGGTGCCATAGGTAAGGCCCACAAACGCCCCAATCACGATAGGAAGTTTCCAGTATCGGCGGTTGTAAATCTGCCCAAGTCCAGGACACAGTGCCGACAGCCACATGGCGCGCATCGGATTAGGGTTGAAACGCAAAGTCTTGTCCATGCTTTTGCTCGGCGCCTCTATGGTCCCGGTAAGGCGTGCTGTGCTATCTGCCAGCATTATGGTGTCGCCTTCAGATATGAGACGCTTTATTGCCACATCATTGTTTTGTGCGATTGCTGCTACCGACGCAAGAGCGCACAATAGCAGTGCCATTGTGTGCTTCAGTAGTTGTGATGATGTGTGGCGTGTTCTCACGAGTCTGGTGGCTAAATTATTTATCTTTTAAACGATCAAAAATACTAATTATTCTATCAAGGTCATCATCGCTGTTGAAGGCAAATGTTATTTTTCCTTTACCCGATGTGTTGCATGAAAACTTCACGGGAACTCCAAATGCCTTAGCCAGGTGCTTGGCAAGAATGTCGAAATCGTTGTTGCCGTGGTTGCTTTTAGTGCCACCTTGCGATGTTTCAACCTTTTTTGCATTCTCCTGATACTCTTTGGCAAGTTGCTCTACTTGGCGAACCGATAAATCTTTTTTAAGTGTCTCGTTATATAATTTTAACTGCAATGCTGGGTCATCGAGCGACAGCAGCGCGCGTGCATGTCCCATGTCGAGACGGCGGTCGCGAAGGCCAAGCTGAATCTCAGCGGGCAACTTGAGCAGGCGCAGGAAGTTGGCTATAGTTGTGCGCTTCTTTCCCACACGTTCGCTCAGGCGTTCCTGAGTGAGGTTATACTGGTCGATGAGTTTCTTAAACGTGAGGGCAATTTCTATGGCGTTCAGGTCCTCGCGTTGTATGTTCTCGATGAGTGCCATCTCAGTGAGCTCGGTGTCGCTGGCATCCCTGATATAGGCGGGCACAGTTTCTAGTCCAGCCATCTTGGCTGCGCGGTAGCGACGCTCTCCCGAGATGATTTGATATTTGCCGTCGTCGGTTTTTCTAAGTGTAAGTGGTTGTATGATACCAATCTCGCGAATCGAAGAGGCAAGCTCTTCGAGCGACTCTTTGTCAAACGAGGTGCGTGGTTGGTCAGGGTTTGGCGAGATGTTCTTGATGCTGATTTCGCTTATCGATGACGATGCAGTCGCCTGCAGGTCATCCATCGATATCAGTGAGTCAAGTCCTCGTCCTAGTGCATTTCGCTTCATATACTAAGTGTTACTTATTTTAGTGGTTACAACAAGGGGTGCGCCCCGAGTATTATTGCTTTCGGGGTGCAAAGTTACAAAAAAACGACGATAAATCAACTTATTTTGAATACATTAACAACTCGCGCGTAATAATATAAACAAGTTATAAATCAACGTTTGTCTTGCGAGCTTAATGTGAGGGGGGCGTTTATGCGTTCTTTTCGATGAGTTCTTGAGCCAGTTGCAGGTGGCTGATTGCGCCTTTGCTTTGTGGGTCGTAGAGTAGGGCGGGAAGGCCGTGACTTGGGGCCTCGCTCAGGCGTGTGTTGCGTGGAATCACAGTAGTGAACACGATGTCGCCAAAGTGGCTCTTGAGCTCCTCGTAGATTTGGTTGGCGAGTCGCAGTCTTGCGTCATACATGGTGATTAGGAATCCCTCAATGCGCAGTCCGCTGTTGAGTTTCGACTTAATGATGCGCACTGTGTTGAGCAGCTTGCTGATTCCCTCAAGGGCGAAATACTCAGCTTGCACAGGAATTATCACACTGTTGGCTGCAGTGAGTGCATTCACGGTGATGAGTCCCAACGATGGGCTGCAGTCGATGAAGATGTAGTCATAGTCGTCTTCCACCTGCTTGAGCAGCCGTTGCATTACCTTCTCACGATTAGGCTTGTTGATAAGTTCAAGTTCAGCGCCTACAAGGTCGATTCTCGAGCCCAGCACGTCGAGTTTCTCAACACAAGTGCTGGTGCAGGCGCTCTTTATTGGGTAGTCGTCGACAAGGCATTCATATATCGACGATTGCAGTTGTTGAGGGTCAATGCCTAGTCCCGAGGTTGCATTGGCCTGAGGGTCGGCATCTATGAGCAGCACTTTCTTGCCTAGTTTGGCAAGTGATGCTGCTAGGTTGATTGCTGTTGTGGTTTTGCCCACACCGCCTTTTTGGTTTGCTATTGCGATGGTTTTTGTCATTATTTGTCTTCTTGGTTGAGATTGTGTGTTTTACGACTGTTGTATCCACAGAGCGTTGATTTTGCGCCTTATGGCAATGATGTTGCCCACGCTGATGAGGGCCATGATTATCACAGCCACCACTAGCGCTATCACTATTGTGCCGCCCGGGGTGCCCATTGCCTGTAGCATTGGCAGGTAATAGGCTCTTGCCAGGAGCATCAGCACTATGGCAACAACCAGCACCACAGCGTTGATGGCAAGCACCATGTTGATGTAGGGGCGTGCCACTTCACTTGGCGAGTAGCCTAGCAGCAGCATGTCTTGCAGTTTCTTGGTGTTCTTCTGCAGCAGCAGGTAGATGCTGAGCATGAGCACAAAGAATGCCAGCAAGCTTATAATAATGCCCACCACAATCACTATCGACACCACTAGGGTGAGGAAATACTGGGCTTTGCCCTGCTGCATCTTCTCGCCTGCTACCTGGTAGCCATGGTCGTCGAGGTAGTTCTGCATTTTCACGTCGCCGGGGCTGTTCACTTCCAGGATGAGGCGTGACGGATTGCGCTCTAAGCCACTGCCGTAGCGCTCATTGCTCCACTTCATGAATTCCTGTGGCACAACTATGGTGTTCAAGCGATTAGAGAACCCCACGATGCGACCCTTCATGGTGTCGTTGTGGCCATTGCCTCGCAGGGTGAATTCGATGGGCACCTTAGAGATTATGCCCTCGCTCACTTGTGGCAGACCTTGGCTGGCAGCAAACCCGAAGTTGTAGAGCGATAGGTAGTCGCGCGACATGATTATGGGTATCTCGGGCTTCTCGGGGTCGAACTTCCATTCGCTGTCGGCAACATCGATAAACTCAGTGGGTATCGACTCAAAAAAGAGCATCGTGCCCATTGCGCTGCCGCCATAGCCTCCCACCGAGATGGTGGCATACAGGCTGTAGTCATTGCTCGAGAACTTGCCCACCTTGCGGCACCAGGGCTGTGACTGAATGTCGTCGATGGCGGCTTGAGTGAACTCGTTAGAGCCTCCTAGCAGGGTGCCGGCAGTCGACACGGCGCGAGTGATGATGAGGTAGTCCTTCTTGATGAAGCTCTCCTCGTCGTTGAAGATGGGGCGCACATCCTGGTGGAACTGCACAGCAAGTATCACAATCGTCAGGCCTATGAGGCTGGCGAGCGAAAATCCCACTAGCTGTGAGGGGCTTATGTGCTTGCGCAGCAGTTTCCACTTCAGGTGTTTGCTGCTATAGTTGTTGTTGCTTTTGCTCATAGTTTAAACTCCTTGTCTACACTGATTTTTACGTTGTTGCCCACCGAGGTCGATATCACGCCGGCTCCTTGTCGAGCAGCCTCGGCCATCACCATTTGCGCCACTATGGCGTTGTTCTGGTCATCGAGGTGGCTCACTGGCTCATCGAGCAGGATGAAGTCGCATGGCTGGCATAGGGTGCGCACTATGGCAACGCGCTGCTGCTGTCCTATCGATAGCTTGGCCACAAGGCTGTTCACCTTCTCGCCTATGCCTAGCATGTTCATCATCGCCACTATTTCCTGCTCACTCTTGTGATTAGTGATGCTGTTCTTGAGCATGATGTTCTCAAGAGCTGTGAGCTCGGGAAAGAGCTTCATGTCCTGCGCCAGATAGGCAATGTGATGAGTGCGCACTTCGCACCACTCAGCAACGCTGAGCTGCCTGATGTCGCGGCCGTCGAAAGCCATTGTGCCGCTATAGTCGGTGCGATAGCCATATAGGTAGCTGCACAGCGATGACTTGCCGGTGCCACTCTCGGCGCTTATCAGGTAGTGCTTGCCACGCTCAAAGGTCACCTCGCGAAGCCATATCTCGCTGCCAGTGTCGGCGCGGCCAGCAAACACCTTGGGCAGTGTGTTGTGAAGGGTTATTGTGTTCATTTCATTATCCTTTACTCAGTTTCTTGATTGTTTCAAGAAATAATTTGCAAAAATAACGATTTACTTTCAACCCCAAGGCATATTTAAGGAATTTTATACAACTCACACATTTTAGAACTTTCCACTCCCCACTAAAAAGGAAGAGCACCCTGTGTGGGTGCCCTCCTTGTGGTAGATAAAGTGTGGCTGATTGATTACCAGGCAAACATTGGGAAGTCCTTCATCATGTTGTTCACTTTCTCGCGAACCATGGTGATAGTGGCTTCGTCCTCGGGCTTCTGGAGCACGGTGTCGATAAGCTCAACGATCTCGCCCATCATGTCTTCCTTAGCACCACGGGTAGTGATGGCTGGAGTACCCAGGCGGATACCAGAGGTCTGGAAGGCGCTGCGGTCGTCGAATGGAACCATGTTCTTGTTAACAGTGATGTCGGCAGCTACGAGAGCGTTCTCGGCAACCTTACCGGTCAGCTCGGGATACTTAGGACGAAGGTCGAGCAGGATGCAGTGGTTGTCGGTACCACCACTGGCAATCTTGTAACCCTTGTCGAGCAGAGCCTTAGCCATTGCTTGAGCGTTGGCCTTAACTTGCTGCTGATAAGCCTTGAACTCGGGTTGCAATGCCTCGCCGAAGGCTACTGCCTTAGCAGCGATGACGTGCTCGAGTGGACCACCCTGTACACCGGGGAACACTGCTGAGTCGAGCAACGACGACATCTTGCGAACTACGCCCTTCTTGGTGGTCTTGCCCCAAGGATTGTCGAAGTCCTTACCCATCAAGATGATACCACCGCGTGGACCACGCAGGGTCTTGTGAGTTGTACTGGTAACGATATGAGCCCACTTCAATGGGTTGTTGAGCAATCCGGCAGCGATAAGGCCTGCGGGGTGAGCCATGTCGATCATAAGGATAGCACCCACCTTGTCGGCAATCTTGCGCATGCGCTCGTAGTCCCACTCGCGGCTGTAGGCGCTGGCGCCACCCACGATGAGCTTAGGCTGCTCGCGCAGAGCTACCTCCTCCATCATGTCGTAGTCAACGATGTTGGTGTCGGGGGTAACGTTGTATTCGCACTGTTGGAACACGAGACCCGAGAAGTTAACTGGGCTTCCGTGTGATAGGTGACCACCATGAGCAAGGTTCAGACCCATGAACTTGTCGCCGGGTTTCAGGCAAGCCATGAACACGGCCATGTTGGCTTGTGCACCACTGTGTGGCTGTACGTTGGCATACTCGGCGCCAAAGAGCTGCTTGATGCGCTCCTGTGCCAGAGTCTCGGCCTCGTCTACCACCTGGCAACCGCCATAGTAACGGTGGCCGGGATAACCCTCGGCATACTTGTTTGTCAGGCAGCTACCCATAGCTTGCATAACTTGATCACTTACGAAATTCTCACTGGCAATGAGCTCAATGCCACGTTGTTGACGCAGGTGTTCACGCTCGATGATGCTGAACAATAAATCGTCTCTCTTCATCTTTTAAGAATAATGTTAATGTTGTTTATAGACTAGTCTAAATTGGTTTTCTAAATTATTCGGCAAAGGTAGTAAATAGTTTTCAGTTATCAGTAATTAGTTGTCAGTTTTTTTATAAAAAAGAAGATAGGAGAGAGTATGAGGGTAGATAATCGTAGTTCTTTGTTTATTATTTGGATTTTGGACTCACCTGACTCAGTTGACTCAGTTGACTCAGTTGACTCAGTTGACTCAGTTGACTCAGTTTCGGATTGTAAGTTGCCTTCCTGCTGGATGTGGACAGATGGGACACTTTTTGTTTTTTTTATTTTTGTGCTTTGAGGGTTTGTGATTATCATTGGTTGAATTTGTTTTAGATGTTAAGTAAATTAGGGCGTGCTGCTTAATAATTGTTTTGTCGAGCAGCCACTGACAATTGTGATAAATTATAAGTGGGTTGCGCATGGAGGGTTTGCCACTCCTAAACGGAGTGGAAATTAAAGAGCTTTGCTCTAAAATTGTTATGGCGACAGTGTCGCTAAAATTTCTTTCGTTGGTTTTGTTTTCATGGTGCTATATATTTAGATGTACGTATGTGCGCAAAGGTAGGACATTGTGGAAGGGAATGCCATATTAAAAAAATAGGAGAGAGGGGAGAGGTAAGAGGTAAGAGGGGAGAGGTAAGAGGAGAGAGGAAAGAGGAGAGAGGGGAGAGGTGAGAGGGGAGAGGTGAGAGGGAAGAGGTGAGAGGGAAGAGGTGAGAGGGGAGAGGTGAGAGGGGAGAGGTAAGAGGAGAGAGGAAAGAGGAGAGAGGAGAGAGGGGAGAGGTGAGAGGGAAGAGGTGAGAGGGGAGAGGTGAGAGGGGAGAGGTGAGAGGGGAGAGGTGAGAGGGAAGAGGTGAGAGGGGAGAGGTGAGAGGGAAGAGGTGAGAGGGAAGAGGTGAGAGGGGAGAGATGAGAGGGAAGAGATGAGAGGGGAGAGGAGAGAGGAGAGAGGAGAGGGAAGGTGGTAGGCATTGACTGGTCGTTTACGATTGCTGCCACGGCGAAACTATTCATCCCACCGATTTTTGAGAATAAAAAGAGAGCATGTGGATACTGGTTCTGAGAAATATTGTATCTTTGCATGCTATCACTGAACACAACGAGTCAACGAGAGCTTTAAAGTACTAAAAAATAATTCATGACTTAGGCTATGTGCACGATGAATAAATACAAAGACGGCGAGTGGGAATACATTGATTATTTCCCATTGGAACAATCAATAGTTCCATGCCCTGTAAAAACACGTTACGTTCGAGGTATTGCATGGTTTGACAAGTTTGAATTGGCAAAATTGCTGGGATGTGAAGTACGTGACATCAGGCGCTATCTAGATGAGTCAGAAGCAAACGGTGAATTGTCACAAGAGCACATAGCTATTTTAGAGGATAAAACACAAGGAGGGAGAAAGTTTGACACCAAGTGTTATGATGCAACTGTCGCTTTAAAGGTTGCTGACTATGATACTGTTCCCGACAAACAATTTTTATTGTGGATTAAATCAAAATCAAGTCTTGACCCAGAACATGAATATGAAAAGCATGTACTTAAACTAATGAAAGAGAATGATGAGATTGAAAAGAAATACACTTACAATATCTTTGACTTAATTTGGTATGACGGAGAATGGGTAGAAGAGGAGGCATATTCTGCTCAAAAATTACCTCGCTCCGATGGCTATATGCGTTTCTTTATTTTCTTGTTACCAATTATCGTCACTTCTATATTCTGTGTTAAAATATCTTTGGCATTTTTATTTATACCCATCATTATTTTTGCTGCCTATTTTTTGCGCTTTATAAATAAAGAACGCAGATGGGCAATAAAAGTTCATCATGGTCTCAATCGTTATCCTGGTAATCCTTTCTGGACTTCGGCATATAATAAGGGCGTATGGAATTGGAAACAGAATGTTCTCATTTATACATGGTTCATTTGGTCTGTTACAGTTAGTTGGCTTTTCCTGCAAAAATATGTCTTTTAAGTATAGAAGCGGTTATCGTACATTTGCATAAATTTCTTGCGCTCGGCAATGTTCAAGCAAGCTTGACGCTGCCCTCGCTAAACCGAAATTTTGCAGTACGGTAACCGCTTTTATTATGGATAAAGACTCTAAGACTATCGACCTCAAACTTCCCACACAATGGGAAGATTTATATAATTCGCTTTCGCAGGGGTATTCCATCGATGAGGTCAAGGCTTTCTGCCTTTTCCGTTGGAACAAGATCACTATACTTCATCGCTATTCCGTCATGAGAACGAAGGAGTTCCTTGAAGAGAACCTCGAATGGCAGTTCTGCGGAATAATTGCTGATGCCCTTGACAAGAAAAATTTCAGTCGAAATCACTAAAAAAGCGATGCCATAGGCTTCGCTTTTCTATTCGATAAATTGGAATTTATAAGTCTAAAATAGACTGTATCATTTGTTCATAGTCAGTTTTTATTAAAAAGACCTTTTCTCCTGCAGTCTTAAAACCATCGA
>CACWNQ010000020.1 GCA_902762385.1 uncultured Bacteroidales bacterium | reverse complement strand
ATTGACGATATCACTGCTATCACCATTGAGCAGGTAGTTGTAGAGAATAGTAATATCAACACTGCCCACAGTGCCGTCGCCACTCACATCGCCAGGAACCACATCTATCACATCACCATTGACGAATTTTATCTTCACTGTGTGAGTTTCACCGGCAATAGTAGCAGTGAGGGTGGCAAGAAGATAGCTGTCATCGGCTTTAATGTTCTCAGCTTCAAACTGAACCAAACAGTTGCCATTTGTCACTGTGAAGTCCTTAGTGAGTGATGTCTTATTACCAAAAGGCATACAAGTTCCACCCATGCACCAGGTGATATTTGTTGCATTCAACGTGTTCTCATCAATTGTTAATGTTGCTGTACCATTAGCTTGATTGCCTGAAAGCAAATCTAGCACAAGACCATTGTTGGGATTATCACTAGGATTTGTATAGCACCACATCTCTCCAAATCCCCAATCGTCCTCTATAGATTGAATTGTAACTGTTGCACCATCGGCAAGCGACTCCCCATGATAACGGAACTCAAAAGTCTGTGCCACAAGTGCGGACACCGAAACGAGCAATATTGCTGCTAATGATAGTAATTTTTTAATCATAAAGTAATATCACAAAAGTAAGGTTCAGGTTAATCAGTTTTTGAGTCGAAAATGGGTCGAACCCGCTACCCAATTCAGAGCTCTTTTTAATGGATACAAAGTTATAATTTTTAATTAAAATAAATAATTTATTAATATATATTTAACTTTTATTTGCTTTTAAGCGAAAAACACCCTCACGCACGATGCCTTAATGTGCTACAATTTGTTCTTGACATATAAGGCAGGAAATAAATTAGGCGGCCCCCACTAGGAGTCCGCCTAATATTGTTATATTACGAATTTATTAATTTCCTAATATAAAGCTATAAACTGTTGTAATGTCGCTTGAAGTGATTTGCCCATCGTTATCTTGATCTCCATTAACAATGTCGGCATCATCACCAGAGAGCAGGAATGAGTAGAGAGCGGTAATGTCGGCACTTGTTATTTCGCCATCGCCATTAACGTCGCCAGGAATAATAGGAGTGCCCACAGGAATAACAGTGAGAGTCATGGCGTTAACGTTAATACTGAATGTGAACTCGCCACCATTTTCCATGCGGAAGTTAGAACCGTCAACCATTTGCAATGGAACGTTGAGTAGGTTACTGTTGATCAAGAAGTAGCCACCACCCAACTCGTCAATGCCACCATACCATGTCCAACCATCACCATTAGGAGTGATAACCTTGAACTCGTCATTGGCAGCAAGAGTGCCTGTTGTCTCATAAACACCTTCAGTCTCGGTAGCTTCAAATACCAAGCGGCCACCAGTCTCGGTTGTATTCCACTCGTTGAAAGATCCTACCAAATAGAACTCGCTAGGAAGCTGGGCACCAACTTTCTGTACTGTCAAAGCCTTCTTTGCAGGAACTGTTGTAACATTCTCCTCAGTAGGAATTGAATATATACCAACCTTAGCACCACTCAGAATGAGGTTACCAGCATAGTCAAAGTGAATCTGATAAATCAAACCCGTGCGTGCAATGCCTGCCGCAGGTGTGAACTGAGTAACATATTCCAAAGAGGGAGCACCATTTTCATCCCAAATGATGTTATAGAAGCTAATGTTGGTGTTGCCGTCGCTTAACACAAGTTGCTTGCCATCAGGAGACAAAGTAAAACCTGCACCCATAGAGCCATTTATGATATCAGCATGGTCGCCTGAGTTATAAAGAATCTCACCCGCAGCATTGAGATAAAGCAACGAAGGAACGGCATGGGTATTCTGACCAGTAGAGCGATATTGACCAATCCACACACCACCACGCTCTACGTCGGGGCAGATATTGCCATTGCCATTAACTTCATAAGCACCTACTGCATAGGTTACATCGGGAGCTTTGTTCCAGATAGTAGCAAGAGTGCCATCCTCCTGTCCAATGTTGAGGATGCTCACGTTGTTGCCTTTTCCATTAACAATAATGTCCTCGTTGTATACATACATCTTGCAATTAGCGCCAGTTCCAGCAAAAGCCACATGAGTAGTAGATCCTCCCACTGCTTCGCCTGCTGCATTGGTAAGCAAACCGTCTGCGTTACGATCCAAGAATGTGCCGTCCTCGTTGGCATAGAATGCTTTGAAGCCAGCATCGGGTTCAGCAGGATTGAACACAAACACTCCCGAAGGTCCATCACCCCAATCGGGCATATAAACTTTGCCTTCAGGGTCAATGCCAAGACGGTAGTTGCTGCGGAAGGCCAAACCGTCGTTACGAGTCTTGATCACTGTCTCGTTAACTTTAGTGTAGTCGGGATTATAGATCCAGAGGCCGTTGTTGGGGTCGGCAGTATTTGGACGGTGCCCAACATAGATGCGTCCGAAGAAGTCACTCTCAGGATTATTGTCAACAGTACTGAACGTGTAGCTGTAGTTGAAGTCGTCCAGGTTGTTGATGAGAGTATACTCAGTGATGGGTTTACCCACAAGTTTCACTGCCCAGTTCATCACTTGCCCATCGGTGCCTGGCAGGTCAGTGCAAGGAACAACAAACTCGTTGTTGCCTTCTACAACACCGGTCAAGTCATATGTACCTACCTCATCGCCAGTAGTAGCGTCATAGAAAATGAGCTGAGCACTCTCAGCATTACTGTTAGAATAGAATTTAAAAGTAACATTTCCATCGGTAACGCTTGAGTTTAATCCACTAGGGAGGATGCCCTTGATAACCTCGGTCTCCTGTGCCATCATGCTAAATGACACACACAATGTTAACAATAGTAGAAATTTCTTCATTGCATTAAGTTTTAGTTAGTAAAAAATTGAATTTATGATTTGAAACTATTATTTTTAATAAATATGGCATTTCAACTAACAAAATTACACAACAATTATTAAATAAACAAACAAATTGTCAAAATTTCAACGAAAAAATTAAAAAAACCATTTATTTCACCAAATATTATGGCAGCAAGAAATACACAAACTGGGCTGAGCAAGATCATGCTCAGCCCAGTTTATATTGAACATTAAGAGAACAGACTTAACCTCTCTCCATTCTCAATTTACATCAAAAACTATTTTATGTGTGTACCTCCGTTTAGGTCACTGAAGCGGGCAGCATTGATAAGGACGACCTCTTTCACGCCATGGTCAATAGCCGAGAAGGCATTATTGATATTGGGATAGGCGACAGGATCTATTTCGCCACTCTCGCACATCAACTTATATTGCGCACGACGCAACACAGGAATAACGCTGTCGGGGCTTTTTCCATTGGTAAGCACCCCATTCTCCTCAGAAAGCACATTGATGATGGTGACATCGTAAGCGATTGTGAGTGTGCGCGCTATCTCATAGGCAAACATCTTAACATCACCATTCAAAAGAGTTCCTTTGCCGTCGTGAGTGATAGGAGCAATCACCGGCACCACACCCTCTTCAAGGAGATTGATAAGCATCGATGAGTTTACACGGCGCACGGTACCCACTCTTCCCACATTCACAGGCTTGACTGGCACCTTATTGCTAAGCACCAAGTTCAAGTCAACACCAGTGAGACCTACCGCATTAAGCCCTCGCCACTGCATGATGGCAACGAGGCGCTTATTGACAAGTCCACCATACACCATAGTCACAAGATCCATTACTCGGTCGTCGATAATATCACGACCAGTATTAGTCTGGCGAATGGTGATACCCATCTTCTCGGCGACCATAGTGGCCATAGTGCCCTCGCCATGGACAAAGAGCTTGAGTCCCTCGATAGCAGCAAAGTCACGAATTAGCCTGCGCAGATTCTCAGGGTCCTCAACCACAATGCCCTCAACATTTACTATAGTAAGTTTCTTCCGCATTTGTTATAAAGTGTTATTCGTCGGTGGAGAATTCCATTAGGTAGGCTTTGATGAAGTCGTCGATGTCGCCGTCCATGACGGCACCCACGTTGCTAGTCTGATGGTTGGTGCGATGGTCCTTGACGCGTCGGTCGTCGAAGACGTAGCTGCGAATCTGGCTGCCCCACTCTATCTTCTTCTTGCTGTCCTCGATTTTGCGCTGCTCCTCGCGGCGGTGTTCGAGTTCCTTGTTGTAAAGGATAGACTTGAGGTTGCGCAGAGCGTTCTCACGGTTCTTGGGCTGGTCGCGCGTCTCGGTGTTCTCAACGAGGATTTCCTCCTCTTCGCCAGTGTAGGGGTCCTTGTACTGGTAACGAACACGCACACCACTCTCAACCTTGTTAACGTTCTGTCCTCCAGCGCCACCACTGCGGAATGTGTCCCACGAGATGCGTGCCGGGTCAAGAACAATCTCGATGGTGTCGTCAACCATAGGACTAACAAACACCGATGCAAACGAGGTCATGCGCTTGCCCTGGGCATTATAGGGCGACACGCGAACCAAGCGATGCACGCCATTCTCGCTCTTGAGATAGCCGTAGGCAAAATCACCCTCGATGCCTATCGTTACACTCTTGATTCCTGCCTCATCACCATCGACCATGTGCTGGATGGCAGTCTTGTAGCCATGCTTCTCGCACCATCGCAGATACATGCGCATGAGCATCGACGCCCAATCCTGACTCTCGGTGCCACCGGCTCCCGAGTTTATCTTCATGATTGCGCTTAGCTTGTCTTCCTCACGACGTAGCATGTTGCGAAGCTCGAGTTTCTCGATTTTGTCGAGAGCATCGGCATAGAGAGCATCGAGTTCGTCCTCGGTGAGCACTCCTTCTTTCACGAAGTCGAAGCCCACTTCCACTTCACCCACTGCATCCTCTACTTCGGCGCATTTCTCAATCCACATTTTCAGTGTCTTGATTTTGCGCATCTGTTGTTCGGCTTTCTTTTGGTCACTCCAGAAATCGGGCACATGGGTGCGCAATTCTTCTTCTTCTAGTTGGATTTTCTTGTTATCGACGTCAAAGATACCTCCTCAACGCATCCTTGCGTTCTTGTATCTCTTTTAGTTGGTCGGTTGTAATCATCTGAGCTCAATGATTTAGGGGTTAATAAATATAGTTTTGTTAGTTGTCAATTTCCTTGAAATTTCAGACAATCTAGATTCTAATTATGCATTAACTAAATGCTTAAGTCCACGTCGAGTGTCATGTCTTTCTTTCCCTTTGGGCGATAGTCAACAGCATACATTGCGTCGATCAGCTTGGCATAACGCTTGTTGACAACTGCTCGCTTGATTTTCAGGGTGTTGGTAAGCTCGCCATTCTCCATTGAGAATGGACGTGGCAGTAACACGAAACGCTTGATTTGCTCATAGCTGGCAAGATCCTTCTGATACTCGTTGATGAGTTTATCAAGCATCTCATGAACCTTAGGATCATTGACAAGCTCCTCGTTGTTCTTGAACTGAATTTTATGTTTTATGGCCCAAGCTCCCAATTCATCGAAATCGGGCACGATGAGCGCACTCACATATTTGCGTCCATCACCTATTACTGCCACTTGAGCCATGTATTTATCCTGTGCAAGCAACGACTCGAGCTGCTGAGGTGCTATGTACTTACCGTTGCTTGTCTTATACAAATCTTTAAGACGCTCAGTCATCACAAGATGTCCCTTCTCGGTAAGTTCACCACAATCGCCTGTGTGGAACCATCCGTCGGCATCAATAGCCTGCGCCGTCTCTTCGGGTTTGTTGTAATAGCCACGCATCACCGTGGGGCCCTTAACGAGAATCTCGTTCTGGTCGCCAATCTTAACCTTTACACCAGGGATAGGTTCGCCTATGGTGCCGAGTTCCCAACCTGTGTTTGGATAGAAGCACACCGAAGCATTGGTCTCGCTCAGGCCATAGCCAATCACGATGTTAATGCCCACAGCATGAAGCAACTCGGTGATGTTGTCGCTCAGCATAGCACCAGCCGTTGGGAAGAGTTTGCCGTTCTCCACACCGATAGCCCTGCGCAGTCGTGAATATACTTTCTTCTCAAAATACTGATACTGCTTCTCGATAAGATATGGCGCCTTCTGGCCGTTGCGAGCATACTTTATGTTGCGGACCTTGCCAATGCGTATAGCAGTCTTGAACAGCGTCTTTACAACAGGTTTTGCACCACTCACATTGTCCATAATTGCAGTGTAGACCTTTTCCCAGAATCTGGGAACACTGCACATGCAGTTAGGGCTCACCTCTTTCACCGATCGCTGAATGTCGTGAGGGTTATAGTTGATGGCGACAACCAGACCATGAATCAGGCAATACATCGTCCATCCAAGTTCGAAGATGTGGCTTAAAGGCAAGAAGCTTAACGACACGTCATTGTCATCTACATAGGTCAATCGCATGCCGTGTGCCATCATCGCTGCATTAAAATTGCTGTGGGTGAGCATCACGCCCTTGGGCTGACCTGTGGTGCCCGAAGTGTAAATCAAGTACATTAAGTCATCAGGACGTCCCTCATCCATGCGCTTGGCAAGAGCACTGCGGGCCAAATCACCTGCCTGACCTCCATCGCTCAAGAAACGGCGCCAAGTGGTAACATTCTTCAGCTGCTTATCAACCTCGACCTTGGTGTTCAGCACCACCACGAGCTTCAGGCAGGGGCACTCGTCAAAGAGCTGAAGTGCAATTTCATATTGCGTCTGCTCGCCCACCATGAGCACCGTAGCGCCTGAGTCGTTGATAATATAGGCGGCCTCCTCCTTGCTGCTTGTGGCATAGATAGGCACAGGAATTGCGCGATTGTAGAACGACGCAAAGTGAGTTATAAGTATCTCGGGACAATTTTGTGAAAACACCGCTACCTTGCCCTGTGGCTCAACACCAGCGTGCAACAGTGCGTTGGCGCATCGCTCAATGTCTTGCTTGAAGCTATTCCACGACATCGACGTCCATTGGTCGGTAAGGTAATCACGGTATCGCAACGCCTCACGGTTGCCATATTTCTTTGCCTGGTTACTTATCAGGCTCACAAATTCGTTCTGCATAGTATTTCTGTTTATTTGAATTTGCAAAAATAGTGAAAATCTAACGATTTTGCAACCATAAACTACATTTTATTATACTTCACATAATTTCATAGCATTTTAATGCGTTATGTTATAAAAAAATACATAATTATGACACGAGAAATTTATTTGGCTGGAGGATGCTTTTGGGGCACCGAGCATTTTTTCAAGTTGATTGATGGCGTGGTTGAGACGCAAGTAGGATATGCCAATGGCACTGTCGAGAACCCTTCTTACGAACAAGTGTGCACTCACAAGACAGGGCATGCCGAGACCGTGAAGGTAGTATATGACCCCGAAAAGATTGGCCTCGAGTTCCTACTCGACATGTATTTCAAAGCTATTGACCCCACTCTCCAAGATCAGCAAGGGCACGACGTGGGTCCGCAATACCGCACTGGCATCTACTACACCGATACCGCCGACCTGCAAGTTATCGAAAAGCGTGTAGCCAACGAGGCCGAACGCTACTTCAAGCCCATTGTCACCGAGGTATTGCCACTCAACTGCTTCTACCCCGCCGAGGAATACCACCAAGACTACCTCGACAAGAACCCCGACGGCTATTGTCACTTACCCCTGGGCCTCTTTGAGCTCGCCCGCCGCGCGAAGCCGTCGCGATAAAAACACAACAATGAAGAGCATAAAAAAGTTATTATTCTTTCTCCTCGTTATTTTGCTCGGCTTTCAAGTGCAGGCGCAACGTTGTGGTGCCCACATCATTAAGGGAGACCTTGATATCAGTTATAAGGGCACTGCTGATAAGCGCTATGAGATGAACAGCGTGATGAAGTTTCCGCAAGCCATCTATGTCGCCCATTATCTTGATTCGTGCTGCATCAGTCTCGACAAGCGAGTGACTGTGAAAAAGCAGGACTTAGACCAGAACACTTGGTCGCCAATGCTTAAGATTATTGACGAGGAGCGAGAATTCAGCTATGGCGAACTGCTTGCCCTGTCGCTGCAGCAGAGTGACAACAACGCTTGCGACCTGCTATTCAAATTGTGTGGTGGTCCACGAGATGTCCAGAACTATTTGCGTAGCCTGGGATTCAAAAACATACGCTTGAAATGGACCGAAAAACAGATGCACAGCAAGCCACGACAATCACACGACAATTGGTGCACGCCTCGCGATATGGCCGAACTGCTCAATTGGTTCTACTGCGAACGACAATCAAGTCCTGTGTTGATGTATATATGGGACTTGATGCTCAACTGCGAAACGGGCAACAACCGCATCAAAGCAGCACTTCCACCAGGCGCTCAACTCGCCCACAAGACCGGTACTGGATTCTCTAAAGGCAAAACGCTTAGAGGCATCAACGATGTGGGCATCGTAATTATGCCCAATGGCGACTACTACCCCATCGCCATCTTCATAAAGCGCACTAAACGCGAAGAAGAAGTCGCCGAGATTGCCAAGTTACTGCTATCACCATAATCTACAATTCACATTTATACAAAACTTAGCGCAATGGAAATGAAATGGATTGACGGATTTTCGATTGCCGTGAAAGTTGAGAATGATGCCGTGACAATAACCGCAAACAAGGAAGGATTGCTATCGCTTGCAAACCACTTGACGGCTTTGGCACTGGACAATACGCCAGGCGCACACATCCACCTTGATAAGCACAACGCCCTTGAGGAAAGCTCCACCGAACTAATCGTCGAGAAAACAAATTGAAAAAAGTAACAACTTAACCACCTACAATTATGAACGAGATTAATCCTTTTGTTTTTGGAAAAGCCGCGGAGGGAGAGTATTTCACCGACAGGCAAGAAGATGCGAGACGTCTGAATGCCAACCTAACTCACGGTATCAATACCATTTTGATTTCCCCTCGTCGATGGGGAAAGACTTCACTCGTCAAGAAAGTGATTTCTGAAATTAGCAATCCCAGAATAAAACCTATCTACATCGATATTTTTCAATGCAAGTCGGAGAATGAATTCTATCATGCCTTTGCTTCAACAATCATAAAACAGACCTCATCAAAGCTTGAAGAATGGGCCGAGATGGCGAAGACTTTTCTTTCACGGGTGTCACCCAAATTCTCTTTTGGCCCCGACCCCATGAGCGATTTCTCAATGTCATTTGACTGGAATCCAAAAGATGACTCCGATTTAGACATACTGCAATTACCTGAAAAAATCGCACAAAAGAAGAACATCAGGCTCGTTATATGTTTAGACGAGTTCCAGCAGATTGGTGACTTCCCTGACTCAATAAAGTTTCAAAAAAAATTGCGCTCCGCATGGCAACATCAGCAGCATGTAACTTATTGTATGTTTGGCAGTAAGAAACACCTGATGGAGCAGTTCTTCAATGACAAGAGTATGCCATTCTTCAAATTTGGCGACATGATGTTCTTGAAGAAAATCCCCACAAGCGAATGGGTACCTTTCATTTGCGACAAGTTCAAGGAAACAGGAAAGGTAATCACCACGGAACAAGCGACTAAGATTTGTCAGACAACCGACAATCTTTCCTCATACGTCCAACATTTAGCATGGATTATTTGGTACAAATCAGGGAAAGTTGTCACCAAAGAATAGGATTTTCTTTCAACGAGAAGTAGAACAGCTCTCTGAATTGCAAATGAATTTTCTCAGGGCTGTTGCCAGCGGTATTACTACTGGTCACAGCAGCAAGGAAGTCATCAAGAGATACAGGCTCGAATCATCGGCAAACGTGAATGCTATAAAGAAAGCCCTGCTTAAGAAAGACATAATCGACATTGAAGGGCAAACCGTGACAATCAACGACTCCTTCTTCAAGCTCTGGATAAACCGCCAGCAATTCTTTGACTAAAACATCTTTTAATCATTTAAATATAAATTCTATACCCACATCAAAGCAAACCACAATTAGTGCATGGTAAGAAGAGAGGACAGAACCAAACTCATCTGATTTCTATGCCAAACAGTAGCCCAATGGTGGGCGAAGCCAAAACTAAGCAAGGATTGAATGATGTAATCCGTCTCAATCCTTACCAATGAGAGAGCCACCACAGAATGTTGGTTTTAAAAGAAAAACCTCAGCAACCCATAGGATTACTGAGGTCCGACCTTTTTCAAGTTCAAAAATTACATTAGAAACCTGAATAGTGAGAGCTATGAGAACTGTGCGAACTATGTGAGCTGTGTGACGAGTGCGAGCTATGTGACGAGTGTGAACTATGCCACGTCGCAGATGTCTGCCCAATAGTAGGTAGTTCCAGTATCAACGGCTGGTCATTTTGCGAAGCAATCTGTTCTTCACTAGAAGTGCGAACAAATCTTGTCGCAATGTTGTTCCCAGCTGATGAAACAAAACCAGCACATCCCATAACAAATGAGATTAATACAAATGCTAATTTTTTCATTCTACTGCATTTAATTGTTAAACAATAAATTAATTCTCTCTATATGGTCTAATGTGAGAACTGTGATGAGTCTGATTTGACTCAAAAAGTCCGCCACATCTTTCTTTTAGTTTGCAATCATTACATAATGGTAAATATGTATCTTTCCAATCTGAAATTGCATTTTGAGCAAAAGGCCACAAAGATTCAGGCAAGACACAAAGTTGAGCATTATAGATATAGGTTCTGATACCTCTTTGGTCTAATATATTAACGGCCTCTTGGAGCTGCTCATTGTAATCAAACGGGTCAATCCAAATTTCATTAATGTTATCGCTAGCGTTACCAGTCGTTTCCATTTGCAAGAAAGCAACTTGACTCACAAAAGGGAAGTTGTGATATATATAATCAGCAAATTGAGGAAGTCTTTTATAAGTTTGACGGTGAACAACTATACGAATACCAATCTTTTGTCTGAAAAGTGCAAGATTATAAAGGCCTTGAACCGTTTTATAGAAAGTTTTTGCACCCACTATACGGTTATGCTCATCTGCTATGTCAGAGAATATAGGAACATCAACTTGTAAGTCATGATGCTTGCAGAGGGCAAGTTTCATTGCATAGCTTTTATCAGCAAATTTTACACCATTTGAGAGTAAGCTAATTGCTGCTTTAGGTTGATATTTTTGGATTTGTTTTATTAAATCAAAAAGTTTGTCGCCTATAAGTGTTGGTTCGCCTCCAGTAATTCCAATTTCACAAGCGTTTTTATCAATTAAAGAAATCAGCTTAAGATTAAAAGGTGTTTTATCAATTTCATCTACGACTGGTGGTTGAGGGCACATGATGCATCTATGGTTGCACCGTTCCGTTGCAAATATAGCGTTATGTATTGAACGAATTTCAAAAAGAAAAATAACTTCGCCTTTTTTATTTATAAGCACAACGTCACCCTCGACAAAATCAGAAACAGATTCAACTGTAACTATTGGACGCGAACCTTTAGTTTCTGTTTTAGTGGTTATGGTTGCAATATAGCCACGCGGACAACAGGAGGCATTTTCATCAACAAGAATACAATCTTGGCGATTCAGAAAGAACCTATTTTGTGTCGATATTCGACCTAAAACATAGTCAGTGATGTTATTTTGTTTGCCATAAATTTGTTTCATAATTATTTATTAGCCGAATAATGTGAAACATGTGAATTATGTCCCGAAAAATGAGAGGTGTGAGCAGCATGGCTAGGAGAAGAATATTTTAAGAAGTATTCGTTTGCCTTTTCCGAAGCGTTGGCGTTGATTCTAATAAAATCACCTCCTCTAAATGTTACATAATATTTTTCGCCCTCTTTGTTAATAAGGAGATACGAACCATAGGAATCGCGTTGTTTTCTGCTAATCTTAAACTTTTCGTTTCCAATAATAATGTATAAGTCAGAGCTGACTGTCCATTCTTCAGGATAGACTTCAATGGATTTGCTTCCAAGATAGAGGACAAGTCGACCGCGCTTGTTAATATCAAGTTTACCTACAACGTCCTTATTAACTTTACCAGAAAATTTTGCATAAGCGTTCATATATCTATCTTGACAGAATGCAAAAATAGATATTAAAAATGCTGCTACTGATATTAATATTCGTTTCATATCATCATCTAATCCATGACCAAAAAACGTTAATTGTTTCAGGGTCATTTTGCTTAATAAGTTCAAATAAATATCTTATAATGGCTTTGGTCTTCTTACACATCTCGTTTGTTGGTCTGAAGCCTACCATATCGTTTTGTTCAGACATATTGCGGACAGGGTCTGCTCCACAATAAGGCTGGAAAACGCAAGTGGCACACCCTGGAAGGCATTCGTTGCATGCATTGCTTATGATATTGTGAAGGTGCTCGCCATTAAATATTTCTTGATAAGTGTTTTCGTTCACGTTTCCAAGTTTGAAATCATAGCGCTTAAATCTTGCCATCATTCTTCCCTCATCTGAAACATATACGTTACCATCATAGTCGTATATTGCCCCGGCAATACCAACACCTGCTGGAGATTGTAAATCGACAAAGCCGGTTGCAAAAGGCGTTAGCATTCTTCTCAAGAGCAATGCAGCAAAACCCTCAATAAAAAATGTCCCTTTTTTATTGAGATCTATAATATAATCAAGACCAATCTTATAATTTTCTATGAAATCCTCAATCGGGTATGCTATCTTATCTTTATATTGTTTTGCAAAGCCATAAGGGTTAAGCGAGCGCAAGAAGATACTATTAAAACCTAATCGCACATATTCGTCAACAATTTCCTTGAAATGCCATAAGGCAAATTTCGATGTTGTCATGAGCGCAGAAACGCAATTATTGTCTCCCCAAACTTCACGAACTAATTTTAGCTTTTCTTCAAAGATTTCGAAGGTCTCGGCTGTGGTTTGTAGAGGCCGGTTCGCATTATGGATAGCTTTTGGACCATCGAGAGAGGTAGAAATAAAACAATTATGCTTTTTAAGATACTTGATTTTACTCTCGTCTAAAAGCGTTATATTAGTGCAAATTACAAATTCAAGTTCTTTCTTCTTGAACAGGTTTTGTAACTCTGCTTCCTCAATCATATATTCAACCATTTCGAAATAGGTTGAAGGGTCGCCTCCTTGGAATTCAATCTTAATGCATGGCGAAGGTGATTGAAAGATGGTTTTAATGATTTTTTTTGCCGTCTCTTTTGTCATGTCAGACGTGCGGTCATCCATGTTCTTACGAGCGACTTGGCAATAAATGCAGCTTGAATTGCAGCGCAATGTGGGCACAACCATGTGCAGTGTCGTGAAGTCTCTAAGAATACTTTTCTTAGTTCGAAACTTGGTGGCAAGCATATTCACGACATCTTCAACCTTATCAGTCGTTGCAATTTGCTTAGATGCAATATCTTGGAAAATCTGCGACTGTATATCAAGATTATAGTTAATAAAGCTTTTGAAATCTTCAGCACTAAGGAAAATGTATTCACCTACATCATTTGTAAGCAAATATTCGTTATCGTTGAAAAGAGAAAACCGAAATGGCAGTATAGTATAATGATGGTTCATCTTTTTATTGCTTTAATAAGTTCTTTATGCCAAGGCTCTATGGATTTAATAATTGCAGAACCACCAACACTAGTAGGAACCCCCCAATACATCATATGGTAATGGTAGCATTTCGATAAATCATATGGGATAAAGATTTCAGTTTCATCTTTAGACGAGCAGCAATCATCATTTTGTTTGTGAAAATGACAATACCCATCCCTATGTTGAACGCTTTTGTAAGATATTTTATAACCTTTTTTATCGACTCGAACTGTACCTCGGTCTTGGTAAGGTCCGCTATCTAAAAACTCATGAAAAGATTCTAAAAATGAAATTGTTATCTGCAAGTCAGATACATTTCCATTCTTTTCATAGTTCTGATTGATAATACGACATATTCTTTTAACTTTTGAAACTGAAAGTTTTAACGACTTCTCGTTACAAAAATAGCCTTGACCAGATGCTACTGATACACAAGCCAACATAGCAAGAAATATTATTGTTTTTTTCATTTGTTTACAGGCTTAAATGCTTCTTCTACAATTAAATCGCGGATATGGCCGAAGCGGTCGTTTGTAGTAACACGAAGTTGTTGGTCAATCAAATCGTTACAAAACTCTTTGCAGACTGTTTCATTAATAGCTTTATCATCCTTAGACTGCAAGGTTACAATAACAATACTTTCTTGCTTGTTTTGTTCCTGGTGGATGTAGAAGTCACCTGAGAATTTATAGCAAGAAGCGTTTATGGCTTCTACAGAGTATATTTCAGTAGAAACTTTTACCTGAAATGTGTTTCCATCTATTTCAAAAATCGGGAATTTTATTCTCTCGCCCATCACAATATAATATAGGGTAGCTCCAAACCCAATTACAAATTAAAAAAGCGTGGAACTACTATACCACACTAAATCGAAGGTCCTAGGAGTACCTATACTACAGATGTGATACAGCAAGCACCACGCTATGAGCGTAGAGCCGCTATGCCATCTCTTGTAGTAAGTTCGAAAATTTCCTAGGTTCTCGATTTACAAAATGAGCATAACGCTTTTTTCCGACAATGTCGTTAGTGACTATTGCCACTAAACCAAATGCAAAGGTAAACTATTTTTTCCAATCGGAAAATATTTTTTGAGTTTTTTTCTTGATAAAGACTTAAAAAACGGATAAAGACCTATCAAGCTAAAATCAATGCCATCGAGGTAAGGTAACCTCAATGGCATTTTTAATATAGAACGGCTATGCAGGCTTATGCTTTGTTGAACTTGTCCTTGGCTTGCTTGCAGCGGGGGCAGCGCCAGTCGTCGGGGAGGTCTTCGAAGGCAACGCCGTCGTGCTCGGCGGGGTCGTAGACGTAGCCGCAGATTGAGCACACATATTTGCCCGAGGCTTCTTTCTTGGTGAAGTCAATCTCATCAAAGATGGTCTCTACAGGGTTGTCGAGGTCCATAACACGCTTTGCCTCAAGGTTCTCATAGCCTTGTGGCGAGTGAGTTGAGATGTAAACAGTGGGATGATTACGAACAAACTCGCGCACGCGGTCGAGGGTTTCACGGGCTGCCTCAAGGTCGTCGTAGACTACCGAGAGTTTGTTCTCATAAAGAGCCTCGTCAACGTAAGTAATGTCGCCGTGAATCATGTAGAACAAGCCGTCCATCTCAACGATGATGATGCTGTTGCCGCGGGTGTGGCCCTTAGCCTTGATGTAAAAAATGCCTTCTTGAATTTTCTGGCACTCAGGGAAGTTGTAGTAGGCCCCATCGGTGAAGCTCACAGGCACGATGTTGTC
Organism: uncultured Bacteroidales bacterium; assembly: GCA_902762385.1. Classification (GTDB taxonomy): domain Bacteria; phylum Bacteroidota; class Bacteroidia; order Bacteroidales; family Muribaculaceae; genus Sodaliphilus. Next base: position 31,791 of record CACWNQ010000020.1, on the reverse strand, counting down.
GAGGCCTTGTAATTCTTCGGCAGCAAGTTCATCCTCATTCACATAAATCTTGGCATTGGGGAACGAGCGCAACTCGCCCGAGTGGTCGCTGTGGCGATGAGTGAGCAATATTTTAGTCACTTGCTCAGGCTTGTAACCCAGAGCCGCGAAGGCTTCCATGTAGGTACAGATGTCCTCACCGGTGTAGGCTGGCGAGTTCTCATCGGGCACCTCCTCGGGTGTTCCTGCAGGAAGACCAGTATCTACCAAAATCACCTCGTCGCCAGTATCAATTAAGTAGTTCTGCAAGCTGCCACGATAGCGAATGTTTTTATCGAATTTATCCAGCCCTTCCTCGCCACCAAAGGCAAATGGCTGTCCATAGAATCCGTTTTTGCGGAATTTTACTGCTTTTATTTCCATAGTTTTATTTTTAATTATTGGTTTTTTAAAATTTTCTCGGCCATGCGGCGGCCTGCATCGTAGGCTCGCTGCAGGTCGTTCTCCCAGTTCTGTTCGCGGTACTCACGCTTTGCCTCCTCGCTGAAACCAGCAAGCTCATAGCGGTCGTAGTTCTTCACCTGATAGGTGTTAAGGGCGTCCACGTGCTCCACATCGCCCATCGCCCTGTTGAGGCAACTCTCAATAATTCCCATAGCCTGATAAACGCCCTTGGCCATCTCGGCATTGGCATTCATTGTGTAGGTGAGAATCACGGGGATGCGCTTGGGTGCGGTGAGGCTGTAGTCGTTATATGACAGCCATGGGAATATCAGGCGCTCGAGGAATGCGCGCAGCTGCGCTGTCACCTCACTGAAGTAGATGGGAGACCCCATCACAAGTCCGTCAGCCTGAGCCACTTCTTCTAGCACTGGAGTGAGGTCGTCACGGAACTTGCACACGTTAACTGCCTTGTCCTTAATCTTGCAAGCCAAGCACGACATGCAGCCCTTGTAGTCCATGCCATAAAGGCGCACGGTCTTCACTTCAATTTCTTCACTCACCGAGGCAGCACCCTCGGCAATCTTCTGCAACATCGAGGCCGTGTTGAAAGTCTTGCGAGGGCCTCCGTCAATAATTATAATCCTCTTCATTATCCTAACATTTCTTCGATGTCCTTAACTATTTTCTCGGGCGCTGTGATGGGTGCATAACGCTTTATCACCTCACCGTCGCGCGAAATAAGGAACTTGGTGAAGTTCCACTTGATGGCGCTACCCAGCAGACCTTTAGTCTTGCTCTTCAAGAACTTGAAGATGGGGTGGGCATCATCACCGTTGACATCGATTTTCTTCATAATCTGGAACGTCACGCCATAGTTGAGCTGGCAGAAGTCCTCAATCTCGCTATCGGTGCCTGGGTCCTGATGGTTGAACTGGTTACAAGGGAACCCTATAATCACCAATCCAAGATCCTTATACTTCTGGTTCAGCTCCTCAAGCCCCTTGAACTGAGGAGTGAAACCACACTTGCTTGCTGTATTGACAATGAGCAACACCTTACCCTTAAACTGAGCGAAGTCCAGTTCCTTTCCTTTGCTAGTAAATGCCTTAAAGTCATATATTGTTTCCATATCAATCTAGACTATTTTCAATTTTGAAAAAATGATTGGGCATTATGGTTGCAGCAATGCAATCACAATAACCCAACCATTAAATCTTGAAAATCGCAAGCAGCCTTACTTAGCAGGCTCCCACTTGCAACGCACGGGCGATGTGATAGCGCCCTCTTTCTTCAACTCGGCAAATGCCTTGTCAACAACCTTGCGGTCGAGACCAGTGAGCTCTGCCACCTTGCCAGCCGCCAAAGGCACACCTGCCTTGCGCATAGCTTCCAATACTTGCTCTTTTGCTTCCATTTTTATTTGATTTTTTATGTTAATAAAATTGTTTGTTTAATTTGATGCTACAAAATTAAAGCGTTTTTCTTCGATAAACACTATTTTTTAAAAACCAATGATTATCCCAAACGAAACAAACGATATTTTTTATTATCTTTGCAACAAAAATATCACGATATGCCAAATCTAAACGAAATAAGCACAACACATCTACAGATGCTCGAGCGAGAGACATGGGACAACAAACTCACCTGCGCTCTCACTAACAAGCAGCTCACAATGCTCACCAACGAAATGACTGGAGAGCTGAAAATATACAGTTTCACCCTTGTGACCGAGGGGCACATCATCCTTGACAACGGAGGCGGCGAAATGATTTTCACCCCTAACGAGATGTTTGTTTTCTACCCTGGAAGTCCCATCTACATTTATGAGGCAAGCGATGATTATAAAGGCATTTGCCTCATTATAGACCAGCAAATGGCACACGACACGCAAGCCTTCCGAAACCTCATCAAGGCCTCGGTAATACATCTTTCTAATTATGGAAATTCCAAGGTCAGTCTATTACCTGATGACGCCCAGCGGCTACAGTCGCTCATGCTCCTCATCAGGCAATATATCATGCAACCTTTATCACTAAAAAGTGAGATTTTGGAGCACCTCTACTCGGTTTTCATCAACGATCTCATCAGCATCCAGTCATTTGAGAAAACCAGACTCTCTATGTCACGACAGAGCGAAGAGATTTTTGTCTCATTCTACACTCTACTCACAAACAACTATCTTGAGCATCGCACCCTGAAATTCTACGCCGACAGTCTCTTCATCACCACCACCTACCTATCTAGAATAGTTAAGCAGATAACAGGCCGCACAGTGATGGAATGCATCAACGAATTGCTTGCAATGGAGGCCACCCGTCTGCTCAAATCAACAGCTCTCACCGTCGAGCAGATTGCTGACCAATTGCACTTCGCTACCAGTGCCTCGTTTGACAAATTCTACAAGCGCATGCGCGGCACCACCCCACTCTCGGTGCGCCACAATCGTTAAAGCCTTGTTAACAAGTTTTTCTTTATTTATAGATGTGTAAGTGCGCTGTAATTCGAGCGAAATTTGTATATTTGCAAATTATTTTAGGGACCAACCATCTAAAGTTATGGATTATCAATTGATAGCCAACATATTACTAGCATTCTCGAGCTTCTACGCACTAGTTGTGATGCTTAAGGGGGATTTGCTCACTCTAAAGGGCAAAGACTACAGCAACAAGCAGTTCATGGCCTGGTTGCAAGAAAGCGACGAGAGCTATAGTACAAAGCGCATTGTGCCCATGGCAGCTTTGGTTGCCTGTGCCACACCCTGGGCACGCGAGTCGTGGATGGTGGTCCTGCTCATTGCCATTGCAATGGCCGCACTTGCAACAACGCTCCTACTTGGCAAGCGCAAGGAACTGCTGCAGTGCGACAAGCGCACCACTGCAATCCTGCTCACCATCATGGCAGTAGTTGCAGGTTGCGCAATTTCGCTATTCACAGCCCACTTCTCGCTCGAAGCTGGAATGCTGCTGATGCTATTCACAGCATTCTCCTATGTGCTAGTGCTTGGTGTTAACAGTGTGGCCAACCTTTTTGACAAGAAAAAATAATAAAACTCACATTCTATAAAACCACAATGAAGAAATTTAACGAATACAACAAGTTCAACCTTTCGGACATCAATAAGGAAGTCCTTAGGAAATGGGACGAAGAAAACGTGTTCAGTAAGAGTATCGAGGAACGCGACGGAGCACCTGCCTTTGTTTTCTATGAAGGTCCTCCCAGCGCCAACGGCATGCCAGGAATCCACCATGTGATGGCCCGCACCATCAAGGACATCGTGTGCCGCTTCAAGACTATGCAAGGCTATCAAGTGCTGCGCAAGGCCGGTTGGGACACTCATGGACTGCCAGTAGAGCTCGCTGTTGAGAAAGCTCTAGGCATCACCAAGGAAGACATTGGCAAGAAAGTAAGCGTCGATGAGTATAACGCCACCTGCCGCAAGGAGGTAATGAAATATACCAAAGAGTGGGAAGACCTCACTCACAAGATGGGTTACTGGGTTGACATGAAACACCCTTACATCACCTACAAGAACAGTTACATCGAGTCGCTGTGGTGGCTACTGAAGCAGCTCTACAACAAAGGCCTGCTCTACAAGGGTTACACTATTCAGCCTTACTCACCAGCAGCAGGAACCGGACTTAGCTCACACGAGCTCAACCAGCCTGGATGCTACCGCGACGTGAAGGACCAGACAGTTACTGCCGAGTTCACTGTAGTAGACAACGGCCACAAGGTACTCGAGGCCGTCAAGGCTGCTGCCGACGAAAAGTTCCGCGACAACCTGCGCATTCTCGCCTGGACTACTACCCCCTGGACCCTCCCAAGCAACACTGCATTGTGCGTTGGTCCCAAGATTGACTATGTGGCCATCGAGAGCTACAACCCCTACAACGGCAACCCAGCCATCTACCTGATGGCCAAGGCCCGTGTTGATGCCTATTTCAAGCCCGAAGGTGCCGAGAAGCCTCTCGACGAGTACACTCCCGGTGACAAGATTATACCTTACAAGGTTATAGCTGAATTCAGTGGCAACGACATGCTCGATATCAAGTATGAGCAACTATTCCCATGGGTTAAACCAGTCGATAAGATCGACGACAAGATAGTGGGCAACGACAACGGCTTCCGCGTTATCCCAGGCGACTATGTTACCACCGACGACGGTACCGGCATCGTGCACATCGCACCAACCTTTGGTGCCGACGATGCCAATGTGGCCAAGGCTGCTGGCATTCCAGCTCTATACATGATCAACAAGAAGCTTGAGACCCGCCCAATGGTCGACCTCACTGGTAAGTACTATAATATCGATGACCTTGACCCCCACTTTGTTGAGGACTTCGTGAATGTAGAACTCTACAAGGAATATGCCGGCGCATGGGTAAAGAATGCCTACGATCCCAAGTTCACTGTCAACGGAAAATATGACGAGGAAGCTGCCAGCAAGGCCGAGGACCTCAACATTTACATGTGCATTCGCATGAAGCAAGATGGCACTGCCTTCAAGATTGAGAAGCACGTGCACAACTATCCACACTGCTGGCGCACCGACAAACCAGTGCTCTACTATCCACTCGACAGCTGGTTCATCCGCTCTACCGCTCGCAAAGAGCGCATGGTTGAGCTCAATAAGACCATCAAGTGGAAACCAGAGCACACCGGCACCGGCCGATTTGGCAAGTGGCTTGAGAACCTCAATGACTGGAACCTGAGCCGCAGCCGCTACTGGGGCACCCCACTACCCATATGGCGCAGCGAGGATGGTGAGGAGAAGTGCATAGGCAGTATCGAAGAGCTTTATAACGAGATTGAAAAATCTGTTGCAGCTGGCATAATGGGTGGCAACCCATTCAAGGACAAAGGCTTCGTGCCTGGCGACTACAGTGAGGAAAACTATAACAAGATTGACATCCATCGCCCCTATGTCGACTATATCACTCTCGTGAGCGACACAGGCAAGCCCATGAAGCGCGAACTTGACCTTATCGACGTGTGGTTCGACAGTGGTGCTATGCCTTACGCACAGCTTCACTACCCATTCGAGAACAAAGAACTTGTCGACGAGCACAAGTTCTACCCAGCCGACTTCATTGCCGAGGGTGTGGACCAAACTCGTGGATGGTTCTTCACGCTACACGCTATAGCCACTATGGTATTCGACAGTGTGGCCTATAAGGGGCTTATCTCTAATGGCCTCGTGCTCGACAAGAACGGCAATAAGATGAGTAAACGCTTAGGCAATGCTGTCGATCCATTCAAGACCATCGAGGACTATGGAAGCGACCCACTGCGCTGGTACATGATAAGCAACTCGTCACCTTGGGAGAACTTGAAATTCGACACTGCAGGAGTTGAAGAGGTTGCACGCAAATTCTTCGGGACCCTTTACAATACCTACTCGTTCTTTGCGCTCTATGCCAACGTCGACGGTTTCGACCCTGCAACTCCTCAAGTGCCCATCGAGAAGCGTCCTGAAATTGACCGTTGGATAATCTCACTGCTTAACTCTCTTGTCAAGGAGGTTATCGAGCAGTTCAACGACTACGAGCCCACCCGAGCTACCCGAGCTATCAACGAGTTCGTGAGCGAGAACCTGAGTAACTGGTATGTGCGCTTGAACCGTAAGCGCTTCTGGGGTGGAGAGATGAACGACGATAAACTCGCCGCCTACCAAACCCTCTACCAGTGCCTTGAGACCATAGCACGCCTCATGGCACCAGTTTCACCATTCTATAGCGACATGCTCTATCGCGACCTCACAGGCAGTATCAAGTCGGTACACCTCATGCCCTACCCCACTGCTTGCGAGAGCGTTATCGACAGCGACCTTGAGCACCGCATGGCAATGGCACAAAAAGTGACCTCAATGGTACTAGCACTGCGACGCAAGAAGAACCTCAAGGTGCGCCAACCACTTACCTCAATTATGATACCCGTAATCGACGATGCTCAACGCACTGCAATCGAGGCTGTGAGCGACCTCATCACTAGTGAGGTGAATGTCAAGGGCATTAAATTTGTGGGTAACGACGAAGGCATCCTTGTCAAGAAGGTGAAACCCGACTTCAAGAAACTTGGTCCTAAATATGGCAAAATCATGAAGGCCCTTGCTGCACAACTCACCACAATGTCACAAGCCGACATTCTAAAACTTGAGCAGGAAGGAAGCATCAAACTCATGGTTGGCGATCAAGAAGCAGTGGTTGACACCACCGACGTCGAAATCATCAGCGAGGACATCCCAGGATGGCTTGTTTCGAACGAGGGCAACCTTACCGTAGCACTCGACATTACTGTCACCGACGAGTTACGTCGAGAAGGTATGGCACGCGAACTTGTTAACCGTATCCAAAATGTGCGCAAGAGCAAGAATTTCGACATTACCGACAAGGTGCTTGTTTCCATCAGTCCCGACGAGCGCATCAACGATGCCGTTGAGGCCTATGGCGACTACATCGCACATCAGGTTCTTGCACTGGACATCAAGCTAGAACCAGTTGAGGGCGACGATGCTATCGTTCTCGACATGGATGGCTGGAACCTCAACGTGAAAGTCGACAAAGCTTAATAACACCACAAGGTTGGTAAGGCTGGCCTTGCCAACCTTCATAACAAGATAACACATAAAACCATCAATATTATGGCAACAGAACAAGAAAAAACTCGCTACAGCGACGAAGAGCTACAGGAGTTCAAGACTATCATCCTTGAGAAGATTGAAGTAGCCAAGGCTACCTATGAACAGCTCATGGAGAAGATAAAGACCGATGAGTCAAAAAATAGCTTCAACATGCTTGAGGAAGGTGCTGCAACTCTTGAGCAGGAAGAGGCCAGCCAGCGCGCAGCACGTCAGCTTGACTTCATCAAGAAGCTTCAAGCAGCTCTGGTGCGCATCGAGAACAAGACTTACGGCGTGTGCCGTGTCACTGGCAAGCTCATTCCTAAAGGACGACTTCTTGCCGTTCCCCACGCAACTCTCTCGGTTGAGGGTAAGGAAATTGAGCAAGAACGCAAGAAGAAACGTTAAGGCGACCACTTCACAATGAAGAAAATATCTAACGGTTGGCTGGCAACTATCATCATTGCCTTAGCCATCATTATTGACCAAGCCACCAAGATTTGGGTCAAGACCCATTTCTTCTATGGCGAGCAGGTCGAGATTGCATCGTGGTTCAAGATTGCGTTCATCGAGAACAACGGCATGGCATTCGGCATGGAGTTAGGCAGTAAGGCTATTCTCACATGGTTGAGAATAATCTTCTCGATTCTGTTCATTTACTACCTGATTAAAATCAGAAAAAGGACCGACTTGCCAAAGGGATTTGTGGCTTGTGTCGCACTCATTACTGCTGGAGCAATAGGCAACGTACTCGACTGCATTGCCTACGGCCAACTCTTCAACGACCCTATGCCTCCCGAGGTGGCTCAATTCCTGCCCAGTGAGGGGGGATATGCCTCACTCTTCAATGGCAAGGTTGTCGATATGCTCTACTTCCCGCTTGCTGAGTGGGACTGGCCACAATGGATGCCTGGCATTGGTGGTAAGCACTTCCTGTTTTTTGAGCCAATATTCAATGTTGCCGATGCGTGCCTAACAACCAGCATTCTAGTGCTTGTCATTTTCTACAACAAGTACTTAGCTAGCGACAAACCAAAAAAAGCAGAACAAGCAACCGAAAGCGACGACTCTCACGACAAAGACTCTGCACAATAAAGCGACGATTTATGGCAAGAACGACTATAGCACTGACCGCTATACTGGCCCTTACAGCATCAATTCTTGTGGGATGCGACAAGGCGCCAAGCGGTGTCATTCCTGAAAGCGACATGGTGCATGTGCTAGTCGACTTTGCTAAGGCCGAAGCCATAATCGACCAATACCCCGACAAGTTTCCTGATGATTCCTCCAAAATGGCCCTTAAGCAGTCGATTCTAATGAAGTATGATGCCGACCTTGCCATGTACGACTCTTCGCTAGTGTGGTATGCTCACAACCTAAAGCTCTACTCGCAACTTCATGATAAAGCAATCTCGATTCTTGAAAAAGAAGGAAACATCAAGCCCGATGGAAACACACCAGGCAACCAGTGGATTAATAATGCAGGAAAGGACATTAACGCACTTGGCAACATAAAACGTGTGTTCCCCACCACTGGTGACAGCGCCAACATTTGGAACGAGCCACAACAATGGATTCTCACGAGCGCAATGCACAAGGGGTATATCACCTACGACTACAAGCCTGATAAAGAAAGTCGCCGAGGCGACTCCTATGCTCTTAACATGAAAGCCATTAACGCTAGCGGCAACAACATTAAGATTATGATGGCCATCGATTATACCGATGGCGTCACAAGTTACATTAACCGCACTCTCAACGTTAATGGATGGTCAACATTCGATATTCAGGCCGACTCCACTCGCAACGTGAAGCGAATATATGGCTTCCTGCAATACGACATCAAGCCTCAGCGTGTGGCATTCATCGATAGCATATATCTGCTGCGCACTCACCTTAATCCCGACAACTACTACCGCTTAAGCACTCAACGCTTAGCAGGACCAAAGGATGTGCTAAAGAAAGATAGTGTGCAACAAGCGGTCGACACCAAACCAGTGGAAATCAGCCCTAGATTTCCCGGTAGGCCAGCAGGCGATGAACCTGTGCGCGACCTACAGCGGCCTAATCAACCAACCAAGCTGCCACCAGCCATCGAAAGACGGCGAAATGAAGACGGATCATTCCGCCCTAAACCAGGCCTCAATAATCCAGTAATCCCGTCACGCGATCGCATACCCAACCCCAATGGCGACCATGTGCCAAGACCTCCTATCAGGTGACACCTTATCACTTGCTACTATTTAAGTAAGAGTATACTTTGCTTTAACAACTCTCTATGATATTGATTGCCATAATCGTTATTGCTCTTGCAGTCGGAGTAGTCATCTCAAGCAGGGGCAAAAACCAATTGCACGACTTCGACAATCGGGCTACTTTGCCTGTGCGTGGTTTAGCCGCAATAATGATTGTGTTCTATCATGTATCGCTAAATGTGCCTGAGTCACAATTCCTAAACTTGTTCAACAGCACAGGCCCTCTTATGGTGTCAATATTCTTTTTCATGTCGGGCTACGGATTGATGCTATCTTATATTAACAAAGGCGAGCATTATCTGCATGGCTTTCTGGGGCGCCGGTTCGCTCGATTGCTACCACCATTCTTGATTGCAGCCATAGGTTATGAGATATATAAGTCAACATTTCCTAAGCATAGCACACTTGACAGCCTGATGTCTATAGTCCATGGTGGAACTGTGCTTCCCGACTCGTGGTTTATAATCACTATTATAGTATATTATTTGCTTTTTTATGTAGTTGCCCGTTTGCTTCGCAATCCTGTGAGGATAGTAATAGGTCTGTGGATGACTAGCTTTGCCTACATTGCATTATTGTATTACTTGGGATGGGGCAGTTACTGGTATAACACTGTGTGCGTTTTCAACTTGGGCACAACATATGTTCTGCTTGAAAATAAGATAAAAGACTATTTAAACGCGCATCAGGCCTCACTGCCTTGTGCTTCTGTGTCAACAGCAGTATTGATTGTTGTGTGTATATTGACATCATTTATAAAGCCCATTATATATCTATTGCCGTTGCTAATTGTTTTTGCAATCTATGCAATGGGGACATGGCAATCAAGGGTGCTTGCTTTCCTGGGAACAATTTCTTACGAAATATACATCATGCAATGCATATGGCGTCACACCCTATATGTCACTGCCGACATTCATTGGTCGGTCTACCTTTTGTCCACACTAGCAATAACAATTATCACGGCATGGTTATTGCACATAGTTTGCAAACTATACAAGAAGCCTGGCCATGAGAAAAAGAAATATTGATTTTTTGTTTTGCAATATCAAATCCACTATATGAAGCGATTTATCTCAAACTACACGATTCTTGCCGATGGCAATGAGGTTATCAACCACATAACAACTGTGGCCGATGATGGCAGGCTGATTTCAATCCAACCTTTCGATCGCGAGTTGGGCAACACCATCTATGTACCTCAACCATTGTGTGTAGCCACAACTAGCTGCTTAGAAATTATTCAGGAAGCTTTCATCGAGAGTGTTTCGCGACAGCAGTTGAAACAACGACTTGCTACAATCAACACATACAGCGCACAACAAGGAGACAATGTTGTTGTGCTGAGACTCGACTTTGCCCATAACACATTTACCCAATTATAATTATGGAACAAATTGAAAGAATCAAATCGATGGAGGAGCATCTAAACAAGGCTTCTCAAGCTGTTAAAGCATTAAGCGATGCTCTTGACCTCTACACCGAGTCACTAGAATCGATTGAAATCATCGACGATTATCTGGCAAGCGATGAGTGGGAGCAAGATTTTGCCGATAGCGAAGCCGGAAATCTGCCCAAAGATCTCAAATGTGGAGTACTAAGCGAGGATGGTATTTGGAATGTAATCGACACTAATCGAGAACTCAACGCACAAATGCTAGAAATCGTCGCAACCCACCTTCGCAACGAGTAAACTTCTAGCGCATAATTCATTCATGGGCAGCAAAAACAACAACGCCACAAGAATTCTTGTGGCGTTTTAATTATTTATAATATAATTCCTTTTAATATCTTGTATCGAGATTGCTGGCTTTGCTTGTGAACTTGGGTGACAATATACCTTGTGATTACATTATTGGGAACAGACCGTAGAGGAGACCGTCGATGCGCTCGGTCACCTTGGCAAAATCCTCGGGACGGTCGCCAAACTTGCAATTATCACCATCGATTATGATGAGTTTGCCATCGTAGCCTTCAATCCACTTTTCATAGAGACGCTCCAAACCCTGTAGATAGTCAAGGCGGATAGTCTGCTCGTACTCACGTCCACGTTTCTGAATTTGTCCAACCAGTGTCGAGATGCTCGAACGAATGTAAATCATCAGGTCGGGCTTGTTGACCAGCGACATCATGAGCTGGAAAAGATCCTGATAAGTCTCGAAGTCACGGTCACTCATTTTGCCCTGATTGTGAAGGTTAGGGGCAAAGATGCACGCGTCCTCAAAGATTGTGCGGTCCTGGATTATGACCTGGTCACTCTTGGAGATTTCCACCACGTCCTTGAAACGCTTGTTGAGAAAGTAGATTTGAAGGTTAAACGACCAACGCTCCATATCGTCGTAGAAGTCGGCAAGATAGGGATTGTTAGTCACAGATTCAAAGCGCGGTTCCCAGCCGTAATGCTCGGCGAGCATTCGGGTCAAAGTGGTCTTGCCACAACCGATGTTTCCTGATATTGCTATATGCATGATTGTAAGTTTTTAGTTTTCAGTATTTAGTTTTTCTCTTATCTCTAATCCCTCATCTTTCTTCATTGGGAAGAGTCCATAGAGGAGACTGTCGATGCGGTTGGTGATGCCGATGAAGTCCTCGCGTCGGTTCTCAAAGTCAAGATTATCTTTATCGACAATCATCACACGGCCTTTATAATGATTGGTGATGAAATCTTCATAGCGGCGGTTGAGGTTGTCGAGATACTCGATTTGCATGGTTTGCTCATAGTCGCGTCCACGTTTTTGAATATTTGCCACCAAATGCTCAACCGACGAGCGCAGATAAATCATCAGGTCGGGCAGCTTAACTATCGAGAGCATGTGCTCAAAGAGCTCCATATAGGTCTCGAAATCGCGCTCCGAGATGTTGCCCATAGCACGGTTGTTGGCCACGAACACATACACTCCCTCAAAGATTGAGCGATCTTGAAGAACAACATCCTTTGCTTTAGAAATAGCAAGCAGGTCGCGGAATCGCTCCTTGAGGAAATAGACCTCAAGGTTGAACGACCAGCGCTGGATGTCGTGGTAATAATCTTCGAGATAGGGGTTATGGGCTACCGATTCATAGCGTGGTGTCCACCCGTAATGTTGCGCAAGCAACTTTGTGAGTGTGGACTTGCCCGAGCCAATATTTCCTGCTATGACGATGTGCATAAGGCGAGTAGATATTTCTTGACGGCAAAGTTAATAAATTCCGTCAAACTTTCCTAACGAAAAGACGATTTTTATAAGATTATTTATTCGAGCCTCGATAATCAAAAAACAAGAGTGCGAGACTCCAATCATCTCGCACTCCCTATAAAGTAATTATAACCCAGAAGTCTTTATTTTGCATAGAAAGTCATCTCGGTGCCAGTGCTATCGGCAAGAATGAGGCGATGGTTGTCGAGAGAAACAACCTTCATGTTGCCCATGTTTGGAAGCATCTTAATCAATTCTTTCTTAGCCTCGGCTTTACCTTTCTCGAGCTCTGGTTTTATCATCTGAATCATCATAGCCTTGGTTTGAGCGTCCACGCCTTCAATATCGACGTCGAAATCAATTTTTGCCTTTTCGTTATTTAGGTTTACACTAAGATCCTGACCATCGAGCTTGTAAGTTCCAGGAATATCAAGTTCAATTGCGATAGACATCTTCATTCCACTTTCTTTCATATCTTGTACAGTGGCAATTGTGATTTCACAAGCAGCGTTGTTTTCAAATTTCATTTCGAGTGCAATCTGTTGTCCATCTTCATCAGGAACCATGGTGCACCAATCTTTGCCAGTAAGGCTTTGAGCATTAATAGCAAGCGCCGATGCTAGCATCAGCATCAATGTGAAAAATGTTTTCTTCATAACAATGTCATTCTTATATCTTAGCGAGAAATCATTATTTTGCATAGAAAGGCACCTCGGCGCCCACGCTAAGGGTGACTACTAGCTTCTTGCTGTCGAGCGAAACGACCTTCATGTTCTCAAGACTTGGCATGCCATCGAGCACCATTTTCTTAATTTCACCTTTCATGCCATCGAGCTCTGGACGAACCTGTTTATCCATCAATGCCTTAGTCTTGGCATCCATACCTTTAAATTCATAGTCGACTGTAACGGTGGCGTTACCCTTGTTGAGTTTCACGTCAAGGTTCTTGTCGTTATAGGTGTAATTGCCAGGAATATTGACGCCAAAGGCAATAGCATAGGGCACGCCATCTTCTTTTAACTGTTGCTCAGCTGCCATAATAACCTCACAATCCCCATTGCTTTCAAATTTCATTACCATAGTAATAGGTTCGCCGTCTTCATCATTTATAACGGTGCACCAATTCTTGCCTGTCAAACTTTGGGCATTAATTACCAGAGTCGATGCAATAATCAGCATTAATGTGAAAAATGATTTCTTCATAGTTGTAAAATTATTAGTAGAATATATTGGTTTATAAAAATTTACTCCTGTGTTATTCTCGTGCGATTGTAACCATGCTTGAGGCGGTATTTGCGCACATCGGCAAACAAGTCGGTAGCATAGACGAAATTGTTGAGGTTCTCGTTATCGACATTGTAAATCTCGTCTTTATTGCCCACCCAGCCTACATGGCCTTTGTAGATGAACACAATGTTCTCGCCAATTCCCATAACCGAGTTCATATCGTGAGTGTTGATGATAGTGGTGATACCAAACTCGTGAGTGATGTCATAGAGCAACTCATCAATCACAATCGACGTTTTGGGGTCGAGACCCGAGTTGGGCTCATCGCAGAACAGATATTTGGGATTCAGAGAGATGGCACGCGCAATAGCAGCTCGCTTCTGCATGCCGCCACTCAGCTCGCTCGGGTACTTGTTCTCGCTACCAGTGAGATTCACGCGGTCGATACAGAACTGCGCACGCTCACGCTGCTCGGCTGGACTCATCTTTGAGAACATCTTCAACGGGAAAATAACATTTCCCATCACCGTCTCGCTATCGAAGAGAGCCGACCCCTGAAACAGCATTCCAATCTCCTTGCGAAGCTCTTTCATCGCCTTGTCATCGAGCTTAGTGATATCGCGACCGTCATAGAGAATCTCGCCGCTATCGGGCTTAAACAGGCCCACAAGGTTCTTCACGAGCACTGTCTTTCCCGAACCACTCTGACCAATTATCAGGTTCACCTTGCCGTCATAGAACTTGGCATTGACACCAAAGAGAATCTGCCTGCGCTCATCACCGTCCATGAACGATTTCTCAACATTCTTAACTTCAATCATTGTCGTGTGTTGTTTTACATCATTAATAACTTGGTCAGGAGCACATCGGTGAGCAGAATCATGATGTTGCTCATCACCACAGCATCGGTACTTGCCTTACCCACCTCGATGGAGCCGCCCTTCACGGTGTAGCCGTAGAACGACGAAATACTCGAAATAATGAAGGCAAAGAACAGCGACTTAATGAGCGCAAACCACACATACCACTCAATGAAGAGCGTCTGTATACCATATACATAGGTGTCGGTATCGATGATTCCCGTTATCACACATATCAGATAACCACCAAAGAGGCTAGTTGCCATACATATTATCACCAAGAAAGGCATAATGGTCACCAGTCCTGCTATCTTGGGCATTATCAGGTAATTGGCGCTATTGATGCCCATAATGTCGAGAGCATCAATCTGCTCGGTCACGCGCATTGTGCCTATCTCGCTGGCAATGTTACTACCTATCTTACCTGAGAGAATCAGGCACAATATCGACGACGAGAATTCCAGCAGGATAATCTCGCGGGTAGTCAGGCCCACAGTGTAGCGCGGCAGCAACGGATTGCTGATATTGAGCTTGATGAGCAGCGTGCACAGGGCGCCAATGAATAGCGATACTATCAATATCAAGGGGATCGAGTCGATGCCCAGTTTATATATCTCTCCCATGTAGCGCTTGAAGAACTCCTTCCATTTATCGGGAATTCCTATGCTGCGCCACATGAGCATGCAATAAGAGCCTAATTTTTCTAATGAGCTTGTTAATGCCATATAAGTAAAATTATTCCATTTTATTGAATAACTTGCAAAGTTAGGAAAAACTTTTAATTAATACATCAATCTATGAGTTTTTTCGTGATTTATCGGGCCAGTTTCTGTTGCAATCGCTCAGGGGCATTAGTAGTTATAAAGTCAACACCATAGTTGATGCACCAATCCATATCGCGGTCACTGTTCACGGTCCACACGTTCACCTTCATGCCCAGCTCATGGGCCTCGTCAATCCACTGTGGATGCTCACGCATCACACCAATGCTGTAATCTATGCCAGCAACTTCCAGCTCGGCAAGTTGCGCTGGCGAAAGTTCACCATTGAGGTAATACACAGGAGTTCCGGCGGGGGCCATCTCCTTGAGGTTTTTCATCCCGGCATAGGAGAAAGTGATATACTCTATGCGCTCCTCCAATCCTTTCTGCTTAACCATCTTCACAATCTTGCGCACTGCCTCCAGTTCCTGCTCCTTGCTGGTGTGAGGCTTCATCTCGAGAATGAGACGAGTTTTAAGCTGCTTGCCACATTCCAGCATGTGGTCAAGCGTGGGCAACGGCTCACCGTTCTCTAGACGCATGTTCTTGAGCTGCTTCCACTTGGCTGTCTCAATCACTACATCGTTAAATGTCTCGTCGTGGTTAACAACCAGCACGCCGTCGGCCGTCATCCACACGTCAAACTCCGATCCCCAAGCCCCTATCGAGTCGGCTTTAACCAGCGAACGAATCGAATTCTGTGCCGAGCCATCGGTATCCCAATATCCACGATGACAAATCACCTCCTGCGCTCCCGCTGTGAGAGCCATGGCTAGCATAGCCATTAATAACACCTTTCTCATAATCATATTTCGGTTTTCTTTTTTCTCATAAATAGCCATATAATGATCACTGTAGCAAAAGCACTGCCCATGGCAAGCAATGGCTGCTCGCCCTGCTCGGGCACGCCCAGAGTTTCAATCACATTGCCGTCGATATAGTGATTATTGGCAAGGAATGTGAACAGTACCACAAGGCCGTTGTTAAGAGAGTGAGCTATTATGGGAGTCCACACCTCACCACACCACAACATCACATAACCAAACCAAGCACCCAGCAACATGCGTGGCACAAAGCCAAAGAACTGCATGTGGATAGCGCTGAAGATGAATGCCACCGTCCAAACCGCCACGTGACGTTGCACACGGCTAAAGTGCATCGAGCCAAGCATCCCAGCGCGGAAGAAAAGCTCCTCGCCCACGCCAGTGAGAACTCCAATCAGCAGGAGCCTCAGCAACATGCCACTCCAAGTCTTGGTCATGAGCATATCGCTGGTAACACCCTGAGCCGTGTCTTCCATATCACGTAGCACGCTCTCAATGCTGCGCATCGACTGTGGCAAATGCAAGCCCTGATTCCACTCCACAAGCCAGTTCATTGCAGGTAGAGCAACAATATAGACTAGCACCACCAGTGCAATCGACTTGAGCGACGGTCCCTTGGTCATCCACAGAGTTTGTGCTACAGGGCGCTGCTCGGTGTGGCGGCTTATCAGTGCCAAGATAAAGACTGGAGCCATGAAAATGAGCACATTCTGCAAGGCAATCGTAGCGAGCTGAGCATTTATCGCAGTGTATCGGCCGCCATAGGCCATCAAGATGATAAGCGACACAACAATGAGCATCATCATCGAAAAGGCTGCCAGCAATAAAAACTTGACGAACCAAGACATTTGTTTCACGTTTTCCATAATAAAAATCAATTTTTTGCAAAAATAACATTTTCTTGAAAAAAAATTTCAAAATTGATGCAGTAAATTGATGGTTGTGGTGTTTAGTTTGTGTAATTTTGCAAAACTTATATAAAAAACTCATCAGTTATGAAGACTTTTAATTTTATATTTTCACTTATTCTGTTAGCGCTAATTAGTTTGCCCAACGTTGCTGTAGCACAAAACTACGACGATGTATATGTCATTGAGGAAACCGATCCAATACCTGCCAACGAGACTAAGAAAGAGCGCAAAGAGCGCATCAAGAAAGACCACCAGATTGTCGACTCTATATTCCACCTCAAAGCCGAAAGAGCTGCCTTCGATGGCTACTTTGTGCTGCAGGCAACCCAGGTGAGCAACTCCCGTGGACACTATGAATTAGGGCTCAACGACAACACCAACTTCATGCTCATGCAAGGCGACAAAGGTATCTTCCAGGTTGCTTTCAACAACATGAATGCTGGAGCCAATGGTCTTGGGGGCATTACCCTGCACGGACGCATCAGCAATAAGCAATTCAAGCACGACAAGAAAGGCAATGCAATCATCACTTACACAATGGTGGGACGACGAATGAACGCCACGGTCACCATTACAATCTTCAAAGAGAGTGATCAGGCTATTGCCGACGTGTACCCCACGCTGGGCAACGGGCGCATCTCGTTGCGGGGGCGACTGGTGCCATACTTGAACGAAGACCTGCGCATCGAGCCATAACAGCTCGGTGACGACAACATATCAACCATAATGCCTATGACTCGACTAGAGTGCATGGGCATTTTTTTCGGTTGATATTAAAGGATATAAAAAATAATGTGTAACTTTGCATACTTTTAAAGCAATCAACAAATCACAAGGAAAATATGGAAATCAAGAGCAAGAAACTCAAGCCACTAGCAGGTATGAACCTGAAAGAGCTGCGTGAAGTAACAGCAGAGCTGGGAATGCCCAAGTTTGTCGCCACTCAACTCGCCGACTGGATTTACAACAAGCGTGTGAACTCGTTCGACGAAATGAGAAACATCTCCAATGCCAACAAGCAGCTGCTTTCGAAGCAATACTGCGTGGGCCTCTATGCACCCCAGAGCGCACAATCGAGCGAAGATGGCACTGTTAAGTTTCTCTTCGATGCTGGTGGCGACAAGTCGATTGAGAGTGTGTTTATCCCCGAGGACGACCGAGCCACATTGTGCATCTCGTCACAAAAGGGATGCCGCATGAACTGTTATTTCTGTATGACTGGACGCCAAGGTTTCCATGGCAACCTCACATCCAACCAGATTATCAACCAAGTGCTCAGCGTTCCGCAGAGCCAAGACTTGACCAACGTCGTGTTTATGGGAATGGGCGAACCTCTCGACAACCTTGACAATGTGCTCAAGGTCATTGAGATTTTGACTGCACCATGGGGACTAGCTTGGAGCCCCAAGCGCATCACAGTGTCGACCGTGGGCGTGAAAAACGCCCTGAAAGTGCTGTGCGAGACAACCAGTGTGCACATCGCCGTGAGTGTTCACAATGCCATCGAGGACGAACGCAGTCAACTCATGCCCATCGAGAACGCCTACCACATCAAGGAAGTGATGGAACTCCTAGGCAAGTATGACTTTGCCCACCAGCGCCGTCTCTCGGTTGAATATATCATGTGGCAATGGTTCAACGACGACATCAAACATGCCGAGGCTCTGCGCGAAATTCTGCCCAACGAGCACGTGCGCGTCAACCTCATTCGCTACCATATGATTCCTGGAGTTGCTAAACTGCGCACCTCGAGCGATGAGCGAATGGCCTACTTCCGCGACTACCTCAACAGCAAGGGTATCACTTGCACCATCAGGCGCAGTCGTGGCGAGGACATAAGCGCAGCTTGCGGCATGCTTGCCGGCAAGGTGAAGGACGATGAGAATGAAACCCCCGGCAAGAGAACCAAAAAACCAACCAAAGAATAAGTTTTCACAATGAAATCACGAATCACAACCCTCATCCTGGCAGCTCTGGTTGCTGTGTCGAGCCTGGCACAAGGCATCATCCATCCCAAGGTGGGCACAACAGCAACATCAAAAGACGGCAAGATGAACATAGCCCTTGTGGCAAAGAAGCAAAACTACAGTGTGGCAATGAAAGACAGCCACGACCCGGACATCAACTCGCCCAAGTCGGTAAACGTTTCGCCCGACGGCAAGAAATACTATGTAAACTCACTTGAGGGTGGAAAGACCGTGGTATTTGAAATGGGAACAAACCGCAAACTCAAAACCATAAACCACAACTTCACCGACGAGGGTTCTAAAAACCTGTGGGCAAAACCAAGCGGGTTGTTCAAGTGGCACAAGCAGTGGAACAACCCTAACACCTTCATGGGCAAGCCCGTTGAGGCAACATTCTCGCACGCAGGCCGCTACCTGTGGGTGCCATACTATCGCCGAACCTACGACAATAATGCCGTTGAACCATCGGCTATGGCGATTATCAACACTCGCGAAGACAAAATAGTGAAACTGATGGAGACTGGCCCATTGCCCAAGATGGTGGCCACCTCGCACGATGGCAAGACGCTGGCAGTGACCCACTGGGGCAACAACACTGTGGGACTCATCGACATCTCAAGCTCCAACCCCGACGATTGGCATTACACAAAACTGCTCATAGTCGACTACGAGCTGCCATTGAACTTCGGCAACAGGCATGTGAATCGTGACACCGAAAGCGGATACTGCCTGAGAGGCACGGTATTCACCCCCGACGACCAATATCTTATAGTGTGCTGCATGGGTGGCGCTGGCGGACTCGCCGTGATTGATGTGAAGAACCAGAAATACCTGGGTCGCATGCAAGGAATGATGGGAAACGTGCGACACATATTGCTCAACGATGGTTACATATACCTGAGCATCAACAGCAGCGGATATGTGCAGCGCATCAAGCTCGACAAGTTTATGGAAGCTGCCAAACACATGACCAATGAGCATGGACGCATCGACGGTTGGGAAAACTGCAAAGTGGGCGCTGGAGCTCGCACCATCGAGATTTCACCCAGTGGCAAGTACATCTTTGCAGCTTGCAACAATGCCAGCAGGCTGTGCGTTGTCGACACGCGCACCATGCAGATGATTGCCGAAATTGCTGTCGACTCCTATCCAGTGGGGCTCGACATAAGCAACGACGGCCGATATGTGCTTGTGACATCGCAGGGACGCAAGAACGGTGGCGGCAATGCTGTCAACATCTATCAGATAGATTACCCCGAACCTGAGCCAGTAAAAAAAGAGCCAGCTGCTGCCGACAGTGACTCTATAGCAGCCCCGGCTGCCGATAACGGAAGTTCAATTTCTCAAAGCAGCATCATGAAATGGCTTAGCACCACAACTGGCCAAGTGACTGCAGGAGCAATTGCTGCAGTGCTCATCGCTGCAGTGGCCGTGCCTGTGAGCATGAAGCGCCGCAGGAAATAACAACCACCTCTACAAGACAAAAAAGCTCAAATTGTGCGAAATGCCAATTTGAGCTTTTTTAAATTCTTTTTTTCTAATTACTTTCCTACCGGTGCAGTGGGATTGAAATAATAGTTGTCGCGCTTGTCGCCTTGCTCTAGCTCATGGTCAATGTTCTCATACTCGCTATGCATGCTCTTGTACTCAGGCACAAACTGTTTCATGCTCTTGACCATGTCGTGAATATTACCACTCTGCGCCAGCTCAATGATGTTGTCAATGTTATTGCACACATCAATGTAGTCGTAATTGCGCACCTTGGCAATCATGATTTTCTCGTTATCGGTCTTGATGGTATTCTCCTTGTCGTTGAGCAGTTCCTCATAGAGCTTCTCGCCTGGGCGCAGACCAATCTCCTTAATCTCGATGTCGACATGCGGGCGCAGACCTGCCAGTGAAATCATGCGAGTTGCCAAATCGTAAATGCGCACTGGCTGACCCATATCGAAGATATAAATCTCACCACCATGACCCATACATCCTGCCTCAAGCACTAATGAGCACGCTTCAGGTATAGTCATAAAGTAGCGAATAATATCGCGGTGAGTCACAGTAACAGGGCCACCATTCTCAATCTGCTTGCGGAACAATGGAATTACCGAACCATTACTGCCAAGCACATTGCCAAAGCGTGTGGTTATGAACTGAGTGTTCTTGCCCATCTTCTGAGCATCAAAGAACAATGACTGACAGTAAATCTCGGCCAATCGCTTAGTGCAGCCCATAATATTGCTGGGATTCACAGCCTTATCGGTCGAAACCATCACAAATTTATACACACCATATTTCAATGCCAGGTCGGCAATGTTCTTAGTACCCTCAACGTTAGTGATTACAGCTTCGGTGGGGTTAAGCTCCATCATGGGCACATGCTTATAGGCAGCAGCGTGGAACACATATTTAGGCTTGTACTCCCTGAAGGCAGTCTCCATGCGTGCATGGTTGTGAACGTCGCCCATAAAGAGCACCACATCGGCCTCGGGGAAATCTTTCTTCATCTCAAGGCTCATGTCGTGCATTGGAGTCTCGGCCTGATCGACAAGGATAATGCGACGTGCCTTGTAACTTGCCACCTGACGAACAATCTCACTGCCTATTGAACCGCAAGCGCCGGTGATAAGAACAACCGAGTCCTTAATGTGAGAACGCACCAGCGTGTTATTCAGCACAATGGGATCACGGCCCAACAGATCTTCAATCTGCACCTCCTTGATGTAGGTCGAGATATTAGAACCTTCACGTTCATCATCAAGCTCAAACTCCTCAACCTTATTGATTGCCAGCAGAGCTATATTATTCTCAATGAATGGATCGGCAAAACCGTTACGCATCAACTTGATTGCCGATGAATCAAAAATCAACGCATGAATGCCACCGCCAACAAAGATTCTCTCTATATCCTCAGGCTGATACTTGTATACCTTGAAACCATTGATTTCATCTTTATCCTTGCCTTTCTTGATACTCAACAAGCCAACTGGCTCATATTTTCCACCTATCTCATTCTTTAGAGCATTGGCAAGAATCAGCGAGTCGAGCGAGGTACCAAGCACAAGCACTTTGCGACGATTGCTGTCGGTGGCTGTGATGCGAGCATACATATACTTGATTACCAGCCTCTCAATGGTGAGCATGGCAAACGACAGCACACCCACATAAACCACTCCCCAATAGCTGAAGAGAACAGTTTGAGTAACCGCCGAGTATACAAGATTTATAACAATGAGTATGACTGTTGAAACAAATACCACAACAAACTCACGATACAAATCTTCAATTACAGACAAGCGGATAACGCAAGTATAGCTCTTTGATAAGTAGGTCACTAGACCATAAACGGCCACAATTAAAATCAAGTTGCGAATGAGTGCAAATGCACTATGAGCCAATTGGGGGTTTAGGCTTGAAACGACAAACACACCGTAGCTGCACGCCACGAGAAACATGTCGATAAGCAAAATCATCCATCGGGGAACTGTATTGGTCTTCAGGCTCTTAAACCATTTCAGTTCAAATAACTGTCGTATTAATGTGTCAAACATCCAGTAAACAAGCTTAGTAAAACAGCATAACGACCAACATTATGCCACAAAAACAAGCAGCAAAATGCAGTCTTACTTTTTTGTGGCGCAAATATACAATTTATATTTCAAAAAGAAGAAAAAATTGAACACTAAAATTCACAAGAACTAAATTATATAAATAAATTATTATATATAAAAAAAATATACTAACTTTGCAACTTGAAATTGATTTAAAGAAAAAAACGATATAATTGAAATGAGATTTTTCAATCACAAAACAGTTGTTGCTGTGGCAGTTATAGCACTTGCGGTTATTTCCACATCGTGCTTTAAGGAAGAGCCACTCAACGCCGAATGCGACATTGAGCAGGCATGGGTACATGTGAATGATCTGGAAGCCAGTTTTTACAACGCCAACGACACACTCATCAATGTCCTTAGCAATGAGAACAAAGTTGTGTTCACAATGCGCGACGATGCCGACGTTACGGCTTTTGCACCACAATTCAAAATCACTGCTGGCGCCACAATCACCCCTGCCAGCGGATCGGCGCACGACTTCAGCGATGGCCCCGTGACCTACACTGTAACCTCGGAGGATGGCAAGTGGAGCCGCAAATACCTAGTTTCGTGCAACCGCATGGCACGTTACACCACATCGGTAATCGACTTCGACTTTGAGCACTTCGAGCTTGACAAAGATTACCACAAGTTCTATGTGTGGCACAACGTCTTGCCCGATGGAAGTCTAGGCGACGACTGGGCTACAGGCAACTATGGTTTCTATATTGCAAATAGCAATTCGGCCGCAAATGATTATCCAACATTCGTTTTGGAGAACGGATATGATGGTCATGGAGTTCAGTTTGTAACAAGAGACACCGGCCCTATGGGACACAATTTTAACAAACCCATTGCCGCCGGCAACCTGTTCTTAGGTAAATTCAACATGCTTGCCGGCTTGATGCAGCCATTGAAAGCCACCGAATTCGGTATCCCCTTCACTCAAAAACCAGTAAGGCTCTCGGGCTACTATCAATACAGCCCAAGCGCTCCATTTACCGACAAGAACTTTGTTGAGCATCCTGAACGTATCGATGCAGGTGACATCTACTCGGTGCTCTACATCAACCACGACCGCAACGGCAATCCTCTAGTTCTCTATGGCGACAACGTGCTCTCAAGCGAGAACATTGTGGCTGTGGCACGCGTCCAAAATGTAAATGAGACCAACGGACAGTGGGTAAAGTTTGACATCGAGTATGAATACAAGAAAGATATTAACCCCGAAATGCTTGCCAACCGAGGCTACAACCTAACTATTGTGTTCTCGTCGAGCATTGAGGGAGCAAGCTTTGAAGGTGCTGTTGGCAGTACCTTGAAGGTCGACATGGTGAAACTCACTTGCGAAGAGAAAGAATAATAACTAATCAGTTACCAGACTTTAAGATGAAACGATATATCACATCACTCTTAATCACTTTAATAGCTTCAATGAGTGCCTGGGCAATCATGCCCGACGATGGAGGTTGCCAAAATCTTAAGAACTTCTTCCACAACGTGGAAGGGTATGGTCGTTTAGGTTACTCAATTGGCGGCACAGCTCCTATGGGCATGCCTGCCGAGATTAGGAAGCTCAACAAGTTTATCCTGCAACCCAATGTGGCATTTGGAGCCGACTTAATCAAGCCCACCAGTCAGCGTTGGGGCATCCTTGCCGGCATCCACTTCGAAAACAAGGCGATGCACATCGACGCCACTGTGAAGAACTACCACATGCAGGTAACACAAGACGGACAATCGATGGAGGGCGTATTTACCGGCAAGAACGACAGCCATGCTTTTCAGTGGACTTTCACCATTCCCATTCAGGCAGTGTACAAAATCAGTGACAAGTGGAAGCTCAAGTTCGGACCTTATTTCTCTTATGTCACAAGTTGTGGCTTCGACGGATTTGCTTACGACGGATATATTCGCGTAAATGACCCAACAGGAGCAAAGGTGCTGTTAGGTAACGAGGAGAATGAACGTGGTAACTATGACTTCAAAGACGACATTCGCAAAGTGCAGTGGGGAATGGGTATTGGTGTTGACTACTTCTTTGCACGCCGATTTGGCATCTATGCCGACCTCAACTGGGGACTAAGCGGCTTCTTCAAAAGCAGCTTCAAGACTCTCGACCAGACCCTCTACCCCATCTATGCAACAATAGGCATCGCTTATAAGTTTAAATAATGCATAATTTGAAACATATTAAAACAACTATAATTTAAACGTTTAAATCATGAGAAAATTTTTTACTGTTTTTGCAGCTGCTGCTCTTGCATTGAGTGCTTTTGCTACCGATTATGCCGGCAAAATCTCCGTGCTGATCAATGGCGTAGGTGGAGCACAAGAAACTACCATCAGCATTGTTCAAAACGAAGATGAAACCTACAAGTTGAGCATCAACAACTTTACGCTTGATAACAACGGTAGTCCTATGGGCGTAGGTAACATCGTGCTCGACAACATGAAAGGTTACACTATCAATGGTGTTACTACCATAGTTGCCGACCAAAGCATTACCATCGCTGAAGGCAACGACCCCAACATTAGTTTCTGGATGGGCCCATTGCTGGGTAATGTTCCCATCATCCTGGCTGCTGAATTCAACGACACAAAGTGCAAAGCCAACATTGACATCGACATGAGAAACATTCTTGATCAGTTCATCTACGTGAAGTTTGAGACTCCCGACTACAATGGCAAATATGGCGACGTTGACGGCGACGGACATGTCTCTAGTGTTGACGTAACAGCAATATACAACATCCTTTTAGGAAACTAAGTTAAATCACCAGTGTTAAGTGTCAAATTTATACGTGGCGCTTAACGTCTTTTTCTTTAATTCAATTTAGGTAATAAAATTACATATTAAGAAAAAAATGAAAAAACTATTTTCTACAATGCTCGCTGCAGTGACTGCACTGGCAGCATTGGCAACCGACTACACCGGCACACTCACTGTGACAGTTAACGGAGAAAGCACTAGTGCCGAGTCAACCATTAGTGTCATCCCAAATGGAGATGACTACACATTGAGTATTAACAATTTCGTAATGGGAGGAATTCCCGTGGGAAATATCGTGGTAACAGCGCCTGGCACTACCAGCAATGGCTTGACAAGCATCATTACCAGCCAAGATATCACTATTGCCGAAGGCAACGATCCTAACTATGGCAGTTGGATTGGCCCCATGTTGGGTAATGTACCCATCAACATGGTGCTGGCATTCAATCAATATGCCATGACCACCAATATCGATATCTATATGGCCGAGCTTGGACAAACCATCAACGTAAAATTCGTTCAAGATGGTGAAATCACTGGCTATCAAATCAAGAACAGCGGCTTTGAGAACTACAAGGACAATGGCGAGCCCCTTGCTTGGCACGGCTTCAAGACCGCCACTGGAAGTTGGGCAGGCGCTGCTCAAGGACAACTCGGTTCAAGCGACGATGTGCGCCAGGGAGCCACTGGAACAAGCGCTGTGATTACATCAGGCTCTGTTATGGGGTTCATCAACAATGGAACTATGACTACCGGCCGTCTAAATGCAGGCAGCATGTTCCCCACCAACACTGCCAACTGCAGCAAGATGGACTTAAGTAATACTGATACTGATGCTAATGACGACCCATTTTACACTATTATGCACGGTCGCCCCGATGCAATTACCGTGTGGATGAAGTTCTCCCAGGGTACAGCCAACGCGAATCACCCCTATGCCAGCTTTAGCGCTATCATCACTGACGGCACCTACTATCAAGATCCAGAAGACAAGAATTATACCAACAAACTTGCCACAGCCAAAAATACCACCATCACAACTGGTGGTTGGCGAGAACTTACCATCCCAGTTTCTTACATCGACGAGAGCGTTGATGGCAAAGGACTATTGATAACAATTTCTACTAATGCCACCCCAGGACAAGGTAGCGACGGCGACAAAGTATGGGTTGATGACATCGCTATGGTCTATAATGCCGCCATCACTGGCATCACCGTTAAGGGCACTGCCCTTGAGGGCTTCGCACAAGATGTGTATGAGTACAACTTCGAGCTTGCCGATGGCGAGACCATTGCCGACAGTGATATTGACGCTACTTTCATCAGCGAGCATGCTTACCTGGTTAAGAAAGTTATTGAGACCAGCGAGGGTTACAAAGTAATTGTTGCCGTTATCAGCAATGACCTCAACACCGTTAAGGCATACACTATCAACTACACCAAAGCTAGCACTGCCGTTCCTGGCGACGTGAACGGTGATGGATCGGTGACCAGCGCCGACATCACTGCCCTTTACAACTACCTGCTCAACAGCGACAGCAGCTCATTAGTCAACGGTGACCAGAATAGCGACGGCAGCATCACCAGTGCCGATGTGACAACAGTTTATAACATCCTACTTGGTTCTTAATAGCATCCAGGTTGATATAATAACTGAACAGAAAACTAACCATCCTGAGTTTTTCACTTGGGATGGTTGTTTTTTTAATTAAAAGTCACTACATTTGCGCTAGAATATAATTTATAATAAAACAAAACTTAAATCATGAAAATTGTAGTTCTTGACGGATATGTGGGAAATCCTGGCGACTTGTCGTGGGAGCCACTCGAAAGACTGGGCGATGTTACAGTTTATCCACGAAGCAAACCAGAGGAGTTAATTGAGAGAGCTTTGCCAGCCGATGCATTACTAACGAACAAGGTAGTATTTGACCGCAAGCTCATCGAGGCGCTGCCTAACCTTAAATATATAGGTGTAATTGCCACTGGTTTCAACATCGTGGATTTGGATGCTGCCAACGAGCATGGCATTATTGTAACCAATGTGCCGGCCTACAGCACTGCCTCAGTTGCCCAAGTGGCTATAGCCCACCTGCTCAACATGACCACCCATGCCGAGCACTACACCCGCGAAGCACGCGCAGGCGTGTGGAGCCGAAGCATCGACTACACTTATTGCAGCGCGCCGTTTATCGAACTTGATGGAAAGACCATGGGAATAGTGGGACTTGGAAATATAGGTGGCACAGTGGCACGCATCACTGCAGCCATGGGCATGAAGGTGCTTGCCTTCACCAGTAAACCCCAAGAGGCACTGCCACCCTATGTCACTCGCGTTGACTCGCTCGATGAGTTGTTCAGCAAGTGCGACGTTGTGAGCTTGCACTGCCCACTCACACCCGAAACACGCGGCATCGTCAATGCACGCCGACTGGCACTGATGAAACCCAATGCGATGATAATCAACACGAGCCGTGGACCACTCATTGTTGAGGAAGACCTCGCTGCCGCATTAAAGAATGGTGTAATTGCCAGTGCTGCTGTCGATGTGCTGTGCCAAGAGCCTCCAGCTGCCGATAACCCATTGCTCGCTCTCGACAACTGCTACTTCACGCCGCACATCGGGTGGACAAGTGCCGAAGCGCGTCAGCGCCTGATGGATGTTGTAGTCGACAACGTTCGCACCTTCATGGAAGGTCACCCCATCAACGTTGTCAATCCCTAATTTGGCCAACTCACACAAAGCAAGAGGTCTCGACACGCAGATCAAGACTATCGGAATAAAAAACAGGTTTTTAAAAACTAAGAATAAATTGGGGCGCTATTGGCGATTATGCTAGTAGCGCTCTTGATCATCATTCTCAATCTCGCTATTAAGCTGGAAAGTGTCGCTGTTGGCATCATCGGCATAGATGTCGTCGTAATCAAACATGCCATCCTCGTAGGTAACAGCACGGTTGCAACTTGTGGCAACGGGCATTACTGTCAACGCCAGGATTGCGATGAGCAGGCCAATCAATGTTATTTTTCTATTAGTTTTCATGTCGTAGTGAGGTGAGTGTGTGTTTTTCTAGTGCTTACACAAAGTTGATAAGCTTTTGAAAACTGTCGCTTTTCAACGTCGATTATTCTCTTGAGCGGTAGACGGGATTCGAACCCGCGGCCCTCAGCTTGGGAAGCTGATGCTCTACCAACTGAGCTACTACCGCAATTCTATTGTTTTTTGTCTGTTGGTACAGGCGAGTAAAAAGTTACTCGGCCTTCTGGATGCTGACAACGCTATCGACTTGCTCGCCGTCGTGATTGGTCTCGACATACTTGACTGTAATCTCGTCGTCGATTGACCAGTTGTAGAACACTTCACTGTCGTTTCGGTCAAGTTGCGAATAAGAAAACTCTATGGCATTGCCCGGTTCAACCTCAACGAACACACTGTTCATAGCGCCATCAACCACCTTGCCAGTAACACTCTTCACATCGGCCTGAGTGGTGTCTTGAGTGCTGTCGGCCACTTGAGACTCGGGTGTGATGACTGTGGTGTCGAGCAAAGTGTCGGCATGGTTACCCTCGGTCTTGCAACTAGTGAATGTCGACGTAAAAGCTATCGACATTAAAAGCATTGATGATATTGCCAGTAGAATCTTCTTCATTATATCTAAATATATTGTCAAGTAACAGGATGCAAAATTATTGCTTTTTGTTGAAAACGGCAAACAATCACTAGCCTAATTTCACAAAAAGTAAAAAATCAACTTGGTCGTTGCGACTATTGTAAAAGCTGGTCGATACCAACTGCTCGGCAGGCATGGTTGAGCAGTGCAATTTCGCCATCGGTAACCTGGTTGTCGCTGTCGATGAGCTCGACCATGAGCTTTGCAAGCTCTATTTTCTTGTCGTCGCTCATGGTTTTAAGCACCTCGATGGCATGCTCACACTTTAGGCCATGTGCGACAACAAACGAGTTGTGGTCAATTTCAAGCCTTCGACACATGAGATTGAAGGTTATCATCTCCTCATAGGCAATTTTGCCGTCGGCATTAGCCATCTCAATCAACAGGCTCACTATGGCAATCTTTTCTTGGTCGGTGAAATTCATATTTCAGATTTCAGATGTTAGATATCAGATGTTAGAAGTTTTTCTTCCACTGGCATTGCAACTTATCTGGTCTTGCCGTTGTTTTTTGAAAAAGTGAGCCTCGCACTGTGGAGTGGAGGCTCACCCAAGGGATATCAATATTTAGGAAGTTAGTTTTTCTCTAAAGAAATCAGCTTAGATTAGTCGATTTCCTCATCGGCCTCGTAACCGCCCATCTCACGGATGGCGTTCTTGAGCATTGTGTGCTGCTGGAACAGGTGGTTAACAGGAACCTCGTCAACAGTGTAGTCGTGCTGTGGGCTCTTCAGGAAGAAGCTCAGGAAGCGCTGAGTGCCATAACGGCCGGCGCGGTGAGCGAGGTCCATGAGCAAGCACAGGTCGAGACACAGAGGAGCTGCGAGGATAGAGTCGCGGCACAGGAAGTTGATCTTAATCTGCATTGGATAGCCCATCCAACCAAAGATATCGATGTTGTCCCAGCCCTCCTTGTTGTCGTTGCGAGGTGGATAGTAGTTGATGCGAACCTTGTGGAAGATGTCGCTGTAGAGGTCGGGCTGATCGTCGGCCACTAGAATCGACTCGAGGGTAGAGAGCTTACTAACCTCCTTGGTGCGGAAGTTGGCTGGCTCGTCGAGCACGAGACCGTCGCGGTTACCCAGGATGTTGGTAGAGAACCAACCGCTCATACCGAGCATGCGGGCGCCGATGATAGGAGCGAAACCACTCTTTACGAGAGTTTGGCCAGTCTTAAAGTCCTTACCTGCGATGGGCACCTTAGTCTCGTCGCTCAGTTGCCACATTGCTGGGATGTCGACTGTAGTGTTAGGAGCACCCATGATGAATGGGCAGTCCTCCTTGAGTGCTGCATAAGCATAGCACATTGAAGGTGAGATGTGGTCAACATCGTTAGCCTTCATGGCTGCCTCGAGCTGGTCAAGTTTATAATGTACGTTCTTGTCGGGAGCAACGTAAATCTCGGTTGATGCTGCCCAGAGCACTACAACGCGATCAACGCCACTTTCTTTCTTGAAGTTGCGGATGTCCTCACGCACTTGCTCCATCATGTCCCAGCGGTCCTTGCACTGCTTTACGTTGTCGCCATCGAGGCGCTTTGCATAGTTCTTGTCGAAAGCAGCCTTGAGAGGCTTAATCTTAAGCAACTCGTCCTTTACTGGCTCGATGTCTTTCTCTTTAAGCACCTCGGCGTTGATGGCGCTCTCATAGGCATTTGCTGGATATACGTCCCAAGCAGCAAATACGATGTCGTCGAGCTTTGCCAGAGGCACGATATCTTTGTAATGTAGATATTTCTTGTTTTCGCCGCGACCAACGCGGATTTTGTCGTACTGAGTCATTGAGCCAACAGGCTTAGCCAGACCCTTGCGTGCCATCATGACACCAGTCATGAATGTGGTGCTCACTGCACCCAGACCAACTACCATAATACCCAATTTACCGGTAGCGGGTTTTACATTTGAATTACTCATAGTAAATAAATTAATGTTATCTTTTTTGATCTAGTTTATTGTCTCTTTTTATTGCGCTTTGTGAAAAAAAGCGTGTAAAAGTACTACCTTTTTCTCAACCACAAAAGGATTTAAAGAACTTTAATAGTTAAATATCCGAAACGATGCTGTAGTTTTGCAAAATTAACCAAATTTTCACATAGCAATAGTGTTTTATAGTTAATGAATTGAAATGATACCTCACATTTTTTGACGTCAAATTAGATGTTTTTTACCGTTTTTCTGTTTCGGCAAAAGAAACCATAGCTTTTTTGTTTTGCCCAGCAATCAGTTGTGGGCAACTTGTATCGGTTAGACGTGACGCCATTGTGATGGTTTACTCTTTGCTTGCTGGTAATGGGTATTTTGTCACAAATTGACAAGTTTTATAGGAAAAAAGTAACAGAAATCCCGAAAAAAGGCCCAATTTAGGCATAAAAAACGCTGAATAATGGACTCACCTGACTCAGTGGGTGCATGCTGCTAAACAATCAAACAACCCACACAACCCATAAACAACGGGAACAACAACTGTGTCTTTAGTGTGGGACAAAATCGAAAAAAAATATTTAATCTCACAAAGTTGCACCTATGGTGTCGAAAAGCCCTTAATCAATGCACAAAGCATAATGCATAATGCACAATGGGGGCTGCGCGCGGATGCTTTGTTGATCTCACAAAGCTGACGTGTGGGACAGTTTTTAATTTTTTTCTGGAAAAATGGACCAAGGAATGGCGGTTTTCTGGTCAAAAACGGAAGTTTTGGGACAGTTTTGCGTTTTTTTTCTTAAACGACAATTAATG
>CACWNQ010000019.1 GCA_902762385.1 uncultured Bacteroidales bacterium | reverse complement strand
AAGCCTCACCACGCCGATGGTACTGCGAAAGTGGGAGAGTAGGTAATCGCCCCCTATGAGAGAGGTTCAGGAATCAGTTCCCGAGCCTCTCTTTTTTTTGTTTCCATCAGCACACTTCTCCTTCTTTAATTCATCACTTTGGTAAAATATCATTGCCTTTTTCGCGTTTTATTATTACCTTTGCATTCACAATTCTGTTTATCAATGAATTTGCGCAACATATATGATTCACGACGTATCTGGAAGATGGTGCTTCTTGCAGTGTCGCTGATATTAGTGGGTGTATTTATTTATATTTCCAACCGCTTGGTTAAGGATCTTGCAAAGCAAGAGCGTGAGCGAATGGAGATTTGGGCCGACGCTACGCGTGAGCTTACAACCTCGACCGATACTGATGTTGACTTTCTTTTTCGCATAATTCAAGGTAACCGCAATATTCCAGTTCTTCTTGTTGACGAGCAAGGTACCATTATTGAGCAACGAAATTTCAAATTGCCTGAACCAGCCGACACTGCTAAGATGATTAGCGAGTACTCGGCAATAAACAAGAAATTCCTTGATGAGAAGTTCAAAAAATTGAGCAACTCAACTAATTGTATTGAGATTCGTATTGATGATAGTACGAAGCAGATGCTCTACTATGAGGACAGCGACTTGCTGCGTCGACTAGCCTATTATCCTTACATACAGTTGGCTGTTATGCTACTGTTCTTGGGAATTGCCTACTTTGCGCTCATTAGCGTGAAAAAGGCTGAGCAGAACCGTGTGTGGGTTGGTCTCTCAAAGGAGACAGCACACCAACTTGGTACGCCCATTTCTTCGTTGATGGCATGGACGCAGATGCTTGAGTCGATGGGTGTGGATAAGGATATCATCACCGATATGGATACCGATGTGCACCGACTCTCGGTCATAGCCGATCGCTTCTCGAAGATTGGCTCTATGCCTGATAAAGAACTCACATTCATTAATGAGGCAGTGGAGAGCAGTCTAACCTATATGCGCACCCGAATACCTAAGCATGTGGCTCTTACTGTTCACACTCAAGATGATACTAATTGTGGTGTAATGTTGTGTCAGCCCTTGTTTGAGTGGGTAATGGAGAATCTCACTAAGAATGCAGTTGATGCTATGAGTGGTCAGGGACGTATCGACATTGTGGTGACTAGTGATGCTCAGCATGCTCATCTATATGTGAAGGATACTGGAAAGGGCATAGCCCGCAAAAACTTCAAGAACGTGTTCAACCCTGGTTTCACAACCAAAAAACGTGGTTGGGGTTTAGGTTTGACATTGGTAAAGCGCATCATTGAGGAGTATCATGGTGGCAAAATCTTTGTAAAGGAGAGTGAAGTTGGCAAGGGTACCACATTCGCTATTGAGATTCCAAGAGTGAAGGGTTAATAGGATTTCATAATAATATAGGCTGAAATTGGCAGTATTGCAATACATAAAAATGCTTGGAACAGGGAGCGCTATGTGCACTCGCTGCTACAACACCTGTTTCTACCTGAAATCGCAAGCTGGACATCTTATGGTCGATGCTGGTGGTGGCAATGGTATTTTTCGTCAATTATACCGTGCTGGTATCGACTACACGCAGATTCGCCATCTCTTCGTTACCCATGTTCATACCGACCATATAATGGGAGTTATATGGCTCATACGCAAAATTTCACCCTTGCAGTATAAAGGTAAATACCAAGGCATATTCACAATCTACTGTCACCGTGAGGTGAAGGAGGCACTTGAAACGATGTGTCGAATTATGATTCCTGCCAAGATTCTGTCGGCAGTGGGAAATACTATTATCCTTAGGGAGGTTACCGATGGTGAGACACTTCTCATTGATGATATGAGCATCACTTTCTTCGACATTGGTTCCGACAAGACTCTTCAGTATGGTTTCTCGGCTCTTATGCCTGATGGGCAGCACTTAGTGTGCCTGGGTGACGAACCTTATAAACCCACTAGTGAGCGTTATGTGCGAGACTGCGACTGGCTGTTGTGCGAGGCCTTCTGCATGTATCGCGATAGGGAGCAATTCCGTCCTTATGAGAAGCATCACAGTACTGTTATCGATGCTGGCAAACTTGCTCAGGAGTTAGGTGTTAAGAATCTGCTTCTCTATCACACCGAAGACACTCGCTTGATGGCGCGACGCGACAACTATAGCGCCGAAGCCCGTACCGTTTATACCGGTAACATTCATGTTCCAATAGACCTTGAGACCATCAACTTATAGGTGCCAATTTGGTGGTTTTTTCCATAAATAATTTCGTCATTTGTCCCTTAATTATCGTTGCAAAAGCCCTTTGTACATTGCTCTTGTTACTCTAAATAGAGCAAAAACTAGCACTTTTGCGAACAAGTGTCAATAAATCGATTTAAAGGGGTTGTCGCTTAGTGGATTAATGCATACCTTTGCAACGCAAACGCAGTAGTTAGCATATGTGCAGCTGCTGTTATAACAACAAGTAAAGGTTTTGATTTTTTTATTATACACACAACAAACATTTTAGTGACATAAGGCAAATACAAATGATGCAATATTGACATTAATAATATGGTTATTGGGCACCGCACGATGTGAATCGAGCGGTGCCTTTTTTTACTATAATGAGGCTCTTGCTAAAAGCATAGAGCCTCATTTGTTTTTTTGAAAAGAAGATAAGATCTAATTATTTGTGGTTCTTGCAGCACTGTCCATCATGACCGTTTCCCTTGCCACAGCATTCGCCGTCATGATCCTTGTCGCAGTCACCGCCTTCGCAGCCACCACAATCACCTCCACCGCATCCACCGCACTGGTGACGTGGAGGATTCTTTTCTTCGTCGGTAGCCTCTCGCACGTTAATGACTTTGCCGGTGTACTTCACTGTTTCGCCAGCAAGCTGGTGGTTGAAGTCGATAGTAACAGTATCGTCGGTAATCTCCTTGACGATACCCTCGATGCGCATTCCGTCGCCAGTCATCATGGGTACGAAGGCCCCTTCATATACACGGTCACTGTCGAACTCACCCTCGATGATGAAGAGTGACTTATCGAGTACCTGAACCAAGTCGGGATTGCGTTCACCAAAGGCTTCGATGGGTGAAAGTATGAAGTCGAACTCGTCGCCAGCTTTGAGACCCTCGAGATGGTTGGTAAATGACTCAAGCATGCCTGGCTCGTGTCCGAAAACGAAATGATCGGGCTTGTCGGCCTTAAATTCATAAATCATGGTGTCGCCATCTTTCTCAACGAGGAAAATCTTGTAGGCGATTTCTACCATTTTACCTGTGCTGATAATTTCCATATAGTTTTGTTTAATAATGTTTCTTGTACAAAAGTAGTGCTTTAAATGGCAACCCACAAGAAATAAGAGCACATTTGTGGTAGAAAAAAGAATATTTAACCAAATGATATATTGCAAACTGGCAAATTAGTGTGTATCTTTGCACTCACAAACTCTGTGAAAGAGATTTTGAAATCAATCTATCCTATGTTACTGACCTGTATAAATTAATGTCTTTATTAAGATGAACGAAAGTGGAATTCAACAATTGAATCTTAACGATGTGCCGCAACTGTCGGGACGCGTGAAGTATTTTGATGGTGAGATAGGTTTTGCCGACGATATTCGTTCGGTAGTTAATCTTGTCGATGCCTTCAAGGTTAACTTTGTGGCTATGATTTTCTGCACCAGTGGAGCCTTGTCGATGAAAGTAAACAGTGTGCAGTTCAACATTAAAGCCAATGACGGATTGCTAATTGACATGCAGAGCGTGGTGAGCGACATTACCTATGATAATGACATGAGTTGCAAGATAATATGCATCTCGCTTGAAGGAGGAATCACGTTTATGACTAAAAGCGTGTTTGAAGCTTTCTTGCACATAAAGCAGAATCCTGTAGTGCATTTTTCGCATGACGAAATGGAACTCATGAGCCGATACTATGAGCTAGCACGATTCAAGATGGAACATCCAGAAGTTGGGTCGACAGGTAAGGATGCAATGCACACAATTCTGCGCGCCTATGTGATTGACATGATAGCCAACCTCACTAGTCACTATGGTGAGGAACGCGACATGGCAATGATGAGGCAGGGCGACAAGATATTTCATCGATTTGTGCTATTGCTTGCCAAGAGCAACGGTGTGCAACGCAGCGTGAAAGACTATGCCGACGAGCTCTGTGTCTCACCCAAATATCTTACCAGCATCTGTCGTAAGCACGAGGGTAAGACTGCAAGTGAACTTATTGCACTCAATACCACTGGGCATATAAAGCAGATGCTACTTTATAGCACGCTAAGCATCAAGGAGATTGCCTTGCAATTAGGTTTCGAAAACTTGTCGTTTTTTGGGAAGTATGTCAAGAAGCACCTAGGCCACTCTCCTAACAATTTTCGCAAGCTTCATGATTACGGAAGGTAGTTGGTGCTAAAAAATAGAAACATATTTTGAAAAATATAAAGAAAGACTGAATCTTGCAAGATTCAGTCTTTCTTGTTATAGGAAGCTGTTTACAGCTCGAGATCGATGTTGAATAGTTCGTGCCAGGGTAGACCTTGCTCGTTGAGCACTTGCAAGAATGGGTCAGGGTCGAATTCCTCGACATTGTGTACACCAGGCTTGCACCACAGCCCCTTGAGGAACATCATGGCGCCTGTCATAGCTGGCACACCAGTAGTGTAGCTGACAGCTTGCATACCGGTTTCCTCGAATGCTGCGTGATGGTCGCAGTTGTTGTAAATGTAATAGGTCAATGGCTTGCCATCCTTGCCAATTCCACTAATGCGGCAGCCAATTGAAGTTTGTCCTGTATAGTTTTCTCCTAAATCTTGAGGATTGGGAAGTACTGCCTTGAGGAACTGTAGTGGCACTATTTCCATGCCTTTATACATCACTGGGTCGATGCGTGCCATGCCAATGTCTTGAATCACACGCAGGTGGGTGAGGTATTCCTCACCGAATGTCATCCAGAATCTTGCTCGCTTAATAGTTGGATAATTTATAACCAACGACTCAAGTTCCTCGTGATACATCAGGTAGCTCTCGCGTGGTCCTATCTCGGGATAGGTCAGAGGTTTGTGAATTTCGAGCG
This sequence comes from uncultured Bacteroidales bacterium, assembly GCA_902762385.1. Classification (GTDB taxonomy): domain Bacteria; phylum Bacteroidota; class Bacteroidia; order Bacteroidales; family Muribaculaceae; genus Sodaliphilus. Next base: position 66,261 of record CACWNQ010000019.1, on the reverse strand, counting down.
CACCAGTCTGCACCCACTTGCCGTCCTGGTAGTAGCGGCCCTTCTGAGTTATTTCGCGTATGTTGATTTCAGGATTGAAGTTGGTGGCAAAAGCCTTGCCATGGTTACCAGCGTTGCAGTCAACAATATCAAGGTAGTGAATTTCCTTGAAGTGATGCTTGGCTGCACGAGCAGTATAGACACCACTCACACCTGGATCAAAACCACAGCCCAAGATTGCTGTAAGACCAGCCTTCTCGAAACGCTCACGGTAGGCCCATTGCCAACTGTACTCGAAATGGGCTTCATCACGTGGTTCATAGTTGGCAGTGTCAAGATAGTTGACTCCACACTCCAGACATGCATCCATGATGGTAAGGTCTTGATAGGGTAGTGCTACGTTAATCACTAGTTTGGGCTGATGGCGCTTGAACAAAGCCACTAGCTGCTCCACGCTGTCGGCGTCGACTTCGTCGGTTGTGATGTTTGGTGCTCCAATGGCCTGTGCCACTGCATCGCATTTCGCCTTGTGTCGAGATGCAATGACTATCTCATTAAACACGTCGGGATTTTTGGCGCATTTGTGTGCCACTACGGTTCCCACACCGCCGCAGCCAATGATGATTACTTTGTTCATAGTTTGTTATTTTTTTAATTGAAAGGAATCTGATAAGTAAAAAGAATTAAAGGAATCATTTCAAAAGAAATAGTCCTTATAGATTCATTTATTTCGCTCGATAATGTAATGGAATATGGATTTTAATGCACGCGTAGTGTCGTTGTCGCCATACTCGTCGAGCAGCGACTCGGCCTTGTTGCAAAGCTCGCGCATCTTCAAGTTTGCATAATCGATGCCACCACATGCTTTTGCCCATTCAACCAGTTTCTCTATCTCGTTGGTGTTGTAGTTGCCCTTTGTGAGGATTTGCATCATCTCGTTGCGCTTGGCGTTGTGGCGTTGCGACAGAGCATAGATTAGGGGTAACGTTACCTTGCCCTCGCGCAAGTCGTTGCCAGTGGGCTTGCCCACTACGGTATCGTTGAAATAGTCGAACGTGTCGTCCTTTATTTGGAAACACAGGCCCAGTAGTCGGGCATATTCCTTTATGTTGGTGAGTTGCTCTGGATGTGCTCCTGCTGCCAGTCCTCCCACTTCTACACAGCTAGTGAAAAGCGATGCTGTTTTCTTGCCAATGATATTGAAGTAGGCGTCCTCGCTGATGGTGTGATGACGTGCAGTGTCGAATTGGTCAATCTCTCCAAGTGAGAGATCGGCACCGAGCGAGGCAAGCACCTTTAAGATGTTGCTGTCACCCGTCTTAACAGCACATACTAGTGCTCGACTCACAAAGAAGTCACCCACCAGAACAGCCACATGGTTGTCCCACACGCCGTTGATGGTGTCAACACCGCGTCGCTGCTTGCTCTGATCGATCACATCATCGTGTATGAGCGAGGCATTATGAAGCATTTCGATTGCAGCGCCAGCGGTAATCACTTGATTATTGATGCCACCAAATAGCCTACCACTTAGCAACACGAGCATAGGCCTCAGTTGCTTACCTTTGGTCTTGAGATAATTAGACACGATAGCATTCATGAGCGGGTTGTCGCTGCGCAACGTGTCGTTGATAATGATATTGAGCTGAGTAAGTTCAGCGTCAATCGATTGTTTTATGTCGTTGAGTTTTATCATTTTTCCAAGTGCAAAAGTAGCAATAATTATTGTCGTTTACTCAATTTTACTAGGAAATAATTCAAAAAGAAACAAAAAATGCTAAAACATGATGTATGCATATTACTGTGAAGGGAGGCTGAACGACAAAAATGTGATATTTTTTGTTAAAACTGAAGTTATCTCAAAGAATTTGTCTAACTTTGACCAATTATGGACTTTACATCAATTGAATTTTATGCTATAGCTTTTTGTGTGGCAATGGGCCTGATCGGCTTTTTCCTGAGTCAGAAGCGCATTAAGCCTGCAACATCTCGCATCAATTCACTGGAACTTGAAAGGTTTGATGGCGAAGTTGGTGACATGGGAACAATTAAGCTTACTGCTAATGCCGATGGCACTGTTACGATAGAGCGCACCGGCCTCCATCTTGTTGATGGTGAGACAGTAAACCTTATCGCAATCATAATAGATGATAAGTTAACCATAGAGGAAAAGAAGGGTAAAGCTTCGGCTCTAGGTGGTAGGGAGGATAACTACAATGGTCACGTGGTTGTCGACTATTTCCCAGTCGACAACAAGATGTATGTTCGCTATGAAAGCAGTGTCACTGGCCAGTGGAGCAAGTTCTCATTTAAAAATAGTGCCCGCAATATTGTTGAGCATGAGATGAGGTATTAGATTTATTATTCGGCTTAACTAAGTGAATCTTTTACACAATTTAATAATGTATTTTACGTTAGATAATTAGATAAAAAAAGAAATTATATTTTACCCCAAGATTATGATAAAGAAATTACTCATTGCGATTTTCGTGTCGTTGCCATTGCTGGCAAATGCTCAGCTTGGTGCAGGACAATGGAAAATCCATCCCTATTTTGTTGGTGGCAATGCCAAGAACTGTATCGATGCTGGAGCTAAAGTCTATTATTTGGCAAGTGGCAGTCTCTACTGCTATGACAAGGAATCGCAGAGCAATAATGTGCTTGATGCTAACAACATTCTCAACGATATAAACGTCAACCAAATCTATTTTAATTATAACAAGCAGTATCTTGTAATTGCCTACAACAATTGTAACATCGACATTATTCTTTCCAGTGGTGAGGTCATAAATGTTCCCGCCATTAAAGAAGTAGTGATGCACAAGACCAAGACTATCAACGACATTACATTTGGTGATGGGAAGATTTATGTCGCAACATCGTTTGGATACATAACTCTCGACGATGAGACCTTCGATGTGAAAGAGGTGCGTAACTATGAGGTCAATGTGCCTTCGGTTGCTCAAGTGGGGGGCTACAAGTTGATGAGCCTTGCAAACAAGTTCTATTATTGTGGTGTAAACGAGCAAATTGAGGCTGCACGATGGCATAAGCAAGTTGCAAACCCCAAAGGGAATGGACTCATTTATCCCATCGATAGCACCAAATTCTTCCTTTCATGTAATAGTACACTTCAGATTGTGACAATAGGTCATGGCACCGACGACCTTGGGGTAGATACTCTCAACTTCACCTTCAAGCAGGTGGAGGCAGCTGCACCTGTCACAGTTCAGCCCTATCCAGCTGGTTATGTGGCAAGTTTTGGTGCTAATAACTACTATTACACCATTGTTCCGGATGGAAGTACATTCACTAAGGTCACTGGCAACGAGATTCACTCTAGCCAAGAAGAAGGCAATTGGTGGGTGCTTGGAGCTAACGGGTTGGCCCATATAGAGAATGGGGTTTCTGGCGGGTATGTAAGTCCTAGTGGCATCAGCATCAGTGCCAATGCTTATTATAGCACTTATGATCCCTATCAACAACGTGTGTTGTTGAGCCGCACTACCGACAATTTTGTGCTTGAGGAAGCCAATTATGGTGCTATTACAGAGATAAACTCCTATGATGGTACCTCATGGAGCAAGATTACCCCAATAGGAGCTCCTAGTAACCAAGGCAATAAGGACATTGTTGTTTCACCCAATGAGCCCAATACCTACTATTACTGCTGTCGCTCAACATATGGTGTGTGTAAGGTCCAGAATGATAGAGTTGTAGTAAGATATAATGCTAGTAATAGTCCTTACGCAACTCGTTGTGTGGCATTGAGGTTTGATTCTCAGGGTAATCTATGGATGCCTCAGTCGCGCAGTGCTAACAATATTGATGCCATGGCAATAACTCCTGAGAATCAGCTCCTAACCGTAGTTGATTCTTCGAAGTTTGTCATCAATGACATGGGTGGAGCTTGCTATAGTTCGGGTTTCAAGCGTTTCGCTTTCGACATTGGTGCTGGTGATACTAAAGTGTACTCGGCAGGCGATTACAATTCTCCAGTTATCATCTGGAATAATAACGAAGACCTGAGCTTGAAACAGTTTAAGGAGTTCTCTTCATTTAATGACCAAAACAACATGAACTTCGCACCTTGGGGATGGGTATATATCAAGGCCGACAATGAGGGCATGGTATGGCTTGGTACGGTAAGTGGTGTGGTATCACTCAATCCTTTGGAGGCATTCAACGATGATTTCCGAATTAACCGCATCAACTACACCAGGAGCGAAGGTGTAGATGCTGCCGGAGTTCTGTGTGAGGGTTTGCAGGTGAATTTCATCGACGTGGATGCCAATAACAATAAGTGGATTGCCACCAATGCCTCGGGTGTATACTATGTGAGTCCCGACGGATCGGAGGTGTACAAGCACTTCGACACAACCAACAGTCCGTTACCAGCCGACCAAGTTTACAGTGTATGCTGCAATCGCGCTACAAATTCGGTACTTATTGTAACTCCAAAGGGCGTTGTAGAATATTATTGCGATGTTACCCCTGCTGCCTACGACTACAGTAACGTGTATGCTTATCCCAATCTCGTAGAGCCCGATTATACAGGTTATATCACTATCAAGGAATTGATGGCAAACTCTAACGTTGTGATTATCGACGACGATGGCAATGTCGTTAAGACAATGGTTTCGGATGGTGGCATTGCCTTGTGGGATGGTTATGACAACAACAATGTGCGTGTGGGTACAGGAGTCTACAAGGTATATGCATCACAAGGCGAGACCGACATTACTGGCGAGCCATTGACAAAGATTTCGATAATCAGGTAAGACGCAACGAGAAGTCTCAAAGTATTCTCGCTTGCCGAGTCACATACTTATAAAGAAAAACAGGGTTTCAGTATCTATAGTAGTGCTGAGACTCTGTTTTTTGTAGCAGAGTGCCTTTTATATATATAAAACACAATTTTAGGGTATTTTTTATCGTTATATAATATAATAATAAATAATCATATATGATGCGTAAAACCTTTTTCGTGCTAGCACTTTCGCTAGTAACCTTGATAGCAAACGCCCAGATTGGTGTTGGGCAATGGAAAATACATCCTTACTTTGTTGGTAATGATGTTACTAACTGTGTTGATGCTGTACATCATGTTTACTACCTATCAAAAGGTAGCCTCTTTTGCTATGATAAATCGAAACATAGTAACCTGCCTATTGATGCCACTAACGTTATAAATGATGAGAATATCAATCAGATTTATTATGATTACATAGTGGGTGATTTATTCATCACTTATGATAATTGTAATATCGACATCATCAAGAGTGATGGTAGTTTGGTAAATGTGAGCGCCATTAAAGACGTAGTGCTTCCTAAGGCGAAGGTGATCAATGATATTTCTTTTGGCAAAGGAAAGGCCTATGTTGCCACCTCATTCGGATATATCGTTATTGACGAGACTAATTTCTCGGTTAGCGAAGTGAGAAACTATGATCTGAGTGTGTCGTCTGTATCGGTAGTGGGTGATTATAAGATAATGTGCTTGGGAGGAAAGTTTTACTATTGTGGTGCCAATGAGCAGGTTGAGCAAGCTAGATGGCACGAGCAAGCCGATAATCCTGTGGGCAATGGCAGTATAGTTCCCATCAATAACACCAAGTTCTTCCTTCTTACTCCAACCGCGCTTTATCGAGTGTCGATGAGTGCTGATGGTGAAGGCAAGCTTACCTTCACGACCACTAAGATGCCTGACGAGATCCCTAGCACAGTTCAGCGTACTCCATCGGGTTTTGTGGCAAGTAATTATTATTATACTGTTGATGGTGATTATGGAACAAAGATAAAGGTTTTTAGGGATTATTACTACACCTTTGATCCTGATGGTGGTAATCCCACCAAGCATAGTGGTGAAGGTGCTTACTCCTCGCATGAGAGCGGTAACTGGTGGGCATTGGAACCTGCTGGTCTTGTTCACATTGTGGGAGGGGTGAAGGATGACCCTCGAGAGCCTAATGGTATCAGTATTAAGAAGCGTGCTTACTGGACAACTTATGACCCTTACCAGCAGCGAGTGCTACTGTGTCGCACTTCAGAGAACAATGTTCTTGATCAGTGGGATTCATCGACTAATACCGAAATCAACTCTTATGACGGCACTCAATGGAGAAATATAACTCCCCCTAACATTGGGGATTTTGGAGGCAACTACTGGATTAAAGTATCACCTAACGAGCCTAACACATATTTCTACTGCTCACGTAAGACTGGAGGTATTGCCAAGGTTCAGAACGACATTATTGTAGCTAGATATAACTCTGACAATAGCAACTCTCGTGTGAGCATGAGAGCTACGTCTATAGCATTTGACTCTAATGGTAATTTGTGGTCGGCTCAACCTTATGCCGGATTTAAAGCCCCAACGCCTGACCCCTCACCCGATGCCGTTGTCATTACTGCTGAGAAACAAGCCCTCAATGAAGTGACCCCCAATAGTTTTATTGTTAATGATATGGGAAAAATACTTAAGGATCCAGGCGATAGTTACAAGCGAATGGTCTTTGACATAGGTGCTGGAGATACAAAGGTGTTCTCGACTGGTAATTATAATGCCCCTCTCATAATTTGGAACAATAACGATGATTTGAGTGTGAAGCAATATAAGATATTCAACTCATTCAATGATCAGGATAATAAACCATTTTCCACTTACGGATGGACTTATATCAAAGCTGATAACGAGCGCCGCATATGGGTTGGCACAGTAAGTGGCATTATATCTTTTGACCCACAAGAGGCATTCAACACCGACTTTAGAATAACTCGTAACAAGGTGACTATAAACGAGGGCGCGCAGGTTAACGAGGTGCTTCTTGAGGGTACTCAGGTCAACTGCATTGATGTTGACGAGTTTAACCGCAAGTGGATTGGCACTAACACCAATGGTGTGTTCTTGGTAAGTGCCGATGGTTCTGAGATTATTAAGCACTTTGACAATACTAACAGTCCATTGCCTACCGATCAGATTTATAGCGTGTGCTGTAACCGTGCTACCAACTCAGTGGTAATTGTCACAGCTAATGGCGTGGTTGAATACTTCAACGACATGACACCATCGGAGGCCGACTATAACAATGTTTATGCTTATCCTAATCCAGTGCAGTCAACATTCACAGGATATGTAACCATCAAGGGCTTGATGGAGAATTCTAATGTGGTTATTACCGATGCTGCTGGCAACACTGTGGCAACTACTACATCAATAGGTGGAGTTGCCATTTGGGATGTGTGCAATGAGCAGGGAGTGCCTGTTAAGACTGGCACCTACAAGGTGTATGCCTCTCAGGGGCAAATCACAGGGCGTGAGAAACCCGTGACAAAAATTGCTGTGATAAGATAAATAACCAGGTTGTAAGTTTTTAGGGCATAACACTTTTGCCCATCTAATTCTTGTAACTCCTTTATATTTCAAAAAAGAAACAATGAAGTATATCCTCACATTGGTAATAGCATTGGCTGCGATGGTTTCACAAGCGCAGGATGACTATGGAAAATGGGTCTTGCATCCCATTTTTGCCGGCGAGAACATCACCAACTGTATCGACACAGGCGACGAGGTGTATTACCTTGCTAGTGGAAACCTGTATCGCTATGACAAAGAAACTCAGGAGAATGAGCACCTTAACCGGGCCAACTATCTTAATGACTCGGGAGTGGAGAACATTTACTTTAATGCCGACAAGAACTATATCATGGTCGCTTACCAGAACTCTAACATCGATGTTATCAACTTGCGAAATGGCGATGTGAGCAACATAAGCGACATCAAGAATGCCGACATTAGTACATCTAAGACCATCAATAGCATTACTTTTGCTGCTCCAAATATGGCAATTGTAGCAACCGATTTCGGCTTTGTGATTATCAATGACAGCAAGCTCGAGGTGATATCTTCTTATATTTCTGACAAAGCAATGGAAGGAGCGATGATTTTGGGCAAATACTTGATAATTAATCAAGGAGGGAATTTCCACTATGCTCCTGTGTCAAAGCACATCCAGCAGATGAGTGATTTCAGTTCGGCATGGGTAGGGCTTGTGGGGCCCATGATTCCTATTGGCGATAATCGCTTCTTTGTCCTTGCCACCGACCAGCTCGCTGTGGTTACTGCAACTGAGGACAACGGCAGGCTCAGCTTCAGTGCTACGAAGGTGGCTTCAGGGCGTCCTGTTACTGTGAATAAGATGAGTGATGGTGGCTATGTGGCAAGTTTTAAGAATGCCGACTATTACTACACCACCAGCGCCGCTGGCGACAATGCTGCTCGCCACGAGGGCGCAGGCATTTACTCCAGCAGCGAAGGTGGCAGCGGCATGTGGGTGCTTGATGCTCAGGGGCTGAAGCACTATAATGGCGACACATTGACCGACAATATTTTGCCTAATGCCATCTCAATCTCGGGAGTGCCATTCTGGATGGAATATGATGTGGCTAACAGTAAGTTATACCTTACCAGTACTGCCGACAATGTGATTCTTGACGATTTGGTTGGGGTGACTCAAATCAACACTTTTGATGGCAACTTTTGGCACAATGTGACCCCCGATGGAGTGCCCGAGCCCGATGAGGGTTGTTACTGGCCGGTTATGTCGCCCAATGAGGATAACACTTACTTCATAAGCACCCGTAAGAAGGGATTCCTGAAGATTGCTAATGACAAGATTGTGGTCAATCTAAATAACGCTTCGTGTGGAATTAACGATCGCATGGCGGCATTGCGCTTTGATTCACATGGCAACCTGTGGATAGTGCAAACTCGTGACAATGAGCATCCTGTAAGGGTTCTTACTCCCGCCAAGCAAGCCAAGTCGCAAATCACAGCGCAGGATTTTATTTTCAATACTAGCTCTCACATCCGCAACCTTAATTCTGAGGGTTTCAAGCGTTCGCAGTTTACCATAGGCAATGGTGACACCAAGGTGTTCACTAGCGGACAATATGGTGAGGCTCTCGTGTTGTGGAACAACAACAGCGACCTCTCGCTCAACAAGAGCATCTCGTTTGCCTCGGGAGCGCTCACCGATCAGGATGGAAAGAGCTTGGACTGGTATGAGATTCGTTCACTGGCTACCGACAATTCAGGCCTCGTGTGGATGGGAACAACAAGCGGAATGATATCGTTCGACCCCAGCAAGGCTTTTAATGCCGACTTCCACGTTACCCATATCAAGGTGCCTCGTAATGATGGCACCAACCTTGCCGACTATCTGCTCGACGGCCAGACTGTTAATTGCATTGCAGTAGATGGTGCCAATCGCAAGTGGATAGGTACCGAGGCTTCGGGCCTGTTCCTTGTTAGTGCCGATGGACAACAGGTGCTCAAAAACTTCAATGCCACCAATAGCGTGATAGGCAGCAACGAAATTTATCAGGTGTGCTGCGATCCCACTGGCAACTCGGTATTTGTGACAACTCCACTTGGTGTTGCTGAATACAAGAGCGATGCAACTCCCGGTCAGGCTAATTTCAACAATATCTATGCTTATCCTAATCCAGTGCGCCCCGACTATGGAGGTCCAATCAACATCACCGGTCTGATGGACGACTCACTCGTGAAGATTGCCGACCCATCGGGCAACGTGATTCGTTCGCTCAAGTCGACAGGTGGCATGGTGAGCTGGGATGGATGCAACTATGAGGGCGACCTTGTTCCGACTGGCGTATACACTATCCTCGCCTCTCAAGCCGACGGATCAGGTGGCGGCACTGCCAAAGTGCTTATTGTGAGATGATTTTTGAATGCATAATTCATAATGCATAATGCACAATGGGGCTGCGCGCGCTTGACTCAGTTGGGCCGCGCTGCGCGCTAAAGATTGTTGCCCTTCGGGCTAAGATTGGTAGTTTTGGCTTCGCCATTGGGTGAATTATTGCGCTGACGCGCTAAGATGTCGCTGTACATGGAATCAGTTTGAGGGGTGCTGCGCGCTAAAGATTATTGCCCTGCGGGCTAAAATTGGTAATGCTAGCGGGATTGTTTTGCCACTCCTGGCGGAGTGGAAATCAGAGCGCTGCGCGATAAAATTGTAATGGTGCTTCGCACTAAAATTTTCTGTTATAAATTTTAGAGTCGAAGACTCTCTAATTTTCATGTGCGCAGCACATGGCAAAAAGTATGGTAGTTTTCCTCTCACAAAGCTGCACCTATCGGTGTCGAAAAGTCTGCTTACGCAGGAATTTTGGGCTGACGCGTGGGACAGTTTTGCGTTTTTTTTCTGGAAAAATGGACCAAGGAATGGCGGTTTAATGGTCAAAAACGGAAGTTTTGGGACAGTTTTACGTTTTTTTCTTAAACGACAATTAATGACAAATAAATAATCTCTCATTTGATATTGGGTTTGTAGCCATACGGCTTTAATCAATGCACAAAGCACAATGCATAATGCACAATTGGCGATAGATGCTTCGATAATTTCGAAAAGTGGCCAGGAATTATTGGGCTGCGCGTGGGTGGTTTCGGTCAAACAACTTGAACAACACATAAACAACTTGCACAATTGGTCAGAGGTCAGAGATCAGATTTCAGACTTAAGATGGCAGAGACTGGTGGGACAGTTTTTGAAAAAAAATGAGGATAGGTGGCAGTATGTCAATGAACGCGCATGTGCGCAAAGGTAATGGATGGTGGGGTGGTGAGACAACATTAAAAAACGGTGAATTATCCATGAATTATCAAACAACTAAAACAACACAATAACAACCAAAACAACTGTTTTTGTTAATCTCAAAAAGCCCTTAATCAATGCACAAAGCATAATGCACAATGGGGGCTGCGCGCGGATGCTTTGTTAATCTCACAAAGTTGCACCTATTGGTGTCACAAAGCCTGCTTACGCAGGAATGTTAAAACGTGGAATCGGTGGAATCACTAACGGCGAATTGAGCGAATTGGCGAAAGATGGACTCACCTGACTCATCTGACTCACCTGACTCACTTGACTCACTTGACTCAGTTTTTTCAAACAACAAGAACAACTTGATAACAAACAAAACAACTTTCTGGTTTTCATGGTGGTGATAATTAATTATGGTACGTGTGTGCGCAAAGGTAATGGATGGCGGAGTGGCGAGGCAACATTAAAAAACACCGCAAGAGTTGTTTTTTATCTTGCGGTGCATGTTGGTGGGATATGTAGTTGTTATTTGTTTCTTAAGATGAGATTGTAAACTTGTGTTACATCGGCGATGTTGACTGAGCCGTCGTTGTTTACGTCGCATGTGGCAGGGGATGAGTAGTCGTTGTTGAGTAGACGGTTGTATTGCATCATAGCATCGGCGGCGGTAACAGCGCCATCACAGTCGATGTCGCCCTCAACGATTTCGCTGAAGTTCTGAAACTGGCTCCATGGCATCGTTGCCTTATATAATTCGATGGTTCCTGCAGGTACCCACACCACACATTCTTCTTTGTTCATGCCGTTAAAGATGCTCTCAAGGTCATCACCATAGCTAATGAGGCTTGGGTCGGCATTCCTGGAGATGATTGTGCTTAAACTCAAGCAATAGCCGAAGGCGTTATTGCCAATTTCCTTGACTGAGGTAGGAATATCGATGCTCTTCAATTCAATTGCATAATTGAACAGCTGGGCAGGTATTTTCTGCACTTCATTGCCAATCTCTACTGCAAACATTCTCCCATTAGTCTTAAATGGAGATTGGGTGTCACCTTCATTTAAGACACATTCTATAGCATTCCACTTTACGACCTCTAAGCGCCAGCAGTTGTTAAAGGCGCTGCTGCTTATGTTTTTGACTTCCTTGCCAATTGTGATTTCGGTCACGTTCACACAGTCGTTGAACGCTTTGTCGCCAATCTCAACAACAGAATCGGGTATGATGATCTGTGTAAACTGACTGCAGCTTTCGAATGCTTCAGATCCGATTGCCTTGAGCGATTGTGGTAGCACCACATTCTTGAGAGCATAGCAATCGTTGAATGTCATGTATCTTATTATTTCAATACCCTCGGGAATCGTGATATCTCTTAACTTGAAATTTTGGCTGAATGCCATGTAGCCTATATCTTGAACAGTGCTTGGAATAGTGACTGTCTCTAAGTTCTCGCATAACACAAAGGCAAGATTGCCAATGCTCACAAGGCCCTTGGGCAGTTCAATGGATGTTAATCCACGGCATCCCAAAAAAGCACCAGGTTCAATCGTCTTGATAGTGCTAGGCAACTGGATAGAAGTCATGCCTGAGCAAAACACAAAAGCTCTTAAACCAATAGCTGTAACGGTGTGGGTCTTGCCATTGTGCACTACTGTGGCAGGCACCACAATGTCGCCAGTGTAATACTCAGTTTTGGAAATAGGCACCACTTGCACAGCTGTGGAATCGTTGTCGGTAAAGTCGTAGGCAATGCCATCGACCATGAAGTCGTAAGCACTGGCAGGGATGGCAGCCAGCAGCAAGGCGAGCATTAGTAGTCGCCGAGTGATTGTGTGGAGTGTAGTTTTCATAATTGTATAGTTTTTAGGATGGCAGTTTTCAACGCACCCTTTTGTTAAACTGCGTTTAGCTTGAAGTTTTGTATTATTGAGAGACGCGCACTGCACGAACTGTTAGTCCGGTGCTACGGTAGTACCAGTCGTCGTACCAGTTGGCTGTCCACGAGCCAACATATAAGTGGTAAGCGCTCCATGAGTAGGTGGGTTTGAGAGTGCGCAACCAGTACATGCCATCATTCGTGTATTTGAGCTCGCTGCCGTAGCGTTCGCCCGTCACTGGCAAGAACAACGTAGCGCCGTTGCTGCCAGTAAATAACCTGCCGTAAACACCGTTCAACGTTGTCCACTGGCCGCTGCAGTTTTCAACCAACTCCTGAACCTGCTCCACCGACGGCATGCGCCACTCGCCACCCCAGTTGGCAGCAGCGGCATCGTCCTCAGGGTCAAGCTCGGTTTTGTAATCGACAAAGCCGTTGAAGCCAAAACTGCTGTTCTCGCAATACTTAGTGAGCGTAGAGACGCTGCCTTTGCTCCACGAGTAGGTTGTCCAGTCATAGACACTCTTGGGTGTGGTCTCTCCCCAAGCGAAGTAGTCGCCACATTCCTCGGGGCTGCTGGCGCCAATGTTCATCGTTGCCCACAGCGTGCCACTGGGCAGTCCCAGGTCAACCCACTCATGACTCTCGGGCTCGTTACCCAGAATGATGTTGTAAAGTGTCGTGACGTCGGCAGCTGTAACCAGGCCGTCTCCATTCACGTCGCACGTAATTGTTGCTGCATTGTAAGCACCAAGCAGCTGGTCGTAAAGGGTCGTGATGTCGGCACTTGTGACAGTGCCATCAAGGTTGGTGTCGCCAGGTTCCAGTTCCACGATATTCAGGAACTCACTCCAGGGTGCAGTAGTTTGGTAGTTGCTCAATGTTCCCTTGGGGACATAAAGTGTACAAGTCGAAGTGTTAGCCTGATTGAATGCGCTCACATCACATGTTGTTGAATGCAGGTCATTGATACTTGAGAATATTGAAGTCAACTGTGAGCACCCCTCGAAGGCACTTTCGCCAATCTCGGTCACCGCCCCAGGGATATTAATCGTAGTCACGCCTGTACACACGGCAAAAGCCTCTTTCCCAATCTTTGTTACTGAATTTGGAATCGAGATTGATGTCAACGCAGTGAATTGCCGGCAAATATAGTCAGGAATCGTTTTTACTTTCCTGCCAAACTCAAAATTTGTGATGCAATTGTTGACAAAGTTCACGATATGAAAAGGATTGTAATCCTCATTGTCAAACCCCTGAAAATCAACTGTATTCCACTTTATGTGCCTAAGATTTGAGCAAGAAGATGTGAAAACTTCACGATCTATATTCTTAAGCGATTCACCCATTGTGATTTCTTCTAAGTTAAAGCAATTTCTAAATGCATCATTACCAATGCTCTCGACCGAATCGGGAATAATAATCTTGGTCAAACTGGAGCAGCCATCAAACACACAGCTGTGAATGTGCTTGAGATATTGCGGCAACCTCACAACACTCAAACTTGAGCAAGACATGAAAAGATTATTGTTCAACTCGGTCAAATTGCTGGGCAGCTCTATTGACACTAGACTTGTACAACCCTGAAATGCTCCTTGCCCAATAGTCTGGACCGATGCCGGTATTGCTATTTCTCCAAGTCCACTACAATAGGAAAAAGCCGATTGCCCTATTTGAACAAGAGTGCTGGGCAAATTCACCGATGTCATTTCTCTACATGCATAGAATGCCAGCCTGTCGATTTCAGTGACAGAATAATGCACGCCATTATTAGAATTATAGACTGCCGAAGGAATCACAATGTCACCACTATAGTTGGGATAGTATTGTACGTTTTGTGTGACAGTGACAGTTTTACCATCTTCATTAATGTTGTATGCAATGCCGTTGGCCATGAAGTCGTAAGCACTGACAGGCAATGCAGCTGCCAGCAGCAAGGAGAGCATAAGCACTCGCTGATTGATTGTGTGGAGTTTAGTTTTCATATGTCTTTTAGTTTTAGTGGTTAGTCTTATTTACGGATAATAATTTGTCGGTTGGTGAAGTCGCTTGCAGCGTCAATAATCTTTAGCAGGTCTTGCCACTGTGCGAGTGGATAATAAGCCTTGAAGTAGCTCTTGGATGCTTGCAAGTGCAGTGTGTTACCCTCGACCTTAGCGCTAGCAGTGAACTCACCCGCGTCATTCTTTACTGACTGTTGCAGCTTGGCAAGGCTTTCTTGCGAGACGGTGTAGCCACTTGGAATCTCAACGTTGATGTCCCAAAGCAGCTGATTGGCTGAATTACGGTAAATGTCGCAATCACGCTCTCGGTCGTGCCCCTCGACTGATAATTGAGAGCCCAATAGCTTGCCTACACTCAGCACCATGTTGTCGCCTGCTTTTTTCACAAGACCGTCGAGGGTGTACTGTGAGCGATAAGAGAAATCGGGGTTTTGTGGGTCGAGTCCAGTCTGCAACACCTCAAAGCCTTTGAACTCAAGCGGCTTCATGTCATGATATAGGTCAACTTCATCTCGATAGATCTCGTTTTGTTCTTCTTTGTCTTTCTCAAATTTGTCCTCAATACCTTTGCGATCTTTCTTTGATAAAGCTTCGAGATAGGTCTTCTCGCGCTTGAGCATCCTGTCGTAATCGTCCATCATTAGTTTGTCGCTTATCAGAACCGACGTGATGAGCTCCTTTTGAGTGCCAGTGAGAGTCTCGGTGCGGTCGATGTCGACAGTAGTGCCTTGAATTGATGCGTTGAGCTTTACCATATCGCGGTTTTGGCTGTAGTCACTTATAGGCAGTGTTTCTAAGTAGTAATCGGTTTTTTCGTTATCGAGCTTATTGATGAAAGCCGCTTTACGTCCTTGCAGGTTAGTTGGTAGGATGCCTGGCGTTTGGCACTTATAAACAGGTGCTGCAAAATAAGCGCCAGCAGGCGTCTTGATGAGCCACGAAGTGTTTTGGTTGTTAATCAGTTGGTCAATAGGTTCATTATCGGTGTCGGTTGTGATGATTAACGTGCTTGGTATCTCACTCATGTTAAACATTTTTCTTAATGCTGCAACGAACTCATAGGATGTGAACCGTTCATTATCCTTGTCAAAGCCAGCAGCATAATAGATAAAGGCGTTGTAGAGCCGCTGGGCAGCAACTTCTTTATCGTGTTCTTTCTTAGCCATGTCGATATCCTTTTTAAGGAATCCAAACGCCTTGTGGAACCGGCTATTCCTGGCATTTTTGATTTCATACAACATGAGCGTGAAATCGTCGATAAGGATGTTGCGGTAGTCGGGATTAGCTTGCAGGCCGCGGTCCTCGTCCTTCACACTCTTAATGCCTCCACCAGTGACGCTCTTGTCGTAGGCATAGAGCAGAATCATGGGAGACTGACTCGCTTTATTGTACCATAGCGAAGGAGCCACGCTTAGAATGTTGTGCATCTCGGTCTCAAGAATTGTGTGCTTGTCTTTATCGGTCGAAACCTTGAAGTCGGGTGCGCCATTTAAGGTGCGGTATTGCACAGTGATTTTCTTGTCAACAACACATCTTACTCTATAATGCAGAATGGGGTATTTATCTTTCATGATGAACGTGAAAGGCTTCATGTTGCGGTCGTGTACAATTTCTTCATCAAAGAAAAAGATATCCATAACATCACCCACCTCGAGTCCTGGTACAGCGAGCTTGTGGCTCACCTCGCTATCGTAGTTGCCCTCGCGAGTTACCATGTAGTCGCTAGTGTTGACATTGACAATCTTTCCATTAGGTTTTATGATCCTAACACCAAGAACTTTCATCTCACTCTCTTGTTGTCCAAAAATGGTGTAGCTCTTCTTGAAAGTGGAGTAGTCGAACTCAGAGAACTTCTTGATGGCGGCATCATCGTTGAGCTTGATGAGCATGCGTGTGAGCTCATGTCGCCCCAGTTTCTTTGCTCCACTAAAGCCCATGAGTCCAGTCATCTTAATATAGGACTTGCGAGTAAGTTCCACATCGGTGCGCGAAGCTAGAATCACAGCCGAATAGTTTTTAACGTACTCGTCGGGGCAATAATAATTGGAGAACTCAACCGAAGGTGTGCTCCACACTTGCTGTTTCAGTTGCTCGGCAAACTCGGCATACTTTTTTTCATCATTAGCTTGTGCTGCGAATAAAAGCAGCGAAGCAAGCATCAGGGTTAATAGCTTTTTCATATTGTTGTTTATTTTATGGGTTTTAAAACTAATTGCTCGTGGCACGCTTCGTTCCACTTGCGCACATTGTTGTTCCAAGCGATGATTTGGTTGCGTTGAAGCTGGGTGCCAGTTATATCAATTGATTTCACAAATACTACCTTATTGCCTGTGAGAGCAAAAGAGCAGCTTAATGTTGCGACGCTAGTATTAATGCTTAGAGGACTTGGCAGTTTCTCGACTCGATACCCATCAGGGATGGTAAAGCACACCTCGTTGACACGCCTGCACTTGACTGGGAAGACATAGTTGTGCTCACGTTTAGTGGTATCGATGATGGCTTGAGTCATGTTGTCGGGGTCAAGTTCAATATATATTTCATCATCAAGCCTTGATAATGAGTTTTCATCAACAATCTCGCCCTGCAGGCTTGCCCATTCTTTATCGCAAGCTGTGTCGAGCCAGTGTGCGTTGTTGACCTTCATGCTGTGTGAATTATCGTTTAAGGCAAGTGCAGTAAAAGAACTGCGTTCACGTTTTTCCTCCTCGTTATAAGCAGTGAGAAGCAATTCTTTCATGTCGCCTTTGAGCCAGCGTTGGGCAGTGCCTTGCAGTGCATCGCCCACAATCGCCAGGTCGACATGAAGGCTGTCGCAACTAGATTCCAATGGAAGTGTGGGCAAAGTAACAAGTTTATAGCTTGCACCGTTTTCGATTAGGGCTTCAACGCCTTGAATGTTGCCGGGAATGTAGCCAACGGGAATGTAATTGCTGGTAGCATCAAGATAATAGGTGTGCCCATCGATGTGGGCAGCGCAAATCACATGGTTCATTGATGCCAACGAAGGAATCTCACTGATGTGGCAGCTCACTTTGTCGGTTCCCAAAAATACTAGTCGTGCGTCGATGCCCTGTTCCACAAGCAATGTCTTGAGAAGTAATGCAAGTCCCTTGCAGTCGCCATATCGTTTTCGGATGACTTCGGCTGGGGTGTCGGGCTGATGTTTTCCTATTCCTGCCTCAAAAGCGACATATCGGATGTTGCTCTGCACCCAGGCATAGGTGTTTTTCATTTTATCAATCTTATTGTCGGTCTCGGGCATATTAAGCAGAATGGACTTCAGAGATGGGATAGTGGTGTCGACTTGCGACAGATTATGGCTCCACTGGTAGAGTTCATCCACACTGGCATAGGCTCCATCAATCATAATGATGGGATAGATTTGGGAAGAGTTGGGCATATTGTCCTCAACTTTAACTGCAGGCAGGCTTATTATGGTGTAGGTGAAAATGCGCTTGTTGCCTTCATGGGTTTCTTCAACCTGTATGTTGGGTGTGAAATTTTTGTTGATTAGTTTAAACTGCTGTAGTTCATCAGGAATGATAATTTTCACAGTTTTGTGCCTAATGAAGAATTCATCGGCAAGGAAAATGCGAGAGAAGTAATGAATGTCGGTGAAATCACGTTCGAACTTAGCATCGCACCGTTGATGCTTGGCATCTAAAAGCACATCATAAAAACACGCTTTAGAGTCATCGTAGAACACGTTGTCGGGAGTGATTGACTTGTGCTCTGGATTGTTGCTTCGACTGCAAGATGATTTCACGAACTTGATGTTGTCGCCATAAAATATTGAGGGCTGAATCTTGCACTTGAACTGTTTCAAGAGCTCATAATTGAGCGTAATCTTGTTATTCACGATAATCTCGCCTTTACGAACCTTGAATTCATAAACATCTCGACAATCATCGATTACTACTTCGTCGGTTGTTTTTGCGAATAATGTTGGATGACAACATAGCATTATTGTCAACAATAAATATACCAAATACCTGTTTTTGTTAGCTCTCATGGATGTTTTATTTTGTTTTAATCTCTGTCGCAAAATTAGAAAATCAAAATGTTAAACACAAGAAAATGCTCCACATTCGCACTTCATTTCACTTTGCGAAAAAGACTGAAATTCAATCATATAGAAAAATAAAAGTTCATTCGTGGTTAATTAGGGTAACGAAATGTTAAAAATGCGAGGTTTTAGAACTCTTTCGCTGCTGCAAATATACAGCGACAAAATGTATTATACAAGAAAATTGCCCGTGCCTTTACTTTTCAGAAATCAATGATTATCAGCTTAATGCAATGGTTCAAAATGTGCCTTTTTAGATTCCTCGGATTTTAGGCGGTTAATAGTATAAAAAAGACGTGGGAATCTGCACTCTAGCTTACCCCGTCTTCAGGCCTTCGCATTGCCCTCTACCGAATAAGCAACGCAGCTAGCCCACGCCAGTGTGAATATAGATATGCCTATAGAGGCATAGAATTCACCTAACGTGAACGTTCACATTGTTGCCGTTTCTTCGGTATAAATCAAAGTTGCGAAGTTTGAAGACAGAAGATAACGCCGTTAGTAAACGTCCTTTATCAAAATGTATTTGACCTTTTGCCCTCTCTTGGGCAGAGTTAGGTCGTTTGCAAATTTACTTCTTATTTTTTATAATCCAAAATAATTGTATTGTTTTTGACAATAAATAATGTGAGATAGTGATTTTGGCTCGACATGTTAAGGGCGTGATGTTTTCTTACGCTTTAGTGTCATGAAGGTGAAGGGATATGGGTTGCGGTCGTCGGCTGGATGTGGTTCTTGCTCAGTGATGGTCCATGAGCGCATGTCGATGCGTGGGAAGTAGGCGTCGACGTCGTTGAACTTGTGGTCGATGACGGTTAGGTGGATGGTATCAACGAGCGGGAAGGTGGCATTATAAATCTGCTCGCCGCCGATGATGAAGACTTCGCCGGGCATGGTGGCTGCCGCTAGTGCCTCGTCGACGCTGTGTGCCACAGTGACGCCCTGGGGGGCATAGCTGCGGTTGCGGGTGATGACGATGTTCTGTCGTCCTGGCAGTGCCCCTTTGGGGAACGACTCAAAGGTTTTGCGCCCCATGATGATGGAGTGCCCCATGGTGGTTTCCTTGAAATGACGCATGTCGGCAGGCATGCGGCACAGGAGCTGGCCCTGCTTGCCAATGGCTCCATTGCGGTCGATTGCTACGATGGCAGAAAGCATAGAGTTGTGAGTTGTGAGTTATGAGTTATCAGTTGTGAGTTGTGGGTGGTGAGTTATGAGTTATCAGTTTTGAGTTGTGGGTTGTGAGTTATGCGTTGTTTAAACTGAGACGATGCCCTTGATGAGGGGCCAGGGGTCGTAGCCCTCGAGGGTGAAGTCGTCGTAGTCGTAGTCGAAAATGCTCTTGACATCGGGGTTTAGGATCATGCGTGGCAATGGGCGTGGCTCGCGGCTGAGCTGCTCGTGCACTTGATCCATGTGGTTGAGGTAGATGTGTGCGTCGCCGAAGGTGTGGATAAACTCGCCCGGCTCAAGCCCCGTGACGTGGGCTATCATCATGCACAACAGTGCATAGCTGGCGATGTTGAATGGCACGCCCAGGAAGAGGTCGGCGCTGCGCTGGTAGAGCTGCAGACTCAACTTGCCATCGGCAACATAGAACTGGAACAGTGAGTGACATGGCGGCAACTTCATCGTGGGCACGTCGGCAACATTCCAGGCGCTCACCATGATGCGGCGTGAGTCGGGAGTGTTCTTGATTTGGTCAATCACCTGCGCAATCTGGTCGATGTGCCCGCCGTTGTAGTCGGGCCAAGAACGCCACTGGTGTCCGTAGACGGGGCCTAGGTCGCCATTCTCGTCGGCCCATTCGTTCCATATGCGTACGCCATGCTCCTGCAGATACTTAACGTTGGTGTCGCCCTTGAGGAACCACAGGAGTTCGTAGATAATGGACTTGAGATGCACTTTCTTGGTGGTGAGCAGTGGGAATCCCTTGCTCAAGTCACAACGCAGCTGGTAGCCGAAGATGCTCTTAGTGCCGGTGCCAGTGCGGTCGTGCTTGATGGTGCCGTTGTCGAGCACATGCTGCAGCAAGTTGAGATATTGTTTCATTGCCTATTTAGAAGTTGTATTGAGTTGTGAGTTATGAGTTGAGAGTATTGAGTTGAGAGTATTGAGTTGTGAGTATTGAGTTGTGAGTATTGAGTTGTGAGTTATGAGTTATGAGTTGTGAGTTATGAGTTGTGAGTTATGAGTTGTGAGTTATGAGTTGTGAGTATTGAGTTATGAGTTGTGAGTTGTGAGTGTTGAGTACAGAGGGGAGAAGATGATGCTAAACTTAATAGTTCCCCCTCTAAGCATAGAGGGGGATTAAAGGGGGAGTATTTTCATTATGCATTAAAATGTGCACATGCCGTCCCACTCGAGTAGGTCGCCGCGCACGTATCCAACCTTGCCGTTGACTCTCACTTTGTACCAGCCATTCACCTTGCCCAGGCAGTTGTAGCAGTCGGGGACATAATCTCCTGGGTCGGGAATCTGGGTTACTATGGGTGCGTTGGTCGACGGACTCTTGCGCACATTGAGGTTGCCAGTGTGTGACTGGTCATAGAATACTACGCCTTGGCCCTTGGCAGCGCTGAAGGTAACAATGCGGTGACCACGCTTGGGCACGGTTGCTACGTCTTGAACACTGATGTAGTAGGTCGATTTGCCACTCTCTACGTAGCGTCCAACCACATTTCCACGGCTGTTGACCACCATTTTCATGCTTTGGGCATTCATCATGCTGAACCCCATGAGCAGTAATGCTAATAATAAAAATTTCTTCATAGTTTCTATTGTTTTTTTTGAGTATTATTAAAAACGAGTACTGAAATATGCATCAGTGTGCATCGAGCCAGTTGCTGGCTGAGCCGTGGCTGGCGGTTAGGCGCACACGGCCATGGTAGGCGTTCTCCATCTCGGCAACCACGATTTGGGTTACTTTCTCGAGTTCGCTGGGAATGACGTCGAAGTTCAACTCGTCGTGCACTTGCAGAATCATGCGTGACTTGATACCTTCCTGCTCAAAGCGGCGGTGAATGGCAATCATGGCAATCTTTATCACATCGGCAGCCGTGCCTTGTATTGGGGCATTGACGGCGTTGCGTTCGCTGAAGCTGCGCACCACTGCGTTGCGCGAGTTGATGTCGGGGAGCATGCGTCGGCGGCCAAAGAGGGTGGTCACATAACCTTGTTCACGCGCATGAGCAACACTCTTCTCGATATATTCTTTCACTTTGGGGAACGTTTCAAAATAGCCATCGATAAGCATCTTGGCCTCGCTGCGTGGTATGTTCAGCCGTTGGCTCAGGCCAAAAGCCGATATACCATATAGGATTCCAAAGTTGGCAGTCTTTGCCTTGCGACGCTGGTCGCCAGTTACCTTGTCGAGAGGCTCGTGGTAGATTTTAGCTGCCGTGATGGCGTGAATGTCCTCGTTGTTGGCAAACGCGTCGAGCATGGTGCTATCGTTGCTCAGGTCGGCAACGAGGCGCAGTTCAATTTGTGAATAGTCGGCACTGAAGAACACGTTGCCATCGCTAGGGATGAAGGCACGGCGAATTTCCTTGCCGTCGTCGCTGCGCACGGGTATGTTCTGCAGGTTGGGATTGGTCGACGACAGTCGGCCGGTAGCAGTCACCGTTTGGTTATAGGTTGTGTGGATGCGGCCTGTGCGTGGGTTGACGAGTGCCGGCAACGCATTTACGTAGGTTGAAAGCAGCTTGCGCAATCCACGCAGCTCAAGAATCTTGTCGATAAGTGGATGGCGGTCACGAAGCTTCATGAGCACTTCCTCGGTGGTGGAGTATTGACCGGTTTTAGTCTTCTTAGCCTTTTCATCGATTTTAAGATGTGCAAAGAGCACCTCGCCCACTTGTGCCGGTGATGCAGTGTTGAATTCCATGCCTGCGAGTTGGTGGCACTCACGGTCGAGCGCTTCGACCTGCTCAGTGAGTTTGACCGAATAGTCGGCAAGCGCCTTTTCATCGATGCGTGCACCTGCCAGTTCCATGCTCGCCAGCACTCGCACCAGTGGCATTTCGATGGTGTCGAGCAGGTGGGTCATACCGTTCTCCTCAAGTCGCTTATTGAGCTCGGGTTTCAATGCAAGAGCCAGATCGGCCATCTCACATGCCCAGTCGCTCAATCTTTCGAGTTTTACCTGCGAGAACAGCTTCTGCTTCTTGCCCTTGGCACCTATAAGGCTCTCAAGACTTATCGCTTTATAGTTGAGCAACTCTTCGGCAATATTCTTGGTGGAGTGGCTGCGCTCGGGTTGGAGAAGATAGTGTGCAACGGCAGTGTCGTAGTAGTCGCCGTTGAATTGGTTCCCAGTGTTGTTGAGAATCACGATGTCGCGCTTGATGTCATTGCTTACCAGCTGCACCTTGCCATTGAAAAGTGGTGTTATGGCACTCATCATCCATCCCATGTCGTCGAAAGGCATGAACGCAGCATTGTAGCGCTTGCTGCTCACGGCTACACCCACCAGGCGGGCGCGCATGGCTTCGTCGCCGTCGGCCACAAGGCACACGCCCACAGGATTGCCTGCAGACACCAGTTTCCCGACAAGTTTTGCCGCCTCGGCATCGTCGCCAATGATGCGGTAGTTGTGCTTGTGAGAATTTATGTTGTCGAGTTCAACGGTCTCGGCAGGGAGTTCGCCTGGCGCAAGGGTGTCGAAGAGTGACGGCTGGCGTGGGTTCTTTTTGGGATGATTCAGGATTTCAAGGTCGGCCCTAGACACGTCTTTCAGAGCTACCGAAGGCGATGGAGCGTTTTCTACGCCCACATTGGCTTCGCCGTGTTCAATAATGCGCACTGCCAGAGTGCGGAACTCCAATTCCTTGAACACTTGATTCAGGGCCTTCATGTTGGCAGGCTTGCGCCGCAGCATTTCCTCGTCCCATGTGATGGGAACGTCGGTCTTGATGGTAGCCAGGAATTTAGAAAATTTGATTTGCTCAACGTTCTCGGTTACCTTGCGCTGCAAGGCGCCTTTGAGCTTATCGGTGTTAGCAAGCAGATTTTCGACCGAGCCAAACTCATGAACTAACTTCTTAGCAGTTACCTCGCCCACGCCTGGACAGCCTGGAATGTTGTCGACCGCATCGCCCATGAGTGCAAGCAAATCGATGACTTGCGACGGGCTTGTAAAGCCATATTTCGCATTAATCTCCTCGACGCCTTGTATCTCCACCTCGGTACCTTTGCGGCCTGGGTGGTAGATTTTCACGCCGTCGGTCACGAGCTGCCCGAAGTCCTTGTCGGGCGTCATCATGAAGGTTTCCATGTCGTGCTCGTGAGCCATGTGAGCCAGAGTGCCAATCACGTCGTCGGCCTCATAGCCCGGCACTTCAATGACGGGAATGTTGTAGGCCTCGATGATACGCTTGATGTAGGGCACAGCAAGCTTGATGTCCTCGGGTGTCTCGTCACGGTTAGCCTTATACTCCTTGTAGGCCTCGTGACGGAAGGTGCCGCCTGGAGGGTCGAAGCACACTGCGATGTGACTTGGGCGCTCCTTCTTGAGAACATCCTGCAAGGTGTTGACAAATCCGAAGATTGCCGAAGTGTTGAGCCCTCCCGACGTGTAACGTGGGTTGCGCATCAGCGCATAGTAGGCGCGGAAGATGAGCGCATAGGCATCGAGAAGAAAAAGCTTCATAATATAAGTGTTAAGTAGTAAGTGTTAAGTGCGTTGGATGACGCCAGATAATCTAGACATTCTAGATTATGCATTGTGCATTATGAATTATGCATTAATTAAAACGCTTTCTTGTCCTCGCCGGTGAACGACTGGAACAAGGCATTGGCAAGGCTTGAGGCACCGATGCGGAAGTAGCGGTTGTCGAGCCATTTCTCGCCCAGAACTTCCTTGACGATGGTGTAGTACTTAATTGCGTCCTCGGTAGTGCGAATGCCACCAGCGGCCTTGAAGCCCACCATCTCGCCATGTTTCTCGTAATACTCCTTGATGCACTGGCACATCACGTAGGCAGCCTCGAGCGAAGCACCAGGATAAATCTTGCCGGTTGAAGTCTTGATGAAGTCGGCTCCTGAATACATTGCCAGGATTGACGCCTTTTTAATATTGGCAGCAGTTTCAAGGCAACCCGTCTCAAGAATCACCTTGAGCATGCGACCGTGGCAAGCGTGTTTGATTTCGCTAATCTCATCGCAGAGTTCCTCATAGGCCTCATCGAGGAAGTAGCCCATGTTGATAACAATATCAACCTCGTCGGCGCCATCGGCAACGGCAAGTGCAGTCTCGGCGATTTTGGTTTCGAGGTGAGCCTGTGAGGCGGGGAAGCTTGCGCTGCACACTACCACGTCAACGTCGCTAACCTCAAGGTTGGCGCGTACAACTTGGGCGAAGTTGCTGTAAACGCAAATTCCAGCCACGTTCTTGTAGTTAGGGTAGTTGCGCCAGTACTCGTTCACCTTCTGTGTAAACGCTGCCACACTGCGCTCGCTGTCGGTAGTGCTCAGAGTGGTAAGGTCCACTGTGTTAAGCAGGAACTCCTGTACCTCGGGAGTGTTGTTCTCGGCTGCGTGCTCCTCGATAATTTTTGCTACCTCGGCTTTCACCTTGGCATCGTCTTCAATCACATTGCTGCCTTTGATAGCAGCCAAATACTTGTTCTGGTTAACTTGTTCAGACATAATTTATTAGTTCTTAGTTTTTAGTTTTAAGTTCTAAGTTTTTTAGTTTGTTGTTTTGTTTATGACGGTTGGCATCGCGAGCAGTCTTCTTGGCGAAGTTGCGCTCAAGTGCTGCGTCGAGGTCCACACCAGTTTGGTTGGCGAGGCACATTACTACCCATAGCACATCGGCGAGCTCGTCGCCTAGGTCTTTACCCTCGTCGCTGGGCTTGCTCGACTGCTCACCGTAACGACGAGCTATGATGCGCGCCACTTCGCCCACTTCCTCGCTCAGAATTGCCATGTTGGTCAACTCATTGAAGTAGCGCACACCATAGATCTTTATCCACTGGTCAACGCGTTGTTGTGCCTCTTGTATAGTCATCAGAAATGTCAGTTATCAGATGTCATAAATCAGAGATCAGAAATCAGAAATCAGACTTTTACTCTTTACTTAACAACTTTTGTTGTTGAGTTTGTTCCATCGCTATAGGTAGTAACCTTGATGGCGATACCATTAGGATTGGCAACCTCCTGACCGGCCATGTTGTAGTAACGCTCGGCAACAATTGTCTTTCCAGTATTCACACTCTCGATAGCGCTTGGGATTACCTCGAGATAGACAATGTCTGACGAGTTGCTTATTCCATCGACGGTGTAGTGCGTCTGAATACCTATGCGCCAGTTGAGCAGTGGGTTGTCGCCATTATTGGTGCGGTAGAAGTAAACACGGCGCAGATAGAAATCACTGCCACTGAAACCATAAGGAATCTCGGTCATGTCCTCATCGAAGCCATTGGCTGCGCCATAGGTCGCTGCATCGAAGGTGAACAGCTGGTCATCGTCGGTATAGATGCTGTAAGTCACCTTATCGGCATGCAGTTCATTTCCGTCTACATCTTGCAGGTTGATGTTGAAGTCAAAGCGTGTGTAGCCACTCTCATCGCCGCAGTCAAAGAAGTCCAAAGCTTCGGGATTGGCAGGAACAGCGGCAACAGCATCTCCAAGGGGAGTAAAGGTTGTTCCCCACTCAATGGTTGCTATCGACTCGTCATCGCTCCAAATTCCAGCGAGTCCGTGGGCCAATAGGTTGTCGGGATAAGCTGCCGAGGCATCACCTTCGGAACCCACTAAGGTAATAACGCCGCTTGCGGCATCGACAGCATAGGTCACAGCCTCAACACCCTCATCGGGCACAAACCAAACATAATAAAAATCATCACCAAGGTCAATCAAGGTGGACTCTCCCCATGCCAAAATCAGACCGTAGTTGTACTCTTCGTTGTAGGCCACATATTGACCTAGAGGCACTGTGATGGTGGCGCCGTCGTCGCTCAACTCGCCTTGTACCCACACTCCGGTTCCCTCGCCGTAGGCAAGAGGATCGAGAAGATATACGGTCTTGCCGTCGTTGGCATAGGTGATTTTCATCTGTCCTGTTTGCTGGGTTGCGTCATATCCATAAAGGCTTGCGGTCATATACTCACCCGAACGGGTGTAGGACACAACGTTGCCCTCGGGTTGCTCGGTAATGATCTCCACACGGGACTTGCCTGCTGGCTTGCTCATCTTGTGGACAGTTTCGGCGCCTGCGAAAAATGCTATCAACGCCACAACACTAAAGAGTAATAATTTCTTCATAATAATCTAAATACCGCAGCACTTTGGTTTAACAATGGAAAAGGTCTATAAAAGTTAATCTTGAATTGAATGTTGTCACGTTTGATTTTCACTTATCTCAGTGCTGCAAATTAAAGAAAAGAAAATCATCAATGACATTGCAAATATAAATATAAAAAATGAGAAAACCACTTCATCGGAAGTAATTCTTCAAAAAAGAATTTTTCGATGCGCGCTTCACTCAAAATTTCATTAAACATAGGCAACAAATAAAAACAAAGCCAAACAAGGAATACTATGAGGAGAATTTAGGATAACAGTTTGCAGGACTGATTAACTTGGCGCTATCGAAATATTTCAAACATAATCATTGATATAGCAAAAATTGTAGTATCTTTGCATATCATTTAACAGAAAAGTATTAATTGCATGAGGAACTTGTTGCATATTTTTATATTTGTTTTATTTTTTAGTTCATGTGGCAAATCTCCAGAGGAGAAAGCAAATGAGCTTATTAAAGCAGAATTGAGAAAATCACTATTTAAACCTGATTCTTATAATCCAATTGAAACAAAATTGGATAGTGCCTTTACTCCTTATGATGACCCAGTTTTATTTGAAAAAATGATGGAATTAGTAGACATTGGAGCTGAAATCGAAGGCTTAAACCATGATATGAAACAGGCAAAATCTTCAATGTCAATTTGGAGTGGACCTTATATGGATTCGTTTGGAAGAAACGAATACAATGAAGCTAAAGAAGAGTATGACAAGGCTAATTCAAAAAAAGAGAAACTTACTGAGAAAGGGAAAGAGAAATTCGAAGAAGTTGTAAATATTTTAAAACAAAAACGGAATTTCATTGGTTATCTTGCAACACATAATTACAGAGCAGACAATAATGCTGGAAATACTCTCATTGGAAATACAGTGTTTATCATAGACAAAGATTTCAAAGAAGTTTTGTTTAGCTGTGAGGTAGAAGAATACAATGAGATACAGCAAACTTTAGAGGAAATTGAAGATAGAATGAACGAACAAAATTAAAAAATATAGCTCACTAAAAAGGTGGGCTTTATTTTCTTTTATAGTATGGTTCAATCATAATAGTTTTGGGATGGATTGAAAAAACTAAAGAAAAAGGATTGACGCAGAAGCAATTCACGCATCACTGGAACAGCAATCATTTGCTGGGTGGAGTGAACAATGTTATCTTTTTATGAGCAAATTGATTGTATGCACTATCAATCCGCATCATCTTGGGGTGCTCAATGCCAAGCCTTTTCAGCGTGTTGCGAAGGCTGGCTTCGTCGCTTAGTTCGTAAACCGAGTCGCACCTGGTGTCGATGGCTCCGTAACAGTTGTCTTTACAGCTATAGTATATTATGGAATCTGTAACTCCCACTTGCACAACATTGCTTGTGGTGGTTGTTTCGTCTTTCTTGCATAGATACCATATTGTGGTGTCGTCGATTGCCTCCACCTGCCATGGCTTAATCAATGGCATCCTGTAATAATCCCATGCGCCAGGATCAGAATAGAATCCCAAGCGCAAATTATCGGTGGCCTTTTCTGCTGTAGCATTTATGGCATTCTTGGCTCTATTGCAACAAGCAAGCATCAAAGCAATCACTATCAATATTAGTGTGTTCTTTGCCATTGTATTTAATAAAAGAAAACAAGGTGTGTTATTGATAATTGCCTGAAAAGCCGTGGAGGTGGTTATTCGTGTAGCTTGGAGTCGATGATGATGGTGACGGGGCCGTCGTTGATGAGCGACACCTGCATGTTGGCGCCAAACACGCCGCGCTTCACCTCTTTTTTCATTAACAGTTCTACTTCTTTGCAGTAGAGTTCGTAAAGGGGCACAGCGAGGTCGTGGCCTGCAGCGTGGATGTAGCTCGGGCGGTTGCCTTTCTTGGTGCTGGCATTGAGGGTGAACTGGCTCACAGCCAGTACCTCTCCGTCAGCATCGAGGATATTTCGGTTCATAACCCCGTTCTCGTCGTCAAAGACTCGCAGGTTAACCGTCTTCATTGCCAGCCACTTGGCATCGTCCTCGGTGTCGCCTTCGCGTACGCCCACCAGCACCATGTAGCCGCCTTTAATCGCGCTGTGAAGCTCGCCACTAATGCTAACCGATGCCTCAAGCACTCGTTGAATTACTATTCGCATAATGTTTTGTCGGTTTTTGAGAATTATTGTCTGCAAAAATACAAAAACTCATATTATCGTCCAATGTGTGATTCCGCCTTCTCACTTGCTCAGTATGTAAGCTGTCATGGGCTCGAGAGTGGCATTGAGCACACCCTTCTTAACTTGGAGTTGTTGCTTTGTTACTGCGTCGCGATATTTGCCGTTGTCGATAGTAACAGGGATAGCTATTGTAGCTGCCTGCTCGTCGAGGTTGATAACGACAGCAGCTTTCTTGCCACGCTCTACAATGATTTGCTTGCCATCATCACTGATAATGATGTTCTCAGGCTGAGCTGAGTTGATGTGGCGGAACTCGTTGATGGCGCGCACTAAGGGGTGCTTGAACTCATCATTACCCACTTTGCCAATCTCATTGTCGCCCCAGTAGTTCTCACGAGTGCTCCCGTGGGGGCGTGAGTAGAATAGAGGAGTGCCATACTGGCGTGCGGTAAGGAAGACCCAACCGAGGCGCACGAGTTCGTCGCTCATGCCTGCCGATTCATGGGCATTACAATAAGTGTCGTGCGATTCAACCCAAGTAATCAAGTGGGTGGGGTCAACACTGTGATGCCAGCTGAGCAGGTCACCCTCCTTGGCATTATGCTTGTTGAGAACGTTGCGCAACACCCAACCATAGCCGCTTGCAGTGAGATCCATATACTCGGCATAGCCTTGCTCGGGGACATTGCGGTCTTGAAGAACTTCACCGTAAATGAAAAGTTGGTCGCGAGGGATAGAGAGTCGCAACCCTTTCACGGCCTTGCGGCCCATGGCAACATCCCAAAAGTCGTTTTGTGGCGATTTTGGGTCGCGTGGCTCGTCGGGCAGTCCAATGTGCTTGGCTGTGTCGTAGCGAAAGCCTCGGGCACCACATGCCAGCACATCATTTACATATTGCATGTAGTAGTACTGGAAGTCGGGGTTCTCGGTATTCACGTCGGGCAGTGTTCCCATCTCTCCAGTAGTGCATTGATATCGGTCGCTATAGTCATTTATGGGCCAGAGTCCGTTAGCATGAAACAGATTCTCACGTCCGTTCACTGCGCTGTCGAGTCGAGCATTTATTTTAGTGCGGTCAATCACGGTATGGTTGGGAAGCACATCGACAATCACTCTCAGCCCTAAGCTATTGGCCTTGTCACACATGCTCTTGAACTCATCGCGACTTCCTAACTGGTAGTTGCCAATAGTCCAGTCGGTAGGCTGATAGTGATAATACCACTTTCCGTTGCCAAAGAGTTGTCGTCCGCCGTTGTCGCCCACGTAGCACTCATTGATGGGTGAGGTTTGCACGATGGTGTATCCAGCATCTTTAATTTCTTGCAAGTGCTGGGATATCGTGTTGAACGACCATGACCAAGCATGTAGGATAATCTCATTGTTGCCCACGGCATTAGAGTCTTGTGCAGTCGCATTAGTTGCCGATGCTAGGCACATCAGCACTGATGCGAGGGCAAGGTGTTTGAATTTTGTTGACATTGCTGATTATTGGTTAAAGATTAATATTGTGCAAATCTCGCTAAAAAAAATAATCTTTGCAAATTTTGAGTCAATTTACCTACGTTATAATAAAACAATATAGGCTGACTGTGTTCAGCCTATATTGTTTGTCAATTACCCAAAAAGCACACTCGCATCATCAGCGATTCTTGAGCCTGTCGACAGCGTCGCGTAGCTGTCCCATCGCCTTTTCGAGTAGTGCTCGTGGTGTGCCCACGTTGAGTCGCATGTGGCAGTAGCCTGGAACACCATAAATCTCGCCATTGTTGAGCGCCAAGTGAGCCTCTTCGGCAAAGAAACGAACCAGTTCATTATGGTCAAGGCCCAGTCGGCGGCAATCAAGCCACATCAGGAACGAGGCCTGAGGCTTAATGGCATAGATGCCTGGGATGTTTTCCTTGCAGTAATCGGCCACATAAAGCACATTCTGCTCAATGTATTTCTTGCAGGCCTCAAGCCATGGCTCGCATTTGCGATAACCAACCTCGGTGGCGAGCAATGCAGGAATGTTAGCGTTGCACAGCTCATTCACTTCCACCCAGCGATAGAACTCACGACGCAGTTCAGGATTCTTTATTACTAGCCATGTGCTCTTCAGGCCTGGGATATTGAAAGTTTTGCCAGGAGAGCCACAAGTGATGGTGACTGCGGCAGCGTCCTCGCTAACGGTAGCCAGTGGGGTGTGCTTGTGCCCAAACAAGGTGATGTCGCCAAACACCTCATCGCTGAACAGAATCACATTGTAACGACGGGCAAGAGCAGCAACCTGTTGGAGCTCCTCTTTTTTCCACACGATACCTATGGGGTTCTGTGGGTTGCACACAACCATGAGGCGTGGATTCTGCTGGATGAACACGCGCTCGAGATCGTCTAGATCCATTTTGTAGAAATGGTCACCAGTGGGAATCAGATTGTTTCGCACAGCCAGACGGTGATTGCCTTCAATCACATCCTTGAAGTCGTAGTAAACAGGTTCTTGCAGCACCACGCGGTCGCCAGGTTTGGTGAAGAAGTTGAGAATCATTCCCAAAGCAGGCATTCCGCCGGGCATGAACGTCATTTCCTCGCGGCTAATCTCGAAGCCGTTGCGACGACGTTGCCAGTCGATGATTGATTGCCAATATTCGTCATAGGTATTGGTGTAGCCATAGATGGGATGTCCTTGGAAACGATTCACCAAAGCCTCGCTTATCTCGGAGCAAACGGCAAAATCCATATCGGCAATCCAAAGTGGCAACAAGTCTTTGCTGCCAAACTCAGAAACTAGATTGTCGGTTCTTTTACAATGGGTATTGTGCCTATCAATAACTGTGTCAAAATCGTAATGGGTCATATTAAAATAATTTTAGTCTTGTTTAGTTTACAAATGTACTACTTTTCGCCTAATTGCACATCTTTTTCCCTCAAAAAACGAAAAAAAAGATTTTTCGGCCGGCAATTAAATCAAGGAATAAGGAGAACAAAATGACCGTAAAATCTAAAAAAATGTCAAAAAACGCCCAAAATCAAAAATAATTCACAATTCTAGACTCGCGGTTCTCAATTATTTGCTACCTTTGCAACCGCTTTTCGAGCCCAGATGGCGGAATCGGTAGACGCGCTGGTCTCAAACACCAGTGGGGTAACACCCGTGCCGGTTCGACCCCGGCTCTGGGTACTGGCTTAAAAGCAAAAAGGCGCTGCAAATTATATATTTGCGGCGCTTTTGTTTTAAGTTTAATTTGATTATTGGTTTTGCTGTTGTTGTTTTGCGAGTCGTGCTTCTAGTTTGTCTCTGAGTTTCTTCAAGAGTTTAAACTGTTTGCCTCTTTGGAAGCGTTCTTGGTCGAAAGCCGTGTAGAAGCATAATCCTTCCATTAGGTTTTTGAGGGTTTTCTTTTTGTGCTCGGCTTTTTCTTCATCGGTTTTTTTGTCGTCGTTTTGATAACGTTGTAACGCATAGAACAATCGGTTTGTTTTTTCCTTGAATCGCTTAATGTTGTCCTTTCGTAGTCGCATTCGGCCATCGCGTTGCATCTCATACCCCAGGAATCCAATGTAACGGTTGCTATTGCCCTCGCCATCTCCCCACAGGAATGTGGCGTGTGACTTGATTTCCCAAAAATGACTGTTTGTAATTTCGGGATTGGCTGGGTCTTTAGAGTTGGTCACAGACTCAAAATCGTGGTAATATAAGCCATGGTCGGTGAGAGATTGAGTATAGGCCTTCATTAATTGTGTGCATTTGTCACGGTGGGTGTGCATCAGAATCATATCGTCGCAGTAACGAATGAATAAGCAGTTTTCATCAATTTTGTTTACAATTACCTGGTCTACATCGTTTAGCACGACATTGGCCACCACGAGCGACAAGGCCCCACCTTGTGGTACGCCTCTGTGCCGACGTTCTTCTTCAGGCAGAGCCATGATATCGTCGACCCAACCTAGTTGATAAGTGTTTCGATGGTTGGTGTCGTGCATACGTCGTCGCACTTTGAAGAAAACAATAGGGTTAGACTCTGCCTCTAGCCAAGCGTTGGTGTAGAAGTTATAGCTGTTGAGATAGGCCCTGATTACCCTCATCACTTGCTCCTTGCCCTCGTAATCCAGTCTTGTCTTGTCGAGAATGCGTTTGAAGCTCTCAATCACAACGTGGTGAGGAATCGTGTCGTAGAACTTCTTGATGTCGCAATCGGCTACATAAATGTTGTTTTGTCCTTGTTTTGCGCGAAATGCCTCAATTAATTTGATGCCGTCGTTAAAGTCGGTAGTGTGGTGTTGCTCCCCATAGAATGTGCGCGAGTTACGATAGGACAAAATGTTTTGATGCAGATGCTTGTCGAGAAAGCGTGTGAGGTATCGACTTGTTATTGCCACGATGATTTTATCTTCGAGTCGGGTGTAAACCGATAGTGGTCTGCAGGTAACGACCTGTGTGCCATCTTGAAGCTGCTTATGGCTCTTGTATATGGGCATGAGTTGTGGCGTCTCAAATGTGAGTTGTGGCATCATCAGTCGTTGCCTGATTCGACTGATAAAAGCGTCCAGTTCCTGTAGATAGATGGAGGCTTTCTTGCCTTGTTTGTCTCGGTCGCGCTTGATGGTCAGCCATAACGCCTTCTCGGCATTCTTGCTGGTGTCCATAGCACCGTTTTTCAGATAAATTCGCTTCGAAGGCCTTACCCATGTGTAACGCGGCGGCATGATGCGACTCAGCACTTTGCGTGTTGACAAACTGTCGATGTCGCAATCACGGTTAAGTCGCCTTCGATTCTTTTTTTTGCTCTTTTTTTTGTTCTTTTTTTTACTCCTGTCTTCGTCTCTGTTGCGTCGCCGGCATTTTGCACGCTCTTTAATGAGCAACTTTGTCAACCGTTCGGGCGTGGCGAACTCAAATAGTGATTCCATAGCTAGTTATTAATGGAAAAAAGCAACCTGGACCAAAGCGTACATGATGTTTAACATGCATCCCCGGCGATGCGGGGGAGGAATGGGAGATACTTTTTTAGTTTTGGGTCCTGACCTCCCGAAGGACGAATCAATTATTGTTTTAATAATATTAATTAATTCAGTCTTTGCCCATAGTTATAGACAAATAACAAAACGCGATTAGTAAGCATCCAGGCTGCTTTTATTTAGTGCAACACATAAATGATATTATAGGGTGCAAAGTTATATTTTTTATTTGTTATGACAAAATAATTGATGATAATTGTGTGGAATACTATAGGCTCTTGATGTGGGTTTTCAGGAGTTTTGTTGCTTGGCCGTAGGGGCTGATGGTGACGCTGGCAAAATAGGCTGCCATGGTTGTGGTGTAGGTGCAGCGGTAGTAGCCTTTGCCGAACAGTTCTTCTTCGGTGAAACTGTCGGCAAGTTGAATCATTTCTTCGTGAGTTTGGCTCAGCAATTGTTGCGCCTGGCTGAATGAAGTCTGCTGATGTTTTTCCACCAGCATGCGATCCATCTCGTGGTAGTTCTTGCGGTATTCGTCGGGCAAGTAGTCACGTTGCTGTCCCTTGCGAATGTTGTTGACGAAATCGCGCATCAGCACTTGCCATTCATATAGATGAATGAGAAGGTCACGTGGACACTGGTCATAAATCCATCGTGCACCACATTTCTTCGGGTCGCTTGCAAACTGAAATGGTGTTTCGAGTTCGACGACCGTCATCTTGCTTATTTGTTCATTAAGTTTTGCATAGCCGTCGGCCATTGCGGTCAGCAATTCTTGTTTAGTCTTAGGATTTGCCATATTAGGGTTATATTGAGAGAATCACTTAATTACATATAGGAGGTGTCGAGGTTGTCGGTGGGCGGCACTTCGTAGCGTGTGCCAGTTGACTTATGAATTTGGTGGCGTGCTTTAGGGCTCATGCCGGGTCGTGCAAGACGTGGGCGATATCCACTGGAATTGCGCTTGTAGTTACCATTTTCGTCTTCCTCGCGAACTACACCGTCGTTGTATTTCACTATCATGTGATAGGCCATGTCACGCCATCGAGTTACCATGCTATTGCCCACTTGGTCACCATAGTCGGTTAGGAGATTGATGGCGCTGTCTCGGTCGGTCTTCAAAAGATTGAGGGCGCGCGTTTCGATTTCATGTTGGTGGTCAAAGTAGCTTGCCTGCAACGAGTCGCGCACTTGTTCAAGCTCGGGATAAAGCAGACTCCAGCGAGGGTATACCATATTGCTTACCCAGTTGCACACCCAATAAGCACTCTGGTCGTTGAAGTGGAATGCGTCGGCTACGTTGTAGCAAGTTGGCACTTGGCTAGAGCAGCAGTACACTGGTGTGTAGGCCACCATGCCGCTGTCGTCGCTACCCCACCAAATCACGCCACCCACCTCGCGTGGCATGAAGCTACGCAGTTGGCTCACAAAGGTGAATGCCGTGTGTGCCGTCGACACTGCTCGCTCGTTGAACATGGTGGTTCCCTCGTCGTCGTATCGCAGTGGCTGAGGACGGAACGGAGTGTCGTAAATTCCTGCTCCCGGGTCATCGGGGTCGTTGAAGGTAAACGGGGTGCCTTCAAGATGGTCGCGCAGGCACTCTATGACAGTGTTAACGCTCAGTGGCTTGTCGGGAATTATCCACATGGGCAGAGGCTCTACCTCGCTCATGGGCTTTATGCCTTCAACATAAGGAATATATTTGTCCATTCCTGTGGTCAAACGTCGGTAGATTGACCACACGCGAGTGTCGCCTAGGCGACGGCCACCGAAGGTGGGTGGATTATAGGCGTCGCAGAAGCTGAACTCGCTGTCTTTCCCCTTGAAATATCCTCGCTTGCGAGCGAAAGAGATGCAATTCTTTGATATCTTCACGTTGGCAGTATCGGTAAGGTCTACACAACGTATGCGGCTCTGGTTAGCATGCGCCATCACAGCATTATCGGGCACTCGCACTGCAATCCAAACCACACTCTTGCTGCCTGGGCCACAACCAATCATCTCAAGAACCCATGCTTCATTAGGGTCGCACACGGTGAAAGATTCTCCTGAGCTGCAAAAGCCATATTTCTCAACAAGACTTGTCATTACTGTCATTGCCTCACGTGCAGTGCGCGCACGTTGCAACCCTATGAGCATCAGCGACCCATAGTCGATGATACCGGTGGTGTCGATCAGTTCTTCACGCCCATCAAATGTGCTTTCTCCAATTGATACTTGCCATTCGTTGATGTGTCCATTCACAAGATAGGTGACTGGTGCTTCGGGGATTTTGCCATGATATACCCTTGTATCACGGTCATAAATTTCACGCATGGTGCCAGGGCTGTGAGTGCCGGCTTCGAAGCGCGGCATCCTGTGCATAGCACCCCAAGCGTCAATATTATAGGTACACATAACCGAGCCGTCGACACTCGCCTTCTTGCCCACGAGAATGCTCGTGCATGCATCACTGTGCGGCATGCTCAGTGCTACCGCAGCAATCGAAAACAATAAATACTTCATTATAATATGTGTCAGGTAGATTAAGCTTTTCCTATCGCCTCAATTTGGTTGGTCAGCGGGTTGCTATACATCTGTAGCATGTACTTGAACATGTAGTTGCGGTCGCTAGCGTTGACAGGAATATCGGTAATCTTGTCGAGCTGAGAGTTGAGGTAGTCGTTGAAAATGTTTGCCTCCTCGGTAGTGTAGTGCTCGGCAAAGTCCTTGTTGTCGAAGAGCATATCATGCGCCATGTAATTAGTCTTGAAGATTTTATAGTTGGCGTGAATGGTATGGTCAATGATAGAGCAAATGCGCTGCACAGTGAGCAGTCGGTCGAGATCGGCCGGAATGCGCTCAAGCTTGTCGTTGATGCATGGAGCAAACGAGTAATGGATTTGTCCCTTGAACTCGGCAATGCCTGTCTTCATGCTGATGAGGTCATCTTCCTGAGTCTTCTTGAAGTTGGGATCCTTGCTCTTAAGCAAATATTCGCGTGCTTTGAGACAGTCGTTGGGGTCGTACTCGTAGCTTAGTGCAATGGGGGCAATGTTGAGCTCTTTAAGACTCTCGATGAATGGCACCTCACGGTTGCCGTAGGTGAGCATCTTGATGAGGCTCTCCTGGGTGCGGTCGTTGCTGTCTTTGCATCGTCCCTCGCGTTGTGCAATCCAGATTGAGCCTTTCTTCTCCTTAAGCACAAAATGCATGTAGGACGAAAGTTGCAATGCTGCGGCCATGGTTTGCAGGCGACCTAAGTTGCGCTTCACGATGAAGCACTTGTTTAGGCGCACTAGTTTGGTTATCCAGTTGTAGATGAGAAGATTGTTGCCTATTGCGATTTCGCATGTGTCCATGTCGTTCTCAAGCATGAGGTAGCTAAGCAGTGCCGAATCAAGAACGATATCGCGGTGGTTGGTAATGAAAGTGTTAGGCACATCCTTCTCTAGGTTCTCGAGTCCACTTGCAGTGAGACCAGTTGATGTCTTTTTGAGCAAGCCGTCGACAAAAGGTTTCATGACCTTGGTCTGCAAGTCATATTTCGAGTTCAAACTCAGCAGCAGCATCTTGAACTGAGTGTAGTTGTATTGTGGCATCACGATTTGCGCTATCTGCTTGAACATGGGTTCGTTTACAAGGATCGACATTTCGTTGTGGAAGTCTTTGTCCTGAATAGGGCAGATGTCGGCAAATTCACTAGGTATGATGATGTTTTCGTTTTCCATAAAAAATGAATTTAGTAGAACAATCTTATTTGAAAAATCCAAAATTACATAAAATACACAAAACGGGCAAATAATAATGCCCGTTTTTAAGTTTTTTATGTTCTTGAATGATTTGTTGAGGAGCGAGAAGATTCTACTCAGCAATTATCACATCGATGCCGTGTTCTCTTATTTGGTTCACGACCGAGGGATTTACTCCCGAGTCGGTGATGATTAGGTCGATGTCCTCGATATCACCAATCTTGGCAAAGCCTCGCTTGCCGAACTTGCTAGCGTCGGCGAGGACTATCACTTTTTGGGCGGCTCTCATCATCTGTTGGTTAAGTTCGGCTTCTCGCATGTCGGTGGTCGTGAAACCATAGTCGAAGTCGATGCCGTCGACACCCATGTAAAGTTTGGAGAACGAGCAATTCTCGAGAATCTGCTTGCTGTACTGACCCACTACCGAAAGGCTGCTGTGTCGCAGCATGCCGCCAAGTTGTATTATGTCGTTACACTCGTCAAGTGACAGAATCTCGCACACTGGCAGCGATGCGCTCACCACAGTGAGTCGATGAATGGGTTTGATGTTTCGTGCCAGAGCATGGACTGTGGTGCCCGATGCAATGATGATGCTGTCGTCACGATCTATTAGTCGTGCCGCCTCTCGGCCTATGGCGTCTTTCTGCTCGGGGAAGAGTTTCTCTTTCTCGCTGATGGAACGATTGAAAGTGAAAGGGTTAATGAGAATAGCTTTGCCGTGACTGCGGTATAGTCGGTTGGCTTGTTCGAGTTCAGAGAGGTCTTTCCTTATGGTCACCGACGACACGTCGAGCAGGCTAGCCAGTTCGCTCACGGTGATAGCTTCTTCCTTCATCAGCACTTCTAGGATTTGTGCCTGTCGTTTCTTCTTGAGCATAATATGTTTCTATATTAATAATGTGTGTAAAAAAAGCCTTTTGTTTCAAAAGAGATGTGGCAAAATTAGGATAATCTTTCAAAAGAAACAAATTTTCTTATGTTTTTTTAATTTTTCGAAACTCTTTAGACGAAAAATTGTTGGGAAAATGTGCAAATTTATCTATTTTGAAAAATTCTTTGTATATTATTATGAAAAAAGTTCCAAAAAATTTTGTTTTTCAAAAACCTTGTCATAATTTTGTTGCGAAATAAAACATTTAAGGTTGCGTTTAGAAACTTTTCGAGTTCTCAAGCAAATTAGTTACAAATGTTTTATGTTCAAAAAAGATAATTATAATCACCTTAAAACCAGCCATTTGCTTAGTAGTGGGTGAGCAAACCTAAACCTGTTAAAAGGCAAATATCTAGAATTAATGGAAAAAGAACTAAGCAACCACTATGATGTGATTGTGATAGGCGGCGGAATCACTGGTGCCGGAACGGCCCGAGATTGCGCCATGAGGGGGCTGAAAGTGCTGCTTGTAGAGCGTCATGACTACTCAACAGGAGCAACAGGCCGTAATCATGGACTGCTACATAGTGGTGCTCGATATGCCGTTACCGACCATGAGAGCGCTGTGGAGTGCATTGCCGAGAATATGACTTTGCGCAAGATAGCACGACATTGCGTAGAGGAGACCGAAGGCCTCTTCATCACCCTTCCTGAGGATGACATCAATTTCCAGAGCACATTTGTGCAGAAGTGTACCGAGGCAGGCATTAGAGCCGAGGTTATCGATCCACAGTTGGCGAAGATTATGGAACCAGCTGTGAACCCCGACTTGATAGGTGCAGTGAAAGTGCCCGATGCTTCGGTCGACCCTTTCAGGCTGACGATGGCCAATGTTCTCGATGCACAACTGCATGGTGCTGAGGCTTTGGTCTATCATGAGGTAATTGACATTATTATCGAGCAAGGCCGAGTGGTGGGCGTTAAGTTGCGCAACAACCTGAACGGTGAGGAGCGAAACGTGCATGCCACGTTGACAATCAATGCCGCTGGCATTTGGGGCATGCTGGTTGCACAAATGGCAGGTGTTAAAATCAATATGTTCCCCGCCAAGGGGTCGCTGTTGATTTTCGGTCATCGTGTTAATAACATGGTTATAAACCGCTGCCGCAAGCCTGCCAATGCCGACATTCTGGTTCCCGACGATGCCGTGTGTGTGATAGGTACCACAAGTGACCGTGTGCCCATTGAAACGTGCGATGACATGCGCGTTACTCCCGAGGAGGTGGAACTGCTGCTTGCCGAGGGCATGAAGTTGGCGCCGTCGCTTGGCAGCACACGCATTCTTAGGGCCTATGCCGGAGTTCGTCCGTTAATTGCCAGTGATGACGACCCCACAGGCCGAAGCATAAGCCGTGGCATCGTTACACTCGACCATGAGAAGCGTGATGGCCTTGCCGGCTTTATCACTATAACTGGCGGTAAGATGATGACCTATCGTCTTATGGCCGAGGAAGTGACCAACCTGGCATGTGAGAAACTGGGCATTGCAAAGCAGTGCGAGACAGCGACCACACCACTGCCCGGCAGCGAGCCAAAGGTTGAGACCAAGAAATACAGCTTTGCTCAGAAAGCTGCTGAGGGACGCCATGGCACTCTTAATGCTAGCATTGATAGTGGTGACGTGACTAGCGATGCCCTGGTGTGCGAGTGTGAGGGTGTGAGTGTTGGCGAGGTAAGATATGCTGTCACCAAGCTGCATGTACACAATCTTATAAACCTGCGCAGGCGCACGCGCGTGGGCATGGGAACCTGTCAAGGCGAGTTGTGTGCCTGCCGTGCTGCTGGCGTGATGTGTGGTGATGACACACAGAAGGCGATTAATGACCTTGCTGGATTTATGAACGAACGGTGGAAAGGCATGCAGCCAGTGGCATGGGGCGACAACCTTGCCGAGGCTCAGCTTACCGCTAGAATATATCAAGGTGTGCTCGGCGTGGACCGACTTGCAAATGAAAGGAGAGTGGAGTGCTATGAGATTTGATATAGTAATAATAGGTGGAGGCCTCTCGGGCCTCACCGCAGGCATTGCGCTGGCCGAGGCCGGCAAGGATGTGGCACTTGTGAGTGCCGGACAAAGCACTCTGCACTTTATGGGCGGGTCACTCGACCTACTGGGCAGCGACGAGCGTGGCAACGACTTGTTCAAGCCCCTTGATGCCATTGCAAAACTTAATGAAAAACATCCCTATAAAAAACTAGAAGACGTGTCAAGGTTAGCTGGTGTGGCGAAACAAATACTCGAGAGAGCTGGTCTCGCCACCACTGGCTATGCTACCGCCAATCACTGGCGCATTACACCGATAGGTGCCTTGATGCCCACCTGGCTCACTCTTGAAGGGATGGCTGCCATTGATGATCCCGATAAGATGCCATGGCGCAAAGTGGCATTGGTTAATATCGTCAATTATCTAGATTTTCCTACCAAGTTCCTTGCTGCAGGAATGCGTGAACGTGGTGTGGAGGTTGATGTTAAGGCTGTTATTCTGCCCGAATTCCAGCAGCTTCGCCAAAGTCCTACCGAGATGCGCTCGACCAATATCGCTAAGGTGATAGAGCAAAATGATCTGCTCGTGAAGTTTGCCGACCAGGTTAACAGTGTTGTAGGTGAGGGGTATGATATGGTGCTGCTGCCTTCAGTACTGGGAATATCGAGCAACGAAAAGGCTATGCAATTGCTTCGCCTTATCAATGTGCCGGCATCCTATGTCGACACGTTGCCTCCATCGGTGCCAGGCGTGAGGATGCAGTCGCAGCTTCGCAGGCGTTTCATGGCACTTGGTGGCTCTTTCTTCACTGGCGATCAGGTGATAGAGGGAATATATGACGGCAATAATCTTAAAGGCGTGAAAACCGCTAAGCTTGACGGCACAGTGCTTGAAGCCGACAACTTTGTACTTGCCACCGGTTCGTTTGTGAGCCGTGGCTTGGTTGCTGACTATAACCACGTGTATGAACCTGCTTTGGGTGTCGACGTCGACGACTTGGGCCTCGACCGTAAGACTTGGGCTACTGTTGACGTGACCGAAGCTCAACCCTACATGGAAATGGGCGTGGCAACCGATCACAAGCTGCACTGCAAGCGCAGTGGCAATGTGATGAGCAACCTCTATGCAGCAGGCTCGGTCTTGAGTGGTCACAACAGCATAAAGCTGCTTGATGGCGCAGGTGTCGACATGCTTACTGCATTGCAAGTTACCGAGAACATTTTGAACCAATAATACTGACCGACAACTATGACAATCGAAACCCAGACACAAAACATGAGCGTCAACAACTTTGAGCAGTGCTTGAAATGCTCCATATGCACAGTGTATTGTCCAGTGTCGGCAGTAACGCCATTATATCCTGGTCCCAAGCAGGCTGGCCCCGACGGCGAGCGTTATCGCTTGAAGAATAAGGCTTTCTTTGATGAAGCACTCAAGATGTGCCTCAACTGCAAGCGCTGTGAAGTGGCATGCCCTAACGATGTGCACATAGGCGACATCATCCAGGCTGCTCGCATCAAGTACAGCACCCACCGCCCATCATTGCGCGACATGATGCTTGCAAATACCGACCTGGTGGGAACGATGGCTTCGCCATTTGCTCCTATAGCTAATCCCGTGCTAAAGCTCAAGCCCATGAAGGCTGTTCTGCACGGCGTTATGGGCATTGACAAGCACCGCACCTTCCCCGACTACTCAAGCCGCAAGTTTGAGTCGTGGTTCAAGAAGGAAGCTGCGCCCAAGCAGAGCCAGTACAGCAAGCACGTGAGCTACTTCCATGGCTGCTACGTTAACTATAACTATCCACAATTGGGCAAAGATTTCGTTAAGGTGATGAATGCTGTGGGCTATGGTGTGCATCTGCTCGAGAAAGAGAAATGCTGCGGTGTGGCACTCATCGCCAACGGTATGCCAAAGCAGGCAAAGCGCCAGGGCGAGGTTAATATGACCTCGATGCGCAAAGCTGTTGCTCAGGGCCATGCTGTGTTAACCACTAGCTCGACCTGCACATTCACCATGCGCGATGAGTATGACCACCTGCTAGGTATCGACAACCAC
Source organism: uncultured Bacteroidales bacterium (assembly GCA_902762385.1). Lineage (GTDB taxonomy): Bacteria > Bacteroidota > Bacteroidia > Bacteroidales > Muribaculaceae > Sodaliphilus. The sequence continues at coordinate 23,625 of CACWNQ010000019.1, read as the reverse complement.
GACGTGCGCGACAGCATAAGCCTTGCCACCCGATTCTTGCTGCAACTAATCGAGAAGGGTGAGATTAAACTTGCTTTTCGCGAGGATTATCATAAGCGCGTTGCTTATCACAGCGCATGCCACATGGAGCGCATGGGATGGGTGCCCTATAGCACTCGCTTGCTGCGCATGATTCCAGGCATTGACTTCGTGATGCTTGAGTCGCAATGCTGCGGCATAAGTGGCACCTACGGTTTTAAGAAAGAGAACTATGAGCGTTCGCAGGCCATTGGTAAGGGACTCTTTGACCAGATTGATGAGGCGAATCCCGACTGTGTTGCTACCGACTGCGAGACCTGCAAGTGGCAAATCGAGATGTCAACAGGCACACCTGTGATGAACCCCATCTCAATAATTGCCGAGGCGCTTGATGTGGAAGCGACACGAGAACTTAATAAGTGATAAGTTTAATTATGGCTTTTTTCATAACACACATATTATAATACTCCTCCCATCCCCCTCTCTAAATAGAGGGGGAGTTGAGGTTGGATTTTTAACAACAAAGCAATAAAGTGAAATAAAATAATATTAACCGTTAACAATTAATCGATTAAACAAATGGGTAAATTTTTAGCTCCTCCGGCATTTAAGCCGGAAAGAACAGGACCTGAAGCCGATGCTGAATACCGCCGCCTGAGGTGGCAGGTGTTCATTGGTATCTTCATCGGATATGCCGGTTTCTATCTTGTGAGAAAAAACCTGTCGATGGCAATCCCCATGCTGGAGCCCTTTGGCTTCACTAAGGGTGAGCTAGGAACGGCGCTGGCAATGAATGCCCTTGCCTATGGTTTCTCAAAATTTGTGATGGCAAGTGTGAGCGACCGCAGCAATGCACGTCGTTTCCTGCCTCTGGGACTTATTCTCTCGGCCGTTGCCATGATGTTCATGATTATTCCCATTCAGTTCTTCAGCGAGCAGAAGGCTCTCGCCATCTTCTTGATGGGTGCCTTCAACTTCCTTGTGGGCTGGTTCCAGGGAATGGGTTGGCCTCCGTGCGGTCGCGTTATGACACGTTGGTTCTCGATTAAGGAACGTGGTACATGGATGAGTGTGTGGAACTGCGCCCACAACGTGGGTGGTGCCCTTGTTGGCCCAATGGCCGCCTATGGCGCTATGTGGTTCGGCAGCTGGTTCTATGGCAACGATGAGAAGATGTACTTCCTCATTGGTACCTATGCGTTCCCCGCAGCAGTAGCTATTCTTATCGCTATCATTGCTTATGTGATGATTCGCGACACCCCACAATCGTGTGGTCTTCCATCGATTGAGAAATGGAGTGGCTCGGCGTCAAAGAACTACGACGAGAAGAAGAGTGAGCAAACATTGAGCACAAAGGAAATCTTCAAGACTGTGCTCAGTAACAAGTTCTTGTGGTTTATTGCTCTAGCCAACTCGTTTATCTACATGGTGCGTTATGGATGTCTTGACTGGGCTCCCACAATCTTGAGCAACCAGGGTGTTGACATCAAGAGCGCCGGATGGGCTTATTTTGCCTATGAGTTTGCAGCAATTCCTGGTACCATCTTCTGTGGCTGGCTCAGCGATAAGGTTTTCAAAGGCCGTCGCGCAATGCCTACCATGATATTCATGGCAATTATCATCATTGCTATCGTTATCTATTGGCAGAACATGAGTAACCTTTGGGTGGTTGTGGGATGTCTTATTGCTATAGGCTTCCTTATCTATGGCCCAGTGATGCTTATTGGTGTCCAGGCACTTGACTTGGCTCCAAAGAATGCTGCCGGCACAGCTGCTGGATTGACTGGCTTCATGGGTTATGTGCTTGGTACAGCCCTTCTTGCCAACTCGCTTCTCGGTTTCGTTGCCGACAACTGGGGGTGGTCATGGGTATTCATCCTGCTTATGATTGCCTGTGTTCTCGCAATCTTCTTCATGGCACTCACCTACAAAGAGGAGCAATATCTCGTTGCCGATCGCAAAGGAACATCACTTCCTGAAGAGAAAGCTGAAGAAACAACCGAAGAATAATTATTATAGTTCATCACGGTGAGCCATTCAAGGCTCACCATGATGGATGAAATAAAGAAATACTAATTAAATATTTATATTAACCAACAAACCAATCAAACTTATGTTTAAAAAAATCATTCGATTAGGCGTTGCTGGCTTATTGCTCGCTTCCCTGGCAACCTCTTGCTCTGATGAGCAGCAGTTTACCAATGAGAATACCGATGCCCGCAGGATTGAGGTTTCTCAACTGTCTGCCGACATGGCAAAGGTGCGTGACTATGTGCCCTTGTATGCTGTAGCAGCACACCGTGGCTCAATCTTCTGGACCCCCGAAGAGACCGAGGCTTCTTGGCGTTGGGCTCGTGAGATGGGCGCCGACTACCTTGAGAGTGACATGCAGGCTACCAAAGACGGTATCGTGCTTGCTAACCACGACGAGAACGTGAAGCGTACAACCAACATCCAGAGCTTCTTCTCTGACTATGTTCCCACCGAAGTGCGTAAAGCATTCTACCGTTCGTTCAAGAACAGCGATGGCACTCAGCACTTCTCGGAGGCCGATATTGAGGCTCAATATCAGCGTGACGTGAACGACTTCCGTACCTATTACACAATGTCGTACTACTATGCCGAGCTTCTCATGCTCGACTCAGGCGAGTGGTTCAACCTTGACAACAGCACTAAGGAGCAGGCCCGTCCTAAATACAAGGCTACTCAGCTTGGTAGAGTGAACAACACAAAGGACGGTCTTATCTATAGCAATGGCCTTTATGTATCGGCCATTCAAGACCAGATTGCCTTTGCCGAGGGTAAGAAACTGAAACGCGATGCTAATGGCGTTCGTATTCTTCCTTACAAGATTAAGGATAAATACAAAAACATGACCCTTGAGGAGATTTACAACAGCGAGAAGAAGACTGTTAAGTGTGACGATCCAAGCGTAAGCTACAGCTATGCTGCTAAGTACATGGACTTCGTTGAGTATGACTTCGCCAACGCTTATGTAAATGATGAGCAGGACACTGGCAACCGCCCAGGTATCTACATCGAGTTCAAAGAGAGCTGGCTTAACCCCAAAGACATGGAGGTTCGCGTCTACAACGTTCTACACGAATGTGGCTGGAACATTGTGACCAATCCTTCAAGCGACACCCAGTTCTATAAGGGTGGTAAGGTTAATGTGGGTAACACCAATGGTAAGGTTATCCTCCAAACCTTCTCGTTCGACGCTCTGCATCGTGCCTACGACGTGTTCAAGGGTCAAGTGCCCATGTGCTTCTTGCTGTGGATCAGTGATCCCCCCTATGCAACCGACATCGCTTATGACACTCCAACTGGTTATGCCGACTTCATCCGCTACGGACAGGAATATGGCGCACACATCATCGGCCCCGCCATCAGTGGTGCTCCTAACAACTATCCCGAGATGAACCAGCCCTGGCAGGCCTACATGATTCGCAAGTCAGGTATGATTAACCACCCATACTCATTTGACTCTTATGCACAGATGTCGAAATACATGGGTTACTACACCGACTACTACGGACAGGGTAACACCACCATGTTTGACGACGTGCTGCAACTCACAATCCCTGCAACTGCCTACACCAATTTCACAGGCACCAAGAGCGTGCCCGTTTACATGGACGGTTTCTTCACCAATCGCTCTGAGATTTCGTTGCGTTACATGATTGAGAATGGTTTCCGTTGCAATGCCAACCTTCCTAACCCATTCCATCCTGGTCAGAAGTTTGACAACTCTCAAGCTCCATCTGTTGTTCCCGATGTTGAGGCAACCCTCGTTCGCCTTGGCTACTAATAAAATCGCATCAACACAGTTGAAAAAAGCATTTAAAGAGTTTATATTAATCAACATTAGAACATAAATAGATATGAAAAAATATTTTTTGATCTTTGCTTTGGCGATTTTTGCGTTCGCTGCCAACGCACAGGATTTTGATACCGATCCCACATTGAAGGTTGACAACAACGAGAAAGACGTGCACTTTACCATTGGTGCCCGCATGATGGCCGACGCAGCCTACTATAACACCGATTTCACTCCATTGCAGAGTGGTGCTGCCATTACCGATGCCCGCATCCGCACATCGATGCGCTATAAGGACTGGTATTTCTATGCCGACTTTGGCTTTGGCAAGGGTAAATTTGCGCAGAAGAACATCTTCTTGCAGTACACCAAGACTACCGAGAATGGCGATGCTCATTCAATTAAGTTAGGTTACTACAACGATCCAGCCGGTTCGATGGCACGTAACACCTCACTTGGTAGCTATCACTTCATTTCTCGTCCTGGTAGCAGCAATGCTTTGGGCGAAGGCCGTGAGCTTGGTATCAGCTACAAGTACAACAGCGACCGATTCATGGCTTATCAGGGTATTTTCACCGAGAATGCCTACAACAAGATTGAATCAGGTTTCAACGGCATTACCGTTGCCGGTCGTTATTTGGTTCGTCCTATCATCGATGAGAACCAGACTCTGCACATCGGTGTGAACGGTCGCTTTGCCCACATGGGTGGCGGCGTTGTTACCAACAATGTGCTCAAGAAAACCCTTTATCTTGGTCAACCACTTGAGACTTATGTTGACGAAGATGACCAGTTCGTATCGTGCGAGCTTCCTTGGATTGACAACGTGATTGATCTCGGTGCCGAGGTTCTCTACCACAACAACCGCTTCTTCGTGCGTGGTGAGTATATGTACAAGCACACAACTAAGAAACGCGACAGCAACACCCTGTGGGAGGCTAGCAACAACAACATCGACACTTGGGGTTCTTACGACTGGTGGCTTGCTGCCAACCCCTTGCGCAGTGATAACTTCCACGGAGGTTATGTTGAGGCCGGTTTCCTCATCTTCGGTAGCCCTTACAAGTATAACCGCAGCGAGGGTTTGCTCGGTGGTCTTAATGGCAAGGCTCTTGAAATTGTGGCTCGCTACAACTACACCAGCCTTAACGACGTGAACGAAGGCGAGTACTTCGCTGTAGGTCGCAACCAGTACTATCCCAATGGTTACATGGAGGATTGGCCCTATGCCAGCAGCAGTGTTGGTGGTGGTAAAGTCAACTCTTACACCATTGGTATGAACTACTCGTTCAACAAGTACGTTCAGCTGATGCTCGACTACACTTACCATCGTCTGCAGAAGGACTTCTTGCCCTACGACAAGAACGTTCACATGGGCCAGGCACGCGTACAGTTCACATTCTAACAAGTGCACACACTATTCCCACTCAGTGTACAATGTGGTGGGTAAAATAAAGGCAAGTCGTCACATGGCGACTTGCCTTTATCGTTCTTTTATATGTGCTGTAACAAGTTGTTGTTTTGTTAATTAGGGTAGTTCGCTCTTCTCCTCTCTCCACTTGCGGTGCGTACAGGACTCGAACCAGCGACCTCCTGCGTGACAGGCAGGCATTCTAACCAACTGAACTAACGCACCATTTGGAAATTGCGGTGCAAAGTTACGCACATTTTTTGAACTGGCAAATTTTTTTGCAACTTTTTTTCGAAAAAAGTGAATTTTTCTGCTTTATTAGGCCAACTATTACTATTTATAGGCATTTTTTGGTAGTTCAAAATTTCGATAATGAAAAAATATTAGAAAACTATTATATTTTTGCTACTAAAAGAGGTAGTTTTATCAGTTAATGCATAAAAAAGTTTGTAATTATTTGGAAATTATACAATTGTGTTTTTATTTTGCGTTTGCTTTATAGAAAATTATTAACAGTTTATAATCATATGACAAACACCACGAAAGAATTGACGGTGCGAGAAAAAGAAGTTCTGAGATATCTAATCCAGGGATTGAGTAGTCGTGAAATTGCTGAGAAGCTTTATATCTCAATAAATACTGTTCAGTATCACCGTAAGCAGTTGCTGCAAAAAACTGATTCACGCAATGTTGCGGAATTAATAGGAAAAACTTATCGACTTAATCTTATTGATTTGGATTAATCTTTTAATCTAATTTAAGTACAAAGATTTAGATGCCATCTCTTCAATATTTGAGATGGCATTTTTTTTGCCGTTTTCAAAAAGGTATTCTTCGTTAAATGAAGACGGCCACACCATCTGCAGGGGAGGATGATGCGGCCGATGATGTGTTATGAGTTGACTTGAATTAGTCGATGATATCGAAGCCTGTGTAGCGCTGTAGAACCTTTGGGATGCGTATGCCTTCAGGTGTCTGGTTGTTCTCAAGAAGGGCGGCCACGATGCGAGGCAGAGCCAGTGCCGAGCCATTGAGGGTGTGGCACAGGTGAGTTTTCTTGTCATCGCCACGGTAACGGCACTTGAGGCGGTTGGCCTGATAGGTTTCAAAGTTACTTACCGAGCTGACCTCGAGCCAGCGCTTCTGTGCAGCGCTCCACACCTCGAAATCGAAGGTAATGGCACTGGTGAAGCTCATGTCGCCACCACACAGACGCAGAATGTGCCATGGCAGCTCGAGTTTCTCGAGCAGACCTTGCACGTGATCCTTCATCTCCTCGAGGGCGGCGTAGCTGTCCTCAGGGCGCTCGATGCGCACGATTTCCACTTTGTCGAACTGATGCAGACGGTTCAGGCCACGCACATCCTTGCCATAAGATCCTGCCTCACGACGGAAGCATGCACTGTAGGCACAATTCTTCTTGGGCAGTTCATCTTGGTTCAGGATCACGTCGCGGTACATGTTGGTAACTGGAACCTCGGCAGTGGGGATGAGATAGAAATTGTCGACCTGGCAATGATACATCTGGCCCTCCTTGTCGGGAAGTTGACCAGTGCCAAGACCCGATGCCTCATTGACTACATAGGGAGGCTCAATCTCAACATATCCGGCTTTGCCAGCCTCGTCAAGGAAGAACTGGATGAGGGCTCGTTGCAGTCTAGCTCCCTTGCCCACATAGACGGGGAATCCAGCACCAGTGATTTTCACACCTAAGTCAAAGTCGATGAGATTATACTTCTTGGCAAGTTCCCAGTGGGGTAGAGCATCGTCGGCAAGATGTGGATCTGGACCACCGGTTTTTTCCACTACGTTATCCTCGGCTGTGAGGCCAGCAGGAACGCCCTCGTAGGGCACGTTAGGGATTGATAGCAGTATTTCGGTAATCTCGTTGGCAGCTGCGCTCATGCGGTCGTCAATGTCCTTGTTAGTGGCTTTCAGTGCTGCCACAGCGGCCTTGGCCTGCTCGGCTTCGTCGCGCTTGCCTTGCTTCATGAGAGCGCCAATCTGCGCCGCCATCTTGTTGAGTTGTGAAGCATTGTCGTCGCGCTCCTTCTGTGCTGCGCGGCGTTGCTTGTCGAGTTCTACTACTTTCATGATGGGCTCACGGGCATCGAAGTTCTTCACTGCCAGTCGCTCAATCACATGTTCTGGGTTCTCATTGATGAATTGTAGCGTTAACATTATGTGTTGTTAAGATTTTAAAAGTCGTGAAATATGGTGGTTGTGTGGTTAAGAGTCGAACGAGATGGTAGCAGTTGTGCTAGCCTTCTTCTTGTTAAGCACAGGCGATGGCTTAGGAGTTGATGGCTTGGTGGGTGCACTTTGAAGTTCGCGGAACACGTTCTTCACTTGCTGGTCGCGCTTGAAGGCTGGATTCTTCTCGAGCAGATCGACAATCTCATCATTGTCGATGTCCTCGGGACGAAGGACAATGTATTGTGCCTTAGCTCGGTCGATGTCGAGCTCGTTGAACTTCTCGCCATATTCTTGCTCGATGCGGCTGGCAGGAGTGCTGGCCTTGGTTTCACTCTTCTTGTCACCCTCGGCTTCAGCTGCCTCAGCGTCGAGCGACACGTTGAAGCCTGCAGCAAGCATTGTCATCTTAACTTTCTCGCCCAGGCTGTCGTCGTAGGCTACACCCCAAATCACGTCAACCTCGTGAGTGAACTGGGTCATGAAGCGGCGCATCTCGTCAATCTCGCTCATCTTGAATTCATTCTGAGCTTTTGACGAAAAATAGAAGTTCATCAATATCTTTTGCGAGCCGTAAACGTCGCGATTCTTGAGCAGTGGTGAGTTGAGGGCGTCTTCAATTGCCTTGGTCACACGATGCTCACCCTCGCCATAACCCGAGCTGATGATTGCAACACCACCATTGCGCAGAGTGGTGTTCACATCGTTAAAGTCGAGGTTGATGTAACCATCCACGGTGATAAGGTCGCTGATGCTTCGGGCTGCTATCGACAAGGTGTCGTCGGCCTTGCCGAAGGCGTTCATGAAGTTCAGGTCAGGATAAATCTCGCTCAAGCGCTCGTTGTTGATGATAAGTAGTGCATCGACATACTTCTGCATCTCGTCGGCACCACTCAAGGCCTTGATGATTTTCTTCTTGCCCTCAAAGAGGAAGGGGATGGTCACAATGCCAATGGTGAGCACACCCTTATCATGTGCGATACGGGCTACCACTGGTGCAGCACCGGTACCGGTGCCGCCGCCCATTCCTGCGGTGATGAACACCATCTTGGTCTCATCGTCGAAGAGGGCAGCAATTTCATTCTCACTCTCCTCGGCAGCCTCTTTGGCGAGTTCGGGCTTGTTGCCAGCACCCAGTCCGAAGGTGGTGTTAGGGCCTATAAGAACCCTATTGGGAACCTGTGAGTTGTTCAACGCCTGACGGTCGGTGTTCATCACAACAAACGAGACGCCGTTGATGTTTTGTTCATACATGTGGTTGACGGCATTGTTACCACCGCCACCTATTCCTATCACCTTGATGAGCGAAGGCGCCTTCTCGGGTGTTTCTTTCTTATGGAACCCGGGATTCTCCTCAATGTCAGCAAAGATGTCTTGTTGCTCAATGTTGGGCGTGCCCGTTGGCATATCGTTCATATTGATGCTGATGCTGCCGTTTTCGATATTTTCCATATAGTAATATTGATGTTTTCGAGTTAATAAACAGGGTGTGCTTTAGATGTCCTTGCCCTCGTCTTCGGGCTCAGTCATCAGTCTCTTGAGTTGTTGTTGAGCTCTACTAATCCACGATGTCCTGTTGCTGCGGCTCTCGGGCATCTGTTTTTTGCTCGTGTGTGTAGCGGCTTTTGGAGCAGGACCTTCTTCGGGGCGGAACGTGTTGTAGCTGTAGTCATCGCCAGCAGGCTCAGGATTGCTTGAGGTGAATCCCTGTTCGCTCACGTTGTAGTTGTAGTTGTTCAACCTCACGCACGATTGGTTGAATGGTGTCTTGGCTGCAGCATGCGACAGTAGTGAGAACAGCTGCACATACTCGGCGCGGTTGATGTTATGGTCCAAGATGTTGATGCCGTTAGGATTGGTGCCAATTCTAACTCGAAGCTTAATCTCGTCTTCGATGCGACGGGCAATACCTTGCATTTGAGCAGCGCCACCTATTAGCACTATGTTGTGCAGGTCGACGGCCTTTACACCGGCATATTGAATTTGCTGCTTAATGTTGGCTATAATCTCACCTGTGCGGGCCACAATATAATTAGCAGCATCGGTTGAGTTGACGCCTTCGATAGTAACCTTGTCGACATTCTTGTCGAGAGGGTTACTTATGTTTTTCTTAATGCGCTCGGCTGTGTCTTCAAGCACGTTGAGGCCTATTGTAATGTCGCGGGTGATGTTGCGGCCACCCAGCGGCAAGGTGGTGAGGTAGACCAGAGAGCCGTCTTTGTAAATCGACACTGTAGTGGTCTCGGCGCCTAAGTCAACAAGCATGCAACCAAGCGATTTCTCCGAAGGTTCAAGAATCTCGTCGGCAACCACAAGTGGAGTTACCATGTATTCTTTAACTCTAGCGCCACCAGTCATCACGCGGTCAAGGTTAAGCTTGAGGTTTGGCTTGGCAACGATGAGATTGAGCTTTATGTTAATGTTTGAACCAAACTGTCCACTAGGACTTTTGGTCTCGTTCTTGTCAACGTAGTAGGTGCGGGGCACTACCTCGCAGGTCTCGTAGTTCATAATGGGGTCTTTTCCTGCTTCGCTCACTATGCGCTCGAGTACTTCGTTGGTGATAGGCACAGTGGCATCAAGGTTTTGATTAACCTCGGTGGGCTCACTGTGAAGTGAACGGCCACTTAGTCCCACAAACACTTCTTCAATTGTGCCGTCAACACGGTTTTCAAGTTTCTTTATTATGCTGTTGATTGCTCCTTTAGTGTTTTCCACGTTTTGCACACACCCGTGTCGCACGCTGTTGATGAGTTTCTCCATTTCGAGATGATTAATCTGCACATATCCCGATGGGGTTTTCTCAGCAATTGCTCCCACTATTTTTGAGCTGCCTATCTCTAATGCTACGATATATTGTGTCTTCGTCATAAAAGTGTTTTATATAAAGTGGTTTCTATTTCTTTGGTTGTTTCTTTTCGCCTGAGTTGTTCTTGCTCTCTTCTTTCTTTTTCTCGGGCGGTTTCTCGGTGCCGCTAGTCGATGACTTGTTGGTCTCTTTGCCCTTGTCGGCACTCTTAGGTTGTTCGCCTGAGCCTTTACTCTCTTTTACCATTTTGTTGACGGGTGCACGGCTGTTGTCGCCCACTTGCATGGTTTGGATGTTATCGGCTTGCTCGTCTTCCTCGGGGTCGTACTCTTGCTCTACTTCAACCGTCTTGTCACGCTTGGTTGCTACCACTTGATGGTCCCATTTCACCGATATTGTGTCGTAGTGCATCCATCCTTTAACTGGCATAACCTTGTTGTAGAACAGTTGCAGCTTCTTGAACTTGCCCTCGTAGCCGTCGCAATTGCCCATGTTCACCACATGTCCATGTATTGATGGCACGATGAAGATGTTGTTACTGTCGCGCATGTAGTACATCGTCACAAGTGCTTTCAGTGCCGAGTCTTGTTCCACATGCTTAATCATGGGCAACAACCGCAGTGGGCTGTAGCTTGGAGTGAAGTGGCCTTCTACTATTGGCACATCGGCATGAAAGGTTGACACAGCTGTCATGCGTTTTCCGTCTTTGTTGACATAATAGGACTGGTCACCGTCAAACACACGCATAACAGGCACTATTTGAGAAACCTTGATCTTTAAGCGGCCACCATTCTCAAACATGCATTCCACGTCCTCGATATACTGTGACTCACCAAGCTGCTTCTCGATGTCCTCAACATTAATTTGCCACACAGGTTTTCCCTTGACAACGATGTGCTTGCGCTCCAGTTCCTCAATCACGCCAATAGGAGTGACAAAGTGGGTGCTGTCGTCGTTGACAATTTCAACCGTCACCTCGGTGCATACCTCGTCGCGCCCTTTTTCTCTAGCCCACAAGATACCCACGACCATCAGTGCAGTGAGTGCAATAAGCAATATGTATCTTGCCAGTTTCAACGTGATTGCTTTTTAACCTGTTCGCATATTTGAGGCAGCAGATTCACGATGTCACCGGCCCCTATTGTCAATAAAATATCAAAGTTAAGCAAAGGAATTGAATTGATAAAATTTTCTTTGCTATAAATTGATTTTTTATTACATTTAACGTTTTTTAATATAATCTCGCTCGTCACACCTTCTATTGGTAGCTCGCGTGCTGGATAGATGGGCAGGAGCATTACCTCGTCGGCATACGAGAGTGCTTGGGCAAACTCATTGGCGAAATCGCGTGTGCGAGTGTAGAGGTGTGGCTGGAACACAACACTTATCTTACGACCAGGATACAGGTCGCGCACGCTGGTTATGCTTGCCGCTATCTCGCTGGGGTGGTGTGCATAGTCGTCGATAACCACTTTGCCATGGTCGCCAGGTTCCTTGAGCCAGAACTCAAAGCGGCGCTTAGCACCCATAAATGAGCCTATGGCCTTTCTCATGGCGTCGGCAGGAATGTCGACTAATCGGCAAGCCGCCATGGCTGCTATAGCATTGTCGATATTGATGTCGACAGGGACACCAAGCTTTATGTCTTCGATAACTTCCCAAGGTGTTACGAAGTTGAATATTATCTCGCCATTGCCCTTGCGAATGCGCTCAGCATGGAAGTCGCCCTCGGTCTTTGAGTAGGTGTAGATTTTTACTCCGTCAGCAACGCGAGGTTTGAGTTCGAGGCCGGTGTGCACGATAAGGGCACCATCGGGCCTGATTAACTCAGTGAAATGGGCAAAGCTCTCAAGATAATTCTCCTTGTTGCCATAGATGTCGAGATGGTCGGGGTCGGTCGAGGTGACTACGGCAATATAAGGCTGCAACTGATGGAATGAGCGGTCAAACTCATCGGCCTCAAGCACCGAATATGGGCTGGTGGCCGAGAGCAGGAAGTTGCTGTTGTAGTTGCGAAGCACACCGCCCAAGAAGGCGTTGCTACCCACACCGCTCACTTCCATGATGTGTGCCGCCATGCTCGATGTTGTGGTCTTGCCGTGGGTGCCTGAAAAGCATAATGCCTTGCTGTCGAGGGTTACCAGGCCAAGCACACGAGCGCGCTTCACCACTTCAAAGCCGTTATCTCTAAAGTAGCAAAGTCCCTTGTGCTCACTGGGCACTGCAGGCGTGTAAACTACTAGTGTTGTGTCTTTGTCACGGCAATAATCAGGGATGAGGCTAGGATCTTCGTCGAAGACGATTTCTACTCCCTCGGCTTGCAGAGCATCGGTTAGTTCGCTTGGCGTGCGGTCATAGCCTGCCACTTTTTTGCCCTTGGCAAGGAAATAGCGTTCCAGCGCTGCCATTCCAATGCCACCGGCTCCAACAAAATATATCGACTTGTAATCTTTCATTAGTTATTAGGATGTGAAAGGATTTAGATAAATATAATAACCATTATGTGTTGCAATGAGTTAACGTGCGATTTGAAGCACCTTGTCGACAATTACTTCGGCCGAGTTGCGCAACGCCATCTTCTCAACGTTGACGCTGAGTTTTTCGAGAACTGCAGCATCGCCTATAGTGCTCAGCATCACATCCACAAGCTTGGTGCCTGCATCGATGTCGGGAATCATGAGCGCGGCATTGTGGTTGACAAGCGCCATGGCATTTTTGGTCTGGTGGTCCTCGGCAACATTAGGCGAGGGCACTAGTATAGATGCTTTGCCAAGTAGCTGTAACTCACTGATTGAGCTTGCTCCTGCGCGTGATATTACCAAATCGGCTGCGCGATAGGCCTTATCCATGTTGCTGATGAATGCCATCTGCTTAACGTTGCTTGCTTGTGATGCCTCGAGGGCTTCGCGGCAGCGGTCGTCATATATTTTGCCTGTTTGCCATATCACTTGTACATCCTCGTGCTGTGCTATCTCATCGAGGCCAGCGATAATGCTGTCGTTGATGGTGCGTGCTCCAAGGCTGCCACCTATGATGAGGATGGTGCGCTTCTCGGGATCGAGACCAAACGACTGACGTGCCTCTTGAACTGAAACTTCACACTCGAGCAGATTGCGGCGAACGGGATTGCCTGTCATCACAATCTTGTCGGCAGGGAAAAACCGCTCCATATCTTCATAGGCCACACATATGCATTGCGCTTTCTTGGCAAGCAGTTTGTTGGTGACACCGGCATAGGAGTTTTGCTCTTGAAGCAAAGTGGGAATGCCAGCCTTTTGGCACTCCTTGAGCATAGGGCCACTGGCATAACCACCCACGCCTACTGCAACATTGGGTTGAAAGTCCTTAAGAATCTGCTTTGCAAGTTTCATGCTACGGCGCAGGTCCATGAGCACTTTCACGTTACGAAGCAGGTTCTTGCGGTCGAAACCTCTCACTGGCAAGCCTTTGATTTCATAGCCTGCAGCAGGCACTCGCTCCATCTCCATGCGTCCCTCGGCTCCAACAAAGAGGAGTTGAGCCTGAGGCATGCGACGCTTAATTTCGTTGGCTATCGATAGGGCGGGGAAGATGTGACCTCCGGTGCCGCCACCACTGATAAGCACTTTTAATTGATTGTTATTTCCACTCATTTTTTACGGGTATTTCGGTAGGATTCTCGGCATCAAGTCCGCTCGGAAGCGCAATGCCTTCGTCCTTATTCTTTTTATTCGTTATATTGCTAATGGTGCGGCTCACACTGAGCATTACGCCAAATGCCACACTGGTTACCAGAATTGAGGTGCCACCTTTTGAAATAAGAGGTAGCGGCTGACCCGACACAGGGAACACGCCAGTGTTGATGGCCATGTGGAACAGGGCCTGGAATGTAATCATCGACGCCATGCCGATGATTAGCAGTGCCGGCAGCACACGGTGACATCGTCGAGCTATCATCGCTGCTCGCGACAGCAGCCACAAGTAAAGGATGAGCAAGAACACACCACCTATCACGCCAATCTCCTCAATGATAATCGAAAATATGTAGTCGCTGAAAGCAAGAGGTAAACGGCTACATTCACGAGAGTTGCCAATGCCCACCCCAGTTATACCGCCATGAGCCTGAGCCATCCTTGAGAACATTTCCTGAGCGTTGTTGCTGGTCACTGAGTCAAAAATCAGAGAGTCGCGTCGATACCAGTTGTCCATGCGATGATTGCGTGTTTCGGTACGATCTTTTTTATCGACAGTCTGCTCGGTGTTGGTGAGCTTTTTCATATTTTCGGCTCGCTTGTCGCTAGCCTCTTTCCACAGGAAGAAGGCTCCTGCCACAACACCATAGACGATTGCCAGTATAATCAGCTTTTTGAAGCGGGCTCCTCCTACGAGAAACATTGAGCCACTAATACACATCAGCAGTAGGGTATTGGTCAAACCACTCTGAAACATGAGGGCACCAAACACCGCTACAACAATCGTTGATAGCACCAATCCCTTGACCGACACGTCACGGTCTTGCTGATTTTTGGCCATAATGTAGGCCAATGCCGTGACAGCCGAGAGTTTTGCAAGTTCGGCTGGCTGCACAGTAAGGCCTATTCCCGGGATGGTGAAAGCACGTTGCGCACCATTAATAATCTCGCCGTTAACCATTACATATATAAGGCTCAGCACTGTAAATATCCACAGTAGCGGGATTAGTACGAGCAGCAACATGCGGTTGTTGTAGTTGATGCGACTTAGGCCAACTACAGCCACGGCTCCCATGGCAAGGAACACTACCTGCCTTATCACAGGTTCATACACACCCATCTTAGCCACGTCGCGGCTTGATGCTGAGTATGACTCAACTATCGAGAACACAATAAGTGTCAGGTAGATGCCCCATATCCACGGATCGCCATAGCGTCGCGATATCTCTCTATATCTTGAAACCTTTTCGCTCATAAGGGTAACTTCCTAATAATATCCTAATCCTTGGTTTTTGGTTACAGGTCGTTGACACACTGCTTGAACTGGGTGCCGCGGTCCTCGTAACTCTTGAACAGGTCGAAACTAGCGCAGCAAGGCGATAGCAGTACGGTTTGACCATCCTTTGCCAGTGCATGGCACTTGGTGATGCACTCCTGCATGCTGCGTGCGTCTTCAACAACTGGTACCTTGCCGTCGAAGAAGGCGTGTAGTTTTGTGTTGTCAACTCCCAGGCACACGATGGCGACTACTTTGTCCTTGACGAGCTGTTCTATCTCGCTGTAGTCGTTGCCTTTGTCCTTGCCTCCCAAAATCAGCACCACACCCTCGCTCATGCTCTCGAGGGCATACCAAGTGCTGTTGACATTGGTGGCTTTAGAGTCGTTGATATATCTCACTCCGTTGAGAGTGCGCACATATTCCAAGCGATGTTCCACTGCCTCAAAGTTAGCAAGAGCCTTGCGTATGTTCTCTTTCTTGATGTGCATCAACGATGCACTGATGGTTGCTGCCATCGAGTTGTAGACGTTGTGCAAGCCTTGCAGTGCCAATTCGGCACGAGGCATCGACCAGCGTTCGTCGTCGACGTTGATAACCATTTGGCCATCGCTCAGGTAGGCAGTGCACGACTGGTCGTCGCGGGCACTGAATGGGTATAGACGAGCCTCGGTCTGCATGCTCTTGAGCTGGGCCGAGATGATGGGGTCGTCCTCCCAGTATATGAAAGCATCGTCGCTCGTTTGGTTCTGCATGATACGGAACTTGGCGGCGGTGTAGTTTTCCATCTTGTGGTCGTAGCGATCTAGGTGGTCGGGGGTGATGTTGAGCATCACAGCGATATTGGCCTTGAAGTCATACATATTGTCAAGTTGGAAACTGCTCAACTCAATAACGTAGACATCGTGATGCTCGGTAGCAACTTGCATCGCCAGACTTTTGCCGACATTACCGGCAAGACCAACATTGAGACCTGCCTCCTTGAAAATGTGGTAGGTAAGTAACGTAGTGGTGGTCTTGCCGTTACTGCCGGTAATACAAACCATCTTGGCATCGGTGTAGCGTCCCGCCAACTCTATCTCAGAGATGACTGGGATGCCTTTTGCCATGGCTTTGACAATGAGTGGAGCGGTCAAAGGCACGCCAGGACTCTTAACAATCTCGTCGGCACTAAGGATTTTCTCCTCGCTGTGGTGACCTGCTTCCCAGCTTATCTCCCACTTGTCGAGGACTTCCACATAGCGCTGGGCTATGTCTCCCATATCACTGAGAAACACATCCATACCTTTCACTTTGGCCAGCACTGCTGCGCCAACTCCACTCTCTCCTCCGCCAATAACTACTAAACGTTTCATTTCTTAACTCTTTGTTTCTTTACTCGTTTTAACTATGATGACTCTTTGTTGTTGAATTTTATCTTATCTTCAATGTGATGATGGTGCATGCCGCTAGAAGGATGGTGAAAATCCAGAAACGGATGGTGATTTTCGACTCATGGAAGCGGTTGCGAGGCCAGTTACGGAACACATACTTGCACTCGGGATCAAGGTCCTTGTCGAGTTTGCGGAAGTTGTCGTGTATTGGGGTTGAACGGAACACACGCACCTTCTTGCCCTTTCGCTTGTTTAACTTATAGACCTGAGTCTGGATTATAACTGTGAGGCTCTCCATCAGGAACACGCCGCACAAGATTGGCACCAGAAGTTCTTTGTGAATAATCACTGCACACACACCTATGATTCCGCCAATGGTCAACGATCCGGTGTCGCCCATGAACATTTGTGCTGGATAAGCGTTGTACCATAAGAAACCTATCAGGGCTCCAATGAAGGCACACATGAACACTACCAGTTCCTGACTATCGGGGATATACATTATATTAAGGTAGGAAGCATACTCGAAATTGGAGCTTACATAGGCGAGTATTCCTAACGCCACACCTATGATAGCCGAGTTTCCGGCACACATGCCGTCCATGCCGTCATTAAGATTAGCACCATTGCTCACTGCAGTAACGACAAGAATTGTCATCAACACAAACAGCGCCCATCCGGCAGCACCACTCCAGTCGCCCATCCATTTGGTAAGTGCACCATAGTCTAAGTTGTGGTTCTTTACAAATGGAATAGTGGTCTTGAGCGACTTCTCGGCTTTGTCTTTGTGAACAACAATAGTCTCTTTAATGGTGTCGTTAACTGTTGTGTTGGCACTTGCTAGTGATTGATTAACAGGTGCCGTTACCGACTCTTGCACGGCATTGGTTTTTACTTTCACCACGTTCTCGTGCATTACTACGTCGGGACTTAACCATAGCACGAGGCCAACAATTAAGCCTATACTTACTTGTCCCACAATTTTATACTTGCCTTTAAGACCTTCCTTGTGCTTGCGGTAAATCTTAATGTAATCGTCGCAGAATCCCAGGAAACCCAGCCACACAGTGGTGATAATCATCAGGATGATGTAGATATTGCGCATGCGGCCTAGCAGGAGCACAGGCAACAGGATGGCAGTGATAATCACGATGCCGCCCATCGATGGTGTGCCAACCTTTTTCTCTCCAAATGGATCGATGCTTGCGTCGCGCTGGGTCTCGCCAATCTTGCGCTTGCGCATGTACTGGATGAACTTCTCACCCAGCCATGCCGAGAGCACGAGCGACAAAATAAGGGTCAATAACGCACGGAACGATATGTATTGCCACATGTGCGATCCGGGTATGTTGTATTGCTCTAAAAAACGGAACAGGTAGTATAGCATGATGTTTTAGTTTTATTCGTGTCTATATTATAAAAATAGGTGTCACTGAATCTTAGTCGACGCTGAGTTTCTGTTCGCCTTCAAATATTTTAGCAATTTCCTCACGGTCGTCGAAGTGGTGTTTCACGCCTTGTATTTCTTGATAATCCTCGTGTCCTTTACCTGCAACGAGCACTACATCGCCAGCTTGAGCTAGCTGACATGCAGTCTTGATGGCTTGACGACGGTCGGTGATAATAAGAGTAGTGGGGCGTTTGTCATCGGGAAGACCTGCCTCCATCTCGCGCAAAATGGCGTCGGGGTCTTCAAATCTGGGGTTGTCGCTGGTAAGAATCAAGCGACCACTGCGCAGCGATGCCTCGCGGGCCATAATGGGGCGCTTGCCACTGTCGCGGTTGCCACCACAGCCACACACGGTAATCAGGGTGCCACGACCGTTCATTACTTCATTAGCGGCATCAAGCACGTTGACTAGAGCATCAGGTGTGTGAGCATAGTCAACAATGGCTGTATAGCCACGAGGCGAACGCATGGTCTGGAAGCGGCCAGCTACAGGAACGAGTTGGCTCATCTTCACGAGCACTTGTTCCTTGTCCCAACCCAGAAGCACAGCAGCGGCATACACTGCAGTGAGGTTGTAGGCATTGAATCGGCCAGTGAACATCACGTCGAGCGAAGTGCCGTTAATGGTCATTGCTGTGCCGTCGATGCGGTCTTCGATAACGCGACATTTATAGTCGGCAAGGGTGAGCAGCGAGTAGCTATATTTGCTGGCCTTAGTGTTCTGAACCATTACTTTTCCCACCTTGTCATCTATATTTACAACTGCAAAAGCGTCGCTCTCAAGGGAATCGAAGAACATCTTCTTGGCTTTGATGTAGTTGTCGACTGTGCCGTGATAGTCGAGATGGTCGCGTGTAAGATTGGTGAAGATGCCGCCGGCAAATTTAAGTCCATCTACACGGTGCTGCACACAGGCGTGCGAACTTACCTCCATGAATGCATACTTACAACCGGCTTCAACCATATCGTGCAATAGGCGATTCAAGGTAAGGTGGTCGGGAGTGGTCTGCTTGGCGGGTTCGGCTTTCTTGTCGACGATGTTTTGCACTGTCGATAGCAAGCCAGCCTTGTGTCCCATAAGTTGCGACAACTCATAGAGTAGGGTGGCGATGGTGGTCTTGCCGTTGGTGCCAGTCACACCCACGAGTTTGAGTTGGCTCGATGGGTGGTCATACCAGGCGCTGGCAATGTGTGCCAGTGCAATGGTGCTATTGGGCACAACTACGTAGGTTACGCTTTCCGATGGGTTCTCGGGAAGCTCTTCACACACTACGGCAGCTGCACCTGCCTCGGCTACTTGGTGAAGAAACTGGTGGGCATCGACTGCCACGCCGCGCACTGCCACAAAGAGGCTTCCCTCTTTCACGGTGCGGGAGTCGCAGGTGACATCGGCGATGGACTTCTCCATTTCGCCCACCACTTGCTTCACTTCGATATCTTCAAGTAACTGTTGTAATATTTTATTGTTCATAATAGGTTTATTTTTTATTGTTGTTTGATTTGGTTTAACTTGAGAGGGCCAGAGTGATGAGTGCACCACGGTTGAACGAACTGCCTGCTGATAGGCTTTGGCCAACAACGCGGCCTGCACCCTTGAAGCGAACGTTCAAGCCCACTTTCTCGAGGCAGTAAACGGCCTCACGAATGTTCATGCCATGAACATCGGGCACACCACTAGTGCCTTGGGGCTTACTGCTGAAGATTTTAGCATTAGGGCTGCCAATGTAGCTCTTTACCTTGTCGATACGTGATATATTGTTGGTGCTATAAAGTGTTGGAACTTTCTCATAGGCAGTCTTGCTCTTGGCTTCTCGCTTGGGAGTCGACGAGTCGTCGAGGTTGTCGTTGGCTCCCAGCAGGCCACGAGCATACATCTTGGCTGCGACGTTGCGCAGCACCATACCACTGCTGGCGGCTGCACCACGGTTGGCACCAAGCATGAGCACTATGCAGCTGTATTGTGGGGCTTTGTAGGGGAAGAATCCACAGAACGCGAGACGCTTTTGCTCGCTGTAGGTTCCGTCGCGACGCACAGTGTAGGCGGTGCCAGTTTTGCCAGCAATCTCCACATTCTCGTCCTGTACCCACTTGCGTGCTGTACCACGGCTACCCCACACCACGTCGTGAAGCATAGTGCGTAGTTTCTCGGCATTCTCGGGGCTGCACACCTGCTGGCGAATGTAGGTCACGGGGACGATAGAGTCGACGTTGCTGCCAGGACGGCTCAGCTTCTTCACAAGGTGTGGACGTACATATTTGCCGTCGTTGGCTATAGCGTTGTAGATGGCAAGCGTGTGCAATGGTGGGATGAGAGTGGTGTAGCCATAGGCCATGCGTGTGAGAGCCACCTTATCGGCCTTGGTGTTGCCGAGTTTGGCAATAATTGGCTCTTGCTCGCCACCGATACCCGAGTTGAATGGTTCAAAGAAACCCAACTGCTCGAGTCGCTCACGAAAACCACCAGGGTTGCTGCCATATTTCTTGACAATGAGCTTTGCCATGCCAATGTTGCTCGACATCTCTATAATTTGACGGGGCGACAATGCCGAAGCACCGTGAGGGTCATAGATTTCGTATTCACTCCACACCGAGCCAGTGGGGATTGGTGTGTTGATATCGCCCACGATGCCGTCTTCAAGTGCAACCATCATCGAGATGGGTTTCATGACCGAACCTGGCTCGTAGCCAAGCACGGCGTTGTTCACACCCTCGTAGTAGTCGCCGCCGTCGCGCTCCAGGTTGGAGATGGCCTTGATTTCGCCTGTGGCGACTTCCATGAGCACGCAGGTGCCCCATTCGGCATCGGTTTCTTTACAAATCTTGTAGAGTTCATTTTCCACGATGTCTTGCATCTGCACGTTGATAGTCGTGGTAATGTCATAGCCGGGGACTGCTGGTGTGCTTTCCCAGTCGACAATCTTGTTGGTCAACTGGATGCGGCGGTTCACGCCGGGCACACCATAGAGCAGTGAGTCGAGAGCCATCTCAAGACCCGATCGGCCATGCTGTCCTTCATGGCGAACTTCCTCACTAATGTTGCCTATACTGCGAGCGGCCATCGACCCAAAGGGTTTTACTCGTTTTACATACGGGTCGGAATAGAAGCCGTTGTAGTTACGGTTCAACTCGAGGAAGGGGAAAGATTTAAGGCGTACAAACTGTGAATGTGTTAATCCTGTGAATAATGGATATACTGAACTTTTCTTTGCTTCAAACTGTTCGGTAAGTTCTTTTTTCCACTCGGCAGCGGTTCTCTTGCTTGGCATGAAGGCCTCGAGGCTGTCGCACAGAGCGTCGAGGTTCTCCTTGAACTCCTTTCCCTTGAATCGCTCAACCTTCCAGTCGATGCGCGCGGTGTAGAAGTTGAGGTTAGCGGCAAGCACACTGCCGTTGTCCGATAGTATTTTACCACGCTCAGGCTCAAGTTTAGTCTCACGTGTCAATATCGAGTCGGCCTTATCATTCCATTGCTGAGCGTGCACGACCGAGATATTGACCATGTTATACACAATCATTGTTGCCAGCAGCAGAATCATGCCGATGACAATAAGGTATCTTACGAGAATATGTTGCTTGTTAGAGTTTTTCATTGCTGGTTGAGTGATAATTTATAGGGGGGGTGTTTCGAGATGTTCAAGTCGATGCCCATCGAGTCGATGTAGTGCTTCATCTGGCTTTCCAGGATCTTAGAGTTGTAGGTAGAGCTGGCATCCACATAGTCGGTGCGTGCGTTGTTCAGGCTCACTTTCAGCTCCTTGAGCTTTGCCATGTCGCTCTGATACACATATTTGTTTGAGATGTACATCAGCATCATCACTGTGGCGGCGATAATATATAGCCAGTTGCGCTTGAAGAACTCAAGCGTGAGAAACATGCGGCCCTGCAGTGCTCGCTGCACCAGGGTGAGAGGATTCAAGCTGAAGCCCTCATCGTCGTTGGTCTTCTTCTTGTTATCTTTTTTATTATTGGTTTTTGCTGCCATTATTCTCAGTAGTTGTCAGTTCTCAGTTTTTTTAGTTGTAAGTTTTTTCAGATTCCAGAGAGAGAGTTTCACTCTCCTCTCTCCTCTTCCCTGTTCACTCTCAACCGTTCTTCTCGGCGATGCGCAATTTTGCGCTGCGTGAGCGGGGATTGCGCTCTACTTCTTCATCGCTTGCGGTTATCACCTTGTTGTTGATGAGCTTCCAAGGGGTCGATACGCGGCCGTAGAAGTCTTTCTCGATTTTGCCTTCAAGGTTGCCGCTGCGCATGAAGTTTTTCACCAGTCGGTCCTCGAGCGAGTGATAGGTAATCACCACCAGTCGTCCGCCGGGTTTGAGTACTTCGAGCGACTGCTCGAGCAAACGTTTCAGGGCGTCGATTTCGTGATTCACCTCGATGCGCAGAGCCTGGAACACCTGAGCCAGCTCTTTCTTCTCCTGACTGCGCTTGATGTAGGGGGCGATAATCTCCACCAGTTGGCCAGTGGTGCTTATCTCGCCTGCCTGACGTGCCTTGACTATGGCGCTAGCCATGCGGCGCGACTGCTTGAGCTCACCGTATAGGTATAGCACGCTTGCCAGTTCTTCCTCGCTGTAGGTTGCCAGTACTGTGCGTGCGTCGAGCTTCGACTTGGTGTTCATGCGCATGTCGAGGGCGCTGTCGTGCCTGAACGAGAAGCCGCGCTCGCTGGCGTCGAAGTGGTGGAACGATACGCCCAGGTCGGCAAGGAGGCCGTCAACACCGTCGATGCCGTAGTAACGGACGAAGTTTTTCAGAAAAGAAAAATTGCTATGTACAAATGTAAATCGACTGTCGTCCAATCGGTTACCCCATGCGTCGAGGTCTTGATCCATGCCCAGCAGGCGTCCCTTGGGGCCTAGCTTGTCAAGGATGGCACGGCTGTGGCCACCACCACCGAAGGTGACATCTACATAGACGCCATCTTCTTTGATATTCAGCCCATTAATGGTCTCGGTGAGCAGGGCTGGTATGTGGTAACTAGTGGTCGACATTTCTCTTTTATTTGTAATTATTTCGGCTAACTGCCTAGGTAAGCAATTTATGTTTGGGGTGTAAAATTACAAAATAAAAACCGAAATTTACAAATACAAACAAGAAAATTTTCAAATATTTACAGAAAAGTTATTAACAACCTTGTGGATAAATAATTAAGACATTGAAAATCAATACATTCCTAAAAAATGTGAAAAATATTTACACTTGTAAATGAATTCCCGAAATTTAACCAATATTCAATGTGGAATGCACAATGCACAATTCATAATGCACAATCTTGACACTCCTGTGGAGTGGAAATGGTGGAAACATGGAATCAGTGGACTCACCTGACTCACCTGACTCACCTGACTCACCTGACTCACCTGACTCACCTGACTCACCTGACTCAGCTTAATCAATGCATTTTAGGTGAGAGGTGAGAGGGGAGTGGGAAGGGGAGAGGTGAGGGTGGCGATATGTCAATGAGCGCTTTGTTCAATGCAGATGCATAATGCACAATTATAATATTAGGCAAAGATAATGGTGTGTGAAAGCAGAAGCAAGGTTAAAAAAACAAAAGGCCCTCAGAGTGCATCTGAGAGCCTTTTTCTTCATGCGTTGAAA
>CACWNQ010000018.1 GCA_902762385.1 uncultured Bacteroidales bacterium | reverse complement strand
GCAGGGCGTCAAAAAAACCGCTCAACTCGGAACGGGTCCTCGTGAGCCGAAAAGCGTTGCAAAATTACAACCGATTCACGACACGGCAAAATATTTTCAGGAAAAAATTCAGAAAAAACACAAATTTAACATATTTTCATAATTAAAGGGCATTTTTGCCCCTGATCTCGGGCAAAAAGATTGTCACCATATCACTTTTCAAGTCATAATTTTGACTTTTTAATGATAAAGGAGTAAATTTGCAAATCTATTATCTGGTTTCATAACCTCGTTTAGCATAAAAGCAACTTGGTTTGCTATATATATTATATAATAAGGTGTACAAGCAAGGAGAAAATAGAATCACAACTCTCATCGACAAAAGCGGGTGGTTGCTGATGCTTGGCGAGGTCATCTCGCTTGGGATTGTGGCGACCTATACCGGACGCCTTTTCGAGTTTAGCGACTCATGCAGCATCGTGCTAGCATTTGTTGTGGTCTATCTTATCCCTCGCTTCATGTACTCTCAAAGCAAGATTGCATGTCGTTGGGGCCAATGGCTACTGCTCGTAGCCAGTACGCTTCTTGCAACTTATACCATATATAGCATGAAAGTGTGCACTTCGCTGCCAGACTTCTCACTTGAGATGCCTAATCTTCAATCTGACGACGGCAATTACTACAGTTGGGCCTTGTCGCACTACGATGGGCGCTGTAGTGAGCCCAAGATTCCATTCAAAGGCTTACCCTTGTTAATGCTTGGACTCTGGAAGATACTGGGCGTGAGTATCGTGTGGCCACTGGCGCTTAACTTCATGTTCACAATGCTGTCGATAGTAATAACCGGCAAGATTGCCAACAGAATGCTTAGCCACCGATTCCCTAACACTCAAGCCTCGACCATTGCATTTATATCGATGCTCATGGTAGCATTACTGGGATTTTTCATGTCACAAGGAGTACGCATCCAAAAGGAAGCTGGTTGCGCGTTAGGCATCACAATGGTGGGCTATAGCCTAGCAGGCATGGCAAGGGCCGAGAAGATAAACCGGCACGATCGACTTCGCGAACTCACGATATTTGTAGTGGGCACAATAATCCTGGCTATGGTGCGCACCAACTTCGCCTACTTTGCAATGATTGGCGCTGCAATGATGGCCCTGGCACACAAGCGTGCTCACTGGAAACATGGCACCCTAATGGCTGTGATAGCGCTTGCCATCACTATAGTATTCAGCATATTATTCTCCTACTCGTTTGGCCAACAATACCGCACAGTTGATGGCGGCGATGCCATGGCTTTAGCCTTTAAGATTGGCATTGTGCAACAACCCTACATGTCGCTCATTGGCGATTATTATCACTATCCCGAGTGGATAAGACTGCTACTGCTACCCATCACTGCCGGTGTTCAGTACACCATTCCGTTCCCATGGCTCTATGACTTGGACAATGCTGATGTGCTGAGCATTCTGCCTCGTGTGCGCATAATGTGGTACATTGTGGGTGGCATATGCCTGCACTACTACCTGTATATTAATGTGCTGCACCACAAGCAAGCCAACCTGGGTATGTGGGCCTGGTGGCCACTAGTCACATTCTTTATTATAGCTTTCATCACTGGAGGTTCAGTGAGTCGCTACATCTTACCACTGCAACCACTATTTGTGGTCATAGCCACCTTTGTCCTACTCAATGTGAAAGAGGGTCGTTATCGCCGCTCATTCTTCATTTGGATGATAATCTACACTTTCATCCTTATTGCGACCTTAATCTTGTGCTACCACACTCAAGTGAACTACCTCAAAAGCCTTGATAATTATTATTTAATGAAGGCAAAGCACCTAATTGAGTAGTAAACGACTCATCAGAATAAAATTCTCACATTAAATAAATAATAAAACTATGAAATTTTTAAAGACATTAACTGTAATGCTGTGCGTGGCTATTGCATTACCCATGCTGGCACAAAGCAAAAGTGATGGCGGCATTGACGCCGAAATGCTTCGCCAAATCACCCAGCAATCACAAGGCAAGAGCAATGCTGCACTGAGCAATGCCATGGCATCAAACTCAATCGATGACCTTGCCAAGAACTACCGCAACATGAGCATCAGCGACACACATTTCAGCGTTGAGACTCCCAAACAAAGCATCCACAACCAGCGCTCGAGTGGTCGTTGCTGGATGTACTCTAGTTTCAACGTGATGCGCGCAAACTTTGCTCGTCGTCACAACGACACTTTGCGTGTTGAATACTCACACGACTACCTCTTCTTCTGGGACCAGCTCGAAAAAGCCAACCTTATGCTCCAGGGCGTGATTGACTGCGCCGACAAGCCACTTGACGACCAACGCGTACAGTTCTTCTTCCATCACCCGATTAACGATGGTGGCACCTTCTGCGGCGCTGCCGACCTAGCCGAGAAATATGGCCTTGTGCCAGTTGAAGCACAACCCGAAACCTATAGTGCCGAACGCACTTCTCGACTGAGTCAACTGCTGTCGTCTAAACTGCGCGAGCAGGGTTTGGAGCTGCGCAAGATGGTTGCCGATGGCAAGTCGCGCAATGCCATCAAGCAACGCAAGACCGAGATGCTTGGTGTGATTTACAATATGCTATCGCTTGCACTTGGCGAGCCTATCAAGAGTTTTGACTACGCATTCAAGAACAAGGACGGAAAAGCCGTTACACCTGTGCGCACCTATACCCCACTCGAGTTCTATAAGGAGACTCAAGGAGGCCCCATCAATGGCACATTCATCATGGCGATGAACGACCCACGCAGGGAATATTACAAGACCTACGAGGTAGAATGGGACCGACACACCTACGACGGCCACAACTGGCGATACATCAACCTGCCAATGGAGGACATTGCCCAAATGGCAATAGCGTCACTTCAAGATTCTACAAAGCTTTACTCTAGCTATGACGTAGGCAAGCAGCTGAACCGCAGCAACGGATATCTGTCACTCAACAACTATGATTATGGCACATTGTTTGGCACAACCTTCGGTATGAACAAGGCAGAGCGCATTGCCACATTCGACAGCGGCTCAACCCATGCAATGACCCTCACAGCCGTCGACCTTGACGCTAATGGAAAACCCATTAAGTGGAAAGTGGAGAACTCTTGGGGCGCCGACAGTGGCCACAAGGGTTACATAATCATGACCAACGAGTGGTTTAACGAATTTGCCTTCCGTCTTGTAGTCGACAAGAAATATGTGCCCAAGCGCATTCTAAAGGCTAGCCAGCAGAAGCCTGTCATGGTTATGCCTGAAGACCCATTGTTCCAAGAGGACAATTAATCACAATACATATTATATAAAGAAACCGTGTGGGCTACACACGGTTTCTTTTTTATTTCCAGTGACGAGACTATTATTAAGGAGTTACAACCGTACCGATGTTTTCGCCGGTAATAACCTTCTTCAGGTTGCCTTTCACATCCATGTTGAACACGTGAATGGGCAGGTTATTCTCCTTAGCCATCACAGTAGCGGTCATGTCCATGACTTTGAGACCACGCTTGATGATTTCGTCATAGGTAATAGTGTCAAACTTAGTGGCTGTTGGGTCTTTCTCGGGATCAGCAGTATAGATACCGTCAACACGTGTGCCTTTGAGCATCACATCGGCCTCAACCTCGATGCCACGCAATGTGCTACCGGTGTCGGTAGTGAAAAATGGGTTGCCAGTGCCACACGACATGATGGCCACCTTGCCCTGCTTCATTGCATCGATAGCGCGCCACTTTGT
This sequence comes from uncultured Bacteroidales bacterium, assembly GCA_902762385.1. Lineage (GTDB taxonomy): Bacteria > Bacteroidota > Bacteroidia > Bacteroidales > Muribaculaceae > Sodaliphilus. The sequence continues at coordinate 49,590 of CACWNQ010000018.1, read as the reverse complement.
GTACTGTTCTCCCACTGGGGTCATAGCTATTGCAGTGAACACCTGTGCGGGTTGACCTTTAGCCTCGAGAGCCGAGGATAGTGCGAGTGAATTTATGACTGTAGCGAGCATACCCATCTGATCGCCCTTTACACGGTCAAAGCCCTGAGTGGCACCCGAAAGCCCACGGAAGATGTTTCCGCCACCTATCACGATGGCCACCTGCACGCCAGCATCCACTAGTTCCTTAATTTGCTCTGCATAGTCATCAACTCGCTCACGGTCGATGCCGTAACCCTGATTACCCATCAGCGACTCTCCACTGAGCTTGAGCAAAATGCGCTTGTATTTTGTTTCCATAATGTTTTATAAAGGGGTTAAAGTTATCAGTATTAAAAAAGATTGGACTTAGCGACGCATCGCCGAGTCCAACCTCATATTATCAAACCTAAGATTTCACAAGTATTTTTTATGTGGCTAATATTATTTAGCTCCCATGGCCTTAGCACGCTCAATTTTTGCATCGAGAGCACCAGGTCCGTAATACTTGGTCTCAATCTCTTGATAGATTGCCAGCTCCTCGTCATACTTCTTCTGGCTATGGAGCACATTGGCCTTCTTGAGCATAAACGAAGGCACATATGACCTATTGTCGCCAGCGAGCTTGATTGCCTTGTCATAAGCTGCTACTGCCTTGTCGAGCTGCTTAGCATTTACATAGCAGTCGCCGAGCAATGACTGCGAGGCAGGACCTACCACTTCACCCTTAGGTGAGTAATCCTCGAGATAATTCAAGGCCTCTTTGTTCTTGCCCTGAGCATAGAGGATTGCAGCAGCCGAGAGCTTAGCTCTGTTACCCGCATCGTTACTATAATTCTTAGCGATCTTCTCATAAGCCTTGAGAGCAGCAACTGAATCTTGGTTGAAAATAAGTTCTGTATCGGCCTTATTGAGTTCATTGTTAGCCTTCTCTTGGTTGGGTCGATAAATGAAATTGAAGTAAGCCCAAACGAGGAGAGCAATAACAAGAATTGCCATTACAATCCAATAAATAGTCTTCTTGTGCTGTTCAAACTTCTGTTCGATACCCGACAGCGAATCATTGATTTCTTCAAGCTTTGTGCGGGTTTCTTGGTTCTTCTTTTTTGCCATAATATGATGTGTAAAAACTGTATTTTAAATTTGTTTTTTATTTTTGCGGTGCAAAAGTAATAGATATTTGTCTAATATAAAAGCAATTTGGAAAATTAATTCAAAAAAACTTTCAAAAAGGCCGATTTTTGCATACAATGCATATGGCTCTCGATTGCAAAATTATGGGTGTTCATTGAGCAAAAACTATCTTCTGCTGAAAATTGATTGCAAGTACAATAATAATTATTACTTTTGTGATTAATAAATACTCATGATATTGACACACACATGAAGGTGCAGAGGCGTTTTAACAAATATGAATACACCATCTATGCCATCCTGATAACGATGGTATTCTTGGCGCCAACCTTTAGCGCCCTGTTTCATGGCCACGACTTAACCGACACCGAGTTCCTTGCCAACGACCTGCTAAAGAGTTGGAAGATTTTCATTGTGTATGTTATCGCTTTTGCTATTCATGACCAAATAATAGCACCGTTACTTATCTACAAGCACAAGCCATGGTACTATGTGGCTGGGATAATCGTTCTTGCGGGTGTTTTTATGCTATATCAATGCAACCAACGTCCCGATGTACCCAAATCGCCCAACGACGGCAAGGCTGTAGTAGAGATGCCTGATGGTGTTGACATCGCACCTCCTGGCCCTCCCCCTCCCGAGGTAAAACAAGATGAATTAAATTCATCGCCAGTGGTGCCTCCAGCCTTCCAGCGACGTGACATTGTGTCGTTTATCCTGTTCCTTTTCGGTTTAGGGACCAATCTTGGCGTAAAGCTTTACATAAGGTCGCTAAGTGCAAAGCAACGGCTTGAGGAACTGGAGAAAGAAAATTCAAAGCAGCAGCTTGAGAACCTGAAATATCAGATTCATCCACATTTCTTCATGAACACTCTCAACAACATTCATGCGTTGGTAGATATCGACCCCGAAAAAGCCCAAGAGAGCATTATCGACCTGTCGAAGTTGATGCGATACATCTTGTATGAGAGCAACCATGAATATGTTCAAGCGTCGCGAGAGGTGGAATTCATGGCCAACTATGTAAGGCTTATGAGCCTGCGCTATAATGACAAACTGAAATTTACGGCTGACAATTCAGACGACGGTCGAGGCATATGGATACCCCCATTGATATTCATCTCATTTGTGGAAAATGCTTTCAAGCATGGTGTGAGCTATAACAAGGAGTCATTTATCGAAGTGGGAGCTAAACGCTACATTAGCGATAGCGGTGAGCAACGCCTCGACTACACCTGCCGCAACAGCAAGCAACCTAAGAAAAATGGCAATGGCAAAAAAGTGAGCGAGGCAAGCGGAGTGGGTCTTACCAACATCAAGAGCCGCCTTGACCTGATGTTTGGCGACAACTACACCCTCGACATCACCGATGGCGAAGACGAATTCATTGTGAAAATGGACATTCCCGTTTATACCAAAGACCCAAATACACAAAGTGAAGAAAAACCAGATAAAAAAGACAACAAATAACACATCAAAAAATTCAGCATGATACGTTGCATAATTATTGACGATGAGCCCCTTGCTTTGCAGCAAATGGAGAGCTACATCAAGAAAATTCCTTATCTGGAGCTTGTGGCAGCATGCCAAAGCGCAATTGACGCCAAGGAAATTATTGAGAATGAAAAGATCGACGCGATATTCTGCGACATCAACTTGCCCGAACTCAACGGTCTGGACTTTGTGAAATCGTTGGAGAACCCACCTATGGTGGTTTTCACTACTGCCTACAGCGAGTATGCTGTCGAAGGATTCCAACTAAACGCAATAGACTACCTTCTCAAGCCTTTCGGCTGTGAAGACATGAAGCGTGCCGCCGAGAAAATAAAAAAATGCTACGACACGCTGCGCACACTACAAGATGTGAGCCAAATCGATGAAGATGATGCCATATTCCTTAAGACAGAATACAAGATTGTGCGCATCAACATCAGTCACATACGTTATGTTGAGGCCATGAGCGAATATCTTCGTATTTACCTTATGGATTATCCTCGTCCAATAATCGTGTTACTGAGCATGAAGAAGATGGAAGAGCGCTTGCCCAGTCACACATTCATGCGTGTGCATCGCTCTTATATCATAAACCTGAAAATGATTCAGGAAATTAGCAAGAACCGCATTTCGCTGGGTGATGACACTGAAATACCCATCGGCGATAGCTACCGTGATCAGTTCATTGCCTACATCAACAGCAAGTTCCTCACTAAATAGTAGTTTACATTAGTATAACGTGAGTTCGACGAATTTATCATTTGATAATCATTGCGTTAGCAACTCCCACTCCATAAGGAAATCATACTCCTCAGTCGCTTCGCGACAGCTCCTCTATCTTAGAGGAGCAGCCTGATATACAGCCATTTATTTTCGTCGAACTCACGTTAATATAAAAAGTGAGACTAGCCCAGAAAGTTTTTTGACATACTTTCTGGGCTAGTCATGTGTAGTACTTTAACGCATAGCTAGCACTAGTGTTCCATAGCCAAATTTTAATTACTTCTTTTAATTAACAAAAATTAATAGGTAGAACAGATTTTTTTTATCTTATTTTTATACTTTTGCAACCGTTATTTACTATTTAAAAATAGGATAGTCAATTACTTTGGTTAGTCACATAACAAGGAAGTTTATTATTAATGATTTCAAAACAATAGCTATTATGAAAAAAACACTACTTCTTTTTACGTGCTTACTGGCTTTTGCTGGCACTAATGCACAAAACTCTCTTGAGTTTACTACCGTTAGTAATGAAAACGACATGCTTTATTATGCCTCGCCACAAATGGACGAGCCACAAAAGATTGTCACCGATGCTGGCCTTATCCCTGAAGTTCAGGGTATGGATTTGAGTTACAGCATCCCCAAGTACATTGTGGAATGTTTGGTTAGCAACAACGACCTTAACAAGGGCGATGCTAATGCCGTTAAGGAGGGTGCTACTACACGTACTTCTATTCCTGATCTAGCTAAAGTGGTTGGCCTGGCTCTACCAGGAACTTATAAGGGTGGCAACAGCAATGTCCTTGAAGTAATCACTTTCTTTAAGAACGTTGACGGCGACGTGGTTAATCCTCCCTACATCAATGAACGTTTTTCCGATATGGAAAGCATTCTGGTTAATCCCGACGAAGGTTTTGTAATGTATAACAATCCTCAACTTTATACTTTAGGAGCAACTGACGATGGAATCCTTTTTGCCATTCCTTTCACCTCGCCTTTTATCTACAATGGTGAGAGCATGCTCACTGCGGTATATCTCAGCGTCAAAGATGGTGACCGCTCCAACAATGTGATGTTCGACTTTGGCAAAACTACTGCCGACGCTCAAAATGCTACTGTCTATCATTCTTATGCCGAAGGGGCAAACGTTACCACTCAGTTCAATTTCTATGCTAATTGCAATCTTCCTGTTTCGGGTGCAGCAGTACAAGCAGTTCTTGACTATCTGGATCTTGATGAGAACTCATTACCTGCTTTCTTGTTGGACTTCTACACCAACGATATTCGTGGCAATGTTACTCTTGATGATGTTGTAGTTTCCGACCTTACAGTTAACCTGATTGGCGATGACCGCTCAATCGTTGCTTCTACTACTACCGATGCTGAAGGCAACTTCGTTTTTGAATCTCTTGACCACACTGGCAACTATACTATCGAGGTTGACGGCTATGATATTGAGGACAACACCGTCAACTTTGGCGACAATGCTATCGACAATGACATTAATGTGATTGTGAAGCTAACTACCAACACAGGTATTGACTCTACTATCCAAGCAGGACAGATTACTGATGTTAAATACATTAATCTTGCTGGTGTTGCTTCTTCAGAGCCCATGAGTGGTATGAACTTGAAAGTTACTACCTACAGCGATGGTAGCCGTCAAGTATCTAAAGTTATCAAATAATACATTTTCAAAGTAAGGGGAAGGTAACTCTTCCCCTTACTCAATCATTATTTTTTAAAGAAAGATTTAGATAATGAAAAATTATATTCTCACTGTGGCAGCCATGTTCATGTTTGCCACATCAATGGCGCAAAATAATAGTTACGTAAATATCGTTAGTGTTAACCCCACTGCCGAGCAAGACAAGCTCATGTATATCTCACCAAACGATATCGAAAACGAGAATGACAGCATCCAAAAAATCGTGACAGGTATTGATTATATCAGTGGAGTAACTTTCACTCACCGAATGCAGCACTTCATGGTGGAGTGTGTTGCCAGTAGTGAAGACTTCAGTAAAGGTGTAACCGAGAACGTCAACTTGCTTAACGGCGCTGTAAAGGCTATGCCAGTTATGCCTGCAGGGGCCAAGGTTATTGGACTCGCTTTACCAGGATACTATGTTGATGGGGTTCCTGATTTCGTCAAGTCTTTATATTCTTATGTGTTTATTAAAAACTTGGATAACACCCCTAGCATTAACCCTCCTTACAAGGATGTTATCTATAGTAATCTGATTAAGGAGACCCCAGTCAGCTCCTCTGACCAACTCTATTTTTACAATCCCAACTATAACTATATCCAGGCTATCACAAAGGGCAATCGCCAATTACGTACCATGGATTCTAAGACTTCTGAGAATCCCTACGTTCTCGACATGACGTTTGATACTCCTTTTCAGTATGATGGTGGTTTTATTCATCTTGGCATAGAACTAACTCCTGCCAATGAAGCTGGAGTTGAGTCGCAAGCTAGTAATGCCTATGCTACTCGTTTCTATTTTCCAAAAACAACATCAACTTTTGAATCAGCTACAGTTTATCATTCTTACAGAAAAGGTACTTGGTTTAATACTGAATTTAATTTCTACCAAGGTGCAGAACAGAGTCTAATGAATCAAATGTTGGTCGTAGCTGGTGGTGATGCTGAACAAGCTCAAGCCTTACTTGATATCATTTTCAACTATTTCAATTTCCAGAATTACACATTGCCTAGTTTCCAACTCACTTATTACACCAATGATATTCGTGGCACCGTGCTCGATTCTGATGACAACCCTATTGTTGAGGATGTTAATGATAGCAATGTTGACTCTGAGCTGCAACCCAACGGGCGTCCTCTAATTAGTCTCTATGACGAAACAGCCGAGACATATATCTGTCCCGATGGTGTTAATACACTTAACTCTGAGAATGCTGCCGAGGTGAATGCGGACGGTTCTTTTAGCTTTAGCAATCTTGACCACACTCACGTTTACACTTTGTCGGCTTCAAGTTCCACATGCGGATCTCAAGAAAAGACAATCAACTTCGACACCGGCTTAGGCGTTCAACCAACATCTGTGCTTAAAGATGCCGAAAATGCCTTCAAGAACGACTTAGTATGCGACATACGCATGAAGCAAGACTTGCCCACTGCTATTAACGATATGGCAGTATCAGCAACCCCCATAGCTATTAACTACTATAACGTAGCAGGTGTGCGCTCAGCCACTCCATTTAAGGGTGTTAACATCATCGTCAAGACCTACAGCGACGGTTCACGCACTACCGAGAAAATGGTAAAATAAATTGCCGTTTACTAATTAGTTCTCACTCCAGTAATAGGTGAGAAGTAAAATAAAGAGGGAAGAACAAATGCTTTAGCATCTAGTTCTTCCCTCTTCTTTTTTATTGTGTCACTCTTTACCGTTATATCTTATCGGATAGTGTAAGTGAGAGTTCCCGTGCGCTCTATTGACTGACCAACTGGCACACGAAATCTTGACTGCCGTGCGAGCGATAGGCATCGGTTGCGTGTTGTTGCATCGGTGACTGAGCCTCCTGTGATTGCCGCTTTAGTCACGGCTCCCGTTGGGCTTACTGTAACCCTGATAACCACTGTTCCAGGAGCTGGACACTTGGCAGTTGGGAAATATTCAAGTGTGTAGCCGTCAAGACCTCCCACACCAGGTCTTCCTACCGATTTCTCGGCGCCTGAGGTGCCATTGGGGTTGCCTTGCTTGCCCTCACCTTTGCCAGCTGAGTTGCCAAATGCCTTCTTCATCTTGTTGTCGGCCTCACTGTTGGTGGGTGCAGTGCTCTTGGGCTGCTCGGTTTTCTTAGTTGCTGGTTGAGGTTTAGACTCGCCTTTCTTTTGAGGTTTCTCCTCGGGTTTAGGCTGTTCAGTCTTTTTCTCGGCGGGCAATTTCTTGGGAGGCTGCTCTTGCACTTTCATTGGCGATTCCTGCACCTTGTTGCTTACCTGAGGCTGTGGCTGCTCGTCGTAGCTGCCATTGTCTTTGAGGTCATTCTGCCCCACTTGCTGTGGCTCGTCGTTGGTGCTCTCATCATCTTGCTGCTCCGATGGGGCCTCAACGCTGGCAGGTTCATCATTAAGCAAATCTTCAAAGTCACCAAAGTCGACATATTCACCACCAAACATGATGGTATCCTGCAGCAGTTGCGCTTCCTTCTCGCCGTCAAGTGGCGGATAGTTGTAGTGCAGACTCGTGAAGAGCAATAGCGCCACAATTCCAGCACCCAACAACAATGTGATTATTGCCGAGAGCAACTTGCTTTTATTATCGTTGTTATTACTTGCCATTTATAATGCTTATCGATGGGATTAATGCTCGGTAACCGTGGTGACAGGCTCGGGCTGCGAAGTTGAGCCTTGTGCCTGCTGCATGGTTGAAGCCTCGGCAGGAATCTCAGTAACGGTAGTAGAGCCTTGAGCTGCGACCTCGTTACCTTGCATCTCGCCCTCGGCGGGTTGCTCAGGCTCGGGAGTGGCATATCCTTCGCTGGCAGGCTTGGTGGCAAGCACCACCTTGATGCCAACCTTTGCACCCTTGTCGAGGATGTCAACAATCTTGCCATAAGGGACTTCCTGATCGGCATGCAGTGCTATGAACTGCGAGGGATCGCCTTGCTTTACTGCCTGCAAGAAGCCATAGAGCTGGTCGTCGGGCAGTGGCATTAGGTCGCCCTGCTTCACAGAGTCGGCCTGCGTGGCAAACATATTCATATCCTTGTCGATGTAGATGCGTGTAGTGGGCTTGATGGCCGTCTGCTGACTACTTTGTGGCAAGTTCACCTCCATCGCCGATGGGAAGACGAAGGTAGATGTCACCATAAAGAAGATGAGCAGCAAGAAGATAACGTCGGTCATCGATGCCATACTGAACATCGACAAAGTTTTGTGTTGTCTCTTTAGTGCCATAATCTGGATTACTGTTTAGCGGTTTGTGCTGGTTTCACTGGCTCATTGAGCAGGTCCATAAACTCCATTGTATTGCCCTCTAGGCGGTTCATGATTTTATTGACACGCGAGGTGAGATAGTTGTAGGCAAACAGTGCCAAGATACCAACCACAAGACCGGCAACGGTAGTGACCAATGCCTCATAGATACCACTGGCAAGAATGCTCACGTTGCTGTTCTGACCTGCACTTGCAAGAGCATAGAATGCCTGTACCATACCTGTTACCGTTCCCAAGAATCCAATCATGGGAGCACCGGCAGCTGTGGTAGCAAGCCAGTTGAAGCCCTTCTCCATCTTGGCAACCTCCATGTTTCCAACATTCTCGATAGCCACAAGCACATCGTTCATTGGTCGACCAATGCGCGACACGCCCTTCTCAATCATGCGGGCATAGGGGGTGTTGGTTGCAAGGCACAACTGCTTTGCCTCATCGATTTTGCCATTTTGAATCAGGTTTTTGATGCTTTGCAGGAAGTTGGCGTCGGCTTTGGTGACACGACTTGTGGCAAAGAGCCTTTCAAAAAAGATGTAGATGCTCACCAGCAACAGCAGTGCCAGAGGAATCATGAGCCAACCACCCTTGAGGGTGAGGTCCCACACCGATAAAGCAGTAGATACAGTGGCGTCTTGTGCGCCTTGAGTTGCCGCTTGGGCCACTATCATGTTGATTAATGCCATGATTAAAAGATTTTATTTTTTTGTAGGTTATTAATTTCGTGTAATAATAATTGACTATTTACAGCAAGCACTTGCGATAGGCGCCGATTGTGCGCTCAAGACCCAAGTAGAGGGCATCGCTAATGAGGGCATGACCTATCGACACCTCATCGAGGTAAGGAACATTGTCCTTGAAGAACTTGAGGTTTAGCAGATTCAAATCATGGCCTGCATTCAGTCCCAGTCCCACCTCATGAGCCACCTGAGCAGCCTTGGTGTAAGGTTCAACAGCCTTTTCGGGCGATGTCGAGAACATCTGCGCAAAGGGGCCTGTATAGAGTTCCACGCGGTCGGCACCTACTTCGGCTGCTTGACGCACACGTTCCTCGGTAGCATCAACAAAGATACTCACTCTAATACCAGCCTCTTTGAGTCGTGACACTATTGTAGTAAGGAACTCCTTGTTCTCAGCAACAGGCCATCCCTGCGACGAGGTGAGCACACTGGGTGCATCGGGCACAAGGGTAGCCTGATGTGGCCTCACCTCAAGCACCATATCCATGAAACGCTTGTCGGGGAAACCTTCGATGTTGAACTCAGTGTGCAACGCTGGCTTTAGCTCATACACGTCGCTGCGGCGTATGTGTCGCTCATCGGGTCGAGGGTGCACTGTTATACCATCGGCACCAAACTTCTCAATGTCGAGCGCCACCTGCAGCACACATGGCATGTTGCCGCCTCTAGCATTGCGCAGTGTTGCTATCTTATTTATATTTACACTCAGATTTACCATAAAAATAATTAGCTATATATTTATATATAACGTATTGTTTTCTCATATTAGTACCTGCCAATAAGTAAAAATTTACTATATTTGCCGTCAAATATGAGATACGCCACATTTTATTAAGGTACAAAAGTAGTGGGAATTGACGAAAAATAAAAACAAAATAGCACTTTAAAGAACTTTTTCAACGTTTTTCACACATTTACCGCTACACCTCAAGGCTTAAACACCAGCAAACCGACAATGAGAATAGCACTTTTTGGCAACCACTATCAAGAGAAATACAAGACAGAGCTTAACCTCTTCGTGCAATACCTGCAAGAAGCTGGAGAGTTGATTATTGAGAAAGACTTTGGCCAATATCTGGTTTCAATCGGAATCGAGACCCAAAAGGCGCAGTCATTCGACATCGACACCTTCAACGGAGCAGAGTTAGCCGTGAGCATAGGTGGCGACGGAACACTACTTAGCAAGGCAGCGCTACTTGCACGCCATCACACACCTGTGGTGGGTATCAACACTGGCCACCTTGGTTATCTTGCAGCATGCAGCCTCAACGACGCTTCGGCAATGATTGAGCGCATCAAGAGTGGAGAGTGCCGGCATGAGGAACGCACCATGCTGCAACTTGTGAGCATCAATGGCAAGCAGTGCGACAACATTATAGCCCTTAACGAGATTGCTATTCTTCGTCAGGACACCACATCGATGATTTCGATGCCTACAACCATCAACGGCACAATGCTCACAACCTACATGGGCGACGGTTTAGTAATAAGCACACCTACAGGTTCCACTGCCTACAACATGAGTGCAGGCGGCCCCATCATGATGCCAATGACCAGCTGTCTTGCCCTCTCTCCCATCTCACCTCACTCGCTCACGATGCGTCCCATTGTGGTGAGCGACGACAGTGAGATAGTGGTAACCATCAACACCCGTGCTCAATGGATTCAGGTGAGTGTCGACGGCATGGCAATGACGCTTCCTAGCGGCAGTACAGTAAAGATTGCCCAAGCACCTTACCGACTTTCGGTAATCCAGAAACTAAATCACAACTTTGCCAACACCCTACGCGAAAAACTCCTGTGGGGAGCCGACCAACGATAATGCAAAATTCATAATGCTTAAATGCCAGAAACTCACAACTCAAGAACTCATAACTCACAACTCAAGAACTCACAACTCACATGATTATCCCGCCACTACTTAAACCAGGCGACAAGTTTGCCATTGTCTCACCCTCAGGCACAGTGCTGACCGAGAGGGTCGACGGTGCTGTGCGTGCCATCAAGGAGTGGGGATTTGTGCCTATCGAGGGAGAGCACTGTCGTGAGCAATACACCATTTATAATGTGGTGTCGCACAGTGCACCCATCGAGTCGCGACGCGACGACCTGCTCAAGGCGATCAACGATTCCGAGGTTCGCGCCATCATGTGCAGCCGTGGCGGCTATGGCGCAGTGCACTTACTTGAATATCTCGACCTCAAGCAGCTGGCACGTGACCCTAAGTGGATAATCGGTTTCAGCGACATCTCGGCACTGCATGCAGCTTGGCATCATGCCTGTGTGGTGAGCATCCATTCACCCATGGCAAAGCATCTCACACTCTACGACCGCAACGACGAGATAAACCTCATCAACTACAACATCCTCACCCAAGGCGAGTTCCCCACCTATAACGTTGCCCCACATCCTCACAACCGTTCAGGTGCTGCTACTGCAACCATCTTAGGTGGCAATCTGGCAGTACTCATGTCGCTGCTTGCCACTCCGTTCAACATAATAAAGCCCGGCACCATCCTCTTTATTGAAGATGTAGCCGAGCAAGTTTATCAGGTGCAACGATTGCTCTATCACTTGCGCCTTGCGGGCATTTTGCCACAATTGGCAGGGCTTATTGTGGGCCAGTTCACCAAGCATCGTGGCGACGACACTACAGCGATGTATGACATGATTCACGACATGGTTGCGCCTTATCACTATCCAGTGGCATTCAACTTCCCCATTGGTCACATTCCACGCAATGTCCCAATCATCGAGGGCTCCACAGCTACCCTTAATGTTGAAAACGACGGCACAACCCTCACGATGAGACCTTAACAAGCCTCACCTCAGTAGTAAACGTCGTTATCAACCCCTTTCCAGGTTATTTTCCCTTGTTCTTGTCGAAATAGATTTTAGCTGCTTTCTTCACGCGTGGCGACAGCAGCAGCAATGCTGTCATTGTACAGCATGCCATCAAGAAGAAGGCGATGTCCATAAATCCCACAACCACCTTCAGTGGCACCACGGCAGCCACAACAATCATTGCGAGATAATAGTAATTATAGTACTTGGCATTATGCGCGCCAAAGAGGAAGTTTGTGCATTTCAAGCCATAATAGCTATAAGTGAACATCGTCGAGAAGGCGAAGAAGAACACGATTATCATGAGCAGATAGTGACCGATATTGGGCAGTAACTGTCCCCATGCTCCTAGCGCAATTGCTAGGCCTTTAGGCTCGTTTATACCAACATAGTTACCGGCAATGATGATAGGAATTGCGGTAAGAGTGCATATCAAGCCCGAGTCGATGGCGGGGCCAAGCATCGCAATAAGGCCCTCACGCACGGGCTCGGTGTTCTTGCTGGCACCGTGCATCATCGAGGCTGTACCCACACCGGCCTCGTTCACATAGGCGGCGCGACGCGCTCCAATCAGGGCCACATAGGCAAATCCTCCCAGACCTGCCTCAAAGGTGAATGCCCCCTTGAAAATCGATCCAAAAACACCTGGTATGGCATCATAATTAATTGCCATAATCACAAGCACCATGATAAGATAAAGCGCCACCATGAGTGGTACCATTCTCGAAGCTATGGCGGCAATGCTCTTGATACCTCTCAATATCACTGCCGCAACAATCACTACCATGATGACTCCCATGATAAACCGCAACACCCAAGTGTTCTCGATGCCCATGGGGGTAGTGAATACAGTTGTCACCGACTCCACCAGCTGGTTGGCCTGCCACACACACAATGTGCCCACTAGGCCAAAGATGGCAAATGCCTTGGCCAGCGGTTTCCATTTCTCGCCGAGGCCTTTTGTGATGATGTACATGGGACCACCTTGCACCTCGCCAGCGCTGTCTTTTCCTTTATACATGATGGCCAGTGTGCCCTCAAAGAACTTAGTGGTCATTCCCACAAGGGCACTCACCCACATCCAGAAAATCACGCCAGGATTGCCGTTGCCCACTGTCAATGCCACTGCCACACCGGCAATGTTGCCCATACCCACAGTAGCAGCAATAGCACTCATCAAAGCTTGAAATGAGCTGATTTGGCCTGTCTGTTTACCACTATCACTTGCCTGTTTCTGTCGCAGCACGCCAATGGCTTGCGGTAGTCGTCTAATGGAGATAGCCCCTGAATAGATAAACAAAAATAATCCACCACCAATTAGCAGTATAAACTCGGGATACTCACACAATGCGTCGGCAATAGCAATAATTGCTTCACCTATTTTATTAAAGATGTCACTCATAGATTAATTGTGATAGTTTTTTATCTCAAATTAGGCGCCAAACCATTAAAATTTAGTGCTGGCACCACCACCGCCAAATTCACCACCACCGTAATCGTATTTATATGGCTTCTCTTCTTCGGTGGGTTTTGCCTCGTCATCGGTATCATCGTCAGAGTCATCGGCTTCGGGTTCTTCAGTTTTTTCGGGTTCTTCGGTTTTAGGTTTCTCTTCACTCGCCAGTTGCGACGTTTGTGGCGATTGGGCGCCAGTAGCTCCCTTGCTACGACGGCGCATGATTTTAAACAGTGAAACCACGCCTATTATGCCTGCAATAATGAACCATACATTGCCTGTGCCACCTTTCTTTTTACTCCCTTCGCTAGCAAGCGCCTGCGACTGACTTTTACTGTAGTCATCGAGCACCACGGGCACTATTTCATCGATAGCTGCCTTGATGCCGCCGGCATAGTCACCATCCTTGAAATAAGGCACCATGTAATCATCCTGAAGGCGACGGCAGAACACGTCGGGCAGCGCGCCTTCCAGTCCATAGCCTGTGGCAAAACCTATCTCGCCTGCACCCTTATCGTTTTTGGGCTTTACAACCATCACAAAGCCATTGCTGAGTTGCTTGCCGCCAATTCCCCATTTGTTGCCTAATTGGGTTGCAAATTCTTTACCATCAAGTCCACCCAAGTCATCAACCGTTACCACCACTATCTGGTTTTGGGTTTGCTTCGACAGGCTGTCGAGTTGTACATTCAAGGCACTCACCAGCGAGTCGTTCTTGATAATACCTGCCAAGTCTACCACTGGCGCAGCGTTGGCAGGACGCTCGGGAACTTGAGCCAAGCACACTTTGCACACCATTGCAAAGAGAGCTATCAATAATATTTTATTTAATAACTTCATTATTTTTTCCACAAACTGAAAGGAAGAATATAAAGCAATAAAAACTAAAAAAACTGATTACTGAGAACTAAAAACTCAAAACTCTATTACCAGCTGCCGCCGCCACCGCCACCGCCGAACGAGCCACCGCCGAAACCGCCCCAGCCTCCTCCGCCGCCGAAGCCTCCTCCGCCCCAGCTGCTTGAACTGCGACCACTACCAAATGTGCCCGGGAAAATGACTGGGCCACCGGTGTAGGTGCGGGTGTTATTGCCGTTGCCACCGTTATTGTTGCTTTTCATGACAACGAAGACAAAGCATACTATCATAATCAAAACTATGATTGAAAGTACTGCATCGGCAGCATCGTCGCCCACATATTCCTCGGTGTTGAAATCGCCCTGGAGCGCTGGCTTCAGTATATCTAATGCTGCCCAAACACCACCAGCATAGTCGTTCTCCTTGAAATGGGGAATCATTTCATTATCAACGATTTTACTGCACAGCAGGTCAGGCAATGGACCCTCAGCACCATAGCCTGTGCTGATGAAGGCACGCCCCTTACCCATGGCATCATCGCCGGTCTTGGGCTTTATAAGGACCACAACACCATTGTCCGAACCCTTGTGGCCTACACCCCATTTCTGGCCCACTTCCTGGCCAAACTCGGCCAATGACAGGCCATCGAGTATGTCGTTGGTCACTGTCATTACCACAATTTGGTTGCTAGTGGTGCGAGAGAAATACTCAAGGGAGTCCTCTAGCAGTTGCACCTGTGCAGGATCCATAATTCCTGCATAGTCCCACACCAGAAGCTTCTGCGTGGGCTTTTCGGGTACTGCGGCGCTCATGCTCAACGTCATCAAGAGCATGAGCAATGTGCTATATATGGTGTTGCGGCTCATGAGTTTTGCTAAATTATAGTTTTAGTTCAAAATATCTTTTGTTTCCCTAATCTGAAATCTCTAATTTCGATTCAGAATGCAATGCAAGAATCTCTTTAATCTTGTCAAGAGCCTCTTTGATTGCCTTTCCATAATCGTTTTTCTTGAACTCAGGTATCATTTCCTGGTCGATGATGAGCTGGCATACTTCGTTGGTGAGTATCTTCTCCATGCCCTTACCTGTGGCTATGGCTGTTTCGCCTTTGGCATCACCTGTCTTGGGTTTTACAACGATAGTGATGCCGTCGTTGGTCTCCTTATGGCCCACACCCCACTTGTTGCCAAGTGCTGTAGCATAATTAAGAGCTTTCATGCCCTTCAGGTCATCGACGATAACCACTGCAACCTGAGCAAGCTTGAGGCTGTCAAGTTCAATAGTTTTCTCAGTAATCTCCCTCACGGCTTCGGGACTTAACACACCCACCATGTCAAGAACTGGCGACGATGGTGCTTCAGGTAAGGTGTCGGTTGCTGGCGAAGCGTCAGCAGCCTTCGGGGCCACTGCCTCACTCGACGATACTTGTGCACTTTGCTCAGCACTCTTGCTAGTATCGCGACATGCTGTTATCGCCACTAGCAGCAAGGCTGCCATGGCCACTTTCAATATCGATTTAGTCCTCATAAGATATCTCGTTGCTCAGTTCGTTCACATCATCTTCCTCGCAGGGGAAGTAGGCCTTCAGCTTCTCGCCCACACTAGCTATCACCTTGCACATGCCTGTGGCAGGGTCACCAGCCTTGAGGTGCTCAAGCAACGTGTCTTTTTCTTGTTCCCAATAGTTCTCAGGCACCACAGCATTGATACCGGCATCGCCCAAGATGGCAAACTTACGGCTTTCAAATGCCACATAAATCAGCACACCGTTGCGGTGACGGGTCTTGAACATCTCCAGGCGGTTGAAAGTCTTAGCGGCATCTTTCATCACGTCGTTGCCACACTTGGGAGTCAGGTGCACTCTAATCTCGCCCGAGGTCTGCTTCTCGGCGTCGCCTATGGCATCCACCACTCGACCCTGATCGGGGATACTAATAAATTCGTCAAGTCGCATAGCCTTTTATTTTTACATTAGAGTGGCAGGACAAGTTAACTCGCCCTTGCACACTCTAATGAAATAATTATGATTTCGTTAAAACATGCTATGCACAGTAAACATTCTGCATTCTGCGTTTATAACATTATGCATTATGAGTTGTGCATTAATTAAAATTAGTCGTTGAGCATTGTATCAACATCGGGAGCCTTGTCGGCGCCTTCTTGAGCAGCGAAGTATGGACGCTCATTGAAGCCGAAGAACTTAGCAAGGATATTGCCTGGGAACTTGCGAATGTTAGTGTTGTAACCCTGAGCGGTTTCGTTGAATTTCTTGCGCTCGGTAGCGATTCGGTTCTCAGTGCCCTCGAGTTGTACTTGCAAGTTCTCGAAGAGTTTGTCGCTCTTCAGTTCGGGATAAGCCTCATGCACAACATTGATGGCTAAGCGAGCTTGCTCGAGCATCTTGTCCTGTGCAGCAGCATACGACTGCATCGATGCGGCGTCGTTGGGGTCCATCTTAACGTTGGCCAGCGAGTCGGCAGTAGCAGCTACGGCTTGCATTTGCTGGTCAGCATTAGCAGCAGTGTTGTTGTGAGCACGAGCATTGGCAGTTCCGAGTTGAATCTCCTTCTCGGTGTTGGCATATTTCTTGGCGCTGGCAGCCACATTCTTGATAAGGTCGATGCGGCGTTGATACTGGTTCTCAACCTGTGACCAAGCGGTCTTGACTTCCTCTTCCTGTGTTACGAGGCCATTGTAGCCACTGTAAACCCACATTGCGAGGGCAGCCAAAATTGCGATACCTGCACATCCCAACTTGCCCATGCCGAAGCAACCCTTACCGGCATTGCCGCCCAAAGCTGCGTTCATGGGATTCTGATTGTTGTTAACGCCACCATTGTTCACTTGTGGCTGCTGATTGTTGTCAATGTTCAAATCCATAGTTTTTAATGTATTAAATTAATGATTAAATTTATTTTTGTTGTAAAAGTAATGCTTTTTACCGAATTAACACAACTTTTGTGCCAAAAAAACATATAATTATATTTTTTATGTAACAAAAGAGCCTATTGCACACGTTTCACGGCCACAAAAAAAGAGCCCGCATCAGGCTAAATGACCAGTGCGGGTTCCTATTAGGTTATATATATCGCATTATTCGGCCGATAAAGCGATGCGCAGGCCACGGGAGTTGCCGCGAGCGTCAGGGTTCTGCTGATTGCGATAATACACTTTCATAAGTCCTGGGTTGGTGGTTATAAAATGGCCACCTCGCATGGCTCGATATGTTCCTGTCTCTGGTCCTGTCGGATTGGTCAGTGGCTCTGCGGTAGAACTATAAGGAGCAAACCAGTCATAGCACCATTCCTCAACGTTGCCACACATGTCATAGATTCCAAGTTCGTTGGGAGCCTTGGTCGCAACGGTCTGTGTGCCCCAACCTTCGGTCCATAGTACCATTGAAGGAAGAGTCCCTGGGGACTCTTCAGTCCCTTTGTACCAAGCTACATCATCAATGCTGTCGCTTCCGGCGTACACATAGCCCTGGCTCTTATTGCCACCACGAGCGGCAAACTCCCATTCGGCCTCGGTAGGGATGCGGAAGTTCAAGCCTGTCATCTCATTGAGTTTTGCACAAAATGCTAAGCAGTCGCTATAATTCACATAGTCAACAGGTCGCTGGAGATTGATGCCTGCGTCCCATGAATCATGATTAGAGTGCACATCGGCATTTCCATATTCATTGCAATAGCTTGGATTCGAACCCATCACAGCCACCCACAACTCCTGGGTGACCTCAGTTTGACCAATGCTATAAGAACTCAGTGTAACTTCGTGAGGAGGATAAGCACTTCCTATATGTTGGTCAATTCCCATAATGAATGTGCCTCCCTCAACGTCAACCATCTTGAATGTCACGCCATTAACGGTGTATTCGGTCACGCCTTCCTCTGGAGGAGTAGTATTACCTAGTAGGATGTTGTATAGTTCGGTTATGTCATAGCTTGTGATGGTTCCGTCGCCGTCCACGTCGCAAGTGGCAGCATAAGTGAGGTCACCATTAAGAAAATAATTGTAAAGCTCAGTCACATCCGACGCATTTACGGTTCCATCACCGTTCACGTCGCCATACACAGCGGCATTCATTGCCACATTGCAAGCGAAAAACGCTAAAAGTGCAAGTAAAATCTTTTTCATATTAATTTATATTTATGGTTTATTGATATACATTTTTATAGATTTTTGCCCACAAAGATATGCATTTTTTCACTTCAATAGACTAAAAACACATTAAAAATTCATTCTTTACTATTCCCTCTCACTCCTTCTCTCTCAACCTCACCCATTCCCTCTCACCCCTCCCCAAATAGTTAAAATAAGTAATATAGTTGCATTGGGGGTTAAAAATGCCACTTTTTTCGCCATTTTGCACAGCACTGCAAATATAATGATTACTTTTGCAAAGTTTTTAAAAATTAGATAATGAATATTAAATATTAACAAAGAGTAATATGAAGAAAAAAATCAACTTTTTAGTGATTGCAACTGTAGTAGCATTGAGCGCCCAAGCGGGAGGTCTGCTTCACAACACAAACCAACACATCGCTTTCCAGCGCATGATGGCGCGAGGAGCAAGCACCGAAATCGACGCAGTATTCACCAACCCTGCCGGCATCGCCTTTATGGATCACGACGGATGGTCGCTCTCACTTAACATCCAGAGCGCTTACCAAACCCGTAACATCAATGCCACAGTGATGACACCTGCCGGAATGGGACTATTCCCCGACGACACATTCAATAAGAAATACAAAGGTAATGCGGCAGCACCCATCCTGCCATCGGCCTATGCCGTTTATAAAACTCCCAAATGGGCTATCTCAGGTTTTATTGGTGTCGTGGGTGGCGGTGGCAAGTGCACCTTCGACGACGGTCTGCCTCTCTTCGATGCAGCCGTGATGGCTGGACTCTATCAGCAATCGGCACAATTGCTTCAACAGTATCCTATGATTGCTCCGGTATTTGGTGGTCCAATCACCCCTGGCCAGTACTTCATCGATGGCTACATGAAAGGTAGGCAATATATCTTTGGCGGACAGCTGGGTTTCTCCTATAAGTTTAACGATCACTTCTCGGGCTACGCAGGTTTCCGTGCAAACTATTTCAGTGGCAACTACACCGGTCATGTCAATGCTACTGCCGGCGAGCCTCTTGCAACCAAGATGCAACAAGTGGCTGCCGTTGCTGGTACTGCCAACCCTGCTCTGGCACAGATGCTAATTGGCATGAGTGGCGAGAACGGACTGGCACACATCGCCATCGACTGCACACAAACCGGTTGGGGCCTCACTCCAATTCTGGGTGTTGACTTCAAGTGGAGAGGCTTGACTCTCGCAGCTAAATATGAGTTCAAGACCAACCTCAATATCGAGAACGACACCAAGACTCTTGAAGCTCCTGCAGCTTTCGAGAGCTCTCTTGAGCCCTACAAGCACGGTGTGAACACTCCAAGCGACATGCCCAGCGTGCTCTATGTAGCTGCTGGCTATGAGTTCATCCCCAAAAAGTTGCGCGCAACTGTCGAGTATCACTACTACGACGACAAGCACGCCGACATGGCAGGCAACAAAAACAAAGAGCTAAAGCATGGCACTCACGAGTTCCTCGCAGGTGTGGAGTGGGACATCAACAAAACCTTCACAGTTAGTGCTGGTGCACAGCGCACCGACTATGGCTTGAGCGACAAGTACCAGAGCAACACCTCGTTCTCGTGCGACAGCTACTCTATTGGATTTGGTGGCGCCATCAACCTTAGTGAGCATGCAAAGCTTAACGTGGGTTACTTCTGGACAACCTACAGCAACTACAAGAAAGAAATGACGGCAGCCGATGGTGGATACAACGGCATCTCACCAGCACTCACCGGCTCCGATGTCTATAGCCGTACCAACAAAGTATTCGGCGTAGGTCTCGACTACAAGTTCTAAAACATCATACATTACGGTGCCTACGACCATAGCAACCATGTTTGGTTGCAAAATGAAATAACAAAAGTGTGTCAGAATTCTGGCACACTTTTTTAGCATATTCGCCGAAAATTTTCGGCGAATAATTTGTTTTTTCCCAACCGAAGAGCACTTAATGATATAAACGACCTCATTGCTAAGGGCATTCTAAGAAAGTCAAATGAAGGTGACCGCAGCCCATTGAAGCGGTGATTAATTCACCGCAAAGTAACTATGATTAGATGGTACGCCAAAAGACATGAAAAGGTGAGATTTTCGCGTAAAAATATATGTTTTAAAGCATATATTTGGCGCATATTAAGCAAATACAAAATTTATTGATGAATAAGTGAATAAACTTTGCCCAGAAAATAAGATTTTTAGTATCTTTGCAGTTGGTTTCAAATGAAACAGACATATTGCTCAATTTCATCTCGAATCTGCACCTCGAAGAAAAAGAGCCATTCTATACTCATTGGAGCGACGCTATATGGCGTAGGCTTCACCATAGAGTATAGAGGGCAGTGCAGAGCCTGAGATGAATATGGTTTAAGGTCTGCGCTTTTTTTGTGCCTTTATGTTTGTAACTATAACATTATTAACATAATAACATCAATAGCAATGAAGAAAATCCTATTTTTAATGGTTTCGTTGTTTATTGCCATTGCATCATTTGCACTTGATACAAATGGGAATTATGGCTTCAAGCAACAAACAACAGCCGATGGCTACCAACAATATGTTGGTCAGACGTTTTATGTACGCCCTGCGTATGGATCTCTTGAAACTTGGGAAAAATCTGGTTTTAAACCGAAAGACGAAAACTTTGATGTATTATATAAAATCACCAAAGTTACAGTCAAAGATGTTGTTTTAAACGACAAACCCAACAAAGAAATCACTATTGAAGCCGTTCAAGATGGTGGTAAAAAGAAGATTAAATTTAAGGGTTATGAAGAAGTGTCTCTTAAGGTCGGTTTTTGGGGTGATATTAAGAAATGGCCTCTTATTGGATGGATGCCAGTTGTATTGGCTCAACCATTTAATGATTTCAAATCAAACAATATCGGACAGAATATATCTCATAAGGTTGTCAAAGACCAATACGAAATTCTTGATGCATATATTGGGAAACCAGATGAAAGAGATGGTGGTATTGGTGTAGTTCGACTGAAAGTAAAAAACAATAGAACAGGTGAAGTAAAGGATATTGAAAATTCATCTAAGTATAGTGCTCCATTTGAAGATGCTTTAAAAGGTTCTTATAAAATGGCTCTTATTAAAGTAGAAAAGCCTGAAGATAGTGGCGAACGCTATAGTGAAGTAAAAACCATTCAAGATGCGAGCGTTGAGAAATATTCTTTTAGCGATGATATAATAAGTATCATTATTTTCGGTGATAACGAACAATTTAATTACGAATTGAAGAATATGTCATCAACATCAATAAAAGTAATATGGAATGAAGCTGCATTTGTTGGTCTTGATGGCAAAACATCAAAGATTATGCATGTTGGCACAAAATTTTCAGAGAGAGAGTCAGACCAACCTGCAACGACAATAATCAAAGGTGCAAAAATCGATGATGTTGCCACACCAACAGCAAATGTTTATTATGATGAGGGGTATACTATTGGTTATCATACATATGGTAATGGATGGAAAAAACATTCAATGCTTCCTCTCACTTATAAAGGCAAAGAAGCAGGAGAAATTCGTTTAATGCTTCCTATTCAAGTAAAGGATGTTGTTAATGAATATACATTTGTATTCAAAGTATATTATACTTATGACCATCCCGAATTACTGAGAATGGAAGAATAATTAATCAAATATATGGTCAAGGTGGGACTTCATTCCCCTTGACCACTTTTATTATGAAGCAATATTTGTTAGCATTATCTCTTTTAATTTGCTTGTTCTGTAAAGCACAAGAGCATATCTCATTTATGGGGATACCTATTAATGGCACATCAGAAATTTTCTTAAAGCAATTAAAAGAAAAAGGATTTACCCAAATTAGCCAGTTTGAAAGTTCTTATAAGCTGTACGGTAAATTTGCCAATGAAATTGTAGAAATTAGCGTATTAGCATCGCCAAGGACAAATACTGTGTGTAAAGTTATTGTATATTTCCCTGATAAGGACAATTGGAAAGATTTAAGAAAGGATTATTTTGCTAAAAAGAATTTGTACCGCAATAAGTATTTATTGACTAATGAATACGAGTTCTTTTCAAGTCCTTATGATGATGGTGATGGATATGAAATGATTGCAGTGAAACGCGAAAAATGCAATTTCTGTTCGTTTTATTCAACTGAAGGAGGTCATATCTACATTGAAATATGTGATAAATTATGTGTTAAAGTGAACTATGAGGATGACATAAATATGAAAGTCGCAAAATCCGAATTAGAAAGCAATGCATTCGACGACATTTGAATTAAAGGCTGGTTTCGGTCAGCCTTTTTTATTACATCGTCGTGCAAAATCACTCAAAATTCCTGCAAACTGCCACCCCAGGTTCTCCTCCATAAACTCTTTGGTTCTCATAACTGAGGCATAATACTTGGTGCTAAACCACTTGCGCCGTTGGCGTTTCTTTAATCTGCCGATGTCACCTGGATTTCCTCGTGATGTCCCACGACCTGTGCCGTAGTCTTGCCAAAGACCATATTCGTGATTAGTTGTTTTCAAATATCTTTTTAGCAAAAAAACTTAAAAAACTATTGACAAACGCTTCCCGATTTTGTATTTTTGCATTAAAAATGGGTAATAGTGCCCTATGGTAATAATAACTTGCTAAATGAAACAGAAAGAAACAAAGACTCAGGCCACACAGCCTAAAACCAACGTAACAAAGGAATCTATGCCATTGGGTAAGATGAATTATATAATGATCGCAGTGTGCGTGCTACTTATTGCTGTGGGATTCTTCCTCATGAGTGGCAGCAGCAACGAGGGTGCAACGTTCAACAATGACGTGTTCAATAGCACACGCACCGTAGTGGCTCCCTTCATCACCTTCCTGGGCTTCATCCTCATGGTGCCCGCCATCCTATTCAAGGGTAAAAACACAAAACAAGAGTAACAATAAAAACTATTTATTATCTAAATGTGCATTTATACAATGTGCACTGTGATGGCGAAGCCTAATTGTGCATTGTGATTTGTGCACTGTGCTTTAACTATGGACTGGCTACAATCTATAATAATAGCAATTGTCGAGGGACTAACCGAGTTCCTTCCTGTTTCTTCAACAGGACACATGATCATTACCGAGAACATGCTCGGTGTTGACATAACCGATAAGTTTGTCAACGCTTTCACCGTTATAATTCAATTTGGTGCCATTCTCTCGGTGGTATGTCTTTATTGGCGTCGCTTTTTTGTGCTAAAAAAGGCCGAACCTGGAGCAACGGGAATGAAAGCATTCCTGCAAAAATACGATTTCTACTGGAAGCTGCTCGTGGCATTCATACCAGCAGCCGTTATAGGACTTTTGCTGGGCGACTTTATCGAGAGCCTCATGGGCAACGTGTGGGTCGTGGCATTTATGCTAGTCGCTGTCGGCGTGCTTCTACTGTTTGTCGACAAGTGGTTCGACCGTAAGGAAGACCGTCCACTCACCGAGCGCCGTGCCTTCACCATTGGTCTGTATCAATGTATCTCGATGATTCCAGGTACCTCTCGCTCGTTTGCCACCATTGCCGGAGGTATGCAACAGGGACTCACTCGTAAAACCGCAGCCGAGTTCTCATTCTTCCTGGCTGTACCCACCATGGCTGCCGCCACTGGCTACGAATTGCTCAAGATGCTTCTCGACGAGGAATACCGCGCAGCGCTTTCTAGCAACCTTGGCGTGCTGCTAATAGGATGTGTTGTAGCATTTATTGTTGCCATACTGGCAATCAAGTTCTTCATCTCATTCTTGACCAAATATGGATTCAAAGCCTTTGGATGGTATCGCATCATCGTTGGAGGCATTATTCTTGCCCTGCTTTTATCAGGACATTCACTCCAAATGGTTGATTAGTGAATCCTGTGAGTCAGGTGAGTCAGGTGAGTCAGGTGAGTCAGGTGAGTCCACTGATTCCAGTGATTCCATAAGACAACTATTTTAGTCATTAATTGTCTGAAAAAATTATGCTCAATCCAATAGAAGGCGAAATATTCTACATCGATAAACCCCTTAAATGGACCTCCTTCGAGGTGGTCAAGAAGGTTCGTGCACGACTACGCAAGCGCCTTGATATCAAGAGCCTGCGCGTTGGCCACGCTGGAACTCTCGACCCTCTCGCTACAGGCGTCCTCACAGTGTGCACTGGCCGTGCCACCAAGCGCATCGAGGAGTTGCAAGCTGGAGTGAAAGAGTACATCGCCCACATCCGTCTGGGTGAGACCACGCCATCGTTCGACCTCGAAACCGAGGTCGATGCCACCTATCCATGGCAGCACATCACCCGCGAACAAGTGGAAAAAGTGCTGCAAGAGCAATTCACAGGCACCATCGAGCAGGTGCCACCTGCTTTCTCGGCATGCAAAATCGACGGAAAGCCAGCCTACAAACTCGCACGCAAGGGTCGCGAGGTGGAGATTCGCCCCAAAACCCTGGTCATCGACGAGATTGAACTGCTTGAGTGTGGCCTGCCACAGGAACCCACTATCGCCATTCGCGTGTTGTGCAGCAAGGGCACCTACATTCGCGCTCTGGCTCGCGACATTGGCGAGGCTCTCGACAGTGGAGCCCATCTCACAGCACTGCGTCGCACCCGCATTGGCGATATTACCGTCGACCAATGCATGACTGTCGAGAATCTCCTCAATATGCTCGAGACCGAAGACATGGTTTCACCCGACCGTGCCGAGCAAGAACGCCTTGAGCGCGAGCGCGAAAAGAACCGTGCAATGGCACGTGCACGCAAGGCCGAAACGCAGGCGCGACAACGTGCACGAAAGCCTCGACAGTCACAACTTTAAATAATCAAAAAAAAATTTCTAACTCTCTGTAACTTTTCATCACTTTGAGAGTCTAATAATCACATTATACAAAACAAACATGAAACTATCGGAATTTGACAATGGCATGCCTAGCGAATTAATCGCACTGCATCCAGCACCCAACCGCGATGAGGCACGCATGATGGTGCTTCACCGTAAGACTGGTGAAATCGAGCACCGAACCGTCAAGGACATCATCCACTACTTCGACGATCAAGACTCGTTCATCTTCAACGACACGCAAGTGTTTCCGGCCAAACTCAATGGCAATAAGGAGAAGACGGGAGCCAAGATTGAGGTGTTCCTGCTCAGGGAGCTCAATCAGGAGAACAAGTTATGGGATGTGCTGGTTGAACCCGCACGCAAGATTCGCATTGGCAATAAGCTCTATTTCGGACTCGATGAGGGTATGGTAGCCGAGGTTATCGACAACACCACCTCGCGAGGACGCACACTGCGATTCCTGTATGATGGCGACCACGATGAGTTCAAGCGCAATCTTTATGCTTTGGGACACACCCCTCTGCCCTACTACATCAAGCGTGAGGTAGAACCCGAAGATGAAGAGCGATATCAAACAATCTTCGCTCGCAACGAGGGAGCTGTAGTAGCTCCAGCAGCTAGCATGCACTTTAGCCGCGAACTTCTAAAGCGCATGGAAATCAAGGGCATTCACGACGAGTATATAACAGTGCACTTGGGACTAGGTAGTTTCCGCAACATCGATGTTGAAGACCTCACTAAACACCGCATGGATAGTGAGCAGATGATTATCCCTTATGACGTGACTGAGCGCGTGAACTCACGTCGAGAGAAGGGACACAAGGTGTGCGCCATTGGCGTTTCCACACTACGAGCTATGGAGAGTTCGGTGAGCATGAATGGCTACATCAAGCCTTTCGACGGATGGACCAATAAGTTCATCTTCCCACCCTACGACTTCACTACTGCCGAGGCACTACTCACCAATTTCCACATGCCCTACTCTGTCATGCTCATGATGGCATGCGCATTTGGCGGGTATGAGACTGTGATGCAGGCCTACAAGGTGGCTATCGAAGAGAAATATCAGTTTGGTTGCTACGGCGACGCAATGCTTATTCTCGACTAAACTCAGCAGTCACTACTAGCCACTCTTTTACACACTCCTAGTCACTCTTAGCCACTCATAGCCACCATGACTACGACAGTGCGACATATAAGGCAATCGCTGACTGGCAACCCTTTGATTGGTGCCGCAATAGCGATTGTCTTAGTTTTTAGCCACTTGAGTGCTCATGCACAGCAATTTGACATCGTGCAGCACTCCGATAGTCTTTGGACCTTGACATTGACACAAAACGGCTCAGTGACAAGTTCTTGGCAACTAAACTGCCCCGTCTACCGATTCTGCACTGCCGATGTTAACGGCGATGGTTCAACCGATGCCGTGGTGGGCGTGTTCAGGGCCTCAAGATACTTCAAGGTGCCCAGTAAGCGAGTGTTCGTGTTCAAGAATTTCGACGGCGACATCAGGCCACTATGGCTTGGCAGCAGGCTCGGTGGCGACTTGGTCGACTTTACGGTGGTCGACGGCAGCAATATAAGGGCCATCGAGAAAAACTCCACTGGAGGCTACGAGGTGAGCGACTATGGCTGGCACGGTTTCGGACTAGGTTTCGAACGCCACATCGCCACATGCACATCCCTCAACCAATGCTATCAATTATTCCCCCAATATTAATTCCTTAAAGTGATGAAAAAGTCTTTATTATTTCTAGTGTTAATGGTGCTTGTGCTAGGCAGTTCCAAGGCACAAGAAACCAAGAGTATTATTGTGCCCGGTAAGGGCGGAATCGATGTTGAGCAACTTAAGGACAACCTTAACCTCAACATGGATGTGTCGCAACTCACTCTCTATGAGATCAGAGTACTCAAGACAGCTCTTGAAGCTCGACAGGGAAAGTGCATTATGGAGTCGGAGCTAAGAGGACTTTTCGACCAGACTTCGTGGTATCTTGATCTTGCCGTTAAAAACAACTCTTATGAATGGGATGACAAAACTAATGGACTAGTCCAGACTGTAG
The DNA here is from genome assembly GCA_902762385.1 of uncultured Bacteroidales bacterium. Classification (GTDB taxonomy): domain Bacteria; phylum Bacteroidota; class Bacteroidia; order Bacteroidales; family Muribaculaceae; genus Sodaliphilus. The sequence continues at coordinate 22,346 of CACWNQ010000018.1, read as the reverse complement.
CACCTAAGATTTCCTACACTCCACAAGAGCAGGAATTCCTCAATAAGCTCAATCAAGCCGAGAAAGAGCTAAAGGAGAAAAACATGATGCTGCTTGGCACTAAGTCGCAACCCAAGTGGTCGCCCAACATCGACAATCTTGCCAACCCCATGCAAGTGATGGACATGCCCAAAACTCTGCGCGATGCCCTCACTCGCAATGGCTTCGCCATCGTTCCCGAGCAGCAGGATCAGTTGTTCCACATCTATGAGAACAATGACTACCACGCCTTCCCAAGCTTTGTCACAACCGACCTCTACTTGCAGGCATTCCACATGTACTTCGACTTCATGCTCCGCAAGATGGAGGAAGGAAAGATGCTTAAGGTCATGACCAACTACACCAAGTCGCTCTACACCGAAATGATGGCTAAGGCAAAGACTTCGAAGGGCAACATGCGCGAGGCAGCACAGCGCAGCGCAGCCTATTTTGCCATTGCTCACTCATTGCTCTCGGGCAAGAAGCTCATGCCGCTACCAGCCAAGTATGCCACTATGGCTCGGCAGGAAATTAAGCACGTGAAGGCCGCAGCAAGCGACTATTCCAATTTCCTCGACTACAAGAATGTTAAATTCACCTACGACATCTACCGTCCACGTGGGCATTATACCCGTAGCAACGCTCTCAAGCGCTATTTCATGGGCATGATGTGGTTACAGAATGCACCTTTCGGTAGCGATAAGCCCGAGCAACTGCGTGCAGCACTGCTCATTGCCAACACCATTGGCTCAAGCGCTGCACACACTAAAACCTACAAAACCATCGACGACCCCATTACCTACCTGATGGGCAACAGCGACAACTTGAGCATGCTCAACATTTATTACATCATGAAGGCCGACGGAGCATCACTCTCCAAGTACATGACCAGTGAGGCCGACCTCAAGCGTGTGCGCGCTGCCATCGAGAAGAAGGACGACGAGGTTACTCGCATCCGTCCCAAGTTTGAGCGCACTAGCCACTGCAAGATCAACTTGATGCCACAGCGCTACATGCCCGACGGCGAAGTGCTGCAAGAGATGGTCGACTATGATAACGAGCCCACCAAGCGCGACGCGCCCAAGGGTCTTGACATCTTTGCAGCCATGAAAGCCAACGGTGCTCTGCGCATTCTCATCGACGAGCTCAAGGAAGACAAGCGCTGGGACAAATATTCCAGCAACATGGACCGCATGATAAAGCGCATGGAAGAAATCGACTGGAACTCTACAGTCTCCAACAAGTGGATGGCAACTCTCAAGAGCATGACCGAGAAAACTCCCAACATGCCCTACTTCATGAAGAATCCTGAGTGGGAAAAGAAGAATCTAAACACTGCACTGGCATCGTGGGCCGAGCTAAAGCATGACGCCATCCTTTATGCTAAGCAGCCCATGGGCGCTGAGTGTGGCGGTGGTGAAGACTTGCCAAATCCACATGTAATGGGATATGTAGAACCCAATGTGGCTTACTGGACCAAGGCCATCGACTTGCTCGATGCCACTAGCAAGGTCCTCGTCGACTACGGCATGATGACCGCCGAGATGAAGAATGTAACCAACCAAATGAAGGAAGAGGCTCAATTCCTGCTCAACGTAAGCAACAAGGAGCTCAAGGGCGAAGTGCTCACAGGGCAAGAGTATGACCAAATCAAGGCCATTGGCTCAACATTCGAGTACATCACTCTGCAAATCGTCGGCGCCGAACCTGGTGTTAGCTGGGATTTAGCAGTTAGCGGAGCCGACAAGAGTATAGCCGTGATTGCCGACGTCTACACCGCCAATTCCGACAATAACCCCAACAAGAGCGTGCTATATGAGGCTGTGGGTCCTGCCCACGAAATCTATGTAGTAGTCGAAGTTGGTGGTTACCTCTACCTCACTCGCGGAGCAGTATTCTCCTACCGTGAGTTCCAAGAGGATATTGCAGCCCCACGCACAACCGACGAGGAGTGGCAGCAGCAACTCAAGTCTCAACCCAACAAGGGTATTCCATCGTGGATGGAAGAGCTGATTGTGCCACTCGACGGCAAACCGCTCGACAATGAGCACTTCTTCTACAGCACAGGCTGCTAAGCTACTGCTGCTAGCGCTTATGGCCCATGTGGCCATTGCACTGCACGCGAGCGACACGTTGACGGTGACTTTCACCGGCGACGTGTTGCTCGACCGTGGTGTGCGCCAAGCCATTGAGAAAAATGGCGGCGACACCCATTTCCTCTTCACAAGCGAGATCGACTCGCTATTCAAGGCATCTGACGTGGTGATAGCCAACCTTGAATGCCCCGCCACCAAGATTGAAGCACCGGTCTACAAGAAGTTCATCTTTCGTGGTGAACCCGAGTGGCTCGCCACACTCAAGCAACATGGCATCACTCACCTCAATCTTGCCAACAACCACAGCATAGACCAAGGGCGTGAAGGACTTGTCGACACACGCAATAACATCGTCAAGGCAGGTATGGTACCCCTAGGAGCAGGCGACAACATGGAGCAGGCATTGCAACCGGTGCTCATCGCCACTCAGCCACGCAACGTCTATGTCATCGCATCGCTACGCCTTGCGCTCGAGAACACGCCCTACTTGCCAAGCCAACCTAGTGTGAGCCAAGAGGACTTCGACAAGTTGCTCGCAAGAGTACACCGTCTCAAGCGAGATGATCCAGGGTGCTGTGTCATCGTGAGCTTGCACTGGGGCCGAGAACATGTGCTCGAGCCTGCTGTACAGCAAGTAATTCAGGCACACCAACTCATCGATGCTGGTGCCGACTGCCTCGTGTGCCATCACACCCACACTATGCAGAGTGTAGAGCAATACCGTGGTAAGTACATCTACTACAGCTTAGGCAACTTCATCTTCGACCAAAAGCGCGACATCAACGCACGCGCGTGCGTAGTATCATTAAAGATAACTCCCACCACGGTCGACGCAACAACCACACCTATCTATATCCACAACTGCACACCACACATAATAAATACTAGCACCCCAAACCATCCATGATATAACACTCCTAATATTAAACCTTAAACCTCGCCTAACACCACAATCCAATCTTTTTTTTAATTCCTCTATCTACTGCGACATTCTACCTTATTATATTGTAAATATAATAAGGGTCTTTATTCTGTTCAAAAAATGTATCTTGTTTAGATTTTTTTAACTAAATAAATTTTGAGATTTCATTTTTATTTTGTAAATTAGTGGTGTTTCCTTGAAAGAGAAAGCAAAAAAGAGATCAATAAATGTTTTTTAATAATTGTATTAACAATATTTAATATTATGGCAAATAAAAATGACATTATGGCAAAGAATGCCTACATTAATGAACTTTTAAGTAACGGTTTTGATACCGCAGTAGTTAAGGCTGAACCAGCCGACATTGTCGCAACCAAGGACGGCGAGACCTGGTATTTTGAAATCAAAATGACTAGTCGCACCGACACCTACTTTGGAGCAGCGACCCTTACCGAGTGGGAACAAGCCTTCAAGACACCCGACCGCTACTTCTTTGTGGTCGCAATCAAGAAGGACGACGACACCTTTGAGTTCAAGAAGTACACCCCTCACGAGTTCATCAAGAACTCGACCATACCACCCTTCAAGATATATTTCAATCTTGATCTTAAAGGCAACAAGAAAACCAAGCGAAACAAGAAGAAACCGGCAATAGCCTTAACTGAAGACAACTTCAATCGAATGAACGCTTTGTTCAAAGAAATGAAAGAAGAGGCCGTAAGTTGACGGCCTCTTGCATGAGAGCGTCTCTGGACCCACAGTTTTTAGAGTCCAACCCAAGTCTCTATATATAATAAGGTGTAGAAAAATTCTTTGATAAACACTTGCAGTTTTTGCCAAAAAAATTTGCATATTTCAAATAAACTACTTATCTTTGTTGTAAATAATCGTGATGGAGTTCACGATCAGTCAAGAACAACTTAAAATTATAGAAAATGATTTGTGAAACATTATTTAACTTTTTTCTTATGTGTTTTTCGAATATATATTGTAATTTTGCACAAGTCATTTTGATATTAATGATAGTTAGTTCTAAACATATTGTTCTTGATTTCCTTACTTCTATGGAGCAAGGAAACAGTGTTAAGAGTCAGTTTTAACTGCACCAACCGAGCAATAAGCACGCGTATTGCTATCGCGTGTTGTCTACCACAAAATCAACAGGTAGTCGTTGCTCTGATTTTTCAGAGGTGTTGTCACGGTGGTAAATTGACACGACAGAGATTAACAACTTAATACTCTTGTAAAAATTAAAAAAATGGCAAAATCAATTCACTTTCTAATTAATCAGCGTTGCACTATATCGCAACTGTCGTCGCACGGCACGATTTTAGGCAATGTATTATCACTAACTTCTATGGTTGGTGTCGTTCTTAAACCTACCAAGTAACGGCAAGGTTTCCTTCTTAAATCCTCATTTGACAGTGGGAGCGTTATGTCCTTATATGTAACGTTTCTGAGGTTGCTATCACTGTCACCATTATTAATAATTTAATAATTTATAAAACAGAATTAATATGAAAATTGGAGATTTCATTGAAGAGTTTATGACAAACAAGAATGACACTGACATTTTAAACCTTATTGCCGACGACAACTATGTCGACATCAATGAAGAAGAAAACATGCTGAGCGAAGACATTGCTGAGATCAACGATTACAGCAATTGCTATGTTCCCAACAACAACGAGCGTGGCACCTCACAACGCACATTTTCAACCACGTCGCGCAACAACTTCGACAGTTTCTACTACTTCCTTTTAGACAACGATTATGAGGTAATGAGGTCGAGCGACGAGTACCCCTATAAGGTGTACGTTTTTGGCCTCACTAAAGAGCAGGCGACATTGCTTGAAAAGATATTCTACGGCAATAAGCGTCTAAGGCCCTTACAAAGCACAAAACGTGCTGCTTGAAACAGCCTTTATGTGGTTCCGGTCCGTATTGTTTGGACTATTCTTGTGGGGTGAGTAACTTTGGGGTGTGTGAAACATCACACATCCCAAGTGCGAAACCGAATGTATTAAATAATGAATGTTTTAAAACAAAGTGGTAATAACAATAAATAGTTTTTTTTATGGCAGTTAGAAGATACAAAAAAGTTACGAAGGACACTAAGAGAATGGGAATTGACGCAGACAACGAAGAGGGAAAGATCAATGGTTTCGAAACAGCACCAACATCACTGTTGCAAGCGTTCGATCGAGTGGGACTGGTAGCAACGCACAATGAGTTTACCGACGAGGGGCTCAGTGCCGTTGAACCCGAGCTCAGCTATCTCTCAAAGCGACTGGGCATCAACAAAATGCAAGCGTTCTTAATGGGTGTGTGCATCGAGAACGATTTTAATCAAGTGACAGTGAGCGACCTCGCAGAGTTCCTCAATATCACCAACGCACGAGCCATTTCACTAGTAAATGACTTGACAACTCTCGTGCACTTGCGACTGCTTTCGGTCAACAGCCGTTTTGGAGGCGACTGTTACAGCGTGCCAAGTCACGTGCTAAAGTTGCTCTCTCGCAACGAAGACTACAAGGCCCCACAAGTGACAGGTCTCGACTCTAACCAACTTATCGCCTACGTCAACACATTGTTGGGAAGAACTAGCCATCACCGAATGGACACCGATGCTCTGCAAGAAGAGATATTATGGATTCTGGAGGCCAATCCCGACTGTCGACTGGTAAAGGCGCTCAAAAAGCTGAACCTCGACAACTATAGCAGCACTTTCAGTTTGATAATGCTCTGCGCTGCCCTTGGCACTCGAGGCATTGAGAAGCTCAAGATACAAGCCATTATGCAGTATCTCGACGACCAAATGGAAGCTTCGGAACTTTGTTTCAGTATCAAGGAAGGATATAACGAACTTCTCCTCAAAAAACTCGTTGAGCCATACTGCGAAGACGGAGTTGCCAATCCCGACATCATCACCTTGACGAAGAAAGGTCGTAAGCAACTTCTCGTCGGTGTGAAGATTGCCAAAGCGCAAGACGACGAGGACGACGAGGAATTGTTTGAGGACAACTTCCTTAAGTTAATTAAAGCTAGCGACATTGCCCAAAAACCTCTGTTCTACGAGCCTCAAGTCGACAAACTCGTGACTGAACTCAACAGATTCTTTGAGCAAGACAGTTACAACGCCATCGTCGAGCGTATGAAGCAGAGCAACTTCCGCAGTGCTTTCACTTGTATCTTCTACGGTGGTCCAGGTACTGGCAAGACCGAAACGGTTTATCAGCTTGCACGTTCTACCCAACGCGACATCCTAATCGTCGACGTGCCTCAAATTAAGGACAAGTGGGTGGGTGAGAGCGAGAAAAACGTCAAGAGCATCTTCGACCAATACCGTGCCCTTGCTAAGAAGAGCAAAATCACACCCATCTTGCTCTTTAACGAGGCCGACTCAATCTTTAGCAAGCGACTTACGAATGTGGAGCGTAGCGTTGATCAAATGTACAACACTATGCAAAACATTATCTTGCAAGAAATGGAGACACTCGACGGCATCTTGATTGCCACGACCAACCTCACGTCCAACCTCGACGGGGCCTTTGAACGTCGTTTCCTTTACAAGATAAAGTTTGAGCGTCCGTGTGTCGAAGCACGCACGCACATATGGCACGCAATGATACCCTCGCTCGACGACGAGCAAGCCGAAGCACTGGCCGAGAAGTATGATTTCAGTGGTGGACAAATCGAAAATGTGGCTCGCAAGTATGCCATCAACAACATACTTTATGGCGACGCACAAGATCCTCTCGACTCGCTGAGCGACCTATGCGAAAACGAGTTAATCGAGGGTGACGACAACCGTCGACGTGTGGGATTCTAGCAATATAAGAAATAGTATTGTACCATAAATAAGATTTTTGAGTTAGACATTTGTTTTTAACTGAAAAGGAATGTTTTTTAGAATGTTAGTGACTTGATTGAAGGTAGGCCCTCGCTGGGCGAGGCAATGGAATGTATTTTAGGCCTAGTGACCTACTGCGAGGGCTGTAACCTTTAATTATAATTTTGGTTAAACACTTTTATTAAATAAATAGATATGGCTTATTATGTTGACGTGAAAACTGGCAAGAAGATAAACGGCAGTGAATATAGGGGAGAGCATCCCGAAGGCAAGATTCTCCTGCTCGACGGCTCAGAGCTCACGTGCTATGAGAAACAGACTGTCGACGATGACAAAATCGACGAGAAGGAAAAGAAGCGTTTGTGCAAGCTATTTACCGACAACGCGTTCTACCTCCTTGCGCATCGCGACCGCATCCTCAGCGACAGCCGTATGTTTCTTTGTCCTATAGCAATTAAGAGCGGAATGATGTACTCGGGGTCTAGCGGTTTTGAAAATCCCACCCTCGGCATCTATCTCGAGTGGTGGAGAGAATGTCCCAACGCTATGATAACCGACAAAGACGGCACTCGTTCGCTGGTTTTTTACCTTGCAGGGAGTCCGCTTAGTGGTGCTAACTGGAGCAAGAGAGTTGACGAGAGTGGCGAGATTCATAATGTTGGGGCGTCCTACCCGTTCATCAGCCAATGGCGACCGTTCATTGGCGTAAATAATCGCTACACCGCTGCCAAACGTCGCTATCAGGCCTACTCGCTCGATGAAGTGCTGGATATTCTTCATAACGAGGACGACAACAACGATAACACATCGTTCTCGCATACTATCACAGTCGAGTTCATGCAGAGCACTATCATCAGGCTCAACAGCAAGGTCGAACAACTTGATCGCTTAAATGATGACCTCAACGACAGATATGAAGACTTATTCTACAAAATATATGGTGAAGACATGTGCCGAATTTATGCCAAATACAAAGACGCAAAGCAACGCATTAGTAACGAGATAAAACGTGAGAAAGAGTCGATTCATCCACTCAAGGCAATGTTGCGACAAGGAGTCATTACCTTAAAGGAATATGAGCCCAAGCGACATGACATAACACACCGCATTAAAGATTGGGATCAAAAACTTTATGGCGTCGAATCCGAATGTTTGAATGAATTAAGTGAAATCACAGGTACAACGTTCCTCGGCGTGGATCAAATAGCGCATTATATTTATAAATACAAAAAACGCCAATGAATAACATCGTTTTAAACATTCCGCACTGTTCAACAGGACGTATCTTCGACCTGGGCAAATGGCCACGCAATCCACACTTCATCAACAATGTAGTGCGCTGTGTTACTGACTGGTATACCGACTTCCTTTTCTACAGCCACAATCCCGCTGTTCAAGAAGTGGTATTTCCCTATTCGCGCCTAGTGTGCGACGCGACGGGCCATGACGAGGAGTCCATCATTTGGACTAAGCAAGGTGGCTATACTCGCAACGAGCTAAGCAATTCAGAGCACTCGGCATTGCTCGATTTGCACCGTGAGCACAACAATAAGCTTAAAAGTCTCCTCAACGAGGATTCAGTTTTGATTGAATGCCACTCTTTCACAGGCAAGGAGACGGAATGTGATATTCTTGTGGGCACCATCGACTGGGAGCGCAACCATGACATAGTGGACATGGCGATGCGTGAGTTCAAGAACTCCGGCTACACGGTTAGCATCCTTGATTGTGAGAAGTTTGCTTTCACCACATCGTGCAAGTCGATGCTAATCAAAGTGAATCGCCGGATCTATATGGACCAGAACATATTATTGCTTGACCGAAACTCGCGTCAATGGATGCGCTGGTTTGGCTGCCTTAATCGCATATATGACAAACTCTTAGCCAATGAAAGTCACAAAACAGCTGTTACTGAAAAAGTTTGACGAGTATAACGTGCTATACTTCGATAGCAAGCTCGACTCGTGTCAATTCTCTTTCACGGGCAAGAACAACTCGGCCTATGGCACTTACCGCCGGTGGAAGGCAGCTGACGGCAAGGAGAAAAGCCGAATATCGATTGGTCGATGTGTCATCTGGAACGAAGAAAACCTTAGAGAAATTCTTGTTCACGAAATGATACACATGTATGTCGAGACCGTAGAGAAAAAGCACAACGATGGACTCTTCGGCCATGGCTGGCGATTCAGGCGAAAATGCCGACGCATCCTTCGCGAGCATAGCTTGAGAGTAAGGGTGCATCCACACTTCAGGCGCATCGACAAGTCACTAGAGCCCAAATGGTGGGACACGGCTTTGACCTTCTTACTTGACTGGTAAAAATAGATTTTTCAACCAGCGAGCCAATAAAGTATCCACCTAAAAAGTTATTGTGGAAAAAATTGCATAATTAAAAGAAAATCACCATATTATAATGTATAAATTGAAAATCAAAGATTATGATAAAGGAAAAGATTACAGAATTAAACAAGAGTATAATTGATGAAGAACTTGACGAGGTTAAAGATGATGGTTTCATTCCCGAGGGACCCATTACTGAGATTAACACGTTTGTATATGGACATTTCGCGCTTGGCGATAGGATATATTATATACGACCATTCTGTATGTACAAGATTAAGAGCGGTACCATAAAGCAGTTTATATGGAAATGTGATGATTTAATGTTTCCTGATTATGACATAGTGCTTGACAATGGCGATGTGCTGCGCGATAGTGACCTCTTCCGCACACTTGCAGCGGTCCGTGCCGAAGTGATTGAGCGTCTCAAGAGTTCAATAGTTAACGAACGTAACCGACTTGTTGGCTTGCAGCGAAGGATTGCCATCAACGAGCGCCGCCTTGCCACACTCGAAAACTATGATAAGAAGATAAGAAACCGAAGCACGACTATGGTTTGAAAATAAAAGCAATCAACACTAAAGGACCTTTTTGAGAACAAATACAATAAAAACTATTCTCAAGTTAAAGTGTACTCTTAGTCATTGTTTTCTGACTTGCTAATAAGGTTGACAAGTTCTAGTAACCTACGTTCACACGTCCACTCATTGAGGTCCTGTTTGCCACATGAGTGCATTAAAAAACGGCAAGGTAAAGCGATTTTTTCTAAAAGATTCAACGGTAATAGGTAAAAATTGACAAATTTGTTGTACCTTTGTGACTAATAGTTTAACTAATACTCTTTTTTACCGATGAAGCACTATCTGAAAAATCTGGAAGAGACTATTCGTAACCATTGGAACTTAAAAGCCTTGTGTGACTATGGAGGCGAGTCATTCACTTACGGCAATCTTGCTACTCACGTCGAGCAAATGCGGCTATTCTTTGCCACTACAGGAATCAAAAAAGGCGACAAAATCGCCATTTGTGCCCGCAACTCGGCCCGTTGGGGCATGACTTTTTGGGGCATCAACGTGAACGAGTGTGTGGTGGTGCCCATCCTTGCCGACTTCCACCCCGACAGTGTCTCTAAGCTCACCAATCATTCAGATAGCGTTCTGCTGTTCACTAACGACGACATTTGGGCTAAGATGAACCCCGATGACATGCCCAACCTCAGAGCTGCCATCAACGTGAAAGACAATAGCATGTTATGGCATCGCGACGAGGCTGTTGCCGAAGCTTGGGCGAAACGTGAAGACACCTTTGCCGAAAAATATCCCAACGGCATGATGCCGGGTGATGTGACTTATCCCGGCGACAACTTCTATGACCTGGCAATCATCAACTACACTTCGGGTACCACTGGCAACCCCAAAGGCGTGATGCTCACCTACGGTGCCATGAGCGATACCGACGAATTTGCCAACGCCCATTTCCCCAACACTCCTGGCGAGACCATTGTCTCGATGCTGCCCATGGCTCACATGTATGGTCTAGCCATCGAGTTCATACACCCCAACGTAGATGGCGTAACGGTCTATTTCTTAGGCAAGACGCCCTCGCCCACTACCCTGCTCAAAGCTATGCAGGAAGTGAGACCCTACATGGTCATTACCGTGCCACTCGTGATGGAGAAGATATATGCCAACTCCATCAAACCAGCATTGGAGAAAAGGAAAAAATTAATGATTATCCCTGGCATGAAAACTTTGATTTACCAAATGGCACGCAAAACGATCATGAAGGTCTTTGGTGGTCAAGTGCAATGCTTCATCATGGGAGGCGCAGCACTCAATCCCGAGGCCGAGCGATGCTTCAAGAAAATGAAACTGCCGTTTACCGTGGGCTACGGAATGACCGAGGCATGCCCACTGCTGGGCTATTCATGGTGGAAAGAGTTTGTACCGGGCTCGTGTGGCAAACCAGTGCATGAGGTGCGCATCGATTCCGAAGATCCACAGCACAAGGCTGGCGAAATTCAAGCACGAGGAGCCAACCTTACCATAGGCTATTACAAAAATCCCGAAGCCACCGCTGCCTCGTTTACCGACGACGGTTGGTTCAGAACCGGTGACCTCGGCATTATTGACAAAAACAACAACATCTTCATTCGTGGTCGCATCAAGTCGATGATTCTCAACTCCTCGGGACAAAACATCTACCCCGAAGAGGTGGAGGCAGTGCTAGCCAACTGCCAATATGTGGACGAATGCCTTGTGGTGGACCGAGAGGGCAAGATTGTGGCGCTAGTATATACCGAACTGCCCGAAAGCATGGACGATGACACAAAAGCCACTATTCCCGACCTAATACGTGCCGAAGCTAATAAATCACTACCTGCCTACAGCAAGATCACCAAAGTGGAAATGCTCGACGCCCCATTCGAGAAGACTCCCAAAATGAGCATCAAGCGCTTCCTCTACCATTAACCATTTGACTTTACTGAACCTGAGAGGTGCCATCAAGCACCTCTCATGCTGCCAAGGTCGGAGCCTCAACACCAAACGTTAAAGGCTTGCCCAGCAAGGTAATATGGGCCGATGCAAGGCATTCATAATCAATCACAGGAGGCACACCTGTGAACAGTGCCTCACGGCATGCCATGAGTATCTTGCCCATCACATTCTTGCCACGAAACACTCCCACCGTCGACCACTCACCAAGCCTGCGTGCATCGGCCTCACGCCTTATGGCAGCCTTGCTCCATCCTTGAGCCTTAAGCTCACGCTTGAGATTTTGCGTCAAACGCCTCAACTCATCGTTGAGAGTACCCCAGAATGTGGCAGTCGACCCATTCTGAAATGTGCTATTCTCAATGATCACCACTTCGCGAGGAATCGACATCAACTTACTAGCAAAATCACTGTTACCAACACACTTACACCAAACCACATACTGCATCCAAGCCACATTGAACTCCTCCCAATCACTGCGCATGAGGTGGGTGTTGGGGCGACGTATGCTCTTCTTTGCAAGAAAGCCATTGCGACAATCAACAAGTTCACGCTGAATGGCAAGATGCTCATCAGTACCCAACGAGAAGGCCGCAGCGATGTAGGCACTCTCTGAATTATAAAATCTAACACCCTCAACTTCAAAAGGATAACCACTCACCATATTACCAACCGACAGCTCAATACCATGCCACACATCGGTGCCACGACAGAAAGCACAACACTCCATTAATGAGGCATCGTAAGCCTCTTTACACCATAAACTCTTAATTTTCAAACTCTTGTCTTCCACTTTCATTTATAAATAATTTTAAAAACAACAATCTCACTTGATAATGTCTCAAAGCATAAGCAAAAAACCTATCTTTAATACAAGCTCAACAGCCTGCACAACTCACTTCTCTCGCAAGTCTATAAAAGAATATGCCAACAATATTTGAGAAATCCAAAAAAAATTAGTTAAAATACATTAACCGTTCAAAATTTATTAATGCTATGCTGGGATATCTGTAACAAACCATGCAACAGTATTGATTTACAGTGCATATTTTAAAAATGTGAAAAAACAGGAATAATTATTAGTCAATTTTTCTATAAATTTCATAAATATATTATATATAATAAAAACTTAATCGTATATTTGCACTTTTAATTACACAAAAATGAATTAATATATTAATATAGTGATTTTAATTACAAAACATAATTAATCATCTAATATATGAAAATTAAAAGATTCATTTGTCTATTTGCACTGGTAGTGACAATGCTGATGTCACCGCTTGCGACACATGCCATTTCGGGTAACCGCGAGGTAGAAAATACACCTTACACCGAAGGCGGCGTGAGCGACAAGTTCATCTCCTATCCTCTTGATCATCTCAACGAGCCAATTCCTACAAGAATAGTTGAAATATCCACATCCCAAAATAACCTCAACCGTTGGTACTGCATTGATGGTCGCTTTGTTGGTACCACCAAGCCCAACGTGCCAGGTCTCTATATAAATGGAAACAAGAAAGTACTGGCAACACAATAATTACAAATTAAAGAAGCCTAAATAATTAAAATGAACATCAAGCAACGATATAAGCGCTTTAAGGAATGGCAAATTCACACTTTCGACTGGAGTTTTGACAAGAATAAACTACATCATTGTGTGAATTGCGAAAACGATTTTGTGGGCAACTATTGCCCATATTGCTCGCAAAAGGCAGGTGTGAAAAAGATATCTTGGAAGAGTGTGCTTCAAAGCACCGCCGAGGTGTGGGGAATGGGTAACCGTTCTATGCTTTACTCCCTGTGGCAACTGATTTGGCGTCCAGGTTATTTCATAAGCGATTATATCAACGGCAAGCGGCAAGTATCGTTTCCTCCCGTGAAAATGCTGGTTGTCATGGGAATGATAAGTGTCCTTATTGATCATTTGTGCGGCATCAATGAATTCAAGACAATTCAAGGCGACAAGTCATTGGTTGCTCATTTTTTTGCCTGGCTTAAGAGCAGTCCGGGATGGGGATGGTTTATTATGACAGGCTTCTTCATGATTCCCACATGGTGTCTCTTCCACTATGCGCCACGCAACACCAAGCACACACTACCGCAAGGTTTTTTCATCACGGTGTTCATGGCCATTCAGGTTCTCATTGTGGAATGTCTTGCCGACTTTTTCGGTTACTATACTTTTTTGTTGATTCCCCTATGCTATTTTTATACTTACAGGCAGTTGTTTGGTTATGGCTACTGGGGCAACTTTTGGAGAGTGGTTATTACATTAGGAAGCGGTTTCTGGTTAGTAATCCTGGCAATGTCCATAGCCGAACTGCTAACGAAATCATCCAAATTACATGTTTCTGATTTCGTATTTCTGATATTTCATACGATAGTACCCATTCTTGTTGGTATATATATCAGCAAAATAACATTTAAACGCAGGGAGAAGAAAGATACACAAAACCTTGATATTCCCGTTAACGATCAAACGGAGGATAACGACCAAACAGAGGACAACGATCAAACGGAGAATAACGACCAAACGGAGAATAACGACCAAACAGAGGATAACGACCAAACAAAAAATAAAACATTATGATTATTAGAAACAAGCTATTACAGATAGTTTTATTTGCCATGATGGCTTGCTCGTGTGCTCTCATGTCGGGTGCACACAACAAACTCACCCCTAATGCTCAACTGTCGTTGTTGCAAAAGCATACAACAAAGTATGAATTAAACGGCAAGAAAGTAAGAGCACTTGAAGCCAACCCGGTCATCAGACTTGTGGTGGAGGTTGATTCCAAAGATGCAGTGAGCACGTTTACGCAAATTCGTGAAGCTGGCGGCACTGTATTGTCAAAGCTTGGTCATCAGGCAGTGATAAGCATACCCACTAGCAAGGTTGATGCCCTCGTTGCCATAGAGGGTGTGAAAAGAGTGGATGCAACAAGTAAAGGAGAGTTGAAAACCGATGTCTCGCTTGTTGAGACTGGCGTGAGCCTTATCGACGGCACCACGCCTGGCGTTCAAGAGGTTTACACCGGCGAGGGCGTTACCATCTGCGTTGTGGATGCAGGTTTTGACTTCCAGCATCCGGCATTCAAGGACGCCAACGGCAACACACGCTTGCGTTGCGTCTATCTCCCCAGCAATGACAGTGGCCGCAAGTTCATCGTCGAGGATGACGAGGCTGGAACTATTGAGTATCCAGGCTCGGTGTTCGACACTCCCGAACTCATTGCAACTCTTACCACCGATACCGAATATGACGATCATGGCACACACACCGCTGGCATTGCTGCAGGCAGTCGTTCTCCGATAGGGTTTGGCGGCATGGCTCCCGATGCCGACATTGTGCTGGTGTCGATTGAGAACGAGCACAATGTAAACGAGATTGCCTTTCAGTTTGCAGCACAGTATTCCCAGCAAATTGAAGGTAGAGTTGTGGTTAGTGCAAGCATGAACTCACACAGCGGCCCCCATAATGGCACAGGCACAATGCCTGAACTTATTGATGAGTTGTCTAATCATGCCATTCCCGTGCTCAGTGTTGGAAATGAAGGAGATAAAGCTGTTCACATTTACAAGGCATTTGATGAGGAGAACAGCAGCATGAAGGCGCTTCTTGCCCGATCAATTTCAACCTTTGACGAAGAGGGCAACATACTAAAGATGCTTGGCTCGGTAGTTCGCGGCTTTTCACGCAACGTGTTGAGCGAGAACGATGTGTTAAATGTTCAGATTGGCATGGCAAATCGCGGTGACGCCGAGACTCTATGGCTATCAGAGCCATGCACTATCTCCCTGTCTGAGGGCGGCACAATTGAGATACTTAGCGACGAGGATGAAATTCTTGGGAATTACCTGCATGATGGTTTTGTAGCGATATATGGCTCGGTTGTTGACGGCAAGATTGATCTCACAGCTGCTGTCAGTGGCATTCTTAGCATACGTTACCCGTTCTTCATTTTGCTGTCGTCAACTTCACCCATCGAGATGGATTTGTGGGAAACGACATCAGAATTTGATAAAATTGGCACCCAGAGTTTGGAAGGCTTCACCCCTGCCGACAGCGAGTTCTCGTGTGGCGACTGGACGTCGATACCAAATGTTATCAGCGTAGGCAATTATGTGGCAAATACCAACGAACGACTTTACTATGGTTTGATCCATGATGCTAGTGACTTGTACCCACTTAACGATATCTGTTACACCTCAAGCTACGGAGTGTCGTTAAACGGTGTAGCACAACCCACTGTTACCGCTCCAGGCACCCATGTCGTGTCGTCGATAAACCACTATACATGTGACAAGGAGGTTGCAGAGACGATGCAGTGGCAGGGATATCCCTACAGCAGCATGAACGGCACCTCGATGTCGTGCCCGACTGTGAGCGGCATTATCGCCCTGTGGCTGCAAGCCGACCCCACCCTCTCATTAGATGATATCAAGGAAGTGCTTGCTGCTACATCTCGCAACGACGAGTTCACTGCCGTTGACCCCATCAAGTGGGGCTATGGCAAAATTGATGCTGCCGCCGGCATTGAATACATCAAGGGAATGACACCTATTGGCACCGTTTCACACGATAAACCAACATTTGATAGCAACCTATGGTTTGATATCACAGGCCGCTCTTATAAATCCAAGCCCACGGCACCAGGCATTTACATCAATGGTAATCGCAAAATCGTAATAAGATAAGAACTCTCCCTGAGTTACATTATGGCACAAGAAGATAATAAAGTCGTTAATTACTACGATTCCATAGCCAATCAGTATGACGAGAGTCGGTTTAATAATAGTTATGGGCGTTTTATCGACTATGAGGAGCGACGCATCCTTGACAAGTTGATTAATCGGCCCGATCATGCTAAATGCCTCGAGATGGCATGTGGCACTGGTCGATTAACCTGCTATGCTACTCATGCCCTCGATGCCAGCCACGAGATGATGAAACATGCCATGGCCCGTCATCCTGATGTCGATTTCTGCCAAGCATCGGCTGCCGAAACAGGCTTTGAGAATGAGACATTCCACACTATATATTCTTTTCACCTGATGATGCATCTCGAGCCAACTCTAATCAAGGATATCATAGCTGAGGCTCATCGCATCTTGAAGCCTGGAGGAAAATTCATCTTCGACATTCCATCACGCCAGCGCCGCCAGCTCTTGCATCACAAGCAGGAGTCATGGCATGGTGGAACCCACTTGTCAAAATCCGAAGTGCTTGAAATGAGCTCAGAACTCTTTGACTTGGGGCGAACTTGCGGGATTATGATGCTTCCCATCCACAAACTCCCAACCAGCTTGCGTAAATCGATGAGAAAACTCGACTTCGCTCTGGCCAATTCACCCATAAAACAATTTAGTTCATATATTGTGTACGAACTTATTAAACGATAGCCTGTGAACTAACAACTGACTTATGTGAATATATATACCCAACTATTGGAAGATTATAAAATTTGTATTTACTTTGCACTATAAATGCTAACTATTAACCAATTATAGTAATCATGAAAAGATTTTACACTACTTTAGCAATGGCTTTAGTTGTTGCCATTGCATCGTTTGCACAAATGATTCCCCAGGGCACCATGGTGCCTTACACTGGAATGAAAAGAAACACCGCTAATGTCACGAAAGACAATGTGCTGGTAACTCCACCCGAAACTGCCGTGATTGAGGACGACTGGGCTATTGACGCCATCTATTATTATGGTGAGAACAACATTCCTTATGTTAACGATAACGCCATTGAGGTTGCCTTCGATGGCGATGATGTCTATTTCAAGGGAGTAGTTTTAAGTTGCCCAAATGCTTGGATCAAAGGTAAACTGCGTGACTATATTGCCAGTTTCACCAATGGTCAGTACTGTGGAGAGTATGGAGACTATAGCATCTATGCTTGTGGCTCGAGCGATGCCTACTCTTTCGACAATCTCAAGTTCCAGTATGATCCTAATGACAATTCGTTCACGCTTGCCAACATCTACATAGAGACCATTTCTCCTGACCAGATGACCTTCTTGCTGTTTTGCTATAGCATGAAGCTGTATAAGGACATTAAGGTTCCCACACCCACCAACCTGGCAGCAGTTCCCGATGTTACCACCGCCGATGTGTCGTGGACCAGCGATGCTCAAGCCTTCAACCTGCGCTACCGCAAGTATGTCGACGTGTCCGACAACAACCGCTTCTGGGACTTCGAGGATCCCGACCAAGCAGGAGAGTTCACTCTTGTTGACGCCGATGGCGACGGCAAAGGCTGGACGTGGATTAACGACAAGGTAAAAGCACACAGTGGTGCTGGCGTGATGTATTCTGCAAGCTATGACAACAGTGGAGCTCTCACCCCCGACAACTGGATCATCACCCCCAAGGTGAAGCTTGGCGGACAATTCTCGTTCTGGGCAGTAGCACAGGAGAACATGACTACTTATGCCAATGAGAAATTCCAAGTATATCTGTATCAAGGCGACGAGTGGACTTCGGTAGATGACTTTGTTGCCATTTCCGATATCTACACCACCACAGTCGATTATCAGCAAGTTGTTGCCGACTTGAGCGCCTACGAAGGATATGGCTATCTCGCCATACGTCACTACAACTGCACCGACCAGTTCTGGCTTGACATCGACGATGTAGAAGTGACCGTTCCCGGTGCTAGTGATGCAGTGCAGCCCGAGTGGACTATGCTAGAAGAAGTGTCCAACCCTTATACCATCAGGAATCTTGATCCCGAAACCCAATATGAAGTTCAAGTGTGTGGCGTTACCGATGGCGCAACAAGCCCATGGACACAGAGCGTATTGTTCACCACTCTGCCCGAAGGCGGTGTAGTGCCCACAATCGATGAGCTCTACCTGGTGGGCAGCTTCAACGGCTGGAACTGGCAGAGCGAGGAAGGTCGAGTGCCCATGGCGTTTGAGAATGATGTGTTCTCTGTTGAAATCGACCTCGAGGACGGCACCGAATTTAAACTCATCACCCCCGACGAGACTTCTACTAATGGCTGGAAGTGGTTCGGTGGCGTTGACGAGAACAACGTTGGCTACTTCGAGATTAACGATGCTCTTCTCAACCAGCCCATTGAGCTAGTTGACGGCGCAAACTTCAAGGTTACAGGTGATGGCAAGTACACTATTACCGTTATGCAACCCGCCGACGACAAAGGCCTTGTTGAGCCCCTCGTGATGACAGTTTCAAAAGAAGTTACTGGCATCAGCACCATCCTCACCGATAAAGCCGACAACCGCATCTTCGACTTGCAAGGCCGCCAGCTTAAGACCGTTCCCGAACACGGAATCTATATACAGAACGGCAAGAAACACGTTAAGTAATTAACCAATTCTTATGTTATAATTGGCGGGATTAGTGCCTCAACACTAATCCCGCTTCTATTTTTTCCAAGCCTATGGCTTCCATGATGTGATAATATCATTTTAGAATTTGGGAAAAAGTGCTATCTTTGCAAACTGTTAGGTTTTATCAATTAAAAATAATACTATGAAAGGTTTATCTAAATCGCTTAACATAACGTTTTGCAAGTGCTCTAAAGTGCTGTGGATGATGTCGATTGTGGTGTGTTATTGCACCTCAATGGGCACAACTGCCCAAAATAGAATATCGTATGTCCCTGATGCAAGGATTGAGCAGCGTGTGGAGCAAACGCTCTCACGCCTCACTCTTGAGCAGAAGGTGGGGCAAATGACGGAACTCGTTATCGACGTGCTGGGTCACTGGGAAGGCGACAATTTTGTGCTTGATAAGGACAAGTTGGAACAGGCTTTAACCAAGTATCAAGTTGGCTCAATTCTGAACGCTCCAGGTCCCATAGCACAAACTCCTGAATGGTGGCAACAGACAATCAGAACTCTCAACGAGTATTCTATTAATGCTTGTGGCATTCCTTGTGTATATGGCCTTGACGAGAATCATGGCACGACCTACACGATGGGAGGAACCCTATTCCCGCAGAACACTAATGTGGGAGCATCGTTCAATGCCGACTTGGCTAGGCAAGCTGCCACAATCACAGCCTATGAGACTAGAGCAGGAAACTGCCCATGGACCTACTCACCAACCGTTGACCTCTCGCGCGACCCTCGTTGGCCACGCGTGTGGGAGAACTTTGGCGAGGATTGTCTTGTGAATGCCGTTATGGGGCGAGCGATGGTACTCGGTTTTCAGGGTGATGACCCCAACCACATCGACAAGTACCACATTGGCACCTCTGTAAAGCACTTCATGGCCTATGGCACATCGCGCTCTGGACGCGACCGCACTCCGTCCTATGTGCCTGAATGGGAATTGCGTGAGAAACATTTTGCTCCTTTCCTTGCCTGCGTTCAGGCCGGAGCAACTTCGGTGATGGTCAACTCTGGCTCGGTCAACGGTGTGCCTATGCACATCAATGCCAAGTATCTTACCAAATGGCTCAAAGAGGAGACCGGCTGGGATGGCATGATAGTGACCGACTGGGCCGACATCGACAACCTGTGGAAGCGTGAAATGGTGGCTCGTGACAAGAAGGAAGCCATTGCTATGGCCATTAATGCCGGCATCGATATGGCGATGGAGCCCTACGACTTAGCCTTCTGCGACTTGCTAATTGAACTCGTTAAAGAGGGCAAGGTGAGCATGAGCCGCATCGACGATGCTGTGCGCCGTGTGCTTCGCATGAAGTACAGGATGGGGCTTTTCGACATGCCCAATACCAACATCAAGGATTATCCAAAGTTTGGTTCGGCTGAGCACAGCAAAGCAGCGCAAGATGCTGCCGTAGAGACTATGGTACTGCTCAAGAACAATAATGCCACATTGCCACTAGCGCAAGGCAAGAAGATTCTTGTCACTGGACCTAATGCAAACTCTATGCGATGCCTCAATGGTGGATGGAGTTACACCTGGCAAGGCAACAATGCCGACAAGTATGCCTCGCAGCACAACACAATTCTCGAGGCTATGCAGAACAGGTTTGGTGCCTCTAACATAATCTACGAACCAGGTGTGACATATAACTTTGAGGGCAAATACTGGGAAGAGAACGAACCTCAAATCAGCCGTGCCGTTGCAGCTGCAGCTAGTGCCGACGTGATTGTGGCTTGCGTGGGCGAGAACTCCTATGCCGAAACTCCTGGAAACCTCGACGACCTGGCATTGTCACACAATCAGCGTGATCTGGTAAAAGCTCTTGCCGCCACAGGAAAACCCATTGTGCTCATCCTCAACGAGGGACGTCCACGACTGGTGAGTGATATCGAACCATTGGCTCAGGCTGTTGTCGATATCCTATTGCCTGGCAACGAGGGTGGCAATGCGCTGGCACGACTGCTGGCTGGCGACGACAACTTCTCGGCCCGCATGCCTTTCACCTATCCACGCCACTCGGCATCGCTTACCACCTACGACTACCGTGTGAGCGAGGAGTCGGGCACTATGGAGGGTGTGTATGACTACAACGCACAAGTCGATGTGCAGTGGCCATTTGGATTTGGACTCAGCTACACCACTTTCACCTATAGCAACCTCAAGGTTGACAAACCCAATTTCGGCCCTGCCGATGTGATCAACATCTCGGTCGATGTGAAAAACGATGGGCCAAGAGCGGGAAAAGAAGCTGTACTGATGTTCAGCCGCGACATGGTGGCTAGCATTGTTCCCGAGAGCCGCCGACTCAGGGCTTTCACCAAGATTGAACTGCAGCCCGGAGAAACCAAGACCGTGACGTTCCAACTACCAGCCACCGACCTTGCCTTTGTTGGCAACGACGACCAGCGACATCTGGAACCAGGTGAATTCCTCATCCAGATTGCCAACCAGGCCCTGCGCATCAACTGCAAGGAATAATTGTATATTAATATGTCATCGACAAAGCTGGGTTATTGTCCCAGCTTTGTTGTTTTCATACACAATTAGTGATGAAAGTTGAGTCTTAAAGAGGTCAATCTAGGGTTTCGTAGATGAAATCCCCGACGCTCATGCACGCCTTTTTGTAATCAAAGTTGTACAAACGCATGTACTGTTCCTTAATTTCTACTGCTCCGTTGTAGAACGGGTTGGTGCAGTGCTGACGAGTAGTGACGGTTATCACCATTTCGGGCGTGATTACTTGCCCATTGACGCGCCTTGTGCGCTTGGGTGTAATTCTGAAAACTTTGCTCATAATGGAAAATAAATAATAGTAAAACATAAAAATAGTGTTACAAAGATAGTTATTTCTATTCTTCTTTTTGATTGTCTCTTGCGTCGTTTACATAGAAAGTTAAGCTGTCGATTGTTGAGCCTAAGTCAACAAGACTATCAGCAATACCAGAAATATCATCGTATTCTTGCCAGTTATGCAATTCTCTTTGAAAAGTACGTTCGAAGGTCTTTGTCAGATGACCAATATCTTTCTTGGCCTCTTTAGCCCAAGTCTCAATGCTTTCGAGAACTCTTTTTTTATTCTGTTCTTGTTTCATTAATAACGTGTTTTATGCAGTTAACTTGATCCTGTGCATGGCTTATATGGCCAGCCAAACTTTCCAGAGCTGCATCTAGATCTTGAATACAATCTATAATGTCAGAAAGATTATCGCATTCTTGCAACCTTTGCAGCTCTTGATGATATGCGC
>CACWNQ010000017.1 GCA_902762385.1 uncultured Bacteroidales bacterium | reverse complement strand
TGAAGGAAAGACCATTTGTGACAAGAAAAATAGGGAACACACAGTTCGCATTGAAATAACAACCGAATAAAAAAACAAACTCAAAACAATCCCATTGTTAGACAACTTAAAGAAGAAAAAAATGAAAAAGATTCAAAAACATAAGAAATCGTTTTTGTGGTTTTCAATAATTGCCACAATTCTTATAGTGCTAATTATTGCTTTTGCCTGTATTTTTGACATTCGGACTATTAACGTGCCGGATGATGCTGTTTGGAAAGGCAATAGCAAAGAAGCTTTTTGGATACAAAAGGTGTCGAGCAATGACAGCGCAATAAGATTCAGGATTTACAATGATTATGATGATAAGATGATACTTGATGCCGATTTTTATTCGCCAGGATATGAAGACAATATTATTGATAGTATTAACTACTTTGATCATTTAAAAAATGAGATAATTCTTTTAAATGGAAAAGAAATGAAAATGAGAAAAGTATATTTTCAAAAATAGTTCTTCATTGGCCAATATTTGAATGATTTTACAAAAAACCGCTATCTTTGCAGATAGCAGAAAACAGATTGAATTATGACAAGAAATTTTTTTGTCACCTATTACAGCTCAGAATTTTAAAATAAGGAGTAATTATTCTATTAGAAAATGAAAAAATTTGCTATAATAATACTTTTAAGCATAGTTCTTTTTGGGTGTAGTCGTAGTCATCTAAATGATGTGGAAACTATCTTAAATACATCTTTAAACGGAAAAGTTTGTTATTTGACCTCTGAGGAATATTGGCAAACTTTTGGCGGAGATGGATATAGAGTAGAGGTATATAAGATATTAGATACTGAATACTTGAAATCCAAATGTGAAAATGAAAATTTTAATACCTTTGACAAAAATGTAATTATTAATTCTGAATATTCAAAATATATCGTTAATGGAGCTGGTTACTATAAAAGGATAGACAGAGACTCGAAAATTATAGAACTAACTATAGACACAATAAATAATAAATTAATCTATTATTACTGTTACTTGTGATTTTTAGTTATAACTGCTGATTTACAAATTCTGATTAATCGTCATTTATGCTTATGAGAAACCTATTGGCAATCGCGTTTTTGCTTGTTATATTTTCGTGTTGCACCGGCAATAAAGCTGGCAATTCCAAGTACGATAAGTTTATAGGCAATGTTTATGTGGACACAGTAGCTAAAAAAGGCGATGATAAGACATCTTTGATAATGATAGCATGTTATTGGGACGACATAGACAGCCATGGACCTTATGGACATATCTCAGTTGAGGAAATTGACACTTGTCTTGATTCCATATTGAGAATAGAGAACTATTATTTCAATCAAAATGATGACGATTTGTCAATCAAAGTGGTGATTAATGATGAGTCAAAAGGGAAATGCCACATCAAGCATATCTCAAACGACTCTATCGTTCTCGAGCATGACAATTCCGACCTGTTCTTCACTGGCAAAAACACAACAACGTTGCATAGATTGAATAATGAATTATAGCGTAATAAATAATCTACCTATCGACTTTTGCTATCGCGATTATAGTCTAGAAAGTTTGAAGAACAATGCTGATTGGTTCTTTGAAAACAAATCAACTCGTTTGGAAATTCTAAAAACAGCAGTTAGTTCTCAATATCAATGTGATTTTTTGGATTATTCTTGTGATTCATTGATATTATTGGCAAAATGGCTTAATAGCACTTTTGAAAAAGTTCCATTAACAACATCTCAACTTGAAGAAAAGAGAGCTAAAACGGCATCATATATTGATATTGAAGATTGGAGATTAAGTGATATATCATTATCTATGGTGTTTGACGTAGGTGTTTTTCTTGGGGAAATGATGATTTATAACCACCAAGGCTTGGAATGGCAACAATATCTTAAAAACAAAAAGAATAATGATTATGGACACATGATTATCGATTTGGGTAAAATTTATATGAATCCAATTTGGTTGGTTTATATACAAGTTCTTAAAATGGCAGATGGATCCTTTTCTGAAACATGTTTAAGTGATATTTATAACGTATGGTGTGACTTTATGAAATCTAAATAAGCAACAATGAAAGAATACAAAAGAAAACAGATTGAATTATGGCAAAAATATTTAATAATCTGGCGTAAGCCAGCTTTTCGTCACCGATAGGTGCCGCTTTTTGAGATTATATTACTATCTCTTTGCGGATGGCAGAAAACACATTGAATTATGGCAAAACTGAGATTACAGATTATTCTTGCAATAGCTTGTTTGGGCTTGTTGCTCTCGTGCGGTGGTAGAGGGCAAAAAGAGTTATCAAGTTCAAAAGGCTCAAATTCAACGTCAAAACAAGTATCAGTCCCAAAACCAACGCTCAATGATTCTGCTATCATAGAACCATATGAAAATAGCAATGATTCGATTGTAGTTAAAGTAAGACTCGCTGAATTGATTGACACAAATTATATAGAGTTAATTAAGACCCGTATTGTGCCCATTCTTGTGAGAAACAAATACTCTACTGAGTATGGTATAGTAGTAATGTGTTTTTCTCCAAAACATACAAATCATGTATCTTTTTATACCGATTTTGACACAACTCCGTATGTTGGCATCATTAGTGATATTAAGAGTCGAGTATTCTGCTGCTTTAATTTGGATGGTTACAATTTCATTGTGCGCGATGATATAAAATTATCAACAGAGCAGAAACAGTCGTTGTTCCAACCAAAATCTCAAACAAGAAGTTTTGTCTTGGGTAAAGAACCTGTAATGGCAACAGATGGAGGACCTGAATGGGTGTATAGCATAAATGATGATTTGCAAATTCAGGAAGCAATATATGAAGTGGAATATTGGTAATTGAATTATGGGAAAATAATATCAAAATGAGAGTTATATTACTAATAATCTTGAATATTATTATTTGTGTAATCTTTTTATTAGGCATTGATCTAATAAACTGGGTGTGCCCTTTAGCCAAACAAGATGTGGCTATGGGTATAACTTTCCGTTTTGGTGCTGTTGTTTTATTTGTTTCTTTACTAATTGTCCTGTTAATTAATCTTCTTTTATCAAGACGTAAGATTTATTTTTTCATACCTTATCCAATTTGTTTTGCTTATTGGATATCGGGCGTTCAAGCTATGCCATATCGCTCTTGGGCTTATATGTTTTTGTCTTTCATTCTAATTGGTGTATACGAATGGTTTTTAATTAGATATAATAAACGTGGCAATCGGTTCAGTGACTCCAAAAGAATGGAAAAAAATGATAAAGACACATTAAAATGGTCGGCACAAAGGGCGATTGAAAGCAACCTGAGGCCTAATGTGGTTGCTGTGACTTTAGGAGTCAACAATAAACTCTTGCATATAATAGCCTATGTTAACTCTTTGCCTGTTGAAGAAGATTATGAAATGGTAAATGACATAGCTGGTGAAATTATATGTGACTTCCCAGATCAGATTCATCGAACAAAAGAAGAATGTATTCAAGTGAACTATAACGACACACCTAACATCAAAAAACTTGATGTTTGGATTACTATAAAAGAAATTTGAATTATGGCAAGAATATTTTATAATCTGGCGTAAGCCAGCTTTTCGTCACCGATAGGTGCAGCTTTTTGAGATAAATAAAGCATCCGCGCGCAGCCCCATTATGCATTGTACATTATGAATTATGCATTAACTCAAGGCGCAGCCCCCATTGTGCATTATGCATTATGAATTATGCATTAACTCAAGGCGCAGCCCCATTATGCATTATGCATTATGAATTATGCATTAACTCAAGGCGCAGCCCCATTATGCATTGTGCATTATGAATTATGCATTGATTAAGGGCTTTTCGACAACGATAGTTGCAGCTTTGTGAGAGGAAAACTACCATACTTTTTGCCATGTGCTGCACACATGAAAATTAGAGAGTCTTCGACTCTAAAATTCATAACAAAAATTTTAGCGCGCAGCGCTCCAATTTCCGGCGCAAGCCGGCAAAATTGAGCATCGTGCATTATGCATTGTGCATTGATTTAAGCGAAGCGCCCATCCAGCACCTGTGAGATTTATAAATATTTGTTAGATTTCTCGCAGCAGGCGACCCACCCAGTATCCAACGTTATTGTGCATTATGCATTATGCATTGTGCATTGATTAAAGCCAGTTGTGCAAGTTGTTTATGTGTTGTTCCCGTTGTTTGACCAAACTTTTTCTTTTTAATGTCGTTTTTCTCACCAAAAATTACTAACTTTGCCAACTAATTTTAGTATAATAGATATTTTATATACTCTTTTGACCTGTAAATGAACGACGATAATAACATACCCAACGACCTGGAGCCCATCGAGGACAATGACCAAAACCAAAACTCAACCTCTAACGCAGAGAGCGAGCAGGAAGAGTCCAAGAAGAGCTCCCCCTCTAAGATAGAGGGGGCCAGGAGGAGTATGACCGAGTCAAGTGAGTCAAGTGAGTCAAGTGAGTCAAGTGAGTCAAGTGAGTCAGTTGAGTCCACTGATTCCAACGCAACAACATCCTATCCTCGCACCGACAGCACCAAAAAGGACAAACGACTCAAGCTCTCGGGTATGTACGAGAACTGGTTCATCGACTATGCCAGCTACGTAATCCTTGAGCGTGCCATTCCTCACATCGAGGACGGCCTCAAGCCAGTGCAGCGACGCATCCTCCATGTCATGAAGGAGAGCGACGACGGGCACTACACCAAGGTGGCAGGTATCGTGGGCGACACCATGCACTACCACCCTCACGGCGACGCATCTATTGGCGACGCTCTGGTGCAACTAGGTCAAAAAGAACTGCTCATCGACACTCAGGGTAACTGGGGTAACATCCTCACTGGCGACGGTGCCGCTGCCCCACGTTACATCGAGGCTCGATTGAGCGAGTTTGCCCTCGAGGTTGCCTTCGACAACAAGGTCACCGACTGGACCATGAGTTACGACGGACGCAACCGAGAGCCCATCACCCTCCCCGTCAAGTTCCCGCTATTGCTGGCTCAAGGTGCCGAGGGTATTGCCGTGGGTCTTTCATGTAAAATCCTGCCTCACAACTTCAACGAGATTCTCGACGCTGCTGTTGCCTATCTCAAGGGCGAGGAATTCCAACTCTACCCCGACTTCCCCACTGGCGGATATGTCGACGTGAACAACTATCGCGACGGTGAGCGAGGCGGCAACGTGAGAGTGCGCACCAAGATTGAGAAGCTTGACAATAAGACTCTGCTAGTCAAGGACCTGCCCTACGGCAAGACCACCAGTACTCTCATCGATTCTATTCTGAAAGCTGCCGAGAAAGGCAAGATTAAGATTAAGAAGGTAGAGGACAACACATCTTCTACCGCCGAGATTATAGTCACCCTGCAACCAGGCACCTCGAGCGACAAGGCCATCGATGCGCTCTACGCTTTCAGCGACTGCGAAACAAGCATTTCGCCTAACATCTGCGTCATCAAGGACGAGAAGCCACAGTTCCTCACTGCCACTCACTTGCTACAGTTCAGTGTCGACCACACTAAGGGGATTCTGCGACGCGAACTCGAGATTCAGCGTCTCGAGACCATGGAGTCGCTCTTCTTTGCTTCGCTCGAGAAAATCTTTATCGAGGAGCGCATCTACAAGGATCGGGGCTACGAGCAAGCCAAGGACGAGGACGCCGCTGTTAAGCACATCGACAAGCGACTCGAACCATTCAAGCCGCAGTTCTACCGTGAGATTACGCGCGACGACGTGCTACGACTCATGGAAATTAAGATGAAGCGCATCGTCAAGTTCAACAGCGACAAGGCCGACAACTACATCGCTATGCTCAACGAGCGACTCGCCGACATCGACTACAAACTTGCACACCTCGTCGAGCACACCATCAACTGGTATGAGAACCTGAAGAAGAAATATGGCCATCTGCACCCACGTCGCACCACCATTCGCGACTTCGACACTATTGTCGCAAGCAAGGTTGCCGAGGCCAACGAGAAACTCTACATCAACCGTCAGGAGGGATTCATTGGAACGGGTCTCAAAAAGGACGAGTTCATATGCAACTGCAGCGACATCGACGACATCATTATCTTCTATAAGGACGGTAAGTACAAGGTGGTGAAGGTTGCCGAGAAATTATATGTGGGCAAGCATGTTATGCATGTGGGAGTATACAAGCGAAACGACACACGCACCATCTACAACGCCCTCTACACCGACGGACGTGGCGGAACCACCTACATGAAGCGATTCGCTATCACCGGCGTCACTCGCGACAAGGAATACGACATCACGCAAGGCAAGCCAGGTTCTAAGGTGCTGTGGTTCACGGTAAACCCCAACGGAGAGGCCGAAGTTCTGCGCATCACTCTCAAACCCAAGAAGCACTTGCGTGTGCTGCAATTCGATGTTGACCTCGCCGACATGGCCATCAAGGGCAAGACGGTGCGAGGCAACATGGTGACCAAGAACGAGATTCATCGCATCACTCTCAAGGAGCACGGACGTTCCACATTGGGCGACCGCGAGGTTTGGTTCGATCAGGACATCTTGCGCATCAACTATGAGGGACATGGCGTGTCGCTAGGCAAGTTCGCCGGCGACGACCGCATCCTGGTCATCATGCGCAATGGCGATTTCTACACCACCAGCAACGAGGCCACTAATCACTACGAGGAAGGCATTCTGCGCATCATGAAGTATAACCCCAGCCTAGTGTGGACTGCTATCCTCAACGATGCCGACCAGGGCTACGTCTACCTCAAGCGTTTCACTCTCGACGACAACAGCAAAAAGCAGCGCATGATTGGCGACAATCCCGAATCAAGCCTCATCTTGCTCACCGATACCAAGTATCCACGATTTGAGGTGAAATTCGGTGGCGACGACAGCGTGCGCGACAACCTCATAGTCGATGCCGAGGAGTTTATCGCTGTCAAGAGTTTCCACGCCAAGGGCAAGCGACTGACCACCTACAAGGTCGACACCGTTACCGAACTTGAGCCACGCATCGTGGAGACCGACGAAGAACCTGTACAAGTCGACCTCGATGAAGAACAGGAAGGCGACGATAACAACGAAATAAGCCAACAAGAGGTGCGCGACATGCTAACAGGACAAACGCGACTCTTCGACGACGTTGACGAGAACAGCAGCAATTAGAACAATGAAATGCAGGGTCGACATAGGATTTCTCTTTTTCATGCTGCTTGTGGCATGTGGCTGCCAGTGCGCCATGGCACAGGGCGACCAAGTTGAGGAGAATTCTTTGCGGCCTGTGGCATCGATGTTCTCGGCACAATATGGACATGCGTCGATTCTTGACTCTTACCTCACACCCGTGAAATATGGTGGCCACGCAATGGCTATCAACTACGAGGCGCAAAAGGCAACAGCATTCTCGCCACAGCAATGGACTTGGCAACTGAGCTTGGGTCTTGACTACGACTACACCCACAACCCCACTGGCAACCACACCATGCACTCCCTAATGGTCGATGCCCGATGGGCAATGATGCACCGCTGGAGCAACGTGCTCACACCGGGGCTACAATTGCAACTGGGTGGCAACACGCAACTCAGAGGAGGCGCCCTCTACAATGCCAACAACAGCAACAATGTGGCTTCAGCACGCATACACTGGAACGTGGGCCTCTCGGGGCAGGCCATCTACAACACTCACATCAAGCGACTTCCCATCACTCTGCGATATCAGGCTTCGATGCCTGTGGCAGGTGTTTTCTTTGCCCCCGACTACGACGAGGCCTACTACGAGATTTATCTGGGCAACCACAGCAATCTCGCCCACTTCGGCTGGTGGGGCAACCGTTTCGACCTTGACCACATGCTCTCGGCCGACTTGCACCTGGGAAGCGCCATCGTGCGCATTGGCTACCGCAACCGCATCAGCACCTCATGGATTAACCACATCAGCACCCGCGACATCGCACATTATATCGTGATTGGTTTCGGAGGCGAGTTCCTGAGTGTCAGCCCTAAGCACAAGACCAAGTTAAACAACAACATTATCTCGTCGATGTATCAATGAAACGACTGCTCAACATATTGATTGCCCTCATAGCACTGTTGCCGCTCACTGCCTGCCACGATCAGGTGGAGTGGGACAACGACCCCTATGGCAACTTCGACGCTCTGTGGACAATCCTCGACGAGCACTACTGCTTCTTTGCCTACAAGGATGTCGACTGGCAGGAAGTGCGCTCACGCTATCGCGCACGAGTGCACGACGGCATCACAAGCCGTGAACTCTTCGACCTGTGCAGCGACATGCTCAAGGAACTACAAGATGGGCACACCAATCTCATCTCATCGTTCGACGTGTCGCGCTACTGGATTTGGGAGCAATATCCAGTCAACTACGACGAGCGCCTGATCGATGAGCATTACCTCAACTTCAACTATCGCCGAGCTTCGGGAATCAAGTATCAGATTCTCAGCAACAACTTCGCCTACATGTACTATGGCGACTTCACCAGCGGCATTGGCGACGGCAATCTCGACGTAATATTCAGTGGCATAGCCACTAGCGACGGTCTGGTTATTGATGTGCGCAACAACGGCGGCGGCTATCTCACCAATGTCGAGACGCTGATAGGCCGCTTCATCGATGAGCACATCTATGCCGGCTCCATTCAGCACAAGAACGGCACGGGGCACAACGATTTCTCCGAGCCCTATCAGTATTACTTCGAGCCTGCACATGGCCGGGTGCACTACAACAAGCCCATCGTGGTCCTCGCCAACCGAGGCTCATTCAGCGCCACCAACAATTTCGTCTCCATCATGAAATCGCTGCCCAACGTCACAGTTGTGGGTGATGTAACCGGAGGTGGATGTGGACTGCCTTTCACTAGCGAGCTCCCCAACGGATGGAGCGTTCGCTTCTCGGCTGCACCAATCACTGGGCCCGACGGCCGTCTCACCGAGTTTGGCGTGGAGCCCGACGTCAAGGTCGACATGACCGAAACCGACATGGCGCAGGGTAAAGACACAATCCTTGAAAAAGCATTCGAAATACTTCAACAAGAACGATTAAATAACTGACAACTATGGAAATCACCCCCATCGCCACATTCCACTCGCCTTTTAAGGACAAGTTTGGCATTCCGCGCCAAAGTGGGATTGTGAGCGCGCTCGAGGGCACCATAGTTTTCTTGCCGCAGTTCCGCAACCCCGACAGCCTGCGTGGTATCGAGGAGTTCGACTACCTATGGCTCATTTGGGAATTCTCGGCCAACAAGCATGCCGCCACGTCGCCCACGGTGCGGCCGCCACGCTTGGGAGGGAACACTCGCATCGGGGTCTACGCCACGCGCTCACCCTACCGTCACAACCCTTTGGGCCTCTCGGCAGTGAAGTTGGCGAAAGTGGAGCTCGACACCCCCCAAGGCCCTGTGATTCACGTCGCTGGTGCCGACTTGATGGATGGCACGCCCATCTACGACATTAAGCCTTATGTGGCCTATGCCGACGCCCACCCCGAGGCACGCAGTGGATTTGTCGACTTGTGCGACTGGCAACTGCTCGAGGTCGACATCCCGCAAGAGGTTGCACAACTATTCTCGCCACAGCAGCTCGAAGCGCTGAGGCACTCACTCGCACTCGACCCTCGGCCGCACTACCACGACGACCCAACCAAGGTCTACGGCATGCGCTTCGCAGGGCACGACATCCACTTCAACGTTGATGGAAAAAAACTGAAAGTAATCAATTCTAATAATCTATAAAAGTCATTACTCCCCATGCTTCAAATCCGATGTAAAAACAACAATGTGACTCGAGAATTCCCCGAGGGAACCTCGCTGCTCGAAGTCTACAACGCTTTTGCCCAGGAACTGAACTTCAAGTACCCGGTAGTGTCGGCCAAGGTCAACAATGCCTCGCAGGGGCTGAAGTTCCGTCTCTTCCAGAACCGCGACGTCGAGTTCCTCGATGCTCGCCGTGGCTCAGGTTACCGTGCTGTGGTGCGCTCGCTGTGCTTCGTCCTCTACAAGGCCACCAGCGACACCTGCCCAGGCAGCAAGCTCTTCATTGAGCATCCCATCTCAGGCGGTTACTATTGCAACCTTAGAAAAAAGAACTTTGAACCGGTTACCGACGACGACGTTGAGCGCATTCGCCAGCGCATGCGTGAGATTATCGACAACGACATGGTGTTCCACCGTCATGAGGCTACTACCGAGGACGCTGTCAAGGTGTTTGCCGAGCGTGGATTTGCCGACAAGGTGAAACTCCTTGAGTCGAGCGGACAAATCTACAGTGATTACTACACTCTCGAAGACACTGCCGACTATTTCTATGGCCCACTGGTGCCCTCAGCAGGTTATATCAAGGTATGGGACGTGGTGCGCTACAAGGACGGACTGCTGCTGCGCACTCACGACTGGGAAGACCCCGATAAACTTTCGCCCATGTACGACATGCCTCGCACATTTGAGATGTTTGCCGAGAAGGTGCACTGGGATGTTATCATGCGCCAGTCTAATGCCGGCGACGTCAACAAGGCAATCCTTAACGGACACGCCTCTGAACTCATACAGGTGAGCGAGGCGCTGCAAGAGAAGAAGATTGTGCAGATTGCCGAGGAGATTAACCGCCGTTTCCGCGACAAGGACAACCCCATTCGCATAGTGCTTATCACTGGCCCATCAAGTTCGGGAAAGACCACCTTCTGCAAGCGCTTGTCGATTCAGCTACTGGCTTGCGGACTGCGACCACTGTCTTTCTCGACCGACGACTACTTTGTGAATCGTGTCGACACGCCACTGCTGCCCAATGGGGAGTATGATTTCGACAACATCAAGGCTGTTGACTGCGAGCTGCTCGAGGAACACCTCATGCGCCTCATGCAGGGCGAACGTGTCGAGATTCCTGAGTACAACTTCGTGACGGGCATGCGAGAGTATAATGGCAAGAAACTCAAGCTCAAGAACGACACAGTGCTCATCATCGAGGGCATTCATGCCCTGAACCCGATGCTCACCGAGCGAATCCCCGACAGCGCCAAGTTCAAGGTTTACATCTCTACGCTCACGAGCATCTCACTCGACGATCACAACTGGGTGCCCACCAGCGACAACCGCTTGCTCCGACGCATCATTCGCGACTACAACAAGGGCGCCTTCAGCGCCAAGGAGACTATCAGCCAGTGGAAGAACGTGTGCAATGCCGAGGAAAAATGGATTGCACCCTATCAGGAGAACGCCGACATGATGTTTAACTCGGCACTCAACATCGAGTTTGCCGTGCTCAGGCCTCATGCCGAGCTCATTCTATCGAGTGTGCCCAAGAATTGCCCCGAGTACAGCGAGGCTCATCGCCTGCTCAAGTTCATCCACTACTTTATCCCAGTCGATGACAAGGAAATCCCGCCCACAAGCATCATGCGAGAGTTCCTCGGTGGCTCAAGCTTCAAGTACCCCAACAGGCAAGCCCAAGACTAATCCACGATTCCCAATAAAAAAGCAACTGCATCGAGAGCACTCGATGCAGTTGTTGTCAATACGGGATTTCCTAATCCTTAATCGGCGAGTCACCAATTAGTCCTTCTTGAGCAAATCACGAATCTCGCCCAGGAGTTTCTCCTCATTGCTGGGCTCGGCAGGTGCAGGCTCTTCCTCTTTCTTCTTGGTGAGCTTGTTCATGCCCTTAATCATCAAGAAGATGCACAGCGCAATGATAAGGAAGTCGATAATGTTCTGGATAAATGTGCCGTAGTTGAGCACTGCTGCATTATCGCCCTCGCCTATCTTGAGAGCGAGCTTGGTGAAGTCGACATTGCCTGTGAGCATGCCAATGGCTGGCATGAGCACGTCGTCAACGAGCGAACTTACAATCTTACCAAATGCGCCGCCAATGATTACACCAACAGCCATGTCCATTACGTTGCCCTTCATGGCAAACTCCTTAAATTCTTTGATAAAACCCATAATGATGTAAATATTTAAAAATTAATAAATTAATTATATCGTGCATAACCAATTAAACTATTAAACTATCTTAATAGAGACCACTTCATTCAATATTTTATCCCAAATGACTATCATTTTGAAAAAAAATATATTAAATTTGCAGTCGTAAAGTGAATGCAGTTAATCCACTCATTTCATACTATTGCAATAGTTTGTGCAAAGATAATACTTTTTAAGTAATAATAATTATTTATTTTAAACAATTTACTAAATTATGGGTAAAATTAAAATCGGTATTAACGGATTTGGCCGTATTGGTCGCTTTGTTTTCCGTGCTTCGCTCGAAGAGGCTAACAAGAATGACGTAGTAGTAGTTGGTATCAACGACCTGCTGCCTGTTGATTACATGGCTTACATGCTCAAGTATGACACCATGCATGGAATCTTCGACGGCGAGATTAAGGCTGATGTTGAGAACAACAAGCTTATTGTTAACGGTAACGAGATTCGTGTAACTGCCGAGAAAGACGCCGCCGACCTTAAGTGGGACGAAGTGGGTGCTGAGTACATTGTTGAATCTACTGGTCTCTACCTCACTATGGACCGTGCCGAGAAACACCTTCAGGCAGGCGCCAAGTATGTAGTTCTTTCTGCTCCCTCTAAGGCTGGTGACGACGGACGTCAAGCCCCAATGTTTGTGTGTGGCGTTAACCACGACAAGTATGCTGGCGAGACCATAGTTTCTAACGCTTCTTGCACCACCAACTGCCTTGCTCCTATCGCTAAGGTCCTCAACGACGCTTTCGGTATCGAGAATGGTCTTATGACAACCGTTCACGCTACTACCGCTACTCAGCGCACTGTTGACGGTCCATCTCTGAAGGATTGGCGTGGTGGCCGCGCTGCCGCTGGCAACATTATCCCATCTTCTACTGGCGCTGCCAAGGCTGTGGGCAAAGTTATTCCCGAGCTCAACGGTAAGCTTACTGGTATCTCGATGCGCGTTCCTACCCTCGACGTGAGCGTTGTTGACCTCACCGTTAACCTCAAGAACCCCGCAACCAAGGAGGATATCTGCGCTGCCATGAAGAAGGCTAGCGAAGGCGAACTCAAGGGTATTCTGGGTTACACCGAGGACAAGGTCGTTTCTAGCGACTTCCTGGGCGACGCACGCACTTCTATCTTCGACGCCGACGCAGGTGTTTACCTGACCGACAAGTTCGTTAAGGTTGTTTCGTGGTACGACAACGAGATTGGCTACAGCCACAAGGTTATCGACCTGATCAAGATTATGAAGAAGCACAACGGTTAATGCCAGCTTGACGATTAATCACCCACAACTGGTGCCAAGCCCACACATGGCTTAGGCACCAGTTTTTTGGATATCGCCAAATAAACATCAATTTGACAAAATATTAATAATGGTTGAAAATTGATGCTAATTTTTGTTACTTAGGCCATTTTTTACTAATTTTACACGCTCAAATTGAGCGCCAACCATGATATGACATACTAATTACCTATAACTTAGATAATTCAATTCTAAATCGATATAAAGTATATGAAAAAATTACTATCCGCATTGGCTATGTTGATGCTTCCGGTTTCACTCATGGCGAGCGAAGCCGACCTGAAAATGCCCGAGGGATTTGCTTCCGACGACTTGACAAGCGTCCTTTATTGGGGTTTTCTTATTGTGATTCTTGGTATGCTGTTTGGCCTATGGCAATTCAGCAAAGTACGCAAACTTAAAGCTCACAGCTCAATGCTCGAGATTGGCAACGTGATATTCAAGACATGCTCAACCTATCTCAAGCAGCAAGGCAAGTTCCTGGGTATTTTGTTCCTCTTCATTGGAGCAGCGATAGCCCTCTACTTTGGTGTGCTCTCTAGTATGCCCATTGGTTCGGTTCTGCTTATTCTCGCTTGGACTGTAGTTGGTATTCTTGGTTCTTATGCAGTTGCCTGGTTTGGCGTGCGAATGAACACTCTTGCCAACTCTCGCATGGCGTTCGCATCGTTGCGTCGCCGCCCACTCGACCTGCTGAACATTCCATTGTCGGCCGGTATGAGCATCGGCGTTGTACTCATCTGTGTTGAGCTGCTATTGATGCTTGTCATCCTCTTGTTTATGCCTGAGGATCTTGCTGGTAGCTGCTTCATTGGCTTCGCCATTGGTGAGTCGCTTGGAGCAAGTGCTCTGCGCATCGCTGGTGGTATCTTCACCAAGATTGCCGACATCGGTAGCGACCTGATGAAGGTGGTATTCAAGATTGGCGAGGACGACCCACGCAACCCTGGCGTTATTGCCGACTGTACTGGCGACAACGCTGGCGATTCGATTGGCCCGACTGCCGATGGTTTTGAGACCTACGGTGTTACAGGTGTGGCTCTTGTATCGTTTATCCTGCTGGCCGTTCCCACCGAATTCCAAATTCCTCTGCTTGTGTGGATCTTCGTTATGCGTATCCTCGGTGTGGTAACCTCAATTCTGTCTTACTACATCAACGGCGCACTATCGAAATCAAAATACAACAAGGCCGATGACCTCGACTTCGAGAAACCACTCACCAGCCTCGTGTGGATTACTTCAATCTTCTCGATTATCGCCACCTTCTGCGCTAGCTACTTCCTGCTCCATGATCTGGGAGGCGACAACAACTGGTGGCTTGGCTTGGCAATCATCATCTCGTGCGGAACTCTGGGCGCAGCGCTCATCCCCGAGATTACCAAATTGTTCACATCACCAACTTCTACTCACGTGAAAGAGGTTGTTGAGACATCAAAGCAAGGTGGTGCTTCGCTCAACATCTTGTCGGGTCTTGTTTCAGGTAACTTTGGTAGTTTCTGGACTGGATTTGTATTCTTCCTGCTGATGCTTATCGCCTACATTGCTTCGGCACAATTTGGCATGGAGCCACTGCTTGGCAAGTACTTCTCAATCTTTGCATTCGGTCTCGTTGCATTCGGTATGCTGGGTATGGGTCCTGTCACTATCGCTGTCGACAGCTACGGTCCTGTTACCGACAATGCACAGAGTGTCTATGAGCTCTCACTCATCGAGGACGATATCGACAAGGCTAAGACCGACATTGAGGGTGAATTTGGCTTTACCCCCGACTTTGAGAAAGCGAAATATTACCTGGAAGCTAATGATGGTGCAGGCAACACCTTCAAAGCTACCGCTAAGCCAGTGCTCATTGGTACTGCCGTAGCAGGTGCCACCACCATGATCTTCTCGTTAATCCTCTTGATTCAGAAGACTCTTGGTGTTGACCCAGCTGGCATCCTTAACCTGCTCAACCCCTATTCTATCCTTGGATTCATCCTTGGTGGTTGCGTTGTGTTCTGGTTCACTGGTTCGTCTATGCAGGCTGTTACCACTGGTGCCAACCGTGCTGTCGACTTCATCAAGAACAACATCAAGCTCGATGAGAATGCTCCCAAGAAGGCCGACATCAGTAAGAGCCAAGAGGTTGTGCGCATCTGCACAGAGTATGCACAGAAGGGTATGCTCAACATCTTTATAGCAATCTTCTGCTTCGCACTTGGTTTTGCTTGCTTGTCGTCGCCAGGCGGAATTGGTGGTAACGATGCAGTTTGCCTCTTCGTGAGCTACCTTATCTCAATTGCCGTGTTCGGTCTCTTCCAGGCTGTGTTCATGGCCAACGCCGGTGGTGCTTGGGACAACGCCAAGAAGGTTGTTGAGGTCGACCTAAAGGCCAAGGGAACTCCACTGCACGACGCAAGCGTGGTGGGCGACACCGTGGGCGATCCTTTCAAGGACACTAGTTCTGTTGCTCTGAACCCCATCATCAAGTTCACCACACTGTTTGGTGTGCTTGCAATGGAGATTGCCATCAGCGACAGCTTCAAGGAGCTTGCCCCCTACTTCGGCATCGCCTTCGTTCTCATAGCAATCTACTTTGTGTACCGTTCATTCTACAAGATGAAATCCATCTAACAAACAACACACATCATAATAAATTTGTCAATCCCTGCCGAGAAACCCACGGCAGGGATTGCTGTTTTATCCATCCATCAATAAACATGTTTTATCGAGTTGAAAAGTTTTTTTGTTTATAAGGAAATTTGTGTGTAAATTTGTTGTTTGAAATAACATCAATCATGAAGCACTTGAAACTATTACTTATTTTGCTTTTTGTCAGCGTCTTAACCTGTAGAGCACAGGTAACAGCTTGTGAAGAGACATGTGGAACATCCCTACCGCCAGAGATGGTAGTAGTGGGTGCCGAGCGCACTGCTGAGTACCTGCCACTGCTACAGGGAAAGCGAATCGCGCTGCTGAGCAACCAAACGGGTGTGGTGGGCTACTTTCACAACAAGCACACCCTTGACTTAATGCTAGAGATGGGACTGAATGTCACCACCATCTTCTCGCCCGAGCATGGGTTCCGAGGAAAAGCCGATGCAGGCGAGCACGTGAAAAGCAGCGTCGATGAGAAGACCGGAATTCCCATCGCCTCGCTCTACGAGGGCAAAAGCCGAATGCCATCAAAAGAGACCATGGACCGCTTTGACGTTATCGTTACCGACATACAGGATGTGGGACTGAGATTCTACACTTATTACATCACTATGGTCAATATGATGGACGCCGCTGCTGCCTATGACAAGGAGTTTGTGGTTTTCGATCGCCCAAATCCCAACGGCATGACCGTCGACGGCCCCATCCTCGACATGAACCTAAAGAGTGGCGTGGGATGGTTGCCCATTCCCACGGTGCATGGCATGACAATGGGCGAGATAGCACTGATGACCAACGGTGAAGGCTGGCTCAAAGACAGCAAGAAAATCAAACTCACCGTAATCCCCTGCAAGAACTATACCCACCAAACCCGCTATAAGCTGCCTGTAGCTCCATCGCCCAACCTGCCCAATATGCTCTCTATATACCTATACCCCTCAACTTGCTACTTCGAGGGCACACCCGTGAGCCTGGGACGTGGCACCGACTGGCCATTCCAAGTCTATGGCCACCCCGATATGAAGGGCTATGACTTCTCGTTCACTCCCACCAGCCGTCCTGGGGCCAAGACTCCACCACAAATGGACAAACTGTGCCATGGCGTCGACCTTCACAATCTCAAAGCCGAAGACGTGATAGCACAAGGCATGAATTTAGAGTATGTAATCGATGCCTACAACAACCTGAAAATTGGCGACAAGTTCTTCACACCATTCTTTGACAAACTTGCAGGCCGCACCTACATTCGCGAAATGATACAGGCTGGTAAGAGTGCCAACGAAATTCGCGCATGCTGGCAAGACGATGTAGCGCGTTTCAAAAAGCAACGTCGCCCCTATCTCCTCTACCCCGAATAACACAAAAAACTTTCCACTTATTACTTATTACTTTTAACTTACTACTTTTTACTTAATAATCAAATGTCTACTCCCTGGATTGTACTCGCCACAATAGTTGGCTACTTTATTCTACTTTTCATCATCTCTTGGTTAGCCTCTCGAAAGGCTGACACTAACACAGCTCTCACCGGAGGGCGTCAAGCACCATGGTTCATCGTGGCCATCGCAATGATTGGAGCACCCATATCGGGCGTTACATTCATATCGGTGCCAGGATATGTAGTTGGCTCAAGCTACAGCTACATGCAGATGGTGCTGGGTTTTGCTGTGGGCTACTTTGTAATAGCCTATGTGCTCATGCCCTTGTTCTTCAAGCGAAACCTTGTTTCAATTTACGGTTACCTTGAAGACCGATTCGGAGGTAAAACCCATAAAACCGGAGCCTGGTTCTTCTTCATCAGCAAGATGTTGGGAGCGGCCGTCAGATTCCTAGTAGTATGTGTAACACTGCAAATGCTGGTGTTTGAGCCTCTGCACATCCCATTTATATTTAATGTTATAGCCACAATCGCACTGATTTTCCTCTACACCTTGCAAGGTGGCGTGAAGACTGTGGTGTGGACCGATACCCTCAAGTCGTTATGCCTCATCCTGTCGGTAGTGCTGTGCATTGTCTTTGTGGCAAAAGCGCTAGGATATGGCGCTGGCGACATGGTGAAAGCCATTGCAAGCGACGACTCATCACGCATTTTCTTCTTCGACAATCCCAAAGAGGACACCTACTTCTGGAAACAGTTCATCGCTGGTATTTTCATGGTGATAGCCACAACGGGACTCGATCAAGACCTGATGCAGCGCACCCTCGCCAGCAAGAATGTAAAAGAGTCCAAAAAAGGCCTGATAGTAAGTGGAATCACTCAAATCTTTGTGGTTGGGCTCTTCCTCGTGCTTGGTACTATGCTTGTGCTCTATATGCGTAACACCGGTACGGCAATGCCCGAGAAAAACGATGCACTCTTTGGCATGGTGGCACAAGACAGCTCTATGCCTGTGATTATGCTAATTCTCTTTGTGCTAGGACTCATTGCTGCAGGATACTCTGCCGCAGGCTCGGCCCTTACAGCATTGACAACATCGTTTACTGTCGACATTCTAGGTAGCGACAAGAAGCAGGACGAATCACAACTTGGACGCACTCGCCGCCTGGTGCACATAGGCATGGCAGTTATAATGGGCATCATCATTTATATCTTCTACCTGCTCAACGACGACAGCGCCATTAAGATGGTTTATTCAATAGCAAGCTACACCTATGGCCCCATCCTTGGCCTCTTTGCTTACGGCATGATGTGCAAGGCTGGTGTGAAGGACCGCATGGTGCCAATCGTGTGCATCTTGGCTCCTATCTTGAGCTGGGTAATCCAGTGGTGGCTCAAGAACCAATTTGGTTATACCATTGGCTTCGAGTTGCTATTGCTCAATGCTGTACTCACAATGTTAGGTCTTTTCATTTTCAAGAAAAAAAACCACTAAATAATAAGTTCAGTATGTTGCGTTGTCAACACAACTAAAAAACTCACAACTCAAAAACTCACAACTCAAAACTCACAACTCAAAAACTCAGAACTCAAAATGGCTCACAACACTATTGCCA
This sequence comes from uncultured Bacteroidales bacterium, assembly GCA_902762385.1. GTDB lineage: Bacteria > Bacteroidota > Bacteroidia > Bacteroidales > Muribaculaceae > Sodaliphilus. The sequence continues at coordinate 31,922 of CACWNQ010000017.1, read as the reverse complement.
AATACATATGGATTGTCGACACCATTGAGCGATATGGTTCAATAACGCGTGAGCGACTCAACGAGCTGTGGAAGCAAAGCGATTTCGGCAACGGTAATCCACTGCCCCGACGTTCGTTCTACAACTACCGCAACGGCATTGCCGACACACTGGGCATCGACATCGAGTTTAACTCGGCAACCTACGAGTACTACATCGCTCACGACGGCACCGAGACTGCCAGCAAGCGTCAGCAGTGGCTTCTCGACTCCATGTCGATTAGTGGCATGATAACAACATCTAATGACCTCTCATCACGCATACAGCTTGAGTATGTGCCTTCGGCACGTGAATTCCTGCCTATTATCATCGATGCCATGCGCCAGAATCACTGCATCAAGTTCACCTACAAGAGCTACATGCGTGCCAATCCGCAATCGGGCATAGTCATCGAGCCTTATTTTGTCAAGATTTTCCAGCAGCTTTGGTATGTCATAGGTTATAACGTGGGCGACAAGAAAATCAAGACCTACTCGCTCGACCGAATGAAAAATGTCATTATCATGGACAAGGACTTCAAGATGCCAAAAGACTTTGTCCCTGAAGATTTCTTTGCCGATTGTTATGGCATTACCACTAATCAGGACGAGCCAAAACGCATCGTCATCAAGGCCGAGAGCACACAAGCAAAATACCTCAGGGCTCTGCCGCTGCATCCATCGCAACAAGAGGAGATTCACGACAAGTATTCTATCTTCTCCTACTTGATGCGCAACACCTACGACCTGCGCGAGCGACTGTTATCGCACGGCAGCAGCATCGAAGTGCTACAACCACCTGAACTCAAGGCACAGATAGTGAGCGAACTGAAAAAATCACTCGAAAATTACAAATCGAAAAAATAAACTCTTAACTTCATTTTTATAATATGGGCAACTAATTTACCCATACAAATCATTAACTTTGCAACATCAAAACAAACCATCAATATGAAAATAGGAGATAAAATTCCCGAGATTCTGGGACAGGATGCCCAAGGCAACGAGATTAAGGCAAGCGACTTCGCAGGTAAGAAACTTATCATTTATTTCTACCCAAAGGATAACACTCCTGGCTGCACGGCCGAAGCATGCAGCCTGAGCGAGGGTTACGGCAAACTCATGAAGGCGGGATTCGCGCTAGTGGGTGTGAGCAAAGACAGCGCAGCATCGCACCTGAAGTTTGCCGCCAAGCACAACCTGCCTTTCCCACTCATCGCCGATGTTGACTTGACACTCAACCAGGCTTTCGGCGTGTGGCGAGAGAAGAAGATGGCTGGCCGCACCTACATGGGCACCGTGCGTACCACATTCATTGTTGACGAACAAGGCACCGTTATCCATATCATCGACAGGGTTAACACTAAAGATAGCGCCAATCAAATCTTAAACCTGAATCTATAACGCTTATTAAAGATAAAAATTCAAAACAACTTAACATCATAAAAAAATGAACGACGAAATTTTAAACAACCAAGAGGCTATGGAGCAACTACAGCGCATCGCTCCCTCGCCCGAGAAGCTCAAAGCCCTGCAAGTGGCTATGGACAAGATTGACAAGACCTACGGACGTGGCTCAATCATGAAACTCGGTGACGACAACATCGAGAACGTTGAGGTTATTCCCAGTGGTTCGATTGGACTGGACTATGCTCTCGGCGTTGGCGGTTATCCTCGTGGACGCATCATCGAGATTTATGGTCCAGAGTCAAGTGGTAAGACCACTCTCGCCATCCATGCCATTGCCGAGGCACAAAAGGCTGGCGGCATTGCTGCCATCATCGACGCCGAGCACGCTTTCGACCGCTTCTATGCCGAATCGCTGGGCGTTGACGTCAACAATCTGTGGATTGCACAACCCGATAATGGCGAGCAGGCACTCGAAATTGCCGACCAACTCATTCGCTCATCGGCAGTCGACATCGTGGTGATCGACTCGGTTGCCGCACTTACCCCTAAGGCCGAAATCGAGGGCGAAATGGGTGAGAGCAAGATGGGACTGCAGGCACGACTCATGTCGCAGGCACTGCGCAAGCTCACTGCTACAATCTCGAAGACCAACACCACCTGCATCTTCATCAACCAGCTGCGCGAGAAACTGGGTGTGCTCTTCGGCAACCCCGAGACCACTACTGGCGGTAACGCCCTCAAGTTCTACGCTTCGGTACGCATCGACATCCGCCGCATCGGTCAGCTCAAGGACGGTGACCAAGTGATTGGCAACCTCACCCGCGTGAAAGTTGTGAAGAACAAGGTTGCGCCTCCATTCCGCAAGGCTGAGTTTGAAATTCTCTTTGGCAAGGGAATCTCGCGCACAGGCGAAATCATCGACCTGGGTATCCAGTTCGGCATTATCAACAAGAGTGGCGCTTGGCTGTCCTATGAGGGCACCAAGTTCCAGGGCCGCGACAACGCTAAGCAACTCCTCGAGGACAACCCCGAACTAGCCGAAGAACTCGAAGCCAAAATCTTCGAAGCCATGAAAAACCCAACTACCAAGAAAAAGTGACAAACAACACTTTTCCTGACTGATTGTTTCGAAACACTAAATGCGGTGCGCACCACTCCGTTGGTCGCGCACCGCATTTCCTTGCTGAATTCACTTTATTTCCACTATCATAAAAAAATGCGACCACACAAGTGGACGCATTTTTTAGACTATTTCGTTTTTTATTATTTAGCACCAAGCAGAATCTCATAAACGAATGTCACATCGTGAGTAGTAATCGTGCCGTCGCTGTCCTGGTCACCGTTAACGATGTCACTCATATCACCAGACAGCAGATAGTTGTAGAGAGCGGTAATATCAAATGAAGTAACCTCACCGTCGCCGTTCACGTCGCCTGCAACCACTTGGTTCTTTGTAACATACATCGCTAATTGTTCCCCTGAATTAACACGATTTCCCTTAGTGGGTATCAATTTTCTAACTCTAATTGTATAATTGCCGGCTTCCTCCATTTTGAGGTTTGCTCCATCAGTAAGGTAGATTTCAACTGGGTATTCATCGTTGAACCAATTATCTTGTATGAGGAAATAACCCACGTTGTTCTCATCTACACCTCCATACCATAACCACTGGCCGTCGCCCTGAGGAGTGATAACTTTAAATTCAGCACCAGCCTCAAGATTTACATTGCAAACATAATCAACACTCACTTCCTCGTCTTGAACAAGCTCAATCATACCTTCCTCTTGGTTCCAACCATTGAATGTGCCCACCAGGTAGAACTCCTCATAGGCTGGAAGAGTGCCAGGTGTGTAGGTGAAAGTGGTCCAAGGGATAAAGTCGCACTGCTGCTTATAGTAATATGTGTCGGTAAATTGGCATCCCGCAAGGCCTGCATGCCACATCACGTTCTGTCCACGGAATTTGAATTGCTTCCAGCCTTCGGCGGTGGTGTTCTCAAAGCCAATGAGCAGATTGCCGCCACGATACTTGTAGGGTGCAGAGAATGTAATGGTCATTTCGCCCCACTCTTGATTGGTAGGACCCACTCTCTCAACAGTGATCTTGCCTTGATAGATGATTGTGCAATTAGCCTTTGGCTCAAAGTCGAAATGACCTTCGCTGGCATCAAATGTGGTGTAGCCAACCTCTCCCACATAGGCATCGACAGTAGAAGCCGAGGTGTAGGGGGTGCTGTAACTGGTTGAGTAGAACTTCACCGAAGTAATGTCACCACCTTTCATTTGTGTCAAAAATTGAGCGGGGATGATAATTTGACTTTTGGTGCCTGCCTTGTTCCAGTAACGAGAGTATATAGGAAGATAGTCGTTGGTTACTATTGATGTTGACGTTTCTGTCCCTTCGGTAGTTCCGTCAAACACGGTCAAAGTCTCGGTTTCTTGGGCAAAGGCTGGCATGCACAATACCCACATAAATAAACAGAGTAATAATTTTTTGTTCATAATAAAGAATATTTAGTTTATAAAATATTGTGTATTAAGCAAATAACCACAAAACCAAAGTTCCATAGTTATATTTTGTCGATAATTTAACCTACAAAGATAAGAATTATTATTTAAAAATAATAAAAATTAATGATAATAAATATCAATAATTTTATCTAATTTCGCACTTGCTATTAGAATTCACGCCTGACTGGATAAAAAAAAGAGAGAGACATTCTCAATGTCTCTCCCCTTTTATTATGTAACAATTAGCATTGATTATTTAATGATAACCTTCTTGCCGTTGTGGATGTAGATGCCAGCAGCGTTTGGCTTGCTGTTGAACTTAACACCCTGCAGGTTGTAGTAAGCATTGTCGGCCTTAGTGTCAACACCAACGGTATTGATTGCATTTGGGTCTTCTTTGGTAACTGTCATCAAAACTGCACCGCCAAAGTCTCTCAGAACATCCAGCTTAATGTTGTAAGTGCCAGCTTCTTCAACGCGGAAGTTTGCACCACTGTTGCCTTCAACACACATGAAACCCTGACCCATGAGATCGTTGTTGAGCAGGAAGTAGCCAACATTGTTATCGTCTTGTCCACCAAACCAGATAGTGCTGCCATCCTCGTCAAATGCGATAACCTTGAACTCGGCACCAGCCTCAAGCTCAACACCTTCGAGATTGTCGTACTCGTCAAATGCTAAGCGGCCACCAGCGGCGGTCTGGTTCCAACTGTTGAAGTCACCCACCAAGAAGAAGCCTTCGTTATCCTCGATCTCTGGAACCTCAGCCTGGAACTTGTCCATGCAGAAGTAAGCTGCAGTGTTCATACCGTAAGCACCACTATCGGTTGAGTTCATAGTGAAGTAAACACTCTCAACCTCACCCAGGCTCGACAGGTCAAAGAATGTCCAGTCATTGAGTGCCTTGAGCTCACCGTTGGTGAACTCAACAAGGTTGATGCTGGTAGTTGTCTCGTTGCCATCGGCGTCAACGCCATGGGCAATGAGCTCAAAGTAGTCACCTTCCTCAAAAGCGCGGCCGAAACCATCGCCATGCAAGCAGCCATAGTATGGCCATGGATGGTTGCACACATACACACCCACTGGCTTGAATGTGGTGTTGCCGTCTTTGTCAACAAACATTACTTGGTTGCTGGGACCTTCCATTGCCCAAGAGCTGTAATAAGCCACCAAATAAGGCTTAGTTGGGTCGGCAGTAACAGTACCGTCCTCACCAATCACGCAGCCACCACCTGCCATGCAGCCACCAAAGTTGGTAGTCCAATCGCCATTGTAGTCGGTCTGGTCGCCACCAATAGCAGGGCAGAAACCGTCCCAATAGTAGCCCCCCCAAGAGGCGCCTTCGCCATCAATGAGGTGCGAGAGTCCAAATACTCCATTCTCATCGCCAAACTCCAACCAAGTGTAGTTTACATCATCATAGCATTCGGTCCAAACGCCTTTCTCGTTGTACTCCAGTGAAGTAGGATTCATTGGCTTGTTCAAGTCAAGTGTGATCACATTGGCCATAGCTGCCGAAGCAGCCAGAGCGACTGCTGCTGTAAGTGTAAAAATTTTCTTCATAAAAATGTGGTTTTAAAAATGAATTAAATGAAAAAATAAATCAAAAGTCGAGAAGAGAGAGGAGTGTGGGAAGAAGAATTGAAAGCATTACTTAATTCGTGCATTATGCATTATTTAACATCCCAAGAGGATGTTGTAAACTACAGTAACATCAGCACTGGTAATAGAGCCATCACCGTTAACGTCAGGATTTACAAGGTTACTGTTATCATTGCCGAGAAGATAGTTATATAGCACTGTCACATCAGCACTGGTCACCGAGCCGTCGCCGTTAACGTCACCAGGTATAGCATCAGGCTCCGCCACTGCATCGGGATGCAGGTCCACGGCGCCAGCCACCTCGGTAGAGGTCTCGCCCAACCAACCACAGTCCTGAAGCATGCCGTTATACACCTTCACAAAGTCTATCTGCTTCAAATCAACAGGATTTCCGTCATCATCCACCGCCCAGTCAATTTTAAAGCCCTTGTTCAGTTCCTCGGCGGCAGGAATGTTTGGATTTCTCACATAGCCGTAACCGTCATCGGGGCGATTGTCAACATAACCCCAGTCAAAGAAATACAGGTGCCAGTCGTCGGCAGTAGCCGAGAAGTTCTGGGCATTGCAGCGCAACTTGGTACCCTCAAAGGTCAACGTCTCACCATCTACCCACATGGGCCAGTAACTCTGGCTATGAAAATAGTTCTTGCGCACATATCCCTCTTGCAGGCTGTCCACGCTATTGCTCGTCCAGCGGATGTACTGGTCATGGTATTGGTTCATTGACAAAGGTCCAAACTGGCTGTCGTCGGGTTTGTAATAAGTGATGGTGAAATGCTTCTGGGTTTTGGGGTGGTTGTGCTCGCTGCCGGCAAGCTCATACCAGGGGTCATCGGGTACTCCGTTGCCGTTAATGTCGCGGCTCACCATCACTATACCCGACTCGCTCGAACCGCCAAGCAGTTCCGGACGCGAACTTGATTGAAACGCATTGCCGAAAATCTGCAGGTCATACTCACCCTTGACGTTTACCACCGGGTGGTCAAAGCCAAACACCACATATCCTCCAAAGGAGCCCAGGCTTATCATGGCATCAGCCACTACCACTTTGCCGTTTGCTTTCTCATATCCGCAGATGCATTCAGCCACCAGAGTCAAAATCGAGTCTTTCGACACAGGCTCTTCAACGTAGGGGATGTTGTTGATATACTGCCCTGGGGCAGGTATGAAATCATAAATCTTGGTGATATAGGGCTTGTTCTCGCCTTTTACCGAGGATACCGCCATCACTAAAAGCAATAATAATATTGATTTTCTCATAATTTATATAATCGTTTATTGTTCGTTAATATTATCCCCTAAAAATACAATGTGGGCCGGTATATTTCCTGCCCTTATCCTCCATTTCATCACACCGTCCTGACCAAAGCAGTATAAGAATCCAAACTGCACAAAGTTCAGACCGTCGGTAACATAGATGTCTTTGGTGATGGGGTTCACCGCGATGCCGTAGGGCTGAACGATTCGGGCATCGGTGCCGTCGGTGATGAATTGCTCATTGACAACCTCTAAAGTTTTTGTGTTGATAATAGCATAGGTTCCATTGGCATAGCCCTGCGACAGACTGCTCCACTCCTTGCTAATCACATAGAGCGAGTCGCCGTCAAGCCACATATTGCCCACGCGCACGTCAAAACTCTTGACCATGCGATGTTTTTGGGTGTCGTAGGCATAGAGCATACTTGGTGTGACGTGATAGTCGCCGCGCGACGACACCCACAGGATGCCGCGCCTGTCGCATTTGCAGCCCAGCAGGTTGATGGCAATGGGAATACGCTCTATCTCCTTGAAAGTCTCAATGTCAATCACCGAGACAGTATTTTCGTAGCCAATTTTTGCGCCTTGGGAATAACCACCTGAGTTGGCGACATATATCTTGCCATCCACAATATCGAGTTCATCGGGCTGGCGGCCTACAACACACTTATCCACTACCTGCAGTGTAGTGGTATCTACCTTGAACACCGCGCCGAGCTGATACACGTCATCGTCACTGCCCTCTCCGTCGAGCACCACCGGCCCCACATAGCTTGTCACGTAGGCATAACCTTGATAGAACTTGATGTAGCGACAATTTGGGATGTCGATTTGCCCTATTCGCTTCACTGTGCGCTTGTCAACGACCTCCACCTTATCGGAGCAGTTAATCACCATATACATCTTGCTGCCGTAGATGCCAATGTCGTTGCCCACATCGCCCAGTTCCATGACAACTGTGGGATTGGCATCGGTATAGACATCGCGCATATATTCACCTGTGGCATAGTTGTAATAGTCGAGCGAAGCCAAGTCGTGCTGCATGACTCCCTCATTCAGTAGATAGAATCCCTCAACAGAGGTAAATTCAGGCTGTGTCACAGGAACTACCTCTTTGATATATATAACCTCGTCTTCGCGACATGAATTGAACAATGCCATTGCAAAAGAGATAATGATTATATAGTAAAAAGATGTCTTCATCGCTTAAAAATCATATTTCAGGATTAACTTATAGTTGCGGCCTGGCATAGGATAGTTGATAATAACGTCGTAATACTGATTGAACAGGTTGTTTACCTCTGCGGCGACTTTCAGCTTTGTCTTCCCAAGATTGAAAGTATAGCTGGCTCCCAAGTCGTGTGTATACCACGGCTGTTGGTGATAAGAACGCTCGTTGCAGCTTGTGCTGTAACGCTCGCCCACATAAATGAAGCTGTAGTTCACGTCGAGGTCACGCCATGTGGCACGGCCCACCACACTGCCGCTGTGCCAGGGGATGTAGGCGATTTGACCTTTATAAGTGCCACCAAATCCAGTGTCTGCGGGATCGCTGTAGTCGCGAGCCTTCTGATAGGTGTAGCTGAGGTTCAGGTCAACGTTAAAGTCTCGTGCCATGTGCATAGTGGCTCGAGCATTAAGGTCAACACCTATAATCCTGACCTTACCTATGTTCATCATTGTCCAACGGTACTGACCTCTACCACTAGGCACGGCGATAATCTTGTCGGTAATGGTGTTATAGTAAGCATCAGCAGTGAATTTGAGTCCAGTGAAGAAGCCTTCCTCTCGCAGACGTTGATACCAAAAGCCCACATCGAACTGATTGGCATACTCTGGCCGCAGGTTGGCATTGCCCATGTCGGTGTAGAACAAGTCGTTGAAAGTGGGCATGCGGAAGATGCGCTTGTAGAATGCTCTTAAGTAGAAGTCATAACGCTGCACAGGCTGATAGTTCATAAATACCGCTGGCGTGAACTTGTGCATCCACTTGGAGTGATGGGCAATAGTCTCGCCCTGATAAACGGTCTTATAGCGATCGTTGATCATTGTGTAGAGCAAGCTCGCCTGTGTTTTGAAGCGGCGCCAGGTGCGGGCTGTGGCAAGTGCCACAAGAGTGGTGTGGCGCTGAGGATATGAGAAATTTGTAAGGGTGGAGTTGAGGTAATTCCACTTGTAATCGACGCTCAAATTCACATCCCAGTCGGGCATGATGGTGTATTTATTAGCACTTGAGACGTAAATCTCGTCTTGCCAAAACTTATTGTCAATGAGCATCAACGTGGTGTCGGGATTGTTGTAGTGCATGAAGTCGCGCGCATACTTGGCGTTGACCATCGTCTCAAATTTCTCACTCAGGCGCTGCTGCCAGCCACCTTGCACAAAGAAGTTGCGGTCCCACTGACGCTGCGAATTCATCCACACATTATTGACTATCGCGCCAGGGATGCCCCGCTCGCTGTCGTAGTAGTAGAACTTGGCATTCCACTTGCCATCATCAAGGGTGCCAAAGATGGCTCCCTCGGCACGGAAGGCCTGCACATCGCCATTCTTGCGCACGGCGGTGGTGTCCCAGGCAATAGTGCCGTCGCTAAACTTCTTGCGATAGCGAAAGTGGTACTGGCCAGTGGCGTAAGTGTACTCGGCACTGAGCGACATGGTGAGATTGGGCTTAAAGCGATGTTCCCAGCGCAGGCTTGGATTAGCGAGGCCAAAGGAGCCGGTGCGCATGGTCACGTTGAAGTTGTCGTTCTTATTGCCCATGAACTTGGGCCGACGGGTGCGGATGTAGACTGTGCCGGCCGAACCAAAGTCGCGAGCTGGCTGGAATATTTCGCTCTTTTGACCATTGTAGAGCGATATCTCCTCGATGTTGTCGAGCGAGAACTTGCCCAAGTCGATTTGGCCATTCTGGGCATTGCCAAGTTGGATGCCGTCGTAGAACACTCCCAGGTGGTTGGTTCCCATCGAGCGGATGTCGATAGTCTTGATGCCCCCCACTCCACCATAGTCCTTCACCTGCACGCCCGAGAAGTAGCGAATGGCATCGGCAATCGAGTGACTGTTCAAGCCCTCCAGTTTCTTGCCGGCAAGGGTCTGGGCAGGGATTACCTCGGCATAGGGCTTGCGGCCATAAACCACCACATTCTCAAGATACTGCACAGTGTCAAGACCTAGAGTCACATCGTTAACGTCCTGAGCTTGTGAGCCCAAGCAGCATGCAACAATAGCCAACAATGTGATAGTTAAGCGTTTTAACATAACTCTTTTACCCCGTTAGTCAGTTAAATATCAATGCATTGTGGCAGGTTTTCTGACTTATCCCGTTGCAGCACCGCCTTCCCATCATGACTGACAGTGACGATAGCAGAGTGTGTGCTGCAACTTGGTAGCGGGAAACACAGCAGCGTGGTCTGTCCAGGATTCTCACCCGGTTCCCTTTTAACTGTGGGGCATAAATGCCCGCACAGCACCAAAATGCGCTGCAAAGGTAATACTTTTTTGCTCATTGTCAAAACTATACTTGATTTATATTCATAAATTAAACCTAACATTGTTTTTCGTGTCATATATTCGATATCATCCAGTTACATTTGCTTTTAGGCGATGTTTTTGAGTTATTTGTCTAATAAATTTGGCACGTAATTTGTTTATTAGTAATTTAGCAGTCGAAAATTAATAACGCAATATATTACAACTCATTTAATAAGATTATTATGAAAAAGACACTTATGGCAGCCTTGGGTGCTGCATTAATAATGATGAGCAGCTGCGAGTCGGCAAGTCAGTTCTACGGAGTAGCTACAGGTGCTTCGGTAGGTGGCATGTTTGGCTCGGCTATTGGTGCCATCTCAGGTGGATGGCGCGGCAGCAATGTGGGCCGTCTCGCCGGCATGGCGATTGGTGGCGTGGTAGGCGCAGCAGCTACTGCACCTAAGACCACCAAGGAAAGCCGCACTAGCGACTATTACAATGGTTACGACTATGATGACTATCGTCAGAACAACAGCTACAGCCCTTATAGCGACATCATAATCGAGAACATTCGCCTTGTAGAGAGCATCAACAACAATAGCATCGATGCTAGCGAGCACGCAAAGCTTATCTTTGAGATTCGCAACATAGGCAACGACTATGTTTATGACATCGCTCCAGTCATCACCGTATCGGGCACCAAGCAAATCTACCTCTCACCCACTGCTATCGTGAGTGAACTTGGACCTGGCAGGGCAGTGCGCTATCAAGCCGAAGTAGTGGCAACCAACAAGCTCAAGAATGGAGTTGCCGACTTCAACATCAGCTTCTCTAACGGCGACCAGCTCTACACCGTGAGCTCGTTCCAAATCGCCACAAGAGGAAGATAAGTATCGTTAATCATAATACAACACACCCGAGTCGTTTTGATAGCGACTCGGGTGTGTTTTTGACCTTAATTGTCGACTAAAAAAACTTAGTCGCGCAAAATTGGCATTGTCATGCAGCGCGCACCGCCACCAGCGCGAGGAAGCTCACTGCCTGGGAAGGCTGCCACAAACTTCTCATAGTCATTCATGTTGACCTTGCCACTCACGATGTCCTCGGCATTAAGCACGGCAAAGCCTGCTCGGTCAAGCGCTTCGATTGTGTGGGTGTTGCGGCGATAACCCAGAATCTTACCGTCGCCCAGCGAGAAGAAGTTGGCTCCACTGTGCCACTGCTCACGCAGTTGTGTCCATGGATCACTGCCACCGCCAATCACTGGCTCTATCTCCCATCCTAGGCCATTAAGTGCATCCACAATATTGGGAGCACTCTTGTAGCTTATCTTGCCATGGTCGATAGTTATTATTGTGGTGTCTTTGCCTGCAAAGAGTCCTTTCTTTGTCAGCATCGGTTCAAATGCCATGCACTGATGCTTGCCCAGGAAGGTGAACACCATATCGAGATGGATAAACGACTCAGGGTCTTTGGGCAGCTCCTGTGCCACAATTGTGAAATGCTCACGCTCACGAGCGAAGGTCTGTGCCAGGTATTCAATGCCCTTGCGGTTGGTGCGTATGCCCTGGCCTATGCACAGCATATCGGGACTGGCAATCTGCACGTCACCACCCTCGGTGCGGGCATAGGGGTTCCATGCCATAGCGTTAAGGGTATCAACACCAAAGAAATGCTTGAAAATCGCCTCATAAATCAGCGACTCACGCTCACGCACCTCAAAGCTCATTGAGTTGATGAGCACGCGATTATACACCGTCGACGAAGCATCACGAGTGAAGAACAAGTTATATAGGGGCTTGAGCAGATAGCGATGCTCGCTCACTCCGTCCCACTTGGGGTCTTCACAACCCTCAATGAGCACCTGAGCAAGCTTTTGGGGGTCGTTGCCTGCTATCTCGTCAATTACCTTCGCAGTTTTTTGATTGCATCCCTTTAGGCTGTCGGCAAGCAGTTTGGTCTTTACAGCCTCATCCTTGAGCAGCTCCTCAAGGATATCTTGAACATAATATACCTGTGTCCAACGCTCGAGCACACCACTGAAATTGCGGTATTCCTCGTCAACGATGGGCTTGTTGAGGATGTCGCTATAGAGAGCGGCATTGGCATTGAGCGGAGTCATGCGCTCAATCTCCACACCAGGGCGATGCAGCAGCACGGCCCTGAGCCTGCCGGTCTCGGAGCTAACGTTTACCTCACAAGGTTTTAGTTGTTTCTTGTCCATAAATTGGTTCTCTCTCCCACCTCCGCAACCACTCCAACATGAGCAGTTGCGGAACATGAGATTGAAATAAGTTGTTTATAGAAAAAAGTATAAGTATTCAGTCATCTAGAAAGTCTAGAGCATCTAGATTTTCTTGGAACTCTACCATCTACACCTGCGCAAAGCGCTTATTTCATATAAGTGTAGCGGTAGTCAGTTGGCGATACCAGAGTCTCCTTAATTACGCGTGGGATAATCCAGCGAATGAGGTTGAACTCGCCACCTGCCTTGTCGTTGGTACCACTGGCACGTGCACCACCGAAGGGCTGCATACCTACCACAGCACCTGTTGGCTTGTCGTTGATGTAGAAGTTACCAGCTGTGTAGCGCAGAGCATCGGTAATCTTCTCAACTGCCATGCGGCAACGTCCGAATACGGCACCGGTCAAGCCATAAGGCGAGGTCTGGTCACACTCTTTCACAACCTCTTCCCACTTCTCATCGTCGTAGGGATAAACAGTGAGCACAGGAGCGAAGATTTCCTCCTCCATCGACTTGAAGTGAGGATTGCTGGTCTCGATGATTGTTGGCTCTACAAACCAGCCCTTGCTGCAGTCGCAGTTGCCACCCATCACAATCTTGGCATCCTCAGCCTCCTTGGCGAAGTCGATGTAAGATTTAGCCTTGTCAAACGAAGCCTTGTCGATAACGGCATTGATGAAGTTGCTTGGATCCATCACGTCGCCCATCTTAACCTCGGCTGCCATAGCCTTCATGTCCTCGAGAACACCTGCCCACAGGCTCTTGGGGATGTACATGCGCGATGCTGCCGAACACTTCTGGCCCTGGAACTCATAAGCTCCGCAGAAGGCAGCAGTGGCAACCGCCTTAGGATCGGCACTAGGGTGAACGAAGATGAAGTCCTTACCACCAGTCTCACCTACGAGACGTGGGTAAGAAATGTACTTGTCAACATTCATGCTTGCTTGTTTCCACAGCGACTTGAAGGTTGCAGTGCTACCAGTGAAGTGGATTCCTGAGAAGTACTTCGATTCGGTAGCAACCTCGCCAATCAATGCGCCACTGCCTGGCAGGAAGTTAACCACGCCGTCGGGCAAACCAGCCTCTTTGTAGAGCTGCATCAGGTAATAGTTGCTCAGCAATGCAGTAGTCGATGGTTTCCACAATGCCACATTACCCATGAGAACTGGAGTCATGCACAGGTTGCTGGCGATAGAGGTGAAGTTAAATGGAGTTACAGCGAGGATAAAGCCCTCGAGTGGGCGATACTCGGTGTGATTGAGTTGTGCCACACCGTCCTTAGGCTGCATGGCATATATCTTAGATGCATAGTGCACGTTGTAACGGAAGAAGTCGATAGTCTCGCAAGCCGAGTCAATCTCAGCCTGGAAGAAGTTCTTGCTCTGGCCAAGCATTGTGGCAGCATTCATGATGGGACGGTATTTGGTAGCAAGCAGCTCAGCCATCTTCATCACGATAGCGGCGCGGGTTGTCCAGGGAGTGCAGCTCCACTCTTTCCAAGCCTTCATGGCAGCTTCAATAGCCATTTCAACCTCTTTCTTGCCTACCTTGTGGTAACGGGCAATAACGTGCTGGTGATCGTGTGGGCAAGTAACTTCGCCCATGTCGCCGGTGCGAATCTCTTTGCCACCAATGATGATAGGAATTTCTACCACCAGCTTGCTCTGGCGCTCAAGTTCTTTCTCTAATGCTACACGCTCGGGTGATCCAGGCATATAAGCCTTTACTGGCTCATTAGCTGGAAGTGGAAAATTAATAATTGAATTGTTCATGATTAGTTTTGTTAATATTTTATAGATAGATAAGTTCCTGTAATGGTTGTGCGTGCAAAGTTACAAATTATTACTCAAAATGCCAAAACAAACGGCCATAAATCGCAAGCCTCATTTCTCTAGAACCAAAAACTGGCCGCAGGGGCATCGTTTCATGCTCACCTGCGACCAGTTTTATTATTCAAATTAGCCGTTCAGGCTGTTTCTTCCTTGTTATTCGTCTAGGGTCATAACGAGGCGCAAACCTATGTATTGGGAGCCATGGTTAGTAGGAGTCGAGGAACGTTTAGTCGTACGACAGGCTCTGGCAACGTTACAAATCGAACCTCCACGGCACACGCGGCTAGAACCCGAAGCTGGTCCAATAGGATTGATTTGTGCTTCTGCGCTATAATTTCCGTACCAATCTTGGCACCACTCTTCAACGTTGCCACTCATATCATAGAGGCCAAGCTCGTTAGGAAACTTAATGGCAACCGAGTCAGGTGGGGTGGCCGATATAGCATGGGTCCAGTCTTCTTCTCTTCCTCCGTAACAAGCCACGGCATCTATGTTGTTACTGCCAGCATACTTATATCCCTGGCACTTGTTGCCACCACGTGCGGCAAATTCCCATTCAGCCTCGGTAGGGAGACGGAAATGCTTGTCAGTCATTAGGCTGAGCACATCGACAAACTCCTGGCAATCGTCCCATGTGACCTGTTCCACTGGACGCTGAAAGTTTTCAGAATATATGATATAATCGCCCCAGTGCTCGCCCCAGTCAATAAAAATTTCTTTTTCAACAAAGTAACTGGGATTCTCGCCCATCAATGCTTGCCACAGTTCCTGAGTCACCTCAGTCTGGCCAATGTAGTAACTGCTCAGCGTCACTTGGTGTGCTGGCCGTTCATTATTATAAGCCTCGTTGTCACTATCACTGGCGCCCATCATGAATGTGCCACCAGTGACCCTTATCATTTTGAAGCTCACGCCGTTGACATAAAATTCTATTTAATCCTTTGGCACTAATGCGAGTCGCAAGCCTATTTCCATATAACTTTGATCGGGGTCCCAACAGTCGCGTCGTGTGTTTCGACACTGCAAGGCGGTGGCACTATAGAAACCTCCACGCAAGTTGACAAGGAAGTTGGCAGTGCCAGTAGAGACACAAGGATCTACTTGTGGCGAAGATGAATAATTGGCGTAATGGTCTTGGCACCATTCCTCCACATTACCGCTCATGTCATAGATGTCTAGTTCGTTGGGTGCTTTAGTCGCCACCTGATGAGTCTTGGAGCTACTGTTGTTCTGGTACCACGCCACATCACCAATGGTGTTGCTGCCAGAATATTGATAACCTTGACTTTTGGAGCCTCCACGTGCAGCATACTCCCACTGCGCCTCGGTGGGCAAGCGCCACTCATAACCCTCAATTGGCAGCATCTGATTGAGCTTGGCTACAAACGCTTGACACTGGTTCCAGCTCACTTGCTCAACAGGCAGATTAGTGCCGCTGTAGTAGCTTGGATTGCTGCCCATAACAGCCTGCCACAGCTCTTGAGTGACCTCGGTCTGGCCGATGCTGTAAGAGCTTAAAGTGACTTGATGTACTGGTCCCTCGTTAGAAGTGTTATCAGAACTTTGATAGTTGGGGTTGCCCATCGTAAATGTGCCGCCTTCCACATCCACCATCTTGAAGTTCACGCCACTGACAGTGTATTCCGTTATGCCTTGAGGTGCGAACTCACCAGTGACAGTGAGCTTCATGTTCTCCAGGTCAATTCTTAAGTTGAAAGAGCCATGAGCCATTTGTAGAGCCAAATAATTCTCGGTAGTTAGAGCAATCTCGGTGCCCAGGAGTTCCTCGGTCACGATGAAGTTGTAATCGCCTGCACTAACAGCACCAAATCGATAAGGAGCGATATCGTCCCACGGTGTGCTACTGGCAGGATCGGCAAGTTTAGTAGTGAAGCTAAAATAGTTGTAGCTGTAATCGCCATCAGTAGTGATAGCAGCGGTGTAGATTTTGCCGTCTTCGGTTGTCATCTCCACGCCATTGCTGGGAGACCACACGTTGCCATTTACCTCTCCAAGGATGTAAACGTGGGCAAATTCGGGCTGCAAGTTACCGAGCAGAATGTTATAGACATAGGTAACATCAGCGCTGGTGATATTACCATCACTATTCACATCGCCATTTTGGAGAGAACCAGTTTCGCCATTGAGCAGATAGTTATAAAGTGCAGTAACATCGGCACTGGTAACCGAGCCGTCGCCGTTAACATCGCCCTTGACAGTCGCAAACATCGTGACGCTGCAAGCGAACAAGGCAAATAGAGTAAGTAATATCTTTTTCATAATGTCAAATGTTTAGTTAATGATTCTAATTATATTTGCAAAAATAATTGTTTTATTCTTGAAAATCAAGTCTCACCTTAAAAAAGATGAAATCCTTTTGATGATTATACGTAAAAATGGCTAGGCGCGGTATCTTTCATTAAAAAACAGCAATGATATAGCCATTTATAGACTTCGAAAAACAAAACACAAAATTATCGTTCAAATAATTCTTTTGTTGAGCGAAAATGCTTACCTTTGCGGCAAAATTAACAATATACATTTTATTAACTATAAAACAATTTAAAACTATGCCAAGAAGTTTATCAGGAAGAAATTTCTTGAAGTTGTTAGACTTCACCACCGAGGAAATCCAGTATTTACTTGAACTCGCTAAGGATTTCAAGCGTCTGAAAAGAACAAACACTCCTCACAAGTACTTAACCGGTAAGAACATCGTTCTGTTGTTTGAGAAGACTTCTACCCGCACTCGCTGCTCGTTTGAGGTAGCAGGTAATGACCTAGGTATGGGCGTTACTTATCTTGACCCTGCTTCGTCGCAAATGGGTAACAAGGAGTCGCTCGAGGACACCGCTAAGGTGCTCGGTCGCATGTTCGACGGTATCGAGTATCGTGGTTTCGACCAGGACATCGTTGAGGATCTGGGCCGCTATGCTGGTATTCCCGTGTGGAATGGTCTTACCACCGAGTTCCACCCAACTCAGATGCTCGCCGACGTTCTCACTATCGAGGAGAACTTTGGCCGTTACAAAGGCTTGAAGATGGTCTTCATGGGCGATGCTCGCAACAATGTTGCTAACTCGCTGATGGTAGTTTCGGCTAAGCTTGGTATCAACTTCGTAGCTTGTGGTCCTAAGGACAACATGCCCGATGCCAAACTCGTTGCTACCTGCCGCAAGATTGCTAAAGAGAACGGATGCACCATCACTCTTACCGACGACGTTAAGAAAGGCACCAAGAATGCCGACGTTATCTACACCGACATTTGGGTATCGATGGGTGAGCCTGCCGAGTTGTGGGAGAAGCGCATCAAGCTGTTGAGCCCCTATCAGGTTAACGACGCTGTTATGGCCAACGCCAACTCCGAAGCTATCTTCCTGCACTGCCTGCCTTCATTCCACGACCTTGAGACTTCTGTTGGTCGCGAGATTTACGAGAAATTCGGCTTGAAGGAGATGGAGGTTACCGACAAGGTATTCCGCAGCCCACAATCTAAGGTATTTGATGAGGCCGAGAACCGTATGCACACCATCAAGGCTGTGATGTACGCAACCCTGAAGTAAAAAGAATGATTAGGGACGAGTGATTAGGGAAGAACGTTTTTCAGCTCTTCCCTCTCACCTCTCCCATCTTCCCTTATAATAGTTATGAGCAAACGACTAGTTATAGCCCTGGGCGGCAATGCCCTTGGCAAGACTCCTCAAGAGCAGCTCGAGCTGGTTAAAGGCACTGCCTCTACCATCGTCGACCTCGTTGAGGAAGGATATGACGTGGTGATTGGCCATGGCAATGGTCCACAGGTGGGTATGGTAAACCTCGCGTTTGAGTACAGCGCTAACAATGGTGGCGGCACTCCCGCGATGCCTTTCCCCGAGTGCGGAGCTATGACCCAAGGCTACATTGGTTATCACTTGCAGCAGGCAGTGGAGCGCGAGCTCGCTCGCCGTGGCATCAACAAGCCCTGTGCAGCAGTGGTCACCCAAGTGGTTGTTGACAAGAACGACAGCGCTTTCCAGAACCCCACCAAGCCTGTGGGAATGTTCTACAGCAAGGAAGATGCCGACCGCATCGTGGCCGAGACCGGCTACACCTTTGTTGAGGATGCAGGACGTGGCTATCGCCGCGTAGTGCCCTCACCCATCCCCGTGAAGATTGTGGAGTTGCCCATCGTTGAGCAACTCGTGGGCCTTCACAGCGTGGTTATCACCGTGGGCGGTGGTGGCATTCCTGTGATGGAGAAAGGTCCTGGCGACTATGAGGGAGTAGCAGCAGTTATCGACAAAGACCGCGCCAGCGCTAAGCTCGCGCTCGACCTCAATGCCGACATGCTTGTTATCCTCACTGCCGTTGAGAAAGTCTCTATCAACTTCAACAAACCCGACCAAAAGGATCTCGACCGCATGACAATCGCCGAGGCACGTCAGTACATCGCCGAGGGTCACTTCGCTCCTGGTAGCATGCTTCCCAAGGTGGAGTCTTGCATCAGCTTCGTTGAGAACACCACCGGTGGCACTGCCCTTATTACCTCGCTCGACAAAGCCCGCGAGGCACTCAAGGGTAATACCGGCACAATTCTTGTGAAAGAATAATTCACATCACATAGAAACACTACAACGGTGAGCATCATAACGGTTATGGTGCTCACCGTTTATTTTAGCCTCAATCAGGTTATTGGTTATTTCCTGATAATTTTCTTATAAGCCCATGCAAGGATAAGTGTTACCACTATATAGAGCGCCATCCAAGCATAGTCTTCAAGCATAAGTTCACTGTGATTCACGAGGACAAACTTATAGATGGGTCGCCGTGCAATTGAATGGACCACAAAAATCATCGACGACATGACACCCAAGTAGCGCAACGGTTTTGTAACCAAGCTATAACACAAGCCACAGCAAGACTCTGCACCCTTGACGAATGCCAAGCTACCTGCCAGCACAACTAGTGGCGACAGCAATAGCCACGACTGATAGTGCATGCTCACAATCGCAAGCAATGGCAATACAATAATCATAATCGATGCCGAAGCCAAGCGCGACAGTTTTGGCAACCCATACCGGCCAACCAGCACTCCCAGCGAAAAGGGCAACATTGCTATCGCAGCATTGTGCCTCACATAGTTGAGTCCGTTGGAGTGATTCTCCATCAGCACTTGCGGCAGCAATGTCAACACAGTGAGCAGCACTGGAATGAGCCATCGCCACAATCTATAGTGCTTGTCACAAAGCGGGAAAAACAGCAGACGGTACACAACATAAAGCTCTACCATCACCCCAAAAAACCAATAGGGCGATGGTGTGTGTGAATCGCACAGTTCGGGGATTATATTTGAAAGCAGTGTGGCTTGAGCAAAATACTCCCAGATTTCACGAGTTATTCCAGTGGCGACGTAGATTATAATGGTCAGCACCATTCCCAATATCATCAGCTTGAACAACTTGAACCAATGATGCCCGATAAAGCCCCACACGCTATTCTTGGGCAACGTGTTGCCGTTTTCATATTTCATCACTAGTCCATATCCACTCAAGAAGAAAAAGATAGGGACTCCATAATGCCCGAAGAACGCAAACAGCTGTATAGGGAAGAACTCATCAAGGCCCGTGGTCCAGTATTGCCACATGTTGCTGGCACGATCAGCAATGAAAGTAAACTCGTTCTCCTCATTGCTTCCCTTGAGCAAATGACAAAAGTTGTGCAGAAATATACCAACAATGGCAATACCGCGCAACACATCGCATTGCGCCTTATTTAGCAATTTATCACCCTTGAGTATTTGCATATCTTAGTCTAATTATTGCTTGCAAAAATAATAATAATTTGGCAAACAAGCACACCCTCACTTGCGTAATGACACTAAAATAAAAATTAGGCGACCTATCATGGGCCGCCTAATTATCACATATAATAACGTGTGCTGTTTTCTCTCTTACTTCGACATTTCCTCGAAGGTCTTCTTGATGATTCCCACAGCCTTCATGATCTCTTCCTTGTTTATACACAAGGGAGGAGCGAAACGAATAATGTGGTCGTGTGTGGGTTTAGCCAGCAGACCATTATCACGCAGCTTGAGGCAGATGTCCCAAGCAGTCTTGCCCTTGATAGGAGTTGTAACGATGGCGTTAAGCAGGCCGCGTCCACGCACCTGAACGATGAATGGAGAGTTAATCTTCTTGATTTCCTCGCGGAATATCTTACCCATCTTCTCGGCATTCTGAGTGAGTTTCTCGTCCTTCACAACCTTGAGGGCCTCGATAGCCACGCGGGCTGCCAGTGGGAAGCCACCGAATGTAGAGCCGTGCTCACCGGGCTTCACGTTAAGCATGATGTCGTCGTCGGCAAGGCAAGCCGAAACAGGAAGAACGCCACCACCCAGGGCCTTACCAAGGATTACGATGTCAGGGCGAATGCCGTCGTGCATCGAGCACAGCATCTTGCCTGTACGGGCGATACCAGTCTGAACCTCGTCGGCAATGAAGAGCACGTTGTGCTCGTGGCACAGATCGAAGCATTTCTTCAGGTAGCCATCATCGGGAACGAACACACCAGCCTCACCTTGGATAGGCTCAGCTATGAATGCGCACACTTCGTCGCCATATTTTTTGAGGGCTTTCTCAAGAGCCTTAGGATCGTTGTAAGGAATACGGATAAAACCAGGGGTCAATGGACCATATTCAGCATAAGAACTTGGATCGTCGCTCATGGTGATGATAGTCACAGTGCGGCCGTGGAAGTTACCCTCGCAGCATATTATCTTTACTTTGTCATTAGGAATACCTTTCTTAACAACACCCCAGCGACGAGCAAGCTTCAGTGCAGTCTCAACACCCTCGGCACCGGTGTTCATTGGGAGCACCTTGTCGTAGCCGAAGTACTGATGCATGAATTTCTCATACTCGCACAATGCGTCGTTGTAGAATGCTCTTGAGGTGAGGCACAGCTTGCTGGCCTGATCCTTAAGGGCCTTCACGATGCGTGGGTGGCAGTGACCCTGATTAACGGCACTGTAAGAAGATAGGAAGTCGAAGTATTTCTTTCCCTCAACATCCCACACATAGATGCCTTTACCCTTCTTGAGCACAACAGGCAGTGGATGATAGTTGTGAGCTCCGTACTTGTCTTCCATAGCCATGCAACGCTTGCTGGCTTCACCAATCACGTTTTTCTTAGTGGTTGCTTTTTTGGTAGTTGGTTTAGTTTTTTTGGTAGTTGCCATAATTAGTTGATTTTATAGAATAATTGTTCTGATTGTGCAAATTTAATTCATTTTTATCAAAAAAGGCAAGAATAGCCGCTAAAATAATGTGCAATTTTTGTTAACATGATTATTTTCATTATTTTTGTGACCAACAAAAAAATATAGATTATTATGAAAAAGGTATTATTGTTACTATTTGCGATGATGTCACTAGCCACAAGTGCGCAGTACATGATAACCGACAAAGGATACTTCTACAGCCCCGACGGGTTTAAGTGCAAGCATGGTCACATCTACACTAAAGACATGACTACTCTGGTGCGCACCGGTTGGTATGGCCGCGACGACTGGGATCAGCATTACCTGGTCGAGAAACTCATCGAGGTGCCTTCGGGTGCCGAGGTAATTCCAAGCCATTTCCTTTATGGCCCTGCAGGCGAAGCAGCCACAGGCTACAACTGGCTCTATGCCGTGGTAATTCCCAGTTCGGTGCAGTGGATTGCCACCGATGCCTTCCTCATGCCGCGAGTAGTGTTCTTCTCGGGTGAAACGCCTGTCGAATCAACCCAAAGCATCAATGCCGACCCTAACGCTACCGAACTGGCTCGTTTTAACGTTGAAGGCCAGCGCATCGAGGGTCCTCAACCTGGTGTGAACATAGTGCTCATGAGCGATGGCACAGCCCACAAGGTAATGGTGAAATAGGTTAATTTAAATCAAATTTAAATCAGGAGTTATAGAGTGACATCAGTTCCTCTTTTATCACATCAGGAATAGTGATTCCACGCCGCTTGATACTACGTTCCCATGGCAGCAGGTCGTCGTGCTTCAAAGTGTAGAGCACATCGCGCCACTGCTCCAGCTCATCGTCGCTATAACTGCCTGGTTCTCGACCTTTGAAAGAGTCGAGTTCTTCATCTTCATAGTATACAACTGGCTGGTTCATGTGCTTGAGCAACATCTCACTCGGGCACACATCGTGAGTTGTGCAGCAGTCGTCGCTGCACTCTTCCTGTTGTTGTGGCTCAGCCTCTTGGGCAGAGTTTTCACTTGGCTTATTGGTCAGTCGGTCATGAATGTAGAGTATTATTCCTATCACGACCATGGCAATGAATATGTAGAATGCGGGAATCATCGTTTTTTATCATGTTTCACCTACTTAAATCTCAAATCTGACATCTGATATCTGATTTCTGATATCTCAAACCCAGCACAGGCAAGGTGCTCCCACCATTTAGGATAAGACTTAGCAACAACTTGTGCGTCGGCAATCGTTATGCTCGCATGCCGCGTGGAGGCAAGACTCAGCGCCATAGCCATGCGGTGATCGCCATGCGAGTCAAGAGTCACCTCACCTGTCACAGCAGTATGATTGCCGTCGTAGCGCAGAGTGGCTCCATCGCTTTCTATCTCATATCCCAGCAGCAGCATCTGCTCTTGCAGCGCCTCTAGTCGGTTACTCTCCTTAATGGCGAGATTGGCCACACCTGTTAATTCGTAAGGCACATGAAGCAGGCACAGTGTCACGGCAAGAGTAGGCACCAAGTCGGGCGTGTCGCTCATGCCTCGGCTGTAAAGTTGCGGCAACTCAACATCAGTGCGTTCAAGGCTCAACACGCCATCATTCCACGACTCAATCACACCTAGCGGCCTCATCATCTCAACTATTGCCCTATCACCCTGAATACTATCACGATTCAAGCCCAAGAGCGCGATCGCCGAATCGGGCAACAACGCCTTCATGGCAAACCAGTAGCTTGCAGCACTCCAGTCGCCCTCCTGCGACATTGGCAACGACTTGTAACTGCCACTTGGCACCACTATTTCGCCTTCATGCCAGTGTGCCTCAACGCCGCGTTTGCGCATCATGGCAAGCGTCATGTCGATATATGGGCGCGAAACCACATTGCCGTCGAGCATTAGTGTCACGCCTCCAGCCAATGGGGCTATCATCAGCAGTGCCGAGATGTATTGGCTGCTCACGCTGCCGTCTATGTGCACAGTGCCGCCTGTGAGATGGTGGCCGGTGATGCGAAGTGGCGGGAAGCCTTCGTTGCCTAGATATTGCACCTCGGCATCCATCTGCCTCAAGGCATCAACAAGCCTGCCAATGGGCCGCTGGCGCATGCGCTCGTCGCCGTCGAGCACCACTGTGCGTCCTCGCCGAGTTGCAAAATAGGCTGTGAGAAAACGCATTGCAGCACCAGCGCCACCCACGTTCACTTGCTCGCCAGTGCAAGCAAGAGCCCTTGCCATCACCTCGATGTCGCCCGAGGCATTAGGTTGCTCGGCAAGGTGCAACGAGTCCTCAGTCTTGCCGTCGCACAACGCGCCAAGCAGCAAGGCCCTTATGGCCATGCTCTTCGACGGGGGCAACTGCACTCGGCAATCCACCTTAGCTGGTGATGTAACACTATAATTCATAACCAGGTGCAAAGGTAACGAAAAAAAACATATTTCAAATCACATTTCAGCATCCAGATTTCACATAGCACAAATGCAATAAAAACGCGACTCTTGCGTTAATCTATAAGATATATCAAGCAAAGATGTAGCTGGGTAATGAAGAAATTGTATCGATACATACCCATTTTAATATTAATTGCGACAGCGGTCTTCTCGGCGTGCAGCACCAAGAAGAACACTGCCGGCTCTCGCTTTTGGCATGCCATGAACACACGCTACAACGTGTACTACAACGGCGACAAGCACTATAAGGAACAAATCAAGAAGCTTGAGAACGAATATCAAGACGACTACTCCACCCAGCTCTACATCCACCCTGCCGAGGCCTACAACGACCCCAAGGCCACTCAGCCGACAACCAACTTCGACCGTACCATCGAGAAGATGCAAAAGGCCATTTCGCTGCACTCTATCAAGAAGAAACCCAAGCGCAAGGCTGGTAAAGGCAACGACCCGAAGTACAAAGAATGGCTCAAGCGCGAGGAGTACAACCCATTCATTCACAATGCGTGGTACTTGATGGCTAAGGCTCAGTACATGAAGGGCGACTTCCTGAGCTCGGCAGCAACATTCCACTACATCGCGCGCCACTTCTCTTGGAAACCCGACTTAGTGCTCGAGGCACAAATTTGGGAAGCCTTGAGTTATTGCGCCATGGACTGGACTACCGAGGCCGACAACGTGCTGGCACACATACATCCAAGCAAGATTGAGGACAAGCGACTACAGCAACTCGCCAATCTGGCCTTTGCCGACTACTACATCAAGACCAAGATGAACTCCGACGCTGTGCCTTTCCTCGAGAAAGCTGTTGATGGCGCAAGTGGCGGACAAAAGGTGCGACTTAACTTCCTGCTCGGACAGCTCTATGACGAGACAGGTCAAAAAGAGAAAGCCTATCAGGCCTACAAGCGAGCCGGAAGCAGCAGCAGTTCAACCTACCGCACCAAGTTCAACGCACGCATCAAGCAGAGTGCCGTATTCCAGGGCAACAACATCGACAGCGAGGTCAAGGCACTCAAGCGCATGACCCGATATGACCGCAACAAGGAATACCTCGACCAGATTTACTACGCCATTGGTAACCTTTATCTCACCCGTGGCGACACTGCTAAAGCTGTCGAAAACTACGAACTTGCTGCCAAGAAAAGTACTCGCAACGGCATCGACAAGGCCATCAGTCAACTCACGCTGGGAGGCATTTATTTCGCTCAGCACAAGTACGATAAGGCACAACCTTGCTACAGCGAGGCAATTCCACAACTCAGCGAGAACTATCCTAACTACAAGGAGCTCAAGCACCGTAGCGACGTGCTCGATGAGCTGGCAGTCTACTCTGGCAACGTGACCCTTCAGGACTCGCTGCTGCGATTATCAAGAATGCCTCTCGAGGAGCAGAAGAAAGTGATTGCCAAAATCATCGAGGACCTCAAGAAGAGAGAGAAAGAAGAAAAAGAAGCTGCCGACCGCGAGGCCTACATGGCCCAGCAGCAAGGACAAGGCACAGGACTGAAAAACAACGCTCAGCAACCTGCTTCATACAATATCAACAGCGACGACTCATGGTATTTCTACAACACCATGACCAAGAACTCAGGTAAAACGGCCTTCCAGCAGTTGTGGGGAAACCGTAAGCTTGAAGACAACTGGCGCCGTCGCAACAAGAACACTTTCTCGCTCGATGAGAACACCAGCGAGGAAGAACAGAACGAAGCTAGCGACTCAACTCAAGTTGCTGGTAATGACTCTACTACGGTCGACAAGGAAGCGGCTAAACGTGCCGAAGATCCACACTACGAGGAATACTACCTCAAGCAGATTCCTAAAACCGAGGAGGAGATTCAAACCTCTAACGACGTTATCCAAGAGGGTCTCTACAACATGGGTGTAATCCTGAAGGACAAACTCGAAGACTTGCCAGCTGCAGCCTACGAGTTTGAACAACTACTTGAGCGATATCCCGACAACACCTACCGCCTCGACACATATTATAATATGTATCTGCTTTACTACCGGTGCGGAGAATTCTCCACTTCTGAACGGTACCGGCAGTTGATTCTCGACAACTTCCCCGAGTCGAGATATGGCCTTGCTATGCAAGACCCCAACTATCTCGAGAACCTCAAGCGCATGAATCTGGTTCAGGAAGAGCTCTACGACCAGGCCTACACTGCCTACCTCAACAACGACAACGCTACCGTCCATGCAGCCTATGTCGAGATGATGAAGACCTATCCGTTGTCGAAAATCATGCCTAAGTTCATGTTCATCAATGCGCTCGCCTATGTCACCGAGCGCAACCCCGAGAAGTTCAAGAGCACTATCAAGGAGATGCTTGAGCGCTATCCCGAGACCGACATCACACCCACAGCCTCGGCCATTATCAAGCAGCTGAACCAAGGCCGCAAAATCAATGGTGGCTCTTCCAACACCCGTGGCATGCTGTGGTCGATGCGACTCTCTAACGACACCACTGCCGGTGGCGAGGGCAAGGAGTTCACCCCATTCACCGAGGGGCGCAACAAGCCACAGTACTTTGTGCTCGTGTTCTCGACCGACTCGGTTTCGTCTAACCAACTGCTCTATGAGGTTGCAAAGCACAACTTTGAGTCGTTTGTCATCAAGGACTTCGAGCTCGAACCCATGACATTTGGCGACCTCGGACTGATTATTGTCAAGGGATTTGCCAACTATCGCGAGGTTGACCACTATCGCGGTGTGTGGGAGAAAAACGATGCCAAGAACATCCCGCAACAGGCCCACTATGTCATCATCAGCGAGGACAACTTCAACCTGCTGCTCAAGGAAGGTCGCACCTTTGAGGAATACTTCCGCTATCTCGATGAGCTCAACGAGGAGAAAGTCGAGGAGCAGATTCCTGAAGATGCTGTCGACGACGAGCTTGCCGAGACCGACGATGAAAGCGGCGAGGAGAAACCCACCAAGTCGGTGAAGAAGGGCCAAGGAAAGGCAACCGACGACACCGAGAAGGATGATAAGAAGGACGACGAAAAGAGCGAGGATAAACCTGCCGAGAAACCTAAGGTGAGCACTCCCGAGGAGCAGGGCAATCCAGCACTGCTCGAGGAGGCACGTCGTCGCGCTGAGTTGCGTCAGCTCGAGGAGCAACGAAAGCAGGAAGAGGCTCGCAAGCAAGAAGAGGCTCGCAAGCAAGAAGAAGCTCGCAAGCGTGAGGAGCAGCGCAAGCGCCTCGAGGAAGAAGCACGTCAGCAAGAGGAAGCCCTCAAGCAGGCCGAAGAAGAAAAGAACGGCAAGAAGCACGACAAGGCAAGCGACGACAACAGCGGCAAGAGCGATGTCGACAGCGGCAAGAACAAAGATAATAACGACAACGTGCGCCACCTCAAGAAGCAGAAAGACGAGGAGCAGAAAGCACGTGAACGCGCCGAGAAAGAAGCTCGAAAGGCCGAGAAAGAGCGCGAGAAGCAACTCAAGCGTGAGGAGAAGGCTCGCCAAGACTCTATCAAGCAAGCCGAGAAACAGCGTGAGAAAGAGCTAAAGGCCGCCGAGAAGGCTCGCGAAGAACTCGAGAAGCAGAAAGAGCGCGAGAAAGAAGAAGCCGCCGAGCGTGCCGAGAAAGAACGCAAAGACAAGATTAAGGCCAAAGAAGAGGCTCGCAAGCAGCGTGAAAAAGAGCGTAAGCAGCGACAGAAAGAGCGTGAGCAAAAGAAGAAAGAAGAGCAAAAGCGCAAGAAAGAAGAGGCTAAGGCCCGCAAGGAAGCTGCCAAGGAGCGACAAAAGCAACGCGAGCAAGAACGCAAGCAACGCGAGCAAGAACGAAAAGAAGCCGCTAAGAACAACAAAAACTAACTTTTAAATAGCGGCCAGAAACAAGGGTAACGTAGGTCACGTTACCCTTGTTTATTTGGAGTCGCCTGCTACAAGAAATCTAATAAATCTCCTCACCGACTCGGTTTTGCAATGACTTTGGTGGGGGCGCTAGGGTGCGCTTTGAAGGAATGATTTCAGGGTTGCTTCAATTTCGCATGGGTCGTCGGTTAGGGTTAGGAGGAGATTTTTATATCTACCGGCCTGAAGTAAGTTGTGAAGCAACGTGTAGGCTGGCATATCTTCAGTCCAGAATTTCTTGCCCCAAAAGACCATTGGACTTGAGAATCCAAACGACAGATAATGATTTTGCACAGCATCTTGAAATATCTCTTGCATGGTGCCTGCGCTGCCTGGGGTATAGATTATGCCACCATATGCCATGGTGAGAATGCTATCTTCGCGAATGCTGTTCTCAAAGAACTTTGCTATGTGAGTTGCAAAGGGCGTTGACGGTTCTTGGCCATAGAGCCATGTGGGCACACCTAGACTCACGTACTTGCTTTGTGGATAACGGCGAATAACACTGAATGCCGACGCAAGCCAGCCATCGTCGTTGAACGATGGTGCAATAGCCAGCATCTTGAGCGCTTCGTCAACCTCTTCACGCGTGCGACCTGCCATCCATGCGCCCAGGTGAGTAGCTTCCATTGCTCCAGGTCCGCCTCCAGTGAGCATGAAGAAGCCTTCTTCGGTGAGCCTCTTGCTCAACATCACAATATCGGCATACATGGGCTGAGTGCGCAGCATCGCATGGCCACCCATAACACCTATGCAACGCCGCGAGTCGTGGTCGTCAAGGAAAGCGTCGAGTGCTATGTGAATGCCGTGATCGTGAAGCGTGCGTGCCAGTGCCTCATTTACATTCTTGGCATTCTTGCCCATCAGCAGGTAATACTGATAGGTGCGGCCATCATAGCAGTTGTTGTAAGATTCCTTGTCGGCTTCGGCGTCGCTCGATGGCTCATAACCTCGATATAGGTCGTCGGCACAATAAAGTCGGTTACGACTCACATCATATGGGACCTCGTCGAGCCAATCTAATATGCCGTCCACGTCATTAAAATCTTTGGTAGTAATCATAGTAGTATTAGTTTTTAGAGCACATCGTTCACAGCCACTGCCCCGACGTGTTGCTGATAATAAAGAATATGGAAAAGACAAAGTTACAAAAAAACTTGTAAATTAGTCACTTTAGACTTAATGTATAAGCGTAGGGCACAGTCGATTGACATTTTTTAACTGACATATGGCAATAATGGCATCATTTTTTCGGTTTAATTGCTTGCAGAGAAAAAATATAGTATTACTTTTGCGCAAATTTTTCGCAAACCAGAAATATTATTAACACTAAAACACATAAATCACTATGTATTGGACACTAGAATTAGCAACAAAACTTGAAGACGCTCCCTGGCCCGCAACTAAGGAAGAATTGATTGATTACGCAAAGCGCAGTGGAGCACCTCTCGAGGTGATTGAGAATCTTGAGGAAATTGAGGATGAAGGCGACACCTACATGTCAATCGAAGACATCTGGCCCGACTATCCCACTAGCGATGACGATTTCTTCTTCAACGAGGAGGAGTATTAAAAATAAGAAAAGGCGATGTTGCTCAAAGCAACATCGCTTTTTTATTCTAGATGATATCCAAAACTTTTTTCGCTTGTCAAGCAAAGTGCAATAGTCAATCTTCATCTCCTCAGGCAGAAATGAAAGATTGATAAGTTCTTTCCATTTTGGAATGCATCCCTTCATTCGTTCTATCATTTTTTCAGCTATAACAACCGAAATTCCACTCTCAGTGAAAGCTGCCATGAAAGTGTTGCGATTGAAGCCACTCTTTTCACCTCCCACTGAAAAACTCATTGCCATCTCTTCAGTATCGGCAGGGTCAGCCAGTAATACTGCTAGCAAATCGTAGGCAGGTGACAACACATACTCACCATTTCCAGTGTCTATCAGAGAAAAGTTCTTGCAATGCATGTCTGAATTACCAGTCATCCAGGAAAATAACACCATCTCCCAATAGCGTTGAACATCAAGCATGGGTGCCGATGAATACTTCTTGATTGTTTGTGCCAACTGCTGGTAGGTACCATAGTATTTGTGTTCAGTAAGGCGGTTGGTAAGCTGGCACATATCTAGCATAGAGATTTTTTCACCTTTCTTCCCGCGATCCATTCTGAGAGTTAGATAGCCCAACTCACCATCGGCGAGGCGAATGAGAGTGTGACGAGCAGTTCGAATATGTGCGGCGACCCACCCAGCATCTACCGAATTAAATTTTAGCGCGTAGCGCTCTAATTTCCACTCCGCTAGGAGTGGCAAAAACTCTTCCCTCTCCCCACTTCCCTCTCCCCTGAAAATGCATTGAATAAACCGCAGTCGCCCCCACCGGCATCCAAAAATAATTTAATTTTGAGTGAGCAAAGCGAACGGTTTAATTTCTCGCCGCAGGCGACCCACCCAGTATCTAACGCAATTGTGCATTGAAAAAATCAGGAGTGGCAAAACTCAAAAACTCAAAAACTCAAAAACTCAAAAACTCAAAAACTCAAAAACTCAAAACTCAAAACTCAAAACTCAAAAACCCAAAAACTCACAACTCAAAACTCAAAAACTCAAAACTCAAAAACTCAAAACTCATAACTCAAAAACTCACAACTCAAAACCCAAAAACTCACAACTCAAAAACTCACAACTCATAACTCAAAAACTCAAAACCCAAAACTCACAACTCAAAAACTCAAAACTCACAACTCAAAACCCAAAAACTCTCTATTTTTTTAACCTTGCCTCCCTCACCACCCCCATTTTATCTTTGCTGAAAAAAATATTAACCATCAAAAAACAAACACACACATGGAAGGCAACGGAATAACCTACAAAGATTCGCCCATCTACAGGCAGTTCGAACTGGCAAGAAAAAAAGAACTCATCAAGCGAGGCGTACTCGACGCCAACGGCAACGAGTATCAAGCCAGCTCCGAATACGACGACTACAAACCCAACAAGCTCAAGTCCATCTTCGACTTCCGCAACGACGACATACAGGAAAAGCACATCCAGGGCTCATGCTCCCTTTGGGGCGACCTCTGGTATGAGAACGAGTGCATGTGCCTGTTTGGCGACCCAAACATCGGCAAGTCGGCACTCGCCATACAGATTGCCAACAGCGTCGCTCAAATCGGGTTCAACACCATCTACTTCGACTTCGAGAACATGATACACCATTACTACGGCAGGAACATGACCACCATGCAGTTCAACATGTCACAGAACCTCTCGGTCATGCACTTCGGGCAAAACACCTCCTTCGAGGAGATGATGTCCACCTCAGCCATCCTCGACAGCATCGAGAACTCCTTCCTCGACATCGACGCTCCGGTCATCGTCATCGACGACATCTCTTATATATGCCAGCTCAAGAGCACCAGGAAGGCCAACATGGTACTGCGACGACTCAGGTACTGGATCAACAAGTACCACATCTCCATCCTCGTCATAGCACACGCAAGGCCACACCGCGAGGGCACCTCACTCGCACTCAAGCACCTCACAGGCGACAGGCAGCTGGCCTACGCCTTCGACTCCATCATCTCCCTCAACACCATCCCGCAAGGCCTCACCACAAGTGGCGAGACACACTACATCAAGCAGCTCAAGGCACGCAACACAGGCATCATCGCAGGAACAAGCAATGTATGGACCCTCAAGTTCAACACACACTACACACACGAGGAGTGCGACAACATGGTCAGCCGCCTCGTGCGTTCAGGATATCAGCAACACGAGGCTGAGGGAGAGGTCGAGCATCTCAGGGGGATGCAGTTGCTGCATTTCGAGTTCATCAGGAACGATGTCAGCGAGCAGAGCCTCCTCTTCCTCTCGCCCGACACGCCCAGAGAGCAGCTCGTCACTTTCGCACGCGACTGCTTCTTCAAGGGATGGTCTATACGCGACATAGCAGCCCACACCGCACTCTCCAAGTCAACAATCCACCGCCTTCTCGCACAACCCAAGCTCCCACAAGAACAGCAAGAACAACCACAGGAGC
>CACWNQ010000016.1 GCA_902762385.1 uncultured Bacteroidales bacterium | reverse complement strand
ATATACTATTTTTTTCTTTTGGAGGATGCGGCATTTCATAGTGTCGCATCCTCTTTTTATGCTCAAAAAATAGTCAAAAAAGAGTTTTTTTTAAAAACTTCGCCTCAATAACTTTAGTTATTGGAATAGTTTTAGTAATTTTGCAAGTTATAAACTATGTCAAGTAATTAATAGATTAATATTATTGCAGATGACGACAGGTAGATGGATTCGTTTTGCTTGCATTTTAGGCTTGTGGCTATTTCTGGTCTACATAGTGTGGACCCGTGCCGAGCATAATTTCATGACGCTTTTTGCAATCGTGGCAAGTGGAATAATTGTCTTCGTGCCTCTCTACAAGAAATATATAAGGAAATAACTTTTAGATGTCGACCAAAGAATATATACAGGAGCATTTTCCATTATTGGCGAAGATTGACTCTCCCGCCGACTTGAAGAAGCTTGATATTGATGAGTTGCCAGCGGTGTGTGCCGAATTGCGCAAGTTCATCGTGCATGAGCTGAGCGAGAACCCGGGACATTTCGCCTCAAGTATGGGCGCCGTTGAGATTGCCGTGGCGTTGCACTATGTGTTCAATACCCCCGACGACCGGCTAGTGTGGGATGTAGGTCACCAGGCCTATCCCCACAAGATTTTGACTGGGCGTCGCGACCGCTTCTCGACCAATCGCAAGATGGGTGGCTTGAGTGGTTTCCCCAATCCCAGCGAGAGCGAATACGACACTTTTCAGGCTGGTCATGCCAGCAACTCCATATCGGCAGCACTGGGAATGTCTATCGCCAGCGAGTTGCAGGCCAATCCTGATCGCCGCGTGGTTGCCGTGATTGGCGATGCTTCGATTAGTGGTGGCTTGGCGTTTGAGGGCATCAACAATGCTTCAATCCACAAGAATAATCTGCTCATCGTGCTCAACGACAACGACATGTCGATTGACCGACCTGTGGGAGCACTAGGCGAATACATGACCAAGCTCTCCACATCTAAGAGCTACAACGACTTCCGCTATAAGACCTATCAGTTCATGCGCAAGCATCACATCATAGGCGACAGTGGTAAAGGCGTTGTTTTGCGTTTCAACAACGCCATGAAGTCGTTGCTAACCGGGCAGCAGAATATTTTTGAGGGACTCAATATACGCTACTTTGGCCCCTTCGACGGTCACGATGTGAAAAAGCTTGTTAAGACCTTTAGGGATATCAAGGACATGACAGGTCCTAAGCTCATTCACCTCCACACTGTTAAGGGTAAGGGTTATGAGCCTGCCGAGAAAGACCCTACTACATGGCATGCTCCAGGCAAGTTTGACGAGGATACAGGTGAGCGCATCAAGGGTTCTAGTACTGGAAAGCCTCTCAAGTATCAGGACGTGTTTGGCAAGTCGCTAGTTGAGCTTGCTAATGACGACCAGAACATCGTGGCTATCACTGCTGCCATGCCAAGCGGCACCTCGGTGTCGATGATGCAGGAGGCTTACCCACGTCGCACATTTGATGTGGGAATCAGTGAGGGACACGCTGTGACCTTTGCTGGTGGTCTCGCACGTGAGGGTTTGCGCCCATTTGTGGCAATTTACAGTGCATTCTTGCAGCGCGCCTACGATTCAATCATCAACGACGTGTCGATAGCACGCCTTCCTGTTACCTTCTGCCTCGACCGCGCTGGCCTGGTAGGGGAGGACGGTGTTACTCACCATGGTCTCTTTGACCTTGCATTCATGCGAGCTATTCCTGGTATGATTGTCACCGCTCCTATGGACGAGCACACGCTGCGCAACCTCATGTACACTGCTCAACGCCGTGTCGAGGGTCCATTCTCAATTCGCTATCCACGTGGCGCCGGCAAGATGGTCGACTGGCACAACGAGATGCAGGAGCTGCCCCTGGGCAAGGGTCGCAAGTTGCACGACGGCAAGGGCGTGGCAATCTTGAGTATTGGCACCATTGGCACTAATGTGGCCGAGGCTTGTGAGTCGCTGCATGAGCAGGGAATCGATGTCGGTCATTACGACATGATATTCTTGAAACCCATCGACGAGGAGATTCTTGAGGAGGTTGTCAAGAACTATGACAAGATAATCACCGTTGAGGAGGGAACAACCTGTGGCGGTCTGGGTGGAGCTGTGGCCGAATGGCTCACTGAGCGCGGCCTGAATGCACAACTGGTGCGCATGGGCGTCCCCGACACCTTTGTCGACCAGGGCACAGTGAAACAGCTGCATGAATTGTGTCACATCGACGCAGCCTCAATCGAGGAAAGAGTAAAACAACTGTTAAACCAGAGTGAGATATGAGAATCGTGATTGCCGGAGCCGGTGAGGTGGGGACACACCTTGCCAAGATGCTCTCGAACGAGGAGCAGGACATCATTGTCATCGACAAAGATGAAAAGAAACTCCATAACCTCGACAACTACAACCTGATGACGATGCAGGGCAGTGCCGTATCGCTTGATCACTTGAAGAGCATTCAGGTGGGAGCAGCCGACATTTTTATCGCTGTAACTCCCCACGAGACCATCAACGTGATTGCATGCTCGATGGCAAAGAGTCTTGGATGCAAAAAGGCTGTGGCTCGAATCGACAACTATGAGTTCATGAAGCCTGCGTCGAAGAAGTTCTTCTCGTCCTACGGCATTGACATCCTGATTTATCCTGAGTATCTGGCTGCGCTCGAGGTGCAAACCGCCATGAAGCACACATGGGCACGAAACTGGTTTGAAATGCTCGATGGCAAGCTTGTGGTAGCTGGTGTGAAGGTGCGTGAAAATGCACGCATCGTTGGGCAGAAACTCAAGGATATGGGCGGCATCTCACACTTCATGCACGTCAACGCAATCAAGCGTAATCGCGAGATTATCATTCCTGGCGGTAACGACGAGATTATGCCTAACGACATTATTTATGTGGCAACCACGCCTCACAACATCGATGATGTGATTGCCATATGTGGAAAAGAGAAACACGAGGTTGAGAGCGTCCTAATCATGGGCGGAAACGAAATTGTGAAGCATCTGGCTAAAAACATAAGCAGCAAGTACAAAGTGAAAATCATGCACAACAACATGGAAGAGTGCCAAGTACTTGCCGACAAACTGCCCGACTGCAATGTGGTCTTTTACGAGACTGGCGATACCGATGTTCTTGAGGACGAGGGCGTTGAGGACTATGATGTGTTTGTGGCCATGGGTGATAGCAGTGAGAGCAATATCTTGAGTTGCATTATGGCAAAAGAGATGGGTATGCGCAAAACCATTGCCCAAGTCGAGAACCTGCAGTTCTTCAACGAGGCCGAGAGTCTTAACATTGGCACTATAATCAATAAGAAACTCATTGCCTCGAGCACTATCTTCCAAATGATGATTGATGCCGATACCGAGACATCTAAGAGTCTTGCTCTTGCCGATGCCGAGGTGGCAGAACTTGAGGTTGGTGCAGGTGCAAAGGTTACCAAGGCTAAGGTTAAAGACTTGAGGCTGAGTGCCGATATGACCATTGCCGGACTGGTGCGCAATGGCGAGGGATTCCTTGTTACTGGCGACACTCAACTTCAGGCAGGCGACCGCGTGGTGGTATTCTGCCTGGCAGGTGCGATTCACAAGATTGAGAGAATGTTTGGCTAACAAAACTAACAACTAATAACTAATAACTAATAACTAATAACTCACGCTGTCATGCACATGATGATGCAAAATAGGACATTCAAGAAAACCATCAACTTCCCCATAGTGTTGAGGGTTGTTGGTTGGCTGTTGATGATTGAAGCCTTCTTTATGTTGGCTCCACTTCTTGTGTCGCTATTGTATGGAGAGCAGTGGATTGCCTTGTATTTCTTGATTGCTGTTGTTATCACGTTGTTGGTTGGCCTTTACATGAGCTACCGCATCAAGCCTAAGAGTAAGGCTATGCGCAAGCGCGAGGGATTGTTGCTTACAGCCACGGTATGGGTGTTCTTCTCTATTTTCGGTATGATACCATTTTTGCTATCGGGCACTGTGACAGGAATAACCGACGGATTCTTCGAGACAATGTCGGGATTCACAACTACCGGAGCATCGGTAATTACCGATGTTGAGGCTCTGCCACGTGGCATCTTGTTCTGGCGCTCGATGATGCAGTGGATAGGAGGCATGGGAATCATTCTCTTCACGCTTGCCGTGCTCCCTATGCTCAATTACAAGGGTGGCGTGTCGCTATTCAACAGTGAGGTGACGGGTATAACACACGAGAGAATGCGCCCGCGCGTGAGTCAGACTGCTAAGAGCCTGTGGACTATGTATATAGTGTTTACGGTAGTGCTCGCCCTGTTGTTGGGTTTTGGTCCAATGGGATGGTATGATGCTATTTGCCACACTATGAGTACCGTGTCGACTGGTGGCTTCTCAACTAAGAATAACGGACTTCACTTCTGGCACGACTATTATAGCGACATTGTGATCATGTTCTTCATGCTGTTGTGTGGTATCAACTTTGGCATTATTTACAAAGTGGCTGTTCAAGGTCGCTTCAGTGAGATTAAGCGCAGCGACACGCTCAAGTGGTATCTCGGCATTGTGCTGGTTGGTTCGATTATAGTGTTTGCCCGTATTGCCTACATGAGTTTTGTCGACACTTGGCACTATGGTATGATATTGGCTGCGTTCGACACCATATCGGCAATCACATCTACTGGTTTTGCCACTTATGATTATGAGCACGAGGGTCAATTCATTTTCTTCTTCTTGATGTTGCTCATGATATTTGGTGGTATGGCTGGTTCTACTGCCGGTGGTGCCAAGATTGACCGTCTGGTAGTGCTGCTCAAGAACGTGAAGAACGAGATGTACAAGGTTGTTCACAGCAGCGCTGTCACAGCAGTGCGTCTCGATGGCAAGTCTATTCCCCACATGATGGTCGAGAAGATTTTAGCGTTCTTATCGGTCTATTTGGTAGTGATGGTGGTGGCCGCAGTGATTCTCACATTGTTTGGCATGCCAGCATTTGACGCCTTGTTCAACTCCTTGTCGGCAATAAGTAACATAGGCTTTGGATATGGAGAGATGACGGGAGGTTTTGATAAGTTTGCTAATTTGCCGGCACTCTGCAAGTGGCTATTGGCATTTGAGATGCTCGTAGGTCGTCTTGAGGTTTTCACTGTGCTGGCAATTCTCACTCCAGGCTTCTGGAAAAAGGATTAATTCTGAGAAAAAGAAAAAACACGAGTATATTGAAATAGAAAAAAAGAAATGAAATGAGTAAAGATGAATTCGATGATGTGTACGGCGTCGACACGTCGGCCATCAAGGAACGTGAAAAGAAAAAAAGACAGGCGCAGGCTAAAGATACCGGCGAGCAGGAACAGCTCTCGGTGTGGAAGCGTTTCCTGAACTTTTTCAGGAACGGGCGCACCCGAATTGCGTTTGGTGTTATGCTGATGATGATGGGAGTGTATTTCCTTATCACTTTCTTGTCGTTTGTGCTTTTTGCCGGAGGTAATGATCAGGGCAAGGTGAACCATAACACCATCGTGGTTAATGCCGATCCAGCTAATGCTACACACGCTGTTGACAATCTGGGAGGCTCGGTGGGTGCTGCAACCGCGCAGTTCTTCATCAGCGATGGAGTGGGACTTGCCGCATTTATCATTGTGGTGTGGTGCTTTGTTATGGGCATGAGGCTCATGCGCAAGAAGCGCACACAATTCTACACTTACACCCTTATCTCGGTCTACAGCATTCTCACATTCTCGATGCTGCTAGGTGCTAGCACCTATTATGCCGATTTCTCCTTCTTCAGGCTAGGAGGTAATTTGGGCTATTATGCTAATCAGTGGTTGGCAGGCCTGGTGGGTGTGTATGGCATGATAGCCATTAACGTGATTCTGCTCATCTTCTGGGTGCTTGTGTGCTACAATACAATCATGTTTGTTCTCAAACAGCTCAAGAAGGTGCGCGACAGTCGCCGTCATCTTAAGGATGATGATGAAAGCTTGATGGCTAACCACAACCATAGTGACGCTACCGGCTTCATGGGTGATGACCAAAGTAAATCGAAGAAAGAGAAGAAAATCAAGAAACTCTTTGACAGACCTAGTTCCGAACCCGAGAAAGAGCAGGCTCCTACCAAAAAAGCTGAGCGTCGTCCACGCAAGAAGAAAGATGATGATGATGCCGAGTTCAAAATTGACCGTGCTAAGGATATAGAGCAGGCCAAGGGCATAACCAACCCTCATGACCCAACGGGTGAATACATGCACTACCGTTTCCCTACTCTAGATTTGCTGGCCGATATTAAGACTAATGTCGATAACGTCGACATTAGCGAGCAGGAGAGCAACAAGCGCCGCATTGTTGAGACGTTAGGGCAATATGGTATCCCCATCAAGACCATCACTGCGCATGTGGGGCCAACAGTCACACTATTTGAAATCGTGCCCGAGGATGGAGTGCGAATCAGTAAGATTCGTGGCCTGGAAGACGATATCGCTCTGAGTTTGGCTGCGTTAGGCATTCGCATCATTGCGCCTATGCCAGGACGTGGCACAATTGGCATCGAGGTGCCTAATCACGACCCGCAGATTGTCCCCATTCGCGAGGCTATTGCTTCGCGTGCCTTCCAGGAGAGCAAGATGGCACTGCCCATGGTACTAGGCTGCACTGTGACTAACGACGTGTTTGTCGCCGACCTTACTAAGATGCCTCACTTGCTGGTGGCAGGTGCAACTGGTCAAGGTAAGTCGGTGGGTTTGAACACTATAATAGCATCACTGCTCTACAAGAAGGGCCCTAGTGAGCTCAAGTTTGTTCTCATCGATCCCAAGAAGGTGGAGTTCAGCTTGTATGCTTCGCTCGAGAAGTATTTCTTTGCTAAGGTTGAGGGTGAGGAAAAAGCCATTATTACCGACACTGCCAAGGTTGTGCAGACGCTTAATTCACTGGTTCAGGAGATGGAGAATCGTTATCTCGTGCTTGAAGAAGTGGGAGAGCGCAAACTCGAGGACTATAACCGTCGTTGGCGCAAGGAACTGCGTCACAAGATGGATTCGAGCGGCAACTTCTATAAGTTTATGCCCTATATCGTGGTGATTGTCGACGAGTTTAGCGACCTTATCATGACTGCAGGCAAAGAGGTGGAGACGCCAATCGTGCGCATCGCACAGAAGGCACGTGCTGTGGGTATCCACATGATTATCGCCACTCAGCGTCCATCATCTAATGTGATTACTGGTCTTATCAAGGCAAACTTCCCTGGCCGTATCGCTTTCCGTGTGATGCAGATGGTGGACAGTCGCATTATTCTTGACCATCCAGGAGCACAGCAGCTCATTGGCCGTGGCGACATGTTGTTCTCGGCCAATGGCGAGACCACTCGCTTGCAGTGCCCACTCATCGACACTCCCGAGATTGTGAACATTTGCTACTTCATCAAGGAGCAGGAAGACGCCGATACCGAGGTCAGCCATGAGCAGCCCTACATCTTGCCCGACTATGAGGGTGACGGTGGAGGCAGCTATGATGCTGGTGGTTCTACAGGTGGTGGCTCTAATGACCGCGATCCACTCTTCGAGGAGATTGCTCGACTGGTGGTGCAGAAGGATATGGCTTCAACCTCGTCGCTGCAACGCAGCTACAACATTGGCTATAATCGCGCTGGTCGCATCATGGACCAACTCGAGGCAGCAGGCATCGTTGGGCCAGCCAGTGGTGGCAAGCCACGCAAGGTGCTCATGAGTCCTATGGAGCTTGATCAGATTTTGTAGATGGCTATTGCCTAGCAGTTTATCGTTTTGGGTTAAACCAAGTAGAATGGTTTGGGTCTAAAAAAGAAACCAAAAGCATTACAGTTATGAGAAAGAAAGTTTTATTGATATTAGCACTCGTGGCGATGGCGTTTTCAGCTAGCGCTCAGTCGCCTTCGAGTGTGGTCGACAAGGTGCTTGGCGCTCTCAAGGGTGGTAAGGCTGTGAGCGCCAGCTACACCATGTCATCGCCTCAAGGATCAACTAAGGGCACCCTGGTGATGAGTGGCAAGAAGTTCCGTGTGCTAGCCAGCGACATCAAGTGCTGGTATAACGGGAAAACAATGTGGTCTTACTCGCCTGCTACCGACGAGGTGAACATCACCACGCCCACAGCATCCGATTTGCAGATGACCAATCCCTACAGTGCAGCTCAAAACTTCAAGAGTGGTTACATTATCTCGAAGGGAGGCACAGGCAGTGGCACCTACACAATTCGCTTTACTCCCAAGAAAAAGAGTAATGTGAAGCACATGCTTGTCACTGTGTCGACTTCCACATGGCTTATCAACAAGGCCGAGATAGTGCAGACCGATGGCACAAAGTCCACTATCACAATCAGCAATTATAACAAGAATGCCAGTGCTGCCGCAAGCACATTTGAGTTTGATAAATCTCAAGTTCCCGCCGGCACCGAGGTCGTTGACCTGCGATAGGCTTAGTTTTTCATTTTAACTCATTTTATTCCTTTAATATAATATCTCTTACTCCTTTTAATGACTTTATGGAAAAAGTTCAATGTTTGATAATCGGCTCAGGGCCTGCGGGATATACCGCTGCTATCTACACTGCTCGTGCCAATGTGAAAAACGTGCTCTTCGAGGGTTTGCAGCCTGGAGGACAGTTGACAACTACTACCACCATCGAGAATTTCCCTGGTTTCCCTGCTGGAATCGACGGTTATGAACTTATGTCAAAGATGCGTGAGCAAGCCGTGAATGTGGGTGCCGATGTGCGCTCGGGGTTTGTGCAGAGCGTTGACCTGAGCAAGCGTCCTTTCGTCGCAACACTTGATGGTGGCGAGACTATTGAGGCCGACACTGTGATTGTTGCCACTGGGGCATCGGCTAAATACCTTGGCCTCGACGACGAGAAGAAATATGCTGGTCAGGGTGTCTCGGCTTGTGCTACTTGCGACGGATTCTTCTATCGCAAGAAGGTGGTTGCCGTGGTTGGCGGTGGCGACACTGCTTGCGAGGA
Organism: uncultured Bacteroidales bacterium; assembly: GCA_902762385.1. Lineage (GTDB taxonomy): Bacteria > Bacteroidota > Bacteroidia > Bacteroidales > Muribaculaceae > Sodaliphilus. Next base: position 45,925 of record CACWNQ010000016.1, on the reverse strand, counting down.
AGCCCACTACCTGAGCAATCTTGCCAGCAAGGTCTACATGATAGTTCGAAAGGACTACCTGCGCGCTAGTGCCGCTATGCAGCAGCGTGTGAAGGAGAAAGAAAACATTGAGATTTTGTTCAACACCAACACTCTGGGCCTCTTTGGCGAGAATGGGGTAGAGGGTGCCCACCTTATTAAATATAAAGGCACCGATAAGGAGGAGAAACTCGACATCGCTATCGACGGTTTCTTCCTCGCCATTGGTCACCAGCCTAACACTGCCTTCCTCAATGGTCAGCTAGAGCTTGATGAGCAAGGTTATATCGTGACCGATAAGGTTACCACTGCTACGAGTGTAGAGGGCGTGTTTGTCGCTGGTGACGTTGCCGACCCACGTTACCGTCAGGCTGTGGCAGCAGCAGGCACTGGATGCCGTGCGGCTCTCGATGTTGAGAAATTCCTGGCTTCGGTGTAAAGTTTTAAGACAATTAAAGACAAAAGAATTTTGCATTTGTCTCAGTTTATTGATGACAATTAAGAATGTATATACTTGCGGCAAATAGTTCTCAGATGAAGCTGAGGCATTTGTCCTTAATAAGCAAAAATACATCCTTTTTGTCCTTGATTGTCTTCAAATCATGGAGCAAGCATTAATCGACTACGGATATTGGGGCATGTTCCTGTCGGCAATCCTTGCCGGTAGTGTCGTGCCCTTTAGTAGTGAGGTCGTTATTCTAGGTCTGCTTGCCGCAGGCCTTGAGAAGTGGCCACTGATTATATGGGCCACAGTGGGTAATGTGCTGGGCGCCATTCTCACTTATTACATGGGGCGCTTGGGGCGCATCGACTGGATTGAGAAGTATTTCCATGTGAAGAAAGAAAAACTCGACCGAATGCAGCATTGGCTGCAAGGTCGAGGGGCATGGGTCGCTTTTGGGGGCTTTATACCCATCTTTGGCAATGTACTGCTAATTGCTCTTGGTCTCATGCGGTCGAACATACCCATCACTTTCTCATGCATGAGTGCCGGTAAATTCTTGCGTTACGTGTTGCTTGCCTATGGCATATCGCTCGCCTTGTGAAAAGGTGGGCGTTTTTTTTATTGCTGTTTTATTATCTCTACAGCTGGGTCGTTGGCGATTTGCGCTGGATTGGTGCCAAGTGCACCTTCGGGCACTGCCATGCCACGTTTTGCATAATGCTCTCGCCAGTAATCAAGGATGCGACCATGAGCGTCGTGGAATGACATGTTGATGAGCGGGAACAGGCGTTGACCCTTGCCGTTCACAAAACTCAGTTGCACTAGTTCGCTGCAGTAGATTTCTTGGGTGTCAATCATGTAAAGGTCGTCGTAGGGCTTACCTAGATGTTCCATAGCATTGCTCACGCTTTGGTCCACTCCGTCGCGGTCGCGCAGCCTTCCTATCAGCATGCCACCTTTGCTTGTGCTTCTCTCCTGGAACTTGTCATAAGGCGTGAGTACTACACCCTCGTCAATCGCTTCTAGTGCATAGAGCTTGTCACCTATCCAAGTTGCAATTGCCACATGATAGATGGGTAGGGCAGTGCTGTCGTGAACTGTTGCGTCGCTTATTGCTCGGCCAGCAGTAGAGCTGTAGGCAAAAAGCAGGTCGCCTTCCAGCACTTGCTGCTGAGCATTGACGCCTAGTGCACAGGCCATTAATAATATTAAATAAAGGTGTTTCATAACGATTTGTTGTTAAAAACGAAAGCCCCTCCAAGACTTCTTCTCTTGCAGGGGCTTTCCACTTACGTCTACGCAGTGCAAATAAGTGTTATTACTTGCGGATGCCAAGTTCCTTCTTGGCAATGATTGCACGGTAGCGGTTGATGTCGGTGCGGATAAGGTAATCCAGCAGGCGACGACGCTTACCTACAAGCATCTTAAGTGCACGTTGAGTCGTATGATCTTTCTTGTTGACCTTCAAGTGCTCGGTCAAGTGGGCAATACGGTAGGAGAATAATGCTATCTGAGCTTCAGGTGAGCCAGTATCAGTATTGCTTTTTCCGTAGGTGCCAAAGATCTCTTTTTTCTTCTCTTGATCTAAGTACATTTTGTAAATATTTAAAAATTTGCGCAAAATTGCGGTGCAAAGGTACACAAAAAAATCAAACTGACAATACTTTTTGCCTATTTTTTTAGTTTTTACTCATATCGAAATGCAGCGTTAGGGGGCAAAATACCTCCTAAATCAGTAGGTTGCGCTTAGTAAAATATAAATATTTTTAAAAATTCGTCTAAAATATTTGTCAAAACGCTTGGTTTTAAATTAAAAGCACTATCTTTGCACAAAGTTTCGATAGAATATTGATGAGATTTTTTACACGAGTTATTTTAAGTCAAATTATTTAAACAAAAAGACGAGGCCGCGAGGTCGCGCATTACACTATAAAAACAAGAAATTATTAACCCTTATTAGATTCAATCTCAAAGCTATGGATGAGAACATAGAGAAAAAACCGAAGAGACCCCGCATAGGTGAGGGTCGTCCAGTTACGGACGAGAATGAAATGTCTACTACAAGAGTAGAAAATGCCGATTACAATCGTGAAACACAAGCCAACGAAGAAGGCAGTGGTGAGTATCAGGGTGGTTACCAACAGCGTGGCGGTTACCAGCAACGTGGTGGCTATCAGCAGCGCAATTATCAAGGAGGATACCAGCAGCGTGGTGGATACCAGCAACGTGGTGGATACCAGCAGCGTGGTGGATACCAGCAACGTGGTGGTTACCAGCAGCGTGGCGGCTATCAGCAGCGCGGTGGATACCAGCAGCAAGGCGAAGGTGAGCAGCAAGGCAACTACCAGCAGCGCACCTACAACCGTCCTCAGCAGGGTGGATACCAGCAGCGTGGCGGTTATCAGCAGCGTGGCGGTTATCAGCAGCGTGGTGGCTACCAGCAGCGTGGCGGCTATCAGCAGCATGGCTACGGCAATCAGCGCAACCAGCATCCCGGTGCACGCAGGGTGCAGGGACCACGCCCACAGATGCGCTTCACTCCACGTCCACAACGCATTGAGTATGAGGAACCAATGATCGATCCTAACACCACCATGCGCCTTAACAAGTTCATGGCCAACGCTGGCATCTGCTCGCGTCGTGAGGCCGATGAGCTTATCCAGAAGGGTGTAATCAAGGTGAACGGCCAAGTCGTTGACCAGCTTGGAATCAAGATTACTCCTAAGGACATCGTGGAATATAACGACCAAGTTGTAGTGGCCGAGAAGAAATGCTATGTGCTTCTCAACAAACCCAAAGACTGCGTTACTACCAGCGACGACCCCAACGGCCGCAAGACCGTTATGGACTATGTGAAGGGCGCCTGCGAGGAGCGCATCTATCCAGTAGGTCGTCTCGATCGTAACACCACAGGTGTGTTGCTTCTTACTAACGACGGCGACTTGGCATCTAAGCTCACTCATCCACAGTATGTGAAGAAGAAAATATATCAGGTTTGGGTCGACAAACCCATTACCGAGGACGATATGCAGCACATTGCCGACGGCGTTGAGCTCGACGACGGACCAATTCACGCCGACGCAGTGAGCTACGTGAGTCCCACCGACCGCAAGCAGGCAGGCATCGAGATTCACTCGGGCCGCAACCGTGTGGTTCGCCGCATTTTCGAGGCCTTGGGCTATCACGTTGTTAAGCTCGACCGTGTTTACTTTGCTGGTTTGACCAAGAAAAACCTGGCACGCGGCAAGTGGCGCTATCTCACACAGGAAGAGGTTAACTTTTTGAAGCAAAATTCGTTTGAGTAAATCATTAAAACCCAATAACACGACTGCCCATCTCCCACAACACCACACGCTTGGGCATGGGCAGTCGAAACTTTTTAGCACATAACACATTATGGCATTAAAACGAACTAAAATTGTTGACGCCTTCAGCGGTGAGCTCGAGGGACAGCAAGTGTGTGTGAAGGGATGGGTAAGAACCCGTCGCGGCAACAAGCACATTCAGTTTATCGCTCTTAACGATGGCTCAACCATCAACAACCTGCAGGTTGTAGTAAGCCTGGAGCAGTTCACCGAGGAGCAGCTCAAGCCCATTACCACTGGCTCGAGCCTTTGCGTGATTGGCACTTTGGTTGCCTCACAGGGCAAGGGACAGAGCTTTGAGGTTCAGGCACAGGAAATCGAGGTTTACGGCACTGCCGACCCCGAGGAGTATCCATTGCAGAAGAAAGGCCACACTCTCGAATTCTTGCGTGAGATTGGCCACCTGCGCATGCGCACCAACACCTTTGGCGCTGTGTTCCGCATTCGTCACCACTTGGCTTTTGCCATCCATAAGTTCTTCAACGACAAGGGATTCTTCTATCTCAATACTCCACTCATCACATCGAGCGATGCTGAGGGTGCTGGCGAGATGTTCCAGGTCACTACTCTCGACGTGAACGAGATGCCTCGCACCGAGGACGGCAAAGTCGACTACAGCAAGGACTTCTTTGGTAAGATGACAAGCCTCACCGTGAGCGGACAGCTCGAGGGTGAGCTGGGTGCAACATCATTAGGCGCTATCTACACCTTTGGCCCCACCTTCCGTGCCGAGCACAGCAATACCCCCCGCCATCTTGCAGAGTTCTGGATGATAGAGCCCGAGATGGCTTTCTACGACATCAATGACAATATGGACCTCGCCGAGGAGTTCATCAAGTATTGCGTGCAATATGCTCTCGACCATTGCCAGGATGATATAGCATTCCTTAACAAGATGTACGATAACACCCTCATCGAGCGCCTCAACAGCGTGCTTAAGGATGAGTTTGTTCGTCTAACCTACACCGAGGGTATAAAGATTCTGGAGGAGAGCGGCGAGAAGTTTGAATTCCCAGTTAAATGGGGCGTAGACCTTCAGAGCGAGCATGAGCGTTACCTCGTTGAGAAGCACTTCAAGCGTCCGGTTATCCTTACCGATTATCCTAAGGACATCAAGGCATTCTACATGAAGCAGAACGACGACGGCAAGACCGTGCGTGCTATGGACGTGCTCTTCCCACAGATTGGCGAGATCATTGGTGGCTCTGAGCGTGAAGCCGATTACGACAAGCTCATGAACCGTATCAACGAGCTGCACATCCCAATGAAGGACATGTGGTGGTATCTCGACACACGCAAGTTTGGCACTGTGCCTCACAGTGGTTTCGGCTTGGGATTCGAGCGCCTAATCCTCTTCGTGACAGGTATGGCCAACATTCGCGACGTCATCCCATTCCCACGCACTCCTAACAACTGCGAGTTCTAAAAGCAAATAGAATACTTGCTTTTTAAGCAAAACCAAAACTATAAGCGCCCGGGCTTTGAGCTCGAGCGCTTTGTTTCTTGCTGTGAATGGTGGTTTAGAATCGGTAGCTTAAAAATGCCTTTATAATGCGTGTAGTCTTTAAAATTAAGTTAAAAACTTTGTGCATTTTGACCGTAATTTCTTTATTAGAAGAAAAAGTGTTATCTTTGCATCTAATTTAAGATAGCTATACACTGTACAAATGGACATTAACAAGGTTTTATTTATATCGCAGGAAATCTCACCCTATCTTCCCGATAGTGAGATGGCAACAGCAAGCCGTATGCTTGCACAGGGAGTTCAGGAAAAAGGTATTGAGGTGCGTACCTTTATGCCCAAGTATGGATTAATCAATGAGCGCACCAAGCAGCTTCATGAGGTAATCCGCTTGTCGGGCATGAATCTTATCATCGACGACACCGACCATCCTCTGGTAATCAAGGTGGCTACATTGCAGCCAGCTCGATTGCAGGTTTATTTCATCTACAATGAGGACTATTTCACTCCCGACATTGCCAAAGATTTGGAGACCAACACTCATCCCGAGGATAATGATGAGCGCTCCATCTTCTATGTGAGAGGCGTTCTCGAGACTGTGAAGAAACTCAGGTGGATTCCTAGCGTAATTCAGTGCAGTGGTTGGCTCACTGCCCTTGCTCCATTGTATATCAAGAAATTCTATAGCGACGATCCTTCCTATCGTGATGCCAAGGTGGTTATGTCGCTCTTCGACGAAGACCTTGTTGAACCTCTCAATGAGAAGATGGCCGAGAAGCTGAAGTATGATGGGTTTACCGATGAAGACTTGGCACCAGTTCTCGACAAGCAGGCTAGCTATCTCGACCTGATGAAGCTTGCGATTGCCAACTGCGATGCCGTTATGCAATGCAGTGCCAACGTCAGCGAGGATGTCTTGAACCTCGTTAAGGAGTCGGGGCTGCCATACCTCGAGTATCAGGAATGTGACAATGCCGAAGCAGTCAATCGCTGCATGGAGTTCTACCACAGTCTGTAATGCTTCAGCCGAGTCTGAAACCTTCATTTTATCTGTTGTATAAAGAACATTGAATATGAGAAAATCTATATTTATGTTGATGTTTGCTGTCGTTGCGGTAGTAGGCATTAATTCTTGTACCGACGATACTATTGGAACATCAATCTCCGACATTCAGTCGGCCATTATCGAAGACTCTACATTTGTTTTCGAAGGAGTGTCGGTGAGAAACAGGCACCTGCGTTCTAGAAGCAGTGTCCAGCTTCTAGGAAAGGTGACGGCCGATGGTTATGGCACACTATCGAGCGATTTTGTGGCGCAGTTTATGCCCACGACCACTATCGACACCGTTGGCGTGCATGGTGGAGCTGCCTGGATCGACTCTTGCTTCATCACCATGAGAGTGGCTACAACCGATGTCACAGGCGACACTCTTGCTCCAATGCGCATGGATGTGTACAAGCTTAACAAGCAGTTGTCAACCCCCATTTATACCGACTTTAATCCAAGTGGATATTATGATACTGGCGATTTGATGGGTTCGATAACCTACTCGGCAAGCGAGATGCGCAAGTCGGCCTATAACTCGACTGGTACACAGGAGGTGTCTTACTACGAAGTGAATGTGCCTGTGCCAGTGAGCTATGCCCGCGCTCTGTTCAATGAGTATAAGGCCAATCCTTCTACTTTCAGCACACCTAGGGCGTTTGCCAGCTTTTTCCCTGGCATATACATTACCAATAGTTATGGCGAGGGTCACGTGATGAACTTCTATGACATCGAGTTTGTCACTTATTATCGCAAGTATGAGAAGACTTCCGAGTCGGCCGACACAATTTATCCTGCAAAGACACAAAGCTATATGGCTGTGACCCCCGAGGTTGTGTATAACAACAATATCAATCTTGATGTTGACGATAACATTGAAACCATGATAGCCAATGGCGATGCAATTGTCATGGGACCAGCAGGATATGAGGTGCATGCCAATTTCCCGATTCAAGAGATTATCGACAATTTCAGGAACGGTTCAAAAGATGCTTTGAGCGTCATCAATAGTCTGACATTGGAAATTCCTGCCGAAAAGATTGCCAACAAGTATAATATCGCACCGCCAAAATATTTGCTAATGGTTAAGGAAAGCTATCGCGATGAATTCTTCGAGAAAGACTCGCTTACCAACAATAAAGATGCTTTCTATGCCGAGTATAATGAAGAGGAAGATAGCTACACTTTCACAGGGTTGAGGAGTTATGTGCTCGACATCATCAAAAATAAGGGTGGTGCAGCGCCCGAGAGCGACGTCAAGTTTGTGATCATGCCCATCGATGTTACTAAGTACACCAATTCACCGTCTACATCGTCTTATTACTACTATACCTCAACATCTAATGCCGAGGTGGTAACCAAGATTGCTCCGGCTGTGTCGAAGCCCAGTTTGGCAAAACTGAAACTCAACAAAGCCAAGGTGAAGTTGACCTATAGCAAGCAAACAATCTTCTAGGTTTCAGTACCTAGCAAATGATAAGACACGGCATTGCTTTGCGCCGTGCAACAGCCACAATAGCTCAGTCGGTAGAGCAACGCATTCGTAACGCGTAGGTCACGGGTTCGAGTCCCGTTCGTGGCTCTTTTTTCACTATAAATTCCCGCAATGTAATTTAGCGTTGCGGGAATTTTTTATTCATGAGTTTGTTGTAGTTGGCCCGAATTGTCAAGATGGATTGTTGCTAGTGAACGCTGCCTTGTGGATATCTTTTTGTTGCTGTTAAGTTTTTTTTAGGACAATATTCTTTGCTCGTTGTGTTTTTTGCAGTAATTTAGCAAGTTAAATATAAATATAAATATTATTTAGTGTTGAAATGAAGAATATATTATATTTCCTTGTGGTTGTAATTGGTTTATTGTCAGGATTTAATGCCAATGCGCAGGAGACCCTTTTTGAGTTTCCTGTTGCCCCCGACACTTGCTCTAATATCGAGAGCCGCTGCAACTATAGTGTGCAGCACTTCTGGGACAACTGCAATTTAAGCAAACCATTTGAGGCTAAAAACGACAGCCTGCTCATGGAGGCCATGCTCACCTATTTCGACATCATGAAGGCTGGAGCTAACGTGAATGTGTCGCTGGCATCGGTGCGTGATCTTATGTTCAAGTCGCAGGCCAATCATGACAACTTCACCAAGCTGCTTTCAATTGCTGAGTATCTTCTCTATTTCCATGATTTTGAGTTTATCGACGACCTTTATCTCACATTTGCTAAGAGTGGTGCCGATGCCACTTGGCTCAAGAAGGATGTTCGCAACCACTATGCTACACAAGTTAAGCGCATCGAAGCTAGCAAACTTGGTGGTCAACTCTATGACTTTGAGTACACCGCCATCACTGGTGCTCGCAAGCACCTGAGCGAAGCCAAGAGCAATGCCAACCTTTATGTGATCATGTTTAGCGACAACAGCAGTGGTAGTTCTATTGAGCGTATGCGCCTGAGCACCGATATTGCTTTTGGCAAGGCTGTTGAGAGTGGCCAAATCGAGGTTATCAACATCATTGTGGGCGATGTGCCCAAGAAGTGGGATGCCGACTCACAGTCCTATTCTTCGACATGGCTTGTGGGTGCTAGCAAAGATGTGGCCGACAAAATCGATCTGCGCATCATGCCATGCATTTACGTCCTTGACGAGAATTTCAAAGTTATTGCCAAGAACAGGACCGTCGATTTTGTCAAGAACCTGTTCTCAAGACAATGACTTTTGATTTTTTAATTGATTATTACAACAATAAAACATAACGACGATGACAAACATACCCCAATGGCTTAAGACCTTTTTCATGTTTAATGCGGGACACACCTACAATAACCTCTCGCGACTGTTTCTGCGACTGTTTACAGGCATCATGTTCCTGCAGATGGGTGTTAGACAGATGACTCACATCGAGGAGTTTGCCAATGCCGCAATGGGTTCGATGGGGCTTCCTAGCGAGGGCGCCATTGTAGCGATTGTGGTTGTTGAGATTGTGTGTGCAGTGTTCATCATTTTGGGTCTTTTCACTCGATTGGCCCTAATCCCATCTATTGGCATCATGATTTATGCCGAGACAGTGATGGTTGCTGCTACTAGCGTCTCAAGCGCAGGTCAGATGTTCATCTTTGAGCCTGGTTATCCCATCATGTTCATTGGCATTTTTGCTTACATGTTGCTTGCGGGACCTGGCAAAATTTCTCTCGACTACCTTATAGCCATTCACACCATCAACGAGAAAGATGACGAGGATAGCGAAGTTCTTGAGAAAGCATGATTTAATCAAGAGCAACTGATAACTAACAACTAAGAACTAACAATTAAATGAACATAGCGGTTCTCATATCAGGTGGAGTCGACAGCGCAGTTGTGGTGCATGAGCTTGTTGAACAGGCACAGCACGACTTGCAGCTTTTCTACATTCGCATTGGCATGGACAACGATGAGGGCGACTGTAGCGCCGAGGAAGACATAGAGATGTGCAACCTCATTGCTCATCGCTATGGTTTGCCTCTCGAGGTCGTGTCGCTGCATCAGGAGTATTGGGACAATGTCATGGAGTATGCTCTGCGCACTGTTAAAGCAGGTCTCACACCTAATCCCGACATGATGTGTAACCGCATGATAAAATTTGGGTATTTCGAGCAGCGCTGGGGAAAAGACTTCGATCTCACTGCCACAGGACACTATGCCACTACATGCGAGATTGATGGCACTAAATACTTGGCTACAGCAGTTGACCCTGTGAAAGACCAGACCGACTTTCTCGCGCAGATTACCTACGACCAGTTGCGTCATCTTATTTTCCCCATTGGTTCTATGCCCAAGTCTCGTGTGCGTGAAATAGCTCAGGAGGTAAAACTGCCAAACGCTGCTCGCAAGGACAGTCAGGGTATTTGCTTCTTGGGACAAATTGATTACAACGACTTTATTCGCCGTCACCTGGGAGTGAAGCGTGGACCAATAATCGAGATAGAGACAGGACGTAAACTTGGAGAGCACAACGGCTACTGGTTCCACACAATTGGACAGCGCAAGGGCCTTGGCCTGAGTGGAGGTCCATGGTATGTGGTGAAGAAGAATATACAGGACAACGCCATCTATGTGAGTGGTGGTTACGGTACCAGCAAGCAGTATGGACGTGAGATTCACCTCGACGAGATGCACTTCATTAGTGGAAACCCATGGATAGGGCAGGAAGGCTCACATGAGATAACATTCAAGAATCGTCACACTCCACGCTTTGCCAAGGCTCATCTCACACATGTTGAGGGTAGCCAGTGGCTTATTGAGAGCGATGAGGACATTCAGGGCATAGCACCGGGGCAGTTTGCTGTCATCTACGATAAAGACCAGCACCTATGCTACGGCAGCGGAGTGATAACCCTGTAAATATTTTTATTAATCTAGAATGTCTAAATAATCAAGAATTTCTAGGACCTACTTTAGAGAACATACTTTTTATGATTGAAAACAAAATAGAAATGGACGTGATGGGCATCACCTATAGCCAAATACAGCAAGGTGCTTATGCCTTGTTGCTGCGCCAGCGTGATGGTGACCTTCGGGTTCCAATTGTGGTGGGCACTAGCGAAGCCCAGTCAATTGCTATGCGCCTTGAGAATGTGATTCCACCGCGCCCCATGTCACATGACCTGATGGTGAGCATGTTTCACGCCTTTGGTATAAGTCTCGACGAGGTGCTAATCTACGGTTTCAAGGATGGAGTGTTCCTGTCACGACTTAAACTTTCGACCAATGACCACGACCTGGAGCTTGAGTCGCGCACAAGCGATGCCATAGCACTGGCACTGCGCACCAATGCCCCCATCTATGCCACTCAAGAAGTGCTCGACAAGACAGGGTTCTTGATAAAAGATGGCGAGCAGGGCAAGGTTGCTGTAAAGCCAAAGCGCAAACTTGAAGACCTCAGCGTCGAAGAGCTGCAGCAGAAGCTCACTCGTGCCGTTAAGCAAGAGAAATATGAGCTTGCTGCAAGCATTCAAAAAACTATCAACGACAAACTTGGGAAGCCAAGCCATGGCGAGGATTTACCTAACTGAAATAAAATAAAACATAATAATAACTCAAAAAACAAAAAGACTATGAATCTAAAAGTTCGCTTAATCATCATGAACTTCCTTGAGTTCGCCGTTTGGGGAGCATACCTCACTTGCATGGGCAACTATCTAGGAAAAGCTGGTATGGGTGGTGAGATTGCTTGGTTTTATGCTATCCAAGGTATTGTTTCTATCTTCATGCCAACACTTATGGGTATTATTGCCGACAAATTCATTCAGCCACAACGGATGTTGGGAATCTGTCACCTGCTGGCTGGTATAGCTATGATTGCTTTGTTCTCAATGGGAGCATCGGCAGCAGAGCCCAATAAGGCAATGTTTATCGCACTTTACACTTTGAGTGTGGCATTCTATATGCCAACTTTGGCACTCAGCAACACTGCTGCATTCACCATCATGAAGGACAATGGTATGGATACTGTGAAAGACTTCCCACCGATTCGTGTATTCGGAACCATTGGTTTTATTGCTACTATGTGGTTTGTTAACTGTGCTACTCTCGACAATGGCAGTTTCTTCTTTACTCTTGCCGAGAACGCCAATAAATTCCAGTATACACACTATCAGTTCCTCGTTTCGGGAATCTTGAGTGTAGTTCTCTTTGCCTACTGCTTCACATTGCCTCAGTGTAAGCTTGTGAAGAAGGAGTCTCAATCGCTTGCCGAGACAATGGGTTTGAGTGCATTCAAGCTCTTCAAGAGCAAGAAAATGGCGATGTTCTTTATCTTCTCTATGATGCTTGGCATGTCGCTACAAGTGACCAACGGATATGCTACTCCGTTCCTAACTCACTTCAAGGGTATGGCCGAGTTTGCCGACACATTTGCTGCCAACAACGCTACAATGTTGGTGTCGTTATCACAAATTAGTGAGGCATTGTGTATCCTCCTTATCCCATTCTTCTTAAAGCGTTATGGTATCAAAGTGGTAATGCTTATTGCAATGTTTGCTTGGGTCTTCCGCTTCGGGTTCTTTGGACTTGGAAATCCTGCAATGCCAGGCGTGATACTATTTGTGCTTTCATGTGTAGTTTATGGTGTTGCTTTCGACTTCTTCAACGTGTCTGGTGCGATGTTTGTTGATAACGAATGTGACCCCAATGTGAAGGCTTCGGCTCAGGGTTTATTCATGCTCATGACCAATGGCTTAGGTGCAACTATCGGTACTCTTGCTGCAGGAGCCGTTATCAACAAATTCTGTAGCTGGAATGAATCTGGTTTCCTTGTTGGTGATTGGCAGACTCCATGGTTCATATTCGCCAGCTTTGCTCTTGTAGTTGCTGTCGCATTCTGGGTACTGTTCAAGTACAAACACAATCCTGCTGCAATTGATAAAGATGCTATTAAGCATTAAGCAGAAAAATTCTTTATTAAATTTAGAGAATAAAAAGATATGCATCGATTCTTCGCCCCCGATATAGCCACTACGCTCACTCTTCCCGAGGAGGAGTCGCGCCATTGTGTGCGAGTGCTCAGGCTCATCGAGGGCGATGAAATCGAGGTAATCGATGGCTCTGGCACTCTCTACCGTTGCCGCATTGCATTGGCACATGCTAAGCACTGTGGTGTTGAGATTCTTTCTCATAAGGCATGCCCGCCACATTGGGGCGCCAAGATAATGATTGCTGTGGCGCCAACCAAGAATCTTGACCGCATCGAGTGGATGGCCGAGAAATGCACCGAAATGGGCATCGATCGCATCACTCCGCTGCTATGCCGCCACAGTGAGCGCAAAGTGTTAAAGAATGAGCGCCTGCACAAGATTCTGGTCGCTGCCATGAAGCAGTCGCTCAAGGCGCAGTTGCCTCAGCTCGATGAGCTCACGCCCATCGGTGATATAATAGGGGAGAAGTGCGACTCACAGCGCTTTATTGCCTATTGCGATGAGTCGCTGCCTCGTGACGAGCGCCGTTCGTTGGCACAGGTCTATGACCCCAGTCGCGATGCTGTGGTGATGATTGGCCCCGAGGGTGATTTCGACCCTGCCGAGGTTGAGGCTGCCCTAAAAGCTGGCTTCGTGCCTGTGACGCTGGGTGATAGCCGCTTGCGAACCGAAACTGCCGCCATCATGGCCGTCGCAACAATGCACACAATAAAATTACGACAATAATTAATCAGATATAATATCTTACACACTATGAAATTGAGAAAATCACTTGTCCTGGCTCTATTGCTCATGGCATCAATGGTATGCTTCAGCGCTATGGCTCAGGAATCCGACAAAATCACTCAGGCTGTCATGAAGGTCTACAACGACCACATCGACAAGAATCCTAATGACTACAACGCATTGTTCATGAGAGCTAATCAGCTTTACTATAACAATGACTTTAAGGGAGCCATGAACGATGTTAATCGCACCATTGAACTCGCACCCGAGAAGGAGACTGAATTGCTGTTTGATGCTTATTTGCTTAGGGCTACCCTGCACGGCATCAATAATAATCTTACCGAAGAGAATAACGATATTGAAAAAGCTGCTGCCATCGCTCCAAGTAATTTGGCATGGGTAGGCATGAAAGGCAATTGGGCCTATAAGAGTGGTGACTATGAACTTGCTAAGAAGCAGTATCAAGCTGTGCTACAACAGCAAACACGCAACTACGACGCAATGTACCGACTTGGTTGCGTTGCTGCCAAGCAGGGCGATAGCGAGGAGGCAATGAAGTGGGTAAATAATGCAGTGTCGCTATATCCTGCCGAGGCTCAAGTTTACATCAACAGGGCTCTCGTTCAAGAGATGCTTGGCAAGTATCGTGACGCAAGCGATACTTACCTCGTTGCTATGAGTGCCACCAACGACAATGGCGCTGCTATCAGTCGCCTTGTCGATCTTTCGGCTGAGCACTACGACGATGTTATGGCTTCTCTGCGCAGTGCCTGCGACGATAACCCACGTGTTGGCATCTTCTACCGCGTGCGTTCGGCTATTGCGCTTAATTACAAGCACTATGGACAGGCGTTGCGTGACCTGAAGGCAATCACCGACAATAACCTCATGGAGTACTCGACCATCTATAACGACGAGGCCACTTGCTTATTCCAGCTTGGCGACTATGACCAGGCCTACAACTATGCCAACAAGGCAATTGCTGCCGACCCAACTAATCCCGACGCTTATATCCTGCGCAGCAAGATTGAGTTGCGTCAAGGCAAGGGTGGTAACTACACCACAGCAATGAAGACTCTTGACCAGGCTCTTGTGCTCAACGAGAACTATGCTCCCACTTTGCTTGCCAAGGCAAGGATGCTCATTGCACAAAAGAAGTATAAGGACGCTCTTCCATTGGTGACCAAGGCTATTAATGCCGATCCTAATAGCACCGACGCTCTGATGCTGCGTGGATGGCTTAACAAGAAACATCTCAAGAATGCCACTGCTGCCAATGCCGATTTTGAGAAGGTGCTCACTTTCGATGCTGATGAAATTGAATCGCTGCGTGGTTTCGCACTTCATGAGTTGGGACGTGATAACGAGGCTAATGCCTGGGCCGAAAAGATGATTCAGGATTATCCCGCTACTGGTGGCGAGACCTACTATTATGCCGCTGCCCTTCAGGCTGCTATGGGCAACAAGGCTCAGGGCATCAAGTACCTGGAGTCATGCCTTGCCAACGGCTATGGTGGTCTTTATGACATCAAACTCAACGAGGATCCATATGTAAACCTCGCTCCATTGCGTTCTGAGCCATCTTTCAACATTTTGCTCAACAACTCACAGCTCAACTTCCAAGAGCGCTAAAATATCTCATAAATCCCCCATCTGCTTCAGGTGGGGGATTTATACTTAACACTTAACTTTTACCACTTAAAATTTGCCTTTTGTCTACCCTCCTCATCTTCATATTAGCAATCTTATTGATGATTGTTGCCATCTCTAGGTGGAAAATTCATCCTTTCATTGCCATAATCGCCACGGCGCTCTTGTTGGCAATAGTACTTGGCGTGCCGTTAAAGAGCATACCTGACGTAATTGGCAAGGGATTCTCGGGAATTTTCACAGGAATAGGACTTGTGATAATCTTTGGCACTATCATTGGCACCGTGCTTGAGAAGACTGGTGCTGCATTGTCGATGGCGCGTGGCGTTGAGAGGGTAGTGGGGCGCAGGTTCCCTCGCTTGGCAATGATGCTAATTGGCTGGATTGTGTCGATACCAGTATTCTGCGATAGTGGTTTTGTGCTTGTGAGCCCCATTGGTAAGTCGCTGGCACGTCGCACTGCTCACCCCCAGGCAAGCCTCATGCTCGCCCTAGGAGCAGGTCTCTTTGCCTCTCACGTCTTCATCCCACCCACACCAGGCCCCGTTGCCGCTGCCGGAATGATGGGCCTTGACGACAACCTTCTCATGGTCATCGCTGTGGGAGTGGTTATATCGCTTATATCTCTCATCCCCGCTTATTTCTTTGCCGGCAAAGTGGGGAAGAAGATAACGACTGTTGGTGTTGATTTTGACGAGGACACCAGCATTGACGACAAGAACCATCCCTCGGCATTCCTATCATTCCTCCCCATCATAGTTCCGGTGCTACTCATGGCAATGGGCAGCGTGGCATCGCTTGTGGCAATGCCCGAGTGGCTCGCTGCAATCTTTACATTCCTTGGCAAACCAGTCATAGCCCTTATGGTGGCATTCTTGTGCTGCCTGCCGTTGCTGGCCAAGCGTCATTTGTTCAAGCAGTCCTATGGTATCATCAACGACTCGCTAATGACAGCTGGCCCCATCATCTTCATCACAGCCGCTGGTAGCGTTCTCGGCACCGTGATAATCGAGAGTGGTTTTGTCGATATTTTAAAGCAATACACTGGCACGCTCTCAGTGCTAGGCGTTGTCTTCCCCTTCTTGATTGCTGCCATCCTCAAGTCGGCGCAAGGCTCTTCCACTGTGGCAATCACCACCACGGCAAGTCTTATGGGAATGTTTAGCGACGCAGGCTCGATGATGCATGCGCTTGGCTTCACCACACCATTTGCCGCAACCCTTGTAGTTATGGCGATAGGCGCAGGTGCTATGACTGTCTCGCACGCCAACGACAGCTACTTCTGGGTAGTCACAGGCTTTGGCGGAATTCGCACCACCGACGGCTACCGCTCCTTCACCCTCATGACCCTCATCATGGGCATCACAGCCATTGCTGCTATCTCTCTAGCCGCACTCTTTCTGATTTAGCAATAGTAACATAACCCCAAACATATAACAATTATGAATAAGATTAGATTTTTAGTAACGATATTTGTTTGTTCTCTTGCTGTACTAAGCATTAATGTGCATGCCCAGCAAGTGAATATGTCCAGTGCTCAGAGCATTGCTGCTAAGTTTATGCATGATAAGAACATGGGAGCGGTCGATGCATCAAAAACATTGCAGGTTCCACGCAGTACAATTGATGCATCGCAAGGCGGCGTTGCCTATTATGTGTTTAACGCCAAAGATGACAGAGGCTTTGTCATAGTAAGTGGTGACGAGCGCACCGAGAAGATTCTGGGTTACTGCGACCATGGCAGTTTTGATTATGAGATTGTTCCTGAGAATATGAAGGGCTTGCTCGGTCTGTATGCTGCTCAAATCAATCAGAGTAACCACGCTTCAGCACCTTCCACCAAGGCCGATGGCAATATAGTTCATCCATTAATTAAAACCCAATGGGGACAAGATCAGCCATTTAATTTAAAGTGTCCTGATTTGAACGGTGAGTATTGCTTGACCGGCAGCACGGCAACGGCTTTGGCACAAGTGATGTATTACTACAGATGGCCCAGTTCTTTAACTTCAATACCCGGGTATTACACTGCAACACATAACATCCATTGCCCGTATTATAATTGTGGACACATAGACTGGGATAATATGAAGCTTTTTTATCCGTACCATGTTGGCAGTGAGAGCGATCCGACATATGTTGCAGTTGCAAAGCTTATGCGTTCTTGTGCACAAGCCGTTAGGGCCGATTTTGACACAAGCTTTGTTCCAGCAACCGATTTTGTCGAGACTATAGAATATTGGCTTCATTTCAGCAGAAAAGCTCGACAAGTGTGGCGCTGCGATTATACTCCTTCAGAGTGGGAGAACTTTATCCTAACTGAACTACATGCCGGTCGTCCCGTGCTTTATACCGCCGACACGCACGATGGGAGTTGGTCTCAATCCTTCATTTGTGATGGTTATGATGGAAATGGCTATTATCATTTCAACTGGGGCAACCGAGGGCTGTATGACGGCTACTACAAACTAGAGGCACTCAATCCCTCGATCAACAATATGCCATTTGATTATAGCCTTCAGTTCTCCCAACGCATGATTATTGGTTTGGAACCAGATAATGTGCCGACCAACGAGCAGAACTCTGTTGCCGAAGTGACTGCTTGTGGCTATGGCAGTGATACTTACATACGCCAAAGCAATGGTAGGTTTAGCATAAGAATAGGAGCTAATGTATTAAACAATAATCCTGCTATGTCTAGAACTTTCGACTTGGGTTGGGAAGTATTGAACGCTGATGGTCACACTCACATTGCATCTTATTTTGATTTAGTAAGTGACACCACTTTATCATATAATCAGTCTATGACTTTTTTTCGCAATCTTAATTTTGGATATGGCTATGCCGATGGAACCTATATTCTGAGACCCATCTGTCGAGAAACTGGTAATTCAAAATGGTATGTATGTCATAAATCAGGGCTCAATTATATCCGTGCTGATATCAAGGGCGATACCCTGAAGTTGTCTGTTTTGGATCATAAGCGCAGCGACTCTGGTGTTAATGCTCAGATTATGTACTACAATACTGTGAAACAAAAAGGTGCTCTTCTCAATGTCTATGTGAAGGTCGATAATATTGACCGTATGGACGAGGAGATTCCATTATACCTTTGGGCAACTCCCCCACAAGGTGGTAGTGCACTAGAACTGGTAGGCGGCACTACAGTCCATGTCCCCCGAGGTTCAAGCAATATGGCCATAATATCATTCTATCCAAAACGTGCTGGTTCAACCGCAATTGTTATATCTCCTCGAAACGATGTCGTTTGGTTAAATACTACTTCATCTTACTACTGTCATGCTGGTATTAATATAGATAATCTAGGCGCTTTCATTTTTTCAGCAACCAATCGTGCACTCGATGCTAATGCCAATAATGTGATATATGGAAACACGTTTAAGCTCGAATCAGTAATCACAAGCGAGGGCGGTAACGATTATTATAATTATATCTATGCTAAGCTTTTTACAATGGTAAAACTTAGTGATGGTTCTTATTATAAGGGTTATTTAGTAAGCGAGTCAAGGCAAGAGGTATATCTGCCTGCTCATGGAACCAAGACCATTTACTTTAACTTTGAAAATTTGCCCCCTAATGTGTATTTTGCCGAGGTTTATTCTGTTAACTATTATAATTTTGAGGATGGACCAGTTAAAAAATTTATTTCAAGTTCTCCTAGATACAGAATTGGTGATCCATGTGACGTGAACTGCGATGGCTCGGTAAATGCTAACGACCTTACTGTTCTATACAATTACATCCTTAATAACAATACATCTTATTATATCACGTGTGACGTTAACTTTGACGGTGCTGTCAATTCCAACGACGTGACAGTAATCTACAACAAGTTGTTGGGGAGCGACTAGTGTTCGGGAATCGGGAACGAGAAGCAAAAGAGGCTGTGGCATAATTCTTATGGAACAGCCTCTTTTGTTGTAAGAAAACACGTTAGTTTACAAGTACTTTCCAAAATGAATTGGCATATATAATATCAATTGCTATATGTCAACAAGTCAATGTGTAACAGGACAAAGTCTCGTTCAAAACTCTGCTCATTAACTTGAAAAGCAAAATCAATGTTGGCTTGTGGAAAAATTCTTTGCTAAAAATAGTGATAAATTATAAGATGTTTTGTATCTTTGCGAGACTTAACTAAAACACTTTAAAATATTATGGCAAAAATTCATGGAGCAGTAACGGTCAACACCGAGCGCTGCAAGGGCTGCAACTTATGCGTTGTGGCCTGCCCCAGTGGTGTGCTTGACCTAAAGAAAAATGAAGTAAACAACCGAGGTTACCATTATGCCTACATGGCAGAGCCCGAAAAGTGCATCGGATGCTCGAGCTGCGCGCTCGTTTGCCCCGACGCTTGCATCGAGGTATATCGTGTTGTAGAGAAGTAAACAAGTAATCAATCTTTAAAAAACAAAACCGTAGAAACGATGAACGATAAAGTAACATTAATGAAGGGTAATGAGGCTCTCGCTGTCGCTGCTATTCGCTATGGTGCCGACGGTTATTTTGGTTATCCTATTACCCCGCAGTCCGAGGTTCTCGAGAAACTTGAAGAAGAAATGCCTTGGGAGACTACCGGTATGGTTGTCTTGCAAGCCGAGAGTGAAGTGGCTGCTATCAACATGGTGTATGCTGGCGCTTCGTGCGGCAAGACAGTGCTCACTTCTACTTCCAGCCCAGGCTTCAGCCTCATGCAGGAGGGTATGAGCTACATGGCAGCTAGCGAGGTTCCCGCTTTGGTAATTAACGTAATGCGTGGCGGTCCTGGTCTGGGTACTATCCACCCATCACAGGCCGACTACTTCCAGGCAGTTAAGGGTGGTGGTCATGGCGACTACCGCTTGATTACGCTCGCTCCTGCTTCAGTTCAGGAGATGGTCGATTTCGTAGCACTTGGCTGGGATTTGGCCTTCAAGTATCGTGCAGTATCAATGATTCTAGCCGATGGTGTTATCGGCCAGATGATGGAGAAAGTGGTGCTCCCCGAGCAACGTCCACGTCACACCGAGGAGTGGATTCGCGAGAACTGCCCATGGGCTGTTAACGGCCGCAAGGGCATGCGCCCAAAGAACATCATCACTTCGCTCGAGCTCGACGACGACAAGATGGAGGAGAACAACCATCGTTTCCAGGCCACTTATCGTGAGATTGAGAAGAACGAGCAACGTTGCGAGCTCATCAACACCGACGATTGCGACTACCTGATTGTAGCTTTCGGTAGCATGGCACGCATTAGCCATAAGGCTATGGAACTCGCTGCCGAGGAAGGCATCAAGGTCGGTATCGCACGTCCTATCACTCTCTGGCCTTTCCCAGTTGACGCTATCCGCAAGGCAGCTCAGGGCGTTAAGGGCATCCTTAGTGTGGAGCTTAGCGCTGGTCAAATGATCGAGGACATCAAGCTCGCTACCGAGTGCAACTACCCAGTTGACCTCTTCTGCCGCCTGGGTGGCAACGTGCCCGCTCCCGACGAGATTCTCAACGCACTCAAAGAGAAACTGGTTAACAAATTAGGATAATCAACTTTTTTAATCATTACAAGACCATTATGGAACTTAACGATATAATCCGCCCCGAAAACAGGGTTTATAAGAAACCGAGCCTTCTCAACGACGCTCACATGCACTACTGCCCAGGCTGTAGCCATGGTGTTGTGCACAAACTCGTTGCCGAGGTTATCGAAGAAATGGGACTGCAAGAAAAGGCTATCGGCGTTTCTCCTGTAGGTTGCGCCGTTTTCGCCTACAACTACATCGACATCGACTGGCTTGAGGCCGCTCACGGACGCGCTCCAGCTATGGCTACCGCTACCAAGCGACTCATGCCCGACAAGCTCGTCTTCACCTATCAGGGCGACGGTGACCTCTCGGCTATTGGTACTGCCGAGACTATCCACGCTGCTAACCGTGGCGAGAACATCGTCATCATCTTCATCAACAATGCCATCTATGGTATGACTGGTGGACAGATGGCACCTACCACTCTCCTCGGTCAGAAGACCGCTACTTGCCCTTACGGACGCCGCGCCGACCTCAATGGTTATCCTTTGGCTATCAGCAACCTGCTGGCTCAGCTCGACGGTACTTGCTATGTTACCCGTCAAACTGTTTACAGCCCAGCTGCTGTACGCAAGACCAAAGCCGCTCTCAAGAAAGCCTTCCAAAACAGTATGGACGGCAAGGGTTGCTCGGTTGTTGAGGTTGTCAGCACCTGCAACACTGGTTGGAAGCTCACTCCAGTGAAAGCCAACGAGTGGCTACAAGAGAACATGTTTGCTAAGTACCCATTGGGTGATTTAAAAAATAAAGAATAATCATGAAAGAAGAAATAGTAATTGCAGGATTTGGAGGACAGGGTGTCCTCTCTATGGGTAAGATTCTTGCTTACTCTGGATTGATGGAAGACAAGGAAGTCACTTGGATGCCTTCTTACGGTCCCGAACAGCGTGGTGGTACTGCCAACGTTACCGTTATCGTGAGCGACGAGCGCATTAGCTCACCTATCCTCAACATGTACGACACTGCAGTGGTTCTCAACCAGCAGAGTCTCGACAAGTTCGAGAAGATGGTGAAGCCCGGCGGCGTGCTCATCTACGACAGCTACGGCATCAACACTCCTCCCACTCGCACCGATATCAAGATTTATCGCATCGAGGCTACCGAGGCTACCATCGAGATCAACAACAGCAAGGCCTTCAACATGATCGTACTTGGTGCTTACCTCAAGGTTAAGCCCATCGTTACCATCGAGAACGTGCTCAAGGGTCTCAAGAAGACTCTGCCCGAGCGCCACTGGCACCTCATCCCCATGAACGAGGAAGCTCTCAAGAAGGGCGCTACCCTCATCAAGGACTAAATCAGGTGTAGTGCGACGAGCTTGCCTCGTCCACCTCAAGAAAAATACGAGCGCATCGAGCTTTTGCCCGATGCGCTCATTTTATTGTTCAAGCCCAGTGTCACTTCACAATCTCCACTGTAGTTGTCTCATTGATGTCGTTGATGGTGATAGGGATTCTGAGCACTGGAATAGTGGGGTCATAGTTCAGTTTAACTTTCTTGCCGTTGACCTTCACTTGCGATGGTTTTACTTCCAGTCCCGGAACCATGAGGCGATATTCCTTCTTGGCAGGTGTGCCTGCGCCTTCGCCCTTGATGGTGATGACCCACTTGTCGGCAGCAGGTGCTGCGGCAAAGCGAATCAGTCGGTGCTTGCCCTCGGCAAGGGTGCCAGTCGACTTCAGGTCGTCGTCAAAGAGGGTATACTCCGATGCCTCATCGCTCATGTAGTACATGATATCGAGTTTGTTAGGATTATAGTCGCCCACATTGTCCATTTTGTGGCTGGCCTGTGGAATGAATGCACCGGCGCGAGCAAAGAGTGGCAACACCTCGATTGGTGCCTCATATTTGATGGTCGAGTGAGCATTGTAGCGGTTGCTGGGGGTGTTGATGTCTACCCAGGTGCCCTCGGGGAAGGTAATCTCGCGGCTAGTAGCGCCCTGAGTCATCACGGGTGCCACCATCACGTCGTGGCCCCACAAGTACTGGTCACTCACGTTTTCGAAGCGCTTGATGTTGTTGTCTCTCTCATAAAATCCAAGTGGACGCACCAGTGGCACGCCCTGGCTGGCGTTCTCGTAAGCTAGGGTGTAGTTATAAGGCAACCAGCGATAGCGCTCACTGATGATGCGTCGTGGCAGGTCGCCATATTCGGTGTAGTGATAGGGCTCTGCTAGGTCCTGCGAGTGGGTGCGAAGCACAGGCGAGAACAAGCCCAGCTCAAGCCAGCGTATGTAGAGCTCGCCGTCGCGCTTCTTTTTCTCGTCGAGGGCAAAGCCGCCCACATCGTGCGACATGTAGCCCAGGCCGCTCAATCCCGAGTTGAGCATAATGGTAACCTGTGGTTGGAAACCGCCCCACGAGCGCGACACGTCGGTCGACCAGGGGAACACCGAGTAGTGCTGCAGGCCTGCTGTACCGGCGCGCATCATTATCATGGGTCGGCGATCGGGATATTCCTCCTTGAATAGGTCGTAGATGATTCGGCTCCACTCGTTGCCGTAGTAGTTGTGATACTGCTCGGCAGTCAGGCCGTTATAGTGGCGTATGGCCTCAGGATGCACCTCGGGCTCGCCCAGGTCGCCCCACCAGCCGGTAACACCCTCGTCAGTGAGCGCCTTGTAGCGGTTGCGAAGCCACTGGCGGGTATTGGGATTCGACACGTCAAACATGCCTCCTTGTCCCACCCAGATGGTCACTGTTTGGGTCTTGTCGGTGCCGTCGGTCTTGCAGAACATGCCCTTGGGGTCAAGTTCGTTGTAGTTGTTGATGGCACGGCCATTGGTGAGCACATAGGGCTGTGATATAGTCACTACATTGATGCCTTTGTCCTTGAAGTTTTTGAGCATGCCGCGATGGTCGGGCCATTGGTCCTTGTCCCACTCCAGGCGGCCCATGTCTTGCTCTTTGCCATACCAGTACAAGTCGAACACCATGCCGTCGAGTGGATAACCGGCGCGCTTGAGCGTGTCGACCACGCCCTCGCTCTCGGGCTGGTTGTGGTAGCCATATTTCGAAGTGATGTATCCCAGCGTCCACAGTGGTGGCAGTTCCTGGCGACCCACAAGTGCCGTGAAGTTCTTCACCACGTTCTCCACCTTGCCATGGCCGTCAATGATGTAGTAGGTGATAGGTTGAGGCGAGGTGCTGGTATATTCCAAGCATTCATCGCCAACTCGCAACGTCGACTTGCAGAAGTCGTCGAAGAAGATTCCGTAACCCTTCGACGAGATTACAAATGGCATTGTGATGCCCATCTGCTTGATGCGCTTCTCGCCAGCCACGTAGCCATAGTTCTGCTTGTTATAGTTCACCAGCGTGTCGCCCACGAGGTTCAATGAGTAGCCACGCTCGCCAGCGCCGTAGAACGACTCGTTGCCACGATGAAACAGGCGCACCGTCTTGCCGTCGCGTTCGCACAGGTCGGTGACATATAAGTTGCTGCCGTTGCTCACACTCACGCACTTGAGCTGCTTGTCGAGCATCACACGCATACCACTACCCGTGGTGAGCGTCGTTATATCGTTGTTCCTTTCGTCGACATGTACTGCCGTTCCTCCACAGCAGTTAAAGTTGTCTTGGGCAAGCGATGGCAGTCGCTTGCCGTCCCATCCGTCGGGCGTGATTTCCACTTTCATGATGTCGTTGCAAAGTGTTGTCACCTTGATGGTTTGGCGATTGTCTTCGTCGGTGTATTCAATATTATTAATATTAGCGCTTGCTGCTGTCGCCAGGAGCGCTATCGCAACTAAAGATATAATTCTGTAAACTTTCATCTTTATTATTGTTTTTGGTTGAAATCGGGTGTTAACGTGCAAAGTTATATAAATTTCTTATTATTTTCAATGATTTTTTGCGCTTTTGTTATTAATTTATTTCATATTAATAGCAACTATTAAAATTTTTTGTATATTTGCAACAGAAATCTCTAAATCACATCAGTTATGCAGATTAAAATTTTAGATGAAGCAACGGGTCAGACCAGGGAATTGACCCTCGATTTTGATGCCGAGGAGCTCAAAGTCGTTGACTATTCTGAGAAGGCAATCGTTGTTACTGGAAACACCAAACTTTTCAAGACCGAGATTAAGAAGCTGGGTGGTCGCTACAATCCACGCCTCAAGTGTGGTCAGGGTTGGGTGTTCAGCGCCAAGAAGCGCGACGAGGTTGAGGATCTGGTTAAGTGGATCAACATCCTCCAGAAACAGCTCTCACTTGCTTCCACCGATTTCAAGCTCGACAAGCAGTAACACGCTCTCGATGGCCATTGCCTTTTGATTTTTAACCAAGACAAAACTACCGCGACATTTACCTGAGTGAATGTCGCGGTAGTGCTGTTTATATAAGTAAGTTAGCGTTGCTCTTAGTTGGGTGGGTGTTATCTCTTCTTCTTGTTGCCTCTCGAGAGCATTTGCCTTGAGAACTTCATCTCGGCTTGCTTGAGCTGGAACATTTGCTTCTTCGACAATATCTTTGAGAATTTTTCGAAGTAGCGACCCTCAATCTCGCCTTCTTTCACCTTCACCTGCGACATGGCGCGGGCAGCGGTGGCATAGTCCTGCTCGGTAGCCTTGCTGCTCGACACTTTCTTGGCCTGCTCGCGGGCTGTGCGATGGGCGGCAAACACTTCTTTCTCCATAGCCTCATACAGGGGCATGAACTTATCGCGCTGAGCCTGGGTCATCTCGGTCTGCTCGGCTATGAAGTCGTGCTTATAGTCGAGCATCTCTTGAGTCCACTGGCTGCGGTTGCCATTGCCCGTGCCGGTTTTGTCCTTAGCGGTGGCAACAGCCGTGCAGCACATCAGCAGTGCGGCAAGTGCTATTAAGGGTAATCGTCTCATTCTCTTTTATGATTTCAAGTAAAATGTTGTTCTAAACTGATGGCTCGGGCGAGAGGGTTATTGCAATCTGTCGTTGGCAATTTCCATCTCTACCGAGTCCTCATAGGTCATGATGTCGTAGTCGCTGATGGCGCCGTAGTCGATAAGATCATCGGCATTCTTCTCAACGGTGACGCCTGCCGAGATGTTGGCGGCGCGTTGCTCGCCTGTTGCGCTCGACTTGCCCAGCGAGAAGATGTTCATCATCAGCCACACGCCGGCAAACATGGCAGCCATGTAGATGAATGGCCGCACGCGCACCCATAGCGTAGGCTTCTCTTCCTCGGTAATCTTTACCTCTGGAAGCGAATCTATCAGCTTAGCGTTGAAATCGTTGAAGAAATTCTCCGGAACTTTAAAGCCCGGGTCTTTACCCAACTGTTCTAATATTTTGGAATTTTCGGTTTTCATTACAACTTTTTGACTACAATAACACTGAAAGGTTTAATCATTGTTCTCAAAAAATGTCTCAATTTTCTTCAACGCATGGTGATACGACGCTTTCAGGGCGCCTACCGACGTGCCAAGGATTTCGCTCATTTCCTCATATTTCATCTCGTCGTAGTAGCGCATGTTGAACACCAGGCGCTGCTTCTCGGGCAGCGTGGCTATGGCTTTCTGCAACTTGACTTGGGCCTCATCGCCGTCAAAGTACTTGTCGGCCTCCAGGCTGTTGACGAGGAACGAATCGTCTTCGTCGAGCGAAATGTTGTTCTGAACCTTCTTCTTGTTGATGAAGGTTATCGACTCATTGATGGCAATCTTGTAGAGCCATGTCGAGAGCTTTGCGTCGCCACGAAAGTTGTCGATGTTGGTCCAAGCCTTGATAAACGTGTTCTGCAGCACATCGTTAGCGTCGTCATGGTCAATTACGAGGCGACGTATGTGCCAATAGAGCTGCTCGGAATAGTGCTCTATCACCCTCCCGAACGCTGTGCGGCATGTCTCCTGCTTATGCAGTTGCTCTATGATACTGGCCTCGTCGTATTTTACTCGTGTCGCCATCAATTTTTAATTACCGCCTCAAAGGTACAAAAAACTTTTCACTTTTCACTTATTACACGCGAGTTTTTTTAATTACAAGCATTTGATACAATAACATCCCCACGCAAATTACCATAAATTTTCCACGAATTATAATTGGATTTTTTCAACTATGCATCACGATGCCACATAGGTATCCAACATAATGTATGTATATGTTATATTCCAATTATTTGTGACCTTTCAGATATTTATAATGGCAAAATACATAATCTGTGCCAGAATAATTAAATTTTGCCTTAAAATAGGGACATTTTTTATAAAAATCTTTTTGGGTGATATTTTTAATAATTAAATCCAATTCACAAAAAAATTTATATGTTGACTTGCTCTTTATTTTATTTCTTAAGTCTGCACTCTCGAAATTTTTAGGATAAATATAGTTTGCTTTATTATTATAGATTACATATTTATGTCCTTTAGAACCATACATTTTTATCTTTTGCCTCAAAACTTCATCTATACTATAATAAGTGATTGGCAAAACCCAATCAAGCAAATTCTTTCTAAAGTTGGTTATGAGTTTTTTCCATTGCTTTTCAAATAATTCAAGCCACAATTTGCAACAATAACATTTTTCTTTTTTGATAGCAGTGAAATGTGGATGTCTATTTCTATAATCCTCTATCCTTTTTTTTTGCTCCAATAATTCTTTTTCTAGTAAAAACTTATCTCCTGTTGGGTTTGATATCCAAGTTTTGTTGTTTGTTTCATAGATAATAAATTCTTTTAGTATTTCTTTATCCATAGAAATATTCTTGGGTATTTTTATCTCTATGCAATCTAATCCCAATTTTTTTATCTTTTCTTTTTTAGCATCATCAACAGGATGAGTCACATTAATCTCAATTGCTAATCTTTTATTACTTTTACAAATAATACCTACACAATCCGGTTGTATATAACTTGCATCATTTCTCTTTTCAATTTCTATAGCATTAAAACAGACTTGATACTGCTCCATTGATATGTAAGGGAGATTAATAGTCATAGTTCCAAAATAATAATCAAAAAAAGAATCTTTATCATCTTCTTTATAAAACTCTCTTTTTTTGTAGTATTTTGGCACCATCATCATCTTTTCCTCATTGATGATTTCCTTTGCTAACATGTGCAACGTGGTTTCATAAGAGCCTTGACAATTACTATTTGGTTTATGTGCAAAATGATGTTGTTTTTTAGTGCCACCATTACGAGCAATAAGTGGTTCTTTGCATTTTGTGCAAAAGCACCCACAGGCATCTCCATTTGGTACAGTGTCAATATGCACCAAATCTCCATCTGCATTTAATGCATATGTTAATTTGCAATTACCAGCTGAAATACTAGTTCCTTTTTTTCCTTCCTTCTCCATTTTCTTCATTCCTTTTTTTATCAACAAAATCAACCTGCATATTCATCACATTAGCTATCTTGTTTAAGATATCAAATCCCACCGAAAAACGTCCCTGTTCTATTCGGCTAAGGTTTCCAGGGTCTATACCTATTTTTTTTGCTAGTTCTTTGGCTTCCATTCCACGTTCTTTTCTCAATTCTTTAATGCGAATGCCAATGCGCTCACGCTCTTTGTTTCTGTCATTACCCAACCAACGGAATGGTTCTAAGCGATTATTATACATTCCTCTGGTTATGGCTCCCCATATGGAATCTTCGGTTCCATCATAATACTTGTCGAAAAGAGCAATAACGCATTTAGAATAAAAGCCTTCCCAGTTTTGTTCAATCTGATAATTCATCGTGCTGCCATGTCCTAAAGTATAAACAGCACCATCATTTGTCTCAACTTGAACACGAAACTGATCTAAAAAAACAACTTTCGTCGCCATTAGAATAATCGTTTTTATAGTGGTGAACCCCACTTTTAAATAATATGAGAAATATTTCTCGCTGCAAAGGTATATATTATAATTGTAATATACAACAATTATTTAATAAATTTATTCTACAATTCTTATAATTGTAGCCACTCCTATATTATGCTTAAGCCCGACCTCTGACGCAGAGAATTAGAAACTTTTTTAATATTGTTCAAATATATAATAAGGTGTTACTTTTGCCAATAAAGCGTTCATTGACATACTGCCACCCTCTAAAAGATTGTAGTTCTGCATTGCGCCTCCACGCGCAGCCCACTCATTAAAAAATATAATTAACGGTCCATTCACGGTAATTTGTGTAAAAGACTCCACGCGCAGCCAAGACATTAAAATAGATAATTTACGGTCCATTCGCGGTAATTTGTGTAAAAGACTCCACGCGCAGCCCATTATTTCCTGCGTAAGCAGGCTTTTCGACACCTATAGGTGCAACTTTTTGAGATTATCGACCCCCCAGCGACATGATATATTTGAGGTATGTGCATAAAATGAGTTAGACGAATTTATAATTTGTAATCCAGCTGACCCAATCAGTCCGCAATCAAACATTAAGCATCGCGCCTTAATTCGCTTAACATCTAAAACAAATTTTACCCATAATGATTGTAAACCCTCAAAACGGAAAAATAAAAAAAACAAAAAATGTCCCACCCGTCCCATTCCAAAACAGATGCCGCTTACAATCCGAAACTGAGTCAAGTGAGTCAGGTGAGTCAAGTGATTCCACTGAGTCCATCTTTGCCAAATTCGCTCAATTCGCCGTTCGGTATTCCACCGTTTTTGATAATTTACGGTCCATTCATAGTAATTTGTGTAAAAAACTTCACGCGTAGCCCAATTATGCATTGTGAATTTATGCATTGATTAAGGCGTCATCTGCGTGAGTTTACATAAAAACACCTGCGCCGGTGGTGGTGCAGGTGTTTTGTGTGTGGTTAGGGCCTTGCGTTAGTTGGCGAAGGCTTTGCCGGCGATTGTGCCGTTGTACTTCTCGTTAATCTTAACGGTGCCGTTTACAACTTGTCCGCTGCCAGTGATGTTGAGTTCAAGTTCGTTGAGCACATAGCTGCCATCGGTTGAGCGCAGTCCGGTTTCGCCGCTGTAGGTAATCTTGTAGCCAGTGGCTGTTGCCTCGGCATCTACTCCTTGGAACACTACTGCTTGGATGAGTCCACCATCCTCGTTGAGTGCGAACTTGCCGAAAGCAACATTTGCGCTCATGTCGCTAGGATCTAAGCTGATTGCCAACTCTCCGTTGAGGCTTTCCTTAGAATTGCTTGTCTCGGTGTTGGTAAAGGTATACTTAGTGTAGGGATAATACATCTGAGCAATGCTTATCACGCGGTAAGTGCTGTTGGCAATAAACTCGATGTAGAGGCATCCAGTCTCGGGACGGTAATAACCGGTGAGGTTGGTCACGCCATTGCCAGCGTTGGCTGCCGAGAAGGTGTAGCACTGGTAGGTGTTGTTAGGATTAATGTCGGCATCCTGCAGTGACACATTTATAGTGGTGCCGTTGTTGATTTGCACTGAGTAAACGACCGACACTTTTGACTCGAGAGCTTTCCAGGTCAATTCAACTGGGCTTATGGCAACCTTCTCCGACTGTCCGTTCGAGATGTTTACCGAATTGTTCAGCATTTGCCCTTGAATCTTATAGGTCTGCTGATCGCTGTCGTTGTCGTTGCACGCTGTGAAACTGAGCATGAGCAGCGCTAATGTGAGAATTGAAAATACTTTCTTCATAATAGTGTTATTGGTTTGTGAATAATGTCAAATAAAGAATAATGTGCCACAAAAGTAGCACATTATTTTATAATAGGTGTGATATTTAAACTAAATTAGTAAAAATATCGTTAATTGTTGACTGTTGTCAATGGATTGGGCTGCTGGCAGGTCCATTGTTCCACAGGTAGAGGTTGCAGTTGGGGTTATTAGCGCTGTTATGCTCACCGCCGCGAGCGTTGAAGTAAATGGTGTAAAAGCCTTGAGCAATACAGAGCGCACTGTTGAAGTTTGTAACCGAGAGCGCAGGATATGGTGTAGCCTGGTCGAGATTTTCTCCAGTGTAATAGGTTGGAGTGATTTCGTTGCCTGTGAGTTTGATTATTGGATCGGTGATGATGGTGATATCGTCAACATCAGTCAATTCAGTATAATTAAGAGTTGTGAATTCCACATCGAGATTTGGAATCGAGATTTTCTTCAGCACTGGGCTGGTAGCTCCGCCCACTTGGAACTGAACGTTGTAGATGAAGACTTCGGCCTTTCTAGTGGCGACATCGATTTTGTAGGTGTAGTAGAGCTCGGATGTAGCGTTGTAGTTGTTGTCGGTCACAAGGGTGCTCACGGTAGAGTTGCACACAAGCACGCGCCAGGTGCCATTGACGGTGTAGTCGAGCGAGTACACGTTGTTCTTCTTGTCGACGTAGCCCCTTACATTGGTGAGTTTGTATTTTGCGTTTTCTTCACCAGTCTCGGGGTCGTAGAACTTCACGCTCTCGGCTTTGAAACGCACGAAGTTCTCGTCAAATGAACTAGCCTTGATGTCTTCCATTCGAAACGATACCTTGAAGGGCATGTGCGAGTCGAACTGCACGCCTTGAGCCAGCACGCTCACGGTAGCCTCATTTTTGGTGCGCTCAATGTTGAAGGTGTAGTCGGCAGTCTCAACATAGTTGGTTGTGTTGTCGGCTGCTTTAATTGTCCAGTTAATCAGGTCTTTGCCCTGAATGGTCTCTTTTACTGATTGCTCTTGGTTAGGCTCGTCGTTGGTGCACGAGGTGAACGCGAGTGCTGTTGCCACAAGGGCAAGTGATAATAAAAATTTCTTCATGATTTTATTGTTATTTAGTTAGATATTTATTCTCAATATTGCTCCTAGCATGCGGCTGCGGCCACGCTGCAGGAACTCGTGGCTGATCGACACGAAGTAGAACGTGTTGTAGCGAGTGCCGGTGAGGTTCTGTCCCCACAGCTGCAGCGAGTAGTGCTTGCCGGCAAGGGTGATGCTGCTGCCCAGCAGTGCGTAGAATGGCTGGCGCTGGGTGTTGGCCTCGTTCCAGTAAATCTCGCCTGTGCCCTTGAGGCTGGCGTCGAGGGTGATGCTCTGCGCCCAGTCGCTGCCGCCTTTAAAGTTGTAGGTGTAGAACGTTTGGGCAAAGAGGGTGTGCTGCGGGCAGTAGGGCACGTGTTTGTCCTTGTAGTCGACCTTGCCGTCGTTGTAGCGCACGAAGCGTGCATCGCAGTAGCCGTAGCTCAGGTTCATGCCCAAGTTGTCGGTGAAGTTGATGCCCATGCTTGCCTCTGCCCCCACGCTGCGGGTCTTGCCCGCGTTGGTCATGATGCGGCCTGTGGTGGTGCCGTCGGGGAAGATGGTCATCTGTCGGTCACTGCAGTCTATGTAGAACAGCGCAATGTCGCCCTTGACGCGGCGGTTGGCGCTCTCGAAGTGACCGCCAATCTCGTAGTTCCACGCCTTCTCGGGCTTGTAGCCCACAATATCGTTGATGTCGTAGGCAGCACCAATTCCCATGATTCCCATGAGGCGCTGCTGCAGCACATCGCTGAACATCTGGGTGTTGAATCCACCAGCCTTGTAGCCCTTGCTCACGCTGGCATATATACTCGACTCGCCAGCCGTGGGCAGGTGATAGGTTATGCTGAACTTGGGCAGCAGCTCGGTGAAATGCTTGCTCAGGCTGCCGCCGTCGTCGATGTCGATGTTGTTGCTGTGAAAGATTTCGCCAGTGGCGGCATCAATCACTCGGTAACCGGTGTGGGTCTCGCTATGGTGGTTGAGCGATGCGTGCTCATAGTCGAGTCGCAGCCCTGCTATGAAGGTGAAACGCTTCCAGTCGTAGCTCGACTGGTGGTAGAGCGCCACGCCCCAAGTGGGATTGGTGAAACGGCTGCCAAGCACAAAGCTGCGCTCGTTCCACTCCACGGGGTAGTAGGGGTTGACGCTGTTGATGTGGTCCTCGATGAGCCGCGCTATGCCTGTGTCCTTGAAGGTGACGGGGGCATCCATCTTGTAGCGGCGATAGAAGCCAAAGGCGCCCACGAGCCACTTATAGGCACGGCTGTCGTTGCCTCGTGCCACCACGTCTTGCGTCACGGCATGCTCGCGGCGTGCCTGGGTGAGGGTGAAGTAGGGCAGGGGCGTGAAGTCATTGTCGAGCGTCATGTTGTCATCGAGATATTGATAGCTGGTGATGCTCGAGAGCGACCAGTGGTCGAAGTGCTTGGTGATGGTCAATCCATCCATAATGCTGGTGCGGCGGTAAAAGCAGGTGTCGTCGTAGGCTATCTGCCCGGTCTCGACCCACTCGTAGGGGTAACCGCCCTGACGGCTGATTGAGGCGCTCAGGGTGTTGCTGAGCATCAGCGACGATGAGGGCTGCCACACGAGCTTGAGGCGACCTGTGCCTTGGCGCTCCCAGTCGCACTTCTTGCCATTGTATTGGTTAGTGTATTGGCCACAAGTAGTGGTGTAGTAGATGCCACCAGCGATGCCCAGCTTGTCGTTGATGCGCGCATAGTGGCTTGCGCCGACCTTCACGGTCATGTGCGACGCCATCTCAGCGATGAAGCGAGTGCCTTGCCACTGCATGGGCGACAGGGTGTAGACGTTCATGAGCCCGCCCATGGTGTTGCGGCCATAGAGTGTGCTCTGTGGCCCACGCAGCATCTCCACTCGGGCTATGTCGGCGATGTCGAAGTCGTAGTTCTCCTTGCACATCACAGGCACATTGTCGATGTTGAGGCCCATCGAGGGCTGGTCGATGCGTGCACCCAGGCCACGAACGTAAATAGTCGAGGTCATTCGACTACCATATTCGGGCAGGAAGAAGTTGGGCACAAGATCGCTCACGCCACGCACTGTGACAATGCCGTTGCGCTCCACATCACGCCTGTCGAGCACTGTGCTGGCCGTGGTGAGATCGATGTCAGCGCCCTGCTTGATGGCTGTGACATTCACATCACCGAGCGTAATGGTGTCGGCAACCGCTTCGGTGTCGGTCGCCCACATCGGCAAGGTGGAGAATACAATAGTTAATATAAACAACAGTTTTTTCACGACTGCAAAAGTACTCATTTTTTCCAAACCTCACAATCACAATATGTAGTGATAAAATGGTTAGAGGAGATGCCAAAGTTGGCACAAAAAACAAGGACGACCATTATGTGGCCGTCCTTGATGATGCGGTTATTCTCAGCAATTATAGGTGCTGTGAGATGCGGCTGCGATAAACGTAGCCCAGATAGTTCCCGTCTAAGTCGTAAACCTTAACCCATTTTGACTTAGTCTTTTCGAAAAGGACATCGGTGCTCACGGCCAGTCGGCAGACAATGCCATAATTAGTGCCTGGACCTTTGCGCACGTTTACATAGTCGTCATCGGGGTCAACGATGTAGCCTTTTTCATAGGCACTCTCGTAGGCACCTGCGACATCCTCGTTCTGTGCTTTAACTCTCACGATGCGGCTAGTGTGCATGTAGCCCATGAAGCTTGAGCTGCTGGCATCGGAGTACACTTTGCTCCATCCATTTTTCAATGGGGTGTAGTACAGATATTCGCCCGAGGTGTAATCTCCCAGAATTTCGGCTTTGTTAGATGCTGCAGCGCGAATGTTGGTGTAACCGTCAGGGTCAGAAACGTAGCCATAATACTTTTGAGCATCAACAGTAACGAAAGATGCTAAGATGGCTAATAACGTGATTGATAATAGCTTTTTCATGATTTTTACTTATGGGTTGATAATAATAACAAATTCTTGGTACAAAGTTAGGATTTTTTTATTAAATCACCAAATTCAATATGAAGTTTTAGGGGAGAGGGAAGAGGGGAGAGGGGAGAGGGAAGAGGGAAGGGGTGAGAGGGAAGGGGTGAGAGGGAAGGGGTGAGAGTGGAGAGTGGAGAGTGGAGAGGGAAGCGGTAATTATGCATTGTGCATTTTGAATTATGCATTATAAGTAGTGCATTTAAGAAATCATTCCCCAGTTGGTGTCGCGTGAGAAGAGGAAGCGCATGGTGCGCTGGAGCATTTGGCCGTCGGGGGTTGAGAGGTCGAAGTCCTCGTCGAGAATGCGTTGTGCCTCGTCGCGTGCAGCTTGCAGCACCACTCCGTCGCTGGCTAGGTTGGCGATGCGCAGATTGAACGCCACTCCACTCTGCTGCGT
The DNA here is from genome assembly GCA_902762385.1 of uncultured Bacteroidales bacterium. Lineage (GTDB taxonomy): Bacteria > Bacteroidota > Bacteroidia > Bacteroidales > Muribaculaceae > Sodaliphilus. Next base: position 11,210 of record CACWNQ010000016.1, on the reverse strand, counting down.
ACCCTCCATATCGCCAGGGCCACGCAGTTTCATGTCTTCCTCGGCAACGACAAAGCCGTCGTTGGTCTGGGTCATCACCTCCAGGCGATGTCGTGTGTCCTTCGACAGCTGATACTTCGACATGAGTATGCAGTAGCTCTGGTCGGCGCCACGGCCCACACGGCCACGCAGCTGGTGCAGCTGCGAGAGTCCGAATCGCTCGGCATTCTCAATAACCATCACGCTGGCATTGGGCACGTTAACGCCCACCTCAATCACTGTGGTCGACACAAGAATGTGGGCCTGACCACTGGCGAAAAGGCCCATCTGATAGTCTTTCTCGCTGGGCTTCATCTTGCCGTGCACGTAGGCCACGCGATAGCTCGGGAAGTTCTCGCATATGATTTCATAACCCTCTTCGAGGGCTCGCAAGTCGAGCTTTTCATTTTCCTCTATTAGGGGATATACAATGTAGCACTGGCGGCCCTTTTTGAGCTCGCTGCCTATGAATCGGTACACTGCCATGTGGTTGTTCTCGTAGCGCAACACCGTGGTAACAGGCTTGCGGCCTGGCGGCAGCTCGTCGATGACGCTCACATCGAGGTCACCATAAACTGTCATCGCAAGGGTGCGTGGGATGGGCGTCGCCGTCATCACCAGCACGTGTGGTGGCATAGTGTTTTTGCGCCACAACTTGGCTCGCTGCGCCACACCAAACCGGTGCTGCTCGTCGATAATGGCGAGTCCCAGGTTCTTGAACTGTACGGTATCCTCAATCAAGGCGTGGGTGCCAATGAGTATGTTCAGTTCACCACTCATGAGCTGCTCATGAATTCTGTCGCGCTCCTTCTTGCGTGTGGAGCCTGTGAGCAGTGCGGCCTTAAGTCCCACCGATTGAGCCATATCACCTATGCTCTCGAAGTGCTGTGAGGCAAGAATCTCGGTTGGAGCCATGATGCATGCCTGATAGCCGTTGTCGGCAGCCAGCAGCATGGTCATAAACGCCACAATGGTCTTGCCGCTGCCCACATCGCCTTGCAACAAGCGGTTCATTTGCTTGCCGCTACGCATGTCGTGGTGCATTTCCTTGATTACGCGCTTTTGCGCTCCAGTAAGTGGAAACTTGAGGAAATTCTTATAGAAATTATTGAAATAGTCGCCCACGTGGGCAAACACATGCCCTGGCACCTGTGCATTGCGGCCCTTGATGTACTTGAGGATATTCATCTGCAAGAAGAACAGCTCCTCAAACTTCAATCGCCGTTGAGCTTGCTGCAGCAGTGGTATACTTTGTGGCTGATGTATGTTGACAAGCGCCTCGCGCAGAGGCATGAACTTGTATTTGTCAATTATGCTTTTAGGCAAGGTCTCTTTTATGTTCTGCACCGAAGGGGTTTTGAGCAGCTCGCCCACAATTTTCTGCATAGCGCGCGTAGTGAACGAGCGATTGTGCATCTTCTCGGTGAGGTTGTACACGCCCACAAGGCCTCGGTTCATTACCTCGGGTTTATAAAGATCGACCTCGGGATGAGCCATGTTGTAATGACCCTTATAGATGGTGGGTTTGCCAAAGAGGATATACTCCACACCAGTGTGGTAGCTTTCCATGATTGACTTCACGCGGTTGAACCACACAACCTCGATTGTGCCGGTTCCATCGCTGAATAGTGCATTTAGTCGTCGCTTGGCACCTTCGCCCTGAGGGGTAAACGAGATAAACTTGCCCTTGAGCTGAATATAAGGCATTTCGCCTTGCATCTCGTTTATCTTGTGGATTGTAGAGCGATCAATATAACGGAACGGGAAATAATAGAGCAAGTCGTAGAACGAGTGGATGTCGAGTTCCTTACCAAGCAACTCGGCACGTCGTGGCCCTACGCCAGGCACAAATTTTATGTCTTGTTTAGCAAGCCGTTCCATTGTATCGAATATAAATTCCTAATCGGCGAGAAGAGCCTTTGCTACAACCATGTCGATGGGTGTGGTAATCTTAATGTTGCTGACTTCGCCCTCAACTAGAGTAACCTTATTGCCAGCACTTTCAACCACGCTAGCATCGTCGGTAAACAGTGGCGATTCATCCACATCGTAGGCGCCGCGCAGCAATTCAGCCTTGAAGGTTTGTGGGGTTTGTACAGCCCGTAGTGATGAACGCAACAGCTGGCAAGAATTGCCATCTTCCATCACTTGGCGAATCGAGTCGCTGGGATTCACTACAGGGATAGCACTACCTGTTCTTTGAGCAGTGGCAAAGCAGCGGTCGATCAACTCCACGCTCACCAGTGGGCGCACGCCATCATGAACGGCCACAAGGTCACCATCGGCAAGCCCTTCAATTGCAGCGATGCCATTCTTTACCGATTCAAATCTTGTGTTTCCGCCAGTAGCGATGGTGTGAGTAACGGCAAAATTGCTGTCTTTGCACATCGCCATCCACATCTCTTGATGTTCGGCAGGAAGCACCACCACAATGGTTGCACCAGCTTGGTCAAACTTCTCAATAGTGCGCATTAGCACTGGTTTCCCCTCGAGTGGCAGAAACTGTTTAGGCATATCGCTGCCAAATCGCTTCCCGCTCCCGCCAGCAACTATTATTGCATATCGCTTGCTGTTGTTCTCGCTCATAGTAGTCAAGTCATTAATCATGCAAAATTAGCAAAAACAAAGTATTTCGGCAAATTTCATTCATTAAAATCAGAATAATTGATTATCTTTGCAATTAGTAATCATTTAAAAAACAATATTTATGAAACGTCTTATAGCTGTCATGAGTGTGCTTGCCCTTGCAGGATTAATGCTTTGTGCTGCACCAAGAGTGAGAACTAAGCATAAAAAACAACCCAAAACCTGTAAGAATAATGTGGTTAAAACTAATAATAAAACTCAACCTAAAGAGATGCTTGTGAAATTCCGTCTGGAATATCAGCAAGCAGCAGGGCGAGGTTGCAAGACCAGTGCAGTCTTTTCTGCTAGCCAGACAGAGTATGGCGACTATATCTATTATCGTGGATTTGGGAAATATGAAGGTTGGAGCTACGACTTTGACAAGGGCGTGTGTGCCGATCTCATGCTTGAGCTTAGCCGCATAGCCGAGAATAAATCTCTGTCGAGCTATAAATTCACTAATCTTGATGACGAGGACCTAACTAAATCCCGTTGGTTGGTGACTATGAAGACAAAAGACGGAAAAGAGTACTCAATGGTTGAGTATAGCGATGGAAGCGACCTGCTGAAACAAGTTGAAGCAGCCTTTAATCCCATAATGGAAAAGGTGGGAAAAGGTGAGTTAAGAGCCCCATACTCTCATTACCATTACAATGGCGATGGCACTCTTGATTATCGCACCGACCACACTGCCGAGGGTACAGTACATGGTGGCTACAATCCTAAAAAGCCGAATGCCACTTTCTAAATAGTGTTTGAATTTAGCATTTTACTCTCACAATAGCAGAAAACTTAAAAATGACACAACTGAGCTTGATGCAGTTGTGTCATTTCTGTCTTATTTGCCAAGGTTTATCTTGACTCCTAGGTTGATGTCGAATCTAAATGGGTGTGACATATATATGTTATCGTCGGCTCCATTGTGGATATAGTAGGATGCTCCAGGCTCAAGATATATTCCAATTCTGTCAATCACATTATATTGCAGTCCTAGCTTTGCTATTGTCGAGAATTGAGGACGTTTGTCTCTAGATTCTTTCTTGTTATATACTTCAGTTTGGGTTTCTTGGCGTGACCTGCTTTTTAGGTTAAATTCTATCATTGCTCCAGCACTTGCATATAGTGCCCACCTTCTACTGCTCCACAAGAAGCGCGATACCTTAAGAGGAATTCCCAAATAGCTTGCAGTCTCTGTCTTTCTTGACCATGTTGTCTTGTCGATATGAGTGTAAGTCGTAGTGTTTTTACGAGTCAAGCGAGTATAAACAAGGCCGCTCCCAACACGCCATTTTTCTCCAATAGGATACCAAACTTCAATCCCAATTCTTACGGGAACTATTTGCTCTTTCTTATCAACATCAACAATTTCTTGATTTTGTGGGTCGTCGGGGCCAGGAGAGGTGTTTCCTGGGAACGTTCCGGGCTGCGAGTCATATAAACCTGAATTACTTGAAGAACCTGCCGATGCCAAGTTTCCATTATAAGATAAGGTGAACTCAAGTGGTCTTTGCTTCTTATTAGCTGGTTCTGTAACAGTGAATAGTTGCGGAAGCAGTGGCGCGGGCTCATATTGAATGATTATAGTGGTGTCGACCTGTTCAATTAATGTGTCGGTAGTGACTTGGGCTATATCTTCTATTTCCACTTTTTGAGGCATAGAGGATTCTTGCTCCTTTAAGGTAATGGAGGTGGTTTCCTCCTTTGCCTGATGGGGTGTGCTAGTTAGGGTAGAGGAGTGGGCGAGAGGCTGATTAGTGGGATTAACTGCTGATTGCTCTAAAGACGATGGTTTCATAGTCCTCTTAGATTCATTAGGGAATGACTGAGAAGTGTGAGCACTTGCCAGTTGCTTGTGTGCAGGAGATTTCATGTTTCCCTCTTTTTTGAGGCTAGGTGTGCGTTGCTCGATGGGGGTGGGAGAAGTGCGGCTTTCAGCAACTTGCTCGTTGGTCGATAAGTCCTGACTTGTCCATTCCGGTTGATTGTTCTTCTCATCGTTAAGCGTAGTCCATATAACTATTGCAACAAGTGCCGCTGCAGCCACGCCTGCCACAATCTTATAGATGGCACTGGGGCTTGCTACAAGACCTTTCTTCTTGTGTGTGCCACGACTATCCAAAGAGTTCTCAATCTCTTGCCACAACCCCGATGGTTCTGTCATCTCATGTTGCGACAATCGGTCATGCAATATGTCGATATAGTCATGTTTCATAGCTTCTTGTTTTGATGGTCAAGTATTAGTTGCGCCAGCTGTTTGCGTGCGCGATGGTATTGCGAGGCCGAAGTTCCCTCGCTTATTCCTAGCATAGTTGCAATCTTGCTGTGAGGCAGCTTTTCTATTGCATAAAGGTTGAAGATAGTGCGGTATCCATCAGGCAGTTGTTGGACTAATTCCATCAAGTCACCAATGTCAATCGATGAAACGTAATCAGTGACTTGGTCACTAACAGTCAAGTCCTCAGACTCATCTTCCACATCGTCGAGACTTACTAACTGGTTCAGCAACTTCTTGCGGCGCAGCAACTGTAGCGCCTCATTCACCACTATTCGCCTGATCCAAGCCACAAGCGACCCACTGTCATGTGAAGTAAATGCGCCAATTCCAGAAAACACCTTGAGATAGCTCTCCTGAAGCACATCATTAACATCGTTTTGATCAATTACATAGCGAGAGCACACGGCAGTCATGTTGCGCACCGTGAGGTTATACAACTCTTGCATAGCCATGCGATTACCCTTCATGATGTCGCGGATGAGTCGTCTCTCGTCAGCTCCCGCAATATTGCTCATATTCTATTATTATAATGAGCTAAGTTAATAATCTTGCATCAATTGGCGTTATTTTTTTGCATAAATCTGAAATGATTGAAAATGTCACCGGCTGTGACACACAAATTCATCGTGCGGTCAGAAGCAGAGCTGTAAAATGATAATGGTTCGAAAGTAACGACGAGGTCGCCATCTGGCAAACACTGAACATGAGTCCATTGTCCAGAGAGGTCTGTCCAATCATTATTATCGATGTTGGGCATGAAGATCTGACCATCTTCTTCAATAGACGAGATCCAAAAAGCTCTGTAATTCTTGCAATGAAACTTATAGCTGCCGCCGCTTGCTGGCACTTGATACACATTGTCAACTATTGTAAGGCCGCTCTCATCTTCCCATTTCATTGAATCCCAATCACCATCCCACCTTTGTTTCTCACATGAGTTAAGCGTAATGCCTGCAATTGCGAGCATCATCAGCAGTTTAAATAATATTTGTGTTATTCTTGTCATAATCGTTTTATTATTATTATGAATGAGCAAAGTTAGAAATCTTGCATCAATTGGCGTTATTATTTTGCACAAATCTGAAAGAATAGAAAACACCAGCTGTGACACACAAAATCATCGTGCGTTTAGAAGCAGAGCTGTAAAATGATAATGGTTCGAAAGTAACGACGAGGTCGCCATCGGCCAAACACTGAACATGTGTCCATTGTCCAGAGAGATCTTTCCAATCATTATTATCGATGTTGGGCATGAATAACTCACCGTCTTCTTCAATAGACGAAATCCAAAAAGCGCTGTAATTCTTGCAATGAAACTTATAGCTGCCACCGCTTGCCGGCACTTGATACGCATTGTCAACCATTGAAAGTCCGCTCACATCATTCCATTCCATTGGATACCAATCACCATCACCAGGCAACCTTTGTTTTTCACACGAGTTAAGCGTAATGCCTGCAATTGCGAGCATCATCAGCAGTTTAAATAATATTTGTGTTGTTTTTGTCATAATAGTTTTTATTAATAGAATGAGCGAAATCAAAAATCTTGCATCAAGAATGGCACTTTTTTGCAAAAATAATGCAAGATTTCTAACTTTGTGCATTAATAGAATAGAAATGACTATTAAATTTTTGAGATTATGACACTAAAACTGAACTTTATGTTGTTTGCAGCAATAGCTGTGATGATGACGGCATGCGACAAAAAAGATGAACCTTTAAATCGCCCCCAGTTTGAGATTGAACGCGAGGCTCCTGTACGTGCGACTCCACTTCTTGCTAATTATGCACAGCAACACGATGGGCTCACAATGTGGCTCGCTTTATCAAACAGATCTTAATAGACATAATGGTTGTACTATTCGTCCTGTGTATGTTGGACAAGAGTAGAAGTATTTGCATAAAAAATTTATAATTACTAACTTTGTGGCGTTAAAAACGATTATTCATAACATAATTGATAAAGATATGAAAACTAATATTATTCTTTCTCTATTATTCACGTTGCTCATGTGCTGCTCATGCGGTGGCAATGATAAAAATGATGAACTTGGTGATGACGTAATTACTCGCGTTCAAGATGGCAATGGAAAGGTGTTTCTTGAGGGAGGGGAACTTGTTGATGCGACACTGGATTTTACTCAGCAGGATTTGGAGAACGCAATAAGTAGTTATGAGTGGGAAAGGGCTTATGGCTTTTATTATGACAATCATAAAATAGGGCAAAGAATTGAGTTTGACTTTATGCCTGTTTATATTCACTCTGATTTTACAATGCAATATACTAATTCTAACATTAGTACTAGGATTAGAGAATTGAGCGTTGTAGGTAGGCAGTTAACTTCAATACTGAATAATCCTATTTCAAGCACTTATATGCCAGACCAATATTTTACAGTTGTAGCTCTTGACATCGACGATGGAAAAGGTCGCATGATAATGGACTGCAAGTATAGGATGGAGGTTGAAGGCTATAGTAAGAAATCATTAGCGATTAGACTTGTATGGTATACCAAGGATGAGACACAGACTCCATGAAGAAATTCTTTCTATCATTTATATCAGTCACATTCTTATTGAATTCAGGAGCAACCACAATCGACACAACTGCGGTTGCTCCTATTGACAGCATCGCTCTTACTCGTGGTGTCAACCTTGATGATGTTATTGTTTATGGTAGCCGTAACAACTTTGGTGTTACCTCATCGCAGATGAGTGCAGTGACTCTCAATAAGGACCAAATCCTATCGGTGCCAGTATTCTTAGGTGAGCCTGATGTGCTGAAATCCATACAGAAACTTCCTGGTGTACAGTCTGGTGCTGAAGGCTCGGCAGGAATCTTTGTGCGTGGTGGCGACTATGACCAGAACTATATCACTCTCGACGGCTCAGCCATCTACAATGCCGAACACATGCGAGGCTATGTTAGTGCCATCAATCCTGATATAGTGCAAAGCATTAATTTCTATCGTGGTGCTTTTCCCGCACGGTATGGTTCGCGATTATCAAGCGTGATTGATGTAGGCATAAAAGATGGCGATGTCAATAATTACCACGGATTGTTAAGCATAGGAATGCTTTCAGCAAGAGCTCAAGCCGAAGGTCCAATCTGGAAAGGACAGACTTCGTTTAACGTGGCGGCTCGCCTTTCCTATTTCAATCTCATTGCCAAACCTGTTCTGAAGCATTTCTACGACCAGCCCTCAGCATTGCAGCCCTATTCCAACATGAAATACTATGATATCACTGCAAAGTTGACACACAAGTTCAACGACCACAACCGTCTCTCAGCAGTGTTCTATTATGGAAAGGACATTGACAACGAATCGCCTAGCGAAAGTCGCAAGACAATAAACACCATTGGGCGTGTAGATGTTTTGACAGAGAAGCAATACCGTGAGGACGATTTTCGCTCAAGTGGCAGTGAGAGCCATTGGAACAACCTGCTAATGAGCCTGTATTACACATCATTCATAACAACCAACCACCGTTTTAACATTAATCTCAGCTACAGCCAGTACCTGTATGATATGTCCATCAAAAATCAGATTGACGATAAAATTACAGACATCTACCGTCTGTTTTACTCGCATGAGGAAATATCCAAGATCACTTCACATTCTGGAGTCAAGGATTTGGCATTGACCTTTGATGCATCGCTTCAAGCAGGCAATGCTCATTGGCTGCGATATGGCGCAAAAATTTCAAGACAATGGCTTTCTCCAAAAACAACGGTATTTAAAGACGCTGTTGTGCAACGTTTTCGTGGTGGCATGAATTATGGCGGTGATGTTTCATCGATTAACCCTCTATATGATGAGGCACGTGAATTTATCGACTACTCAAGTGGAGAGGAATTGGGTATCAACAATCTCGCGTTATATGCCGAGGATGATTTCTCCATTTTCCGACGTTTGAAGCTTAACTATGGCTTGCGGTTGAGTTCCTATTTTGTGACAGGTAAATCTTATATCGCACTGGAGCCACGCGCCTCATTAAGGTTCTTAATAACAGATAATCTCTCGATTAAAGCATCCTATTCCAATATGACTCAAGGCATCCATCGTCTTGTGACCAACAATCTTATTATGCCAAGCGATATCTGGGTGCCAATAACAAAAGATATGCCGCTAATGAAAAGCAATCTTTATGGATTTGGTGTGAATTATGAATGGAAAGGCTTCTATTTGGCTGCCGAGGCATATTATAAAACGCTTGATAATGTTATGGAATATCGTAATGGCGCTTCCTATTTTGTTGACAATCAGAACTGGCAGGACATCGTAGCTCTAGGCGAGGGACGCAACTACGGATTCGAGATTCTTGTGGAGAGGAAGGTTGGTAACACTAAAGGATGGCTCAGTTACACATGGTCGAAGGCGCTGCGAACTTTTGACCGGCCAGGTAACGAAATCAACGGAGGCAAAGAGTTTTATGCTTCTACTGACCATCGTCACAATCTTTCTGTCAATGTGTCGCACCACCTCTCCTTGTCTAAGAGGATGTGGCTTGAACTTAGCGCATCATGGACTTATCAGACAGGACGTAGGGGAACAGTGCCATATTCCATAACCTATGGACAAAGCATTGAAGAATATGGACGATTGCTTCCTGTTGTTGCCTACGGAGAAGTGTTGTTTTCTTTTCAGGCATTTAAGTTGAGAAATGGTGATATCATGTATGACACCGACTTGGGTTATATCGGTGTTACAGCGCAACCGTTCCACTCATTCCGCAACATTAATGACTTCAAGCTGCCCGATACTCACCATCTAGACATCAACGCAAACCTCACAATCAGGAATCGCTTTGGAGAGAGTGTGATTGGTCTGAGCATCTATAATGTTTATAATCACTACAATGTGAGCAATGTATATGTTGGCTACAAGGACAATAGGGCAATACTGAAAGGAATATGTCCGTTCCCATTTATGCCGTCAATCAGTTTCACTCAAAAGTTTTAGTATATGCGCAAAATAAGAATAACACTATTACTCTTCTCTGTCATTTTTCTTTTGTCAAGCTGTGAGAAAGAGATTGAATTTGATAAACAATACGACAGTGGCATAGCTATTTATGCGCTTGCCATTCCTGGCAAGCCGTTCGCGGTGAGAATCTCTCATTCTTTCACGGTTAACGACAATCCAGCTGTGGTGTTTTCACATTATGGTGAATACTACGATGAGATTGACTCGCTCTACCACTCCCAGATTGTCATTAAAGGCGCATCAGCTGAAATACTGGTCAATGGTGTTGATCGATACATTTTGCATTATAGAGATGAGAATCCTTATCCATATATTTGTGACTACATTCCAAATGCGGGTGATGTGATTGCGTTAACCGTTAAAGCACAAGGTTTTGACGATGTGAGTGCGACGGCAACAATAGAAAGGCCTCAACCAGTCGAGATTGTCAATACACAAGTGATATACAAGGATAATGGTGATGACGGGTCTATTATGATGGACAATCCTCTTGACCATTTTGGAGTGGATTCGGTAATGCTTATTACATTGCGCATTGATGACCCTGTAGAACAGCACAATTATTATAGGCTAAAAGTGAGAGGAATAGCCGAGAGAGAGGAGATGATTTTTCCTCCATATAAAACGAAGTTTTGGTCTATTAGTGATGTGTTTACTTCTGATGATATCATATTTGTTGACAACCAGCTCACCAAACCTTTCAGTGATTGGGAGGCTGGGTTCAGCAATGTTTTTGACGACCACTTGTTCAATGGTGAGAATTATACCTTTACAGTTGAGACACGCAAACGATACGGTAACAATGCTCATGTAGAATTGGAACTGCAATCTTTAAGCCAAGATATGTATTATTTCTTGAAGTCATATCTGCTGTTCCGAATCTCAACCGACGATGTTTACATGACACCTGTTGGCTTGCACAGCAACATCGCAAACGGTTGGGGAATCTTCGGTACACTCAGCTATGACAGCCATGTGATATATTATTAATCAAGGATAATTGTTAATATAATAACCATATGTTTCATAAAAAAATATACAGCTATGAAAAAGATTTTTACTTTATTGGCTTTAATTGCCATTGCATCAATGCTCCCGCTTGGCGCGAAGAACATCAAAACAGTGGAAATTTCTCCCGACAACACGTTAAGTGATCAGGTGACTCCAGAATTTGCTGATGTGGACTCGCTGATTCTTGTTGGTGAATTGCAGGATGAAGATTTTAGGGTGCTTGATTCATTGTCGGTATTCTTTAAGCTCAGAGGATATGATATTAGCGACTGTTCACTTCCAAATAACACGTT
>CACWNQ010000015.1 GCA_902762385.1 uncultured Bacteroidales bacterium | reverse complement strand
ATTCTTTAAGAAACATGATTTAGACAGTGTCCCTCCTTATATAAAACAACACTTTAATAAGAACTGATGAGCATTAATAGTTCATATTTAACGAAATAATCGCTATCTTTGCGGATGGGAGAAAACAGATTATATTGATATTCAATAAATTAAAATAACTTGAACACATTATGGATTGGCACGAAATTGTAAAATACAGTCCAAAAAATTATGATAATAATGGTGCCTATAAAATAGACGAGTGGACTAGCAGAAGTGATATTGGGAAATGCTACAATGGCAAGGTTTTTACACTCGATGATTATCTGAAGGTTGAACAACAATACATTGATGCTGTGCTTTCAATTATGAGTGCCACAGAAAGCAAATTTTTGACTATAAATTATTTGGAGATCAACAAAGATGATATTATCGAACATATTAAATCTTCGAAATTCTATGATATTGACTCACCATTGTTACAATCATTATCTCTTTTAAAAGAGAATAATCGGATTTCTTATGAGCAAATGTCATGTGTTATTAGATTATGTTTAAGAGAATTTGCTTATTTAGAACTAAGTAATAATGAGCATAAGCTGAAAATCGAATTCGGATATGATTATTATTTGCGTGTTTCATGCTCATTAGATAATACTGTTTTACAAAGTATAGTTGACAAGGCAGGTTTGTACTTGGACCCAAGATGACTTACTAAGATAATTATGGCAAAACTAAGATTACATATAATTCTTGCAATAGCTTGTTGGGGCTTGTTGCTTTCGTGCAGTTGCAGTACAAGACAAGAAGTCAAGGAGGATGAAGTTTTGTCTTTCTCTGTTACTACATGTGTCAAGAATTCTGAAGGTTTGGTTTATGGGGACACAATCGTCAATTATGATGGCGGTGAGTATAGACCCACTAAAAATGAAACATATAAAAATGGAGCTCTTGAGGGCATTGACATATATAAAGCTGAAGGAATTCTTTCATATAGTTTTAAAGATTTGAAAAACGATTCACTTTTGGTTTCTTCGATTCGTGCTGTTTTTGATAGAAAAATCGTTATTAAAGACAATTTGCTCCATGACAGCAAATTTACGGGCTTAAACGGCAAGAAATTTAACAACAAAAACGGGAACTTTTACGTTCAAGAAAATGATACACTGCTGATTTATAAATTCTGATTAATTGTCATAGACTAAGAAATTGAGTTATGGCAAGAAAATTACTGAAAAACTTGCATATTGTTTACTAATTAGTTAACTTTGCAAAAAATATATCATAATGGCTGAACGGAATTACAAGAGACATATAGTTGTTTACAAGAACTACTTTATTGATTTCAAGAAGACTTTGTCGCAGCAGACATTAAAGAAGATATATCAAATCTTCTTGTATATCATGACTTTAGAGTCAATACCCGCCACCTATTTAAAGTCAATTAAAAGTGTGACTGGACTATATGAGATTCGTGTTGAAGAAAGCGGGAACATATATCGCATCTTCTGTTGCTTTGACGAAGGAAACCTTGTGGTTCTCTTCAATGCGTTTCAAAAGAAAACCCAAAAGACTCCATCTAAAGAGATAGAGAAAGCAAAACGAATAATGAATGAGTATTTTAATGACGAAGGGAGGAAATAATATGACACGTGAAGAATTGAAAAACAGCAACCTTACTCCAATTGAGGATTTAATCGAAGAGGATTTTGGCTCAATCGACACCCCTTCAAGGGTGGAATTTGAGGCCGATTGTGACGCTTTCATCCTTGGTGAGCGCCTCAGGGAAGAGAGACGTAAAGCCGGACTCACTCAGGAGCAACTTGCACAGAGAATTGGCACGAAGAAAAGCTATATTTCTCGTGTTGAGAACGGCCATGCCGACATCCAGCTCTCTACCCTCTTCAAGATTTTTCAAGGACTCGGTCGCCGAGTGAGTCTTAGAGTTCTTTAAGAGAAACCGCTATCTTTGCCGATGGCATAAAACAGATTGAATTATGACAAGAGAAGAAATTAAATCAAGAGATATTTTTGAGAAGACTGAAAATTCATACAGAAAACAAGTCTCAAAGAAATATGGTTGGAAACAACGCGGCTATATAAATTGGAAAATAGTTTCTGACTATTTCTTCTGCCTCTATCATCTTACATTGGAAGATGCTTATCTTAAAGTCAAGCCACTATGTTGTTGATTCTTGCTGCAGTATGTGTAATACTGATAGCTGTTGTAGGAAAGATGCGCGGTATCCGTACAGCGGTTATTCATTCTATTGTGTTTGTCTGCTATTCTGGAGTGCTATGGTATGGTTTACTATATAAAGGCGAGGGTGGCACCAGTCTGGTATGGTTGTTCTACTTGATAATTGCTTATATGTTGCATATTATCATATTGATGTTGAGCATCTCATTTAGTGCTAAAAATCGAAAGAATCGTATATTGTCCATTGTTTTATCACTAATTGCAATAATAGCATTAGTTATATTCATAGTTGTTTTTTGTGGATAATTCATTATGATTAAGTTTCTGACAAAATATTATTGGGGTAGTTAATTGATAAAATCCCGTGTCTTTTGAGGGGGAAGGCGGTTGTTTTACCTTTGTGGGGTAAATCAACCGCTTTTCTTGTGAAACAACAGATTAAACCTATAGACGCGTGCCGGCTTGACCTACTATATACTTAACCCTTACAACTAATCTCATTATGCCACGTTGATATTGTTTTATTGAGAAAAAGTTGTAACTTTGTAGCAGATAAAAATTATATAAGTTATGAAAACAAGAGACGAACTGATTGATGAGTTGATAGACCTGGCATTTGCCGAGGATATTGGTGACGGTGACGCAACCACATTGTGCAGCATACCTGCCGATGAGATGGGGCGTTCGCGCTTGATAATCAAGGAGGAAGGAATCCTCGCTGGTGTGGATATGGCAAAGAAGGTGTTTGATAAATTTGACCCCGAGCTCAAGATGACAACCTACATCGAGGACGGTGCCCATGTGAAACCAGGCGACATTGCTTTCATTGTTGAGGGCAAGGTGCAGTCGCTACTGCAGACCGAGCGCTTGATGCTCAACATCATGCAGCGCATGAGTGGCATCGCTACTGTAACCGCTCGTTACCAGAAGGAACTTGAAGGCCTTCACACCAAGGTGCTCGACACTCGCAAGACAACTCCCGGAATGCGCATTATGGAGAAGGATGCAGTGAAGATTGGTGGCGGATGCAACCACCGCATAGGCCTCTTTGACATGATTCTTTTGAAAGATAACCATGTGGACTTTGCCGGCGGCATCACTGCTGCCATTGAGGGTGCTAAACGTTGGTGCAAGGAGAATAACAAGGACCTGAAAATTGAAATTGAGGTACGCAATCTTGACGAGTTGCGCGAAGCACTTGCCGCTGGTGGAGTAGATCGCGTGATGTTTGACAATTTCACCCCCGAACTCACCCGTGAGGCTGTGAAAATCGTTGACGGCCAGGTTGAGACCGAGTCGAGTGGCGGCATCACCATCGACACCCTGCGCGCCTATGGTGAATGCGGCGTAGACTATATCTCGGTGGGTGCCCTTACCCACAGCGTGAAGTCGCTCGACATGAGCTTCAAGGCATTCTAGAAATCAGATAATTGAATTTATATATTGACTATGAGAAAATTTTTAACTTTTGCAGTCATGGCGCTTATTGCAGTGGCTGCGTGGGCCGATGAGGTGACATTCGACTTCTCATCCGAGGCTGGTTTGCAAGCTATGGGCATCACTGCACCAGCTCAGAGCAATGGTGTGAACCTCACCGATGTGGGCACTATAACAATGGATGGTGTGAGTCTCACAGCAGTGAATGGCTCAACCGAGACACGTGTGTGGAACTCACAGGGCAACTACGCGTTGCGCATCTATGTGGGTGGCTCTATCACCTTTGCTGTTGAGAGCGGAAGCATAACAGATGTAACCATCAACGCCGCCAACACCAGCAATTTTGATTTGCTTGCCAATGTGGGCAATTATAGTGTCAATGGAGCTGTTGGCACTTGGAATGGTAGCACTTCGAGTGTGACATTCTCGCACACCACAACTAAGAACGCTCAAATAGCTACCATCGTTGTGACCACTAGCGACGAAGCCCCCACCGACGACCCTAATGGTGAAGACCCCAATCCTGTTGACCCTAATATCACCAAGCTCGACTCGCTTGCCAACATCAACACGCTTGACGACGGCACCGAGTTCCAGTTCACCACCGAGGCCTATGTGCAGTATCAGTGGGGCAACTACCTGTGGCTAATGCAGCTCGACGCAGATTATTATGCATATGCAGCGATGGTCTATGGCGACGTTGCTCGCACTTATCAGGTTGGAGCTGTGATACCGGCTGGGTGGACTGGCGTGAAGACTACCTACAAGGGTCTTGTGGAGATTACCGACCCAACTCATTTCAAGAACGCCACTGGCCTTGTCGATGACATGTTCACTGAGCCTTTCGACATGACGGGCTACATGAGCTACATTGAGAGCGACCACTATGAGAACATGCGTGTTAAGTTTAACGGCATCGCCCTGAGCGATATTGACAATAGTGGCAACTTCACCATCACTAGCAACGAGAAAGATGAGGACGGCAACGACATCACCGTGACTATGGCAGGTTACAACAAGTTTGGCATCGACTATCCAGTTGTCGACCCTGCCGAACGCTACAATATCGATGGCATGGTAACTATTTACAATAATAACTACCAGCTCTACCCAATCAGCATCGAGGAAGCTCCTGGCACACGATTGTGGAAGGTGACCTACGAGGGCCTGGAAGGCAACATGAAGATTGCCGACACTCTCTATGTGGCTCTCCCCATGACCGATGGTCAGATTCTTGTCACCGACAATGTACTTGAGGTCCTTGTCGACACCTATGCCGAGTGGGGCTATACTTGGTATCAAGACTGGTATCCTACATGGATTGCACTTGACTGCGGCGACAATACCGAGCTGTATAATGCCATCTGCCAGATGCAGGCGCTCGCGCCCAACACCGTTAAGGGCGAGGTGGTAGACGTTAATACTAATCCACGTCTCATCCTCTCGTCAACCCCGACAGGTATTGCCGACCCCGACTTCGAGAGTCTGCACCTATATTCCTACGACCTCAACGATGGCAAGATTTATGCCCTAGGCAACGAGATGGGTCAAGCAACTGGACGCTACAAACTCATAAACGGTGATCCTTACCTGTGCAGCGCTCAGGACACCGTGCAGGTGCGTCTCGACTTCAGCCTAAATCCTGAGCTGGAAATCACTCTCAATGAGGGTTCTCGTTATGATATGACTTGTGTGTTCAAGCTGTCGGAACCTTGGGAGGCCGAGGATGCATCCTATGCACCACGTCGTTCTTATAAATCAGCGATAAACCGTGTGATGAAGGCTCCATCACTTAAGGCTAAGATTAGCGGTGCCGACTACTACACCAACTACACTATCATGCCTTTAAGCGCTTCATCGATAACAGGCATAAATGATATTGATGTCGCTAAGCAGGCAGTAAAGGTCAGCTATGTCAACATGACTGGCAATGTGAGCGACAACCCATTCCCTGGCATGAACATCGTCATCACACACTACAACGACGGGACCAAGGCTATCACTAAAGCTGTGAAATAAATCCAGCTCAAATTCAATATAAATTTGGAGATTGTGCAAAAATGTGTGCAATCTCCAAACTTTTTTGTACCTTTGCAGCCGCAAAACATGATTTGACATCTAGCAGTGGAGCGGCTTGTCGCTCGCGCCACCGAGCGCGAGAGGAAAGTCCGGGCAACACAGAGCATCGCATTTCTTAACGGGAAGCTGGGGGCGACCTCAGGGTTAAGGTGACAGAAAATAACCGCTTTCGGCTTTGGCCGAGAGTAAGGGTGAAAAGGTGGGGTAAGAGCCCACCGGGCGCCACGGCGACATGGCGCGCCGCACTACCTGCGAGTTGCAAGGTCAAGTATATCGGCATCTAAGGGCTGCTCGTCCATTGTCGAGGGGTAGACTGCTATACTGACGTGGCAACACGGCAGACAGATAAATGACAAGCGGCGTTTCCCACGGGCAACGGCCACATAACCCGGCTTATAACTCCACTGCTTTTTATATATAGTGTTCAGTTTTTTTAATATGATATTACAATGAAAAATCACATATCAGCATTAATGGTCATCGCAGTAATGGCCGCAACAGTGGTTCTACCGTCATGCAACTTTTCGTTAAAGGTGGGTTCAGGCAATAACGACTCAATCGCCGATTCAATTGCCTCGACCGACACTCTATGGAACGATAGTGTGCAAACCGTTTTCTTCGACACGCACTTTGGTGCTACGGCTCAAGAGGTCGTCGACAATTTTTCACAACATGGATTGATACTGCTTGAGAATCTCAGTGATGACGACGCTCTCGTGTTCGGGCACAATTCTGAATATTACACCTTTGGTGGAATGCAGTGGGTGAATCTTACCGTTAACTTGAATAACGGCAAGTTCTACAACATTTCGTTCTATAATCCACGCGACACTAAGGAAGAAGCCATCGCCGACTTCAAGAATGTTGTAGCCAATGTAGAAAAGAAATACAAGCTCATGGATTTCGATCCTCAAGACTCAACGATTTATCTCTTTAAGCGAGCCTACACCAAGTCGCATTATATTGCAGGAGTGGTATGTTACAGCTATAGCGATGAGAGCAACAAAACCTGCTACACTACCTCGCTCGACTACACCGACACCGATTTGCAGAATCAACCACCTGCCGACTTGTAATCACTCGTTTTTTAGAAGAATAATTTGTGATTTGTTCATTTCAATTTTTTGAACAAATCACCTAGCACATAGAAGCTGCCACCCAAGAATACAACATCACTTGGCTTGGCAGCTTTCATTGCTGCCTTATAGGCATTGAGTGCGATGGGGTAGGCCTCACCTTTTAATCCGTGCTTTGCTCCCAGAGCTTGCAGCGCTTCGGCTTTCATCGAGCGCGACGATTGCGCTTGTGTGAAGTAGTAGATGGCATCTTTGGGCATCATGCCAAGCACTGTGTCGATGTCCTTGTCGGCCGAGAAGCCGAGCACCATGTGCAATTTGTCACATTCTAGCTCTTGCAGTTGCTGTGACTGAATAGTCCACGCTCCAGCGTTATGTCCTGCATCGCAAATTACAGTCGGTTCTTTGCCAATCACCATCCAACGGCCCATGAACCCCGTGTATTGGCACACTTTCGCCAAGGCCTTTTTTACAGCGCTTTTCTTGATTTTCACACCGTTTCTCTTCAGCATCTCGATGGCATGAAGCACTGTGTTGACATTCGCCACTTGATAGTCTCCACTCAGTTGGCAAGTGAGTGCGCCGTCATGATTGGCTGCAGTGATTGATAGAGTTCCATTGGAGTTTTTCACCGAGCTAGTCACTAATGGCTCGTCATTGGCAATTACAATAGGGGAGTGACACTCACGAGCTGTGTCCTCAAACACCTTGCGCACTTCGGGCTGCGAAGCGTCACCCACCACCACCGGCACGCCAGACTTGATTATGCCGGCTTTCTCGCTGGCAATCTCTGCGAGAGTGTTGCCCAGAAACTGCGTGTGGTCAATAGAGATATTAGTGATCACGCTCAACATTGGCATGATGATGTTGCTGCTGTCAAGACGGCCACCAAGGCCTACCTCAATCACTGCGTAGTCCACCTTTTGCTTCTTGAAATATTCAAAGGCCAGCGCTGTCGTCAATTCAAAGAACGACGGTTCGCACATGAGCCCACTATCCACCCATCTCTCCACAAAGCGGCTTACCGTTCGCTTACCAATCATCTCGCCATTCACACGTATACGCTCACGGAAATCCACTAGATGTGGTGATGTGAACAATCCCACACGGTATCCACTCACCTGTAGTGTGGCAGCAAGCATGTTGGCTACCGAGCCTTTGCCGTTGGTACCTGCCACATGGATGCACTTGTAGGCACGGTGTGGATTTCCCAACCAGTCATCAAGTGCAATGGCTGTGCCTAGTCCTGGTTTGTAACCACTTGCTCCCTGTCGCTCAAATGCGGGAAGCTGGCTGAAAAGATATTGCGTAGCGTCTTTGTAAGTCATAGTCAAAATAAGAAGAATCCGGCAATTCCAGCCAGTATTATTACCACAATAGGGTGAATTCTTGTGAAGTACACCACACAGAACGATGTGATGCATATGATGATTGAAATAAATTGGTCGCTCGAGCCTGCGAGGCCAAAGTTCTCCTTGTTCATCAGCAGCAACGCTGCACTGGCAATAAGGCCTACTACCACTGGTCTCAGACCCATGAAAGCGCCCTTGATGATAGTGCTGTCGCTGTGGCGCGTGATGTAGTGGCTGGCATAGAGGGTGAGCAAGTAGGGTGGTAGTACTACTGCAAGCGTTGCAAGTATCGAGCCCCACACGTTTCCCGTTGTCACATAGCCGATGTAGGTAGCGCTGTTTATGCCTATAGGGCCTGGCGTCATCTGCGAGATGGCGACGATATCAGTAAACATCTGGCTGCTGAGCCATCCATTCTCTACGATAATGTTCTGCACAAGCGAGAGCATGGCATAACCACCACCAAAGCCGAAGAGTCCAATCTTCAGGTAAGCCCATATCAACTTCAGGTATATGTTCATTGTCCGCCCTCCTTTCGCTGCTTAAGTGTAACGTGGGTATAGTAGATGTAGCCGCCTATTCCACCTAGCACTATGTAGAGTATTGGGTTGGAAACAACTGGCAGCCCCGAGTAGATTAGCAATGCTACTGCGACGGGAATTATTATAGTCTTCCAGTTGATTCTGGCAGCGCGGGCAGTGGTGATTACGGGTGCTATGATAAGTGCAACCACGGCTGGCCTTATGCCCTTGAATATGCGCGATAGCACTTCGTTGTTCTTGATGGTCTCGGGTGTGAGGAAGATTGCTATGGCTAGAATTATGAGAAACGACGGCAATATGGTTCCGAACGCTGCCGCCATGCTGCCCTTCACTCCCTTGAGCCTGTCGCCAATCACCACGGCGATGTTAACAGCCAGAATTCCGGGCATCGCCTGCGCAATGGCAAGCAGGTCAAGAAACTCATCCTTGGCAATCCACTTGTGGTTGTCGACTATTTCACGCTCTATAATCGAAATCATAGCCCATCCACCACCGAAGGTGAACGCGCCAATCTTCATGAATGTCAACCACAATTGCAAGTATAAGTTATTCATCGAGTGCTCGGTTTTCAGCGTGCAAAATTACACATTACTTTTCAACGATTGCTCGCTTTTCGCGAAAAATTATTAACTTTGCAGGTTTTTTGAAGATAAGCATCAACAATGCATTGTATAAATGAAACGTTTAAAACATATATTTACCAATCAGCACTACATCTACTGGCTTTTCGTCTTCATGGCGATATTGCCTAATTTCATCATGTTCTTCACCGAGTCGACTTCGCTGTTGACTCGCATTGTGCAGATCGTGTTGCCTTTAGGTTTCTATGCCTTTGCTTTCACTTGGGCTCGTAAGCCAGGCAAGATGTTTTGGTGGCTGTTTTGGTTCATGTTTGTCGATGCTTTCCAAATTGTGCTCCTGTGGCTCTATGGCGAGTCGCCAATTGCGGTAGATATGTTCCTCAACGTGCTTACCACCAATCCTGGCGAGGCTACCGAGCTGCTTGCCAACCTGCTAGTGGCAGTGATATTTGTCATTGGGCTATATGGTTTTGGCATTGTGATGTCGATAGTGTCATTGCGTGCAAAAGCCACTATGACCGACCGTTTTCGCATCTTTCAGCGTCGTTGGTCATTACCGCTATTGCTGCTAGGACTGTTGCTTTTAGTGGTGAACATTTTCACCGAGAAGGGGTTCAGGGTTCAAGACGATGTGTTCCCTGTCAATGGCACCTACAATGTGGGGCTTGCCATTCAGCGTGCTGTTAAGCAGTCGCAATATGAGAAGACCTCTAAAGACTTCTCCTATCATGCAACCACTCAGCGCAACGACACCATCCCCGAAATCTACGTCTTGGTCATTGGCGAGACATCACGTGCCGACGACTGGAGTCTTTACGGTTATGAGCGCAACACCAATCCTGGCACTTCGGCTCTCAACAATCTGGTGGTTTACCGTGATGCCTTGACTATGTCAAACACCACTCACAAGAGTGTTCCCACACTGATGTCGAGTGCTGGATGTGAGGCCTACGATAGCCTCTATTACCGCAAGGGCATAATTACTGCCTTTAACGAGGCTGGTTATCAAACTGCCTTCTATAGCAACCAGCAGCGCAACCACTCTTTTATTGATGCCTTTGGCAGTGAGGCTCAAGAAGTCGAATTCTTCAAGGATAAAGTATCGCTAATGGAACTCAGAAGCGCCAACTACGACGATGAACTGGTCGACTATGTGAAGAAACGCCTTGAGAAGTATAACGGTGGCAAACTCTTCATCGTGGTGCACATGTATGGTTCACATTTCAACTATAAGGACCGTTATCCACGCAACGAAGCCTATTTCAAGCCCGACAATGTTATCTCGGCCGAGAGAGTTTATCGCCGTGAACTGATTAATGCCTACGACAACACTATTCGCAACACCGACAAGGTGTTGGCAGGCATTATTCGTGCTGTTGAGGCTAAGGGTGTGAACAGTGCAGTAATCTTCACCAGCGATCACGGCGAGGATATATTTGATGATGAGCGTGGGCGCTTCCTTCATGCATCACCCATTCCCACCTACTATCAGTTGCGTGTGCCTCTGTTGGTATGGACATCGCAGAGCTTTGCTGAGCAGTATCCAGGCGCTGTGGCTCAACTCAAGGCTCATGCACAGTTGCCCATCTCTACCAACTTGGTAGTGTTCCACACTTTGCTCGACTTGAGTGGTATTGATACTCCTTACAAGAAAGATTCTCTTGCATTGAGCAATAAGGAGTTTAAGACTCAAAAGCGCCTTTACATCAATGACCACAATGAGTATCGTTCTCTCGACAACTGCGGACTCAAGCAAGTAGATGTCGAGATGTTCAAAAAGAACAAGCTGCAGTTCCCATAATCAATGTGCAATCTTTGGTTTGATGTTTAAATTCTCTCCCCTCTTCCCTCTGTCCTCTCACCTTTACGACATTGTTAATAACTTTTTCAAAAAAATATCTCTATTTGAAATAATAATAGGTAGTTAAGTGCGTTATATAGATGTAACTTATAACAGAAAGGCTGCCTATGCAAGAAAACTACACCGAAGAATTAAAATTTGACACACACGAGGAGCAAGTTGAGGTGGGACCAAGACTCTCTACTATCAATTTCCTCAAGCAATTTGCAAGGGCCTATACGCCCACCGGCATCAATCAGCCAGGACTTGAAGGCTTTATTGCAAATTAAAAAATGGTGAGAAGAATCACCTAATTACAATCTCCATCAAGATTACACCAGAACACATATTTTTCACTGGTGAGAACAAGAAAATCGGGACACACAATACTCTTTTTGAGTGATTTGTCCCGATTTTCTTGTTTAGTATTTTTAAAAAAGGTATATTTGCAACAATTATTAACAATATATCCTCTAAACAATATGAAAAAGAAACTGTTGCTCTTATTGTCTATTATTGCTACATTTGGCGTGGTTCATGCAGCTACCGATTATGGTATCGAGGTTAATGGCACCAAGATCACAAGTTCCAAACTCTCGTTCAGTATTGGCAGCGGCACGGTGACTTATTTCCCTAGCCAAAACTATCTGTTAGTTAAAAATGTCTCAATTAATCGCACAGGCAGTGGTGATGCTGGTATTAAAGTGGTGGCAAGCAGTAACCGTGCCGACGAC
Source organism: uncultured Bacteroidales bacterium (assembly GCA_902762385.1). GTDB lineage: Bacteria > Bacteroidota > Bacteroidia > Bacteroidales > Muribaculaceae > Sodaliphilus. The sequence continues at coordinate 48,402 of CACWNQ010000015.1, read as the reverse complement.
GACTTCCAGCTTTATTTAGAGGGCAGTAACACTATACGTTCCCAAAACGGTAATGCCATTGTGATTTCGCAGTCGAAGACTAGCATTATTGTACAGAATGGTACTTCTTACATTTTGAGTAATGGCACAGGCTATAATGCACTGCAGGTGCTGTTATGTAATGTCTATCTGCAAGGAGAGGGCAAGATACAGCTGGCGTCAACCAATGGCACCACAATAAGTGGTGACTCCTATTACTCGAGCAACTTGACTTTGAGCGCAAAGGATTGCCAGATTGGAGGGTATGATGACGGAGGGTCAAGTTTTTCTATCAATACTGGTCAATCGCGCATCACCTATTTCAATAAAGTGACTGTTAGCCCCAGCGACTACAGCGGTTCGGACAACTATTACAACTACCAGACAAGAGTCACCCTATTCAAGACAGGCAGCACAAGCAAGCTGCCAGTTGACAATGTGTTGCAATGGTCCAATACAGGTAGTGTGCAGTTCAAGTACCCCTCGGGCACCTATTTCAATTCTTCGTCGCACCAATTGGTCAACTCAAGTACTTCGCTATATGATAAAGACATTATAGTCAGTGATGAGCAAATCAAATCGGGATATTACGCCATAGGTGACTTTATTTATGGCACTGCATCTTACAATGGTTACACCGTTGCCGCGCTAATGACTTATACCGATATCTTCCGAAGAAAACGTCCCACCTCGGTCGATGTGCCAGGATTTGTCACTATTAACGGTTCGGAACGTCCCATCTGGGTTAATAGCACATCACTTGCCGGCTTGTCCTATGTAAATACCGTTCGATACCGTTTTGGTGTGGTGGGTATAGAAACGAACGCCATGAGTGGCATGACCAGTCTCACCAAGGTTTATCTTCCCAGTTCACTAAGGAGTTTGGGAGCCCTTGCCTTTAACGGGGCTGGCTCAACATCCAACTACCTCACAGTTTGCTGGGCAACAGTCAATGCTAATGCGACATCAATCGCGTCCAATTCGTTTAGTAACATTTCCATGGGAATAAAATTCTATACCTCCACGACCAATTGGTATTATATGCTACAAAACTATTCGCAGCTGACGAATTATGGTACCCTAGAAGGAGTTGATCCGTTGGCATGCAGCGATGTCCAGATTGGCAATAATTACTATGTGATTACTCAAGGCTTCCTGTCGAGCGCTTCGGGAGAAATGTCACTCATTGGTAGCGCCACAGGCACGACAAGCGTGACCCTCAACAGCAGCAACTGCTCAGTCACAAGGGGCGGAAAAAACTATTATTGTACTTGTATAGCTGATTGGGCCTATGCTAATACTGGTATTACCAGTTTCTATATTGAATATCCAGGAGTGAAAACCATTGAAGAAGCTGCTTTCACATTATGCTATGACCTCAAGTACTTAACTATAGGTGAAGGTGTCACGACGATTGGCTCCCAAGCTTTAAATTACAATGGTTTAACCTCGGTAACCTGGAATGCCATCAATTGCGCTGATTTCTCATCTGCGGGAATTTTCTATGCGAGCTCGGGTAAAGTTGTCCAGATAAACAGCTTCACTTTTGGCAATAAGGTGAAACACATTCCAGCTTACTTGCTTAAGAATGTACATTTATTATCAAGTATCACCATTCCCAGCTCGGTGACCTCGATAGGCACCAATGCCTTTACCGACTGCACTGGCTTGAAGTATGTTTACTGGAATGCAAAATCAATGTCGGACTTCTCTTCGAGTAGCGCTCCATTTGCTGGGCTCAATATCTATTATTTTAATTTTGCAAGTGATGTCCAAAGAATTCCAGCATACCTGTGTTATGGACTTAGCAAACTTTCGTCGTTGACAGTTCCAAGCACGGTGACAGCTATAGGCAAATGTGCATTTTACAACTGTTCAGGCTTAAGAGACATCTACCCCATGATGATGAACCCTCAGGACCTCACCTACGGCAGCAGTATCTTTGATGGAGTGGACAAGGAAGCATGCAAGCTTACAGTTCCTATCGGAACGCTCGCTAAGTACAAGAATACACTGCCATGGAAACTGTTCTTCAACATCGTTCAAGTAGACGGTACCATCCCAGGCGACGTGAACGCCGATGGCCATGTGAGCAGTGTCGACGTTACGGCCCTTTACAACTATCTGCTTAACGGTGACAGTAGTGAACTCGTCAATGGCGATCAGGATGGTGACGGGCATATTTCTAGTGTCGACATCACTGTAGTGTATAACATCATGCTTGGTAATTAATAAAGCTTTTTTAGATCAGACGTAGATATTGTATTCTACTTGGTTAATTATCTACCCCAAATAATAACTATATATGAAAAAGAAAATTCTACTCCTACTGATGGCTGTTGCCATTTGCGGTGTGGCAGCGTTAGCCCAAACCTTCACAGAAGGGAACTTCAACTACACTGTTATTACATCCGACACTTATGGCACTTATGCCAGTTTGGGAAGTCCCACCACAGCCTTCCTTAACAGCAACCCTACCAGCGTTTCTATTCCTGGTTTCGTGACATATAATGGCCAGAAACTGCGTGTGAGTATCTCTTTGCGAGCTTTAGGAGACTATTCCAATAAATTGCAGAATGTCACTTCAATATGGTTGAGTTATGGAGTTTTTGACATAGGCTATCGTGCTTTTTGCAATTTACACAAATTGCAAAAAGTTCACATCCCAAGCTCCGTGATTAATATTTCAAGAGAATTCCTTTACAATTGTGGTGACAATGCTTCGGGTTCAACACTAACAATTAATTGGGGAACTCTTAATCCAAACTCCACATATATTTATGATGACTCTTTTTCGGGCTGTTTGGCTTCTTACAGGAAGGTGAATATGCCTACTTACCCTGCAGTTACTGCTGCAAATAATATATATAATTTGACAAGGTATTTCAGCGTTAATTCAACTCCATATCCAAGTCAAGCGGCTGATTATTGGTTTAGTGATGGTTGTTATGTTGTGACTACACCTACCACAGCTTCATCAAATGGCGAATTAACGTTAGTGGGAATTGAGAACGCCCCCACCAGTTTTTCTATTACAAGTAGTACTGGTTATACTGATAACAGTTATGGAAAATATTATTATGTCGCAAGTGTCGCTCAGCAGGCGTGTGCGGGTAATAACACACTTCAGTCGTTAAGCATCACTAAAACCAACTTCACCATTAATCGTGAAGCATTCTATGGCTGTACGGCACTGACGTCGGCGAACCTAAGTTGCAGTCAGATTCTGGAACGCTCGTTTTATGGTTGCACGTCGTTGAGCACGGTGAATCTCAACGAGGGAGTGAAATATGTGGCTTCGCAAGCGTTCTATAATGCCGCCTTTTCTACGCTTAACATTCCGGCAACATTAGAAACCTTTGCTGTAACATCGGTAGAGAAGTGTTATTCGTTTAAAGACTTTACTGTGGCTAGTGGAAACCAGTACTATGCCACTTACATTGATTGTGGAGCCCTTTACAACAAGTCGCTAACCAAATTAATCAAAAGCCCAAGCAGGAATACTTATCAATGCGAACAGTCAACTATGCCAACCACCCTAACCGAGATTGGTGACTATGCCTACAGTGACATGAGAGGTTACAATAGAGCAATAGAGATTCCAGTTGGCGTGAAGAAAATAGGCACATCTGGCTCATCCATGTATGGCCATGTTTTTGAAAACTCAACAGCTCTTCGTGGAGTGTCGATTCCCAGCACAGTGACGAGTGCCAATTATCACAGCGCATTTAATGGCTGCATAGATTTGAGGAGGATCCTCCTTAACTCCCAGCAAGGAGTCAATAACACTACCGATGTCAACACATTTACAAATGTGCCGCCTTCTTTGGAGATATTTGTACCTTCATGGTGGGAAAGTGATATGGTTCCCTACACATCACCATACTGGAACAATTATAGCATCTCTTATGGTTCGTATGATGCAGTGATCGATGGAATACCTTATATAATGCCTTATGACGATACAGCTTTTCTGGTTTATGGCAAAAACATCTGGTATATCGATGAGGATCTTTCCATGGAATTGAGTGGCTCCATAATCATCCCAGAAACAATCTACAGACATGGCACAGAACATAAGGTTTATGTTAGGGATTATGCCTTTAAGGGAAACACCCGAATCACTTCAGTAACTATTAATGGGCAGCTTCAAGGCAAAGAAATCTTCTACAACTGCACTGGACTTACCAATGTGAAGTTCAACACTAAATGGAGTGCCGAGTCTTATATTGGACAGAACTGTTTCAGAAACACCAGAATTCAGAATGCTGATCTGCCCTACGGCATTCAGGAGATACATGCACAAGCGTTTGCCGACAATCCAAGCCTTAAACGCATCAATCTTCCAAGTTCCAGTAATGGTAATGTAGCCGGCAATTTTGTGAGAAATTGCCCGGCCTTGCAATCAATCAATCTTAACCTTACCAGCACTTCGCTGATGTTCACCAATTACTGGGGCAATGTCTCAGATGTTGATCCTGGTAGCAGCAACGGCGGCTGCTTTTACAACGTGCCTAGGACTTGCAAGGTATATGTGCCTGTTGGCTCAAGAAACACGTTCTTAGGTGCTAAGACCAGCAACGGCTACTATCCTTGGCGTTATTTCAACAGCATCGGTGCAGGAGCTAGTGATTGGCAAGACTTGACAGTAATCAACGAGAATAGTGACGGATCCTTTAACGCAAAACAGGTATATATTCCCGATAACGCTATTCAGTATTTTACAATTAGCGATAATACCTATAAAAGCGACAGTTTTGCTCGGCGTTACTACATCAAGGAGTTGAGCGACAGTTGCTTCGCAGGCGCCTCACAGCTTACCGGAGTTAAAATCACCTGGAGCGACAACATTGTCAAGAAGATTCCTGATTACGCGTTTGCAAGTTGCACCAGCTTATCGTCGTTCTCTTGGCCCGATAAGTCGTGCAAGCTCAACTATATTGGTAAGGGCGCTTTTGCCAATACGGCTATTCAAGGCGTGGTTGACTTGACGAGGTGTAACGACACCAAGCTCGACATTCAGGATTATGCATTTTCTAATACCCCTTATGTGACTCACTTCAAACTTCCTGCCAATGTCGCTCGTATAGGTGAATCTGCTATGATGGAGGTGTCTGGAGCCGCACTTACCGATGTGACTTGCTTAGCCACAAATCCGCCAACAAACTTAGGCCCAAATGTTTGGAACTACAACCTGCAGTCTGGTCAGACGCTTCATGTGCCTCAGGGATGCGTAAATAAATACAAAGCTGCAGCGCAGTGGAAGAACTTCGGCAATATCGTCGATGCCATCCCCGGCGACGTTAACGGCGACGGCCATGTAAACAGTGTCGACGTTACAGCTCTCTACAACTATCTGCTTAACGGTGACAGCAGCGAGCTCGTCAATGGCGATCAGGATGGTGATGGCATCATTACTTCGGTTGATATAACCATTGTTTACAACATTCTACTTGGAAATTAATCTACTAAATAAATGGTATAAAAAAGGTACTCCTCAATTGCGGGGAGTACCTTACTCTTTTGGTGATGAGAGGAAATTATCAGTCTGCCATAAGTCGCTCAATTACGGTCTTCACCAGGTCGTTGACAGCAGTCTTGTAGTTGGGGTTAGCTACTGTTGCTACGCGATTGGCAATAATTGAGCAAATGGTGATGGCACGGTGTCCCATGAGCTTGGCGAGACCTTGCAGTGCTGCACCTTCCATCTCATAGTTTGTGATGTGACCGCCATCATATTCGAATGCCTCGATTCGCTTGTTGAGTTCGGGCTCTGCTAGTGGCAGACGCACCTCACGACCCTGAGGTCCATAGAATCCCACAGCCGAGATGGTGTAACCGCGCACCATGTCGTCACGGCCAATCTTCTCAACCAGTGTTGGGTCAGCCTCAACAATGTAAGGCTTGCAGAACAATGGGTTCCACTTCACAAACTCGCAGAACTGGCGCTCAAACTCTAGGTCGCAAGCCTCGTTGCGGCCAGCGTAGTAGTTCATCACGCCGTCAAAACCAAGAGCCTTGGCGGCAATTACGGGAGTACCTACGGGAACGTAGGGCTGCAAGCCGCCGCTGGTGCCAATGCGCACGATGTTCAATGTGCGATGCTCATCCTTAACGGTGCGAGTGGCGAAGTCAACGTTGGCAAGAGCGTCAAGCTCAGTAACCACGATGTCGATGTTGTCGCCGCCAATTCCGTGCGACAATGCCATGATGGGCTTGCCATTGTAGGTTCCACCTATGGTGTGGAACTCACGGCTCGACACCTCAAAATCCTTGGTGTCGAAGTAGGACGCAATCATGTTCACACGGCTAGGGTCGCCGCAGATGATGATGTTGTCGGCGAGCTGCTCGGGTTTCAAGTGGATGTGGAAGATTGAACCATCATCGTTGATGATCATCTCGGAATCGGGAATGTATTTCTTTTCCATATATTTGAGAGGTTTTTATAAAATGTTCTACTTAATACTATCAAAAAGCAAAGTTAAGCATTTTATTTCAATTTCTTGGTGCTGCTTGCCCATTTTTTTAAGAAAAATGCTTTTTGATGAAATTTTTACAGAAAATGCACTATGTTGCCTATTGCCGAAGTTGGCTGCGATAAGGAAAAACTCCTGCAAGTTTGGTTTTTCTCTTAACTTGCACTATCTTTGTCAAAAAAATATAGGTTTTGACACAAGGACTGGTAATAAAGAACACAGGCAGTTGGTACATAGTGCGCACTGCCGATGGCACCGAGCGCAACTGCAAAATCAAGGGGAATCTCAGGCTTAAAGGTTTCCGTTGCACTAATCCCGTGGCAGTGGGCGATAATGTTGAGATTGAGGTTAAGGAAGATGGCACAGCTTTCATCCGTTCAATCTTGCCACGTCGCAACTATATCATCCGCCGTGCCAGCAATTTGTCGCGTGAGTTCCAGATTCTTGCCGCCAACCTCGACATGGCTGTGCTTGTGGTTACGCTCATCAATCCTGAGACAAGTACCGTTTTCATCGACCGCTTCCTTGCTACTGCCGAGGCCTATAATGTCCCGGTCACAATCGTCTTCAACAAGATTGACCTCCTTGCCGAGCCTGAAGACCGCGAGTTGCTTGAGGCTGTTATCTATTTATATAGGAGTATAGGTTACACTGTTGTTCCCATGTCGGTCATCACGGGCGAGGGGCTCGACTTGCTGCGTAATGAGTTGCAGGGCAAGACAGCCCTTTTTAGTGGCAACTCGGGAGTAGGGAAGAGCTCTATCATCAACCTGCTGGTCCCTGATGCTAAGCTCAAGGTGGGTGATATCTCCGAGGTGCATCACACTGGCATGCACACCACCACCTTCAGCGAAATGCTCGACATACCAGGCGACAATGCTGGCCACATCATCGACACTCCAGGAGTGAAAGGCTTTGGTACCATCGATTTTGAGAAGAGCGAGGTTGCGCATTTCTTCCCCGAGATTTTCAAGGTTTCAAAGGAATGTAAGTACAACAATTGCACCCACACTCATGAGCCAGGTTGTGCCGTGCGCGATGCTGTCGAGCAAAACCACATTAGCCAGTCGCGCTACAACAGCTACCTTAGCATCATGGAAGACACCGACCCCGACAAATACCGCAAACCGTTTTAACTCCTTTAATACCTGTCCTGTTTTCTAATGATATGGGAATTATGTGATTTTTCACGCATTAAAAACGGGAATTATGTGATTTTTCGGGTTAAAAATATGGGAATTATGTGATTTTTTGCTTAATTTTGCATCGACTTATGTGATATAAATAGTAATTATGCTTAAGCGAAAGATAGATAACATATTGATAGACTGGAAGAATCGGTCTAATCGCAAGCCTCTAATAGTCAAGGGTGCACGTCAAGTTGGCAAGACTATGTCAATTCGCCATTTTGCTGAACAAAACTATAAGCACGTAATTGAGATTAATTTTGCTTTAGATGAGGAGTATTGTGGTATTTTTGATGATGGTTTTAACGTAGATACTATTATTAAGAATATTACATTGATTAACCCACATCTCATTTTTGTGCCAGGAGAAACACTAATATTCTTTGACGAACTGCAGGTTTGCCCAAGTTGTGCCACAAGTCTAAAACCTTTCAAGATGGATGGTCGTTATGACGTAATTTGTTCCGGCTCGCTGATGGGTGTCTATTATCAACAGATAGAGTCAAACAGTGTGGGCTATAAAGAAGACTTGCTTATGCACTCTATGGATTTTGAGGAATTCCTGTGGGCTTGCGGTTATGACGATTCATTGATTGATAAGCTTTTTAGTCACATGCTTCAGGTAAAGCCTTTAACAAAGCTAATGATGGATAAACTCAATAGTTTATTTAGAGACTACATGGTTCTTGGTGGTATGCCTGAGGTGGTCGATACCTTTGTTTCGCAAAAAAACTTTGCAGGCACTTTGTCTCTCCAGAAGCAATTGCATCAAGACTACGAGGAAGACATCACAAAGTATGCTGTTGGAATGGAGAAGGGTAAGGTCCTGGCAGTTTTCCGTCACATCTCGGCGTTTCTTGCACAAGAAAATAAGCGATTTCTGGTGACAAAAATCGCACATGGTGCTCGTAACCGGGAGTATGTAGGTGCAGTGGAATGGCTAAACAGCGCTGGCATCATCAACGTGTGTTATTGTTTGCATGAGTTGGCCTTGCCGCTAAAGGGAAACTACAGTCCATCTTTATACAAAATCTATTATCGGGATACGGGTATGCTCATTTCATCACTTGATGAGGAGGCGCAAGAAGACTTGCGCAAAAACAAAAATTTTGCAACCTATAAAGGAGCAATCTTTGAAAATATTGTTGCCGATATGCTTGCAAAGCAGGGGTATGATTTATACTACTATCGCAATGATAAGTTGTCGATTGAGATAGACTTCTTTGTGCGTAGTGCTAATCATCTATGGCCTATTGAGGTAAAGGCTAGCAACACCGCAACTGCTTCACTAAATAAACTTACTGGTAATTCTTCACAGAATTTAAGTCGCGACATTAAATATGGTATTAAGTTCTGTTCTGCTAACATAGGCTTTAATGGTAAATTCTACACATTTCCCTACTTTCTCACATTCTTGTTGAAACGTTGGCTGAGGGAGCAGAACTAAAAAATAACTATTGTTTATAATTTATAATAAAAGCGGTAGAACGCTCCATGTGCGAGGTTCTACCGCTTATAATTTAATAAGGTGTAATCCTTATTTGCCTTCTACGGCTGCCTGAGCGGCTGCGAGTCGTGCGATGGGCACACGGTAAGGACTGCAAGAAACGTAGTCCATGCCGAGGCCTGCGCAGAACTTCACGCTCGATGGCTCACCACCGTGCTCGCCACAGATACCCACTTTGAGTTCGGGCTTAGTTGCACGGCCCTTCTTGGTACCCATCTCAACGAGCTGGCCAACGCCTTCCTGATCGAGGACTGCAAATGGATCAACTTTGAGGATGCCAAGCTCTTTGTACTTGCCAAGGAACTTGGGAGCGTCGTCGCGTGAGTAACCGAAGGTCATCTGAGTCAAGTCGTTGGTACCGAACGAGAAGAAGTCGGCAACCTTAGCGATTTGGTCTGCTACGAGAGCAGCACGTGGAATCTCAATCATAGTACCTACCTTGTAGGCAACAGTCTCGCCACGCTCGGCAAATACCTTCTGAGCGGTCTCGTTGATGATGCGAGCCTGCATGTCAATCTCAGGAAGAACGCCTACCAGGGGAACCATAATCTCAGGATGAACGTCGATGCCGCGAGCCTTCACGTTGAGGGCTGCCTCGATAATGGCGCGTGCCTGCATCTCGGTAATCTCAGGATAAGTACAGCCCAGACGGCAACCACGGTGGCCGAGCATTGGGTTGAACTCCTCGAGGTTAGCGCACACGTTCTTCACCTCGTCGAGAGTGATACCGAGTTCCTCGGCAAGCTCCTTCTGAGTTGCGAGCTGGTGGGGTACGAACTCGTGCAAGGGAGGATCGAGCAGGCGGATGGTAACACCAAATCCGTCCATAGCCTCGAAGATACCCTCGAAGTCACCACGCTGCAATGGCAGCAGCTTGTCGAGTGCTACACGGCGGCTTTCCTCGTCGCTGGCGATAATCATCTCGCGCATAGCTTTGATGCGGTCGCCCTCGAAGAACATGTGCTCAGTGCGGCACAGACCAATACCCTTAGCACCAAACTTGCGAGCAACCTTAGCGTCGCGTGGTGAGTCGGCATTGGTGCGAACGTACATCTTGCTGTATTTCTCAGCCAGATTCATGATGGCAGCGAAGTCACCGCTCATGTCGGCGTCAACGGTCGATACGAGACCCTCGTAAACCTCACCGGTGCTACCGTTCAATGAAATCCAGTCGCCCTCGTGGTAAACCTTGCCACTCATCTCAACGGTCTTGTTCTTGTAGTCAACAAGAATCTCGCCTGCGCCCGAAACGCAGCAGCGACCCATACCGCGAGCAACAACGGCTGCGTGACTGGTCATACCACCGCGAGCGGTGAGGATACCCTGTGCTACGCTCATACCGCGAAGATCCTCGGGAGAAGTCTCAAGGCGAACCAAGATGACTTTCTTGTTGCGCTGTGCCCATGCCTCGGCGTCGTCGGCAAAGAATACGATGTGGCCGGTAGCAGCACCAGGACTTGCAGGAAGACCCTTAGCAACAACCTTGGCAGTCTTCATTGCCGAAGCGTCAAATACTGGGTGCAGAAGCTCATCGAGTTTCTCAGGCTCCATGCGCTTGAGAACAGTCTTCTCGTCAATCTTGCCCTCACGCAGCAGGTCCATGGCAATCTTCACCATAGCGGCACCGGTGCGCTTGCCGTTACGTGTCTGTAACAGCCACAGCTTGCCGTCCTGGATGGTGAACTCCATGTCTTGCATGTCGCGATAGTGCTCCTCGAGGCGGTGCTGAATTTCAACAAGCTCCTTAGCGCACTCGGGCATTGACTCCTCGAGTGAAGGATACTTGCTTGCGCGCTCTTCCTCGCTGATGCCCTGAAGGGCTGCCCATCGGCGTGATCCCTCGGTCATAATCTGCTGAGGTGTGCGAACACCAGCAACAACGTCCTCGCCCTGAGCATTGATCAGGTACTCGCCGTTGAAGAGGTTCTCGCCGGTAGCAGCGTCGCGAGAGAAACAAACACCAGTAGCCGAGTTATTGCCCATGTTACCATAAACCATGGCCTGAACGTTAACTGCGGTACCATACTCCTCGGGGATGCGGTTCATCTGGCGATACAGGATAGCACGCTCGTTGTTCCAGCTGTCGAATACGGCGCAAATTGCACCCCACAACTGATCCCAAGCGCTGGTTGGGAAGTCCTTGCCAGTATTATTCTTAACAGCCTCCTTAAAGAGCTTAACAAGTGTCTTGAGGTCTTCAACCTCGAGCTCAGTGTCAAATTTAACACCCTTGTCGGCCTTTACTTTCTCAATGATGGCCTCAAATGGGTCGATGTCGGTCTTGTTCTCAGGCTTCATGCCGAGCACTACATCACCATACATCTGAACGAAGCGGCGATAGCTGTCCCAAGCGAAACGGGGATTTCCACTCTTTTCGGCAAGAGTAGCAGCAACCTCGTCGTTGATACCCAAGTTCAACACGGTGTCCATCATACCAGGCATCGAAACGGGAGCGCCAGAGCGTACCGATACGAGCTGGGGGTTGCTAGGATCGTTGAACTTGTTGCCAGTGAGGCTCTCGATGTGAGCTATTGACTTCTCAACGTCACCCTTGATGAGTTTGATAACTTCGTCGCGTCCCTTCTCGTTGTAGAGGCGACACATTTCAGTGGTGATAGTGAAACCTGGAGGTACAGGTACACCAATGAGGTTCATCTCGGCCAGGTTAGCACCTTTTCCTCCCAGGAGGTCTCTCATGTCGGCACTACCTTCTGCTTTACCGTTACCGAAAGTGTAGATTGTCTTCATCTTTTAGAATAAAATTAAAATATAAAATTGAAATAGTTTAGAATGGTTCATTTAAATACCTGAGCAGCAATAGATTCAAGCATCCTTGCGCCAGGTTTGCAATTTTTCAAGTGCAAAGGTAGTGAAAAATCTTTGATTATTATTAATTATTTATTAATTTTAAAAGACTAAATTATGCAATCCTTTGAATTTGCAAAAATGTGAAAACTAACGAGGTTGCGTTCCGCGCGCAATAACCACTGAAATGTCTACAACCTGAGGAAAATCCGTGAAGCCTCATAGAAACGACAAAAAAGGCACGAAGATAATTGCAAAAATGTTCTGTATTCGCTAACTTTGCGATGTTATCAAGAAAGGGCTTATGTTTATGAGAAACAGGATAATTACTTTATTTGTCGTAATGCTTGTGATGTCGTTCACAGCATTTGCGCAGGATGCGCCCAATTTCGCTTTCCCCAGGAAGGTTAGTGCCGAGGCATTGACGCAGCTTGACAAGGCACTCACGAGTGGCGACGGCAAGGCGGTAGTCGATGCTCTAGTGCGCTACTCCCTTGCGCAAAGTAGCATCTCAAAGCAGCAAATCGACTCCATCATGCCACAAATCGAGCAAGTGGCACAGCAAGAATGCCGCCTCGACATCAAGGCACTACTTTATCACCTCGAGGCTCGTGTGCTCAGTGACTACGCAAGTAGGTTTGGCTATCCATCGGTCGATATCGACACGGTGCCCACCAGCTATGAGCGAATGAGTCGTGGGCAGGTGAAAGATAGGCTCAAGGAACTTGTGCGCCACTCAATTAATGACGAGAAAGCGTTGCTGTCCAAGCCTCTTAGCAACTACGCTGGCCTTATTACACCCGACAGCTTGTGCATGTGTCCAACACTCTTTCACTTCCTGGCTCTCAAGGGCTACTCTATTATTGAGGATGAATATGTAATAACTCGTCTGCTCGAGAATTGTGAAGAGGGAAGCTTGCCGCACATGGCCGCTATTGTGGCATCGAAAGGTGCCAAAGTGCATCGCAATAAACTGAATTTAGTACTTAGTGATTTTCAGGTGCTCGAGGAGTATTACCTTAAGTATCGTGACAAGGAAAGTAGCGGCTTGCTACTTAGTGAAATGATTTTCAATGAGATTGATTTTTGGAGAGAATATTTAGAAAAATTCCCTCAAAGTCCTTTTTATAATACAATAATCAATAAACTCAATCGCGCGCTCAGGAAACAACTGGGATTGAGGTTCCCGTCGGAGGTCTCAACCAAAGATTCGATAGAGGTGTCGATGGAAACCATTCAAAATCTCGATGAAATCAATGTGAGGCTTTACATGCTAAGTGACACTGTAGAAATAGAAAAGAATAAAACATATAGCCTTAAGCAGTTTAAACTAATTGATTCCCAGTGCCTAAAACTCGTTAAAAGAGATTATGGGCATGATAGGAACAAAGTGGTCTTTGCTCCACAGCCTTTTGGCATATATGTGGCAATCCCATCGTTCATCGATGAAAAAGGCAAGGACATAAACTTCCTCAATTATGAAAAGATTGCAAGCAGCGACTTCATCAGGGTGCATGATGTGGCGCTGATGAGCTTGAAGCTTTGCGAATCTAAAAATAACAATAGTAACACAACTGGCTCTGATAATCAAGGTGTTGATGTGGAATTGATAGCCATCGACATGCTTAGTGGCAAGCCGGTAGAGGGCGCACTGGTGACAAATGGCTCATGGAGCTCAGTCACCAATGTGGATGGAGTTGCGGCAGTGAATATACCTAATGATGTTTCTCGTGATAATGATGGCTTCAGCATCTCGATTGGTGCCGACCGTTGGACACCGGCTCACAATGTCTATATTTATTCTTATAAGACAGAAGATGTTAACCACATCGACACAGTGAGTAAAATATTTACCGATTTGGCGATTTACCGTCCTGGCGAAACGTTGAAATTTGTTGCTGTGCAGTACTGCAAGTCAACAACATCGCGCAACATTTTGGGAGAACTGCCACTCAAGGTGATGCTTCACAATGCCAATGGCATACTTGTTGACTCGTTGCAACTGGTGAGCGACAAGTGGGGTAGGGCAACTGGTTCTTTCGTTTTACCCAAGGATGGACTAAATGGGCAATATGAGATAAGTGCCATTAGTAGCAACGGCAGTGAGATTGGTAGTTGCACTATTGAGGTGAGTGAATACAAGATTCCCACATTCACCATCAAGCTCGACAAGCCCAAGCCGTTCTATTTAGGTGATGACGTGAAGGTGGAGGGGAGTGTTGTTAACTATAGTGGCATGCCGCTTACAGGAGTGAATGTTGAGCTGGAGTTTGGAACCTATGATTCCTGTCGCGAACTGGACGATGATCCACAACTTTCCGACACCACAGTTGTGACCGATGCCAACGGGCGGTTCGAACTCGTGGTCCCAGCTAAGACGTTTGCCTTGCCTGCTAATAAAACGCTTGACACCGATGATGAGGACTGCGTTGTAGAACATTTCTCGGTCGTGGCCACCGCAACCGATGAACTCGGAGAGGAGCATGACGATAATTGTGAATATGAAATAGTTTTAAAAGGCACATCAGTAGTGCGTGTTGTTGATGCCGCTTATTGTCTAGAAGGGCAACTTCTCAAGGCCCCCATTGTAGTAAAAAGTTCAAAGAAAGGGGCAGTTGAAGTCAATTACCGCATTACCAATGACAGGTCAAAAGAGGTGAAGAAGGGCACAATCAAGAGTGACAATTTGTTGACTGACTTCAATTCTCTACCCTCGGGAGAATACACCTTTGAAGCTCGATGCAAGGGCGACAAGGAGTATGCAAGCGGCTCATTGTTGCTATATCGTATTACCGACACAAAGTGCCCTATAAAGAATTCACCCATGTGGATTATGCCCGAGGGAGTTAAAGTTGACAAGGATAACAAGGGACACATAATCATTGGGACTTCGATACCCGAGTCACACATTTATTATATCGCCTCGACCAGTAAGAGGATTCTCGCGAAAGGTTGGCTGCACTACTACTCACCAGGCATGCATCAGTTTGATATAGATATGCCAAACGATAGTGGTGAGTGGGTCGATGTGGAGTTTTTCAATACCTATAACAAAAAGCAAACCAAAGAAAACCGCAGGCTACAGTCGATAATACCTAAGGGTCAGCTTAATATAAAGGTAGAGAGTTTCCGCAACAAGTTAGAGCCTGGCTCTGCCGAGAAATGGCGCTTTACACTACTTGATAACGACAGCACACCCCACAAGGGAGCCATAATGCTCTCGATGATAGATAAGGCCATTTACGATTTGAAAAAGAATGAATGGTGGTTTAAACCTGGTTTCTTGACAAGTGCATTGTATGTAATGCGTGAGCCGTGGTATCGTGGAAATTATTACTCTGGCTATCTATGGCAAAAGCCTAATCTTAATGAAGTAAACATCGCTACACCATCGTTATATAGCTATGATAGGGATTGGTTTAAGAGCTATTACGCCGACCTAACGTCGTTAAGGGCCAAAGATATTGACCCCAACCTACATGAGACTACCATTGCAGGAAATGACTCCACAGGTTGGGTTGTTACAGGCGTAGTTTACGCCGACGACTTAGAGCCACTTATAGGTGCCGTTGTGAAGTGTGATTCGTTAACGATCAGCACCGATGTCAATGGTCGATTTGAGCTAAAGTTGCCATACAAAGATAACATGGTCAAAATTGAATATTTAGGTTATAATACCTATAATTTCTCTACGCTCAAATTGCCGCTGCTCATTGTTATGCCTGATAGTGAGCAGGAGTTGCAAGAGGTGGTTGTGGCTGGTTATCAAAACGTAGACAAGCGCTTATTTACAGGAGTCGCAACCGATGTGTCTTATGCACTTGAGGGACGTGCCGCAGGGATTAGGGTGCGAGGAGCTACATCGATTTATGGTAGTGACAAGCCCCTTGTAGTGGTTGATGGTGTAATAATCGAAGAAGCATCCGATCTTGATGCCGACATTTTGAGTAATGGCGACCCCTTGACGCTTCTTGGGGCTTTGGCGGGCATAGATGCCAACGACATTGCTGATTTCAGCATCATTAAGGACGGTTCGGCAACATCAATCTATGGTGCTCGTGCAGCAGCAGGAGTTATTGTTATCAACACATCGAGCAAGAGTTTTGTGCGTAACCGCAAGTTACAACAACTCAAGTCGCGTGAGCAGGGCGTTAAAACCGCATTATGGAAGCCGATGCTCACTACCGATGAGCAGGGGCGCGTGACAGTGGAATTTAATGCCCCCGAGAATAATGCCACCTGGTTGGTGCAGGCTATTGCCTATAATAAAGACTTGCTGAGTGCAAACTTTATAGACGAGGCGATGACCAGCCGTCCGCTCATGGTCAAGCCTATGGCACCTCGATTCTTGCGTAATGGCGATAATGTTACCTTAAAGTGCCAAGTGCAGAACGCTGATGACACAACTGCTGTTGTGAGTGCTGTAGTAGAGCTCTTTGACGTAGTCACTGGTAATGTTCTTCGCTCTGGCAGTCAGGAGCTAATTCTCGCTTCGCAAGAGACTCGCAATGTTGAAATCGAGTGGACAGTACCTGACACCCTGGCATTGATTGGCCTGCGTGTGAAAGCTGCCACTGAGCACTGGGGCGATGGCGAACAGCTTGTAATTCCGGTTCTTGCGGCCACGTCGCCGGTTATTGAGTCAGAGCCATTCTTCATTGACCAGGGTGAAAGTAAAGACATTACCATCACGGCCCCAAGTGGCGCAAAAGTGACCCTTGAAACGTGCGAGAACCCATTGTGGCAAGCTGTCATGGCTTTGCCCACCATCTATAGCGACAATGACAAGGTGGCGACATGTGTGGCCCATAGTCTCTATGCTCAAAGCCTGGCACAAGACTTGGCAGGTTGTGAACCTGCTATTGCTAGCGCCATCAGGAGTTGGAAGGGCGATTCGACGATGGTGTCGATGCTGCAGCAGAATCCTGACCTTAAGATTGGCGACCTCAAGGCATCGCCGTTTGTGGGAGCTGCTCAGCGCGAGACGCTGCGCATGCGCATGCTAAGCAACTTGCTTGATAGTGCAAAAATGGAGAGTGAGCGCAAGCGTTTGGTAAAGGCCCTTGGCGACCTGCAGCAACCCGATGGCGGCTGGGCATGGTTCAGTTATCCTGGTTGCAAGTCGTCGTTGAGCACTACAATTAATGTGCTTCAATTGCTTGGTGAACAGATGATAATTACCACCAACGTGAGCGATACCACCCTTAATCGCATGATTGACCGCGCAGTGAATTATTGTGACAAAGCGATAGAGCAAGACTTCAAGCTGGGGAAGAAGATTGATTATCTTGCCTATGCCTATGTGCGATCATTCTTCCCACAAATCTTGATGAGCAAGACGCTAAAAGCCATCAACGACCGTAGCCTCAAGGCTGTGGCTGAGCACTGGCAAGACTACTCGCTTACCGACCGAGCCTATGCCGCTATTGTGCTTGACCGTACAGGCAATAAGGCCGAGGCGCAAAAAATAGCTCAGTCGCTACGAGAGCATGCTGTGACCGACTCTCAAGGTATGCATTGGGACAACCTGCAGGAGGGCAGGAACACATTCTATGATAATGTGACGCTCACCGCGCGTGTGCAGGAGGCACTCATGGTTGACCGTCGTGATGAAGAGCAGAAACTTATCAGCAAATGGATGTTGCTCATGAAGCAAAGCAACGACTGGGGCTCAAGTAGCCTCGCGGCGCAAGCTGTGTATTCCATAATAACCAGTGCTGGCGATTGGGCCTCAGATGCCTTAGGCTACTCAGTGAGAGCTGTTGAGCCTGGTGAAGTGGTGAAACTTGTTTCAAAAGACCATCCCCAGTGGGGAGCTGTGTATGCGGCCTATACAGTACCGATGCAAGAAGTGAAAGAGGCACGCACTGCCGACCTTGCAGTAACCAAGCGCATGATGCGCTATGGTAGTGACGGCAAGCTCGAGGAGTTCACTACGCTCAAGGTTGGTGACAAGGTGCAGGTGCGCATCACCATCGATGCTGCCAAGGATTTAGACTATGTGACCGTAAGCGACGAGCGTGCTGCTTGCTTTGAACCTGTTGACAAAACTTCTGACTACAAATATAGTGAGGGTATGTTCTACTATAACGAGGTTAAGGATAGTAAGACCAACCTCTTTATCAATAGCATTCGCCGTGGCGTCCACACTGTTACTTACGATGTGATGGTCACCAATGTGGGCACCTTTGCGGCTGGTGTAGCACAAGCCCAGAGCCAATACTCTCCACAAGCAGTTGCTCACACTGCTGCTGCAACCATTGTGGTTGAGAAGTGACAATCTAGAATAATAACTGGAACAAAAAATAAAGGTTTCAAGTCGATGACAAGAAACCTTTATTTCGTTAAATACTTGCTTAACGAAGCTTATTTAACCTTCTTTGCGAGTTCAGCACCTGCTTTGAACTTAACCACTTTCTTTGCGGGGATAGTGATCTTAGCACCAGTAGCGGGGTTAACACCCTGACGTTTTGCTTTCTTTACAACGTCGAATGTTCCGAAGCCGATGAGAGCAACCTTGTCGCCCTTACCAAGAGCTTTCTCTACTGCGCAAATAGTTGCCTCGAGAGCAGCCTTTGCCTGAACCTTAGTCAATTTTGCATCGTTAGCAATAGCGTTTACTAAATCTGTTTTGTTCATAATAATTGTTGATTAAATTGTTAACAAAATAGTTTTGAATGCTTTTAACATCGCAAATATAGATAAACAAAAACATTCAACAAAAAAAAATGGAACAATTTTTATATTTTTTATTAAAAAAGGTCATTTTTCAGCCCTATAATGGTGGTTTTTCGGGTTTTTACTATAAATTTGTCGTTCGAAACAAGTGAAGGGTTAAAGTAATATTACTCTTTACCTGAGCATTAGTTTTTTACATTATTTTCATAGTAAAATGGGAACAAACAGTCGATGGAGTGCTATGATGCCTCCCGTGACAAAACACTTGATAATAATCAACGCCATAATGTGGGTCTCAACTATCCTGCTTAAAATGCGTGGCATAGTTGACTTGGATGATTTTTTAGGCCTTCACTTCTGGCAAGGTAGCGATTTCCACATTTATCAGTTTTTCACCTACATGTTCATGCACGATTCCAGTGGATTCTCAACTGGAATTACCCACATCTTCTTCAACATGTTCTCGTTGTGGATGTTTGGTATGTTGCTCGAGCGTGTCATGGGCGCTAAGCGCTATATTTTCTTCTACATCTCATGTGGACTTGGCGCTGCTCTGGTGCAAGAATTAGTATGGCAATTCTCGATAGGGGATTTGAGCGGCTACACTGGTGTAAACACAGGAAGTGAAGTGATTTCAGTTGATCAATTCTATAACCTTTTAATCACTGTGGGTGCTTCAGGTGCTGTATTTGGTATCCTGCTGGCCTTTGGCATGCTATTCCCCAATATGCCACTTTACATCATGTTCATTCCTATTCCAGTCAAGGCTAAATGGGCAGTGCTCGGTTATGGCTTAATTGAGCTGTTCTTTGGTGTTACTGGTTCAATGGATCATGTGGCGCACTTTGCCCACTTGGGTGGAATGCTCTTTGCCTTCATCATTATAATGTACTGGAAGAAGAAAGGCGTTTTCGATCATTATCATGAGATTTGACGATATAAAGAATCGATATAATGCAGCCTCATTGTTGATGCGGTTTATCTACATCAACATTGCAGTCTTTGTGATTTTGCGGCTTGTTGGAGTGGTGTCATTTCTTGGCACTGGCAGCAGCAACGGCTTGATGCAGTGGGTGGAATTACCCACCGATTTGTCTTTGTTGCTGCGTCGCCCCTGGACAATAATCACCTATATGTTCTCTCATTACGGCCTGTTGCACATCTTGTTCAACATGCTGTGGTTTTATTGGCTAGGACGCATCTTTCTTGAGTTCTTCACCCCACGCCAGCTGGGAGGACTTTATGTGCTGGGAGGCCTCGGTGGCGCTGCACTCTATATTGCTGCCTACAACCTCTTGCCGCATCTAAGTGGCAGTCAGGCGATGCTTCTGGGCGCATCGGCATCGGTTATGGCTATAGTTGTTGCAGTCTCGGTTTATCGCCCTGACTATCAAATCAACTTGCTCTTCATTGGTGGCATCTCGCTCAAGTGGGTTGCGATTGCAACGGTGTTCATCGACCTCATAGGCATCGAGAGCGACAATATGGGTGGGCACATTGCCCATTTGGGTGGCATGCTTGTGGGACTGTGGTTTGGTCTGGCCATTAAGCGTGGTCACGACATTACGTCGTGGATTAATCGCTGCATCGACGCTTTTGTTTCTCTCTTTAAAAAGAACTCTCGCAAGAAGGCTTGGGAGCCTATCGAGGGTAAGGCGTCAAGAACCAAAAAGTCAGAGAAGAAGAACGTAAAAACCGATACAACAAAACAGTCATCAACCTCGCTCAACGAGGAGCGACTCGATGAAATACTGGGCAAGCTCAAGCGCTCGGGCTACGGAGCTTTGAGCGACGAGGAGAAAGAATTCTTGTTTAACGCATCTCGCAAGCGATAACTCTCTATGAAAGGTCTCAAGCTGGGAAAAATAACAATCAAAGCGGTGCTGCTCACCATCACGGTGGTGATGGCAGTGCTCATGCTCTTGTCGGCTTGGGGCGGGGTAGTGGACCCCAACACGAGCACATTGTTCCCAATGCTCACATTAGGCATGCCCATAGTGCTGATTATTAATCTTGTGATAATGGTTGCGTGGCTCTTGTTCTTGCGTTGGCGCTACGCTCTCATCCCGCTGGTGGCTATGTTGTTCTCGTGGGGCCCCATCAGTACTGTGTGCCCGCTCAATGTCTTTGCCAGGAACTATGATGCTGACTCAACTTTCAGGGTCATGAGTTATAATGTTGCCAATTTCGATTACACCAACCAGGACAAGCCCTCAAAACCTATGCGCCATATCCTCGACCAGGATGCCGATCTTGTCCTGATGCAGGAAGGTTCTCAAGATCGCGACTATCTCACTGTGCCCAATGTGATTACCATGCGCGACGAGATTGTGAAGAAATATCCCTACCATAGCGATGGTTATCGTGATTTGGTGATTCTGTCAAAGTATCCTTACAAAGTTGTCCCCGACTCGGTTTTCAAGACCAATCCCAATCACGATGGTGGCGTCTATGCCAAGGCTTTCGACATCGACATGCCAGGTGGCAAGCAGTTGCGCGTTATCAGCCTGCATCTGCGCTCGATAGGCATGGACCGTGATGATAAAGATTTATACACCGACCTAACACGTCGTGAGGTAAATGTAAACAACCGCAGCAACTTGCGACGCATTAAGCGTTCACTCTACGACAAGCTTGGCAGGGCTTTCATCCGTCATGCCCAGGAGGCCAATATTATTCGCACTCTCATCGATAATGGCCCCGACAATGTGATTGTGTGTGGCGACTATAACGAGGCCCCATCCTCCTATTGTTATCGCACGATACGTGGCGACGACTTCAGCGATGCCTTCCAGGATTGTGGATGTGGGTTAACCTATACTTTCAATGCTAATCGCATGTATTTCAAAATCGACCACATCCTCTATCGCGGCGCTATGGAGGCTGTAGACTGGAGCCGGGCAAAGATACCCGACAGCGACCACTACCCCCAAGTGGCAACATTCGTTTGGAAATAGTACCCACCACAAACTAAGAATTAATAACTAATAACTAACAACTAATAACTTCAATCATTATGAGAAAAACAATTGTTTCATTACTCGCCATTGCTGTTCTGGCTTTGCCGGCAGCAGGCAAAACACCTAAGAAAGTGAAAACTGCCGAGAATGTGAATCCCTTCATGACTGAGTACACCACAAAGTACCAGATTCCACCCTTCGAGACTATCAAGTACGAGCACTACATGCCAGCCCTTGAGGAGGGTATTGCTCAACACAACAAGGAGATTGAGATGATAGCCAATGCAAGGCAAACTCCTACCTTCGAGAACACTGTTTTGGCTCTCGACAACAGCGGTAAGCTTTATAATAAGGTATGCGCTGTGTTTGTGGCTTTGAACGAAAGCGACGCAACCCCCGAGATGCAGGAGATTGCCGAGAAGTTCATGCCCATGATGACTGCTCATGGCGATGAGATTTACATGAACGACGGCCTTTTCTCGCGCATCAAGATGGTATATAACAACGCCGACCAAATGGGGCTCGACCCAGTGCAGAAGCGTCTTGTCGAGAAGTACTACAAGCGCTTTGTTCGCAAGGGCGCTCTCCTCAATCCTGAGCAGAAAGAGAAACTCATGAAAATCAACCAGCGCGAGTCGGAGCTCGAACTTGCCTTTGGCAAGAACGTGATGCGTGAGATGAGCGAGAACGTGATTTATGTCACCGATAAGGCTCAACTCTCAGGTCTCTCGCAAGAGGCTATCGATGGCGCTGCCGAGTTGGCAAAGGCACGCGGTCATGAAGGCTGGGCATTCACTGCCTCGGCTGCAACTCGCCTCGCCGTGCTCAACGATGCCGACAATCGCGACCTGCGCGAGAAGATGTACAAGCTCTACACCACCACAGCCAGCCACGGCGACGAGTGGGACAATAGCAAGAACATCAACGAGATTCTCAAGCTGCGCCAGCGCAAGGCCAACCTTTTAGGCTTTGAGACTTATGCTGACTACGCTTGCGACCCAGTGATGGCCAAGACTGTTGAGAAGGCCGAGGACCTGCTCATGCAAATCTGGCGTCCAGCCATCAAGAAGGTTGACGAGGAAGTAGCCGATATGCAGAAGTATGCCGACGCTCACGGCGCCAATTTCAAGCTTGAGCCTTGGGATTACTACTACTATGCCAACAAGGTGAAAGCTGAGCGCTACAGCTTCAGCGAGGATGAGATTCGTCCTTACTTCGAACTAAACAGCGTGGTGAAGAACGGTATATTCTACGTCGCCAACAAACTCTACGGTATCACCTTCACCGAGATGAAAGATGCTCCCAAGTATAACCCCGAGGTCACCGTCTACGACGTTAAGGATGCCCAGGGCAAGCATTTGGCTGTGTTCATGACCGACTATTTCCCACGTGCTACCAAGGCCCAGGGTGCTTGGATGAACGAGATGCAAAGTGCCTATAACTACAATGGTGTTGTTGAGCGCCCAATCGTTTACAACGTTGGTAGCTTCAATCCTCCCACCAAGGACACTCCATCATTGCTTACCATCGACCAGGTTGAGACTGTCTTCCACGAGTTCGGACACGCTCTGCACGGAATGTTGACTCAAGTGCCTTATCGTGGCTTGGCAGGCACCAACATTGATCGTGACATGGTCGAGATGCCTTCTCAAATCAACGAGCACTGGATGCTTGTTCCCGAGGTGCTCAAGAACTATGCTAAGCACTACAAGACTGGCGAGGTTATTCCTCAGGCGCTTGTCAATAAGCTCATTGAGTCATCGAAGTTCAACCAGGGCTTCATGACCACCGAGCTTGTGGGTGCTGCTTTGCTCGACATCGAGTGGCACAAAATCAACTGGTGCGACAACATCGACGTCAAAGCCTTTGAGCGCTCAGTTGCTAAACGTCTGCACATGCCCAAGATTATCGAGTATCGCTATCGCAGTCCTTACTTCAAGCACATCTTCAACGATGAGCAGTATGCTTGTGGTTATTACACTTACCTCTGGGCTCAGGTGCTTGAGGCCGACGGCTGGGAGCGTTTCCAGCAGGAGGGTCCTATGAATGTGAATGTTGCCAACGACTATCGCCGCTACATCCTTGAGGCTGGTGACACCGAGGATGCCATGACCCTCTACAAGAAGTTCCGTGGCCGCGAGCCCGATGCTAAGGCTCTCCTACGCCTCCGTGGACTTGAGTAAACACAATTTAAACCTAATATTAATTTGTGATGCATAATCCTTTCTAAGTGATTGTGCATCACAAATTTTGTTAATACTTATGGCTTTGATTTGGTGATTTAAAAGTAAAAAGGTAATTTTGTAAAACCTCAAAATTATTGCGTTATGAAAATCATATTGCTCATATCTTTGGCGCTTGCATCTACAGTTTATGTGGGTTCTATGGCAAGTGAGAATGACTCTTGCCCGGTTAATCAAGACTCTGTCCAGGTCAGTGCTGATTCTACGCAATTATCCGATCCAGCCCAAGGCTATATCTTTGACAGAGACACCACAGGGTGGATAGTTAATTCGTGCCCTGGTTACATTTCTTATAGCTTTGTCGACTCCTGTGGCAATTTTGAATCGATAATGAAACTTAGAAGGGCGAAGAAATATCCAAGCTTAAAGAGTCCTTGGGAGAAAGCCCCGAGAGGCGTTAACGGTTACTTCAAGCTGAATGGTAATAAACAAACATTAAATCCTGAGAATTCAACTCCATGGTGGATTCAAGAATAATATTAGATATTTATAGAAAAATTAAGGTCGTTACCAGCGCGCTGGTAACGACCTTGTGATTTCAGTGCACGGCACAGGTGGTCTCATATGGCATCCTTGTCGTCAAGGATTGTAACGGTGGTTTTGCCATTATTTGGTACGTTCTCGGGAGCTGGTTTGTCGTCGCGCAGTTCCTCCTCAATATCGTTCACGTCCTCCATGCTGAACTCTCCAAGCAGCTGCAGCACAATGAGCTGACGGTCGTGCTCATTAATAACAAGCACTGCCTCATTAAATTTCTCGCTTCCAGCAGGCCTGCCATAAATCGCTATCTTCTCTTCCTTGTTGGAGCTAGAGCGGAAGAGCACTGAGTAATCTTTGGGCTTGTCGAGGTCCTTTAAAATCTTCTGTGCCTTCTTCACGGCTTTCTTCTTGCTGGTCATGATAAATTGCATGCTTGTCACCTTCTTGAGCAATCCGGTGGGGATAGGAGTGGCTTTGAGAATGCTATTGTCTCCCATGCTGCTCAAGCCTTTTATCATAAATGCGGGCAGGTATTGAGCATACACATCGTCGAGCTCTGCCACCTTGTCTACAGGGCTGGTCTGAGCTGTTGCCGCAAGGCTCATCAATGCCAGTGTGGCAATAATAAATATCGATTTCAATTTGTTCATTTTCTATAGTTTTTATTAATCAAAGTGTTTTTCTATGGCAAAAGTAGTGCATTTTTTGACAAAAAAGACTTTTAAAACGTTTATTATTTCGTTATTAACAATTTTTTTTATACTTTAGCGCACTAAAAATGCGATTAAGCGAGACAAAGCTGAGCTTGCTCAATGTTTTGCGAGCGTGAGCATTTTATCCAAAAATGCGATTAAGCGAGACAAGGCTGAACTTGCTCAATGTTTTGCGAGCGTGAGCATTTTATTTAATAATGCGATTAAGCGAGACAAGGCTGAGCTTGCTCAATGTTTTGCGAGCGTGAGCATTTTATTTAAAAATATCATTACTATGAACCGTAATATTCCATTCTGTGTCATCATGTTAGTGCTTTTTGTGCTGACAGGGTGCACGGGCAGCGACAATGATGCAACTCTCGGCGAAGTGACAATGGCTACCGATTCGTTGGTCGAGACAGGGTCGTTCAAGAAGAGCAATGGCGAGTTGTGCGAGATGAAGGTCACTCTCGTTGTCTCTTACCCACAAGCCTTAAATGACTCGACCAAGCTGCAACAGTTGCAACAGCTTTTCATTGCCCATTTGCTCAAGAGTCCTAAAGGCACATCTTCGGTAAAAGAGGCTATGAAGCTTTACGCTAAATCGCTTGTGAGTCAGAACACTCCATCTATCGATGGTGAGACCCATCCAAGCATCGATACCGTTAACATGAGTTTCGACGAAGTCGACATCGACCGCTTCGAGCCGCGCATCACAATCAAGGCTGTTTATAACGACAACGACTTGCTCACCATCTGCCGTGAGGAGTCCATTTCTAAGAATGGCCAAAACACTTCGCTCTCACACCACTATGTGAGTTTCGACCTTCAGCAAATGAAGCGTGTCACGCTCGGCGATATGTTCCGCGACGACAGCTTCGACAAGCTCACCGCTCAGCTCAAGGAAAAACTCATGGACGACAAGGGCGCAAGCAATGAAGATGAACTCAACGACCTTGGCTACTTCAACCTGCCAAATTTGAGCGTTACGAGCAACTTCTTCTTCACCAGCCGTGGTGTTACATGGAGCTACGATTCTAGTGTGATAGCTGTCGCATCGGTGGGTGAACCCACTATCAACATCGACTACGATGATTTGGAACCTTTCTACAGTGATAATTCTATCCTGAAACGATTGTAATTGAGTGTTTTACAAGTATGAATCTTATTGACAAATATTTTCCCGAACTGTCGGCTACACAGCGAGAGCAGTTCGGCACTATGTTGCGTCTGTATTCCGAGTGGAACGAGAAAATCAACGTCATCTCACGCAAGGATATCGATAACCTCGAGGTTAATCACATCTTGCACTCACTGGCGCTGGTTAAGTTTCTAAAGTTTACCCCTGGCACCATGGTTCTTGATTTGGGCACCGGTGGCGGATTGCCAGGCCTGCCGTTGGCGGTCTATTTCCCCGAGGTGTCATTCCACCTTGTCGACCGCACGGGCAAGAAACTAAAGGTAGCTCAAGACATTGCCACCCAACTTGGGTTGACCAATGTGACCATACAGCATGGCGATGTGGCCGAAGTGAAGGGCAAGTTTGATTTTGTGGTAAGCCGCGCTGTGATGCCTCTGCCCGATATGGTGAAACTTGTGCGCCGGCTCATCTCGCACGACAACTCTAATGCCTTGCCCAATGGCTTGTTATGTCTCAAGGGGGGTGATCTTGAGGAGGAACTATCACGCTATCGCAACGAGGTGCTTATCGATAATATAAGCAGTTATTTCAAGGAAGACTTCTTCGCCACTAAGAAGATTGTCTATCTACCAATATAAACCCAACCCAAAATGAAGATTTCGCGATTCACAATGAACCCCTTCGGCATGAACTGCTACATCTTGTGGAGTGGACCCGGAGGCCAATGCATAGTGATTGACCCAGGAATGATGCTCGATAGTGAGAAGGAGATGATAACTTCTTTCATCGATGGCAACAACCTAACTTTAAAGCATGTGTTGCTAACTCATTGTCATGTCGACCACGCTTGTGCAGCGCGATGGCTGGCAACGAAATATGGCGTGCCTGTCGAGGCAGGAGCACTCGAAGAGCCAATAGCTGAGTCAATGCCCACTCAGGCAGCACGATTTGGCCTTAAAATCGATTCTACTCCTCTCACGATTGATAAAACTCTTGCCGAGGGCGATGTTATCGACTTTGCAGGCGAGGAGATTCGTGTTCTTGAAACACCAGGGCATTCGCCAGGCTCTCTGTCGTTCTACTGTCCGTCGAGTTCAGTGATTCTTACTGGCGACGTTGTGTTCCAGAGCAGTATTGGGCGCACCGACTTGTTCGGTGGCTCTTTTTCGGTTCTAATCGATAGCATCAAGACCAAGGTGCTTACTCTGCCCCCCGACACGGTCATCGCACCAGGACATGGCGACACCACTACCGTTGCCGACGAGAAGGTCTACAATCCTTACTTGTAATATTTTGGCGCTTACAATTTGTAAGCAGCGCTGAAAAATGGTGGCGCAAATAGGGTGCAAAATTGGCTCTTTTCACGTCTAAAATCGCAATATTGACAATTTTTAAGCAATTATATGAAAAAATACCTTCTAAGTTTTTTCTGTTTTCAAAGATTGTTGTATTTTTGCATTTAGAACTTTGGCGAGAGCAACTATGAGGAGGCTTTTTGTAATATTGACTTTGGCTTTAGCATTGGCATCGGCTCCGGTGGCAATGGCACGGGTACAATGGCAATCCACTAATGCCGAGGTGCAGGGCAAGAGCCTTACCGACCCAAAGAACACCGATGGAGTAGAAATCTTCCAGCGCAACGGTTGCATTGTCATCCGCACCCAGCGCCCGGTTCAGGTCAAGGTTTTTACCATTCTGGGGCAGCTGGTGTCGCAAGCAACACTGCAGCCAGGCACATCTGAACTCAGGCTTAATAGCCGAGGCATTTATATGGTCAAGGTCGGTAATGTTACACAAAAGGTTGCTCTTTGATTTTTTTGAGAAGAATGCTAAGACATTAAAACTTATCAACAAATAACTTTTTAATACACAATTATTTATTATGACAAACTTAGAAAACATTAATTGGAGTAAACTGCCTTTCGGTTACATGAAGGCCGATTACAACGTACGTTGCACCTACAAGGATGGCAAGTGGGGTGAGATTGAGGTTAGCGACTCAGAGTATGTTAATATTCACATCGCTGCTACATGTCTGCACTATGGTCAGGAAATCTTTGAGGGTTTGAAGGCTTTCCGTGGCAAGGATGGTAAGGTTCGCATTTTCCGTCCCGAGGCCAACGCTCAGCGTCTCATCAATAGTGCCAACGGTATCAAGATGGCTCCAATGCCTGTGGAACTTTTCGTCGAAATGGTAAAGAAGGTTGTTAAGCTCAACGAGCGCTTCATTCCTCCCTACGAGAGTGGAAGTTCTCTTTACATCCGTCCTGTTGAGATTGGTACATCGGCTCAGGTGGGTGTTAAGCCTGCACAGGAGTACACCGTTATCATGTTTGTGACTCCAGTAGGTCCCTACTTCCCCGACGGATTCAAGCCAACTAAGGTCGCTATCTATCGCGAGTATGACCGTGCTGCTCCTCTTGGCACTGGTAAGTGGAAAGTGGGTGGCAACTATGCTTGCGGCATGCGCGCCACTTCTCGTGCTCATGAGAATGGCTTCTCGGCAGTGCTCTTCCTCGATCCTAAAGAGAAGAAATATCTCGACGAGTGCGGTCCTGCCAACTTCTTTGCTATCAAGGGCAACAAGTATATCACTCCTAAGAGTGACTCAATCCTGCCATCAATCACCAACATGAGCCTGCAGCAGATTGCTAAGGACATGGGTCTTGAGGTAGAGTGCCGTCCTATTCCTGTTGAGGAACTTGCCGAGGTTGATGAGGCAGCCGAGTGCGGAACTGCTGCAGTTTGCACTCCATTGAGCCACATCTATGACTTCGATAACGATAAGGACTACCACATTGGCAAGGACGGTGAGGCTGGTCCAGTTGTTACCGAGCTTTACAAGCGTCTGCAGGGCATCCAGAAGGGTGACCTCGAGGATACTCACGGCTGGAACACTGTTCTCGACTAATTTATTATTACTAAACCCAAATATTAGTGTAGGTGTGTTGCATCCCTCCCCAAGGATTGGTGTGACACACCTTTTTTTAGAAATTCCTAATCACAATGATCCACACCCTATCAATAATCCATAGGTTTTATGAGCCGGGAAGCCAGCTGTGTGAGTTGCTGGTTAAGCATAGCACCCAGGTTGCTGAATTGGCAAAGAAACTTGCCGAGAGGCTTATTGCGCAGCACACTCCGGTCGACATCGACTTCGTGGTCGAGGCTGCTATGCTGCACGACATAGGCATCATTCACACCAATGCTCCTGGAATCTACTGCAATGGCACTGAGCCTTACATTTGCCATGGAGTGATAGGGCGGGGAATGCTCGATGATATAGGATTGTTTCGCCATGCCCTTGTGTGCGAGAGGCACACGGGAGCGGGACTGGCGCTCAAGGAGATTGAGCAACGGCAACTGCCACTCCCACATCGCGACCTCTTGCCGGTAAGCATCGAGGAGAAACTGGTGTGTTATGCCGATAAGTTCTTCAGCAAGTCGCACCCCGACGACGACACCCGAACCCTTGATATCGCAAGGTCAAAACTTGCAAAATTCGGCCCTGACACTCTTGCGCGATTTGACCAAATGGCTGCCCTCTTCGGTCCACCACAATAATTTGACGTGAGTCCCATGGTTCTTATCTCTTGAAAACTATTGCGTTAGCAACTCCCCCTCTAAGATAGAGGGGGCAGGGGGGAGTATGACAAAAAATCATCGCAACTCAACGTGTGCCTTGTCCGAAAATCACATAGCAGATTATACCCTTAATCATGCTGTGTTTTTTTAATGGTGTTTTTTTTATCACGCTGTTCTAATTTTGCAAATAAAAAAACACTATGACAACTAATCGACACATGCAGCTCAGCATCGAGCACGAGAAAGCAGCACGCGAGAACATCACTCTCGCTAGGTATAACGGTATGGACCTTGTCCCGCGCAAGGCTATCACAACTCCCGACGACGGGCTATGGAAAGGCATATGGGAGCGTTCTGAGGTGGCATGCCTTTTCGGCTTGCCTAATGTCGGCAAGAGCATCCTCGCTATGCAAATTGCAGCCAATGTCAAATTGATGGGCCTCAACGTCGAGTACTTCGATCTCGAAGGGCTCGAGCATCCCATCACACCGCAGTTCACGCCCACTACCATGCCCACAGGCAGCGACGAGGAAACTTCACCGCTTGATTTTATCACTAAAATAATTGCCGTTAAAAAAACACAGGTCGCCATCATCGACGATTTCGACCTTCTGCTTGACGGAGACAACTCTACTGCCAATGTCAAGTACACACTCAACTCTTTGCGGCAGCTGTCACGCAAAACCTCGGCGGCGATACTCATTATTGCTCACTCCAAGCCTATCAAGAAAAATCACGTTATCACAGCGGCTTCCCTGCCGCACGCCTATGAGATTATGCACTCCTGCGACTCGGTGTTCTCTCTTTCGCAGGCCAATCGACATAATGCCACATGCCACAGTCGCACACACTACATCAAGCAGCACAAAAATCGCATGGCACCTGTCATCTACGACGACAACAGTGTTCTCACTGTGGCACTAACTCAGCACGATGGTGTCATTGAGTTTACCGACTTCAAGCCACTGGGCAACGAGCGACAGCTGTTGCGTGACTACGGATTCCACTCGCAAGAGAGCGTCTTCGAGGCTATCAAGCAGCTCAACCACTGTCACTACACCACGCGTGAGATTGCCGCCAGAGTCGGTATGTCACAGTCACAAGTCTCGAGAATCATTAAGCGTGAGCTGCCTAATGATGTCGAACCCGAGGTCATTGAATGCGAAAATCAGCTCGTGCACAACTTCCGTCAGAGCGCTCTCAAGCAATATGAGAAGGCACGACTCAACTCTCTACCACAATTTCGCCCCAAGTCAAGTGATGCATCTGATTCAACTAAGGGCCAGTTGCAGCATCTTTCACAGCAACCAGTGCTTAAGCCAATGCCACAGCGCATGCTTCAGGCGATAAATGAGAAAAGTGATGCATCTGATTCACCACGACCCAAAGTTAACACTTCGTCTTCTTTAAAAAAGATGATAAAAAAATCACGCAAAGCTAAGATGGCTATGATTCAGTAACATTCTCACTTTCCCTTTCTGGCATGTGAGAAACCACTTAATCGGGTTAAAAAATAAAAAACTTTGCTTAATTTAGTAATAGTAATATTTAATTATTGTCAATCTTGAGTCTATGTTAGCAGAAATGATTAATTTTGTAGGTTATTTCGATATTTAGCGCTCATAAGATTGAGGACACAACGACTTAAAATATTATTGTGGTGCGTGGCAATGATTGTTATTGTTGCTAGTGCTTTTAATCTGGTGGCTGCTCCACAAGTAAGGGCTCCGCTAGGTAGGGGGCGCGCTGCTGTCGATTCAGTGGCGCCCGACTCGCTGCTTGCCCCTCGCGACACTTCGCGCTTCAAGAAGTCGCGAGCCGTCGACATCGACAATGTTGTGAAGTTCTCATCTAAAGACTCCATAATCCTCTTTGGGCGCAACGACCTCCGATTCTATGGTGAGAGCGAGGTGAATTACGATGACATGTCTCTCAAGGCATCGTCAATCACCATGAACATGGATAGTAATGTGGTTCATGCTGTGGGTGTCCCCGACTCGGTGGGAGAGCTTCAGGGCAAGCCTGTGTTTACCGATCCTAGTGGTGAATATCAGTCTAAGAAGATGGCCTTTAACTTCAAGAGCAAGAAGGGTGTCATTACCGATATTATCACCGAGCAGGGCGATGGCTATCTCACCGGTGGAATCACTAAGAAGCATGAGGATGATGAGTACCACATTAAGGATGGGCGTTACACCACGTGCGACAACCACGAGCATCCACACTTCTATTTCCAGATTACAAAAGCCAAGATGAGGCCTAAGAAGAATGTAATTACTGGTCCAGCCTACATGGTCCTTGAGGACTTGCCCTTGCCACTTGCAGTGCCGTTTGCATTCTTCCCGTTCACCAATAAATATTCTAGTGGTATACTTGTGCCTACATTTGGTGAGGACTATAACCGTGGCTTCTATTTGAAAAATGGCGGTTACTACTTCGCTTTAAGTCAATATATCGACCTGGCGCTAACAGGTGAAATCTACACTCGTGGTTCTTGGGGTGTGACGCTGCAGTCCAACTACTCAAAGCGTTACAAGTTTTCAGGCCATTTGAGTGCTAGCTACTTGACTACAGTCTCTGGCGACAAGGGTGATCCCGACTATTCCAAGGCTCGCAACTTCTCTGTTGTGTGGTCTCACACTCAGGATTCTAAGTCTAATCCTAACATGCAGTTCTCGGCAAGTGTGAACTTCGCCACTAGTGGATACTCGCGAAGCAATATCACCGATTACTATCGCAATTCTTTCACCGAGAACACCAAGAGCTCTACTATCAACTGGTCCTATAATTTCCCAAATTCGAAGTGGAGCGTGACTGCTAATGCCAATGTGTCGCAGCGTTCGTCCGACTCTACACTTACCGTGTCGTTCCCTAATTTCACGGTAACTATGGCACAAACCACACCATTCAAGCGCAAGAAGGCTGTTGGTGCCGAGAAGTGGTATGAGAAGATAAAGATTTCTTACTCAGGACGTTTCCAGAATTCTCTTACTGCCAAGGAGAATCAGTTCTTCCATAAGAATCTTGTGAAGGACTGGCGCAATGGCATATCGCACGTGGTGCCAATCTCGGCCACTTTCAATGTGTTTAAGTATATCAACGTCACTCCCAACATTACTCTCACCGACCGCATGTACACTAGCAAGATTAAGCAGGCGTGGGATCCTAATGCCAGTGCTGTAGTACGTGATACCACTTATAGTTTCTACAACCTTTTCGATTTCTCGGTGTCGTTGTCGTTGAGCACCAAGCTATATGGCTTCTATAAACCGCTTAAGTTTATGGGCGACAAGTTGCAGATGGTGCGCCATGTGATGACGCCAACCATTTCTTTCTCGGCGACTCCCAACTTTGGTTCTAAGTTCTGGGGGTATTTCGGCGATTATTCCTACACCGATGCGCAAGGTGTGATGCGCCAGGTTCATTATCCCTATTTCCAGCACGGAACTTTCGGACAGCCGCAGAACGGAAAGAGTGGAATATTGTCAATCCAGATTGCTAATAACCTGGAGGCTAAAGTCAAGAGTGAAAGTGATAGTACGGGATACAA
The DNA here is from genome assembly GCA_902762385.1 of uncultured Bacteroidales bacterium. Taxonomy (GTDB): domain Bacteria; phylum Bacteroidota; class Bacteroidia; order Bacteroidales; family Muribaculaceae; genus Sodaliphilus. The sequence goes on along the minus strand of CACWNQ010000015.1, from coordinate 15,080 downwards.
GAAAATTTCTCTCATCGAGAATCTAACAGTCTCACAATCCTACAATTTTGCTGCCGACTCATTGAAATGGAGTAACTTGCAGACGTCTATTCTGTTGCGACTCACTAAGAGTTTCAATCTCAACCTGAGCGCCACTTGGGATGTCTATAAGTATGGCCTTAATGAGTTTGGCAATCCAGTGCGCATCAATAAGCTGCGCCTGTTCCATGGTGGAGGTTGGGGGCGCTTGGCTAGCACCGGAACTTCGTTCTCTTACACTTTCAACAACGACACTTTCAAAAAACTCTTTGGGCGGAAGAAGGACAATGATGATAACAAACCTAAGAAGCGAGGTCTTAATGATGCCAATTCAACCGACGATGAGGAAAACCGTGGCGGCAAAGTCGATGGCTCTGACATCACTCTGCGCCCCGACGGCTACATGCAGTGGAATTGCCCATGGAGCCTTACTGTGAACTACTCGCTCAACTATGGTTATGGAGCCTTCGACTACAAGAAGATGGAGTATAAGGGCAAGTGGACGCAGAACTTGAGTTTCAATGGTAACATTCGTCCCACCAAGAATTGGACCATAAATCTCTCGGCTAGTTATAATTTCGACACTCATAAGATTGCCTACATGAACTGCTCTGTTAGCCGCGAGATGCACTGCTTCGTGATGAGCGCTAGCTTTGTGCCTGTGGGACCATATAAGTCTTACAACTTCCACATCGCTGTCAAGTCAAGCATCTTGAGCGACTTCAAGTATGATAAGCACTCAAGCTACAGCAATGGTGTGCAGTGGTACTAATCTTTAATTTAGGCAATTGATTGCATCATAATCAATTTATCTTGTTGAAGAATAATCGATTTTAATGCTTTTAAAATGGGGATTGGTTGAAACACGTTTGCATTATAGTTTTATTTGATATATATTTGCATCGTAATAATAACACATAAGGCAAATCAATAAAAGTAATCACTATTTTTTTCATCAATGGGGCGTAGATCGTTGTGAAACGTGACCCAACGCCCAAAATGCTAAAGGTTCAAACCGCCTTTAGCATTTTTTGTTTTAGTCTGATGATGGAAAATAGATAGTGCAATAAACCCAATATTGGTTAAAGCAGGTTTACTCAAGATTGACCACAGTAATGCCAGCACCTCCCAGTTGCACATGCTCGTCATGGTAGTTCTTTACGTCGAGAACAGTGTTAAGATACATGCGAATGGCTTCTTTCAATGCTCCAGTACCTGTGCCATGCAGAATGCGAACTGTCTTATAGGTGAACTGCAACGCATCGTCGATAAAATAGATTACGGCTTGCACTGCCTCGTCGGCTCTCATGCCACGCACATCGATTTCGGGTTTGAAATGCAGTTGACGGTGGCGTATGTCATCGGCTGTAGATTTTGTTATCGATGGTTTTTCACGAGCGGTGTCTTTTCGCAGAGTGCGTTCAAGTCGTGACGTCTCAACTCGTGTCTTGATGCTACCAAATGCAACAACAGCATATTTCTCGTCGACTGTGATTACGGTTCCCACAGTCGAGGCACCTCCCTTTAGTAGTACGTTGTCACCGGCTTGCAATGGAGCATTCATGTCGGGCTTAGCGATGTGGTTCTTCTTTGCCTTGCCTTGCTTTGGTTGCTTGGTGACTGGTCGCATGGGTTTAAGGTCTTTAAGTTCACTTTCGCCCTCTTCGGCTAGTCGCTGCTTGAAGTCCTCAAGTTGTTGGCGCACAAGTTTTGTTTGCTCCTTATGTGCCTGAACCTCTTTAATGCCCTTGATGGTCTGCTCTACCTTCGAGTTTGATTTTGCTATAATATCTTGTGCCTCTTCACGAGCTTGCTTAATGATGGCTTTATACTCGTTGTTGAGTTTCTCAAGCCGTTCATTATACTGCTCTGCTATAGCATTGAGCTTCTTCTCCTTTTGATGTATGTCGTAACGTTTGTTCTCCCAGTACTTGCGGTCGCGCACAATGTCAAGCAGGTATTTATCCATATTGATGTAGTCGCTTCCCACTATCTCGCTTGCTTTGTCGATTACCTCATGTGGTATACCGGTCTTGCGTGCAATCTCGATGGCAAACGAACTTCCTGGATAACCTATTGATAACTGGAATAAGGGTTTCATCTTTTGGCGATCATAGAGCATGGCACCATTCACGATGCCTGGAGCCTCGTCGGCAAACTGCTTAAGGTTCTGGTAGTGGGTGGTGATGACTCCCATGATGCGTGATTTGTTGAGTTGCTCAAGAATGGCTTGTGCTATGGCACCGCCTATCTGTGGCTCTGTACCACTTCCAAACTCATCGATGAGTACCAGCGATCGCTTGTCGCCACGATTCAGGAACATCTTCATGTTCTGCAGGTGGCTACTATATGTGCTCAAGTCATCCTCAATGCTCTGCTGGTCACCTATGTCGATGAAAATGCTATTGAATATTCCCATGTGGGAGTTATAATATACAGTGGGCAGCACACCACATTGCATCATGTATTGCACGACTCCCACAGTTTTCAGGCACACCGATTTACCACCGGCGTTAGGCCCTGATATGAGCAGGATGCGTTGCTCTCGGTTGAGTTCTATATTCAGTGGCACAACCTCTTTGCCTTGCTCGCGCAAGGATAGGAGCAGTGCAGGATGTATTGCATGGTAGAGCTCAACGTGAGGCTCTTTCTCGATATGAGGCATTTGACCATCTATATCTTGTGCAAAGACTGCTTTGGCACGAATGAAGTCGATAAGGCCTAGTACTCGATAGGTGGCAAGTAGTTCCTCGGCATGTGGCCGAATCATGTCGGTGACCTCGGTGAGGATGCGCACAATCTCGCGCTTGACCTCGGCTTCGGCCTCGCGAATTCGGTTATTGGTCTCAACCACTTCTTCGGGTTCTATGAAGATGGTTCGGCCACTGGCGCTTTCATCATGAACAATACCGCGCAGTTTGCGCTTGTGCATGGGTGATACCGGTATCACTAGGCGACCGTCGCGCACGCTCGGTGTTGTGTCTTTGTCAAGATATCCTGCTTCACGCCCGGCATTTATCACCTTTCGCAGCAATCCGTTGATGCTTGCCGTTGCACTGGCAATTGCTCGCCTGAGCTCTTGTAGCAGTGGTGATGCGTTGTCTTTGATATTTCCGTTCTTGTCGAGGATGCGCCCAATCTCATTCACAATCTCAGGAAACGACTGCATGGTTTTTGCCAGGCGAGCCAGGTTGGGGTAGGGCGAGGCATTACCGTCATCACTTCGCTCAAAGAAACGACCTATCTCGCTAACTGTGGCTAGCGAGCGTTGCAGGTTAAACAGGCTCTCGGCGCTAAGGTGTGAACCAGGCACACTAATTGCCTTGAGTGTCGACCGCATGTCGAAGTAATAGTTGAGTGGGAACTCGCGTTTAGTCTGAAGTATTGATAGGAACTCATTAGTCTGGTTGAGCCACAGCATCACCTCGTCATAGCGAGAGGTGAAGTGCATCTGCTCACAGCAATACTGCCCCATTGTGCTTATGCACCTGGAGTTAATCTCTTTACGCACTGTGGTAAAGCCTATCTTTGCTTCAAAATTCCCTGGATATATCATAACTAGAGGGCAAAATTAGTGCAAACCTAGAGAAATACAAAATTGAAAAAAGTTTTTTTCATTTTTATTTCCTAGGTGGAGGCTAATTTCTCCAAAATTAAGAAATAATGACTAACTTTGCAATTATATTAGGAAATACAGTCTTGAAAATGGAGAATAACGAATATATCTACACATTGGAGATTTCAGTGCGCGATTATGAGCTCGATAGTGAAGGTATCGTGAATAATGCTATCTATCTTCACTATCTTGAAATGACACGCCATGAGTTCTGCCGTTGGGCGGGTTACTCGTTTAAGGAGATGAGCGCCGATGGCATTATCCCCGTGCTCAACCGTGTGGAGATTGATTATAAGACTCCGTTGCGCAGTGGCGACGTGATGCTCAGCAGTCTGTGGGTTGAGAAGAAGGGTGTGAGGTTTGTTTTCCATCAAGACATATATAATAAGTACACAGGCGAGATGGCAGTCAAGGCTGTGGTAAGTGTAGTAAGCCTTGAGGATGGCAAGCTCTCTCGCAGTGATAAATTGTTTAAGAAATTCGAGAAATGGCTGTAAGCACTCCCCCCGACATATTGTATCGCATGGCATTTGCCGGAATACGAGGAATGGGAGTTGAGCTTGCTCAGCGTCTGCTTGATGTCGTTGGAAGCGAAAAGGAATTCTTTGCTATGAGCGACAGCGACCTCAAGTCAATCACAAGGAGCAGTAGCAAGGTGTGGGAGCGTGCTCATCGCGACGAAATGCTTCGCAAGGCTGAGCGTGAGCTTGAATTTGTTGAGAGCAAGAACATAAAGGTATCGTATTTTACTGATGCCGATTTCCCCCAGCGACTTCTAAATGCTAGCGACGCTCCAGTTTTGCTCTACACCATTGGTGGGTGCGACCTTAACGCCAAGCACGTGATAAGTATTGTTGGCACTCGCCGTAGCACACACTATGGCGCTACATTCTGCGACAAGCTCGTTGAAGGATTGTCACTGTTGCTCGACAATGATTTGGTAATAGTGAGTGGACTTGCTTATGGTACCGACATCAACGCCCATCGTGCAGCTTTAAGATATGGTATTCCTACAGTGGGAGTTCAGGCTTGTGGCTTGAACAAGATTTATCCTGCTAATCATCGCAACGATGCAGCCCACATGGTGCAGCAAGGAGGGGCAGTGGTGAGCGACTACACTAGCCAAGACGTTATTCACAGTGTCAATTTCCTTGCCCGAAACAGAATAATTGCTGCCCTCAGTGATTGCACTGTGGTGGTAGAGAGTGCAAGCAAGGGCGGGTCACTAGTGACTGCCAACATAGCTGCAAGCTATAGTCGCGATGTCTTTACCGTGCCAGGGCGAGTTAACGATGAGTTCTCTAAGGGATGCAATCGTCTTATCATGAATAATCAGGCGGCAGCAATCACTTGTGCCGAAGACTTGCTCAAAGCCATGCGCTGGGAGTCGAAGCTGGTTCCCGAAAAAGCCAAGGAACTGGAGCTTTTCCCACAACTTAATAAAGAGGAGCAGACGGTGGTCGACACGCTGCGCAAGCAGGGCGACTTGCACATCAACGACCTCGCCGGCTTGATGGCGTTGCCCATCTATCGCCTTATGGCTATTCTGGTAGAACTCGACACTAAGGGAGTGATTGCAACCCTTCCGGGATGCCGCTACTCACTCAAGTAATCTTCCTTTATTTTTTCACTAAAAAAACAAGCAGTGACTCGAGTCACTGCTTGTGAAAACTGCGATAAAGTGCAAGTTGATTTATTTGCGCTCCCAAGTGTCGCCGTCGAGAATCATGTCTCGCAAGCTCTTATAGCGGTGCTTAGCCTGGATTTTGCGCATTTGCACAGTTACATCGGTTTCATAACTTGGCGCGTCAACATCGCGAATCACACCCAAAGCAACGGGCAGATTGGTGCCATCCATCATTGCAAGTTGCTGGTGCAGGAAGTTGTCCTGGCAGTGTGCATCGTGCACTAGCACATCATCAATGGTGTAGTCGCCGTCATCAAGACGCACAGCTTTGAGTCCGAATCCGTCCTGAACAAGACCCATGTCGCGGTTCTTGCCAAAGAGCATCTTCTCGCCATGGACCAGATGGATGGTGCGATTAGCGCGCACAGCCTTATCGGTGATGCGGTTGTGTATGCCGTTGTTGAAAATCATGCAGTTTTGCAGAATTTCAACAACCGAGCAACCCTTATGGCCTGCTGCCTCAACCATAATCTCCTGGTTGATTTTGAGTTCAACGTCGATGCCACGAGCAAAGAATGTGCCACGAGCGCCAAACACTAGTTCGGCTGGGATGAATGGGTCTTCGGTTGTGCCATAAGGCGACGACTTCGACACACATCCGCGATCGCTTGTTGGGCTGAATTGGCCCTTGGTAAGTCCGTAAATCTTGTTGTTGAGCAGCAAGAGGTTGAGGTCCACATTACGGCGCACCTCATGGATAAAGTGGTTACCGCCAATGGCTAGGCAGTCGCCGTCGCCCGATATTTGCCACACGGTTAGTTGAGGATTTGCAACCTTCACACCAGTTGCGATAGCGCCACCTCGTCCGTGGATGGTGTGGAAACCATAGGTGTTCATATAGTAGGGCAGACGTGAACTGCAACCAATACCTGAAACCACAGCAATCATGTGAGGTGGAATGCCGAGCTCGGCCATTGCCTTGTGAAGCACATTGAGAATGGCGTGGTCGCCACATCCGGGGCACCAGCGCACTGCTATATCATTCTTGTAGTCTTTTGGTTCGTATGTTTGATTTGTCATGATTATTTGCCCTCCATAATTTTAGTTACACCATCTTCAATCTCGTTAACAAGGAACGGTTGACCTTGAACCTTGTTGATTCGCTTGATGTTAAGCTCTGGAATCTGACTCTGCAGATAGGTGGCAAACTGGCCGTTGTTAAGCTCAGCAACAATTACCGTCTTGTAGCGGGTTAGCACTTCGCGGGTGTTGCGTGGCAATGGGTTGATATAGTTGAACTGAGCAAAGTCGAGATGCTTGCCAGCCTGGTTAAGGTGCTCATAGGCTGTGTAGATGTGGCCGTAGGTGCCTCCCCAGCCCACAATTATTGTGTCGCAACCTTCATGCTCGCTCTTTACTTCAAGCTCAGGAATGTGGTTGGCGACATTAGCGATTTTCTGGGCACGAGTCTTGACCATGCGCTCGTGGTTTTCGGGGCTGTTTGAAATCACACCAGTGTCGTAGTCACGTTCAAGGCCACCCACGCGGTGCATCTTGCCTGGAACGCCGGGGAACGACCAGTAGCGCACGAGCTCATCGTTGCGGCTATAGGCATGCCAGGTTTCTTCCTTGTCCTCGGGTACGAAGTTAGGTTTAATCTCAGGATAGTCGCCCACTTCAGGCACACGCCATGCACTGGAGCCATTAGCAATGAATGCATCGGTAAGCAGGATGACGGGTGTCATGTGCTCAATTGCGATGCGGGCTGCCTCAAATGCCATGTGGAAGCAGTCGGTTGGCGACGATGCTGCAACAACCACCAGTGGGCACTCTCCACTGCGGCCATAAAGGGCTTGCAGCAAGTCGGTCTGCTCGGTCTTGGTGGGCATGCCGGTCGATGGGCCTCCACGCTGAACGTCGATGATTACTAGTGGAAGCTCCGACATGACTGCCAGGCCCATTGCCTCGCTCTTGAGCGACAAGCCAGGGCCACTGGTGCTAGTCACTGCCAGACTGCCTGCGTAGGCAGCACCTATTGCCGAGCAAATACCTGCAATCTCGTCCTCCATCTGGCAAGCCTTCACACCCAAGTCACGGCGCTTGGCAAGTTCATGCAGGATATCGGTGGCAGGAGTGATTGGGTAGCTGCCCAAGTAAAGTGGGCGCCCACTCTTCTCACTTGCGAGAATCAGGCCCCATGCTGTTGCCTTGTTGCCGTTGACGTCTACATAGATGCCTGGGCGCATGTCTTCGGTCTCAATGCGGTATTTCGATACCGAGGCATGTATGTTGTGGCCGTAGTCATAACCGCCTTGCAGCACTTTGCAGTTAGCGTCATAGACTGCTGGTTTGTTGCCAAACTTGTGTTGGAGGAAGCGACGGGCACTTGCCAATGGCATGTTGAAAAGCCAGCAAATGAGTCCTAAGGCAAACATGTTGCGACATTTCATCTGTGACTTAAAGTCCATGCCGCTGTCCTCAAGAGCTGCTTTCACCATTGTGGTCATGGGCACTTCCACAATTTGGGTCTTGAGCCCGATTTCCTTGTAAGGGTCATCGGTTGTGAACTCGGCTTTTTTGAGGTCGATGTCTTTGAACGAGTCGATGTCGACAATCGCCACGCCGTTTTTGTTCAGGAATTTCACGTTCTGCTTCAGGGCAGCAGGGTTCATTGCCACCAGCACGTCGCACTCATCGCCTGGAGTGTGCACTCCATGACCTATGTGAACTTGAAAACCACTTACACCACTGAGCGAACCTTGTGGGGCTCTAACCTCGGCGGGATAGTCGGGGAAGGTGGAGATGATGTCGCCCATCTCGGCCGACACGCTTGAGAAAATGTTGCCGGCAAGTTGCATGCCGTCGCCAGAGTCGCCCGAGAAACGGACTACAATGCTCTGACGGAATTTTACGTTAGTTTTTCCTAACATGACGTTGTTTAATCCAGATTTTTAAAATTTGCAATAATAGTTGTCCTAAAAACGGGTGCAAAATTACATATAAATCCTTAGATAAAACCTATTTAAGGCACTTTTTATTTCACTTTTAAACCCTTTTAAATAATTTATGTTTTTTTTGCAGCAAAGTGAATGTGAAATTACTGCTCAATTGACACAGCGTGTTGTTATTTAAAATGATGCTTCTTGATTTTATCAACCTTGCCTGTGACAACTCTCAACGAGGTGATTTCATTTTAAAAAACTAACGACTAATAACTCACAACTTTTCGCTAATTTTGGATAAATTAGGCGGCGCCTCGGAAATACTCAAATAAATTTGGTATTTCACTCGGCTTGCACTAATTTTGCAGTCGATTTTTTGAAACAAATAAAATAACTACTATAATGGATAAAAAAGTAAGGGTACGATTTGCCCCATCACCCACAGGACCGCTTCACATTGGCGGTGTGAGAACTGCATTGTTTAACTATCTCTTTGCCCGTCAAAACGGCGGTGTTATGATACTTCGCATCGAGGATACCGACAGCAACCGCTTTGTGCCTGGCGCTGAGGATTATATCAATGAGGCCCTGCAATGGCTCGGCATCGGAATTGACGAGGGTGTGCGTGAGGGTGGCAACTACGGTCCTTACAAGCAGAGCGAGCGTCGCGACATCTATCGCAAGTATGTAAAGCAGTTGCTCGATGATGGCAAGGCCTATATCGCTTTCGACACCCCCGAGGAACTTGATGCTAAACGCAAAGAAATAGCCAATTTCCAGTACGACGCCAAGACCCGTGGCATGATGCGCAATTCCCTTACATTGCCCAAAGAGGAAGTTGATGCGCTCATCGCTGCTGGCGAGAAATATGTGGTTCGCATCCTCATTGAGCCCAACCAGGAGGTTAAGGTCAATGACCTGATTCGTGGCGAGGTGACTGTCAACAGTTCGGTAGTAGATGATAAGGTGCTCTACAAGAGTGCTGACGACCTGCCAACCTATCACTTGGCAAACATCGTTGATGACCACTTGATGGAGGTTTCTCACGTGATTCGTGGCGAGGAGTGGCTGCCAAGCGCTCCACTGCATGTGTTGCTTTACGAAGCATTGGGATGGAAAGACTCAATGCCACAGTTTGTGCACCTGCCATTGTTGCTCAAACCCGACGGCAAAGGTAAGCTTAGCAAGCGTGACGGCGATCGCTTGGGCTTCCCTGTTTTCCCACTTGAGTGGCACGACCCCGTGAGCGGTGACATTAGCAGTGGATACCGCGAGCGTGGCTATCTGCCTCAGGCTGTTGTCAATTTCCTTGCCTTGCTTGGCTGGAATCCAGGCACCGACCAGGAGATTTTCTCGATGGACGAACTCATCAAGCAGTTCTCGTTTGACCACTGCTCAAAGAAAGGCGCGAAGTTCGACTTCGAGAAGGGCAAATGGTTCAACCACGAGTATCTTATCAATATGGACGATGCAGAACTTGCCGAGATTTTCAAGCCCAAACTTGCAAAGCATGGTGTCGACGCTTCACAATTCACCGACGAGTATATCACCCGTGCTGTGGGCATGATTAAGAGCCGCATCAGCTTCGTGGGCGACATTTGGGACAATGCCAAGTTCTTCTTCCAGGCACCTACCGAGTATGCTCCTAAGGACATCAAGAAACGCTGGAAAGAAGACACTCCCGAGACTATGCATCGCCTAATCGAGGTGATCAAGGGCATCGACGACATGACTAGTGCCAATGCCGAGGAAATAGTGCTCGGATGGATTAAGGACAACGGGCTGCACATGGGCAATGTGATGAACGCTTTCCGTCTCACCGTAGTGGGCGAGTGCAAGGGTCCTCACATGTTTGACATCGCTGAGCTCATGGGCAAGGACGAAATCATCGCCCGCATTGAGCGCGGTATCGAGAATATCAAACCAGTAACAGAGTAATCATGCGCAACTGGTTGTCCACGATATTGATAGCACTTGTGTCAGCACTCACTCTCAGTTCTCAGGAGCTTGAGTGGAGTGTGAATATGAATGCTGTGTTCAATAATCGCGAGAGCGAGACTGCTTTGGCACCATCTAACACCTACATCTTCACTCGCATTACGCCACAGATAGGAGTGTCGATGGATAGCGCGCGCCATCGCATTATGGGTGGCGTGACTTGGTATCAGCCCATGAACGACCACATGCATGGTTACAAGGTGTTGCCGGCATTGTATTATCAATATCATAATCAGCAGCGTGGCCTGAGCATGGCAATGGGTGTGATTCCCGATGCCCTTAGAATCAGTCGTTTCCTGCAAAGTGATTCCATCAGCTATATTAACCCCAACATCAATGGATTCTTGATTAATATAGAAAAGCCACATTTCAGTTTCGTCTCTTGGCTCAACTGGAGGCAAATTCGCACAAACAATCGACGCGAAGCATTCGACGTGACGGGACAGGCTTTCTGGCATAGTGGTAATTATGGCTATAATCGTTTTCAGGCGGGAGGCACGGCTCGTTATAACCATTTAGCCAAAAGTTTCAACCCGGCCGAAGGAGAAGGCGTTGTGGATAATGTGATTTTGAATCCATCGATTGGCTTTACTCATAGTGGGCGTGAACGCTTAAAGGATTATTTTCACATCTCGGCAGGTGTACTTCTTTCTATTGACCGTGACCGCCCTGGCGACAATAAATGGCTGGCTCAAGCAGGGTTTATGGGTGATATTGAGGGCCGGTGGAAATGGCTTTCTCTGCAAGAGCATGTGTATGTGGGAAAAGAGCAAATGCCACTCTATGACAAGTATGCCTCACTATTGTATCAGGGCGATCAGTTCTATCACAACAAGTTCTATAGTCGAACCGATGTTGCAGCCACAATATTTGAACGTGACTTTGTTAATGTTGAGGCACGACTCACTTTCCATGCTACCGACAAGACAACGGCTTTTTGGCAACAGCTTGCGGTGCGATTCTATCTTGATAATAAAATCTGGAAAAGAAATAAGCAGCCCAAGAGTTTTAACAATCACAATGGCATTAGAACCTATAGATGGTTGCCTGCTCAATTCTAACATCTAATCCTACTACTTGCTTGAAATGAATTTCCTGTATAACATTGCTATGGCCGCAACTGGCTGGGGAATGCGCTTGGCATCGCCCTGGCACCACAAGGCACGGCTCACTGTGCAAGGCCAGGCAAGAACTATTCCTTACCTGAAAGATACGCTTGACCCCGATGGCGGCTACATCTGGATTCATGCAGCATCGCTTGGCGAGTTTGAGCAGGGGAGACCTCTAATCGAAAAAATCCGTGAGGAGCAGCCCGATGCCAAGATTCTGCTCTCGTTCTATTCCCCAAGTGGCTATGAGGTGCGCAAGGGCTACGACAAGGTAGATGCCGTGTGCTATATGCCGGTTGACACTCCTCGACGTGTCAAGGAGTTCCTCGACGTAGTGAAGCCCAAGATGGCAATCTTTGTGAAGTACGAATTCTGGGGCAATTTCCTTGAGCAACTCAAGCAGCGCAATGTGCCCACCTATATCATATCGTCAATCTTCAGGCCCAATCAGTCGTTCTTTAAACCTTGGGGCGGAATGTTCCGCAAGATGCTTGGTTGCTTCACTCACCTCTATGTTCAAGACGAGGAGTCGCGCCAGCTGCTTCACGGCATTGGTGTTGATAACGTCATGGTGTGTGGCGACACTCGTCTCGACCGCGTGCTGCAAATCAAGGCGCAAGCTCAGGAATTTCCCTCGATAGCAGCTATGACTAGTGGCGACAAGCTCACATTGGTTATGGGCAGCTCGTGGCAACCTGATGAGGATATCATCATCCCTTATTTCAACTCGCATCCCGAGATGAAGCTCATCATCGCTCCGCATGAGTTCGATGAGAGCCGTCTCGAGGCGATGATGGCGCGCATTAAGCGCCCTGTGGCACGCTACACCAAGCTCGACCAGGTCGACGACCCATCACAGCTCGACTGCATGATAATCGACTGCTTTGGCATTCTCTCGTCGCTCTATCGCTATGGCGACGTGGCCTATGTGGGTGGAGGATTCGGCAGCGGCATCCACAATGTGCCTGAGGCCGCTGTCTATGGCATTCCAGTAATCTTTGGGCCGCGTCACGAGAAGTTCCGCGAGGCGCTTGAACTTAAGGAGTGTGGCGGTGCCTTTGCTATCGACAATGCCCAACAATGCAATGTCATCCTCGACCATTTGCTGGGCGACACGGGGGCTCTCAACGCAGCTGGCAATGCAGCTGGAGACTACATCGGTAGACACACTGGTGCAACCGAGCGCATCTACAACGACTTGCAGGCGATGGCTAATAGGCCGTGAGCCGGTTCTCCTTCATTCTTGTGATATATTGCTGCAAGATTGCCTCGAGCTGTCGTTGCATGAAAGGCAATTGCGGGAACCGGCCCTTCATGCCGATGAGGTTGCGCTTGAGCGAGAAGTCTTTTTTAAACTCATATATGCCCGTGAGCTCGCCGCCGTGGTATTCAATCATCAGGTTGTCGAGGTAGTACATCGAAGTGCCGTTACGGTCGTTGAACACAAAGTTTACAAAATCAGGACTCTGGTCGAGCACGTCTTTTCCAAACGAGAAGTAGGGCTTCGGGTAATTTAGTATTCCGAGCACAGTTGGCATGATGTCGGTTTGCTGCGCCAGGCGTGTTGAATCACATTTCACTGGCAACTGGCCACCTGGTGTGTAGAAGAAAATCGGAATCAAGAAGCGGCCCATGTCATTGTTGTAGTCGTCACGGCAGGCCACGCCACAATGATCGGCGGTAAAGACGAAGATAGTGCTGTTGAACCAAGGTTCATGTTTCACCTTCTCGAAATATTGCCTAATAGCATGGTCGCTGTAGCTAATGGAGCGATGCATTGGAATCTCGCCACGAGTGAATGTGCTCTTGTACTTATCGGGGATGGGGAACGGCTCATGGCTTGATGCAGTGAAAACCGTGAGGAAGAATGGCTTACCCTTGCGCGCAAATTCACAGCACTGCTTGGCGAAATATTCCAAATAAGGCTCATCATATATTGCCCAAGTGCCGTCGAAGTCGTCTTTGACGGGATATTCGTCCATGCCATAATAGCGTTCAAATCCAATGGAGCGGGCAAACGCACGGAAACCTAATGTGGTGTTAGGAGCACCATGAAAGAAAGCTGTGGCATAACCCTCGTCGCGTAGCATCTGCGGCAACGCCTGCAGCGTGTTGGTGGAGTAAATGTAGTAGCAGTAGGGGTCGATATATCGTGGTATGCCTGCAAAGCTTGCTGGCATGCAGTCGACCGAGCGGGCGCCGTTGGCAAAACCGTACTGAAAACAGTAGCTCTGCGTCATCAATGAATCGAGAAATGGCGTGTAACCTTGATAGTGGCCACCATCCTTGTCCTTGTTGAAAAATCCAGTATACTCCATCGAGAAGCTCTCCATCAAGAAGACAACCACGTTGAGCTTGCGCATCTCGCCTTCAGGTGGAGTGGTGTTCTTTATGGGATTGAATATTGAGTCAAGTTCTTCTTCGTTGAAGAACTTTGGATTATTGTAGCCTTTTTTGTGCATGGTTGTGAGCATGGTGAATGGCGTGTTGAGCACAATTGCAGCCTCGAGAGGCCTGTTGCAATACATCTCGGCCGTGTCCTGTCTCATGGGATGCATCTTGAGTGCCAGGCCGCCTCGCATGCCACCAATGGTGAGCACTATGGCCAGCAGGAAAATGGCTGAGTGCACTGGGTAGTAAACTCTGGCTGCCGGATAGTCGCCGCGGGCGCGGTCGTGCTTTATGGGGTTGTAATAAAGGAGGATGATGGCTGCAATCAGGGCTATGCCTGTGAGCCACACCTGCCAGTAGCCAGTGATGCTGTTGAGGAAAATCTTGCCCAAATTACTCTCGCCGCCAAACTCCGAGAAAATGGTCCAGGTGGTGCGACGCCCACCAAACTCGAAGTAGACAATGTCGGCAGCATTGACCACAATGCCCACGATGTTGACGACCCAAAATATTATCTTCACAATGCGCTGATAGCCCACGGTGTCGCGGCGCTTCAAGGGGGCAAACTGCAACACCACGCACACCACATTAAGGTAACACAGGGCGCTCAGGTCGAATCGCAGGCCTCCCACCATCATTGCCATCATGTCGCTCAGAGTGACATCGGGGAAGTGCTTGATATTCATGTAATAAAACACCCATCGCATAATCATGTAGATGGCCATCATGAGCACGAAATTCACTGCCATTATAAAGCCAGGCTCTTTAATGAGCTGTTTTTTATTTGGAATTAACTTCATTTTGTTATGGTCGAAAATCGTTATCAAAAGTTGTGCAAAGTTACAATAAATATTTTTTTCTTCAGCAAGGTGTAAATAATTATGTGGCTCATTCAATAAGAATTGACATTGCCTAACTCAAAAAAAGGGGTAGAAGTGGTGCTATTGTAATTTATTATTACTAATTTTGCCTACTTTAATTAGAATGTGTGACATTCACCATGGCTGACAATAAGTTTAAACTACTTGCCTTACTTTGCGCTAATGTTTAAGAAGCAATTATATGCCATATTGATAATGCTGCTGGCATCAGTTATGATGCTAGATGCTAATGCTTATAACGTAAACCAGCACAATCAATGGGTTAAAGTCTCTACCGAAGATCTGATGCGTCGTGGTCAGGATTACCTTCAAAACAAAGGATGGGTTGACAGCGCGATGGTATGTTACAGTATCGTTGCCAATCGAGTCCAAAACAACAATTTGGAAAGCAAGGATAAATATCAGATTGCCAGAGCGCTAAACAATTTAGGTTATATCTACGCGACCTACTATTATGACTTCCAGAAGGCTTACGAGAATTTGAATAAATCAATGGAA
>CACWNQ010000014.1 GCA_902762385.1 uncultured Bacteroidales bacterium | reverse complement strand
TTTCAAAGCATAAGTCACGCGAAGCGTGGTGTGCGGTGCCCAAAGGGCATTGAAACTCGACTCAATTTCCGGTGCAAGCCGGCAAAATGTGCATTGTGCATTATGCATTGAATAAAGCGCGCACCAAGTATCTAACGCACTACCACGCTCTTGTCCCTCCTGTAACTCTTGTCAAAAAACCAGCATCCTACGCACTACCATGCGCAGCGGCATCTTAGCGCATCAGCGCAAACATTAACCCCATGGCGAAGCCAATACTATCAATTTTAGCCCATAGGGCAGCAATCTTTAGCGCGCAGCGCGGCACAACAACGCCATCGCCCTTTATCATCCGAGAAAAACAAAAAAAACGCAAAACTGTCCCATCACTTCCGTTTTTGACCAGAAAACCGTCATTTCCTGGTCCATTTTTCCAATAAAAAAACGCAAAACTGTCCCACCACCCACTGTGTACCATACTTTTGCCATGTGCTCGCACATGAAAATTAGAGAGTCTTCGACTCTAAAATATATAACAGAAATTTTTAGTGCGAAGCACCATAATAATTTTAGCGCGCAGCGCTCTAATTTCCACTCCGCCAGGAGTGGCAAAATGGCACATCTAATGAATTAATTTGTTTATTATCGTACTTAATCGTCTGACAAAACCCTACGATTCATTTCACATTAAGGTTGCTCTGTGTTATCTGTTTCAGCTGGTTCTCTTTCAGCCATTTGTCGCCAATACTCGGCGGCATCTTCGTTGGCGTCTACACCCACCCCCAGCGAGTAGCACTCGGCAAGCTGGCGCTGTGCCGGGCGGTAGTTCTGCATGGCCGAGAGACGCAGCCAGTGCACAGCAATCTCGGGATTACTGTCCACACCGTCGCCATTCAGGTAGAAGATTCCCATCCTGTATTGAGCCTCGGCGTCACCTTTGTAGGCCAGTAGTCGGGTGCTGGGGTGAGTGGCGTTGCCAGTCACTTCGTCAGGCGTTTGTGGTTCCAGTGGAGTTATCTCCGACACCTGCTGCTCAAAGTCTACCAGTGGAGGGTCGTCTACAATTACTCTATTGGTGGGAATGGTATTTTGCTGCACAATTATAGGGTTGTCGTAGTCGTGCAGTATTAGCAAATCCTTCTTCATCGACCACTCACCCAGCAGGTCGATTGCGTTGAGGCCCAGCAGCAACGGAGCTTTTTGTGAAACAGCGATTATTGCTTTCACATTATATATCATGCGGTTGCCCACCTTGAGCTGGCGAATGTTGATGGTAGTGTTGTTGTCGATTACGCCACTGGCGTTGCGTGTTTGTATGGCACCAGTGAAATCGGTCTGCAGCAGTCGTCTCTTTCTCAGCAGTTCGTTCACGAACTCCTGCGACAGACTGGTGTTAGCGGCTCCGGTGTCGAAGATGAAGTCACGCTTCACGCCGTTCACCTCGCATGGAATGGCATACACGCCACTCTTGCGCTTCATCTTCACCACATAGTCGCTGGCAAAGCTGCTCATCGCTACTGTCATAATGAGAGCGGCAACGATTGCGGCACGAGTCACTTTCAGTAATTGATTAAAGGTCATGAGTCACATTTTTGTTTTGAATGCACAAAATTATCATTATTTTTTCAGTCTTGCAAGCGAGTGTCACAAAAGTTGGTAAAATGCGTGAGAGTGAAAACGTTTGCACCTTTTTTGATGGATTATATAACATTTCTTAATGATGTGATTCGTTTTTATATAGTAATTTTGCTTGCCATATTACCGATACAAACTCAACTAAACTATATTCACCAATGAAAAAATTCTATCTATCATTAGCAGCAATGCTTGTTGCCATTAGCTCTATGGCACAAGGGTGGCCAGCGAACTATGGTGGCATTATGCTGCAAGGGTTCTACTGGGACAGCTACGACTATACCAAGTGGGAAAACCTCACTGCACGTAGCGAGGAGCTGGGCGCTATCTACGACCTTATCTGGGTGCCCAACTCGGGAATGACTCGTGGTGGTAACAAGGCCGAGACAATGGGTTACATGCCCTATTGCTGGCTTCGCCACACTACCATCTTTGGTTCACAGAGCAAACTGACAAATATGATCCAGACTTATGGAGCTATGGGTACTGGCATCATTATGGACTTAGTACTCAACCACAAGGATGCCAAAGCCCACGTCATCGCGCCGGGCGACACGGTCTACCTCGATTTCCTCGATGAGACTGCTGGCGACTACTCGGTGACATGGGATAACGAGAACTACACAGGCGTCGTCAAGAACGATGACCAGCCAGGTGGTGGTAATTACGACACAGGCGAGGGCTTCGATGGTGCCCGCGACCTTGACCACACCAATGCACGTGTGCAGCAAAACTGTATCACTTACCAGAACTACTTGCTTAACGAACTGGGTTATGTGGGCTTCCGTCTCGACATGACCAAGGGTTACGCTCCCCAGTACACTGGCAAGTACAACGCAGCAACTAATCCCATCTTCTCGGTGGGTGAGTATTTCGATGGAAACACCGATTTGCTCAAGGCATGGATTAATGGAACAACCACCAATGGCGCCATCCAGAGTGGCACCTTCGACTTCGCTCTTAAGTTTGCTATCAACGACGCATTCGGTGGTGGCAACTGGAGCCGACTCGACATGGCAGGTCTTATCGCCGATGAGAACTACAAGCGCTATGCCGTTACTTTTGTTGACAACCACGACACTAACGAGGACCACAACAAGTTGGGTGCTAACGTTGAGGCTGCCAACGCGTTCATCCTCGCTATGCCTGGCACGCCATGTATCTTCAGCAAGCACTATGAGCTTTACAAGACTGCTATCACCAACATGATCAAGGGCCGCCGCTCTTGTGGCATCACCAACCAGAGCAGCTGTGCAAGCAGTCAGGTGAGTGGTGGCATCATCTTCACCACCACTGGTTCAAAGGGTCAGGCTATGGTTCGTCTAGGCTCGGCTGCTTCAAGCAATCCAGGCTCTGATTGGCAGCTTGTGCAGAATGGTACAAACTATTCGTTCTACATCACCAATGGCATCGACTGGGTGAACAGCGAAAAGACTGGCAAGATTGTGGGCTATCCCGTGATTGATAAGGCTAGTGGCGTATATGCCAACTCGGTAACTGTTACCATCAAGCCTTCGATGGCTAGCACCACTCTGGTTTACACTACCGATGGCACTAATCCCACTCCATCGAGCCAGCAAATCACCAGTGCTACCACTTTCACATTCACCGAGAACACTGTCCTCAAGGTGGGTGTGCTCATGGATGGCGAGGTGAGTGGCATTGTGACTCGCAACTACATCATTGGTGATGCCGATCCTAACAGCATTACTGTCTATGTCAAGGCCGACACTGCCTACCTCTATGCTTGGGACGACGGTGGCACACCACTCAACGGTGAGTGGCCTGGCACACAGATGACTCAGAAGCGCACCATTGGTGGTGTGGAGTTCTTCTACAAGACCTTCACTAAGCCCAGTCCTGACTACATCATCAACTTCTTGCTCAACAACGGCAATGGCGATGAGAGTAAGACACAAGACGTGACAAGCGTTTCGGGCGACGTGTTCTACACCTTCAGCAATGGTGAAGCTCGCGACTTGAGTAACATTTATCTTGCCGAACTTTACAATCCTTTTGTATGCATCGACAAGCCTAATGGTGACCTGCCTGCCAACAAGAAGGTTTATCTCAACGCTAGCTATGGCGATGCCAAGATTGTCTACACCACCGATGGCAGTATGCCCACAGCATCTAGCTCGCAAGCTACTGGCAAGAAGGAGCTCTCGTTCACTACAGTGGGCCAAGAGGTTACCGTGAAGGCTGGTTTGCTCATCAACAATCAGGTGAAGGGCGTTGTGACACGCAACTACACTGTTGTTGAGGCCACAAGTGATGGTGGCGGCAGCACAAGCAACACTGTGACCATCTATTGCAAGGCAGCCAGCGCTCCCTATCTCTACTCTTGGGAGGATGGTGGTGCCGAGCACAATGGTGCATGGCCTGGCAGCAAGATGACATCGAGCACTACCATCAACGGTGAGAAGTGGTGGACTTACACCTATGACGTGAAGCCCATCAACATTATCTTCAACGATGGCAACGGTAACCAGACTCCTGACATCAAGGGTCTGTCGACCGACAGCTACTTTGAGTATAACGGCACTTCGACTGCCACCAATGTCACTTCACAGTATGTTGACCTTACCGACGCCGACATTCCATCGTGTGCTACATGGATCGAGGGTCCACAGTTTGTTTACTTCGAGGCCAATAACTACTTTGAGCCTTACACTTGGATTTGGAACACTGGAGGTGCCAACTTCACTGGAGGCGCTTGGCCTGGCACAGCTCTCATCGACGTTGTGGGTGTGGCTCCAAGTGGCAAGAATATCTATCGCTGGACTACAAGCAGTCAAGATGAGCCCACAGGTATCATCTTCAGTAACCATGGCACACCACAGACTAGCGACTTCGCATTCGTCAATGGTGGCTATTACACCGAGAGTGGCTTGCTGGGAGTGATTGAACCTGTCGAGGCAATTCCTGGTGATGTTAATGGCGACGGTCATGTAAGCAGTGTTGATGTAACAGCACTCTATAACTACCTGCTCGACGGTGACTCTAGCGCTCTTATCAACGGTGACCAAGACGGCGATGGACACATCACCAGCACCGACATCACTGTCATCTACAACATTATGCTGGGTAGTGAATAATGCACGATTAAGAGCTTTAGTCTTACCTTATAGGGTACGAAATACCGAGCCACGGCACGCTTTAGCGCCGTGGCTCGGTGCTCTATATTGCTCATTTTAAACCCTTGCATGCATATTTTATCAAAATATTAGTTAACTTTGCGTGATTAACGAAAATACCAAAGATTATGAAACGTATAATAAATATAGCACTGATACTGATGGTGATGACATCGCTGATGAGTTGTGCAGCGCAGAATGCCAACTCCATGCGACAAGCCAATCGTACTTACACTATCAACAAGACCATGAACGGTGGCACCTTGGCTGTGGGTGATGGCTGCACACTGGTATTCCAAAAAGGTGGTAAGATAGTTAACGCAACGATAACTGGGCGCAACATAAAGGTTGTGCCCAATGGTAGCGATGTGGCATTTCAGAACTGCAACTTCACCAACGCCACAATCGTAAACTCCAGCTTGCAAGCCACTAATTTGGGGCTCGTGCCTAACATGACCAGCAAGCCTTACAACTACACCTATAAAGGCATGCGCATCAACACAACCATTAACCAGGGTACCGATAACACACGTGCATGGCAGCAGTTGGCGCAATTCTTGAGCAATAGTTCGGGTGTGAAAATGACCTTCAATGGCAGTTTCTACAGTGGTGAGCAGGTAAAAACTATAACCATTAGTGATGCTTGCAATATGGAACTCAGTGGTGGAACCATGATTATGGGCTTCAAGCTAATGAATTGTAATGACGTGAGCATCCACGACATGAAGTGGGTGGGTTATCAAGGAGTCCACGACTTTCCACCCATCTATACTAAGGAGCCACTCACCCTCAATGGGGTTAATTATAACTCTAATAATGCCTTCTTTCTCAAGAATGATAGAATAGCAACAATGGGTGTAGCAGATGATGGCATCAGGATTGAGATTGATAACGATAATAAGCGCAGTGAAAATATTACCGTGCAGCGTTGCCACTTTGAAATGCGGCAAAACGGCTTGGGGGTGGGACAGCGTAACAGTAAGCGTATTGTGCGTAACGTGACTTGTCTTGATTGTACCGCAAACCATATCATTTATCAGCCTGTAGGATTCTGTGCCAGCAACTGCCAGGTCAACAATATGGTGGGCGAATACTGCCTTCAAGGTGTCGACATCTCAACTTGCAGTAACAACATAACCGTTACCAACAGTCGCTTCACACGATGTGCCACAGGTCCCAAGCAACAGACTACAGAAGAATTCATGTCGATGACTTATAACAACGTGATTGACGGGTGCTACTTTGGTATCAACGACGATTATTTCCTACTTGATGGTTCCAACTATATATTCAACGTGAGCGAGGGAGCAAAGGATGATGTGTTCACTGTGCGCAACACCACTTTCGATATCAAAAGGAACAGACCTATAGGCACCATTAGGAACCGCACTGGCAAGGTTGTGATGGAGAATGTGACTGTAAATATAGACTGCAAACTTGCAACTAACAGCACCGAAAAATGGTCATCACTCGATGTGTTTTCCATCTTTGGTGCTACAAATCATACACCTCAATATGAACTAAAAAATGTGACAATAAACCTTGCTGCGGGCACAAAAATAAACAGTTTGTTTTTCCCTCACGTGAGCGGCAAACAGATGAATGTCAAAGCTACAAATCTTAAAGTTACAGGTAATGGCACAATTGCAACCTATTTCAACACGATTGAAAGGATTGAGATGACCAATTGCTCACTTGCTCTGCCATCAACAACCGTGGCCAAAAGTGTTAACAGTTTGGAAGCCATGGGTTGCAACATAGCGAGCACCAAGTGCCTTTATGAGAACAGCAGCAATGGCATCCTCAAACTTAAGAACAACACTATTAAGAGCGAGAAGGTTGTTGATTTCAAGGCTACCCCCAAGTTGGTAGAGATGCAGGGCAACAACATTGAGATAACGGGTGGTGAGGCTTTTGCGGGAGCCGACAGTAAAGCTAGTCTCAACAGCAAGAACTTCAAGGTAACGGGCAACAGTTTCACTCGGAAGTCATCAAGTGCCAAACTTGTGTCGCCCAATAGCAAGAGCTTGAAGTTGCTAAATAACAACTCAGTGAGGTGATTGGTGATTTAGATATAAACCATAGAGCACAAGAAAAAGAGCCGGAGTAACGAAAGTCACTTCGGCTCACATTATTTTGTAAGAGAAATTCTTAATGTTGTCGTTGTTTAGATTTCCTCAGCGGTGTGGAGGTGCTGTACGTAAACAGCTTTCATCATCTTTTTGCGGTTGATGACGCTGGGTTTCTCAAATTGCTGACGCTGGCGCAACTGCTTGATGATGCCAGTGCGCTCTGATTTTCTCTTAAATTTCTTCAAGGCGCGCTCGATGTTCTCGCCTTCTTTTACTGGAACGATAATCATAATGTAAAATGTATTAAAATTGTTATTAAATTGGTTTTCAGTTTACTTTGTTGTCGCACACGCATTGCGTGGGCGACACTGTGGCAATGGACTGAATGTGTCCACTTACCTAAATAATTTTTATAAAAAACTTGTTGATTTCCGCTTTATTACTATTGCTAATGCACAATCATCATGCGATTGCGCAAGCAAAATGGCAGTGCGGAGCTGCCTTATGCGAATGGTTATATGTCTATATATCAGTAATTTCTGGTGGTTAAATCAAACCTCCTTTCAATTTTAACGCCTGCAAAGGTAGTAAAAATTTTTGAATCACAAAACATCTTCCCAAAAAACTCTAACACTTTGCGCAATTAATACAAAGGCGTCAGCAGATTAGGTGCTACGTTTATTATAGTTGATTTTCAAGTCCAAAAGTTCGCTCTAATGTGAGAATGTAGAAGTTTTTCAAGTCTTAAATTGGCAAATTAAAGTAAATGTATTATCTTTGCCGATTAATCGTGTTATTTATTAAAGATAAATGAAAGTTAAGATACATAGGGAAGGCCAAAATATCATCTTCGTGTTGCTGCTCATATTGCTGGCAATCAACATCCCCGCCTATCTGTTTATCGAGCTCAAGTGGATTCCTATCGTTTTGATGGTGTTGAGTGCGATAACCTTTGCGCTTGTGGTAAACTTTTTCAGGCTACCACAGCGTCATTTCAAGGGCGACCAAGACGGTGTGGTGGTGTCGAGCGTTGACGGTAAAGTCGTTGCGCTCGAGGAGGTGTATGAAGGCGAATATCTGCACAAGAACGTGATACAGCTCTCGGTGTTCATGTCGGTGTTCAATGTGCATGCTAATTGGGTGCCGTTGAAAGGCAAGGTGAAATATGTAAAGCACCATGCAGGTCGTTTCTTGGCTGCCTATCTGCCCAAGTCAAGCACCGATAATGAGCGTTCGGCTATCGTGATAGAGAGTGCCAAGAACGGTGAGGATGTGCTGGTAAGACAAATTGCCGGTGCTATAGCCCGACGCATCGTGACTTATGTAGAGGCTGATGATGAGGTCGATATCGACGACTTTATTGGATTCATCAAGTTTGGATCACGTGTCGACATCTACTTGCCTCTTGAGAGCGAGATTCTTGTTAAGCTCGGTGATACTACTACAGGCGGCATAACTCCAATAGCTCGCCTTAAACCTCGTGAAAACGCATGAGATTGCTCACTACCATAAAGAACAACATACCCAATACCATAACATGCATGAACTTGCTGTGTGGCTCATTGGCCATTATTGTGGCGTTTAAACCATTCGACACAATGTTGTGGGGATTGCAGGGATATCAGTGGTCGTTTGTGCTGATTGCACTTGCTGCTGTTGCCGACTTTGCCGACGGTCTTGTGGCCCGCTTGCTGCATGCAGTTTCGCCACTGGGCGCAGAGCTCGATTCATTGAGCGATTGTGTGAGCTTCGGTTTGGCTCCAGCCATTATACTTTACAACGTGATGACTGTTGCTGGTTGCCCTGCATGGATGTGCTACGCTGCAATGATGATTCCGGTGTTTGGTGCGTTGCGCCTTGCCCGTTTTAATGTCGATACTAATCAGACCACCACATTCACTGGCTTGCCCATTCCTGCCAACGCAATCTTTTGGATAGGGTTTATCAATTACTATGCTACCCACCACAATGTTAGCCCATGGATTATATTAGTGCTTATGGTGGTGCTGTCGCTATTGATGGTGTGCAACCTGCGTATGTTCTCCCTTAAGATTCACGGCTTTGGTCTTAAGGAGAGTTACCGACAGTATGTGCTTATCATTGGCTCGGTGCTGTTCCTGGTTTTGGCTGGTGTTTCAGGTCTTGCTTGCATCATCGTCTTTTATGTAGTGCTGTCGCTGCTTTTTAAGGAGAAGGAAGCTTAGGACGGCAAAGTTGGCATGTTTTTTGCTGTTTGAGTTACACTGTTATTACTTTTATGGGAACATTTTTGCTTATATTATTCATTCTGATTCTCATCTGGATAGCCTCGCCCATCATTAGGGTGTGGCGCAAGGTGCGTCAATTTCAGGATGAATACGCGCGCACTATGAACCAGACTCAGCAGCAGACGACTGGTGGCTCCGATTCTCAGCCACAGGAAAAGACAATGGCTGACCGCTATCGCAAGTACAGTGAAACGACGGCCGAGAATGTTGACTTCGAAGAGCTGGAGGGCAAGATGGAAGAATCGGCCGACGACAAGGTAGGGCAGGAGAGAACTACCCGCTACCAGGAAGAAGTGATAAGCGACGCTGAATATGAGGATATTTAGCGTTAAGTACTGAAAAGGAATATATTACCTGAAGAAGCGTCCTACCACTGGTGCTTTCTTGAGCATTTTACCTAAATTCTCGCGCTTGTAGATTACTGCTACAAACACAAGCATTAAGGCTGTGCGATAAGTGATGTTGATCCATGTGGAGTCGAACTTCACCAGCACGCAGGCGGCATATATCGCTGCCGCTACTGCCGTGTAGATGCCAATGTCCTTGAGTGGGTAGTTGATGGGGTAGTACTTTTGTCCGAAGAAATAGCTTAGAATCATCGAAATGCCATAGCCAGCAAAACCACCCCATGCACAAGCCATATATCCAATCTTGGGCACGAGAGCGATGTTGATAATAATGAGGACGGCACATCCTATTCCTGAAAAATAGGCTCCCCAAATGGTCTTGTCGATGAGTTTGTACCAGAACGATAGGTTGAAATAAATTCCCATCATTATCTCGGCTGCCATCACGATGGGCACAACTTTAAGTCCTTCCCAATAGTCGGAAGCAATGAAATACTTTAGCACATCGAGCCATGCTATCACAACGAGGAATGCCAGCAACGTGAAGATTATAAAATACTTCATGGCTGTGGCATAGGTCTCCTTATTATCTTTTTCGCTGCTCTTGCCAAACACAAATGGCTCATAGGCATAGCGAAATGCCTGAGTGATAAGCGCCATAATCATGGCAATCTTGCAGGCAGCTCCGTAAATGCCCAATTGAACTCTTCCGTTTGGGGTTTTGTCGATCATTGGGTAGAGAATCTTGTCGGCAGTTTGGTTTAGGATGCCTGCGATTCCAAGCACTAGCAAGGGCCAGCTGTAGCCTAGCATGCGCTTGAGCAGCTTTCGATCGAGCACATATCTCACTCCGGTGAGTTCTTTCCAGAAGAAGAAAGTGATGGTGCCAGTGCACACCAGGTTAAGGTAGAAGGCGTAGCCAGCACCCACTGTTGGGTCATAGATTTTACCTATCACATCGGGATGGCTCTTGTAAAGAGCAGGTAACCACAAGAAATAGAGCAGGTTAAGAATGATGTTCAAGACAATGAATAGCAACTTGAGGGCAGCAAACTTGATTGGTTTGTGCTTGTAACGCAAATAGGCGAAAGGAATCGCCTGGAAGGCGTCGAGTGCCACCACAATTGCCATCACGCCTATGTAGCTCGGATGGTCGGCATAGCCCATTGCTGGTGCTATCCACGGCAAGAAACCAAGCACGGCAGCGACAAATGCCAGAGCCACAGTGCCCACTGCGATAAGTGTGGTAGTGTAAACGGTGTTGGGATTCTCCTCGCTCTTATTTGCAAAGCGGAAGAATGTAGTCTCCATGCCAAATGTGAGGATAACCAGCAGCAGAGCCACGTAACCATACACGTTGGTGATTACGCCATAGCCACCTGAAGCAGCGCTTAGGCTCTGTGTGTAGACAGGAACGAGCAGGTAGTTGAGAAAGCGCCCAACGATACTGCTGAATCCATAAATAACTGTATCTTTTGCCAGCGATTTTAAGTTTGCCATTTCTTTCTCTCGTTTACTTGTTTACTCGTTTAAAACAGGCTGCCTTGCTCGCCTGGGCGTTGCGGACGGTCGATTTTTAGGTGGTTAAAAGCATGGTCGGTTGCGACACGGCCTCGCGGAGTGCGCTTAATAAAGCCCTCCTTGATAAGGAATGGTTCATACACTTCCTCGATGGTGCCAGCATCCTCGTTGAGTGCAGCCGCAAGGGTTGACAGGCCCACTGGTCCACCACCGAACTTGTCGATGATAGTACGCAGCAGTTTGTGGTCAACTTCGTCGAGACCGCAAGTATCGATATTAAGCGCTTCGAGAGCGAAACGTGCAATGTCGGTGTCGATTCTGCCACTTCCCTTTACTTGGGCGAAGTCGCGCACACGGCGCAGCAATGAGTTGGCAACACGAGGTGTGCCACGGCTACGCAAAGCTATTTCAAGTGCTGCATCATCGTCAATGGGTACATTGAGCAGTCGTGCCGAACGCTTGATGATGCCCTCGAGCACATCGTGGTTATAATATTCCAAGTGGCAGTTGATGCCAAATCGAGCACGCAACGGAGCTGTCAGCAGGCCACTGCGTGTGGTTGCACCAATCAGGGTGAAGGGTGACAATGTGAGCTGCACAGAGCGTGCACCAGGACCCTTGTCGATCATGATGTCGATGCGATAGTCTTCCATCGCCGAGTAAAGGTACTCCTCAACGATGGGGCTAAGGCGGTGAATCTCGTCGATAAAGAGCACGTCGTTCTCCTCGAGTGAGGTGAGCAAGCCGGCAAGGTCACCAGGTTTGTCGAGTACAGGACCACTGGTTACTTTAAAACCCACTCCCATCTCGTTGGCAATGATGCTTGAGAGAGTGGTTTTGCCTAGACCTGGAGGGCCATAGAAAAGTGTGTGATCGAGCGCTTCGCCACGCTGACGTGCAGCAGTGACAAACACCTTCAGGTTGTTGATAATGCCTTCTTGACCGGCAAAGTCGCTGAATCGTGCAGGCCTTAGCGCCTTCTCAAATTCACGGTCGGCAATTGCTCGCTCTTCTCTTATGTCGAAATCGTCGTTCATAATATACTCGTTAGTCACAGAGTGCAAAATTAATAATAAAACAGAAAAGCAACAAAAAGAACCCACAATTTAGTTCAAAATCTTGCTCAGTTATGATTTTATAACTATCTTTACGCAATAATAAATAAGTGTTTTTTGTTTTAGTTAGAGAGCATAATTTTACCTAAACAATTATTATGGATAAAAATAGATATTGTGTTATAATGTGCGGTGGCATTGGCAGCCGTTTTTGGCCTTATAGCCGTAAGGCAATGCCTAAACAATTCATTGATTTTTTGGGAACTGGACGCAGCCTGCTCCAGCTCACTATCGATAGGCTCGAAGGTATAGTGCCTTTAGAGAACATAATTATTCTTACTAATGAACAGTATGCCGAGATAGTTCAGGAACAGATACCTGAAATCAAGCGCGAGCAAATATTGCTTGAGCCTGTGATGCGTAACACAGCACCATGCAACGCATGGGCCGCATGGCACATCAAGGCCTTGAACCCCGATGCCAATATAATGGTTGCACCGAGCGATCATCTCATTCTCAAGCATGCCGATTTCAAGGACAGTGTGGTGCGTGCCTATGAGTTCCTTGAGAATAAAGATGCTATAGTGACCTTTGGCGTAAAGCCTAACCGACCTGAGACTGGTTATGGCTACATTCAGGAAGATGAGCGTGTGGATGATTACTTCTCACGCGTCAAAACTTTCACTGAGAAGCCCAATAAGGAACTGGCAAACCTCTTCCTCGAGAGTGGCGAGTTCTTCTGGAACTCGGGAATGTTCTTCTGGAATGTCGACACGATTATAGGAGCGATGCGCAACTATGCACCCGAGATTGCCGACATCTTCGACCATGCCAACCTGTTTTATGGCACGCCTCAGGAGCAGGAGTTCATCAACCAGCACTATGGCGACTGCCCCAACATTTCGATTGACTATGCTGTGCTCGAGAAAGCCCGTGATGTGTTTGTCGAGAAAGTCGACTTTGGCTGGAGCGACCTTGGAACTTGGGGATCGATATATGACAACTCTCCCAAGAATCGTGACGGGAATGTCACTCCTAACACGCGAGTGCTAGCCTTTGAGAGCAACAACAATGTGATAGCCGCTCAGAGCGACAAACTGGTTGTCGTGTCGGGACTGAACGGATATATCGTTGCCGATACTGCCGATGCGTTGCTGATAGTGCCTAAAAACGATGAGCAAAAGATTAAGAACTATGTGAACGAGGCCAAGACTCACTTTGGCGACAAGTACTTGTAAAGATAGTCAATAATTCAAACCATTGTTGCTTGAGTGACTGATAGTCGTTTATATGGCTAATAAATATTTGGACAAAGCACGCTCATTGGTTGCGAAACTCTTAAAGCCTGTCCTCGAGGAGTTCAACTTCTTTTTAGCGGTGCTGCTTATCAACAATAGCCTCACGTTTGGATACATTGTCGGGTGCTTCATGTACCCTGACAATTCTCCTTATCATGCTGTTCAATGCTTGGCACTGGGCGTTGCCATTGCCTATGTGCTCACCGTTGTGCTGCATGCGCTCAAGCCACGCTGGGCACGCATCTCTTTCAAGGCGTTGTGCTACACTATTCTCATCACGCTCGAAGCAGTCTACATCTTCCTCTTCTTCAATTTTGAGATGATGCTCGGGCCACGAGTACTCGTGCTGCTTGCCGAGACCAACAGCAAAGAGGCGAGCGAGTTTGTCTCAACCTATTTTCTCAGTAGCAAGAGTCTGTGGGCCTATGCTGCCATTGTAGCTATCATCGCCCTTGTCGTCACTGGCGAGCTAATTAAAAAAATTATCAAGAAAGCGGTAAATCGTCGCATTCCTAAGGCCATTATCACCTGTATTGTGCTGCCACTGATGCTGTGGGGAGTGTACCTGTCGCACAATTATGTGAGATTGGCGATGTGCAAGCACTCCAAAGAGCTGAATCAGTGGGTGCGCGACTTTGGCGTCGACGCCATCGACCACTTGAGCACTTCTTACTACTCGTTGTGTTGCTTGAAAGTGAGTGAAGCCGACCTGAAGTACGCAGTCAACGTAGCAAAAGCGGTGGAAAAATCACTCATCACCCTAGCCGATTCCGACTCTTTAAATGTCATTGTCGTGATGGGCGAAAGCTATATTAAGCACCACGCTTCGCTCTATGGCTATGAACTTAACACCACCCCCAATTTAATCAAGGAGCGTGACAAGGGAAACCTCATAGTCTTTACCGACATGGTGACACCCTATAATGCCACATCGCAGGTTGAGAAGAACTTCTTCTCCCTTAACGACTACTCTGGCGGCGAAATGTGGTATGACAAGCCCATCTTCCCAGCGGTGTTCAAGCATGCCGGTTTCAACGTCTACTTCTGGGACAACCAGCGCAACTATGCTAAGACCGAGATGTTTACCATCACTGTGAACGCGTTCATCTACAACGACACCATCGCTGCGTTGAGCTATGACGAAACATCCAACATCAGCATGACTTTTGACTATAATCTAATCACCAATTTTCAAAACAAGTCAAAAGTGCCCGCTGCCAAAAACAACCTCTACATCTTCCACCTAATGGGGCAACACGTGCACCCAGTGGGCCGATACCCAAAGAAGAAGGGATTTGACGTGTTCAACGCCGACTCGATTAAGAGCAAGGAAAAATACCTTGACAAGGATAAGCGCACCTACATTGCGCAATATGACAATGCCACCTATTATAACGACGCAGTGGTGCAGCACATCTTCGACATATGGAAAGACAAGAACACCGTGGTGCTCTATTTCTCGGACCACGGCGATGAGGCGTACGACTATCGTGACCATTGCGGACGCGGTAATGTCACCACCGACAATCCGCAGCTGCTGCACTGCCAGTTTGACGTTCCATTCATGGTGTGGTGCAGCGACACCTACATCAAGAAGCATCCTCAACTCTACAAGGAGCTAAAACAAGCAACTGCGCGCCCAGGTTTGGTGGTTGACGCGGCCCACATGATGCTCAGGCTTGCAGGTATCAAAAGCCCTTACTATCAAGCTTCTCTCGACATTTCCAACCCCAACTACAAGACCAAGAAGCGCATCGTGAGCGACAAGTACAATTACGATGAGGTAATGGCCCGAAAACCTTGACCATTATCTCAATGCTGATTTTGTTAGGTTGGAAAAAATTGCTAACTTTGCAAGCCGTAAACGAGTGAAACGAAAATAATCTGAAAATCATGCGAATAGATATACTCACTGTGATGCCCGAAGCCCTGGAGTCGCCTCTGCACTGCAGCATCGTTCAGCGCGCCCAGGACAAAGGACTTGTCGAGATTCACATACACAACCTGCGCGACTGGTCGCTGCGCAAGCATCGCAAGGTCGATGACTACCCATTTGGCGGAGAGGCCGGCATGGTGATGCAAATCGAGCCAGTGTACCGATGCATAGAGCAACTCAAAAGCGAGCGCCACTATGACGAGGTGATTTTCACCTCGCCCGATGGCGAAATCCTCGACCAACCCATCGCCAACCAACTGTCGCTCATGGAGAATCTCATTATCTTGTGCGGGCATTACAAGGGCGTGGACTATCGCATACGCGAGCATCTCGTAACCAGAGAGATATCAATTGGCAACTATGTGCTCACTGGCGGCGAATTGCCTGCTGCAATAATTGCCGACGCGGTGATAAGGCTCATTCCCGGCGCCATAGGCGACGAGCAGAGTGCCCTCAACGACTCCTTCCAGGACAACTTGCTCGAGGCGCCAGTATATACCCGCCCCGCCGAGTTCAACGGCTGGAAAGTGCCCGAGGTGCTGCTCAGTGGCAATTTTGCCAAGATCGAGGAGTGGAAGATGCAGCAGGCGCTGGAGCGCACAAAGCGTCTGCGTCCCGACTTGCTGTAGAGAGAGTAGCTGCTGCCAGCAATAAGTGCAGGCCAGCAGAGTGGGGGGTAAATAATTGTTAAACATGTGACTCGAGGGTTGTGTGTTAGAGATTAAATAAATAACTTCGCAGTTGAAAAACAAAACGAGTAGAGACATTGCATTGAACTATGAAATTGAAAAAGATTAAACGCCCCAAGTGGATACCATTGTGGCTGAGCATTCCGTTTATTATCTTCATCGCCTTCATCGTGATGCTGCTGTTCTTTGGTGAGAACAACTACATGCAGATTGCCGAGCAACAGAAGGAGATGGATAAAATCAAGGCTGAGATTAAAGAACAAGAGGACTCGGCCCAGTACTACATTCGCAAGACTCAAGAGCTCAACACCGACAAGGAGACACTTGAGAAGATTGCGCGTGAGCAGTATAACATGAAACGAACTAACGAAGAGGTGTTCATCA
Organism: uncultured Bacteroidales bacterium; assembly: GCA_902762385.1. Taxonomy (GTDB): domain Bacteria; phylum Bacteroidota; class Bacteroidia; order Bacteroidales; family Muribaculaceae; genus Sodaliphilus. The sequence continues at coordinate 44,878 of CACWNQ010000014.1, read as the reverse complement.
CCGACATACCCTAGATTGTGATGAAGAATAAAGTAAATCCTAAAGTGATGAATCTTGTGCTGATTGTGGGCATGCTAGTGCTGCTGGCATCGGCATTCTTGCCCATAGCGGGCGTGAGATGGGACTGGTTGCGATGGGCCTTTGCTGCGGGAGCAGTAATGACGCTAGTGAGCCAGGTGCTGATGCCTGTTGCCAGTGAAAACTTTCGCGTGCGTCGTCTTGGTCGAATGAACGTGTGGTCGGCAATCCTGTACTGTGTGTCGGCTGCTTGCCTGTTCATCCACGATGAGTCGATGCAGAAGAGTTGGGTGGCATTTTTGCTGGCAGGCGCTGTGCTACAAATCTATGCCACATTAATGATATCGCGACTCACCAATCAAGATATGAGCAAATAGAGCATTTAAAGAGTCTACAAAGATGCTAAAAAATGTAGAAATATAATTTATTTGAATAGTATTTAGTAATTTTGCACTTTGTAGTAAATTTTGATAAACCGAGATGAAGAATTTCAAGCACATTATATCAGCAACAATAATTCTGGCAAGCAGCTGGCTTATGGCATCGGCACAGATGTCGACATCGCCTTACTCGAAGCTTGGCTTTGGCCTGTTGAATGACAATGCCACTGGCATGCAGCGCTCGATGGGTGGCGTGGGTTATGCGATGCAAAACGGTCGCCAAATCAATGTCATGAACCCCGCGAGCTACTCGAGGGTCGACTCTCTTACTTTCCTCTTTGACATGGGCATTGATTTGACCAATTGCTGGTCGAAAGAGGGTGACAAGAAGGGTTATAACCTGGGTGGTGGACTCGACTACATCACAATGGAGTTCAGGCTGGCCAAGAACTTGGGTGGCGCAATAGGTGTTGTTCCATTCTCAAGCGTGGGTTATAGCTTCGGTGGCGACATCGACAATGGCAATGACCGTCGCACGGGTGTGGGTGGCTTGAGTGAGCTTTTTGCCGGTATTGGTTATCAGCCGTTCAAGGGACTGTCGATAGGTGCCAACTTCTCCTATCTGTTTGGTACCACAACCAACACTACGGCAGTTGAGGCAATCACCACATCGCAGTTCATACGCACTCTTGAGGTTCGTGACTGGAATATGCGAGTGGGCTTGCAGTATGGCTTTAACCTGTCGCGCAAGAGCCGCATAGTGCTTGGCGCAACCTATTCGCCCAAGAAGTCGATGCATGGCACCGCCTTAGGACGAAAGGCCGATATTAGCCAAGATGTCGTAGTTGACAGCCATGGCAATAGGGTGGTAGTGTATGACACAATTGCAAACATGTCGATGAAGGGCAACTATGAGTTGCCAAACACTTTTGGTGCTGGTGTTAGCTACACCTACGACAATCGATTGAGTCTTGAGCTTGACTACACTTATCAGCAGTGGTCAAAGGCGAAATATACTCCCATTGATTATTTCGAGGTTCCCGACACCAAATGGAACGACCGCTGGAAAGTTGCTGCCGGAATGTCGTTTACTCCTAATCCTCGCGGCAATTACCTCAATCGCATGACTTATCGCATGGGTGGATTCTACGAGAACGACTATATGACCGTTAACGGCAACAACGTTCGCGACTATGGTGTGGGTATTGGCTTCTCGTTCCCTGCTCTTGCAGGCAACAAGACCCTTGTGAACCTGGGAGTGGAATGGAAACACCGTTACACTGCACCCACCAACCTCATCAAGGAAGACTATTTGAACATTACCTTGAGCGTGAACTTCAACGAAATGTGGTTCTGGAAGAACAAGATTAGGTAAGTTCTTGAGTTGTGAGTTGTGAGTTTTGAGTTCTTGAGTTGTGAGTTTTCTGTTATTAGGGGTATATTTTAATGAAGGAAAGTCGATACTATTTTATCATAGCAATACTAATATTAATCCTGATAGCCAGTGGTTGCAAGGACGACATTGGCACCACTGCCGACAGCGAGTATGACCTGTCGAAAATGCCTACTATGGTATCGCGCAATGTGCAGACGCTGCTAAGCGACTCGGGTGAGACCAAATATCGCATCACTACCAAGACGTGGCTTGCCTATGAGAACCTAGAGGCGCCACATTGGATATTTCCCGATGGGCTCATTGCCGAGGAACTGGAAAATACTCCCGATTTCAAGGTCAAGATGTCGATGAAATGCGACTCGGCCCACTACGACCGTAACAAGCGCATGCTCAACCTAGTGGGCAATGTGACTATTCACGACAACACCGGTGGCGAGATTACTTGCGACTCGGCCTACTATGATGAGGAGAAGGCCCTATGGAGCCTTAACAGCATGGTGACTATTACTAACACTAGTGGCAGCAAGATAGAGACCAACCAGATGTACTGGGACCGCAAGGCCAACAAATACTACAGCGACTCGTTCATCAGGATGCAGTCGCAAGAGAAGGTCCTTGAGGGCTATGGCTATGAGTCGGACGACCGCATGTCGAAATACACTGTGCGCAAGGTTCAGGCCATGGTGCCGGTTGGCGACACTCATCTGCCCACTATGTAGCACACAATTAATCACTCAATATTGACCAGCTTTGTGGAACCACTAATTCCTTACCTCATTCTCACTATCACGGCGCTCGTGTTCTCGGGATTCTTCTCGGGGATGGAGATTGCGTTTATTTCGTCAAACAAAGTAAAAGTCGAGATCGACATCAAGAAAGGTGGTCTCGTGAGCCAGATTCTGAATATCTTCTATGCTCATCGTGAGACATTTATCTCGACAATGCTTGTGGGGCAAAATATCGTGCATGTGGTGTATGGTATTGGTATTGCATGGTTACTGAAAGAGCCCCTTGAGAGCTGGCTTGGCGACAACGAGGCACTGGTGCTTCTTGTTCAAACCATCATCTCCACCATAATTGTGCTGGTGATGGGAGAGTTTATTCCTAAAACCACGTTCCGCATCAATCCTAACAAGTCGTTGCGCATCTTTGCCGTGCCGTTGCTGATGCTCTACCTGATTCTTTATCCCATCTCGAAGTTCACGTCGTGGCTCTCGATGGTGCTGATGCGCTTGTTTGGCATCAAGAATGAGAAGGACGAGATACGCCTTATCTCGGTGGGCGAGCTCGATGACTACTTGCAGGAGAACATCGACAAAATCGAGGACGAGAATAAAGAGGTGGAGCGCGAGGTGAAGCTTTTTGAAAACGCTCTCGACTTCAGCGACACGCGCCTGCGCGACTGCATGATTCCTCGCAACGAGATAGTGGGTGTCGACATTGCCGAGACTAGCCGTGAGGAGCTTAGTGCATTGTTCACGCGCTCAGGACTGTCGAAGCTGGTGGTGTATCACGACGACATCGACAATGTGCTCGGTTTCATACAGGTGAGCGAGATGTTCAAGCCTGCCGATGTGAACTGGAAAGACCAGATAAAGCCTGTGATAGTCGCTCCTGAGACGATGCTTGCCAAGAAGATGATGCAGAATCTGCTCAAGGAGAAGAAGAGCATGGCGATTGTGGTCGACGAGTTTGGTGGCACCGCTGGCATGATAACGCTTGAAGACCTTGTCGAGGAAATCTTTGGCGACATTGAGGATGAGCACGACCGCCGCAAGCTCGTGGCTCGCAAGACGGGCGAGAACAGCTATGAGTTCTCGGGACGCATGGAGATTGAGCGCATCAATGAGCAATTCCATCTCGACTTGCCCGAGAGCGACGATTACCAGACTATTGCTGGCTACATAGTTAATCGCCTTGAGATGATACCTAACCAGGGTGAGGAGCATACCATCGACCGATTCACAGTGTCGATAGCCAAGAAAAATGGTGCTAGATTAGAGCTCATTACCCTCAAGGTGAATAGTGAGCCCGAAGACGAAAAGGAGTGAAAGAAAACCCTAAATTGAGCTGGGTCCCATCTGTGCCACTTCAATAATTGTGGCAGTGGTTAGTTTTGATTCAATAGAATGTCGTAGATGGTGGTGATGTCGACTGAGTTGACATGGCCGTCGCCGTTCACATCGCAAGTGTACTTGTGGGTTTCATCACCATTGAGCAGATAGTTATAGATGATGGTGATATCGACAGAAGTGACGTGGCCGTCGCAATCCACATCACCCACAGGCACGGTCCACTGCTCATCAAGCCACGCCACCTTGCGGGCGATAATATCAAGATATTGTGTTGTTAGTTCCTCAGGGTGTACACTAGCCAAGAATGGCCATCGTTGGCTGTCGCTTATTTCAGCATCTTTTACGATGTTTCGCCATTGATGAGCATGTTCCAATACCTTGCTGAGCACGTCATTAGCCATAAACTCTTTCCACACCATTCTAATATTTTGCTGGAAATGAGGAAATTTAAGCAGTTCTTTTATCCACAAGAAAGTGAATTCTGTTTCATACTCGAAGATAAAATGGTCGCCAGTGGTTCCATTAGCATAAGTGCTGCAATCAAAGTCCCACACGGGTCCAAACTTGAATTTCTCGTCCTCGCCCCAGTCTTTATACATGAAAAGGCTGCCAGAAAACGATTCAACGCTTTCCATAACCTCTTGTATAACATAGTATTTTGCTAGAGAGTTGATGTCAAGATAGTTTTCCCAAGCAGTATCATTCTTGTCAGCAACGAAGATAAGTGAGTCAATGCGTTGGAGTAATGGGGTAATATAATTAAGTTGCTCCTGCGACAGCAGTTCGGGCGATTCGGATGAAAAATAATAGAAAGATTCATCGGGATCATTATTTTGATATTGAGCATTTATAAGTGGTCCGTTTCCATTTTTCTCGATGAGCCATCCACCAGTCACGTTGTAGGGGTTGGTGTCATTATCAATTTGTTCCATAATATCAACCCTTCCTGATTCCACCCTGATTTTCTCACACAAGAAATAAATACCTTCATATTCTCCGTTGAGAATCAACTCGACAGGATACTGGCGTGTCGTGTAGGGCATCCCCAGCTGACGGCTGGTTTCAAAGCCTGTTTCATTGCGCAAGTAACCGCTCCAGTCATCACAATCGGGCTTCAGGACAAAATGCTTGCTATTGTCGAGCCCAAGAGGAGACAGTTTCTTTGCAAACTTAATTTTGTAAGGCTTTTTAAGACAAGTCCATGTATAATTACCACGCCCTTTAATCTCCATAACCATCGGCGCATCGTCCGAACCCAGTGATTCAAACCCTTCAATACCACAGTTGTCAATCCATAGTTCCCCATTGATATAATAATCCTTGGAGATAATTGGCATTGAATCTTGGGTGTTGATGTGCACTAATGGCACAGTGCGTGAAGGTTCAACACCATAACTGCTTAGGGGACGCCAGTAACCATCGCTTTTGGGGGCATCATTTAGGGGATAGAACACCCAACCTGTAACTTCTGCCCAAGTATTTAGGCTTTCCAGCACTTTAGTTTGCCTAAAATTGGGGTTACTGCTGGCAATATCGTGAATAAAAAACTGCAACCCTTTATTATAAGTTCCTGGCATTGTATCGCTCTCGATAAAGCAGAAGCCTGTGAGGTCGCTAAGGTCTTGATTAAGGCGACCTTTAAGTCTACTATCATCGCCAAGAGATATCATGTCATACACATAGGTGGTGTGTTCATTGCCAAGCACCATCTTCACGTTGTTGAATTTCAGCTTTGAGTTGTCGAAATAGTAGATTCCTGCTTTGAATTCCAGGGCATAACCATTAGCGCTGAAACAAATCAGTGCGACCAGCATTATACAGATGTGACAAAGAATTTTTTTCATCTAAAAAGATTTTATAATAAAACTCACAACTCATAACTCATAACTCATAACTATTTGAGCACTTCTTTATACACGTCGAGTGTCTGCTTTGCGATGCTGTCCCAGTTGTAGTTTGAAAGGTCGTAATGCTTCAATTCAAAATCCTTAGAGAGTGCGTTCTTGATGCCCTCGGCAAGAGCATCGCTGTTAGCAACCTCCACGTAATTGTCTTCGGGAAGTTCTATGAGGTGAGTTGCAGGAATGTCGGTAACTACGAGCGGCAACTGATAGCTCATTGCCTCGAGGAGCACCAGTGGGAACCCTTCGTTTACCGATGAGAGGACATAAAGGCGTGCGTGGCTGTAGAGCTGTCGCAAGTCCTCGCCTTGGGTGAACCCGGTGAATATAACCTTATCGTTCCAGTCGAGCTGCTTGAGCATCTTGAAGTAACTGGTGTCGTGGTCGCTGGCACCGGCAATCACAAGATGTTTCACTTCGTCGAGTTTATTGACAGCCTCGACCAGATATTCAAAACCTTTTTCAGGAGTGAGACGCCCCACCGAGAGGATAAAGTCGCGTGGCTCTATCTCCAGCCGTCGCAGCAATCCTGTGCTTCGTCCAATCTTTGTTTTATTTATGCCATTGGGGATGAACACCGACTTAGCCAGTACTTTCTCACCTAGTTTCTCACGCTGAAAACTGTTGACAAAAATAATCTTACTGGCGCAACTGAGAGAGATTTTCTCTGATAATTTCAGGATTGCCCTGCTTAGTCTTCCCCACTTCTTGTGCTCATAGTTGGGGCTGTGATATGTCAGGATAATGGGGATGCGAAACAGCCTGATGAGTGGGGCAAACATGCCTGGCCCAATGTTGTGAATGTGCACAGCATCGGGACGATGGAAAATGATGTGAATTGCAGCAAAAAAGGTGTGAATTACAGCCTCCAACCCCTTGATGCGTGTGGAAGGCAGGTCGACATACTCGGTGTTTTTGAACTTGCGCGCTGACACCTCGGTGAGATAGGGACGGCGGCGGTAGATGCGCAGACGGTAGTTCTTGTGCATGCGAGTGTAGATGTTCTCGCAGTGCATTTCCACGCCACCCTGAACGCCTGGAAATCCTCTAACCCCTATTACCGAAATGACTTTCATTGCACATCGAGCGACGACTGATTAATCCCAGCAGATGTCTTTGCCCTGGCGAATGCGCCACTTGTTCTTGATTACCCACTTGATGGGAATCCATGGGCGACGCACCATGTCGTGACGCTCGGTGACGATGAACGCGCAGTTGCGGTCGCATGCCTGCACTTTCTTGAGAGCCTCCTTGGCCTTGTCGCTGTTCATGATTTCCTCGAAGCTTTGCTCCTTGATGTTGCCCATAATCCACTCCTCGCTCGAACCGTTGCAGGGCGACACATTGCCCCATGGGTCGATGAAGAAGAAGTCGGTCAGGGCACCGCAGGCAGGGCGATAGCCAGCCTCGTCGCCACGCAGGCGGCGGTGGATTGAGCGGTTGAAGAATGCTCGGCCATAGTCCTTGAGGCGGTCCTTGAGGTGGCGGCGCTTGCTGGTGAGCATGGCCTTGACAAAGAGCTCATGCTGCTTGAGCGCTTCCTCGCTCACGATTTCGTTGTCGTCCTTGTGGAAGTACCACGAGTTGTGTACCGCCGAGTTTCCAAGCTCAACATCGAGAGCCACGCACAGCTCATAGAGCCACACGAGGTCCTTGTAGTTGTCGGGCGAAATCACCACCGAGAAGCCAATGTTCTTGCACTTGGTCTTCTTGAGCTCAAGCATGGTGCGCAGGGCGTGGTCAAAGCCGTTGACCAGGCCGCGCTTGGTGTCATTGATTTTAGGCAGTCCTTCGACGCTCACGCGTATCAGTATGTTAGGATATTTGTTGGCAAGCTCGACAATCTTCTCAGTATTGTAACCGTTAGTGCTCAGCTCCAGCAGAGCCGACTTTGGGTACAATATCTCGAAAATCTTGTCGATATCCTTGCGGATGGTGGCTTCGCCACCAGTTATGTTGATGCGCAGTCCATCAGGTAACTTCTCGTAGTAGGAGGCGTCAATTTCTTCCTCGGGCTTGGTGGGGAACTTCCAAATGTTACACATGTTACACTTGGCGTTGCACCTGAAAGTTGTGATGAGACTGCCTTGAACAGTATTTTTCATCTAAAAAATGTAGCGCTATGATGTTGGATATATCCTACTTAATTAACTTAATGAATAACTAATTTATTGTGCCTGACGGCATAAATAGTTATTCACAACAATCTGTTGCCAGAACCTAAATTCTGCCAAAAGAGCGTGCAAAGTTACAAGAAAAAACGCTACACGCCAAACAATAGTCTTAGAATTTTAAATTTCTTGATAATGGAGTATAAAATAATAGGCACTATCACTCCACATGCTATGGCACATAAGGCTTGCAAGTAGAATATTGAGTCGGCATTGCCTGCAAAAAAAGCAAGTTTTCCAAAAGCGGCTTTAGCAAAACCCAGAGCGGTGGTGTGGAAAAGGTAGATGATGTAGACCGATGGTGCGAGCACCACGCAGGAGCGAGTAAGCACTGGTACATACTTCTCGCAGTTGTAACACAGGGTCATTATGGCTGCAATGCCCATAAAGGCAAGTAGCCTGTACATTAACTCTGAATCGGGATGCTGCACATAGTAAGCTTCACCAGCGATGAACAGTAGCAAGATTATCGCCGATGGAATAATGCTCATCTTGAAAAGGTTAGGAGCATAGTCGGCAACAACTACTCCAGTCATGAAATACACAAACATCACTTGGCATTGCCCCAAGCTCAAAATGTCAATATCACATGACGGGAGGAAGGAAATAACCAAGCTTGCTCCAAACAATACAAGCCTCGATGTTCTCGATTTGAAAAAGAACACCACCATGAACATGATGAACAATGCTATGATGAACCACAAGAAATAGCCTGCTTCGGGCAGGTAGAACATTTTCAGGTAGGACAGGGCAGTGACAGGGTGATCCACTCTGGCAGTGTCTTGTGTGAGTAGTTTGATGGTGATAATAATTACCGAGGTAACAAGGTAGGGTATAGCAAGTCGCTTGACTTTCTTGGTAATGAAGCTCTTGAATGATTCGTCTTTTCGCGTGATGAGATATAGATATCCGCTGATGAAGAGGAATACCGGCATGTGGAAGGAGTAGATTATCATCCGCATGTTATTGTAATGAGCTGGAGCATCGACTGGGTCGTAATGCCCAATTACCACGAGGATTATACACACCATCCTGGCAATGTCGAGAGTGGCAAAACGTGGCTTGTACGGCAATTTATTCAGGCTGGAGTCCATATATTTCCTTGATTTGTTTTAAGTGCTCTTGCTCCGAGAAGCGTGCTACCGCCACTGTCTTTATTTTGTCATTGTTCCATTGGGTATCGAATGCTTTGCCTATGGCTTGCTTCAACTCGTCTCTATTGCCCGAGGTGAAAGTGATACCATTGCTTTCGTCAATCAGTTCGGGAATTCCTCCAATGTGTGCCCCCACCACTGGCGTGCCAGCACATAGTGACTCGATGACACTCAGCGGGTTATTCTCATACCACTCGCTGGGAACCACCGAGAACCGTGCCTTGCTCAATAATGTTGCTACTTGCTCGGCATTTTGATGACCCAGGAACTCGATGTTTTTACAGCTATCGTATTGCTGCTCGAGTTGCTTGCGCAGTGGTCCATCACCGGCAAGTTTAAGAGAGTAGGGCAGTTTTGATGCCACATTGAGTAGTGTTTCAACACCTTTCTCGCTAGAGAGTCGTCCCACATAGGCATAGTAGTCTTCACGCTCCGCGTTCAGTGAGTCAAAGAGCTGCTGTTTTTCGGGGTCAATGTGGTTGCATACTACCTGGATTTTCTCGGGGTCGAAACCGTCTTTACGCATTTTGCTTGCCATGAACTGGCTTGGACAGATGAAGGCATCGGTATATCGCTCAAGGACGTTGCGATTCCACTTCAGGGCCTCAATATAGGCCATAGCACTGGCAGCCAAGCTGCCTTTCATGCATCGGTTCTTAAGCACGTGCATCTTGCCATGCCCAATGCACTTCTCACAAGGTCTTTCTTGTAGCAGGCAGGCATAAGATGGGCACACGAGCTTGTAGTCATGCAACGTCCATAGCACTCGGCAACCACGACGCTTAGCCAGTTGTGCCAGTACGGGTGATAGATAGGAGTGGATGTTGTGTAGGTGCACGATTTCGGGCTTGAAATCATCGAGAATCTTGTTGAATGAGGCGCTAATGTCGCCCCATCCCATAAGCCTCTTGGCAGCTTTAATCTTGTTGCCTAAAGAACCGGCAAAATCTACTTGAGATGGATAGTAATGGTTCCATCCCGAGTCGACATTCTCGGGATACTGCATAGCAAAAACCGCCACGTCATGGCCTTGAGCCTTGAGCAATCGCTCTAGGTTCATCGCCACGATGCAGTCGCCACCACGTGGGTAGTAAAACTTGTTTGCTATGAGTATGCGCATCTTTTTCGCGTTTAAAAACATGCAAAAGTACTCATTTTTTATTGTAGCCGAAAGAGAAATCACGTTTAATTAATCTTTCATGTGTGAAAAGAGTCAAACTTGAAAGAATTTTTATTACTTTTGCACAAACCACTATTTTTACAATCATGAAATTATTTAAGTACATAATAGCTCTTGTTGCAATCACAATACTTGCAATTAATGCTCAAGCTCGCACGGTGGAAATTAAAATTAGCCAGTGCAGTAAGCCTCTTGCCGTCGGCATCAATAATGTTTCAAAAACTCTTGCACCTAGTGACAAACTAATTCTTAATTTTGACAAGAAAGGTGAATATGTTATTGACCGCACTGTAAGGGTTAAGTGCGATTTTGAGATGAAAGGCCTGGGAAAGGATAAAATCAAGATTATCCTCACTGAAGGTGTCGATAATAATGGCAGAAAACAGTTTGCTAATGACTGCTATTTCTTTCTAGATTATCCAAAGAATGGCAACAGGGGTGAGGTGTCGATTCATGATGTTAACATGGAAATGGTGCGTCACAACAACATTTGGTGGTCGAATCATGAAATGCACTTGTTCAAGATTTGCAATGCAAATAGAGTAACTATACAAAACACAAAGACTTCGGTTCACAATGCATTCATCACCAACTTTGACCTGCGCTCATGCTCTAATGTTACGGTAGTGGGTAATGAGATTATTAACTACAATAACAATAGCAATGGCGGTGGTTGCCTGTGGATGCGCGACAACCAGCGCAATGTCGTAGTGAGGAATAATGTGTTCCGCAAGTTTGGCAAAGATGAAACCATTGGAATATGGGGGGCAGAGAAGCATGGCAACTATGTAATCGAGAATATAGATGTCAACAATAACACATTTTACCATGGCAATTACATGAACTTAAATGTTGAAAGAGGGGCCGACATGATTTTTACTCTGAGTCATTACCATGATGCTTATGTTGATGACAGCCGTTTTAAGATTAGCAATGTGAGCTTTCACGACAACGACTTTATTCTGGATTATCCCATGAAATTTGTTGTGCTGCTCAAGTTTGACCGCCTGGCCACGACTAGCAATCTCCGTTTTTATGGAAACAACTTTAACAAAAGTTCGAAATGCGCAAAGTTGATGACTCAATATATGTGTGATTTCAGGATAGAAGATCAGTCTTCCACAAAATCGAAGATAGAAATTAATGATAACACTTCGACTTGTGAACGCATTGATGTGGATCAATATGGCTTAAATTGCAATGTGTTCTTATCAGTGTCGGAAGGAATTATCGAGGCCAACAACAATGTTTTAGACAGCAAAAATGGATTGAAATTCTTGAACTTTTATGGTGCGGCTGGTGAAATCTACATGACAGGCAATCAAGTAAAAGGCTTATACAATTTGGCCTCAATATCTAACAGTAATGGTTATATTGATAACGTAACAATTAAAGCTCGAGACAATGAGTTCTCGGGCGACACCCGCGTGTATTTCAAAAATGTGAAGAAAGGAAACCTTGAGTTTTTGAATAATGTTTACAATGCGAACAACTATCACATCTTCATGCAGGAATCGCCCGAAGATGTGAGTGTGGTGTTTGAAAACAATGTGATCAATTCCACAGTAGGTTCGGGAACACTGTGTGCGAATTATTCGGGAAAACGAAGCAATTTCAAGAAAGTCTCGGTTAAAAACAATACTTTTAATGGTATCTCTAACGGAAATTCGGTTTTAGGAGAATTCTCAAAAAGCTCGAATAAGTCAATTCAAGGCAACATGTACTATAAGCGATAAGGTGACGATTATGACAAGACGTTGCCAATAATGCTATCCATGTGCTCTGCGACAGTTTCATGCGAATAGACGCTTGCGTAGAGTCGCTGGGTAGTAGAGTCGCTGTTGATTGCTTCGAGAATGGTCTCAACTAATTGTGTCTCATTGCTGGGGTCGGTAAAGAAGACCCCTTCCTGCCCATTGGCTGAATCTCGGAAAAACGGGACATCGGCGACTACGATTTTCTTGCCAAAACGAGAGGCAACTGATAGTACTCCCGATTGGGTTGCCGATATGTAGGGATACACGACTACCGCAGCATTTTCAAATAATTTTCTCACCTCGCAGTCCTCGATGAAGCGGTTGATGACAATCACATCACCATCGTCGGCAACCGAGAAGTAGTAGTTCTCATGATCACCTCGTCCTGCTAGTACAAGCTTGTGTGGATGAAGTGTGTCTTTGTTGTTGATATAAGCATTGTAGAGAAGATGCACACCCTTGTAGAACTCAACTCTCCCAAAGAAGAGGATGTAGTCATTGATTCCATTAAGTTCGCTTGCTACCTTCTCACTGTTTTCTATATCGGAAGTGACAAGCGTGGGGAATGGGCAATAATAGATTTTTTTATCTGAGCAGTTTTGCTCTAACCATTTCTTTTGTTGTAAGCTATTGGTTACTAAGAACTTGCTTTTTTTAAGTATTGATTTGTTGGGGCCACTAACAAATAGTTTGTCCTTAAGAGAGTTGATAAAGCTAAGCTTATACTCATGAGGTATGGCATCGTGAACAGTGTGCAGGATAGGCACCTTATTTTGCAACCTGGCAAAAATCCACGATAGGCACACCTCACCAGTGAGCGTGACAATCAGTTCTATGTCATTGGCGTCGAGAATGCTGTTTATAGTTGAAACCAGGCTTTTAGGATAAACATGCCACCACAATTTGCCAATGGTGTCGCTTGGGCGTAACAGATAATGCACCGTGCAATACTGCTCAATGCCGGTGTAATGCTTCTTTTCGGTCTCATCCTTCACCACAATGATGGCATGAGAAAGAGGATTGCTTGTGCTTTTTATCATCGAGAAAGCATAAGGCCTCATGCCTGGGGCATTCTCGGTGGCTAGAAATAATATTTTGCGGTTATCTGTCATGTTCAAGTGGTGGAAAGTACAGGTGATGAGGATGTTTCTCCTTTTTGTGCTGAGATGTGAGAACTATAACTCGATAAGTATAGAAACAACAAGCTAACGTTAAGACACGTTTGTGTTAATGGAGTCCAGTCACTCATGCCGTGAACAATAAGGCAGACAATGATTCCAAGCGTGGTGTTTAAAATGATGTGATGATATTGAGCGTCGTTTTGTGCAATGCGTTTTTTGAATTTATAGAAAAACCTTCCTATATAGAAAAATATAGGAATAGTGCCAATGATGCCTAACTCGCACAACAAAATGAGCCAAATGTTGTGGATGGGATTCTCGAACATGAAAGTCTCGGGATCCCAAATTTCAATGTCGGTGTTCTCAAATGTTTTTTCAAGATCAATAAGAGCACTATTGTCGACAAGATATTTCAAGTGACTGTTAAGCCCCACGCCCACAAGTGGATGGTCCTGAATAATCTCACCTGCACAATAGTAGTGCATGAGACGTGAGTAATACATGGTTTCAAGATTGTCTAAGTCGCTGAACAGAGCGCCGATGGGTGATGTGAACCACACTAATGCCAGTACCGCAATAATGGGTATTCCACCCTTGAGAATGGTGGTAGGGCTGAAAATCTTGTGATGGCGGAACACATAAAGTCCCACAATGGCCACAGTAGCGACAAGGCTTGCAACAAGAGCGCTTCGGCTTCCTGAAAGGAATATTATCACAATTGAAATAATTGAAAAAATTAGGCTTTTTTTCTTGTGATATTTCACTAAAAAGCAGGACAAGAAAAAGACGAAGTAATAAGTGGAGTAGGCTCCTAGCGAATTTGGATGGCCTAAGGTGCCTGGCGTGCCAATGCGTTCAATATTACGCACTACCGAGTCAACATTAAACACTTTCACCACGGCGTCGATGCCAAGCAAGGGATATAAGATTGCCAGCACTAGATGCAGCGAGGCTGTCATAGTGAATCCAAGATATATTCCTTGGGTAATCGTTTTTAGCTCAAAACATTGCGACAGCAAGTAAAGGAATATCAAATAGAAAATAAAATATTCTAAAGCTATGAGTGCCGAAGGGCGAACAGTGTTGAATGGGTTAAAGATGATGTATAATGAATAGATTAACGCCACAATCAAGACAATCGTGCGTGGGCTGCGAATCTTCCAACCATGCTGTTGGGCAATGATTATCAGTAAGATAAAGAAGAAAATGGCATGAGGTTCCAGTCGGAACGATGGACCAAAGGAACCATAGGTTATGTCATAGACCTGATAAAGGGGAAAGCATAACTTTGAGAAGCACAGACTGAACACATACATCGCCACAATAATCTGTGAGACACATTCACGGTTGAATTTGTCCTTGTTGCTCAAGAGCAAGTAGAATAAACCAACTATCAGAGCCCCAATTATGCAGATGCGATCCATGCTTGGAGAAAAAATCGTTTAAGCCTTAAATCAGTCTTTATCTTTACTTCCGTAGCCGTAGCCGTAACCAGCCGAGAGGCGTGGGTTGCTGTCGTTGAGCACTAGAGCGGCATTGTGGAACTGCTTGCGTGCCACCACACTGTTGAAGTACTTGATGAGGTTGCGCTTGGTGTGGTTGGCTCGTGTGACAAAGAGTGTGGCATCGCCAAACTTAGCCAGCGAGAATGTGTCGCTCACCATGGCAATAGGTGCCGAGTCGATAATGACGATATCAAACTTGTTGCGAAGTTCTTCAAAAAGCTTGCTTGTGCGTTCGCCCAGCAGCAACTCCGATGGGTTGGGAGGAATGGGTCCAGCAACTATCACGTTGAGGTTGTCGACCTCAGGCACTTTTTGCGTGATTTGGTCGATTACCATTTCAGAATTTGACAGATAGTTGGTCACACCTGGGGCGTCCTTGATTTTTAGCATCTTGGCGAGCTGTGGGCTGCGAATGTCCATGCCCACGAGCGCCACCTTCTTACCCATAAGGGCAAACGAAGAGGCTAGGTTGGTGCTGATAAACGATTTGCCCTCGCCACTGATGGAAGATGTGACAAGCACCACCTTGTCGTCTTTGTGGGTCATCAAGAACTGCACATTGTTGCGTAGTAGGCGGAACAGCTCGACAATCGACGATGTCTTGCCTGGCTTGACAACAAGCGGGCTGCGATGACGGTTGTGGCAAATTTCGCCCAGTACAGGTGATTTGGTGAGTTCTTGCAGCTCGTCTTGTGTCGAGAACTTGGTCATCAGTAGTGCTCTCAGGTAGAGGATGCCAATTGGCAACAGCAATCCAGCGAGCAGTCCCAGGAATAACACGATTGGAATTTTGGGCGATACAGGTTTGCTTTGGGCGTAGGCATGGTCGACCACCTTGCCCTTAGGTGTTTTTGCGGCAAGCAATAGCGCGTTTTCTTCGCGCTTTTGCAGCAGGAAGGTGTAGAGGGTGTTCTGGATGCCTTGCTCACGATAGAGCGAGCGCATTTCTCTCTCCTGCCTAGGCACCTGTTGCATCTCGCCCTGCGATTCGTTGCTCACTTGGTTGGCCTTGTCGATTTGTATCTTGAGCGCGTTGAGGGTGTTGTTCACACCCTTGCGAATTGTCTCGCGCATGACATCGATTTGCGAATCAATCTCGGTGAGTACTTCGTTACCTTCTTTGGCGCTCTTTGCGAGTTCGGCACGCTTCATAACAAGTTCGTTGAAGGCTTTAATAGAGCCTGAAGCTGCAATGGAGTCGGCCTCAAAGGGGATATAGGAGTGACGGTTGTGTGGGTCACTAATGAACTCGTTGATGAGGTTCACGATGCGATATTGTGCCTCGAGAGCTACAATCTTGTTCTCGGCTTGTTCCTGACGTGCGATGCTGGTCTTGGTCTGAATGCCCACGTCGGCCATGTTGTGCGCTTGCTTGTAGGCCTCGATTTCAGCCTCACTGCCGGTGAGGTCTTTATAGATGAGCCCGAGTCTGTCTTCAATGAATTTTGCAGTGTTGACGGCTTGCTCGTCCTTTTCTTGCTGCCCGCGCTCGTTGTAGAGTGCTATCATGGTGTTGAGCATGTCCTTGCCGCGCTTGATATTGGCTATTTCAATATCCATGTATATGGCATTGCTCTTCTTGTTGAGCACATTCACACTCATGTCCTCCATGATATCCTCGGTGCGGAGCAGGTTGCCTTTCACGTTAGCACTAATGGTGACCTCTTTGCCGGGCTGGTAGAACTCGGTGGTCCTCACCTGATAGGTGCCATAGGGGGTGCTCACATTCACTGGCAGCGTTTGGTCCTTAAGTTCGGTGAGCATTTTGAAGAAACCTTTCTTAACCTTGATGTCGGCTTTACCTTTCTCGTCAATCATGACTTTGAAGGTCATGCCTATCGAAAGCGTGTCGAAGAGTTCGTCGGGGGCATCAATCTCGATGGGAGAGTTTTTATACAGGTCCTCACGTTTGAGCATGTTCTTGCGCAACACGTAGAGCCGGTTGAGCTTTAATTCCTTCACCATCTTGTAGCATATGTCCTGTGAGCCCATTACCACCACCTCATCATCTACACTGGCTCCGCCACCACCTATTGAGAGGCTCTTGAGCAGCGAGGCACCTGCACTGCCGGCATCGTCGTCCTGGTCCACGAGTACTGTCGAGATAACGAGGTATTTGGGTAACACATATTGCAGGTAAAGCACCGAGAGGCCTATGCACGCAATGAGTGATAGCAAGAAGAGCCACCAGTAACGTTTATATTTGTTGAAAACGTTACCTAAATCAATGATTTTCTCGCCTTGTGGGGTATAGTTCGTAGGATTGTTCTCTTGGGAATTATTGCTCATGTTTTCTTAAATCGTAAAAAGAGTAATTTAAGTTTTTAGTTTTGAGAGGTGAGAGGGAAGAAGGCTACACTGCTCAACTACTCAACTGAAAAACTGTTAACTGATAACTCATAACTCATCATTATTTCGCTACAAGCGCAATAACAAGCGATGCGATAACCGATGTAGCACTCACTATGGTGGAGATTACGGTGAGTTTGTAAGCGTTATTTTGGTTGTATTTCGAGTTATCGATGCGAATCTGGTTCGGCTCAACATACACCACGTCGTTCTGTTGCAGGTAGAAGTAGGGTGATGAGAAGATGTTGCTGTCGGCAAGATTCATGCGGTGATAGGTCTGGTGTCCGTTCTCTTCGCGTATTACCAGCACATTGCTGCGTTCGCCAAACTCGGTGAGGTCGCCAGCGGCGCTTAGTGCGTCGAGCAGAGTGAATCGCTCGGAGGCAACATGTATGCGATGTGGGTTCTTGACTTCGCCCATCACGTTGATATTGAATCCCATGAGTTCAACTCTCACAAAGGGGTCTTTTACGGTCTCACTTACCTTCAGGTTTATAATCTGTTCTATCTCTCGTGTGGTCTTGCCGGCAACGTTGATCCTGCCTAAAACTGGCATAATGATGTCGCCCTGACGGTCCACGATGTAGGTCTGGATTTTGGGATTTGGCTGTGCGCTGTATTCGCCTCGGGTGGCATAGTTGGCCTGTGGCTGGTTGAACATAGCCGATGCCTCGGGAACCTTTGAAGTCACAATTATGGCAAGTTCATCTTCGGGAACAACTTTAATCTCATAACCTGAGCCTTGAGGCATTACACCACTGGGTGAGTCACCAAGGTTGCGAAAGTAGGACAAAGTGTTTTCGGTAGCCGTCTTGCATCCAGTGAGAGCGAGAATTATGGCTGCTGTTATAATTAAGTTTTTGATTCTCATGTTGTTTCAATAATAATATTATTATATATCGGGTATATTAATTTTTAACGTTTTTTTGCGCCCATTATTGTTTTCAAGAAGGTATTTTTTGGGAGAACTTGAGCCAGAGTTCGTCGCGCGTCTCCTTGGGTATTGCCATTAGTGCTACAACGCAAGCTACCACCATATAGGCCAGTAACCACCACCAGTGGTTGAGGCAGTGGAATGGAATTGCTCCAAGTGGAATAATGAGCGAGGCCGTGATGGTGCGTGGGTAAAATGATAATTTAAAGTAGCGCTTCATGTCATGAAGTCGGTAGATGAAGAGCACCAGATAGGTGATTATGGAAGTGGCAATGGCGCCATAAACACCAATGTACTTTACAAGAAGCAAGTTGAAAACAATATTGACTATTGCAGCCAGGAAAATTGCCGGTAGTGTACGAGAAGTGTCTTTCGCGCACTGATAACCTATGTCGAAGAACGCCGACAGGGAGAAAAGCACCGACGAAATGCCCATCAAGTACAGATAGTTGACGCTCTCTTGATAGTTAGCATCCACAATGATAGGGTAGAACATCTTGAGCGTGAAAGTGTAAGCCGTAAGCAGGATTGCCAGCACCCCAATGTAGGTGTTGAACATCTTTGAGAAGAACTTGTCACGGTCGGGACTGTTATATTGCAATATCGCTGTCTCTTGCCAAGCCTGATAGAAGATGGTGGCAAGAGTGAGAATGATACCGTTGAAGCGGAATGCGACAGCATATATGCCATTTACCTCAAGACCTAGAAAATATTTGATAAACCAGCGGTCGCTACTACCTGTGAGCCACCAGCATAATGCTCCGGGCAACAGTGGCAGTGAATACTTGAGAATGTCGTGACCCACCTGCCCGAGTGAGAGGTTGAACTTAAAGTAGGTTGCAATGATTTTGAGCCTGGCTTCCAGATAGATAAGTGCTGCAAATCGGGCTAGTATGTTGGCAATGAAAATGCCTGTGATGCTCATGTTCATCAGTGCCACGAAGATGATGCTAAACACTCCAATTCCCAGCGACGAGATGATGCCAGCAGCCACAAAGTCTTTATTCTTGCCTAGTCCTCGTGCAACTTGGGTAATGACCTCGAAGAACGACATTGCTATGAGCAGTAGCAGGCAGTACCACACATAGTCGATGCTTGTGAACATTGTGAGCAACAATGTAGCAATGAGTGACACAACAACGCTGGTTATAAGGCAGCGGTAGACAAACGTGATGATGCGGTTGCGGTTGTCACGGTCGTTGGTCTCTAGCAAGAAACGGAAGGCGCCGTCACGCAATTGCAGTGTGGCAAAAGGAATTATTAAGAAAATGACTGTAAGGCATAGGTCGTAATAGCCAAAGTCGCCTCTGTCTTTCACGAAGAACGTGTAGAGCGGTACCATCGCAAATGTGATGATCTTCGATCCCAGATTTCCGATGGCATAGATGCCTAAGTCTTTCAAAAACTTAGATGAACGCGCGCCCTTTGTGCCGATGGTAGTCAATTATTATTTTGATTTCGGGTTAGTAACTGTAGATGACGTTGGCGATTGTCTGCCCCACTACTTTGAGTACGGTGGGGTCAATCTTGTCGAGAGTGTCGCTTGTTGTGTGCCACCCGTCAAAGAAGCCGGTGTTGCCATCTTGTCGCATGTCGATGATGTCGATGCACTTAATGCCCATTTGGTTAACCACGATGTGGTCGTCGGTAATAGCACCACCAGCGTTGTTGTCGAAGTAGGAGCCGTAGCCGCTTTGCTGAGCCATGTCCCACACCTCGTTGACCACACTGGGAGCATACTGCATCGACTGTATTTCCTTGCTGAACTTGGCGCCCTTGGCTCCCACCATGTCGAGCAGAATGCCAAAGCGTGGCGAGTAGCCCTCGACATGTGGATGCTTGGCCCAATACTGAGTGCCCAGTGCCCACGATTCTTCCACGTTGTTGGTTCCCCAGTCTTCGGCATCGGTGAGCAGAATGTCGACGCCCACGGTAGGTTTTTTATTGTTCATGACTCTCGCCAGTTCGAGCAGCACTGCCACACCGCTGGCTGCATCGTTGGCGCCCATCACAGGTTCTTTGTGTTTTGCCGGGTCGGGGTCATTGTCGGCCCATGGGCGGCAGTCCCAGTGTGCCAGCAGCAGGATTCGGTTGTCGGCATCGGGGTTAATGCTACCTATCAGGTTCTTGATGTTGAGCGTCTTGCCATCAAAGGTGGTGACTTGTGCTTCTTGCACTATTGTGCTGTCGCAATAGTCGCGCAACTGCTGCTCAAGCCACTCGGCACACTTGCTATGGGCAGGAGTGCCTGGCACCCTGGGGCCAAAATCGCATTGTACCTTCACAAGATTATAGGCATTGTTACCATCGAAGTCGACAACTGCTGTTGCAGTGGCGCTATCGCTAGCCGAGTTGCTATCGCTGGCTTGCTTTTGTGCTTTGCAACCCACAAGAGCGATGATTGCTGTAAAATAAAGAAAAAACTTTAGTCGCATGTGTTTAAGTTTCTATTTTGTGAACGATGCAAATGGGCTTTAAAGCTTAAAGTCGTCCTCGTTTTTTGGTTTTGGAGGATAGTCGACGGTGTAGTGAAGTCCGCGCGACTCCTTGCGCTCCTTGGCTTGGCGCATGATTAGATAACCCACGTTGATGATGTTGCGCAACTCGCATATGCGTCGGCTCACAGTGCTCTCCTTGAAGAGTTTTTCGGTCTCCTCATACAGGATGTCGAGTCGGTTCCAGGCACGGTCGAGACGCAGATTGCTGCGCACAATGCCCACATAGGCACTCATGATTTCGCCCACTTCTTTCTCGCTCTGACTGATGAGCACCATCTCCTCGGGATGCTGTGTGCCCTTGTCATCCCAAGCGGGGATGTCGGTGCGGTAATCGTAGTGGTTGTGGCATGCGATGGCGTGCTTGGCTGCAGCATCGGCATATACCACGGCCTCGATAAGGGAGTTGCTTGCCAAGCGGTTGCCACCGTGCAGACCGGTGCATGAGCACTCACCCACGGCATAGAGTCGCTCAATCGATGAGCAGGCATTCAGGTCGACCTTGATGCCGCCGCAAAGGTAGTGGGCAGCAGGCACCACAGGAATGTAGTCCTTGGTGATATCGATGCCTATGTCAAGACAGTGCTTGAAGATGTTGGGGAAGTGATGCTTGGTCTCCTCAGGATCTTTGTGGGTGACGTCGAGGAACACATGGTCCTCACCACGCTGCTTCATCTCGCTGTCGATGGCGCGTGCCACCACGTCGCGTGGAGCAAGCGACAGGCGTGGGTCATACTTGTGCATAAACTCCTCACCGGCAAGGTTGCGCAACACGCCGCCATAGCCGCGCATTGCCTCGGTGATAAGGAAGGCTGGGCGGTCGCCAGGATGATACAGGGCTGTTGGGTGGAACTGGATGAACTCCATGTCTTGCACGGTGCCCTTGGCACGATACACCATGGCAATGCCGTCGCCTGTGGCAATCAGGGGATTGGTGGTGGTGTGGTAAACTGCGCCACAGCCACCAGTTGCCATGAGCGTAAGTCGCGACAAGAAGGTGTCGACCTTGCCAGTCTCTTGATTGAGAACATAGGCGCCATAGCATTGTATGTCTTTTGTTCGTCGAGTTACAATTTTGCCCAAGTGGTGCTGAGTGAGAATCTCGATGGCGAAGTGATTGTCGAAGATGTCGATGTTGTCATGCGCCTTCACGGCCTCGATTAGCGATTCCTGGATTTCGTGGCCTGTGTTGTCGGCATGGTGCAGAATGCGAAACTCGCTGTGTCCGCCCTCACGATGCAGGTCAAAGTCGCCTTTCTCGTTCTTGTCGAAGTCTACTCCCCAGTCGATGAGGGCTTTGATTTGTTCGGGAGCGTTGGTTACCACTTGTTCCACGGCCTTGGGGTTGCTGAGCCAGTCGCCTGCCACCATGGTGTCGTGAATGTGCTTCTCAAAGTTGTCGACCTCAAGATTGGTGACACTTGCCACTCCACCTTGAGCTAGGTCGGTATTGGCCTCTTCGAGTGAGCTCTTGCACACGAGCGCAACCTTGCCAGTTCCAGCCACTTTAAGGGCGAAACTCATGCCTGCTACACCTGAGCCAATTATCAGATAATCATATTTGTAAGTCATAATAGTCGTTGTTTATTTTAGCAGTTATAATGATTTCAAAAAATGTTAGTTGAAGAATTCGTTGTCCTCGGTAGCGGCATCGATGTTTGGAACTTCATCTTCGGCTTCAAGGGCCTCTGATTTTTTTCCTGAACCTATGTCGTCGCGCACTTTGTTGCGTATGTAGAATGTGCTATCATAGCTGCCATCGGCCGAGTTTTGTGGAGTGATACTGTCGTTGTAGGGTTGGTAGGCGCCGTTGTTCTCGTCACCCGAGGCGCTGTTGCTGCAAGCCATTATCACTCGGTCGAGTTCATGGTCAACGGGGAATTCCTTGTGCAGGTAGTTAAATGCCCTGTTAGAGAGTACTTTTCTCAAGAACGAGCCCACTATGGGCAGTGCCGCCCGGCTCCCCTGGCCTTGTGCCGAACGGAAGTGAATCTGGCGATACTGGCCGCCCACCCATGCTCCACACACGAGTCGTGGCGTGATAGCCACAAACCAGGCATCGGTGTAGTTGTTGCTTGTTCCTGTTTTGCCTCCAATTCCCACGTTGCTCACATAGTCGTTGAGTGCCGCTCCAGTGCCACCGGCATCGGTGCACACTGCTTCGAGCATTCTACGCATGGTGTAGGCTTGGTTGTGCGATAGGGCACGGCTTGGGTCATTAAGGGCCTTGCTGTTATAGATTTCTTCTTTCTCGCCGTGTTTGTTAGTGCGATAGATGCGTGTCACGAGCACTGGCTGCTTGGGTTGTCCATCGTTGACTACGGTGCCATAGGCGTTTACTAGCTCAAGCAAGTTAACGTCGCTCGAACCTAGGCACAGCGATGGGGTCTCTTCAAGAGCAGATTTGATGCCCATGTCATAGGCCGCTTGCATCACCTTGTTGATGCCCACTTCGGTTCCTACTTTTACTGCGATAATGTTGTTGCTGCGTGCCAGTGCTGCGCGCATGGTCAAGTTTTGGTTAGAGAATCGCCCGTTGGCGTTGCTGGGTTGCCACATTTTTGTGCCTCCCGTGCTAGCATCGCGATCCATCAGTGGCGCGCTCAGTGGCGAGTCCATATAGGTGTCGCATGGGCGCTTGCCGTCTCTGATGGCTGCACTGTAGACAAAGAGTTTGAATGTGCTTCCAGGCTGGTGTTGTGCTCTCACGTTGTCATATTGCCAAGTCTTGTAGTCAACGTCGCCCACCCACGCTTTAACCTCACCGGTAATGGGGTCGATGGCTATGAATCCGCAATGCATTTTGTGAAGCATGTACTTTATAGAGTCGAGAGGGCTCATGTCGGCATAATGACCGCCGTTATAGTCAAAGAGTTTTGTGCTGTGTTTCTTGTTCATGTAGTACTCAACCGAGTCAAGATTCTCATTGAAGCGAGCCATGAGTTGCTTGTAGATGTCGCTGCGCTCGGCTTTCTCCTCGACAAAACCGTCTATGACTTTTCCGTCGGTATCGACCCAGCATGGCTTGTCGCCCCATTCGTGGTCGAAGTTCTGCTGAACCACTCGCATCTGTTCCTTTACAGCCTGCTCGGCACAATGTTGCATGCGTGTGTCGATTGATGTATGGATTTCAAGGCCGTCGCGATAGAAGTCGACATCGTTGTCCTCGCACCAGTTACGCATCTCCTCCACCACCGCCATGCGGAAGTAGGGGCACTGCGAATCCATCTCGGTTTCGGGTGTGTAATTCAGGTCAAGGTTCAGTTTCGATAACTGGTCATATTGCTCTTGGGTGATGTCGTCGTGTTCTAGAGCGTTGTTGAGTACTGTGTTACGGCGCTCGAGGCATCGCTTGGGATTCTTGAGTGGATTGTACACCGATGTTCCTTTCAAGATTCCCACGAGCATGGCGCTTTGTTCAATCTTGAGTTTGTCGGGAGTAGTGTCGAAATAGGTTTTTGCAGCAGTTTTGATGCCGAATGCCTGGTTGCCGAAGTCGACGGTGTTGGCATACATTTCGAGGATTCTTTCCTTGTCATAGAATGCCTCAATCTCGGTTGCAAGAATCCACTCCTTCATCTTCATGATGATCATCTTGACGCCAGGAATATAGCACAACAGTCCCCCAGTGTACTCGCGAGTGCGCATCTTGAACATGTTCTTCACCAGCTGTTGTGTGATGGTCGATGCGCCACGGGCCTTGCGGTGAACGATGAAATCTTTAGCAGCACCTGCCATTCCGTGGAAGTCGATGCCCCAGTGATTATAGAATCGTTCATCTTCGGTGTCGATGAGCAGGCGGTAGAACATGGAGTCGACCTGCTCATACTTAACTGGGGTGCGATTTTCCTTGTAGTACTTACCTATCTGCTTCCCGTCGGCGCTAAAGATGATTGACGCGTTATAGGGGCGCGGCTCCATTATCTCATAAAGTGACGGCGACTTGCCAAAGAGCCACAGGAAATTTATGTTCACTGCCACAAGCAGCAGCAAGAAGGTGACAAGGGTTGTGCACATGGCATAAAAAGCCTTTTTATACCACGGCTTGCCTGCATAGAGGCCCTTATACCAAGCGTTAAAGCGCTTGTAGCGACCCACTAGTGAGTGCCATAGGTCGGCTATTCGGCCTTGATTTCTTCGGTGTCGTGCCATTGCAGCTGTATTTAAATAATTAAATATCATTTATAATCAAACTGCAAAGTTAGTAAATAACTTAAACTATACTATCAAAAAAGTTTAAAAAAACACTAATGCCGCTTTCGAGGGGGATTAAATCATGCCTAAGAACCGTCAAAGACATATGAGCTAATAAGGATTGACCCTATTAGCTCATTTTTTTGTTATTGACAGTGGTTTTATTGCAAGTTGATGGGAAAATTCTTAAGTTGTTGTTTAGCAAACTCCTCCAGTTCTGGTGCATCAATAATTTTTATATGGTTAGCAAGTCCCATGTAGAATCGCCCGATTCCCACTATGTTTCGCACTGTGTCGTTGTAGTACCACACATTGTTGTCGGTGGCGTTGCGCTTTATGCACTCGTGAGTGCGTGGATATTCCTCGATAAGCAGGTTGCGAGCCAGCATGTCGAGTTGCAGCGAAATAGTAATTGGTTTTTTCCCCGACAGATGGAACGAGTCGACCTCAATGTCTTGATGCAGGGCTGTGTTGCCCCAACTCTCATCGAGCAATTCGACATAGTCAATTCGGCTTAGGCTGAAAATGCGGCAGTCACGCTTATCATGGTCAAAGGCCATGAGCATATTATCATGAACAAGAACCTTGTAGGGTTCAACTTTGCGATCGGCAATCTTGCCGCTGTTCGACGATTCATAACGGTGCAGTATTACACATTTCTTTTGCTGGCATGCCCTTTGCAGCAGCGACACGTTGGCGGCCTTTTCTTTTTGTTTGCTCATTTTCAGCGCCAGCATCTCATGCCGTGTGCTTTCATCCATGGGTCGCGATTCACTGTTGACTCTTATGTAGGCTTTATTGTCGAGTTCCACAACCTGATAGGGGTGTGGCTCCACATGAAGTACTACCACTCGATTATCGTGCAGTGGTTCAATCTTCACATAGGTGGCTGCATCTAGCCCCAAGTAGGGAATGATGAGATTGTCTTGTATGTATCGCTTGTAGGAGTCGATGGATTTGCAGTTGAGATATTTCATATCATTCTCAATGCCCGACACATAACCCTGGTCGTTGACACCAATGTATAGATTGCCTCCTGTGGTAGAGTTAAGAAATGCGCACACGCCACGCATAACGTTCTTGCCCTGCTTAATTAGGTTGGCAGTGTTGGTTTCTCCCGGCACAAAAACTATTGATGTCTTGAACTCTATGGTCGAAGACTCCATGCCTATGAAGGTGCCACTATCGGCCTCGAGGTCGGTTTCGTTCTCATTCTCAATCGACAGCAACTTTATGATTTCGTGTTTGATGACGTTGAGCGCAGCACTCGAGAGAATGCCCTGCATGCGATTCGACGACTGTATGAGTTGTGCAATGCGCGCAAGTGTGACATTCTCACTATTGATGGTGTCATTGAGAAGCTGTGATTTGTCTTTGCGACCATATTCTTTGAGAATTTCGACAATAGCAATGCGTTTGCGGGTAGATTCGGCACTTGCAAACTTGTCATCACTTGACGTCATGAGGCCTACAATTTCGTCGTTATTAACAAATGCCACCAATGCCCGCAAATAGTTCTTGGCAAAGTCGATATAAGCCGCGGTGTCATTGTCTTCAATGAGTGTGGCAAGGAAGAGTGCCTGAGCAAGCACCTTGTAGCGGCGTGATGGCTTAAGCAATCCCTTCTGGTGGTGGAAGAGATAACGAACAAGAAGCTTGACAACAGTTCCACTCAATGCCTCATGTGTTATGGTTTCGCTCTCGTTTTCAGTGTCGCTGTTATCACTCTTAAACGACTCAACAAAGGCTCTGAAGCGCTGTCGTTGTGCTTCCCTGATGTCGAAGTCATCTTCCACACTTTCAATTATTTCCGACTCTATCTTGCCATAACGATTGTCGTCAGAGCCATAGATGTTGGTGACTTTGAGTACAGCTACATCTTCCTTGTCATAGTAATCACTGGTGCGTGTGAATAATGGCAGACCATCTTCAGTAAACCAAACTTGCGACTTGGTTTTAAATAGACATTTTGCCATGGTCTCGCCATAACCTATGATTTCGATAAACTCTGACATGATATAGTCTTTAAACTGATCCTCGATGCCAAATTCCCCAGGATTGGTATCGATCACAGTGGCTTTGATGATATCGCCCACACGCAAGAACTTGTAGATGTCGCTGTGCTGGTAAAACATGATGTTGTCTCGGTCGCTCTCAAAGGTTATCTCGCCCGATACCTTTTCATAGTGGGTATCGATGGTGGAAACGTGAATTTCATCGTTGAATTTGGATATAACCTTTACAAGTGCTTCGTCGCCAGCTGAGTAGCGCTTAAGAGGCATTTCTTCGGGTGTTGACTGCTCACACTGTTGTTGTTCGCGAACAAAATTGCGTGCAAAAGTCTCAATCTCAAGAATGTTGCTTTCGTTGGTTGCCTTCAGTTTGTCGGCTTGCGAGGTGATCACATGAATGCCTGTGTCGGCCTCGATCGATATTGAGGGTGAAGTTGCTAATTTCTCAGTTTTCGCAATGTTTTGACTGGAAATGAAGATGTTGTCATTATTAATGAGAAGTGTTCCTTGATTGGCATATTGTCTCAAGGCTCGTTCTTTCCCAAATTTCACGTTTTGACACACATTCATCGCAAATACTTCCTTCCCTAAATAATTGTCATATTCATACCAACCAAATCCCAATTCATCAATTGATGCGTGACGCAGACATTCTGATATTTTATTGAGTAGTTCTTGCGATCTGCGTGGAGTGATGTGCATGAGCTGTTCCATCAAGGCTATAAATGCCTCGATCTGAAATTTAGCATCATCCCTTATTGTGAGTAGATACACAACCAGCAATTTTATATTGAAGATGGTTTCTTCATGTGTTGCAGGCTCGTCATAGAGTCTTTTACTACTCTCTATGTCAATAAGTTCTTCTATTCGTTTCTCTAGTAGTTTTAGAGTTTCTTTGTATAGACTGTCGCTCTTGTCGGCAGTAGAGCGCAGATACTCAACTAATTTTTCAAAATTATCATCTATGTAATTTGTTTTTAGGTCTAACCATAGTGGGGTGGAAGATTGGTTCATGATATGTATTTTTTAGTGATTATTTATTTTGATGTAATGATTGCATTATGTTGATGTTTTAAGGCATGAAGCGCTTTATGTAGCTGGTTTTGAATGCCCAGCAGGTGTTCTGCTCCATTTGCCGTGACAGTGGTGACAGGCCTTTAGGGTCAACATTGCTGCGGCCCATTGTCACCATGCCATACACTTGGCCATCGCTGTCGAAGATAGGGCATCCACTGCAACCATGTGTTATGTGGTTGACGGTGGCAAGCCGCAAGTAGCCGTTCTCGTCGGGCTCCTTGATTACAAGTCCCTGAGTGGCAACTAACTGAGGCCCTCCTGGTTGCATTTGCCAGCACAGGATGTCGAGCGAGTCGTTGGGCTCGGCATCAACGTTGGCAAGAGCCAGTGGGCTTTTAAGTCCTGGAATAGGGTAGAGAGCTATGTCATATCCCATGCGGTCGTCGGCTGGAAGTTGCTGTGGAATCCACTGGTTGAATTGAAGCGGGTGGTAGCTGTTGCCATTGCGCACAAAATAAGTGGTTGGTGCCGAGATAACATGGCCAGCAGTGACAAGATAATCATTGATGCAGAATGCAGTGCCGGCAAACGACCTAGGGTCGTTCGGCCTGCGAAAAATTGGCATTACATATGGTAATATGATGTCGTTCATAGAAAAAACTGTATTGTAGAATAACTAACGTAAATACAGCAATTTCTGTGCCAGTTTTATCCTTTATCCACTTGTGTCAGCGCAGGCGACGTCGCATGATGGTGCTTGTCACAAGCGAGGTGACAAAGCCTATGGCGGCAACGAGCAGCAGCACTATCACGATGTCGGTCCATACCACTTGCACTGGGTAGGCATTGACAATCACTTGAGTTGGGTCGGCGCTGATTTTGAGCCATCCGAAGGTCTGCTGCCCTAGGCAAAGCAACAGTCCAAGCACTATACCCAGCACTGCTCCTAACATGGTGATTAACCAGCCCTCGGCAACAAAGATGCGAGTGATTTGCTGGTGTGTGGCACCCAGGTTCTGGAAGGTTGCGATGCTCTCATCTTTCTCGATGATGAGCAGCGACAATGTGCTGATAACGTTGAATGTGGCAATAATCATGATGAAGGCCAGCAGCAGGAATGTGACCCACTTCTCTACATTTATCATGCGGAACGACTCAGATTGCTGCATTAGCCGGTTTTTCACTTCATAGCCGGGGCACAGTGTTTTTGCCACTTGTTTCATCACAGCATCTTCGCGTGCCCCACTACGCAGCTTTATTTCAACTTGTGACGCTTCGCTCTCGTAGTCAAAGAGGTTGCGGGCAAAGTCGAGCGGCACGAAAATCAGGTCTTGGTCGTAGGAGTTCTGCTGAACCTGGAAGATTGACGACACAAACAGTGAATCGCTCATGAATGCATCGATGGGATTGGCTACGTTCACTCGACCCACGCGACGTGGGGCATAGAGCTGGAGCATGCGCAGGCTGCCAGCACGCAACCTGAGATTGACAGCGGGGCCAATGCCCACCACGGCAAAGCTCGACACATCGTCTTTCAGGGCATAGTATCCGTCGATGATGGTGCTGTCGAGCGAGTTTATCTCATGATAGTTGACAGGGACTCCTTTAAGCCTGACAGGCATCTGATAATCGGCATAGATAGCTAGAGCTTGATCCTCTAGTACAGGCATCGCTTTTTCTATGCCGTCAATCTTGCCTAAAGCGGTGATTACGCTGTCGGCATCGGGCATAACCTTGCCTTTCGACGGCGTTACAGCAATTTCGGGATCGAGGTGGGCAAGACGGTCTTGAATCACGCCCTTAAAACCGTTGAACACGCTGAGCACACACACTAGTGCAGCAGTGGTCACCACCACACCACATATCGAGATGATGCTGATGATGTTCACAGCATTGTGCGCTTTTTTTGACTTGAGGTAGCGCAGCGCTATTTTTAACGGCAGAGACACGAGAAGGAATAAGTAAAAAGTAGTAAGTAATAAGTGTCAACTCTGAACTAAGAACTAAAAACTACTTCTTAAGCAACTCGTCGATATGCTCAATATAGTCGAGAGAGTCGTCAACGTAGAACACTAGCTCGGGTGTCTTGCGCAGTTGATTCCTAACGCGTTGAGCCAATGTGTAACGAATGGTTTTCACGTTCTGGTTCACACCATCAACTATCTCTTGGGCACGCTCGCTAGGAAAAACGCTCAGGTGCACACGGGCTATGCTAAGGTCGGGCGACACTCGCACATTGCTCACACTAACTATCACACCGCGCATCTTGGCAGTGTCTTCGCGAAATATCTCACTCAAATCTTTTTGAATGAGGCGCTGTATTTTTTGTATTCTTGTTGATTCCATAATTATCTAATTCTTTATTAGATGCAAAATTAATACTTTTTCGTGAATATGTAACATAATGCCCCACATTTTCGTAGTCTTCACGATTGTGGTTGTCATGAACAAGTTTTTTTGTAACTTTGCAGTAGATATCACTTTCTCATGCAAACTACTCAACAATATTATTATCGCCAAGGCAAAGCCACAACCAAGGCTGTGATTTACACAATCTTGTCGGTGCTATTGGTTGCCTTTGCCGTGTTTAGCTTCGTTCATTGGGAACTCTCGTTTATGTTCACTGATTGGCATGGCTATGTGCTCATCATCCCTTACTTCCTGATAACTCTAGGCATTATCCTTTCGGTGTTTGAGAACTTCAAGAAGGCAAGCATGACTAGTCGCGGCATTCCAGCATTTGTTGTTGGCGATGATAATTTTGTTATCTATGACAAAGGATTGGCCAATGTGATACTTTTTGAAGACTGTGACAAGGTTAGTTTCAAGCGCACCTACAGCCGCATTCGGGGCACTCAACTCTACCTTGTCATTAAATACCACGACAGGATGGATGTGCCAAGCACCTTTAAGGTTGACCTAAGCGAACTTGACAGACCTCAAAGTGAGATTGACAAACAACTGAAAAAGATTTATAACAATTATAAGAAAGAACATAACATTTAATAAAACTAATGAGACAAAGGGATTAGTTCTCTTTGTCTTATTTTGGTCCTTTTTCTAGATGTGTTACTCTGTCACTTCAGGTGCACTTTCTTGAATCTTGAAGGTGACAGGCATGGTGTACCACACTCCCACTGGTTCGCCAACTGCATTGCGACCTGGCGAGAAATCAGGTAGTGACTTGCACACTCGCACTGCCTCGGCATCAAGTTCTTTGTCTACACCACGAGCAACCTTAACCTCGCCCACCTTGCCAGTCTTTTCAATAAAAAACTGCACAATTACCTTGCCTTCAATGTGATTCTTGTAGGCCTCTTCGGGATAAACAACGTTTTCACTAAAAAATCTAATTAGAGCCCAATCACCCCCGGGAAAGCTGGGCATGTGGGCTGAGCTGCCAAAGACCTCGTTATCACTTCTCGAAACTTGGTTTTCAATGCCACTTGAAAAAGCAGTCGTGGCATTACTTGATGTGCCAGCCATTGATGTGAGGCTTGTGAGCCCAATGCCGGCAATCAGCACAGCTTTACCCAAAGAATGCCTGCGAGAAATTTCTTTCTCAATGTATTCCACCTCACTCTCACATGCAGGGCAAGTGCCAGCGCAGTCGCCCTTGTGGCTGCATGGAGCAGGAACATAATCAATGCCGTTAGCACGAGCAACGTCGAGCCTGATTTGCTTGAGTGTGTTGCATACTGATTTTCCGTGTTTCATAATCGCAAAGTTTTAAAGGGTTCATTATTTTAAACGTAAAAAAACACCCTTTTATTATTTGTCAAAATAATTAAGAGTCAATAAAATGCTAAGGTTTCTTATAGAGGATCGTTAGGCCGTCGCGCAGGGGCAGTATGACGGTTTCTACTCGTTCATCACGTGCCACTAGGTCGTTGAAGTCGAGGATGCCCTGAGTCTGGTCATCCATTTTCTTGCCGTGTAGGTCGGTGACTTTGCCGTCCCATAGGGTGTTGTCGGCGATGATGAAGCCGCCAGGCTTCACATGGTCAATCACGAGATTAAAATAATCTACATACTGACGCTTATTGGCATCGACAAACACCAAATCGAAGTCGCCGCCAAGCTGTGGCACTATCTCATTGCAGTCACCAATGTGCAGCTTAATCCTATCGCCCACAGGTGATTTTATAAAATGCTTGCGCAAGAAGTCTTCAAGCTCATCTTCCACCTCAATAGTATGTACTATCGCATCGTCATCTAGCAGCCCCTCGGCCATGCATTGTGACGCATAACCCGAATAGGTGCCGAGTTCGAGCACTTGCTTGGGGCGAATCATGCGCACGAGCATCTTCAACACTCTGCCCTGCAGATGCCCCGAGCACATGCGCGAGTAGAGCAACTGGATGTGTGTGTCGCGGTCAAGCTGATGCAGATGCTCAGGCTCAGCATCGATGTGCGTAAGTATGTAATCTTCCAGTTCTTGAGTCATAGTTTATCAGGATTGAGGTGAGAGGAAAGAGGTGAGAGAATTATGCATTGTGAATTGTATCAAGTGCTTCGACTGCGAGGCGGTAGCTATCGGGGCCGAAGCCGGCTATTATGCCCACGCAGGCGGGAGCAATCGCTGAATGGTGGCGCTCGGGCTCACGATTGTACACATTGCTCAAGTGCACCTCTACGGCTGGTGCTGGAACGGCACGCAGAGCGTCGGCAATCGCCAGACTATAGTGGCTATAGGCGCCCGCGTTAATCACAATACCGTCGACATCAAATCCCGCACGCTGTATCTCATCGACTATCTCTCCCTCAATGTTGCTCTGGAAGAAAGTGAATTCAACATCAGGATAGGCAGTGGCTAGAACTTGGAAATAACTCTCGAGCGACTGTGTGCCATAAATCTCAGGCTCTCGCTTGCCTGTAAGGTTTAGATTAGGACCGTT
Organism: uncultured Bacteroidales bacterium; assembly: GCA_902762385.1. Lineage (GTDB taxonomy): Bacteria > Bacteroidota > Bacteroidia > Bacteroidales > Muribaculaceae > Sodaliphilus. The sequence continues at coordinate 12,321 of CACWNQ010000014.1, read as the reverse complement.
GATGATTGAAATTTTCATGACAAATAATAATTTTTCAATGGTGCAAAATTACCACAAAGTGCTAAATAACGCAATATGAGCATCCTGAAAAATCATATTTTTTCTCTTTTTTATGTTGCTTTTTTAGGTCTTTGTCTAAAATGCTGATAAATAATGATTTGTTGTACAAAAATGTCCTTTAGGTTATAATAAATGTAAGATTTTTTATAAAAAATGTCCACATTGTTATAATTAATGTCCCCACAGTTATAAAGTGTGTGGGCAAATGTGCTTTACTTTGCATCGTCAAGAGTGACCAACTTTAGATTTGCGGGTAGAAAATGTGTAAAAGGGTAGCCCGCACACGACACAGCAATGCCGCTGCGACTACCCTCTAAAATGAGAAAATACCTTTCAAGGGTATACATAATATTTAAACCCCACACGGGCCGAGTCAGCGCCTCGAGCCTGTCGAAACACAAACTTTAAAATTATTTTTTGTTAAAAAATACTCACTAGTGAGATTAGATGGCGCTGATCTGGTCTTGCAGTGAACAAAACCAAAACAACAATTATTATGAAAAAGTTTTTATTGATGATTGCCACTGTTGCAATGATGGTTTCTTGCACTGGCAACGCTAATCAGGGTAGTGGTAGTGCAGCTAGCGGCGAGGCCGAACCAGCAGCAACATTCTCAGTTCAAAACGGTATCAGTGGAACTACTGGTAGCAAGAACTGCTTCATCCCCGAGCTTGGTGCTCCCATCAGCTTTGAAGTTCAAGGCGAGGGCGACATTCTCGACGTTAAAGCCACTGTAAAACTCAAACATAGCGAAAAGACTGAGTTTGAGGAGATGAAAGAGCCTGCTAAGCTGTGGATCAGCGGCCGCGACGAGGACAACAAGGACGTGAAGCTCACTCTTCTTGCCGATGAAGATAGCATGGCAAAAATTGCTGAATGGCTCAAGGCTCCTGCCGGCGAAGAGATTGAGGTTGTATTCAAGGCTCAGCTTCCCAAGGCCGACATGGACAAGCTCAATGCTAAAGAGTGCACCAACACCTTGGTTTTCTAATTACCACAACGTTTGAAGCTTAAAAATTAGCCACTCAGCCCCATAGCTGGGTGGCTTTTTTCATTTAATATGTAATCTTTTTGCTCTTATCGCTATGATGTCACGAGAAAAAATTACTATATTTGTAAGTTGATTAATAAAGAAATCATATGTAATATTTATAACTGAAACTAATATGAATACCAAGATTTTTAAATTTACGGCGATTACTTTAACTGTCATGCTGATGGCAGCAGCGGTATTTACCACCAATGCCAAGAAACGCACTAGTAGGGTGAAGACTGTAGCGTCGATAGTGCAGGATATTCGTAATCTGGAAAACACCCCCGTGACATCACGTGCCGACTGCAAGACTTTAAAGAGCAAAATTGAGGCTGTGGCATTGCCATGTTTCAAAAAGTCGATGGACAAAAGCGCCGTCACTAAGGTGCAGAAGACCAAGGCCGTATTGTCGCAACTCGACGAATATGCTGCACAAAAGTTGGAGGTATCATCTAACTTTGATATGGTCGATGCTGGCTATATCCACAAGATGTCAAATAGTTACTTCACTTTCGACACTTATGATCAAATGCTCAGCAAAGCCACTTCGAACGCTGCACGCAAGGCCATCGAAGGTGAGATTGACGCATGGGTGATGTTGCAGAACGCACTGCAAGACTACTGTTCTAATGCCAGTTATCTTGAGAGCTATGGAGGCTCAATGGCTCTTTTGGGTGCAGCAGGCAGCGCATGGACTCTCTCGCAGATTCGTCATAATGATGTGGGCGACCTGCTGAGAATAGGCACAACAGCCATGGCATCGAAGCAATCGTTGAGCAATGTCGACATTGCCACCGCAATTATCCAGAACATGGCAGCCCGTGCCAAGAGCCTGAAGGAATCGGTCGATGATGATTTCAAGAAGTCGGAGCCTGAGTATTTCGACACTTTTTCTAAGGGAATAACCGATGCTGTTAAGAAGGCTACCGAGGCTATGCCAAAGTGGTTAGAGGCACGCAACAGCCTGTTGCAGTACATGACTAATCCTAAGGAGGCCGACGAAGCCACTAAAACCCTTCTTGAAGACATCAAGAAATTAACCAACAACGAATTATGATTAACGTGAATAATTAATTATAAACATTTGAATTATGAAAACAAGACTTAAGGCAATTGCAACAGTGGTGCTGGTAGCCATTATTTCTTTAGGTGTTTCGATAAATGTCACAGCTAAGACCAAGATAAACAAAAGAATCAGCCATACTCGTTGGGAGGGCGACAAGAAGACGTCGGTCGAGTTTGATGCATTCCCTGCAACCCTTGAGCAGTGGCAAGAGATGCAAAAGATACTTGGCGGTGAGCCTCAGGGTGCTGTGGCGCTGCAGGTTATGGCATTTGAACTCTATCGTAACAACCGTCCCGACGGAGAGAAGGCGTTGCGTCTTAACAACACCTCCACCAACTACAACAGCACCGTTGAGCGCTTGCGTGAGATTATGGGGAAAGACCAGTATTATGCTCGCCCCTACATCGCTTGGGCTTTGCTCGATGGTGCTACACCCGAGGGTGGCTACTATGTGCGTCCACCTTATAAAATTGAAATGAAAGTCGATCCCAACAAGAAATACCAGCAGAGCCAGTTGCTGCATGGCACTGTAATTTATCTGCTCATCGATAGCAAGGGGTGGGATACTAACTGGCGTGGCGTTGAGGTCGTGAAGCCCCAGGGCAGCGACTACTTTGTAGTCAGCAACTGTCCAGCCATGTACACCCAGTGTAAGCAGGCTATAGGTGGCCAGTAGTCCTAACCATGTGAGAGTTAGCGTTATTGTAATACTAAAGGTGCCTCAATTGAGGCACCTTTTTCTGTTTTTTTCAAGCTGGTGTGCAGCTTGTCATGGTTTCACTGCTCCCTTGCGGAAGTCACCTGGCGACTTCCCTGTCATCTTGCTGAAGAACTTGCCCATGCTCGACTGGTCGGCAAAGCCATATTCATAGGCAATGGTCTTTATCGACTTGCCCGACACCACCATCTCTTGCTTGATTTTTGAGATGAGGAACGACGAGATTATTTCCTTAGCTTTGTGCCCACTCTTGAGTTTGCACACTTCGCTCAGATATTTAGGGGTGATGTTCAGCTTGCTGGCATAGAACGCAACTTCATGCTCCTGCTTCACGTGGTCGTCGATGAGCTCAATGAAGTTCCTGAAGTAGATGTCGCCCTGGCCATACACCATCTTGCCCATGTCGCTGCCGTTGCCCCCTCTTATCATTGCCATTAGCAGCACTATGGAGCGGAAGGTGAGCACCACGAGCTCTTTGTGCCTGTTGCCCAGCTGCATGTGTTGCAGCAGGTCGAGGTTGTCGATGTAGTTGCACAGCAGGGCAAGTGTGCTGGAGTCGGTGATGTTCACGCAGGGCCGGGTGTGTATCATCTCCATGAAGCCCATGGGGATGCCCACTATCGTGTCGAGGGCAAATGCGCTCTTGCTTATCAGCACTCGGGCCTTGAAGTCGTCGCTCATGTGCACGGTGCTCTTGTAAATCACATTGCCCACGCACAGGCAGTCGCCGGCGTGCAGCGTGTAGTTCTCCATGTTGCACTCAATGGTGGCCTCGCCTTGGGTGCATAGCACGATGGCTGTGTATTTTGCCTCGATGGGGGTAGTGGCATTAGCATCACTGCTCCTTGATAGGCTGAATGCGTAGTAGCCGTTCTGCTCGATTCTCTCTCGATGACTCATGATTCTTAAGGGTCTAGATGGACATAATCTCTATAGTATATTCTGATTTTGACCACAAATATAATGGTTTTCTAGTAATTTCGCTAATGTTTGAGAAATTTTAACCGTTCTTTTGTGACATTTTGAAAATAGATCGGCCGGTAATATTTCCAGTGAATTAATTATCATGTTACTTAAAAGGAAATAATAAAATATTGTAAAATCTGCAATAAAGTCAAGATTATTTCAAAAATGTCGTTAACTTTGTAGGTTAAATACATTTTTATTATACGCGCGATTATGAAATATATAAATGAAAACCCCAAGCAGGCACCCGCGGCACTGCAGTGGATCAACGAGAGAGGGCAGACACAGGCTGGCCTGCCGATTAAAACAACTTGAAGAAGCTTGACGATGAACAACGCCTTACGCTGGATTTACAACACCTTGCGCGCTACCATAATGATTGTGGTGGTGCTGCTGGTGGTTGCTTATGCCGCACTCTACCTGGGGGTGAGCATGCCCTATTTCCAGAACAAGATTAAGGCTGTTGCCGAGCGCGAGGCAAGCAAGTTTCTTGAGACCCGTGTCACAATCGATGGCGTGAGCATATCACCGTTCAACCAAGTGATCCTCACGGGGGTGAAGATTCCCGACCAATCGGGAGGCGACCTTATAAAGGTCGACAAGCTGGGTGCCGGAGTGAGCCTCTACGACCTAGTGGTGCGGCGCAAGTTGGTTTTCAACTATGCCGAAATCGATGGTCTGCACGGCACGGTGACTCGCCCCGACAAGAACAGTCCCACCAACTTGCAGTTCATAATTGACAAGTTCAAACCAAAACCCGACCAGCCCCCCAAGCCTTACGATATCAAGATAAATAATGCCGTTTTGCGCAATTGTGACCTTGCCTATGATGTTTTGAATGAGCCACGCAAGGCGCCAGGACGGTTCGACCCCAACCACATCAAGGTCACCGACTTGACTGCCGACCTTGTGTTTCCCCGTATCAAGAACAATGATTTCATCATCGATGTCGACAGGCTAGCCTTTAACGAGAAAAATGGGCTTGAGTTGCGCAGGCTCAGTGGCAAGTTCAAGATAGATGACCACCGCACCCAGATTGAAAATCTCGTTGTGGAACTGCCTGGAACACGACTCACGCCGTCGAACACCACTTTCCACTACTCGTCGCTCAAGAATGCCATCAGCGAGATAAAGGTTGCTCCTCTTGAGCTCAAGATGGAGGAAAACTACATCACGCCTGCCGACCTCAAGACCTTTGAGCCAAAGTTGGCACAACTCAACGAGCCAATCCATTTCACTGTAGATGCAGGCTCGACATTTGACCGTCTCGATGTGCGCAAGTTGCTTGTCAAGACCCGTGGTATCGATCTTGACGTGGCTGGCACGGCAACTAACTACCGTAGTCCACGCAATCTGGCGCTGAACCTTGACCATATTGACCTTGATGCCAGTGATGGCGAGTTGTCACGCCTCGCCCGCAGTTTTGCCAACGTGCCCACTAAGGCTCAAAGCATCATTGACCAATGCGGCGATGTGGCACTGCATGGCAAGAGACTGGCTGCCGACGTGCAGCGCGACAACTTCAATTTCGAGAGCCTGAGCCTTGCTACCCGTGATGGCGGAATTAAACTTAACGTTGATGGTGGTACCCTTAGCAACTTGAGCAATATAAGCGAGTTGCAATATAGTGTGAAGCACATCGACCTTGAAACTCAGGCAAGTTATGTGTCGAGACTGGCAAGCAACGTAGCCGCATTGCCACCACGTGTGCAATCGCTACTCGACAAGGGTGGCAACATAAAGCTCAGTGGCGAGGCGTCGGGAACTCGGGCCGATGTTGCTGCCAAGGCTATGGTGACAACAGCCCTGGGCGACGTGAAAGTCGATGGAGAGTTCCACAACGGGGCCGAGAAGCGACTGCATGGGCAAGTTTCAACCACCAATCTGGCTCTAGGCACAATTCTTGATAAAAACGACTTGCTGGGCTTGCTCACTGCCGATGTCAATGTCGACGGCACCATCTCGCCCGATAATGTCATTGTGGCTAAGATAAAGGGTGACGTGGACCACATCGACCTCAAGGGTTATCGTTATCACAATATTAAGGCCGATGTCGATATCGACCACAACAACTACACCGGCACGCTGGCCGTCAACGACCCTAACGGCAAAGTCGACCTTGATGGCAAAGTGCTGCTCGATGGTGCCAACTCTAGTTACGACTTCGACCTGGTGGCCCATAACGTGAACTTGTCGAAACTGAACCTCTCGAGCAAGTATCCTGCCAGTGCGCTTAATGTGAAGATGCAAGGCAAGGTCACTGGCAACAACCTCAATAATCTTGCAGGCAATGTGAAGGTCGACAACGTTTCATTCATTAATAGCAACACAGGCAAGGGCTTCCACATGGATAACCTGACGGTCGACGCTAAGCGCGATGGCTATCCACAGCACATCGACGTGAGCACCGACTTCCTGCAAGGCTCGGTCAATGGCAGTTTCGACTTCAACACCATAGTTCCGGCAGTGAAAAGCATTGCCGCTAAGTGCTTCCCGCAGCTGATGAGTGGCCACACACCACCCACTAATGGTGCCAACGACTTCGACTTCAACTTTGTGATTGAACCCAACGAGGAGTTTGAATCGTTTATTTCATCTTATGCCCACCTGCCTGTGAAGCTCATCTACAAGGCAACTGTGAGTGGTCACTTCAATGAGCCCAGGAGTAGCCTCAATGCCGATGTTAACCTGCCCTACTTGCAGCAGGGCAACAAAATAATTGAGGGTACTACACTGCATGTTGCCAAAGAGGAGAATTGCGACAATGTGATGCTGAGCGCCCACACCATTTTCCCCAACAAGAAAGGTAACATCGCTTTGAATGTGGATGCTAATGCCGTTAACGACTGTGTGGATGCCAACGTTAACTGGGTGCTCAAGCGTGAGAGCGATTATCATGGCAATCTCAATGTGTCGGCACTACTTGGGCGCGACAGCAATGGCAAGTTCAAGACTACCGTTAATGTCAATCCCACCGAGATGGTGTTTAACGACACAGTGTGGCAAGTGCGACAGGGTAGTCTAAAATATGAAGGTGGCGCTCTTGAAGTGAACGACCTTGAAGGAAGCTGCGACGACCAGTTCATCAAGATTGCCGGGCGTGTGTCGCGTGATCCCGACGACGAACTCTATGTCTCGCTCAAAAACATACATCTCGATTACATCTTCGAGACTCTGAAAATCAATCATGTGAACTTTGGTGGAGTGGCAACTGGCGATGTGGTTGTTGCCGACGTCTTCTCGGGAGCACCACGATTGAGCACGTCGCCCAAGCTGCACGTCAAGAACCTGTACTATAACGGAGCACCCATGGGTGATGCCGAAATCGAGAGCCATTTCGACAGCGAGAACACTGGTGTTGTGCTAGGTTGTGACCTTGCACAGAGCAATGGTCGTCACACTCAAATCAACGGTGAGATTTTCGCTGCTTCCGATTCGCTTTATCTTGAGTTTGACGCCGACAAAGCCAACGTCGAGTTCATGAAACCATTCATGGCGGCGTTCACCGACGAGGTTCATGGTTTGGTTTCAGGCCATGCAGTGCTGTTTGGTAATTTCAAGACCATTGATCTCATGGGCGATGTTTATGCCGAAGATTTCAGCATTAAGGTTGGTTATACCAATACAACCTACACCTGTACCGATTCGGTTCACATCGATCCAGGCTTGATACAATTCAGCGACATCACTATAACCGATCGCGACAAGAACACGGCCAAGCTTAATGGCTGGCTCAAGCACGATGCCTTCCACAATCCCGAGTTCAACTTCACGGTGACCGATGCCTCCCACTTGTTGTGCTACGATATCACACCAAATATGAACCCAGACTGGTATGGAACCATCTATGGAAACGGCACAGCCATCATTGCTGGTGAGCCGGGCGAGGTGCGTATCAATGTCAATATGGAGACGGCAAGCCGAAGCAAGTTCACATTTGTGTTGAGCGATATGGAGGAGGCAAGCGAGTATAATTTCATCAGCTTCCGCGACCGCGACAAGAAAGACTTGCCGGTGGCTGTGGTCGACACAGTGCCCGAGCATAATGACAGTGTGCCCGAGATTGTGCGGCAGCTAGCAAGGCAGATTGAGCAGAAGCAACAACAGGAGTCATTGCCCACTCACTTTAGCATCGAGCTTCAGGCCGACATCACCCCCGAGGCCGAGATTGTGCTAGTGATGGACCCCGTGGGAGGCGATCGCATTCGCGCATTTGGCTCAGGCAATTTGCGACTTAACTATAACAGCATCGACGAGGCTTTCGATATGTTTGGCAAATACACACTTGAGAAAGGCTCCTACAACTTCAGTCTTCAGGATATTATCCTCAAAGACTTTACTATTCGTAATGGCAGCACCATTAGTTTCGATGGCGACCCCTATAATGCCATTCTCGACATTAGCGCAGTCTATTCACTTAACGCCAACCTGAGTGACCTTGACGCCTCGTTCAGCACCGACCGCGACATCAACCGCACCAACGTGCCTGTCAATGCCCTCCTTAAGGTGAAAGGTGGAATTAGTGAGCCGGAACTCTCATTCGACCTTGAATTCCCCACTCTCTCGAGTGATGCCTACCGTAAGGTCAAGAGTGTAATCAGCACCGATGAGATGATGAACCGTCAGATTATCTATCTGCTGGCTCTCAACCGCTTCTACACCCCCGACTACATGCAGGCGAGCAAGAATAACAACGAATTCACTTCGGTTGCATCATCGACCATTTCGTCGCAGTTGACTAACATGCTCGGGCAATTGAGCGAGAATTGGCAGATTTCGCCAAACTTCCGCAGCAACAAGGGCGACTTCAGCGATGTTGAGGTTAACCTTGCCTTGTCAAGCCAACTCTTGAATAATAGGCTTATATTCAACGGTAACTTTGGCTATCGCGACAACACATATAACACACGCAACAGCAACTTCATTGGTGACTTCGACCTTGAATATCTGCTCAATCGCAGGGGCTCGATACGACTCAAGGTTTATAACCACTTCAACGACCAGAATTACTATGTGCGCAATGCAATGACAACGCAGGGCGTGGGTGTGGTATTCAAGCACGATTTCGACAGACTCTTCAAGAAGAAACCACAGTCGTCGCTAATCGACAGCACACACCGTTATGCTCCAGCGCCCACTCAAGATACCTTGCTGCGATTCACCAGTCGCAAAGTTGAAACACAGCCAACTGATACTACTACACGATGAGAAAAGCACTTCTATCCATATTATTCATGATTATAACCGTAGCTATTGCTCCAAGTGCTAATGGTATGGCGATAGATTGTGCCAGTGGTGTGAGCGATTCGGTTAGTTACAACACTTCGACCGGCAGCGACTACAAGAAAGGTAGCGACCCATTCGCTCCTCTCGATGACCGCAAAGCGTTCCTCAAGCACATTCGCGACAGTATCGATGCCATTCCTTTCGACACCACTCGCGACGATGACTACTGGCGCCGATGCATTGTTAACGGCGAGTGGAGTTTCTTTAAAGACCCGACAGCTAAGAAACCTGGTTTTCTAAATTTGGCCGCCAAAGCCTATAACTTCTACTCCAAGGCATTCAACAACTACGATACTGCCTATGTTGTGGGCATCGACAAGGACTTCAAGATTATGGTAATCAACAATAACTGGCTCGACAGCTATGGAGGAATGATTGCCCACAACAGCATGAAGGTGTTCATGCACTCTAATATCAACTCTAGCGTTGGTTTGCATTTCTCCTATATGGGCATTGGTTACACCTATATGTTTGACCTCGACAATGTGTTTGGTCGAGACCCAACCCGCCACGCTAAGTGGAATATATCTTTCGCCACTTCAAGATTCTCGTTTGAGGCCTATAAGTCGCGCAATTCAGGTACTGTGACCATCGAGCGGTTTGGAGAATATAACAATAAGAAACCTGCTAGACAAAAGTTTGACGGCCTTGAACAAAGAACTTGGGGATTTGACCTTTACTACTTCTTCAACCATCGCAAGTACTCGCAAGCGGCTGCCTATAGTTTCTCTAAGCTGCAAAAACGCAGCGCAGGCAGCTTTATAGCAGGATTTCTGGTTACTAACCAGAATGTTGACATCGACTTTTCAGATTTGCCTGTGGAAATGCGCGTTTACCTGCCCGATGAGGGCATAAATCCTTATTATAAGTATCATCATCGTTCTTACAGTTTCTTGCTGGGTTATGCCTATAACTGGGTGTTCCATCGCAACTGGCTGCTCAACATTACTGCAGCACCGTCGATAGGGTGGAATCACTCGTTTGAGGACTCGGTTGACGGTAAGCGCGACATGTTTGCACTCGACCTTAGGGGTAGGGTAGGCTTGGTTCGCATCGCTGGCAATTTCTTCTATGGGTTACATTTCATCTTTGATGCGCATCTATATCATAGCAAGTACCATAACTTCATCAATTCCCAGGAAGACCTCACTCTTACAGCCGGTTTCAGGTTCTGATTATACTCTAACTCATGAATGCAACACACTTTTCACGATTAGTCGTCACGATGATTCTGCCTGTGGTGGCTGGTGTGTGTTGTTTCACTGCTAGTGCTGTGAGTTTCAGTGCTGGCGACTATTATTTCGATAACAGCAAGCTCAAGTTCTCTCGAGTGAAACTTGTGGTGGGCAATGTAACTAGCGCATTGACCAAGGTCTATGAAATGGCTCCTGTCGAGGGTCGAAATTTTTGGAAAGCAAGCATAGACGAAGATATTATCAATTTTTCTTATTTCACGTTTGTCGAGACCGATGCTCAGGCTGGAACATTCGCCACGCGCCTTAATGTGTTTCTTGATAGCTTGGCAGTGGCTGGTGGCGAGTTGCGACGTACTGGCTTGAAAGCTTCAACTAATATCGTCAACGACCCACTTGTACAATACTGGGTATACTGTCCATTAAATAACAGCCGCCTCAGCGATGGATATTGGCGCGCCGACTATAGTTATGATGCCACCACATCGGGCACCTTGCCCATTATCTACCTCAACACTCGCGACTCGGCAACTATTGTGAGTAAAGATCAGTATATCGATGGTGCCCTGTGGATTGATGATGCCGTTAGCCCATTGGGGTCAAGTGAAGAACCACTGACTATTGAGGTGAAAGGACGTGGCAACTGGACTTGGAAAAACTCTTACAAGAAGCCTTATAAGGTGAAATTTGCATCGAAGGTTTCGCCGCTTGGTCTGGATAAGAGCCGACACTTTGTGCTGCTGACACACAACGAGGACTACAGTGGTTATCTGCGCAACGCCATAGGCTTCGAGATGAGCCGGCAGCTAGCGATGCCCTACACGCCACGTGAATTGCCGGTCGAACTGGTGCTCAATGGCGAGTACATGGGCCTCTATTTCCTGTGCGAGAAGATCAGGGTCGAGAGTGGCCGTGTCGACATTATGGAGCAGGCCGATATGGAGCAGATTCCCGACAATGTGACGGGAGGCTGGCTACTGGAACTCTCGAACGACGGCAATGTGGTGATTAACCAGCATCAAAACAACGACCCGGCTAATCCTCGGTTTAGTTTTGTCACTCAATCGCCCGAGGAGCTTTCGCAGTTGCAGCGCACCTATATCCACGACCTCTTGGCACGTGCCGACAGTTGCGTTTATGTGCCTGACAAGAACGACCGTGGCTGGGAGCAGATTCTCGACATGGGTACCCTTGCGCGTTTTTATGTCATCAATGAGGTGATGGAGAATGTCGAGGCTTTCTCCGGTAGCTTGTTCCTATATAAAGACCTTGGCTGGTACGAGCCGCTCATGACTGGCCCGGTGTGGGATTTTGACAACAGTTTCTTTCAAGAGAGTACAACAAGCGATCATTTCATTTTCGATTACGGTACATCTTTTTCTTTCCTATGGATTAAGGAGTTGTTGAAATACCCACGATTCATGCAAGAGGTGAGAGCTGTGTGGCGTGAATTCTGCGACAGTCACGTTCTCGACAGTCTTGTCGATCATGCTTGGCAATGGCGAGACCTTGTGATTGGCGCTGAGCAGCAAGACCGACTAAGATGGCACTTCTATGCCAGCACTCACACGCCCGATAAACCACAAGAATTCCTCGATGTGATATCAAAGAAGGTGGCTTGGCTCAATGCACAGTGGGGCAAAGAGGGCGATGTGAACATGGACGGCGCAGTCAATGTTGCCGATGTCACAGCCATCTATTGCTTCCTACTCGATGGCGACCAGCGTTTCCGTTTCAGTGCCGATGTCGACAGTGACGGAACTGTCAACGCCTCCGATATCACAATTCTTTATAACCTCCTCCTGGGAAGCAATATGCCCAGGTGATGACACTTGGGGATGGGAACATATGGATGGGACACTTTTTTGTTTTTTTTCTTGCTGATTATCTTCTTGTTGCTGCTCCTGTGGTTGTTCTTGCTGTTCTTGTGGGAGCTTGGGTTGTGCGAGAAGGCGGTGGATTGTTGACTTGGAGAGTGCGGTGTGGGCTGCTATGTCGC
>CACWNQ010000013.1 GCA_902762385.1 uncultured Bacteroidales bacterium | reverse complement strand
GGAGATGATAGAGCGCTCAGAGCTTGAATGGAATGACTATAGGCTAACGTAACAAGCCTTTAGGTGGAAGTTCCCCTCTGGGGCACAATCTTATTAGACACAGTAAGGACCAAGCTGCGACCATCTACGATGGTCTTGCATGGTCTTACTAATGAAGTCGGGTCTTCGACCCGCCCAGCATCTTCGATGCTCACGCAGCTATGGTTTCATTTTGGCGTGTCCTATTGCGGAAAACAGAAAAGAGCGGATTTTGAATATCCGCTCTTTTTTTGCTAAATGCGCAGCACAATTCTGCATTGAGCATTGTGCATTGAGCATTATGCATTATTATCACCTTCCCCTCAGTATATTATTGATGCGGCTCAACTGGTTTGGAATACGAATCTGTTGTGGGCATTTCTTCAGGCACTCTTCGCAGTCCATACATTGATTGGCGCGAGCGCTGGCTGGGAAGTGCTTGATGTATTGGTTAGCAAACTGTTTTTGCTTCTTAGCATAGTCGGGACTTGACTTCTCGGGCAATGGCAGCAACTTGTTATTCATCGCCTCATTGTAGAATGCAAAGTTGCCAGGAATGTCAACTCCGTAGGGGCATGGCATGCAGTAAGCGCACGTGGTGCAAGGCACGGTGGGAATTCCCTGCATTGTGTCGGCAATCTTCTCGAGCAACTCGTTCTCGGCAGCAGTGCAAGGCTCTAGTGGAGAGTGGGTTGCCACATTCTCTACAAGGTGCTCCATCACGTTCATGCCGCTCAATGTGGTGAGGATGTTAGGATGCGAGCTTACCCACCTGAAGGCCCATTGTGCAACTGTGTCGTTGGGGCGCATGGCTTTTAGCTGTTCCACGCAATCCTCAGGCATCTTCGATAGGGCGCCGCCACGGAAAGGCTCCATTACAACTGCTTGAATTCCAGCTTTGGCGAGTTTGTTATAGAGATATTCAGCGTCGGCATCTTTCTTTCGCCCTTCCTTATTCAATGAAGCATGGCGCCAATCGAGGAAGTTCATTTGAATTTGAACGAAATCCCAGTGATAGGTATCGTTATGGTCGACTAGCCAGTCGAAAACTTCCACATTACCATGATAAGAGAATCCCAAGTGACGAATCTTGCCAGCTTCACGTTCCTTGAGCAGGAAATCGAGAAGTCCGTTATTGATGAAACGCTTGTTGAACGTTTCCAGTCCGTCCTGACCAATTCCATGCATGAGGTAGTAGTCGATATAGTCGACACGCAGTTTCTCAAATGAGTTGTAATACATCTTTTTGGCCTCTTCCAGGTCCCAAAGTTTCTCGTCATAGTTCGACATTTTGGTGGCAATGTAGTACTTGTCACGCGAGTGGCGACTCAGAGCGTTGCCAACAATCTCCTCATTCAGGCCACGACCATAAATTGGTGCTGTGTCAAAGTAGTTAACGCCATGTGCAATGGCATAGTCTACGAGTTGGTTCACAAGCTCCTGATTGTCGCGTGGCAGGCGCATCATGCCAAAGCCAAGCAGCGATATCTTCTCGCCTGTGCCATGTTGGGTGCGATAGGTCATCTTGTTCTCGCCGGTGGTTTTTTCTTGGCTAGTCTTGGCAAAGCTGGTGAAGGGCTCAAATGCCATCATCGCCATAGCACCGCCGGTAACGATGCCTGCTCTCTTGAGAAATTCACGTCGGTTTAAGCTTTTACGTTTCATGATATGTGAGTTGTGAGTTATGAGTTGTGGGTTATGAGTTGTGAGTTATGAGTTGTGAGTTTTCAGATTTCAGATGTCAGACTTCAGATGTCAGTTGTCAGTTTTCCCATTTTTCAAAGAAAAATTCACTTCTTACTTCTTACTTCCTACTTCCTACTTAACACTTCCTACTTAACACTTCCTACTTAACACTTCCTACTTAACACTTAACACTTCCTACTTAATCAAATATTTGGCTGTCGCTGAGTTTGAATTTGCCGTTTTCATTCACCACTGTCATGTCATACTGGGTGGTAAAGGGCTTGCCGTCAACGCCTGTCACTTCAACCTGAACGATGAAGCTGCTGGGGTCCTCAATGCCTTTCATGATTGTGTCCACTTTCTCAACCTTCTCGTCCATGGCTACTTCGCATATTAGGTCGACAACGTCGTCCTTGTTGCTGCAAAGCTCGATATAGCGGCTGTAGAAGTCCTCGGTCAAGTGCTTGCGGGCAAGTTCTTGTGCTTGCTTGCCGCTGAGTTTCAGGTAATTGCCCAGGAATGTATTGAGAAATGTGGTCTCATCCTTATTGTCGATAACTTGAGTTGATGCACTTTCGTCTTTGCTGTACTGCTCGCTGTTTTTGTTGCCGTTGCACGAAGCAAATCCTATTGATATCGTAGCAATGATTGTTGCGATAAATAATGTCTTCAGTTTCATGTGTTTATGATATTTATTAATGATTGCGTTGTAATGCTGCCAATGCCAGGGGCCACCAGGTGGCAATGGGGAGCTATAGCTTCGCGGGAGCATGTGGTGTATAAACCTATCACGCGGGCTCCGCTCGCCATGCCGGCTTTGAGGCCGTTGATTGAGTCCTCAATCACCACACAGTCCTTGATGTCGATGCCCAGCATCTTGGCGCCGAGCAGGAAGCACTCGGGCGACGGCTTGGGTTCGGTCACCATGTTGCCGGTTACAATAGCATCGAAATGGCTCGGGAAGTCGGGGTGTTGGCTATAAAGCGACTCCATCTTCCTCTTGTCGCTGCTGGTGACGATGCAGCAGCCTATGCCGTTGCTCTTCAGCTCCTCGAGCAATTCGATAGCGCCAGGGAAGTAGTTGTACTGCATGTCGCGCTGGAAGTCGTCGAGCATCTCGGTCACTTGCGCGCGCATCTCCTCAGTGGGGAAATAGGTGTGCAGGATGTTGTGCAGGTTCGACCCTTTAATCACCTGCGCAAAGCCCTCCACGCCAGTGGGGAAGTGCCGGTCTACCGCCTCCCAAAACTGCGTGTAAGTGCCCTCGGTGTCAATCAACACCCCATCGAGGTCGAATAATACGCCTTTTATAGCTCTCTCGGTCATATCTAATGCTAATTAAACCACAAAGATACAACCATTACCCAAAATATGCAAATTTCCAGCACTACCATATTTTTTTGCCACTCCTGGCGGAGTGGAAATTGAGTCGAGTTTCAATGCACCGCACACCACGCTTCGCGTGACTTATGCTTTGAAATCTCCCCGAGCTAAAGGTTAGAGCTTCGCTAAAATTATTATGGTGCTTCGCACTAAAATTATCTTACTAAAATATTTTTTAGCGCTTTAGCGCTCAAATTATTATTTAAATTTTAGAGTCGCAGACTCTCTGATTTTCATGTGCGTAGCACATGGCAAAAAGAACATCTAACGCAATTGTGCATTGAAAAAGCCTCACGTGCAGCCTAAATTTCCTGCGTAAGCAGGCTTTTTGTCACCATTCGAGCATATCTGCAATTTTAATAAAAATTTTAATCAAATTTCAAGCGAAGCGCCCGTCCATCATCTAACGCAAAATATACCGAGCTTGCGAGGCTTTTCGGCACCGACAGGTGCAGCTTTGTGAGATTATTCCAGCATCCAAAAATAATTTAATTTTGAGTGAGCAAAGCGAACGGTTTAATTTCTCGCCGACAGGCGACCCTCCCAGCATCCAACGCATTCCACGCGCAGCCTAAATTTCCTGCGTAAGCAGGCTTTTCGGCACCGATAGGTGCAGCTTTGTGAGATTATTCACCGATAGGTGCAGCTTTGTGAGATTATTCCATCATCAAAAAATAATTTAATTTTGAGTGAACAAAGCGAACGGTTTAATTTCTCGCCGCAGGCGACCCACCCCTGTATCTAACGCATTGTCTACTGTACTAAATAATTTATGGCAAATTCACGGCAATTTACGTGAAATCTTCATCCGCATGGCAACTCAAAAACTCAAAACTCAAAACTCAAAACTCAAAACCTCACAACTCACAACTGTCATCTGACAACTTTTTTCCTAAAAAAACTCCACCAAAAATTTGCACACATCAAAATAAGTACTTAATTTTGTACATATTTTAGGAAATCATTATGAGAACAGCAAATTTCACAGAGCTTCGCTCAAATCTCAAAGAATATCTTGATCAGGTGATTGCCGATTGTGAGCCATTGGTGGTCAGTCGTCCTCACAACGAGAGTGTAGTGGTTATTTCTCTTGAGGAGTACAATGCCCTCAAGGAGACGGAGTACATAATGCGCCAGCCTGAGCTGATGGAGTCACTGATGGCTGCCGAGCGTGATGTCGAGTATGGGAACACCTACACACAGGCTCAAGATGAGTCGGTCGAGGACTTCTTAAATCGCATGGCATGTACCGAATAGTTTTCACGCGCGAGGCTCAGAAGCAATACAGTCATTTCGTTAAAAGTGGCAATGTCAAGCTAGTCGAGAAAATTAAAAGACTCATCGTTGACATTGCTCAGCATCCTTACACTGGCATTGGCAAACCCGAAGCCCTTCGTTTTTCCCTTGCAGGGAAGTGGTCACGACGCATCAACCACGAGCACCGCATAGTCTACACTGTCAATGACCAAACCGTCATAGTGACCATCCTCACTATGCGTCACCATTACACCAAATAATTCCCCTACCTAGCATCAAAAAATAATTTAATTTTGAGTGAGCAAAGCGAAAGGTTTAATTTCTCGCCGCAGGCGACCCTCCCAGCATCCAACGCATTCCACGTGCAGCCTAAATTTCCTGCGTAAGCAGGCTTTTTGACACCGATAGGTGCAGCTTTGTGAGATTATTCCATCATCAAAAAATAATTTAATTTTGAGTGAGCAAAGCGAACGGTTTAATTTCTCGCCGCAGGCGACCCACCCAGCATCAAACGAATTAAATTTTAGCGTTTTAGCGCTCAAATTATTATTTAAATTTTAGAGTCGCAGACTCTCTAATTTTCATGTGCGAGCACATGGCAAAATAGTATCTATCGCTTTGGTCCAAATTGGTCCTTTTTACCAATTATCGCTAAAAATGTTATTATTTTTTGCTTTTCTTTAATAATATATTTATTTTTGCAACATTCAAGCAAAACTGGTAGAGTCTAGCTCTGGCTTGAAGACATATAAAGAAAGCGTTTTTGCGTTATCCTTATTTAGAAATTCGGCAAATTTCAGTAACGAAGGATAAGCAGTATTACAACGCCTTCGTCTGCCTATATCTACCCGTGACAAGGGACGATATATCGGCATGGCGTGGGATTGGCTGTTTATTTCGTTACGGGCATGCCGAAGCCTCTAAATAAGTAAACCAGACAAGTCTCCACGCTATCTTTTTATACTAACCACGAAAACTACAACCTTTTTCGGGAGACTAAAGAGGAGAAGAATAATTATGG
Organism: uncultured Bacteroidales bacterium; assembly: GCA_902762385.1. GTDB lineage: Bacteria > Bacteroidota > Bacteroidia > Bacteroidales > Muribaculaceae > Sodaliphilus. The sequence goes on along the minus strand of CACWNQ010000013.1, from coordinate 69,610 downwards.
AACAAATTTATGACAAAAATGACATAAAGCATTGGCAAGGCATAGATGATTTCATACTTCGTCTTGTAAATAATTTCGGGAAAATTAATAAAAATGATTTAGAAATTGAACTAATGCATTTACTATTAATAAATGATTGTTCTTCAATTTCAGATTACAGAATGTCTAAAATGCTAAGAGTTCCAGAAACAAAAATCAAACGATTAAGATATGAAACATCACTTGTCTATCAAGATAATGAAGAGGAATTGAAAGAAAAAATAATAGTAATCTTAACTAATACAAGAATTAAAATTCATGACACAAAACTGCAAATAGCAGTTAATGATAGATATCTTAGGAATTATATAAGTGATCTTTTGGCATCAGATAATAGATTCTATGATAGTTCTTTTAATTCAAACATTATTACACTTAGCAGTGATGATGTGTTCTATTTGTTGGAAAAACTAAGTGGAAAAAAAGGAGAAAAATACACAAAAAAGATTAGAGAAAAAATAGATAATTCAGAATTCCCTAAAACTTTTATGCAGAATTTAAAAGATGCTATACCAGAATTCATAAAACAAGTTGGAGCTACTGCGACAGGTAATGCTTTAGGCTCGAATTCAGTAGTTTCTCTGCTAAAGATAATTTCAAATTTAATTTAATAACTACATGATCATGAAACATCCCAATCTTTTCAAACCAATTTTGCTTGCTATCGCTGTGCTCTTTGCGGCCATCCCGCTGCAGGCGCAGATGGTGAGCAACAACAACGACGACGAGGTCAACAAGGTTGATCCCAGCGCCGCTCGCGCTTATCGTCAAGGCGAGGTCATTGTGAAATTTAAGGAGACCTCGGCGGTGCAGATGAGATGCAAGGCTGGCAAGTTCCAGACTTCGGGCCTCAGCAAGGTCGATAAAGTTCTCAACTATCTTGGCGTTAACGAAGCCGACCAACTTATGCCTCTCACTGGCAAGAAAGTGCACAGAAGTGTTATGCGCTCCTATAGCGGCGCGGAAATCAAAGACCGTGACCTGAGTGGTCTCTACCGCCTGCGTATGGATAATGCAAATGTCACCGTTGATGAGGCTGTGACACGCCTGAAGGAACTTGAAGAGGTGGATTATGCCGAGCCAAACTACCTCGTCTTCACTATGAGCACCGATGCCGACACCTATACTGCCGAGCCTCTCTATACCGAGCAGTGGGGACCAGCGGCAATCAACCTCGACCAACTCTGGAATGTGCCCAAGCTCGAAGGTGCCGAGCGCCCCGTTATTGCTATCCTTGATACTGGTATCGACATTGAGCACCCCGACTTGGCCGACAATATCTGGACCAATCCTGCCGAGAGCACTGGTGCCGAGGGGGAGGATGATGACAACAACGGTTTTGCCGATGATGTTCATGGTTGGGATTTTATCAACCAGACAGCAAAGATGGCCGACTATAACGGCCACGGAACCCATTGCGCTGGTATCGCTGCCGCAGTAGGCGACAACGGCATCGGCATCACTGGGGCTAACCCTGATGCATATATTATGCCTATTACTGTTTTCCAAAGCGATGGCACTGGCGATGTTGCCACTATCATCAAGGGCATCGACTATGCTACCGACAATGGGGCGACCTTCCTCTCAATGTCGTTCGGCAGCTATGCCTATAGCATTGCCGAAGAGCAAGCGCTTGCTAAGGCATACTCTAAAGCAACTCTAGTAGCAGCTGCTGGTAATGATCGTCGTTGTATTTATACTAACCACCATCGACCAGGTCCTGGTCCTTGCTTTCCTGCTGCATTCACGTTCGTTCTAGGTGTTGAAGCAGCCAATGCATTATTCAGTAATTGGGACTGTGATGGACCTGTTTATAGTGCTTATGGTGAAGAACAACTTTATAATTACGAACTCAGTGCTCCTGGTGTAAATATCTATAGTACCTATCCTCAAGGCCGCTATAAAGCGATGAATGGCACTTCGATGGCATGCCCTCTCGCTGCAGGAGCTATCTCGCGATTAATGCAATGCAAGAGCTATGAATATCAAGTTATCAACCGTGAAATCCTCTTTGGCGACCTGATTCATGGTGCAAACCAACAGACAGGCATCATAGACATCATGGCTGCTTACAATATCAAAGATGAAGATCGTGTGCCTACACTTTGGCTTGTATCCACCGAACTTAATGATGTTGCAGAAGGTGACGGAGACTTCCGCCCTGATGCTGGCGAAATTATTGACCTTTATCCAACACTTCGCAATGATTGGGGCAACGCTACTAATATTAAACTGCATCTTAGCGTTGGTGAGAATGAGGATGAAACGATTATTGAATGCCTTACTAACGATATTGACTTTGGCAAGGACCTCAGTAGCTATGGTAAAGCTAAAAGCGACAATCCTATTCGATTCAAGGTTGCAGATAATTGTGCTGACAATAGACATATTAGGTTAAGCATAACTGCCACTTGTGATGAATTGTATGAGCCAATAGTAAATGATGATATTGTTATCGTGGTTGAAAATGGAATTGAACTGGGTGGTGTAATCAATGAAGACATGACACTATATCCCGACAAGCATTATATTGTAACCAAGAATATTGGAATTCCCGAGGGTAAAACTCTCACCATTTTGCCAGGCACACGACTGGAGTTTTATCAAGATTGTTTTATCAAGAGTGAAGGCAAACTTCTCGCCAATGGCAAGCCAGATTCACTCATCGTTTTTACCACTCATAATAGTGCAAATTCTTGGGGTGGGGTCTGCTCAGTTGTCACTCCCGATAGCATCGCATATTGTAGGTTTGAAGATGTATGCTATGGCTATTCCTACCCATCAATATACACAAACGATTGTATCTTCATCGATAATAAAAATAGTTGTAATGACAACCGGAATTTCTTTGATCCTTATGAAATGTCATACTTTCAAGGTATACGCAATAACTTTTATAATGCATATTGGGTGCTGAGAGCGGCTTCTATTCAACCTTCGTCTCTGTGTTTAAACAATTTTGTTAATTTTGGATATTGCTGGTATAATTATGGATTTCAATGGTCATATTCGCAATTGACAAGCTGCAACTTGATACATAGCGGAAATAGTAAAGAATATAATAGTAGAGAAAGTTTTAGATATGTTGTTGGTCGCGATCAAGGTTTTACCACCGACCATGCTGAGTGGCCTTCGTGGTTAGGTGCAAGTAAAGAGGAAACAGTACGTCCATATATTTATGATTCTATGAACCCATTGGTTGATTGTTTTACGACAATTGACTTAAGCAACATGCCCACACGACCACATAAAGATGCCCATGGCATTGTGTGGAAGGTTGTAGTTGATGGCTATGATGCACAAGATGAGTTTGACCAACTGCCTCCTTTGGGTGTTGGCCGTCATAAATTTGAGGTGTATTACAACCGTGATGATATGGATACCACAGCAATCCCAACCGTGACTATGGGTGTGCGTCCACCATATACACAGATTGGTATCGCAGAAGACGGATTCTGGAGTGTGAAAGACAGTGTAAGTGTTTATACAGCATATCTCAATATAACCGGCAAATTGCAAGCCGATGGTCTCAACCGAATAAGAGTTATGGGCGGTAAGGACCATGATCATTTTGACATTCCCGATGAATACTGGCGTTTCAACGTCCTCGTTCAGGCTGCTGGCTCGATGGCTACGGGTTTTGCCGCTCAAGCTGGGCTTGGCAAGGTGGATCTAACTTGGAACAATGAGAACAACGACTTCGACGATGCCATGGGCTTCAATGTGTATCGTTATGGCGAGCCATATCCTGTTGAGATTTATAATCCACACTATGACGATGAAGGCAACTGGCAAGAGTATGAGACAGTAATGGTAAGCGACACCGTCCGCCTCAACGAGATGATTCTCGACCTTGACACCGATTCGTTCACCGACTACGAGGTAACCCCAGGCGAGACCTACTATTATTACTATAAAGTGCTCTCGACCGACCTCAAGGAGTACGACATCAGCAATGTGGTGGCTGCTACACCTTTGACTTCTACCCTTGGCGATGCTAATGCCAGTGGTGAGGTTGATGTGGCCGATGTTATCACCACGGTGAACTATGCCGCTGGCATGGAGCCGAGGCCGTTTATCTTCGAGGCTGCCGATGTGAATGTCGATACTGAGATTGATATCCTTGACGTGATAGGCATTATCCGCATTATCACTAACCCGAATGCTGCTCCAGCCACTGCCTCTATCGAGAGCGTGGCAGAGTATTGGGTGAAGGATGGTGTGGTATGGCTAGAGACTCCTGTTGACCTCGCTGGTGTTCAGGTAAGTCTGGATGCTCCTCAGGGCAGCTCTATCACTCCAACCGAGGACCTTGACGGCTTCGAGAAGGTGAGCACTTGGCTTGCCGATAACGACTACCTGTTCCTCGCCTACAACATGGCAGGCCGCACCATCAGCGCTGGCCGTCACCCAATCCTGAACATTGGCGACAACGAGATTGCCGACATCCGCCTGAGTGACACCTATGGCCACAACGTGATGGCTACGCCAAGCATCGTCACAGCAGTTGAGAACATCAACGCCGACGGCAAGCGTGCCGTGCCACAGGGTATCTATGACCTCATGGGCCGCAAAATCTCGAGCAAGGCGAGCGACCTCAACCGCCTGCCCCACGGCATCTACATCGTCAACGGCGTGAAAGTAGTTAAATAGGTGAGAGGGAAGTGGTGAGAGGGGAGAGAACCATTCTCTCTCACCTTCCCGCCTCATTCACAATTGCGTTAGATGCTCTTTTTGCCATGTGCTTGCGCACATGAAAATTAGAGAGTCTGCGGCTAAAGCGCTAAAAATATTTTAGTAAGCAAATTTTAGTGCGAAGCACCATAATAATTTTAGCGAAGCTCCAATTTCCACTCCGCCAGGAGTGGCAAAATAAAATGATTACATGATTATTTCGAAAAGCTGCACCTCTCGGTGTCGAAAAGCCTCGCAAGCTCGGAATAATATAAAAATCCTGCGTAAGCAGGCTTTATGACCACGAAGTGGCAACTTTTTGAGATTACTATATCATCTAACGAAATTGTCAGTATGTCTGTTTGTCTAAAGAACAGTATCTTAACGAAAATTTGATAACTGAATATGAGATATAGATTGTTATTTATAATATGTGCGATGATGGCCGTTTGGGCTAGGGCGGGGAATGTGGTGTCGCTGCCCACTGCCTCGGGTGCGCCGGGCGAGGAGGTGACGCTCACCGTCGCCCTCGCCAACGATGACCCCGTGAGCGCAATGCAACTGCAGATTCCCGTCCCTGATGCCTTCACTGTTGTGGAAAACAGCGAGGTTCTCACCTCGCGAACTGCCAGCCACAGCGCCAAGGTGGGCATACGCGACGGCGTGCTCAACATCATGGTGTGGAGCAATGGCATGGCGACCATAGCACCGGGCAGCGGCGATGTGCTCTCGTTCCGAGTGCTGCTCGGCAACGAGCCGCAGACCATCGCCCTCGATGCCACCAGGGTCACCCTCACCGATGCCAGCGGCGATGCCCTCGAAGCCTCTGCCACCAGTGGCTCACTCACCATCGCTGCCGCCAAGGCCCAGCTCGCCACGCGCGACATCGACTTTGGGCATATCCCCATCCGTGATGTCTATCACCAGAACTTGGAGGTGACCAATGTTGGCACCATCCCGCTTATCATCAGTGGCATTGAGCCAAGTGTGGCAGTGCTCTCGAGCGAGACGCCATTCCCCTATGAGATTGCTCCAGGCAACACTGACTATGTCGACATCACCTACAGCCCAGTGGAACGTGGCGCCATCGAGGAGACCGTGCGACTGCTGAGCAACAATATCGCTGGTACCAACACCATCCGTGTTGTTGCCGATCCGTTTGCTGTCAATGAGCTCCATGTGGAGAACGCCAGCGGCATCGCCGACAGCACTGTGACCATCCCCTTGCGAGTGAACAATATGGATGCCATCACTGGCTTCCAGTTTGAGTTTGACTTGCCCGAACAGCTGCAATATGTTGACGGCTCGTTTGCCCTGAGCGACCGCAAGGGCGATCACCAACTGGTGGTGACTCACAACAACGGCAAGCTCCGTGCCATTGCCTATTCGCTTGGCAACAGCACCTTCAGCGGTAACGATGGCGTGATTGCCTCGTTCGACGTGAAGCTCAATGGCCGCTATGGCTGCAACTTGGGCGCTTCGAAGGCCGTGCTAACTGCCATCTATAAAGGTCAGGACATGGATGTGCTGAGCGACAAGTATGAGGGATATATCGACATTCAGAGCCCTCAGCTCTATGCCGATGAGCAGCTTGACCTTGGTGCCACACCAGTGACCGAGGTTGCTAATGGCGAGGTGAACGTCTATAACAATGGTGGTGCACCCCTGCGCATCGATCGAGTAGTGTTTAACACCGATGGCTTTACCATGGCCGAGTCGTTCCCATTGGTTATTGAACCTTGGCAGGGCGTAACACTCCATGTGTCGTTTAACGGCCAGGAGCAGGCACCTTTCGAGGCAATGATGCAGCTCTACAGCAACGACCCCGATCACCGCCTGCACAATATCACCATTACCGGCTCACGCTTTGCGCCAAACTACCTGCATTTCACTGCCGACGACGTGCTGAACGATGGTGCTTTGCTTCTGCACGTTGACCTGAGCAACTACGACCCAGTGGATGGCATCCAGTTCGATGTCACTTATCCTAGCCAGTGGTTCACCCCGACCGATGAGTACACGTGGGGCGAGCGCGCAAGCGGCTTCTCGATGGCACATCGCAGCATGGGCAACGGCGTGATTCGCTGCTTCTAGCGAGATTGCACCAGGCGAGGGTAGGGTAGTAACGATGAAGTTTGCCACTACCGCTGGCGTTCCAGAGGGCACTTACTCGCTCACGTTCGACAACCTGAAAGCCGGCACCGCCGACCTCATTGATAAAATCGCCGGCGGCGACAACGAGTGCTCGTTCAATGTCACTCGCTTTATCTATACTTCTTCTTTGACTATCGACAAAGAAACTGCGACCATCCACTTGGGCGAGTCTCTTCCTTTGCTGGCATCTTATGAGCCTAGCGATGCGACCGATCCGGGGCTCGTCTGGGAAAGCAGCAACCCGTCTGTGCTTCAGGTTCAAGGCGATGGTTCTAATGCCGTTGTTACGCCTGTAGCTTTAGGAACTGCTGTGGTGACTGTAAGAACAGGTGACGGCAGCGGCCTCTCAGCAACCTGTGAGGTGACTGTCGCCCCAACTCTCGTCTCTGGCTTGACCCTTGATAAGGAGTCGGCTAGCATTGAGATGCATGAGACGCTTGACTTGACAGCGAATTACGTTCCCGAGAACGCGACGGCTCCCGGCCTCGTCTGGGAGTCAAGCGACGAGTCAATAATGACAGTTGAGGCCCAAGAAGGCGGCCTGACAGCAGTTGTTACTCCAGTCGCTCTCGGCACCGCGACAATCACCGTGCGCACCAGCGATGGCAGCGGGTTAAGTGCCTCTTGCGAGGTGACTGTCGCCCCAACTTTAGTGTCAGGCTTGACGCTCGACAAGGAGTCAGCCAGCATTGAAATGCATCAGACGCTTGACTTGACCGCGAACTATGTTCCCGAGAACGCGACGGCTCCCGGCCTCGTCTGGGAGTCAAGCGACGAGTCAATAGTGACAGTTGAGGCCCAAGAAGGCGGCCTGACAGCAGTTGTTACCCCCGTTGCCCTCGGCACCGCGACAATCACCGTGCGCACCAGCGATGGCAGCGGCCTCTCAGCTTCCTGCGAGGTGACCGTCGCCGCAACCCTCGTCTCAGGCTTGACCCTCGATGTTGATTCTGATACGTTGTACATCAACGACGAATTGCAGATAACAGCGTTTGTCGAACCAGAGAATGCTACTGATGGATCAGTAACTTGGGAGAGTAGTAACCCGGAGATTGTCGATATTCAGACTGTGGAGGAAAATGTGGTGACTGTTGTTGCTAAGGCTCTCGGAACTGCAACTATTACTGCTACCACTAATGATGGCAGTGAGTTGGTGGCAAACTGTGAAATAGTAGTAATTAGGAAGTCGATATATGGTGACGTGAACTGCGACGGATATGTCACAAGTGCCGATATCACTGCACTTTACAGCTATCTGCTCAGCAATGACACAACCTATTTCGACACCAGCGATGTGAACGGCGACGGCGTCATCACCAGCGCCGACATTACTGAGGTTTATTCTATCGTTCTGGGAAATTAAAATTACAAAAACACTACACCAAAGTGCCGTGATGGGTCGCGACCCATCACGGCACTTTTTGATTATTGGACTGGGGTTATGAGCGCTTGCGGTAGGTGAGTGCTGCGCCTAGGTTCATCACCACGGCTAGGATGGCGAGAGCCATGAAGTTGAAGCGCATGTCGTAGAAAGTGGCGCCTTTCATGAACACCGATCGCATTATTGAGATGAAGTAGCGCGGTGGTAGCACGTAGGTCACATATTGTGCCCATTGTGGCATCGACTCGATGGGTGTTAGCAAGCCGCTCATTAGCATAAACACCATAACAAAAAAGAACATAAAGAACACTGCCTGCTGCATGGTCGATGATAGGTTCGATGCTATCAATCCAAATCCCGAAATTACAAGAATGAAAAGGAATGCGCCAGTGTAGATGGTGAAAAGGCTGCCCACTGCCGTTTGCCCATAGACCAGCCAAGCCACAATCAGTGCTATGGTAATTACAATGAGCCCTGCCACCCAATAAACGATGAGCTTGGCAAGGGTAAACGAGAATCGGCTCACGGGTGTAACGTTAATCTGCTCGATTGTGCCAACCTCTTTCTCGCCAACAAGGTTCAGCGCCGGCAAGAATCCTGTGATGATGATAATTAGAATCACAAGGATGGCTGGTATCATGAAGTTGCGGTATTCCAGCGTTGGGTTGTAGCGGTTCTGAATCACGACGAGGTCTCCCGCTTGTGCCGGTGAGAGGCTCGCGCGCATCTCCTTGATGCTTGCAGCGAGGGTCTGCGCGAGATACTGCGAACCCAAGCTGCCCTTGGTGGCATTCACACTGTTAGCGCTGATGCTCAACTTCTTGGTGCTGCCGGTGACAAAACCTTTCTCAAAGTCTTGCGGGATTTCGAGGATGGCATCCACATCACCGTGCTCTAAGCTCTTGAACGACAAGTCAAAGCTTCCGGTCACGCTGTGCAATGTAAGATATTCGCTGGCATTGATTTTGTTGATGATTCGTTGCGAAACCTGCGAATGGTCGTTGTCGACCACACTCACGTTAACATGGCGCACATCCATAGTAGTCACCCATGGGATGATGAGCATTATCATGATGGGGAAAGCCACCACGAGCCTAGGCAGGAATGAGTTGCGCTTGAATTGCAGCACCTCTTTTTTCAATAGTACTTTCAGTGTCGACATGGGCGTTTACTCTAGTTTGTCTTTGAAATTCTTTAATGCGATAGCCAGCAGAGCCAGTGTCATTCCCACAAGGATTAGGAAGTCTTTGAGGATGAGACCGAATGAAGCACCTTGAATAAGGAGTTTGCGCATGGCATCTATATACCATCGCGCCGGCACTATTGCCGAGACTGGCTTGAGTACGGCTGGCATATTTTCTACAGGGAACATCATGCCCGAGAGCATCACTATGGGCATAAGCATCACAGCAGCCGAGATGAGCAATGCCACAATCTGCTGCTTGGCGATGGTGGAAATGAGCAGTCCTAATGCTAGCGAGAGAACCAAATACACTAGCGACACGACGATAATGCTTCCCAGATTGCCCGACATGGGAATACCTAGCACAAATCGAGCAAGCAGCAGTATTGTTGTGAGATTGATGCACGAGAGGATGAAATAGGGAGTCATCTTGGCGAAGATGATGGTGAGTGGTCGCACAGGCGACACAAGCAGCACGTCCATTGTGCCAGTCTCTTTCTCGCGAACTATTGCTACCGAGGTGAGCATGGCGCAAATCAAGATGAAAATCATGCCCATAATGCCTGGCACGAAGTTAAATGCGCTCTTCATCTGTGGGTTAAAAAGCATGTGGGTCTCCACTATGTTGTTGCTCTGCATTAGTTCGCTTGCGAGGATATTGTTGAGGTATCCCGCCCCTGCCTGTGCCGTAACTGTATTGGAGGCATCCATTATGAACTGCATCGCTGCTTTGCCGTAGCCGTTTTGCTTCCATTGTGCCATGAGTTTGTCAAAATCGTGGGCAAAAACCACGATGGCATCCACCTTGCCTGAGCGCAGATGCTGATCAATGTCGTGCTCGGTGATGGCACCCTTGTAGGTAATATATGGGTTTGAAGACAGTTTGTTGACGCTTTGCCTAATCTGCTCGTCCCACTTGGGAACCACGACTGCCACGTTCACGTTGTTGACCTCGGTAGAGATGGCAAAGCCGAAGAGCAATATTTGCACTACAGGCATGAGCAGTGCAATGAGCATCGTGCGGCTGTCGTGCAAGATGTGAAGCGTCTCCTTCTTTACAAATTTCAAAAAACCTCTCATGTGAGTTATGAGTTATCAGTTATGAGTTATTAGTTTTCGGTTGATTGTGCATTGTGCATTATGCATTGCGCATTGTTTTAGTCTCCTCGTTGGGCGTCGCGGGCAAGGATGCGGAAAACCTCGTCCATCGATGCGGCATTAAACGATTTTTTCAGATTGGCGGGAGTATCGAGGGCTTTGATTTTGCCATCGACCATCATCGAGATGCGGTTGCAATACTCTGCCTCATCCATATAATGTGTGGTTACGAAAATGGTTGTGCCCTCGCTTGACGCTTGATAAATCATCTCCCAGAACTGGCGTCGAGTTATGGGGTCGACACCGCCGGTGGGCTCGTCAAGGAACACTATCTCGGGGCGATGAAGAGTGGCAACGGCAAACGCCAGTTTCTGCTTCCATCCCAAAGGTAGGGCACCTACCATTGTGTCGCGTTCCTCAATGAATTCGAGTTTGTGGAGTAGGGCAGTAGCACGCTCTTTGAGTTCTTTGCTCTTCACACCATATATGCCACCAAATAGCTCCATGTTTTCCATCACCGTGAGGTCGTCGTAGAGCGAGAAACGCTGACTCATGTAACCAATGTGCCGCTTGATTTTTTCGCCTTCTTTTACTACGTCAAACCCTGCTACAGTGCCGCTGCCACTAGTTGGGTAGCTTAGTCCGCACAGCATGCGCATTGCAGTGGTCTTGCCAGCTCCGTTGGCACCTAGGAAACCGAAAATCTCGCCACGTTCCACCTCAAAGGTGATGTGGTCGACTGCCGTGAAAGAGCCAAACTGCTTGGTGAGGTCTTTCACTTGTATTATAAAGTCAGAGTTGCTCATTACTCAGGAGTTTAATGAAAACGTCTTCAATATCAGGTACAATAGGTTTAATATCCAACTCTTTGTGGCCGAGTTCAGCAAGTCGCTGCTCTAATGATTGAGCATTGAAGCCAGTACTTGCAAGCAAGTGGTGGTACTCACCTGCAGTGTAGCAGTTGGCGATGCTTTTATCCTCACGCAGTGACTTGAGCAAAGCATACATATCTTGTGCCTTGATGCCAAAGAGCTTGCCGTCAAATTTCTCTACCATGTGTTTAGGTGAGTCGATGTCAAGTATGCGCCCGTTATTGCACAAAGCGATGCGGTCACAGCGGCTCGCCTCGTCCATATAGGGAGTGGAAACGAGAATCGATAGGCCTTGCTCGCGCAAGTTGTGCAGCATATCCCAAAACTCGCTTCGTGACACTGCATCGACGCCTGTGGTTGGCTCGTCAAGAAATAGTACCGATGGCTTGTGGATAAGGGCACAGCTCAATGCCAATTTCTGCTTCATGCCACCCGACAAGCGCCCGGCACGACGTTTCTTGAAAGGCTCAATCTGTTTGTAGATAGGCGCCACGAGGTCATAGTTCTGTTCAACTGTCACGCCAAAGAGTGTGGCAAAGAATTCCATATTCTCCTCGATGGTGAGGTCGGGATATAGCGAGAATTTGCCTGGCATATAACCCACTCTGGCTCTCACTTTGCGATAGTCGGCAACCACATCAAGACCATCGACTTTGGCATTGCCTTCATCGGCATTGAGCAGTGTGACAAGTATTTTGAATAGTGTAGTCTTGCCGGCACCATCGGGACCTATCAGGCCAAATATTTCGCCACGTTGCACCTCGAGCGACACATGATCGAGAGCTTTGACTTTGTCATAGCTCTTGCTTATGCCATTAACCTCTATTGCCAGTGTGCTAGTGTCCATTACTTTTAGAGAAGATTACTTGAGTATAACGTTGCCCGACAGGCCTAGTTTTAGGTGTCCGTCGTTTTTGACTGCTATTTTGACTGCATACACCAGATTGGCACGAGTGTCTTTGGTCTGAATTGATTTGGGAGTGAACTCGCTCTCGCTCGAAATCCAGCTTATCTTGCCGGTGTATTCGCGTGTCTTTCCACCACCGAAGTCGGCAACAACTTTCACTTGCTGGCCAATTTTGATGTCGGCGAGTTGGTCGCTAGTGAAATATGCACGCAGATACACAGTGCTCATGTCGGCAACCTTGAACAAGGGCTTGCCTGTGGTGGCAAACTCGCCTTGTTGTGCATACTTTGTGAGGATTGTGCCTTTCACTGGCGACATGATGATAGAGTTCTGCATTTGGTTATCGACAAGTGCTTTTTGGGCATCTATTCCTTGCTTTTGTGCGTCAATTCCACGTTTTTGAGCATCTATGCCACGCTTCTGAGCATCTACCCCTCGCATTTGGGCATCCACACCTCGCATCTGAGCGTCAACACCTTCTTTTTGTGCAGAATATCCTTGACTTTGATTCGAGAGACCACGGTTTGTCGATGATAGCTGATCCTGGTTCGCTCCTAACTGCTTCTCTAGAACAAGTATTTGGTAATTAATGTCATCTACCTGTTTTTGCGATGCAGCATTATCTTTAAGCATTGCGGTGAAGCGCGCCTTCTCTTTCTTGAGGTTGGCAATCTGCTGCTTGATGCTGGCGACTTGCCTTTCGATGTCGAGGATGCGACTGTCGTTGGAGTTTTGAGTGGCATCAATTTGTTTCTTGCTGCTGTTCATGTTTGCCTTAGTCTCGCTCATTTGCTGTTTGTTGGCGTCAAGTTGGGCCTTGTTGGCATCAAGGCCAGCTTTGGTAGCGTCGAGGTTGAGCTGATTAGCGTCGAATTGAGCCTTCTGTATCTCAAGTTGAGTCATGTCGAGATAGCCAAGTTGAGTGTTGGCCTCCACTTCTTGTCCCTCCTCGATGTTCAGCGATTTGATTTCGCCTGAGCCTTTGGCGCTTACCACAACTTCAGTAGCTTCGAAGGTGCCAGTGGCATCCCAATCGTTGTCGTTGCTGCATGCCGTGACTATTGCGGCAATGCTCATGATGAAGATTATCTTTTTCATTGGTTTATAGTATTTTTTAAGTCATATATGGTTTTCAGTAACTCAATGCTGTGTATTATTTGCGACTGGGCGGCAGTATTCTCGTCGGTTATGCGCTCCACAAGGCGATGGATGTCGATGACACCATTGCGCAATTTCGACTCCTCGGCAAGGCGCACGTTGCGACGCAGGCCCACTATGGTAGCATCGCTGGCGATTAGCTCACGCAGACGAGATATTTCATCGTTCTCGTGGCTAACTTCCAGGCGGGTGTTTAGCAGGAACACGTCACGTTGAAGCTCGGCTTGCTGACGGGCGGTTGTGAGTTTGCTCAAATTATTCTTTCGGTCATAGAGGCTGCTTAGGCTCCAGGTGGCTCGCACTCCCACCATGGCGTTGAGCGACCACTTGTGGTTAAGCATGTTCTCAAAGGTGTTGTATCCTGGGTATCCGTAGAAAGCTTGGCCAAAAGCGCTGATTACGGGCAGAACCGAGGCATTAATAGCCTTCTCGCGGGCATTTAGGGTACCTATCTTGGCATCGATAAGGCGGAGCTCAGGTCGGTTTATGGTTTTTGCTCCTGGTTCCATGTTGTTGGGACGCACTAAACTTCGGCCGCCCAACTGTTCACCAATGAGTATCTCGAGCATGTGCTTATAGGCCTCTCGATTCCATACCATGGTGGTCTTGCCTTGCTCCACTGTCATGATTTCGGCGCGCAGCATGCTCTCATCGGCTGTAGTGGCTACTCCGTTACGCACATGCGACTGCAACTTGTCGAGGTTTCCGTTGAGCATTTCAAGAGTCATGTCGGTCTGCTTGATGCGGTCGTCCATGAGAAGCACGCCGAAGAATAGGTCATTCACGCGCTTGTTGAGGCTGTAGAGGTCAACGTCGGTCTGTGCTTTTTGTTCTAAGTCTTGTGCCTCGCTTAGAGCGCGCTCGCTGCTGGCTTTGCCGCCATCATAAATCTTTTGGTTTACATCGAGCTGCACACGATACTGGTCCTTGGCTAGGCCTTTCATCTCTAGGCCACTAGTGGCGAGCATCGCTTTCATTTGGTCGGGAAACGATGGGGTCTCGTTCTGATAGGTGGCTTGTGCGCTCAGGTTTACTTGTGGTAGCCACGAGTGCTTGATGTTGTCGAGGGTGTACTTGCTGCTTTGCTCAATAAGCCCATATTGCCTGATGAGAGGGTAGTTCTCTCGCGCCAGTTGCTGGCAGCGCTCAATGGTTAGCTGTGCATTAGCGCTAAGTAGAATGAGGGTGCTTAGGATTAATAATATTATTCGTTTCATGTTTGTGAGGGTGTTAATCGTCGCATTATCAGTTCTATGTTTTCTTGTTTTCTTATGTCCCAAAATTTGCTGTCGGCATTCAGGTCTAGACCTGTAGCTGCCTCAAACACCGGTTTTACGATGAATGGGAACACGTTGAGCGATACCATGTCGAGAAGGAGGGTTGTGGCATCGATATGGCTTATTTCGCTGTTAGATACTGCTTGGTCGATGTCATGTTGCATTGTAGCAAGTAAGTTGCCGGCGAAGGAGCTAATCACGTTTTTTATAACGGCAAAACGTTCTGGTCGAGAAGCGACTTCCCTTATCATGAAAAGTGGAAGACGGGGATTCTGCCTGATTACTTCAAAGTGAATGTCCAATGCTTCAGCCATGCGCTCCTTAAATGGCTTCTCGGTCTGGGTGAATACCTCTAAAATACCTTCTACAAGCATTCCAATGGTCTCGTGAAAAATGCGCTCAAAGAGCTGCTCCTTAGTCTTGAAGTAGTAGTGTAGCATGGCATGGGTCACACCGGCATTGCGAGCTATCGATGTGGTGCGGGCGCCATCATATCCTTTGTCAAGAAATTCTTCCTTGGCAGCGGCAAGTATCGTTTGCTCTTTGTTGTTCTGATGCTTTGTCATAATATAAAAGTGTCAATTTAAAAGACTGAATAATACTTGGTTATGTAATTATTCTTCTTTTATTAACAAAACTGTTAACAAATTAATGTCGCAAAGTAAAAACATTATTTTGAATAATGCAAGAAAATTCTAACAAAATTGTTAATATTGTATCAAAAAAAGTTTTCCTTTTTAATGTTGTTGCACTATACATGATAGCATTTGATATAGAAACAATGAGCGCCGACACCCGGACTTGGACGGGTGTCGGCGCAACAATCTTTGGTCAAGACTTATCGCCTGATTATCTTTTTACCGTTTTGGATAATAATGCCTCGTGTTTCACTTGTGGCGGGAATACCGCTTATTGTGTAAGCCTGCGAAGAACCGACGGATGTGCTTATTGTGTTCTTGGCAACACCGCTTGTTCCACCTGTCAGTTGATTAAATTCTTGTTGAGCCTTAGCCAACTGCTCGCGGAAACGCTCATTGCCTTGCAACTTGGCATAAAGCACCGATCCACCCAGACGTCCGGCATCCACGTCGCTTTGCCAGTGGTATCCAGCAATGACGCGACTTTGGCCATACTCATAACCTCGAGCCAGCAATTGGTCGGCAACAGCAGGGTTGATGTCCGACAGTAACAAGGCCATAGTCCAGCCGAGAACGGTGTGTCCCGAAGGGTAGGAACCATTGTTGATGTGCGACTCCTCTTGTTCAGGCACAAGGGTTTGCTGGTTATAGTATACGAAGGGACGAGTGCGCTTGTATTCCTGTTTTGCGCGGTCGCTAATACTGTCGCAAGTAGCACCTACGTCCTGCATGAGAGTGTACAACTCAGGAGTGCCTGTCTTACTGATTTCAAGGCCGAGAATAGGGCAGAACTCTTGAATGATTGTTTGCATTCCATAAACAGCGTCACGAATTGCCATTGCGGCGCGCTCAGGGTCTTGGCGTTGACGAATGCCCCAAAGGTATTGGGTCTGGTCGGCAGCAAAGCGCGACGACTCAAATTCAGGTGGGGGTGGCAAGAAGTTTACCATGTTAGGTAACTCAGCCTGCGTGAAATAGGCATGACCATTTTGCTCGTCTTGACCTGCGAAGACCGTAATTGTGCCACACAGAACGAAGATGGTGGCAAGAATGAATTTGCTAATTCTTTTCATGTGATAAATAATTTAAATAAGTAACAAAAATATTATTATTCCCTATAAATTAGTCTCTTGTGTTTGGTTTATAAGATTTGGCTAGGCACCATTTAGCTTCATCTCAAATGGCTCTATATTTAATTTACGCTACAAATTTAGCAAATTTCTCTCAAATATATGCAGTTTGCCCACCAGAATGTGTTAACTGATTATACTGAGTGAGATAGGTTCAAGATGCACTAATTTTTAGATAAATTAGGCTGCACCTCGGAAATAAAAATTAAAAACTTCGTCTTTGATTTTGTATTTCTCTCAGCTTGCACTAATGTTGGATAAATTAGGCTGCGTCTTGGAAATGCTCAAATAAATTTGGCATTTCACTCGACTTGCACTAATTTTGCACCATGAAGAAATTATTAGCTGTTATTATATGTGTTGTTATCGCCCTTACATCGTGGGCTGGCAGCAAAGACAAGGACGAATACATCCAAGTCGACTGGTACCCTCTTTGTACCGACAGTGTGGGATGGAACATCTATACCGGAGGTTTTGTCATTGGCTGGGACAATGCTAGTGGCATCGACGTTAACATGGGGCGCAGCATCGACATTGGTTGGCTTAACGTAATTGGCACCAAGTTCAAAACGAGGCACGGACAACGCATTACTGCCGGTGTGGGTATCGACTGGCGAAATTTCAAGTTAAATAACGGTGTGCGCTTTCAGCAGAATAATTACTACCTATCGGTAGTTCCTTATCCCGAAGGCGCTAATCCCAAGTCGTCTCGTGTGAAAGTGTTTTCGCTCACGGTTCCAGTGCTTGTGCGTCAGCGCTTGTTCAGCACTGTCGACATCTTTGCCGGACCTGTGATGAACTTTAATCTGCATGCTAGCGTCGAGACTATTTATACTCTCAATGGCGAGAAAGTCAAGGAATCGAGCAATAAGATTCATCAAGTGCCTGTCACGGTCGATATTCTGGGTGGCATTAAGTGGAAATTCATTGGTGCCTATGTGCGTTACAGTCCATGCCACGTTCTGCAAGAGCGCCATGCTGTTGCTTTTACACCCTTCACGACTGGAATCATCATGGGATTTTAAATAAATTATTTGCTCATTAAACCAATTTGCAGTAATTTCGCACGATTTTTCAAAGAACATTCAACACAATACACAATATGAAGAAATTAATGTTTCTGGCTGTTCTTGTAGCATTGATGTGCTCATGCAATAGCAACAAGTTTAAGGTGAGTGGCACAGTCGAAGGTGCTGGCGACACCACAACTCTTTTTCTCGAGACTAGTGTCAATGGCAATTGGTTATTTGTCGACAGTGTGGTCACTAGTGATGGCAAGTTCGCATTCAGCGAGGACGCCCCCGAGTACCCCAACATTTACCGTTTGGGATACCGCGACAAGAGCATCTATTTCCCAATCGACAGCATCGACAACATCGAGATAAAGACTTCCATCAAGAAGTTTGACGAGTACTACACTCTTGCTGGTAGCGACAACGCTGTGAAGATGATGAACATTGACCGCCAGGCTGCTGCATTTGCCAAGAAGGGCGACACTAGCAGCGATGCATTCAACAAGTGGAAAGATGAGTTGAGTCGCAATCTGGTGAAGGATCCAGCAGGAATTGTCTCGTTCTATCTTATAAACAAATTCATTGGCGACAAACCCCTTTTCGACCCTCTTGATAAGAAGGATTTCAAGATTATTGGTGCTGTTACTAATGCTTTTGCCAATTTCCGTCCCAACGATCCACGCACTGGTTATATGGTCGACAACTTCAAGCTGGGACTGAGCCAGCGTCGCAGCGAGAATGCTCCACGCGACACACTGGTAGCGACCGAGGCATCGCTCATCGATATTAAACTCCAAGATAAGAAAGGCAAGATGCAGAGCCTTCAGGAGGTTGCGTCACACGGCAACGTGGTGGTGCTCAATTTCACTATGCAGAGCCAGTCGTTCTCACCATCTCTCAACCGATTACTCAATGAGATGTACACCAAGTACAAGAGCCGTGGATTTGAGATTTTCCAGGTTTCGCTCGACGACAACGAGGCTCAATGGATGCAGGCTGTTTCCTCATTACCTTGGATTGTGATGCGCGATCCTAATGGTGAGTATTCAACTTATGCAGGAGCTTATAACATCACTAGCATCCCCGCAGTCTTCATCATTGGCCGTAATGGCGAAATTGTTGAACGCGTCACCAACATCGAGCAACTCGAAACATCTCTGACGAAATATATGTAACACAACACTCTTGTTTTATACTACAGAAAAAGAGCCAAAAACGATAAGGTTTTCGGCTCTGTTTTTTTGTGAATATGCTTTGAGACTACCGTCTGCCACCACTATTGGCACTGGCGATGATGTCCATTATCGATGGGCCCACATTGAACAGGGCATCGATTATCGACATGAATGGTTCGAAATGGTCTTTACCCCATTGGGTATAGACAGGATGTGTGAACTTCTGGAATTCTACTGGCAGGTCAACTATGCTCATGTCCATGTAGTCTTCGCCACTTTTGCCTGCTATATACTTGTCGGCTCCCACCTCATGTAGTATGTCCATGAGTAGCTCAGTTTTCTGCCCTTCTACGTTGAGGTCGCTAGCATGCACAATCTCTACTTCGATACCGAGGGCTTCTAGAATAAACCGTAGCAACTTTTCGTTGTATTTCGCCAGTAATTTTTCACCACATTGGTAGATACTCAAAAACTCTTCACCATAAGTCTTCCAGTAAGGGGCTTTGCGATAGGCATCGGTAATTGTAATCACATTCTTGCGGCAGGTGCGTTTTAAGAAGTCGTCGGCTATCTCTATCTTGTTGATGTCCTCTCGTGTGTCATACACTGGAACTGTGATATACCTAACACCACTGTTGGTGTAAATACGGTTGCGGTTCTGGAAATAGTTTTTCTCATACTGCACATTGTCAAGCAGTACAAGTGTGTGAGCCATCGACACTTTGTGGAAGAAGCCCAGATATGACAAATGTTCGGGTTGATGGATGGTGACTACTTTCATAGCAGCATCTTTTGAACGTAGAACATCTCGGCATATTCCATGCCACACTCAAGACCGCGAATCGAGGCAAGCGATTTGATGCCGCTCTCGTTCAATGGCGAGGGGGCGTCTTTCACTTGGCTGGCATAAAGGTTGAAAAGCGCTACTTTCTCGTCGATATTGTCGGTAATGTCGTGATAAATCTTTCCGCCTCTCACGATGTCTAGACCGTCACTCACAAAGGGGTATTCATATAGAGCTATCAGTTTTGGCATATAGCCTTCTTTCAGGCGCATCGATGCCATAGCACAGTCATACATTTTGATGTGGTCCTGATGACGGCTGCGATAATTGATGAATATCTCGTCGGGGCGATATTGCTCAATATACTGGTCAAGCTTTGCTGTTATCTCAAGCGAGGGTACAGTGTCGAGAATTGCATCTTTGTTTTTAAAAAGGTAGAACAATTCTGAGCCTAATCGCTCGTTCACCTTCTGTGCTTCGGCCAGACGCATATCAAAGTCTTGTCTCGCATTTGAGCCTCCTATTGTACCGAGTACCACAACCACTCTAGCGCCTTCCTTGACTTGATGCAGCAGGTACCCACCACATCCCAGCACCTCATCGTCGGCATGAGGGGCTATGACCATTATTGTTTTTTGATGTTTTTCCATTATCGTGTGTTTATTATTGCAAAGGTAGTCAATATTTGGATTTTTATGGAATTTTGCGCTTATTTTTTAGAATTTCGGGGTGACGTTTCATGTAACTGATGCCTTTGTGAATGTTGCGTAAGCCGTAGAAGAAAGGAACCTTCTCGTCGCGTCTCAGTCGCCAAGCTTTAAGTAGAGCACGCAGATGCTTGGTGCCACTATGAAATATCTGCAGGTCAGCTCCATGGGCCATTAGTGTGCCTATGTCCATCGATCTGTTAAGGAATTCCAGTGGTTGCTGATCGTGGACGATGGTGATAGGGAAAAACTGGCATTTCAGCCCCATAGCAAGAGCATCTTGAATAAAGAGATTCTCCTCGCCACAATGGAATGGTTCGGTTCCTAGACCGAAGTTCTCGTTAAACCATACCTTTCCTTGCACACTCTCGCGCCTGAATGATACTTCTATCGATGACACATAGTATCCCTTAGGAAACTCTTTCAAATTGGTGATCTGCTCTGGATAATACTTGCTGCCGTCCTCACCTGAGTACTTAAATGTAGCAATATCGATACTAGGGTCCTGGGTATATGTGTCAATTACTGTTTGCAATTGCTCATGGGTGTAGCGACAGTCATCGTCACTAATCAGGCACACATCAGCTGTAGCATGCTCAATGCAGTTGTTACGGTTTCGGCTAAGTCCACGTCCAGCCAAGTTGCAAATCTTCACATCGTCACGTCTCAATTCCTCTGGTAACGCAATATTCTTGCCTTCGCTATGTTGCCACGAAACAAGATAACCAATGTCTTCACGCTTTGGTAGCAGCATTGCTGCCACACCATTGATGCCATCATCAAGAGTTGATATGAGAATTTCCAGTGTCATTTCTTTTCCAGTATTTTTTCATAGAATTCCATGTGGCGACGTGCTACAACGTGAGAGTCGTTGTGCTTAACTACAAACTCGCGGCTACGGCGACTTAGGTTGGGAAGAAGCTGCTTGTTTTGCACTAACCATTCCAGCTTGGAATCAATGTCGCCTACTCTGAGTGGACTCACATTGATAATAGGCTGGTTATCGTGCTCGCCAATCAGGTCGTAGTATTCAGGTTCGGCACCACTCACGGCCACAAGTCCACGCGCCATGGCAAGCAGGGCATTTGTTGCAGGAGTGTAGGAGTATAGTTGATCGAGTAGTACGTGCGATTTTCTGCACAGGTCTATATACTCTTCATATGGAATACTTTCAACCACGGTTAGTTCGCACAAATTGGGGTAGCGGTCTACGGTTCGGCGTGCAGCCTCAAGCAGCAAGTCGGTGCCCTTGAGCACGTTGCGATCGCGCTGTATGCCAATGAAGAACTTGACTTTTTCAGGTTCACGGTCAATTGTGATGGGGTCAATATTTGCAGTATCGATGGGTATTCCACCATAGGCGAGTCGATTGCCAAATATGGGCTCATAGCAAGCTTGATACTCCCACAGGCATGATATGGCGCCATCATAACGCTCGAGTAAGTAGTCGCTGTGTTCTTGCATAAATGGAGCTCCCCACAAGGCCTCGCGTTTATCAATATATTCTTGCGAGAGTACAAAAGGTGATGGTTGGTCGCCAACCATGTAGTCGCTGTAGCGATAAGTCTTACCGTCATGGCAAGTGGTAAAGTACACATAGTCGGTACCTATTGCGCCAAGCAGCATGCAACGGTTGTGTCGCTTCAGCCAGTCAAACGCCCAGCGCACCTTGCCAGGCTTTAGGTCGAAAAACACTTGTCCACAAGTCTCAACCACATCAAAGTCGCGCATCTGGTGCAATGAACTTAACAGTTTGAGCACATATTTCACTGCACCCACTTTGCCTGGTCTTCGCTTTAGGTCGATGTCGCGATGAGTGTTCATCCAGTGAGATCCATTGCTGGCAACAATAGCTGTATGCCCCAAGTCTCTCAAGGCTTGGGCAAGGCAGTTGTGCATGTTGCTAGCGTCACCAACAAAGAGTATTTTCATCTTTTACTGACAAGATTTGTTTAATATGATGCAAAATTAGTGTAAACCGAGTGCAGAACAAAATAATAAACAAAGTTTTTGATTTTTATTACCGATGTAAAGCCTAATTCATCCAAAATTATTGATTTTTTTGATTTTTACCAAGAAAATGTTTAACTTTGGAGTCATTATGAAAACAGTCTCTATAATAATCCCAGTTTACAATCGCGCCAACCTGGTAACACGCACACTCAAGACTGTGCTCGAGCAAACTTACCGGCCGCTTCAGGTTATCCTTGTCGACAACTTTTCGACCGACGACTCTCTCGTGGTTATCAACCAGTATAAAATCGATAATAGCGACAATGATTTTCAAGTTATTGTAGCACAAGAGAAGCAGCATACTGCTAGTGCTACACGAAATCGGGGTATGCAATTTGCAACGGGTGAATACCTCATGTTCTTCGATAGCGATGATTTGATGGATAGAAGGCTAGTGCAGAAGTATGTCGATGCTTTCGAGTCCTCGCCACAACGAGCCGATATTATAATCTGCCGTCGTAACCTCGTTGATGATACGGGTGAGAAAAAAGCAATGCCTTTCTTTAAGAAAGACCTTATTGCCAACCACATTCTTCATAGCATACTCGCAACTCAAGCATTCTGTGCACGACACGATTTCATTCGCTCAATTGAATGGAACAATAATATCCTCCAGTGGGATGACTTCGAATATGGCCTGAGGATTCTTCTAGCCAAACCTGTAATAGGCTATCTTGAGGGAAAACCTCGTGTCGATGTGATTTTTGGTGGAGAAAACTCTATCACTGGAACCAATTTTTCGATAAATCACGGCAAGTGGGAAATAGCACTAAGGACTATGGTACTAGACATCAAGAACTCCTCGTTGCTTAACAAGCAGCGCTACTACGACTTGCTTTATTATCGTCTGCTAGTTCTAGCGGCTCAATATCAGCGTGAGGGGCATCCCGAGTTGGCAAAACCCACTGCACAAAAAGCCTACTCAGTTCTCAACCGCAAATGGATTTACCGCAAGGTTATGCCTCGCCTTTTCAAGCGTATTGTTCGAGGCAAACGAGGCTCAGCTCGAATTGCTCGTTGGATAATAAAATAATGCAGTTATTTAAAGATAATAAATAAAGGCGCGGCCAATTTTGGTCGCGCCCTTATTGTGTTTTATCGTTTTTGATTACTTCACGATAATCTTCTTGCCGTTGTGGATATAGATTCCGGCAGGCAGATTGTTGCTGTTCATCTTGCGGCCCATGAGGTCGTAGTAATTGTTGTCTTGAGCCTTTTCTACGTTAATCTCGTTGATTGCCGATGGTTCGGTAGCAACTACACTCAGGTTGTCAATGGTAAGTACAAACTTGTCAGCGTCGCTAATGGCATGGATGCCAATGTAGTACTTGCCATCCGACTTGCTGGCGGGGACATTGAAGCGACCTGTGTGATGACTCACGTCGTATCCCTCAATTACAACAGCAGGAATGACAGTAGTGGTCATTGCCTCAACAGTTGGCTCGGCGCCAACCATTACCTCAAAGCGCTCGGTATATCCTGATGCTTTAGCGTCGATGCCAAATTCATATTCAACCTCTGGCTCCATAATTAGAGCAGGTGTAATCAGCCAGTCGTCGGCAGCGTTGTTGCTATCCCATTGGTAAGCAACGTTTTGCCCAACCGTGCCGCCATAGGTCCAGGTGCGGCCATCATTATTGGCGTTGATAACAGTGAACTCGCTGAAAGCTGCTTGCGTATCAAAGCTTTCGCTGTAAGGAATGGTGTAGGCACCATCGTTTTCGTTGCGAGTGATGACGATGTTGTTAAATGCCTGAACATAGTAAACAACGCCCTTGGTGGTGTTCTGGAGCAGGTAATCGGTAACGTTTGTGTAAGTGTCGGTAGCTTCGTCATAGGCAAGAACGAAATCGCAAATGTCTTTTTGACCAGAGGCATTGGTTTGACCACCTGCCATGTAGTTGGGTTTGCCAGCCACTTGGCCAATGTATTGGTCTTGAGCGAAGGTAACTTTGTTGCCGTTGCGAGTACCCTTAATCCATGATTGGGGAACGTCGCTAAAGATGCCCTGGATATAAACGTCGTTGTTGTAAACACCCACGTTAACGTTGTACTTGAATGCGGTACCGTCATAACCATTGGCTTCGAAGGTGTAAACTTGAGGCT
Source organism: uncultured Bacteroidales bacterium (assembly GCA_902762385.1). Taxonomy (GTDB): domain Bacteria; phylum Bacteroidota; class Bacteroidia; order Bacteroidales; family Muribaculaceae; genus Sodaliphilus. The sequence continues at coordinate 45,301 of CACWNQ010000013.1, read as the reverse complement.
CAACGCCTGCGGGGAGCTCAACGAGCACGTCCTCGGCTTGAGTAGTGGGGGTGTATACGCTGTTATAGTCGGCATAGCCAGCCCATTCTTGGCTGTTGGCATAGACTGCGCCAAATACTACGTAGGTCGAAGTGCCAATCAAGCTAATCTTGTCTTCAGTAACGCTGAATTGAACGTACTGAGCGCTGTTGCGCACCGAGAATTCCTCGTACTCATCGTCATAGTCGAGCACTGCAAGTGTGATAACATCGTTCACCTCGGCGTCATAAGCCACGTTCTGACCCATTGGAACGGTGATGGTAGTGCCATCATCGCTCAGGGTGCCTTCAATCCAAGAGTTGATCTCGAGTTTCGAGAGTGGCTGCTTGAAGTAAACTTTGTTGTTTTCGCCAAACACAATGTCGATTGTTCCGGTTTGAGCGCCACGGCGAATGTACTCGCCACTGTAGTAGTAAGCATAACCAGCACGGTCGTAGGTTCTCAACTCACCGGCAGGTTGTTCCATTACGATACCATAGTCGCTTGCACTCTGTGCCCAAGCGCCAATAGCCATTACTGCCATTGTTGCAATAAGTAATAGTTTTTTCATTTTTGTTGTTTGATAAGTTTGGTTTTGAGCCTTTGTTTATTATTAATACAACTCGAAAGGCTCATTTTTCGGGTAGTACTATTTTTAATGGTGCAAAAGTACTACTTTTTTTCTGTAATTGTTTTTCAGTGACGTCCTTTTTTAAGATATTTAAAACAAATAATCTCAACAATTAAACTAGCGAGCCACAAATTCTCTTGAATTTGTGGCTCACTTTAGTTTCTACCTTATGTGTTATGCCTTCTCTAGGCACTCGTCGAGGTCGCGTGTAAGTTGCTCGCGGTCGAGATTTTGGCCAATAAAGACAATCTTTACCATGCGGTCGCCATATTTCTCGTCCCAATCCTGTACAATGCCAGGATTTTGTTCTACCATGCGCATGAGTTCTTCTTTTGAGGCAGTTGCAAACCACAAACCACTTTGGGTGAGTTTCTTTTGCACTCCAGCCGATTCAAATAGGAACGACATATCGGGATTGTTGCTGAAGTAGATGAGTCCTTTGGCGCGGATAATGTTCTTGGGCCACTTGGTAGCAACAAAGCGATCAAACTTATGGATATCTATCGCTGGACGACGGTAGTAAACAAAGGTTTGGATGCCGTATTCCTCGGCTTCCCCCTCATCATGATGATGGTGGTGATGGTGATGATGTTCTTCGTGCTCATGTTCATCATCATGATGGTGGTGCTCATGTTCATCGTGCTCGTCCTCATCCTCATCGTGATGGTGATGATGGTGTGCCTCAGCCTCTTCTTCCTCGGTGGCTGGGCGTTCTATTTCGCGAATCCAACCTGCCGAGCCCGCCACTTGCTCATAGTCGAAAAGACCTGTGTTGATGATTGAATTTAGGTTAACCATTGCATAGTCGGTCTCGATTATGGGCGCCGAAGGCTGAAGGGCATGGATAATGTGGCGAATGCGGTCTAGTTCATCGGGATTCACTTCCGAAGCCTTGTTTAGCATTACGATGTTGCAGAACTCTATCTGCTGAATGAGAAGATTTTCGATGTCTTCTTCGTCAATGTTCTTTCGTTTCAGGTCATCACCACATGCAAATTCGCTTTGCATTCTTAGAGCATCGACCACTGTAACAATGCAATCGAGGCGTGGAATACCATGTTCCATGTACTCTGGCCCCATGCTTGGTATAGAACAGATCGTCTGAGCAATAGGTTCTGGCTCGCATATTCCACTTGCTTCAATGACGATGTAATCAAAGCGGTCAAGCTTCATTATATCGTTCAATTGCTCGATGAGGTCCATCTTTAGCGTGCAGCAAATGCATCCATTCTGCAGCGCTACAAGACTTTCATCCTTCTGTCCCACGATGCCACCTTTTTGTATGAGGCTAGCATCGATGTTCACCTCGCCCAAGTCATTTACTATGACAGCAAATTTGATATTCTGTTCATTCGTGAGAATATGATTTACTAAAGTGGTTTTTCCACTACCCAGATATCCTGTGAGTAGCAATATAGGTGTCTGTTTCATTATTCAATTTTTTGTATCAGAATTATGCATTATGAATTACATTATTTAAAGTATTTCATCGAGTACTGCCTTGTGATGTCCTGGCATGATGATGTGATGGTTGCCAATTGGGTTGGTGAGGAAATAGCGCGCAGCCTCTTTGTCGTTGAGTTGAATCACCTGTTGTGTGCGACACAGGTCGGGCTTGCCTTGGCATTCAACAAGCATGCCTTCCTCAGCAAAGTGTCGTCCTAGTCCACCGCTCACCTTGAAAATGGTAACAGGACCAGGCTTCATGTAGCCACGGATGCCTACACCTATTCCCGACTCAAAATGTGTGTCGAGTTCATAATCATCAACCATATTAAAAGGAATAGTGCAGTGAGCAAATAGCATCTCTCCAGTCTCAGGATTTATGCGTGCAGGATTAGCCTGGAAACCACTCTTGCCAGTCACGGCTTGAGCAATCATCATCGACAGCATTGCTGGTATGTCGCCTTCGCAACTTGCTACTATACCTTGAGAATTGAATTTTGCCAGCGCAATGCAGCCAGTGTTCTTTACGGCAGTAAGCAGATCGAAGCAGCGTAGTGTAAATCCCTGCAAGTCATACCCCTCTACAATAAGTCTTAGTGCCTCGTATATGCGCTCGGCTCCAGTGAGCGATTGGCGAATGTTATCGTTGGGGGCTTTTTCAAGCAAGTCACTCTCAATGTCGGCAGGTACGCGATCGATGAGCATAAGCAGTTCATCCATGTCGATATGCTCAATCTTTATGCCTAGGCGGTCCTCGATGGTGCGGTATTTAGCTGAACTAGAGATAAGCCAGTCGCTGGGTTCGCCAATAACGCCCAGTCGGCAGCCGTTAAGTGCTCGCATAGCCTTTCCCACTTGCTGCAGTGTTGTTATGCGCCCCTTGATGTATTCGTCCGAACCATGCAGAATCTCGCCTTTAAGGCCCTGCTGGCGCAGATACGACAGTATCTCCATTGAGGCGGCGAGCGAATTGCTCTTGCCCGATGTTAGCAAGTAGAATGGTTGTTTTGATTGTCGCAGCATGCGTGGTAGCTCGTTTTTGAAGATTCCTTCGGTGCCGCCAGTGCGCACATATATCAATTCAAGGTCATGACCTCCATAGTCTTTGAAGTCACTTGTCTTGAGTTCATACTCGATGCCAAGTCCACCCAGAAATTCTTGAGTGGCTGCATCCACAGCCGCTTTATCATGAAGCTGCGACGTGAGTGTATAAATTGCTGTTGTCATAGTAGTATGTTTTTTTATTCAATCTCCAAAATTAGCTATTTCCTTTAAAACCACCAAAACAATTTTATGTTAATTCTGCATGATGATTCCCGTAAATGTGCGGCCACTGTTGATGCCTAGCTTGCGTGCCGAGAAGTAGTGGCCGCTCTCGCAACGGCTGCAATGTGTGGGCATAGTTATATTGCTTGGATTAACTCCTGCTTCTATAAGCACTTGTCTATTGGCTTCTTGCAGATTGATGTGGGCTTTTCCTGTGTTAACATTACGCTTCATGATGAGTGACATGTTAAACCCAGCGTTCTCAAATTCTATCACTAGTTCATCGCCCACTTCAAAGCACTCTTGGCATATGCTTGCACCCATCGTTGCAACAATGTTGCTAGCTTTTGCGCCAAGTTTGCACATTGTTTCAACGGTTTTTTGCGCTATTTGGCCCACTGTTCCTCGCCATCCGGCATGGGCAATTGCTATTACACCGTTCCTTGGATCAACAAGTGTTATGGGCACGCAGTCGGCAGTATTAACCCCTATGCACACACCTGCCATCTTTGTCACTAGTGCATCCACGCCTTCGAGCGCAGAGTCTTGCTCTTTAATTGATGCATCTAGAAAATTTTGGTCAAGCACTTTTACATTGGTGCTATGTGTCTGTCTAGGCATTACCAGATGGTCGAGGTCGATTCCTAATTGCTGGCAGAATTGCACTCGAGCGTCAAGCACCCTAAGTGCATCATCGCCTGTGTAATCACACAGGTTCCATTGCGAGTAAGGGTCGTTTTTTGCAGCCTCACCACGCTGTGTTTGCAACGCACTGTAACGTTCGTCACAGCCTTTCAATAATAATTTGTCAAGTATCATAGTTTCTTGATTACACGGCAAGGATTACCGGCAGCAAGCACTCCATCAGGAATATCACTTGTAACCACGCTGCCAGCGCCAATCACACTCCCTGCACCTATCGCTACACCAGGGCACACTGTTACATTGCCTCCCAACCACACGTTGTCGCCCACGGTTATGGGTAGCGACCACTGTTTGCCGGCATTGCGACTCTCGGCATCGAGAGGGTGGCACGGAGTATAGAATGAGCAGTTAGGACCAATGAACACATGATTGCCAAAAGTGACTTTAGCCTCATCTAGTATTACCATGTTGGTGTTAGCAAAGAAATCTTCGCCTACCTCGATGTTGAAGCCATAGTCGCAGAAGAATGGCTGTATCACTTTTAACCGTTCGCCGGTCTTGCCCAGTATGCGCTTGATTAACGTTGTCTTCTCTTCATGGTGTGAGGGACGGATATTGTTATAGTCTCGGCACATCTCCTGAGTCTCTTGCAGAATGTCGAGCAGTTCGGTGTTATCGCTTGCGTCATATGGTTCGCCGCTCATCATCTTTTCCAACTCGCGCTGTTGAATTTCATTGAATTGTCTCATGAAAAAGTGGTTTTATCTTGCTAAATTACAAACTAATGTGGAAATAATGCTTTCCTTTGACCAACTAAAATTTTATCAGGAAAACTCCAGTCAGCATAATAAGTATACCAATGATTTGGGTCCATGATATGTGCTTCTTTGGTGCTCCTAGCCAGCCGTTTCGTTCCATGAGTAGGCTTAGCAAAAGTTGGCCAATGAGCAAAGCCATCATAAACACGCTTACTCCAATTAATGGTATGAGCCAAGCATTGCCATACACGATGATGGCACCCAGTATACCTCCCATCCAAATCCACCATGGAGCATTGGTAGTGAATGCTTTTTTCATATTGATTATGCTGCCATTGATGCAGCAGAAGACTATCATCACCACCGTGGCAATGGCAAATAGCACTGTGGTGGCTTGGATTGCCGAACCAATCACTTGCCCTAGCGATGCAAGAATTGCTCCAACCACGGCCGAGAGGCACCCTGAGAGCACAGCGGCTAGTTGCCACAGCACTTTTCGCAAGCCTCCATTGTCAACCTTGCCGTTGTTTTTGAGTCGTGGAATGATGACCACCATCGTAACACCCACTATCAGCAGCACTGCACCAATTGCGCGTTGCCAGCCCAGTGGCATAACTTTTGCTCCAAACCAACCGAAGTGGTCGATGCACAAGCTGAATATCAGTTGGCTGAACATGGGAATCACCATCGCTTGCAGTTGACCTAACTCCTTGAAGAGATGTATGGCGATGGTAATTGTAATAAGTGGGATAATGCCAATGAACCAGCTCCACCATGGTGCATCATGAAAAGCCTGAGGCGATGGCATCAGTGGAATAGATGCTATAAGTGCTACAATTATGAGCACTACAGTTGATACTGCAAAGGATATTAGTGTTGACAAGGGCGCCGAACTCACTAGTTGGCGCATGCGAGAGTTTGCTGCTGTCTGTATTGGCGTGCAAAACCCCAGTATAAGTGCTATGAGCGTGTATATCATTCTTGATTAAAGTTGTCTTATAATAATTATTTATCTTGGCAAAATTAGTGCAAGTCGAGTGAAATGCCAAATTTATTTGAGAATTTCCGAGACGCCGCCTGATTTATCTAAAATTAGTGCAAACCGAGTGCAGAACAAAATAATAAACAAAGTTTTTTATTTTTTATGCCGAGGTGAAGCCTAATTTATCTAAAATTTCAAATAATTGAAGAATTATTGTTATATTTGCGCAAGAATATAAACCAAATAATATCATAACAATGAAAAAGACAATATTATTATTTATGGTCGCCTTTGTCGCTGTGCTGGCACAGGGGCAGAGCAAAGTGTATTTCACGCGTGACATCAGCCCCGAAGGTTTGGTGAAAATCTACAAGGCTCTTGGTGTTGAAGCCTCAGGTCGCGTGGCAGTGAAAATCTCAACTGGCGAGGGTGGCAACAACCATTATCTAAAGCCAACTCTCATTCGCAATCTGGTTGACGAGGTGAATGGCACCATCGTTGAGTGCAACACTGCTTATGGTGGCTCACGTCAGGACGTTAAGAAGCATTGGCAAACTATCCACGAGCACGGTTTCGACTCAATCTTTGCTGTCGATATCATGGACGAGTATGATCAAATTCGAATACCGATTCAAGATAAAAAGCACCTCAAGTATGACATTGTGGGTGGTCATCTTGCCAACTATGATTTCATGATTAATCTTGCCCATTTCAAAGGCCATGCTATGGGTGGCTTTGGTGGCGTACTTAAGAATGCCAGCATCGGTGTGGCTTCTACAGCAGGCAAGGCTTATATCCACAGCGCAGGCAAGACCGACGACGCTCAACTTGCATGGACCAAGGATTACATTGCTGCTGGTCCCACTCAAGACCTTTTCCTCGAGTCGATGGCAGCTGCTGCACAGGCAGTGCACAACTACATGGGTGGACGTGTGCTTTATATCGACGTGATGAACAACATGAGTGTCGACTGTGACTGCGATGGCACCCCCGATGCTCCAATGCTAAAAGATATGGGTATTCTTGCCAGTCTCGATCCTGTTGCTGTCGACCAAGCGTGTCTCGACAAGGTCTTTAATTACAAAGGTAAGCCTGGCGATGACAATAAGCCACTCATTGAGCGCATCAATCGTCAGCATGGCACTTACATTACCGACTATGCCGAGTCGATAGGACTTGGTTCAAAGTCTTACATTATAATTGATATCGATAAATAAGATGCATTAGCGACCATAAAAAGGCTCCTTGAGGAGCCTTTTTTTATATCTAAAACTTATAAGTGAGTCCTAAGTGGAAAGAATGCATTGGTTCTTTTTCACCTTTTACTAGAGGTGTGTCATGCACCACAATGCTTCGGCTACCTCCGTATAAGTCGAGGTTGCTATAGGTATATCCCACTGCGAATTCCCATTGCTCCTCATATTCTATCACTAACTCGGCTCGCGCGTACCAATATAATGCTTTGGCGCCAGAGTTTTTAAAATCTTCTTCGGAGTTAAATACAACAACTCTTTCTGTGGTTACATCGTCAGCATCATCTCCATATATGTCCTCTTTTGTGAAAATATCTGATTTTCTCACAGTCACGGTCTCGTTAGTTGGTAATGGAATTGTGATTCCAGGCGATAGCCTGAGCGAGAGGCCCATTTCGTTCTTGCTGAGCATTATTGCTGGCGTGGTGAATTGCAAGCCGGCTTTAAAGGCAAAACGGTAGGCTGCATCGCGATAACTTTTGATTTCCCAAAGGTGTTTTCTTTCTTCTTCGTCTTCAATTTCAACAAATTCGACATTACTATTAACCTTATTGGAGAAAGGAGTTATGATTATAACACCTGCATTAGCGCCCACATAGCGGAAAGGACGGTACTCGCCAAGAATCTCCACATCGAGTGTGGGAAATGTCGATGAGCCAAGTCTAATGCCGGCAGCCACTTTGCTGTCGTTGCTGTAGTCAATCTCAAGAGCCCAAGCATTGAATAATGATAGGCTCAATAATATGCCAGTGATTAGTCTTCTCATTTTGTGTAGTAGTTGATCACATTCTCAATCGAGCGAGTGCACACCGGGCAGAATGTGGGAATTTTCAGAGTTTTCATCATGCAGTTTGGGGTAGGGCGGTACACTCCCTTCAGCACGCATCCAGCGCCTTCATACAGGCCTATGGTTTCGGTGTCATAATTCTTTTCGTCGCTAGTGCTTATGATGGTTTTGCCACTAGGCATTAGGTCACTCCATTTATTGCCAAAGTCGATGAGTGTGGTGATGTTGGGCGACCAGGGCTCTACATCTAGTGGGAAATCATTGGGTTCTTCGCCTTCGTAGGCATATTCATCGGCAAGCCCGGCAAACGAATGCCCAAATTCATGCACCAGAACCTCGATGAAGAGTTTATGCTTAGTCATTAAGAGGTTCAAAGTATTATAGATGCCACCACCACCATAACGGTCGGTATTAACCATCACAATTACATGCTCATAGGGGGTGCCGGCAATGGCGTCATGCATTTGCTTGATGCGCAGTGTGGTAAGATAGCGGGCCATTCCAAAGGTGTCGAAACTCGACCCCATAGCAGTCTTGTGCCACACGCCCTCACTCGGTATCGACGGACCACAATCCTGCGATGGAGTGAGCACTGCTATGACGCGAAATCGGTCGCGCAGATGCTTATATGGCTCATAGCCGAAGATTCCCTCCACGCCTTTCTTGCAGTCAGCGAGATAGTCATCCATCTGCTCTTGGGTGTAGCCCTCGGCAACAAAGGCGATATTAATGACTTTATCATTACGTGCTGGCTCATTCAGAACCACATATTTTGGCACATTCTTGTCTTCGCCCTTATGAACGATTGTGGGGTCGGTAGGGTAAACTTTGTGCTCAATCGTCGATGTCACTTGTTGTCGATGATTATATAGGTTCACGGTAATAACTACCGAGTCGCGAGGCATCGGCAGCAGTTCCACGCACTCAAACGCCTTGGGAGCCAAGTGGGCGTCATCAAGGTCGAGCCATTCCTGGAATAGGGTGCTGAATGTATGGCTATAGATAAGTTCACCACTTGAGGCAAGACGCATGTCGATTGTGGCAGCTCCATGCACAGGGTAACTGGTAAGGTTCTGACGCTTGCCATACCAGCCTGGCATGCGACTCATGCCGTCAATGGCTATTGATTGGCTCTTCACATTGCCACTCAGTATATAGTCAACCCTTAGCGTCGAGTCACTGAAATATTTTTCAAACTCCTGCCCTTGGCCCGTTGTTGACCACAACAGCGCCACTATAGCCGCTAAATATTTAAAATTAATCCTCATCACTTCTCACTTTTTACTTCTTACTTCCTACTTTTTACTTTCTACTTCTAATCTTCACGCTTCCATTCAGATATCCCTTATTTCCCTTCACGCGCAGAGTGATGTCGCCCGCAGTTTCAGTAGCTTGAACCACTACCACCAGTTGACCATGGAATAGTTTCATCTGTGGTTTGGTCATCACTTGCAGCGAGGTGGCATCGCCATTGCACACGCCACGGAAGGTGCCAGCACCCTCAACACTGAATTGCAGGTCATCATCGGCATCGGGCAGTAAGGTGCCATTTTTGTCTACAAGGCTCACAGTGATGAATGCCAAGTCGTTTCCGTCGGCATTCAGCACACTGCGGTCAGTATCGAGTTGCAGGCGTTTAGGCTTGCCTGCTGTCTTAATGGTCTTCTCGCCGGCCTTCTTGCCGTTCTTGTCATATACCACTACCTTTATTTCACCAGGCTCATACACCACGTCGCGCCAGCGCAGGCGATAACGGTCAAGGCGTGTGGTTGGGTCTTTAGTGATTTTGCCCTGACTCTTACCGTTTACAAAGAGTTCAGCACTTGGGTAGTCGGTGTAGCAATACACTGGTGTCACCTTGCCTTTGCGGTCGGGCCATGTCCAGTGTGGCAGCAGGTGTATGGTATGACTTGTCTTGTTCCAGTGGCTGCGATACAAGTAATAGCGGTCTTTTGGCAGACCAGCGAGGTCAACGATGCCAAAGTAGCTGCTGCGTGATGGCCAGTAGGCATCATAGGGTGTTGGCTCACCCAAGTAGTCAAAACCTGTCCACACAAACTCTCCAATTGTCCAATCAAAGTCGTCTTGCAATCGCCAGTCATCATCGGGCAGATTGCTCCACCAGCAGTATTCGGTGTCATAGCTCGAGCATTGACCGTTGTCATGCGCAAGCATGGTGGCGCAGGTGTCAGGGAAGAAATATTCACCGCGGCTGCTCAAAGTCGAGGCTGTCTCGCTACCTAGCACAAAGCCTTGTGGCAATAGTTTGATGCAGTCCTCATAGCGATGCACTCGGTAGTTGAAGCCAGGCACGTCGGCCTGTTGGGCAAAGCCACACTTGATGTCGGCATCGGGGTTATCCATACCGCAGGTCACCATGCGTGTTGGGTCAAGGGTATGGCACCATTGCACTAGAGCTGCATAGCGTTCAGCGCCTTCTTCTTTCCACTGCTCGGGAATCTCGTTACCGACGCTCCACAGTACAATGCTAGGGTGGTTACGGTGGTTCATGATCAGGTTATACACATCTTTCTTCCACCATTCATCCCAGAATCGGTTGTAGCCGTTCTTCACCTTGGGGTCTTTCCAGCAGTCGAAGCTCTCGGCCATTACCATCATTCCAAGGCTGTCGCACAGCTCCATTTGCCATGTAGCAGGCATGTTGTGTGAGGTCCTGATGGCATCGGCACCCATTTCCTTCATAATCTTGATTTGACGCGCCATGGCTGCTTTGTTGGCTGCGGCACCAAGTGGACCAAGGTCATGATGCAGACACACGCCCTTAAACTTGCGGGTCACACCATTCAACTGAAAACCATGCTCTTTGCTGAACGCTACGGTGCGCACGCCCAGGTTGTCGGTGCGCTCGTCCATAACCTGGCCGTCAATTTCGGCAGTTGTGTGTATCTTATATAAATAAGGAGTCTCAGGCGACCATAGCTTGGCGTTGGCAATCCTCAGCTCCATGCGGCAGTTGCCGTCAGCAGCTATTCTGCGTTGAGTCTCAGCAACAATATTACCGTCTCGGTCTATAATCTCAGTGGTAATGACAGGTTTGTCGCCTATCAAGCAGCTGTTCAGCTTCGAGTCCACGGCAACCAGTGCTGTATCGTTTTCTATCTTCAGTGTGCGTATGTTCATGCCCCACACGTCAAAACACACACGTCCGCTGGTGATAAGCTTCACGGGGCGGTACAGACCAGCGCCAGGGTACCAACGGCTGCTTTCTTCAACGTTCTTCAGGTGAACCTCAAGTTCACCTCGGTAGTTAGGGCTTTTAATATAAGGAGTTATGTTTACCCTGAAGGCGTTGTAGCCGTATGCCCATCGGCCCACTTCTTTGCCGTCAAGGTACACCACCGGTTCGCTCATTGCGCCGTCGAAGAGCAGTTCGGCTTGCTCGGTGCCTTCAGGAAGCACCAGTTGTGTCTTATAATAACCCTCGCCAATCCAGGGCAACGCACCCGAACGGCCACTGTGTTCGGTCTCGGTCTCCTCGCCGTTCTCTTTAATGGCAACTACTTGAAGGTCCCACTTCTTGTCAAAAGGGCCACTTATCGCCCAATCATGAGGAATCGTAACTTCTTGCCAATTAGCTTTGTCACGGCTAAACTGCCAGTGCTTACTCAACTCCTGCACTTGTGTCTCACCATTAGCACCCATAGCAGCCACTGCCACAAGCACCATGAAAATTATACGTCTCAACATACTTTTAGTCTTTAATTATTATCCTCTGCAAAGATACAAAACAATTACAAACTACCATCTAGCCCAGATCAAAAAATAATTTAATTTTGAGTGAGCAAAGCGAACGGTTTAATTTCTCGCCGCAGGCGACCCATCCAGCATTAAACGCAATTGCCTACTATACCAAATAATTTATGGTAAATTCACAGTAATTTACGTGAAACCCTCATCCGCATGGCAACTCAAAACTCATAACTCAAAACTCATAACTCAAAACTTTTTTAATGTTGTTTTTATAAACGGCAATTTCCTACCTTTGCAAAGTTGTATATAATTTATGGTAAATTCACGGCAATTTGCGTGAAATCTATATCCACATGGCTGTAAAATTTTTAATTGTTTATAATTGTATGATAAAAAAAACCACTAACTTTGCGATATGAAAAAGATACAAAAAACTAACGCAGCGCGTCTGCTCGATAGGGCCAAGGTTCCTTACGAACTCATCCCTTACGAAGTTGATGAGAGCGACCTCTCAGCAGGCCACCTTGCTGCTACCATAGGCGAAGATATCAATCAGGTTTTCAAGACATTGGTGCTCTTTGGCGAGAAAACAAATCACTTCGTGTGCGTCATCCCTGGCGACCACGAGGTGGACTTGAAAAAGGCTGCCAAACTAAGTGGCAACAAGAAAGTCGACCTCATCGCAATGAAAGATCTGCTGGCTACTACCGGATACATTCGTGGTGGATGTTCGCCCATTGGCATGAAGAAGTCCTTTCCCACATTCATTCACGAAACCTGTATGCAGTTCGACCACATCTTCGTGAGCGCCGGCGTGCGAGGACTCCAGTTCAAAATTGCCCCGCAGGACCTTGTCAACGTCGCTCGAGCCACAGTATGCGACCTAATTAAAGACAGTTGATACCACATCGAGTTGATCAATTCAGCGCTCCAATTTCCACATCAAAAGGAGAGGAAAACCCACAACTCAAAACTCACAACTCAAAACTCACAACTCAAAAACTCACAACTCAAAAACTCATGGCTCACAAGAATAGAATAGGCAACTTGTTCAGTCTCACCTCATTTGGCGAGTCACACGGCCCCGCTATTGGTGGTGTAATCGACGGAATGCCTGCCGGAGTGACAATCGACATGGAGCAACTCCAGCATGAAATGGCGCGCCGACGCCCTGGACAGGGTGGCGTTACCTCATCACGTAGCGAACCTGACGAGGTAGAAATCCTTTCAGGAGTCATGGACGGCGTGACACTTGGAACTCCCATAGGTTTCATCATTCGTAACCGTGACCAGCGTTCTGAAGACTATGACCATCTCAAGGATGTGTATCGTCCATCTCATGCCGACTACACCTATCAGGCTAAGTACGGCATTCGCGACCATCGTGGTGGTGGACGAGCCTCGGCACGTGAAACAGCAGCACGCGTAGTGGCAGGTGCCTTGGCCAAACAAGTTCTCTCTCAACTAGGTATCACAATCACCGCGAGTCAAGTGAGTCAAGTGAGTCAGGTGAGTCAAGTGAGTCAAGTGAGTCCAGAAAACTCCCCCTCTAAGTTAGAGGGTGGCGGGGGGAGTATGACGCACCCAAGCCAATATCATGATAACACTAATGATACACCATCCCAAGGCGACACCTATGGTGGTGTGGTAGCTTGCGTTATAAAAGGTGTGCCAGCTGGCATTGGCGAACCAGCATTTGGTAAACTCTCTGCTCAGCTTGCCGAAGCAATTATGAGCATACCTGCAGCTAAAGGTTTTGAAATAGGTCTTGGATTCGACTTTGTGAATCATCGTGGCAGCGAAGTGCTCGATAAGTGGGTCATCAAAGACGGCAAAATCTCCACCATGACTAACTTTTCGGGAGGCATTCAAGGTGGAATCAGCAATGGCAATGATATCACCTTCAATGTAGCGTTCAAACCAGTAGCGACACTTATGCAGCCAGTTGAAGGCATTGACAACCAAGGCAATGCAGTGACAATTGAGCCACGAGGTCGACATGACGCGTGTGTGGTGCCACGTGCCATTCCAGTAGTCGAGGCAATGGCTGCCATTGTAATCCTCGACAATATGCTAATCAATAGAGCCTCAAGGCTGTAATGGCGCGGCAACGATATAGTGATTTCCTCAAACAGCTCTACGGCACACGTGTTCAGAAGCTGAATGTAAATGCTGGATTCACGTGCCCAAATCGTGATGGCTCTTTAGGAACAGGTGGATGCATCTACTGCAATAATGCCTCGTTTACACCTGCTTTTGGTAGGACGACATCTGGTGTTTCGCAGCAACTTCTAGATGCCAAGCAGTTCTATGCAGGGAAATACTCGTCAATGAAATATTTGGCTTATTTCCAGAGCTTTACAGGAACCTATGCATCCGTCAACAAGTTACGCTCTCTATATGAAGAGGCGCTTGCGGTATCTGATGTGATCGGACTTGTAATATCTACGCGTCCCGACTGCATCAGCAACGAAATTCTCGACTTGCTGAGTGATATTAACCGCCAACATCGGATTATTGTCGAAATCGGAGTTGAGACAATTCACGAACACACTCTCGCGCTCATAAACCGTTGTCACTCATGGCAATGCGCTAGTGATGCTATCAAGCTTATTGCAAGCTGTGGCATCCATGTGGGAGCGCACCTCATCCTTGGCCTGCCAGGTGAGAGCGAGGATGACATGTTAGCAACGGCCAATGCGGTTGCTCAGCTGCCAGTCACCACTGTGAAGTTCCATCAGCTGCAAGTTCTGCGTGGCACAATTCTCGCGCAGCAGTGGGAGAGGGGAGAACTGGATTTAATTGGCTGGACACCACAACAATATGCATCCTTTTGCCATCGAATCATCAACTCCCTACCTGAGCGAATCGTCGTCGAACGAATGGTCTCTACAGCACCACCAGCTCTGCTGCTGCATCCAAAATGGAATCTCAAACCAGCACAATTTCGTGAAATCTTTCAAAATATTTTGTAAAAAAATAACAAAAACCTTGCATAACACAAATATATGTACTAATTTTGCAGTCGCTAAACAAAAAATGGGGTATTAGCTCATCCGGTAGAGCGCAACACTGGCAGTGTTGAGGTGAGCAGTTCGAGTCTGCTATACTCCACATATACAACGAGTTAAGTCCTGAATGGTTGCTTGACTCGTTTTTCTTTTCAATTTTTTAAGTTCACTCTATGGAATTCCGACCAATGCGCCGAGTGCGCCAGCAGCTCACCAATGAGACTTGCCTAGAAATATTGAGAAATGCCACCTCGGGCACACTGGCTGTGCTTGGCGACGCCGACTATCCCTATGCCGTGCCACTGAGCTTCGTCTACACCGACGGAATCATCTATTTCCATAGCGCCAAAAGTGGCCATAAAATCGATGCCATTATGCATCACGACAAAGCCTCATTTTGCGTTATCGACAAAGATGAGATCCATGGCGACGAATTCACCACTTACTTTCGCAGCGTCATCGCTTTCGGCCGGATAACCATAGTCTCGTCACTCGTCGAGAAACTTGAAGGAGCAAAGCTCCTTGGCCGCAAATACAATCCTGGCGATGAAGCCGCTCTCACACGCGAGCTCGAGAAAGGACTCGCCCACATGGAACTGCTCCGTCTCGACATCGAGCACCTCACTGGCAAGGAGGCAATTGAGTTGATAGGGAAGAACTGAAATCAGCTCAAATTTGTTCAAACTTTTTTCCGTTCTCAACTTAAAGGTTTGTTTAAAGCACACGCATGATGAATAAATTTTCATTGCCTTAATATATAATTATATATTTAAGCAAATTTAACTGTGCTCAGCATCTTCAAATGTGAATAATTGTTTACTTTTGCCTCTGTAATTTATGGTTTTTGGTAACGATTGTAAAAGAATTACCACAAAATTGGAGCATAAGTTTGAGTCGCTAACAGTCGACAAAACAATTTAATTTGCAGATGTTCAGACGCTTATCGTGCGCTTGAATACCCAATTTATTGCGAATTAATCAATTTTTCTTCCAAAATCATCTCCCAATTTTATGAAAATTGCAGTAGCAGGTACTGGATATGTTGGTCTTAGCATAGCCACTTTGCTGGCGCAGCACAACGAAGTGGTCGCTGTCGATGTTATCCCTGAAAAGGTAGACAAAATCAACAATCGCATTTCACCCATACAGGATGAATACATTGAGCGTTACCTGTCAGAGAAAGATCTTAATCTCACTGCGACTCTCGATGCCGAGAAAGCTTATAGAGAGGCAGAGTTTGTTGTTGTGGCAACGCCCACCAACTACGACCCTGTGACCAATTACTTCGACACCACCCTCGTCGAGGACGTGATAAACCTTGTAATCAAGGTCAATCCCCAGGCGATAATGATAATCAAGTCAACAATCCCTGTTGGCTACACCGAGTCAATTCGTCAGAAGACCGGCTCACAGAATATCCTGTTCGCCCCGGAGTTCCTTCGTGAGACCAAGGCTCTGTACGACAACCTTTATCCCAGTCGCATTATCGTCGGCCGTCCAGAGGGCGACGATCGACTTGACAAGGCAGCCCATAAGTTCGCTGAGCTTCTTCAAGAAGGCGCTTTAAAGCCTGACATCGATACTTTATACATGGGCCTTACAGAGGCCGAGGCGGTGAAACTTTTCGCCAATACTTACCTCGCCTTGCGAGTGAGCTATTTCAACGAACTCGACACCTATGCCGAGATGAAAGGCCTCGACACCCAGTCGATAATCAACGGAGTATGCCTTGATCCACGTATCGGTTCGCACTACAACAACCCATCCTTTGGTTATGGCGGCTACTGCTTGCCCAAAGACACCAAGCAGCTGCTTGCCAACTATGCCGATGTGCCAGAGAACCTAATCGAAGCAATCGTCGAGAGCAACCGCACCCGTAAGGACTTCATTGCCGACCGCGTACTCCGCATGGCAGGCTACTACGACTACTACCACCGTGGCGATTACAGCCGTGATGAGGAAAAAGAGTGTATTATTGGTGTTTATCGCCTCACTATGAAAAGTGGCAGCGACAACTTCCGCCAGTCCTCAATCCAGGGCGTGATGAAGCGCATCAAAGCCAAAGGCGCCAAGGTTATCATCTACGAACCCACCCTCGAAGACGGCTCCACCTTCTTCGGCAGCAAAGTCATCAACGATTTAGGGCAATTCAAAGCTTTAAGCCAAGTAATCTTGGCAAATCGCTTCGAACAAAACCTCGCCGACGTGAGACAGAAAGTCTACACCCGCGACTTATTCAAACGAGATTAATTACTGAACCCGCAATATTATGGCAGAAAGATTGTTATACGAAAAGCGACAATGGGGAGAATATCATGTGCTGTATGAGCGCACATTCCCTGATGGAATCAGCGCTTTAACAAAGGAACTTGTGATTGAAGCTGGAAAAGGCATCAGCTATCAGCGCCACTTCCATCGTGATGAATACTGGACCATCATTGACGGCGAAGGCGAAATCATCATTGACGGCGAAAAAAGAACCGTCAAACGTGGCGACACAGCAATTATCAAGAAACTCCAACTCCACACCCTAAAAGCAATAACCCGACTAACAATAATCGAAGTCCAAATAGGCGACATCCTCAGCGAAGACGATATTGAACGCATTTTCTTAACTTCTGAATTGTAATATTGTTTTAATAATTACAATGTAATTTGTGGCAGTTAATCAATTAAAAGCCGGAGCAGCATTAAATTATGTAATCCTTGGACTTAATGCAATCACAGGATTACTTTATACCCCATACATGCTTCGCATGCTTGGGCAGAGTGAATATGGCATTTATTCGCTTGCTGCTTCGGTGATTGCTTATTTGTCGATGTTAGATTTTGGATTTGGTAATGCTGTCATACGTTATACTGCAAAATATAGAGCTGAAGGTAAAAAAGAAGAACAGTATGAATTATTTGGAATGTTCTCGAAGCTTTATTGTGCTATCGGTCTTCTTACTATGCTTGCAGGCATGGTACTTTATTTCTTCCTTGATTCATTATTTGGTGATACATTATCAGCAGTAGAATTAAGCAGGACTAAGATAATTGTCCTTTTGATGGTTTTTAATCTCGCATTCTCTTTTCCATTAAGTATTTATGGCGCAATTATTACTGCTTATGAGAATTTTGTCTTTCTACGAGTTGTACAAATTGCTAGAATAATACTCAATCTAGCTGTAATGATAGCTCTCCTTTCCTTTGGTTTTAAGGCTATCGCAATGGTTGTGGTTAATACAATTTTTAATTTTTTAGCACTTGGCATTAACATACTGTATTGTTATAGAAAATTGGATGTCAAGATTAAATTTACTCCAATAAAATGGACTTTGTTTCGTGAGATTGCTGTTTACTCTTTTTGGATATTTTTGAATGTAATTATGGACCGAATTTATTGGTCAACAGGGCAGTTCATTTTAGGAGCCACTGCGGGTACCATATCTGTAGCTGTTTTTTCAGTGGCTATTCAAATTGAGGGTATTTACATGACATTCTCAACAGCTATTTCTGGAGTCTTCTTGCCAAAAGTTACAGCTATGGTAACAAAGAAAGGAAGCCAAAAAGAAGTATCAGATTTATTTATACGTACAGGAAGAATTCAATATTGCATTTTGGCTTTTATCCTTTCTGGTTTTATTGTTTTTGGACAAGATTTCATAAATGTTTGGGCGGGTAAAGGGTATCATGATTCTTATCTTATAACATTGGTTTTTCTTATCCCATTAACCATCCCACTTATTCAGAATTTAGGTATTACCATTCTTCAAGCACGGAATCAAATGAAATTCCGTTCATTATTATATATTACAATAGCTTTATTTAGTCTTTGCTTCCAAATACCATTGGCAAAATATTATGAAGGAATAGGCTGTGCATGGGCTATTTCAGGAGCACTAGTAGTGGGTAATATATTAATTCTTAATATCTATTATCATAAGAAACAGTCTATTGATATGATTTCTTTTTGGAAAAATATTTTAAATATGAGTATGGTTCCCTTTGTGATGGTTTTTGTTACATATTTATTCAAAAAACATATTCAAATTAATTCTATACTAGAGTTTGCAATGGCTATTATATGTTTTTCAATTGTATATATCCCATTATTTTGGAAGTTCTCCATGAATCAGTATGAAAGAAACTTGATTTATAATTTGTTGAAACGTAATAATTAAGATATTTCAAATATAATATGTTTGTGTATTCATACCATAACCATATCTTATAATACATTTTTTTTAATGAAAATAGGTATATTAACTCAATCTATAGCTGGTAATTATGGTGGAATTCTTCAGAACTATGCTTTGCAACAAGTTCTAAAGTCGTTAGGTCATGAACCTGTGACAATAGATCATTACAAGTCATATTCAAGAATACGTTGGATAATGGGAAGAATAAATGCATTTCTACACAGAAGAAGTGTTAACGTCCCGTTTCCTTGGTATGGTAGAGTTGGAGAAAAAAGTATATTAGATTTTAGTTTTAACAATATAGATAGAACTAAATCAATAAAAGTAATTTTACCTGAGATAATTGATAAGTATGGCTTTGAAGTATTAATAGTTGGTAGCGATCAGGTATGGCGAAAAAAATATAATAAGAACATAGAGACAAATTTTTTGTCATTTGCTGAGAATAAGAAAGTTAAACGCATAGCTTATGCAGCTTCTTTTGGTATAGATGAATGGGATTATCCTGAAGATTTAACAGGAAGATGCCAAGAACTTATTGCAAAGTTTGATGCTGTTTCCGTACGTGAAAAATCCGATGTCGTTTTGTGCAGAGAAAACTTAAATGTTGCACCAACGCATGTACTTGATCCCACTTTGCTTTTAAATGCCAATCATTATAAAAAGTTTTTTAAAACCAATATGTTGCCAGTAGATGATTATCTATTTGCTTATATATTAGATGTTGATGACCGCAAACGTAACTTTGTCAACAGTATGGCAAATGCCATGAAACTAAAGCCTATTATAATGAGCGCAGAGAATAACGCAAAAAATGATGATAGCATTGAGAAGTGGCTTACAATGATTGCTAATGCTTCGTTTGTAATAACAGACTCATATCATGGAACATTATTCTCACTAATATTCAACAAGGAATTTATTACAATAAATAATTCAAATCGTGGACAATCAAGGTTTAAGTCAGTATTCGAGATGCTGAAAATAAAAGAACGACTCTTGCTTGATTTCAAATCAATTAATATACCATCACCCCTTGATTGGTCGTTAGTTAACAGCATTCTTGATTTTAAAAAACAAGAGAGCATTGCTTTCTTATCGTCAGCTTTAAATAAATGATCAAACTAAGTATTATTATACCTATTTATAACTCGGAGAAATATCTTGAGCGTTGTGTGGATTCATGTTTAAATCAAGGGCTAAGTGAGAGCGAGTATGAGATTTTGCTTTGTAACGATGGCTCAACTGATAATGGTCCTGAAATAGCCAAAGAGCTTGCAAACAAACACAATTGCATTAAAATTTTCTCTCAAGAGAATCAAGGAGCAGGAATGGCCCGAAATCTTGGATTACAACACGCAAAAGGTCAGTATGTTATGTTTGTTGATAGTGATGATTATATTAAACCTAATAGTTTAAGCCAACCATTATGTTCTTGCTTAGAAATGAAACTTGATGTTTGCCGTTATGGTCTAATTAATATACTTATCAATACTGGTGAATCTTGGCCGCTTGCAAAAACTATCGAAAGTGGTGTGTTATATAACGGCAAAGATTTGATTTCCAATCCTAATGTGCCATTTGACACAGCATGTTCTGCGCTGTATCGTATGGATTTTTTGCTAAATAATCAAATCGAATTTTCTAAATTATCAAGTTCTGAAGACGTTTATTTTACTTTGAATGTTTATTTATATGCTGAACGTATTATGTATGTTGACACTGAAGTTTATGTTTACGAAATTAAAGATAAGACTAGAGGGCACCCAAAAGATATAAATGGAAGAGTAAACTTTATCAAAAATGATATTTCCATTGCCGCAGCAATTCAAAATGCAAGTAAAAATAAAACAATAGCGGATAACACAAAAAAAATGCTTAAATTAAGATCTACGTCGTCTATTATAGGTTCATTGTTGTCATTGCGAAAATTACGACATGAGTTATACAGAGATAGTGTTATTGATATAATAGAACATTCCAAAAAACTAGGTGTATATCCTATAAAAGGCAGGTCATTCTCATGGAAATCAACATTGTTTGCTCATATTTTATTAAATCAGACGTGGTTGTTATTGGCAGGATTTAAGAAAAATAAGACTTAACTAAATATTGCGATACGATGAAATATTCTTTATGTAAAGATTATATTAGATCTGATTATTATAGGACTACAGGAATCAAATCTAATTCGTTGTTCAAAATGTTTTTGCTAACTATTGTCGATGGCGGCTTTAGGTTTACATTTTGGTTTCGATTATCAAATGTGTCAATTTATTTAATTAGAATAATTGCAATAGCATTGTATCGTCACTTAAGCATTAAACATCATATTTATATTCCACGAAGTACGCAAATTGGTTATGGCTTCAGAATGATACATGGTGGCCCTTGCGTAATAAATCCTACTGCAACCATTGGCAACAATGTTGATTTTGGACAATTTTCCACAATAGGTAGCACAAATAAAAAAGCGGCCACAATTGGTGATGATGTCTATATTGGCCCCTCGGTTTGTATTGTTGAAAATGTCAAAATTGGGAATGGTGTGACAATCGGAGCTGGAGCAGTTGTTGTTAAAGATATAGAAGAAGGGGCTACTGTTGCTGGAAATCCTGCAAAAATAATTTCTTATAAGACACCAGGACGGCTCGTTTGGAGAAAATGGAATCTTGAATGGAATAATTACTCATAAAATTAATGATAAAATAATATGTATCAAATATCTGTTGTGATTCCAGTGTATAACGGAGAACGTTATCTTAAAGAATGCATAGATAGTATTTTAGCTCAAGATATTAAAGAAAAAATTGAAATCGTCTTAGTTGATGACGGAAGTAAAGATTCTTCAGGTTCAATATGTGACGAATATGCCAGAAATTATGATAACATTCATGTATATCATAAGCAAAATGAGGGGATTAACAAAACTCGTAGGTTTGGTGTCCGTGTTGCCCAGGGAGAGTGGATTGCCTTTTCTGACCAAGATGACTCCATGCTCCAAAATGCTTTGCTGCTTATGTGGGATAAACATGAGGGAACTGATTTGATTATTGGTTTTCCTGATACGCCCATACACAGAAGAGAACTTACTCTAGAAGAATGTCGTGAGAATGCAATAACATCGAAGTTGTTTCCACCAACGCCATGGGCAAAGTTATACAAAAAAGAAATACTCACGGATGACATATTTGACTTTCCAAAGGAAATAGATGGGGAAGAGGATATGATTATGAATATTCGCATAATGTTCCGTTTAAAGCGAGCCCCTCATTTTGTGTTCAAAAAGATATATAACTTTCGTCGTAATTTAGCAAGCGTGTCACATACTAAAAAAGCATCTTTAGAGCATGAAGAACTTTTCGATAGGGTTCGGGAAAAATCCATTCCTACAGAGGAACTCCCCCAATATATGCATCAAATCCTTTGGAGCAGGTTGAATGGTCTTACAGGACCAGCACATTCTGAGCCAGAATTGTTGTGCGATAAGCAGCATCCTTATATGCGACGTCTTAGGGAAGATATCAAAACGTTTGGTTATCATATGAATTTTCAAGAATGGATGTTGCTTAATCTCTGTTGGCCTTGGCTTTATAAAGCATTTTCATTTATTCTAATAGTTAAGAACTTTTTACAATATCGATTAGGGCTAAATAATTAATTGTATTCTGATAAGTTTCTTTATTTTTATTGGTTTTGATGGACTTAGTCATCATTTCGCTTATAACTCCTTACAAAGAGAATGTTCGAGGCACATCGGCGCTTGCTTTTCATTTGTTGAAGGGACGTCTCACCCCTAACCATGACATCCACCCTTCAGGGGGGATTAATGGGGGCTTAGTCATCTACACATTTAATGCAAATGGGTTGTCGGAAAGGCAGATTCAAGAGGTTGAGGCGGAATTAGGGGCAAAGATTAGAATTCTTTCATTGCCAAGATGGTATAGGTGGATGTTAATGTTTCATTTGTTGCTCTTTAGAGTTTTCTTGAAATATCCATTTGTGAACTATATCAAGTTGCCAAAGAAAATAGTTGCTGAAATAAAAGAACAAACCCCAGATTTGATATGGGTGAATAGCGAGGAGATGTCACGCATTACAAAGCAGTTCCCTGATATACGTCGCATGCAGTTGGGGCCTGACGTGGAATCGCTATATTATTATCGCATGATGAGTCGTCGGTTTGTGATGAACAATGTATTTGACTATTGGAAATGTGCTATAATGTACCGTAAGTATGCTCGCCTCGAGCGGCATTTTTGTACCGATGATAATTTCACTTACTATGCAGTTGGTGAAGCCGACATTGAGCACCTGTACCAGTTGAATCCAGATGTCAATTGCAAGTTTTTGCGCCATCCCCACTATGATGTGAAAAATAGACGTGATATACACTTCCATCAACCTAAGATTAAGTTACTAATTGCTGGGCGTTATGATTTGTATATGCAGCAAACTGCGGATGAGGTAATAAAAGCTATTAGCAATAAGCCTTTAGCAGTTAGACTTGACTTACGCGAGTTGTATTCCATCACTTTTCTTGGAAAAGGTTGGGGGGGGCATGTGGAATCGTTGGCGAGTGCCGGTTATGATGTTAAACACATTACTTTTGCACCCGATTATATTGAGGAGGTCAGCAAGCATGACATCCAGTTGACCCCGATCTGCATCGGTACTGGCACTAAAGGAAAGGTGCTTGATGCGCTTGCTAATGGGCTATTAGTGCTTGGCACACCCTATGCATTAGAAAATATTGCTGTTGAGCATGGTAAGTCATGTATAGAGTGGCGTAAAGCTGATGAGGTGCCTGGAATTTTATTAGATATTGCTGCGAATCGAGAAATATATGAGCAAATTGCTGAGGCTGGCCGTGCAGCAGTGCTCAAAGAACATAATCCCGCAAAAATCGCGAAAGAGCTGTTTAGCAATTAGCAACTGGCCATTAGCCATTAGCATCTGGCAACTAGCTGATAGCATCAAGCAATTAGCATCAGGCAGGAATTATGAGGGACTTCAAAAAACTTAACATTTGGCAAAGAGGGCTGGAGTTTTCATTGCAAATTTATGAAGCTACCAAATCTTTTCCTTCTGAGGAACGATTTGGATTGACTTCTCAAATTAGAAGAGCTGCAACGTCTATACCAATCAATATTTCAGAAGGGGCTGGTCGGGTAAGCAAGAAAGACTTTGCACATTTTCTCCATATTGCAGAAGGCTCGGCTAATGAAGTTGAATGTGAATTAATTATTGCAAAGGGTTTAAATTATCTACCACACAACGTTTGTGAGATTTTAATTGATGAGGTCAATGAGATTAAAAAGATGATTGTGGTATTTAGGTCGAAATTAGAGACAGATTTTAAATAGTAAACCAACGCTAATGGCTATTAGCAAACAACATAATGCTAGATGCTAGTGGCAAACTGCTAAAGGCTTAATTTTAATATTGTTATGTGGATATATATACTCATTTTCATAATAGCTTTTTTCTTATATATTGTAACTAAAGAAACAAATGAGCAATCGAAGCTTGTGTTGGGCCTTTACTTGTTAGGCTTAGCCTTGTTTGTCGGTTGCGCTGATATGCTTGGTGGTTATGACCGTTACATCTATGGTGAGGTGTTTGATCAATTGGCAATAATAACACAGGCAGGTGGTGATGTTACCTTATCGACAGGTTACGACTTGTTTTCTACAGAATGGGGCTTCTTGATGTTTAACCAACTTATTGGTTACATAACGCTTAACCGTTATATCTTCATCTTTATAGCTACATGTATTATATATACTTTGCTCTTTATCTCCATAAAGCGATATTGCCGAAATTATCCTTTTGCTGTCATCGTATTCCTTGGTTTATGGTTCTTCTTCACGTTTACCTATCTTCGCCAAGTTATGGCTGCAACAATTGGTTGGTTAGCCATCAAGTATGTAATAGATCGAAAGCCAATCCAGTTCTTTTTAATAGTTTTCATTGCTTTCACTTTCCATAATTCGGCTATTGTACTAGCTCCACTTTATTTTGTTCCAGCCAAGAAGTTTGACCCAGTTTTTGTGTTTATTGCTTTAATCCTAGCTTTAACTGTTGGTATGGGTAATCTGCTTTCTGGACTTGTTGCGGAATCAGATGCATTTGTTGATGCCGCCCGTGCTGAGCAGAATGCAGCAATTATTGAAGAAGGCACATTCCGAATAGCTTATTTCATAGAAGCTGTGGTTTTTGCTGGGCTATTGATCTGGAAATATGATGCCTTTAACGATAATAGCAGAAAAGAGATAGTCCTACTTAACATGGCGCTTATGTTTTGTGCAATCCTTCTTGTGTTTGTACGCTCCGAAAATGGTGGTCGCATTGCATGGCACTATATGATTGGCATTATTGCTTCATTTACGCATTTGGCAACAAGTCCAGAACACAAAAGTGATGCATTGACAGGTGCAATAATTATAATGCTCTTTGTTTTGTATGTAAGAGTCTTGACTTTATGGGGCAATAATGGATATCTTATATTGTATCCTTATAAATCATTCTTCACCAATGGCGTGCGAGAAGGTGACCGTTGCCATGATGTATATGAATATGATTTCTACTACGACAAGGACAAATTTTACAAGTAAATTCTGCATGCTTTTTTTTAATGAATGCCTTTAACTGCATATTAATTTTTGTTGCTGTTATAACTTTAATCTTTTCATCAAGCAAAGATAAGACATTTAACATTCAGCGTTCAAAGTTGTTGAAGGCGATATTGCCTTATGGTATTATCCTCGGACATATAAGTGCATATAATATTAATGTTTTTAATGTTGCAATTGTTGGCAGTTTCATAGTTGGTGTTTTTTTCTTTATCTCAGCTTATGGACTTGAATGCAAAAGACAGGCCGAGAATATCAAGATAGGAGGTCTTTTGAGCCGTTTATTTAAGTTGTTATTGCCATTAGTCGTGCCAATATTTTTGTATATAGATTTATTAGTACTCAATAAATATAATGCAGAATTAATTATTACAGAGAATTTACGAAACTATCAATTAATTCTGCCTTTTACTTGGTTTATAATAATACTTGCTATATTCTATGCATTCTTTTATGTAATAAGTTCAATTAAGAAAATTACCAATACTTGGTTCTTCATAATTCTGTTAATTAGTGTCTGTGTATTCTCTGTGGCAAATTTCATTTTATTCCGAGAAAGCGCCTATACCAATTTCTCAAGTCTTTGTTTCCCTGCTGGAGTCTTATATCGCCAACATGAGACAAAGATTAAAGAATTCTTAAGTAAGAAAGTCAATTATATAATTTGCTTTGTGGTTTTGTTGGCAACAGGATTATTTGACCATGTTCATTATTTGCTACCTTTCACAATTCTCATATGGAGCATTGTGATAATAATGCTGTCTACATTATTTAATGTTTCAAACAACAGAGTTTTGAATTTCTTCTCAGATATTAGTTATGAAGTTTATATTTGTCAAGGAATAACATATTTGTTTATACCTCAGCGCTTTGATAATTTTTCACCGATTACACATATAGCATTAACCATCATCTTAACAATAGTAATTGCAATCTTATGCCACTTTGCAACATGGTACCTAAAGCGTGTAATTTCTGCCATTAAATGGTGGATATTGAATGAATGGTAATTAGTAACAACTTATTTTTCATGTTGATTACAGTTTTCACACCAACATATAATCGTGCACATTTGCTGCCGCGGCTTTATGAGTCGCTAAAGGCACAAACATTTCAAGACTTCGAATGGATTATCGTCGACGATGGTAGCACCGATGATACCGAAGAAGTCGTAAAATCATTCTTCCCCCCCTTAGGGAGGATGGAGGGGGGCTTTATCCACCAACCTAATGGAGGAAAGCATAGAGCCATTAACCGTGGAGTGCAAGAAGCACAAGGCGAATTGTTTTTTATTGCCGATAGCGATGACTATTTGCCAGATGACTCGTTGGCAAAGGTTGCAGAAAAATATAAGAAGATTAAGGGCGATAACTCGATAGGAGGCATTTGTGGACTTGACATGACCCCTAAAGGTGACGTTATAGGCTCGGGTCTTCCATGTGATGAGATTATCTGTAGTAGTTTGAAGTTGCGTGTGAAGCATCATGTGACTGGCGATTTAAAAGAGGTTTTTCTAACTTATGTTATGCGTGAGTTTCCTTTCCCAGAATATGATGGAGAACGTTTCTGCCCTGAGGCTTTAGTTTGGAATAGGATAGCTCAAAAATATAATCTTCTATTCTTCAATGAACCGATATATGTTGCCGAATACCAGCCCGAAGGTATCACTGCTGGTATAGTTCGTGCAAGAATGAATAGTCCAGTGGCTGCAGCGACAACCTATCAAGAACTTAACTCCTATAATATACCATTTAAAGAGAAGCTAAAAGCTGCTATAAACTATTGGCGCTTCCGTGCATGTGTAACTAAGGGTAAGAGTGTGCCTAAACTGCCTTGGTATTGGTTCTGGTGCCAACCTATAGGCTATTTAATGCATTTGAGAGACAAACGATGAAAATTTTACATGTAATCACATCTCTTCGTACTGGAGGAGCTGAGCACTTGATGGTAGATCTGCTCCCTCGATTGCGTGATTTGGGCAATGAGGTGGAACTGCTCATCTTTGATGGGACCCGTACCGCATTTTACGAGGAACTGGAGCAACAGGGTATCAAAATCCATTCTCTTGGCATTGGCGGTAATGTTTATCATCCACGAATCATATTCAAACTGAGTAAATTCATTGGTAAATATGATATAATTCACACTCACAATACCGCATGCCAATTATTTGCACCGATTGCTAAAATGCTTAAATGCGGTAAGTCGAAACTAGTGACAACAGAGCATAATGCAACCAACCGCCGACGTGGAAAATGGTATCTAAAAGTCATTGACAAGTGGATGTATGCTCGTTATAATCATATCATTTGCATTGCTGACCAAACTTATACAAATTTAGTGGAATATATTGGGCAAAAACCGAACATCTCTACTATTTATAATGGTGTGGCTATTGAGCGTTTCTTGTTGCCAATAAATAGTATTTCGGATAAGAAAGTCTTTATTATTACTATGGTTTCTGCTTTCAGGGATCAGAAAGACCAGGACACCTTAGTAAAAGCAATAAAAGAATTACCCGATAATTATAGGCTTCAATTTGCAGGTGATGGTGTTCGTCGTCCAATAGTTGAAGAATTGGCTCGTTCTTTAGGTGTTGCTGATCGAGTTGATTTTCTGGGCATTCGTACTGATATTCCTGAGATACTTAAAGCAAGCGACATCGTAGTCCTTTCATCGCACTGGGAAGGCTTATCTCTTTCAAGCATAGAGGGGATGGCAAGTGGACGACCATTTATAGCTAGCGATGTAGACGGTCTGCGAGAGGTGGTAAAAGACGCAGGCATCTTGTTTCCACATGGCGATTACAAGCAATTGGCTAAAGAAATTAGGCAATTGTGCAATAATCCTGTTCATTATAATGTTGTTGCCCGTGAATGCCAAGAGCGAGCAAAGC
Source organism: uncultured Bacteroidales bacterium (assembly GCA_902762385.1). Lineage (GTDB taxonomy): Bacteria > Bacteroidota > Bacteroidia > Bacteroidales > Muribaculaceae > Sodaliphilus. The sequence goes on along the minus strand of CACWNQ010000013.1, from coordinate 17,078 downwards.
AATTTGATATCAGCATAATGGCTAAAAAATATAACGAGTTATATAAATCCCTATGAAACTTATACGCATAACTACGGTTCCTTCAACACTGACTGCCTTCTGTAAAGGTTTATTGAAAGAGCTCAAGCTTGAAGGTTACGAGGTGGTGGCAGTATCATCGCCAGGTAAAGAATTAGAGGAATTAGCTAATAGTGAGGGCATACGAACTATTGCCTTGCCTATGGAGCGTCGCATTTCACCTTTTAAGGACCTGAAGTCTCTGTGGCAAATGTGGCGCTTGATGCGCCGCGAGAAGCCTGATATGGTACACTCAATGACACCTAAGGCTGGTATGGTAACTATGGTTGCCGCATGGCTGGCGAGAGTCCCAATCCGAATTCACACATTCACTGGACTCGTGTTCCCAACTTCTACAGGATTGAAGCGACGCATTTTAATGTTTACCGACTGGCTTACGTGTGCCTGTGCCACCCACATAATCCCAGAAGGAGAAGGCGTTAAGGCCGACCTACTAAAGAATAAAATCACAAAGAAGGATATTCGAGTTTTAGGCCATGGAAATATCCGTGGAATTGATCTAGAGCATTTTAAACCAGAGCCTCACAGAACCTCTCCCAAAGAAAGTGGATTTTCGTTTGTCTTTGTTGGTAGATTGGTTGGTGACAAGGGAATAAATGAACTAGTTGAAGCCTTTTCTCGTCTTAACAAAGCACACCCTGAAACCAGGCTAGTGCTTGTTGGGCCCGAGGAAGAGGAGATAGATCCAATTCAGCCTGAAACTGCAGCCGAGATTAAACGTAATCCAGCGATAGATGCAGTTGGCCAGCAGAAAGACGTTCGTCCCTTCTTTGCTTCAGCCGATGCCCTTGTTTTTCCAAGCTACCGCGAAGGTTTCCCTAATGTTGTAATTGAGGCTGGAGCTATGGGCTTGCCAAGTATTGTGACTGATATTAATGGTTCTCGAGAAATCATTATTGATGGCGAAAATGGAATGATTATCCCTTCAAAAAATGCCGAGGCTCTTTACCAGGCTATGAAGCATTTTGTCGAGAATCCTGAAGATGTGAAACGTATGGCAAAAAACGCTCGACCACTAATTGCTTCTCGCTATGAACAGTCTTATGTTCGTCAGTGCCTAAAAGATTTCTACAAAGAATGTATCGCAAGTATTTCAAAAGAATAATAGACTTCTTCATATCTTTATTGGCATTGATCTGCTTATCGCCAATTCTTTTGGTGGTAACCATTTGGTTACACTTTGCAAACAAAGGAGCTGGAGCATTTTTCCTGCAGGAGCGACCAGGCAAGGATGCAAATATTTTCAAGATTATAAAGTTCAAAACCATGACTGACGAGCGGGATGCTAATGGTAATCTTTTACCTGATGAAGTCCGGTTAACAAAAGTAGGCCGATTTGTCCGCTCTACGAGCATAGACGAGTTACCACAACTGATAAATGTTCTTAAAGGCGATATGGCGCTGATTGGACCAAGGCCCTTGCTGGTGCAATATCTCCCTCTCTATAGCAAAGAACAAGCTCGTCGACATGAGGTTCGTCCTGGCATTACTGGTTGGGCTCAGTGTCATGGACGTAATGCCATAACTTGGACCGAGAAGTTCAAGCTTGATGTGTGGTATGTAGATCACTGCACCTTCAAGACCGACTTAAAAGTGATTTTTACAACTATCAATAAAGTCCTTCGCCGTGCCGACATTTCTCATGATGGAAGTGCTACGATGGAGGCATTTAACGGTAACAATTAAAAATGAAAGACATTGCTATTTTTGGAGCAGGCGGTTTCGGCCGTGAAGTCTTGACAATAATCAACGATATTAATAAGTGTTGTCAAACATGGAATTTTATCGGCTTTTTTGATGATGGAAAAAAGAAAGGTGAATCAGTTCATGGTTATCCTGTTCTTGGTGGAGTTGAGGACTTAAACACTTGGAAAACTCCACTTTCTGTTGTTGTTGCAATTGGTTCTCCAGAAGTAAAAAAGATTATTGTAGAGAAGTTTTGTAATTCTTCTATATCTTATCCTACTATTATTCATCCTTCTGTGTTAATAGGTGATAATAACTCTGTAGAAATTGGTAATGGATGCATTATATGTGCAAGTAATATTATTACAACAGATTCAAAAATAGGGAGTTTTGTGATATTGAATCTTGCATGCACTGTAGGCCATGATACTGTAATTGGCGACTATTCTTCTTTTATGCCCACATGTAATATATCTGGTGAAGTGAATATAGGTGAAGGGGTATATTGCGGTACAGGAGCTAAAATTATAAATCAGAAGAATGTAGGAAAACTCTCTACTATCGGCGCTGGGGCAGTGGTCATCAAAGATGTGCCCGATTATGCAGTCGTGGCTGGTGTGCCGGCAAAGATAATAAAGTATAAACAATAGTTGCAACATTTCCACTCATTAGTGCGTCTAATAATAGAACAACTTAAATTATTTTATTATGATACTTACTACAACTCCAAACATTGACGGTTACCAGATTCGCGAATACAAGGGCGTGGTAACCGGTGAGACTATTATTGGCGCTAATATCCTTAAGGATTTTATGGCAGGCATACGCGACATCGTTGGTGGGCGCGCCAATGCCTATGAGAAGGTGCTTCGCGAGGCAAAAGACACCTCAATGATGGAAATGATTCAGCGCGCTCAGGCAATGGGAGCTAATGCCATCGTGGGCATCGACATCGACTACGAGACCATTGGCGAAGCTAGTTCTATGCTTATGGTTGCTACCAGTGGAACAGCAGTGGTAATTTAAGATTCCATTTTGTAATACTGAAAAAAGAGGGACAATAACGAAAATTATTGCCCCTCTTCACTTTGTCGCTACTCTCTTTCGCAGAATCAAAGGCATCCTTTCAATGTGCATTTTCCTTGAATTTTCCCCTTGAATTATTTGGAAAAGTTGTTTTTTTTGCTTGTAGATAAAAAAAAGTACCAATATTGCTTGCATAATTCATTTTTTTACTAATTTCGCAATCGAAAACAACATCAATAATATATAGAAAATATGATATACAAGTTCTTGATTGGTTCAGAAGAATCTGAAAATTTCAAATTAGAGATTGCCATTGATGGTTCCGACACTTTTTTGAGGCTTCGCAATACTATACTCGAGGCTGCAGGATATGACAAGAATCAAATGGACTCTTTTATAATTTGTGACGAAGATTGGTCTAACGAGAAAGAGGTGACCTATTTTGATATGGATACCGATTCTGATGAGGACATCTGGATTATGGAGGATACACCTCTCGATGAACTTCTGGAAGACGAAGGCCAGAAGTTGAAGTTTGTCTTCGACTATATGACCGATCGCTATTTCTATATGATTCTTAAGGAGACAATACCAGGCAAGAATCTTCACGACCCCTTGTGCCAGCGCAAGGAAGGAAAGGCTCCTCAAGAGACAATGGCTGCCGACTTACTTGCCGACGCAAAACCCGTTAAGATTGAGGATACTCCAATTGAGGAACTTGATGAGCAGTTTTTTGGAGAAGATGCCTTCAACGAAGAAGAGCTGGCCGAGCTTAACGACGAGTTTAATGAAGACGCCGACGAAGATTTGTAAAATTGGTTAATATCTTATAAATCAAGAGCCTTGCTACAGCTGCAGCAAGGCTCTTGTTATTGATTCCATGTTCTTAATCACTAAGCTGTAGTGAAGCGATAAATGGTGCGAGTGTAATAAGTCTCTCCTGGGCGCAATTCACACGATGGGTACTCAGGACAATTGGGAGTGTTAGGGTAGTGTTGAGTCTCAAATGCTACTGCAGAGCGGGCGGGATAACCTATGCCGAATTTTCCTTTAAGGTTCTCATCGAGGAAGTTTCCAGTATACATCTGTGCGGCAGGTTCGGTAGTGTAGACCTCCATCACAATTCCTGTCACTGGCGACATCACTCTCAATGCCATTTGGTTGATATCACCAGGATGGTTTAATGCAAAGCTGTGGTCATAGCCATTGCCGTTCTTCAGCTGTTCGTTATCAGCATTGATATCTTGACCAATTGGCTTAGGCTCTCTGAAGTCAAATGGTGTTCCTTCAACGTCCATGAACGATCCATCGGTGATGAGTGTCTCATCGGCTGGTGTGATGCGGTCGGCATCAACGGTGAGAATATGGTTGTGTATGCTCGACGCCAAGTCGCCATTTAGGTTGAAATAAGAGTGGTTGGTAAGATTTACAATAGTGGGTTTATCGGTTGTGGCTGTATACTCTATGTCGATAGCATTGTCTTCAGTCAAAGTATAAACCACTTTCACATTAAGTGTGCCAGGAAATCCCTCGGTTCCATCAGGGTCAACAAGTGTGAGCTCCAGGCGGTTGCCATCTTGTTTTGCGTCCCACACTTTCTTGTCATATCCAACCAATCCACCATGCAGGCAGTGACCATTATTATTAATAGGGAGAGTATATTCCACGCCATCAAGTGTGAACTTGCCGTTCCCTATACGATTGCCATAACGACCAATCAGTGCACCAAAGTTGCCGTCATCGGCAAGATAGTTAGCTATGCTGTCATGGCCTAGCTCCACATCTGTTAGTTTCCCCTCACGGTCGGGCACCATAAGGCTCACGATTCGTCCTCCATAGTTGGTGATACAAGCCTCGGCACCATTCTTGTTGACGAGTATATACAGGGCCACTGGTTTACCATCAATAGTAGTGATAAAGTTCTCTGGATTTAGTCCCGATTTTGTCAATTTTGTCATGATAATATTGTTTGCTAGTTGATTAAAATATTCTTAACGATTTGTGCAAGTGTTGTGCAAAGGTATAAAAAAATGATAAAAGTATAGCGCAAATTTGCACATATTATGAAAAATGACGAATTTTGCCCGATAATATTTTTTGAATTATTATGATGATTAAGAAATTGACTATATTGACGTTGCTCATGGCACTCTTAGTGTGCCCCGATGTGGCAATGGCAAAAAAGAAAAAAGATAATAAGCGCCCACAGCCTCAGCCACAGCAAGAGATTCGATTCGAACCTCAGGTCAAGGTTGTCGACTATCCCATCGAGAACCCCATGGCGCAACTCAATGGAGAGTGGAACCTTGTGCAGATTGATGGCGATGATGTCAACCTGCCACGTTCTATGCGCGCCTATCTTTATTTCGATGTTGAAGCAGGAATGCTTTATGGCAACACTGGAACCAACACCCTTAATGCCACCTATAAATTAGACGGCAATAAATTCAAGGTCGACAATGTGGTGACAACCAAGATTGATGGCGATTATTACCAACGTTTGGAAAATCGCATGCTTAATTGCCTGAACGAGGCCAATACTATTTCTCTATTAAGTGAAGGCGATGTAGAATACATGCTTGTAAAGCACAACCGTGATGAGTTAATGAAGTTCCGCAGGCAAAACCTCGACTTTATCAATGGCGTGTGGCGTGTGATGAGAATTAATGAAACCGACATCCCTCGTGAGTGCGACATCAAGATTGTGAATGATGTCGACATGAAGACCGTCAACATTATCAGCGGCAACAATATCAATATCATTAATGGTGTTATGTACATCGATCCCATGATTGTTCATGGCATCGAGTTTGAGGACCTTGAGTTCCGTCCTACGCGATATCGCTGGAAATATTTCGATACCGAGACTCGCCTTCTCATTGCTTTAGAGGAGACGCTTTATTGCCGCAAGGCCATTAGCGGAAATCAAATTGAACTTTATACCAAGACGCTCAACAATCGTGGACAGTTCGATGATAAGGTCCTGGTTGTACTCCAGCGTTTCGACCCCCGCTATTAATTCGTTTATTACGACTTTATATAATAATATTAAGACAATGTCACCCATCTAAGTGGCATTGTCTCTTTTGTTTATGCCACTAATTGTGCAGTTTGCCATTGAGTAGCGTTCACCTCTTGGCCAATTTGAATTGTTAATAACTTATTGAGTAAATATTTTGTGATTGTTTCTCTTTTGCTGTATCTTTACACTCGCAAAATTGTTTTTTATCTCCTTGCTATAACAAGTGAGGAGAATTTGACATCGCCTTTTTGTTTATTGTATTAAAACTTAGCACTTTACATTTTTAGAATATGATTCCATTTGTTCATCTTCATGTTCACTCTCAATATTCGTTGCTCGATGGTCAAGCTCCTGTTAAAGGCATTGTCGATAAGGCTATTGCTAATGGTATGCGCGGTGTTGCACTGACCGACCATGGTAATATGTTTGGCATCAAGGAATTACATGACTATGTAAATAAAAAGAATGCCGATGCTAACAAGGCTATTAAGGACCTCAAAAGCCAACTCGAGAAGGAGCAAACTAGCGAAACTGCCGATGCAGCAAAGATTGATGAGCTGAAAGCATTAATAAAAGAGCAGGAGTCTAAAATCTTTAAGCCCATATTTGGATGTGAGGCCTATGTTGCCAATTCCGATATGCACAGCCATACCGACAAGCGTGACATAGGCAGGCACCTGATTTTGCTTGCCAAGAACATACAGGGGTACCACAATCTCATCAAGATAGTGTCAAATGCCTGGACCGATGGATTCTACAGCCATCCCCGAACCGACCACAACGAGTTGGCTGCACATCACGAGGGCATTATCTGCTGCTCAGCCTGTTTGGGTGGTGAAGTGCCACAATTGATAATGAACGGAGACATCGATGGCGCACGCAAGACAATCGAGTGGTACAAGAGTGTTTTTGGCGATGACTATTACCTTGAGCTTCAGCGCCACAAGGCCACAGTGCCTAATGCCAACCATGAGACTTTCCAGAAGCAGCAGGAGGTAAATGCTGTTCTTCTGCAGCTTAGCAAGGAATTGGGTGTGAAGGTAATATGCTCCAACGACTCTCACTTCCTTAACGAGGACGATGCCGATGCCCACGAGCGATTAGTGCTGCTCTCTACTGGTAGGCGCTTGGGCGATGAGAATACTTTACTCTACACAAAGCAGGAGTGGCTAAAGACTCAAGAGGAAATGAACGAACTCTTTGCCGATGTTCCTGAGGCGTTGCAGAATACAACTGAGATTCTCGACAAGGTGGAGATTTATTCTATAGATCACAAACCCATCTTGCCCGATTTCCCGCTTCCCGATGGTTTCGACAACGAGGACGACTATTTGCGCTATCTCGTCTATGAAGGAGCCAAGGAGCGTTGGCCCAATATGGATGAAGAGCACCGCGAACGCATCGATTTTGAGCTCGAGACCATCAAGAAGATGGGTTTCCCTGGCTACTTCCTTATTGTTCAAGATTATATTCGTGTGGCTCCATCTCTTGGGTGCGCAGTTGGTCCGGGCCGAGGCTCGGCTGCTGGTTCTGCTGTGGCCTATTGCTTGGGAATAACTAAAATCGACCCCATTAAGTATGATCTTCTTTTCGAGCGTTTTTTGAACCCCGACCGCATTTCGTTGCCCGATATCGATGTTGACTTCGATGACGATGGACGTGCAGCGGTGCTCAAATATGTGACCGAAAAATATGGTGCCGATAAGGTTGCCCACATTATTACCTACGGAACAATGGCTGCCAAGATGGCCATTAAAGATGTGGCTCGTGTGCATGACTTGCCCATCCCCGAGAGCAACCGGTTGGCCAACTTTATTCCAAATCGTCCAAACGATATGCCCGAGGATGAGAAGGGAAAAAACTACAAAGTTACCATTAAAAACTGCCTTAAGTGCTTCCCCGAGTTCCGTCATGAGTTAGATAATCCTAACCCGATAGTGGGCGATACCATTAGGTTTGCCGAGAAGCTTGAGGGTAACGTGCGTGGAACTGGAGTACATGCCTGTGGTGTTATCATTGGGCGTGACCCGATTACTGATTGGGTGCCGGTAAGCACAGCTATTGATAAGGAAGATAAAGATGGTGCACGACTAGTTGTTACGCAATATGAAGGTAGCGTCATTGAGGAGACGGGACTCATCAAGATGGACTTCTTGGGGCTTAAAACTTTGTCTATCATTAAAGATGCGCTTGCTAACATTAAGCAGACTCATGGCATCGACATCGATATTGAGAAGATTCCTATCGACGATAAGAAAACTTATCAGCTTTATTGCGAGGGTAGGACTACTGGTACTTTCCAGTTTGAGTCGGCAGGTATGCAGAAGTACCTAATTGAGTTGCAACCAAGCACATTCGAGGATCTTATTGCGATGAATGCTCTGTATCGACCAGGTCCTATGGCCTATATCCCACAGTTCATCGCTCGCAAGCATGGGCGAGATCCCATCACCTATGACTTCCCTGAGATGGAAAAATATCTCAAGGATACCTATGGTATTACCGTCTATCAAGAGCAGGTGATGCTTCTGTCGCGACTCCTTGCTGGCTTCACTCGAGGCGAGAGCGATGTGTTACGTAAGGCCATGGGAAAGAAGCAGAAAGACAAGCTTGACAAACTCAAACCCAAGTTCTTGGAAGGTGGAGAAGAGAGAGGGCACGACCGCAAGACTCTAGAGAAAATCTGGAGCGATTGGGAAGCTTTTGCGTCTTACGCATTCAACAAAAGTCATGCTACTTGCTACAGTTGGGTTGCTTACCAAACTGCCTATCTTAAGGCTAACTATCCTAGCGAGTATATGGCTGCTGTGCTCAGTCGTTCTGGCGATGTTGAGAAAATGACCAAGTTCATGGATGAGTGCAAGGCCATTGGCGTGAAAGTTATGGGACCCGATATTAATGAGAGTTACAAGTCGTTCAGCGCCAACAAAGAGGGCGTAATACGATTCGGACTAAACGGTATTAAGGGATTTGGTTCTAACTCGGTTAATGCTATTATCAGTGAGCGTGAAAAGAATGGACCATTCAAGGATATTTATGACTTGGTCGAGAGGGTGAGTCTCACTGCTTGTAATAGGCGAGCTATCGAGGCTTTAGCTCTTTCGGGAGCTTTCGATAGCTTTGGAATTCAGCGTGAGGCATTCTTCGAGAAGAACAACAAGGGAGAAGACTTCAGCGAGGTGCTGTTGCATTACGGACAGCAATATCAGCTCGACAAGAGTCGACAAGCCAACACTCTGTTTGGCGATATGATGGACGATCTCACATCTAAACCTGCAATCCCTAAGGCCGAGCCGTGGCCTACAATTGAGCGCCTGTCTAGAGAGCGTGATCTTGTTGGTATCTATCTCTCGGCTCATCCACTTGATCCTTTCTATATGGAACTTAAATTTGGGTGTAATGCCACTCTCAAGGAGTTTGAGGAGCAGGGTGAGAGCCGTCTTAATCATGAGTTTGTACTCGGAGGTGTTGTCACCGACTATAATGAGCGACCCTCTAAACGAGGTAATAACTTTGGAATTTTAAAAGTCGAGGATAAAACCGGTAGTGCTGAGTTTTTGCTATTCGACAATGTGTTTGCCACCTATCGCAACTTCTGCATTCCGGGAACGGCAATAGCAATAAGATGCGCTTATGTCAGGAACCGATATAACGACAAGATTAATTTGCAGGTTAAAAACATTGCTTTCCTGAAGGATCTCAAGGGAAAAATGGTAAAGGCCATTCGCATAAATCTTAATGAGAATCAGTTGCAGGTTGCCGATATCGTTAAGGCTCAATTTAGTGTTAAGGCATCTAATAAATATGAACTTCAGTTCCGAATTCACGATCTCACAACTAATCGTTATGTCGATATGCAATCGGCACACAAATTGCCGCTCACAATCGAGTTCTTGGAACAACTCGATGAGTTGGGCATTAATTATAAAGTGATAAACGAATAAACTTATTTTTTTAATATTTATATTACAATTAATTATGGCACAAGTTTTTAATGACACTAACATTAATGAGGTAATCCAATCAGGAAAACCCGTAGTAGTTGACTTCTGGGCCGAGTGGTGTGGTCCATGCAAGGCTGTTTCACCCATTGTTGATGAGCTGGCTCAGGAATTTGAGGGTAAAGTGGAAATTGGTAAGTATGACGTTGATGAGGGCGGCGACTTCATGGCCGATTATGGCATCCGTAACATACCAACAATTCTGTTCTTCAAGGACGGAGAGCTCAAAGACCGCAATGTGGGCTCTATCGCAAAAGATGCTCTCAAGGCTAAAATTGAAGCTCTACTGTAATTAAGAAAGAGCAGGTACAAGCTATTTCATTTGCAAGATGAAACCTGCAGGATTGATATTGTTTTTTTGTATCATTGCTTCAAGCGTTGTAGCTTTCTCTCATGTCTCGACATCACAAGGTCAAGGTGGGGCCGATAGCGACAACTATCAGGCGATGTACGGAAAAGCTTATGACTTTTATATGCTTGCTATTGCAGGTGACCCCGAAGCACAGTATCAACTTGCTGGTTGTTATCACAGTGGATGTGGTGTTGAAGAGAACGACTCTTTAGCGTTTGAGTGGGCAAAACGCTCAGCTCAGCAGGATTATCCTTCAGGAATATACTTCCTTGCTTATTGTTATGAGACGGGAAGAGGATGTCCAATAAATTTGGCCAATGCTAACTCTCTTTATAAAAAGGCTTACGAAATGGCCTTCTCAAAGGCAAGGGCTGGCGATCCATTTGCACAGTTTGTGGTAGGCAAAATCTTTGACTATGGCAATGGAGGTGTGACTCAAGACCAGGTAAAGGCTGTTTGGTGGTATCGACAAGCTGCCGAGCAAGGTTATCCTGGAGCACAGTTCAATATGGGAAATTGCTACCAGTTGGGTGAAGGCGTTAAGGAGAATAAGTCTCATGCCGTTTATTGGTACCGGCAAGCTGCCATTCAAGGTGATGCCGATTCTCAATACATGCTCGGACTGTGTTATGCTAGTGGCGAAGGGGTGAATAAGAATTCTGCTAAAGCTATTGAGTGGTTTAAGAAATCTTCAAAGCAAGGACACCGTCTCGCACAGCACATTTTGTTGCAAATAGGGGAGACGTGGTAGTTCTTTCGTCTTAATTAATGGTTGTGGCGGTTCTCTGTTTCAAGAGAATCGCCACAATTATTTTAGTTTCTATGTATATATTACTGAATAATAACTTTCTTGCCTTTATGGATGTAGATGCCGGTAGGAAGGTTTGTGCTGTTCAGTTTGCGTCCCATTAAGTCATAGTAGGTGTTGTCAGTAGTAGGTTGTTGGTTAGTGGTTACACTATCTATGCCTGAATAGTCGCTTGTGTGAACTTTATAGGCGGCATAGCCATTGCCCATGGTGTATTCATACACTGTCACGCATTGCCTGTCAACTGGTACTACACTGAAGAATGAGCCTACCGATGGGTTTGCACTATAGCCACCGCTCCCCATTGGAGGGATTGTGGCCACTGCTGCTGCATTGGCGCTCATGTCGGCTATTGTGAATCCGCCGTTATAGTTGCTGCCACTGGTGTAGAGAAACATTTCATGATCGTCAAGCATAAAGTAGGCACCACCCACCGATGAGTTACTGTTTGGAGGGGTTGTGTTGAGTGAACCAGTAATGTATTTTCCCTTATCGCTGCCGTTGAATAGGTTGTAGCCTTGATTGCGAACTTGATAGACGAAATGGTAGGGATCGTTGTCTATAGGATAGATTACACCGGCTGTTGAACCGGCAAACGAAACAGCGTCAGTGGTTTCAGTGCCTTGGAATTCACCATTGGCAATTTTTACGAGTGAGACATACGAGCGGCCATTCTGGTAATGGTAAACGTAACCACCTTCTTCGCTCATTACATCGCCTATGGCGCTTATGAAGTTGGTCTGGCCTTCCTCATCAAGCTCAAATTCCACATCTACAGGGGTAGCATTTATGTCTCCACCTGGATATATTAATATGGAACAAGGATTTTTAGGAATACCATCATTTCGTTGGATGAGGTTACCGGCAGCGTCGAAGCATATGCCATGACTGCTGGTGCCTGGGGCTTCACTTATTGTACCGTTAGGCTTTAGTATTACAAGCGTGCTTGTGGTATAGTTGTTGGCGTAGAACACTCCGTCTTTTGATATTGCTGCTTGCTGAGCCGACTTATAGGGCGAGGCGTCATCAGCAAGCCCCGACGGAAAATTTACAGGCAAGTTCCCTTTCTCCCTTGTATAGGAAAATAATGTGTCAACTACAACCTCGAGTGGCTCCTGTGGTTCAACAATCGAGCTCCAGTCGATGTCTTCAAGTTCGGGCATTTCACTGGGCATCAAGTAGTCGCATGTTATCATGGCCACTCCCATTTCTCCATAAAGCTTATAGTTTGCAAGTGAGTTTACAGTCCAAACAGCAACTTCAAGACCTTTGTCATGAAACTTTTTCACTGTATATTTGTCAAGGCATCCAGCTTGAATGCTTGGCATCAATCCCCATTGTACTATCCAGTCGAAATGGGTTGCCCAGTTGCTGTTGCACAGGAACTGGCACTTGAGTGCTGGGAAATTTGTGCGAACATACTCAAGTGAGTTTCGCATTGATGTTAGGATAATGGCTTTATTGGTTAGCCCTTTTTCCTCGATTAAGGCTGCAAGTCCTGGAAATTTGCTCATGTCGTTGTTGTTAATACCAGTAGTCCATTTGAGCTCTACCACTGGTATGACTTTTTTTTCGATGCAAATATCAAGATATTCGGCAACAGTGCATATGTGACCGGTATAGGTTACTCCACCACGTGTTTGAGTATAGGTCTCGGCCTGCAACTGGGCTAAGGTAGAACTGGCAACGGTAAGGTTACCTCCTACGGCATTTGTGGTCTCATCATGGCTAATCACATAGTAGCCGTCGGCCGTCACACGCACGTCGCACTCAAGGCCTTGATAGCCATAATGGTCTACGCCGTTGGTGTAGGCCTCAGCGGTATTCATCACGCCCATGTAGCTGCCGCGATGCCCTATGAAAATGGGTTTCCAGGCCCATGCACAAAGCACACATGCCAGACAAAAGATGGAAAATAATAATCTTTTCATTGTTCAAAGTTTTAGATTGTTGTGGAATTTGCCGTAAAAATAATGATTTTTCTCGTTTTGTGCAATAGAACTATTAAAATATCTATTTATTCTGTCTCTTCCTTCCAGCTACAAGGTTTTTTTAATATTGTTTTTAAATATAATAATCTATTACCTTCGTCTACCTAAAGAGTTCATTGACATACTGCACCCCACAAGTAAAAAACTATTGAAAACCATGATGCGTTTGATTCAAAGAAAAAAATGCAAAACTGTCCCATTATTTCCGTTTTTGACCAGAATATCATCAATTCTTGGTCCATTTTTCTGGATAAAAAATTAAAAAGTGTCCCACCTGTCCCTTTTCTCAATAAATTCTACTTGCAATCCGTAAGTGATTCTACTGATTCAAGATCCCAACTTTTTTGCCATTTGAAATAAACTTATCTGAATAATTAAGTATTTTTGCACAAAAAAATGATTTCAAATGATAGAGATAGGCTTAAAACACACTAGTGAGTTGGATGTAACACATGAAGTAACTGCACTGAATTTGGGGTCTGGCGACATGGAGGTGTTTGCTACTCCTGCAATGATGGCTCTTATGGAGAATGCAGCGATGCTTGCGGTTGCACCACATTTGCCACAAGGATGCACTACAGTGGGTGGGCACATCGAGTCGTCGCATTTGCGCCCTAGCATTGTTGGTGCCCACGTTAAGGCTACTGCTGTAGTAACTAAAGTCGATGGGAAAAAGATAGAATTCAAGGTTGAGGCTTACTGTGGTGACACTCTGTTGGGAGAGGGAACTCACTTGCGATTCATCGTTGATCGCAAAAGGTTTCTTGAACGCCTTAAATAAGTTTCTCTGTCAAAATTAAGACTTGTTCACCAGTAGCAAGTGTGGTGGCGAAGAGGTAGGGGTTGCCTCCGTCGCTGGCATGCATACGCTTTTTTAGTGCCTCGGCGCTGAGGCGGAAGTTGCGAGTGGCAACATTGACTTGCTTAATACGCTTGCTCAGTTGCTTTATCTCGCGGTCTTTAAATGGAATTACCTCAAGAATCTTGAAACTTCTACCTGGGAAATTAATAATAGGTTCTTTACTGACCATTAAATGAGAGTTAGTTGCAATCTGTGGTGCTCCAAAGGCTTGTTCCACAGCATTGTAACATCCTAATTTCATGATGCTGGCATTTGGTTCATATAGGTAATTGCCAGCTTCAGGCACTATGTGGCAAGTGACATCAGTCACATCATTTAATAAGGTGTTAAACTGTTGCCATTCAGTACCATCATGATTAATGGCATGTAAATTGACTGCCGAGTTGTTCGACTCATAATCCAATTTGAAGAACAACTCTTTGCATTCGTTTTTAATGCTTACAGCCCATACATCGGTTAGGTTCTCACCCAAATCACGAACCGATTGTGTGACATCAATCATGGGCGACGCTTTAATGTAAAGTCGCGAGCAATGTTGTTTCAACAGCGGCAACAGCGATAGCACATCAGGTTTGCAGTCGACTAAGCTGTATAGCCTGCGCCCGCTATCTCCACGCCTCGCTGGGTCTATGAAGATTGCATCAAAGCGTTTATTGTCATCGAGATGTTCGATGTATTCAGTCGAGTCACCATACAGTACTTCTGCGTTAGGCGCAAGTGACGAGAAATTGTATTTGCCCACCTCGGCAATCTCTGCATCAAGTTCAATGGTAGTGAGTGATTCTACTTGCTTGGCTATATAGTAGTCGTCTACACCTAGGCCCATTGTCATGTCGAGCACATGGTCGTTTGGTGCGAAAAGTGATGCATGAAACTTTGCCACTATCTCATGCGTACATTGCTCGGCACTAATGGCTTTTGAAAAGAGGAATCGTTCGTTCTTAAGCAACTCGGCAATCTTGCTTCGTGCCTTGCGGCGGCACTCAATTTGAAGAATAGCAAAACTCTTGTCGAAGGAGAGTTTAGGCTCAGCCTTCAACAAGAGTTTACATGTGTCGGCATCAATGTGGCTTGCGATGTAGGTGAACATCGCGTCATCTACTTGATGCCCGGCTATTATCATCGTTCCTTTAGTTGATTTTTTCTTCGTCAATCTTCAGACACAGTTCATCTAACTGACCAGGTTCAAGGAAGCTAGGAGCGTCGAGCATCACGTCGCGGCCACTATTGTTCTTTGGGAACGCGATGCAGTCGCGAATGCTGTCAAGACCAGCCATAATCGAAACAAAGCGGTCAAGACCAAAGGCGAGTCCGGCATGAGGAGGTGCGCCATACTTAAAGGCATTCATCAAGAATCCAAACTGCGCTGTGGCTCGTTCGGGAGTAAAGCCGAGGATACGGAACATCTTCTCTTGTAACTCGCTGTCGTGAATACGGAGACTGCCACCACCGACTTCTATGCCGTTGCACACAAAGTCATAGGCCTTAGCACGTACTTGCTCAGGATGTTCCTCGAGCAATGGTATATCATCAGGATTTGGCATGGTGAATGGGTGGTGGGTCGCCATGAGGCGTTGTTCCTCATCACTCCACTCAAAGAGTGGAAAGTCAACAATCCACAAGCACTCAAAGCGGTTCTTGTCACGCAGACCAAGACGCTCGCCCATCTCAAGACGGAGTGAGCACAACTGAACTCGGGTCTTGTTGGCGTTATCGCCACTTAATATGAGAATCAAGTCACCGGGTTTAGCTTCCATCTTGTCGGCAACCTTCTGCAATTGCTCGGCTGTGAAGAACTTATCGATGCTGCTCTTGATAGAGCCGTCTGTGTTCACCTTTATATATACAAGACCTTTGGCTCCAACCTGCTGGCTCTTTACAAAGTTGGTGAGTTGATCCAGTTGCTTGCGACTGTATTCAGCACATCCAGGTGCGCAAATGCCACCAATGTAGGCAGCGTCATTAAATACAGCAAAGTCGCTAGTACCTTTTAGCTCGTCCATGAGTTCAACGAAGGTCATGCCAAAACGCAAGTCGGGCTTGTCGCTACCGTAAAGGCGCATAGCATCATGCCATGTCATCTGCTGCAACTTAGCAGGCAAGTCTACACCACGAACTTCCTTAAATAGGTGACGAGCGAGTTCCTCAAACACCTCAATAACGTCTTCCTGTTCTACAAAGCTCATTTCGCAGTCAATCTGAGTAAACTCTGGCTGACGGTCGGCACGCAGGTCCTCATCACGGAAGCATTTGGCAATCTGGAAATAGCGGTCAAAGCCACTTACCATGAGCAGCTGTTTCAGAGTTTGAGGACTTTGAGGTAGCGCATAGAATTGTCCTGGGTTCATGCGGCTGGGAACAACAAAGTCACGAGCACCCTCAGGTGTGCTGCCAACTAGTATAGGTGTCTCAACCTCGATAAAATCGCGGCAGTCTAAGAAGTTGCGGATCAGGATTGTCATGCGGTGACGGAGTTCCAAGTTCTGACGAACGCTAGGACGACGTAAGTCGAGATAACGGTATTTCATCCTCAGGTCATCACCACCATCAGTGTTATCCTCAATGGTAAATGGGGGAGTGGCACTAGGACTAAGAATATTCAGTTCATTAACAATAATCTCAATGTCGCCAGTAGGCATGTTAGGGTTTTTACTCTGACGTTCATTCACCTCTCCCGTTGCCTGAATACAAAACTCTCGACCGAGCTTGTTAGCACGAGCACACAACTCGGCATCTACCGACTCGTTAAACACAAGTTGGGTGATACCATAGCGGTCACGAAGATCTACAAACGTCATGCCACCCATTTTACGGGTGCGCTGCACCCATCCTGCTAGTGTCACGCTCTCGCCAGCATTGGCAAGACGCAACTCTCCACATGTTTTACTTCTGTACATAATAATGTATATTTTATTTTGTTGATATTTTTGTTCGTCTTATTGTTTCAAAATATGTTTTGAACAAACATACAAAGTTAGTAATTATTGTTTATATGCTGAGCCCTTTAGCGCTAAAAAATCGACGAATAACAAAAAAACGACGTTTTTTCTCATTTTTTTTGCGAAAAAACTTGTCAATCCAAAAAAATGATGTAAATTTGCACCGCTTTTGAAAGCAATACCTGTATCTGGTGATTGGTTCTTAATAGGATTTTTACCACACAAGGTTTTCGGGGTGTAGCGCAGTCCGGTTAGCGCGCCTGCTTTGGGAGCAGGAGGTCCCAGGTTCGAATCCTGGTACCCCGACAAAGAA
>CACWNQ010000012.1 GCA_902762385.1 uncultured Bacteroidales bacterium | reverse complement strand
AATGGGCTTGACAAAAGTGTTTGAAGCTGGTGATGTTTATAATGGCAATATACAGCTTGCCATCGGCTACCGTTTCTAATATTTTGTTCAAAAAGTTTCTAACTGAGTTAGTCTTAAAGCCTGCTTACGCAGCAAAAAATAAATAATCTGGCGTAAGCCAGCTTTTTGACATCGATAGATGCAGCTTTGTGAGATTATACACCGCAGCGATTTGTTCAAATCGGTTCAAATTGAGTCAAATGAACTGAATTTTGAGCCCCAAAATACCGACAAAACCATTCGTTTTAACGCAGTTTAACAAATGGGGGGGGGTAAATTGAAAAAATGTTTATAACTTTGCGACATCGCAACAAGATTAAGTTTAACACACAAAAATAAACAGCTATGAAAAAGATTACATTATTACTGCTGGGACTGCTTATGATAACCAGCGCCAGAGCAGTTGAAAACAGCTATGTGCCCCTCGTGCGCGAGGGAGTCGTTTGGGAATATGTGGGTTATTACCATGCCTGGCCCGAGCCTGGATATCAGAAAGTGCAACTTTACACTCTTGAATTCAATGGCACGACAATTATTGATGGATTGTTATATCATAACATCTATCGCACTTACTATGACGAGCAGGGAAATGCCAAAGAGCCTTATCTTGCAGCCTATGTCAGAGAGGAGGGTAAAGTGGTTACAGCCATTGAGAATAATGTTCATGGCGAGAGCATTAATGATTATTTTTGGTGGTATATCCCCGGAACATTATACGACTTCAACAAGCCAATGTTCTTGCCTGATGATGCAGAATATGCCGAGATCAATTATCCTATATCTGAGTCTAGTATCGCCGATACATACCAAGAATTTGAGGTGGAAATAGGACAAACCATTAGAAAGGGCTATCAAATAATAGCTTATGGCGCGCCTGATAATCCTGAGTATAGTTTTAAGACAATCGAAGGCATTGGTGTTGACTGTGGATTTGGTGACTTACTTGTACCCTACAGAACTTATATTACAGGAATAAACTCAATGTCGGGACTATCGGCAGTTTATGAGAACGGAGAATTGGTTTACATGGGTTGTAAGTATGACGAAGCCCAAGAATTGAAGCAGCTAAATGCCATCACAACTATCTCTGGTGAAAAACAGGCAGTTAGTGTGCGCTACTACAACCTTGCTGGCGTGGAGAGTGCCAAGCCTCAGCCAGGCGTGAACATCAAGGTCACAACCTACACCGACGGCACACGCACCACCGAGAAGGTAATCAAGTAGAGCCCCCCAGCTTTTTCCATAACAGCACTGGCGGGTGTGTAAAAATTCAGAATTCCCCATTAAGTAGGGACAACGCGTGCGTTGTCCGAAACACGCCGCAGCATTGGTTACTTCGACCAAAGCTGCGGTTTTTTTGTGCGCTATGTGTTGTCCAAAACAATTCGATTAATTCGATCAATTCGCCGTTTTTTTAATGTTGTTTCGCCACCCCACCATCCATTACCTTTGCGCACACACTTACACTAATAGTATAAAAAAGGTATTACCATGAAAACTACAACAGTTGTTTTGTTTGTTATTATGTTGTTCTTGTTGTTTGAAAAAACTGAGTCAAGTGAGTCAGGTGAGTCCATCTTTCGCTCAATAATTCGCTCAATTCGCCGTTAGTGATTCCACCGATTCCATGTTCTCTCGCAAAGTTGCACCTATGGTGTCGCAAAGCCTCGCAAGCGAGGAGTTTTTAAATTCCGGCGTAAGCCGGCTTTATGACGAGCTCTGCTCGCAACTTTGTGAGAGGAAAACTCTAACGCCAAAAATTGTGCATTGTGCATTATGCATTATGCATTGAAAGCGTAGCACCATAATAATTTTAGCGCGCAGCGCTCTGATTTCCACTCCGCCAGGAGTGGCAAAACAATCCCGCGCAGATCAATTGTCTTTAATAACCAAAAGCCGAATGGCTACAAAACTAGAATCTAATGAGAGATTATTTATTTGTCATTAATTGTCGTTTAAGAAAAAAACGCGAAACTGTCCCAAAACTTCCGTTTTTGACCAGAAAACCACTAATTCCTGGTCCATTTTCCAGAAAAAAAATTAAAAACTGTCCCACGCACTAATGTGCAAGACAACTAAAACCAGTTGTAAAAGTTGTTTCTAGGTTGTGCCAGTTGTTTGACAATAGTGACTCAAGTGAGTCCACTGAGTCCAGTGATTCCATATTTCGCCAATTCGCTCAATTCGCCGTTGTTTGATAATTCACGGACAATTCACGATAATTTGTGTAAAAAGCCGTAGAAACCGCCATCTAATGCAAAAATATTAATTGTTTTTAATTGTTTGACAAATTACTGACAACTAATAACTAAAAACTAACAACTATTTACTATCTTTGTAACCACAAAAAACACACATTTATAATATTATGAACAAGAAATCTTTACTATCAATCTTAGTGCTCATGTGCGTCATTGCACTCACTGCATGCACTGGCAACGATGCCAAGAAGTTGCTCCTGGGCGACACCGACAAGTACCATAACACCCCCAAGCAGGCTGTAGAGGAGCTGTTCAACACCCTGCCTAGCCAGGGCAACATCCTTCGCCTGAAAGAGGCTGTGAAGTTCAAAGAGAACGACAAACTCAGCGACTACCAGAAGGACGAGTTCTTCAATCAGCTAAAGAAGAAAAACTTTAAGGTAAAAGCCAAAAAAGAACGCACTCATGGCGACTACAAAAACGTCACTTGCGACATCACTCTGCCCGATGGCTCAACCGTTGAGAAAAAATTCCGCGTCACCAAGGAAGACGACGTGTGGAAAACTGAGATAGGTTTCAGCGAGATTCGCGACGCCATTTTCAAGTGATCATTATTCCTCTAATTTGACCAATCAAGTAAATTGGTCACATTAACATAAATAGTGTTGACAAATTGTCAGCACTATTTTATTAAACACCTGAAATTCTGTCATTTATCTTCCTTACAACCCATTGGCACTGTCTTTGCAATACAATTGTTAGAAAGGAGAAAAATGATATGAATTTAAACAATTTTACCATCAAATCGCAAGAGACGCTGCAACAGGCTATTACAATAGCACGCAGCAACGGCAACCAGGCTCTCGAGCCCGTACACATCCTCAAGGCATTGATGAGCGAGGGCGAGAGTGTGGTCAAGTTCATCTTGCAGAAGCTCGACATTGCGCCGTCGATGATTGAGCGACCATTGGAAAACGAACTCGCACGCCTTCCCAAAGTAAACGGCGGCGACCCCTACCTGAGCAACGATAGTGGCAAAGTTCTTGACAAAGCCAGCGAAATAGCGCAGAAGAACGGCGACCAATACGTCACCATCGAGACTATCTTCATGGCTCTGCACGAGGTATCTTCACCAGCATCAACTATTCTGAAAGACGCTGGAGTGACCAAAAAGGAGCTGCAAGCTACCATCGATGAACTGCGCAAGGGAAAGAAAGCCACAAGCCAGGAGTCGGAGGAGCAGTACAACGCTCTAAGCAAATATGCCGTAAACCTCAACGAGCGTGCACGCCAAGGCAAGTTAGATCCTGTCATAGGCCGTGACGATGAAATTCGTCGTGTGCTGCAAATATTGAGTCGACGCACCAAGAACAACCCTATTCTCATTGGCGAGCCCGGAACCGGAAAGACCGCCATTGTCGAGGGTTTGGCTCAGCGTATCGTGCGCGGCGACGTGCCCGAGAACCTGAAGCAGAAACAGGTGTTCTCGCTTGACATGGGCGCACTGATTGCTGGCGCTAAGTATCAAGGTGAATTTGAGGAAAGACTTAAAGCAGTAATTAATGAAATCACTCAGGCTCAGGGCGAGATTATCCTCTTTATCGATGAGATTCACACCCTCGTGGGCGCTGGCAAGAGCAGTGGCGCCATGGATGCCGCCAATATCCTAAAACCAGCCCTGGCGCGTGGCGACCTGCGAAGCATAGGTGCCACCACCCTCGACGAGTACCAAAAGTACTTCGAGAAGGACAAGGCGCTTGAGCGACGCTTCCAAATCGTTATGGTCGACGAGCCCGACGAGGAGAGCGCCATCGCCATCCTGCGTGGCTTGAAGGAACGCTACGAAAACCACCACAAGGTGCGAATCAAGGATGACGCCATTATTGCCGCTGTACAGTTGAGTCAGCGTTATATCAGCGACCGTTTCCTGCCCGACAAGGCAATTGACCTCGTTGATGAGGCTGCCGCAAAACTCCGTATCGAGATGGACAGCGTACCAGAGGAGCTTGATGAAGTGACCCGTAAAATCTCGCAGCTCGAGATTGAGCGCGCCGCAATCAAGCGCGACGGCGATGAGCAACGCATAGCACAAGTTGATCAGCAACTGGCCAACCTGCGCGACCGTGAGCACGATTACAAGGCCAAGTGGCAAAACGAGAAGGAGCTTATAAATAAGATTCAGCAGAACAAAATCGACATTGAGCAGCTCAACTTCGACGCCGAGCGTGCCGAGCGCAATGGTGACTACGCCCGCGTGGCTGAGATACGCTACTCGCTCATCAAGCAAAAGCAAGACGAGAACGTGGAGTTACAAGAACGATTGCGCTCCATGCAAGGCGAACAGTCGCTTATTAAAGAGGAAGTCGACAGCGATGACATCGCCGAAGTGGTTTCGCGCTGGACTGGCATCCCCGTTACCAAGATGCTTCAGAGCGAGGGTGAGAAGCTGCTCCACCTCGAGGATGAGCTGCACAAGCGCGTCATCGGTCAGGATGAGGCCATAACCGCAATCAGCGATGCAGTGCGCCGCAGCCGTGCCGGCCTTAATGATCCACGTCGACCCATTGGCTCATTCATATTCCTTGGCACCACTGGTGTGGGCAAGACCGAGCTTGCAAAGGCACTCGCCGACTACCTGTTCAATGACGAGAACATGATGACACGTATCGACATGAGCGAGTATCAGGAGAAGTTCTCGGTCACTAGGCTCATTGGTTCGCCTCCAGGCTATGTGGGCTACGACGAAGGTGGACAACTCACCGAGGCAGTGCGACGCAAGCCTTACAGCGTAGTCCTCTTCGACGAGATTGAGAAAGCTCACCCCGACGTGTTTAACGTGCTGCTGCAAGTGCTCGACGACGGACGACTCACCGACAATAAGGGACGCACCGTCAACTTCAAGAACACCATCATCATCATGACGAGCAACTTGGGTTCGAGCCTCATCCGTGAGCGCTTTGAGAGCCTAAATGCTGAGAACCGCAACAGCGTGATAGAAAAAACCCGAAATGACGTGCTCACGATGCTCAAGCAGACCATCCGTCCTGAGTTCTTGAACCGTATCGACGAGACTATCATGTTCACGCCACTCGACGAGAAGCAGATCGCTCAAATCGTTGAACTGCAACTCCAGAGCGTCAAGAAGATGCTCCACGCTGGTGGCCTAGAGATGGAATACACCCCTGCTGCCGTTGACCTGCTTGCACAGGCTGGCTACGACCCAGAGTTTGGCGCACGACCCGTTAAGCGTGCTATCCAAAACCTCGTCCTCAACCAGCTCTCGCGCGACATCATCGCACACAACGTGGACCGTGACCGACCAATCACTGTCGATGCAGAGGCCAGCAGCATTGTCTTCCACAACTAATTACATAACTCTATTAACGCAAAATCGCCCGAGCACTAATACTCGGGCGATTATGTTATTATATTACAGTCAAAACTGACTTGTGGCTATATCTATTAATTGCCTAGCAAGATGTTATAGACATTAGTAATATCACCACTGGTAATGGCGCCATCATTATCAACATCGCCATTTACAATGCCTGTCGAATCATTGTTGAGCAGGTAATTATAAAGTGCTGTAATATCGCCACTGGTAACTACTCCGTCGCCATCCACATCACCTGGTGTTCCAGGATTTACTGTTGGGAAGGTAACTGTAAGAACGCCATCCACGATGGTGAGAGTGTACTCTTTCTCCTCGGCGAGAACCAAGTTGCCGCCGTCAACCAAGGTAACACTGGGATTCTCCTCGGTAAGGGTAACACCACCACCCCACCAGTTGCCGTTCTCGTCTTTCACCTTGAACTCGCCGCCAAAGGTCTGAGTCAGAGTGAATACGCCTTCGTTCTCCTCAAATGCAACCATTGTCTCCTCGCTCCACTCGTTGAACGCACCAATCAGGTAGTAAGCCTTATCAGGGATAATCTCCTCGGTCAATGTAATGTTGAGAGTGCAGCTGGTCTCGGTCACGTTGCTGATGGTAAGAGTCACGTTGCCACTAACAGGGAAATGCATGTTAGCAGTGCCATAGGATGTCGAGAGCTGGTTGTCGCCAGTGGCAAGATTGCTTGCGCCCATCACACCAGCATCAAACACTGTCCAGCTGTTGAAACCGGCATCGTTAATGTCGATGCTTGAAAGCTTGAAATCGGCAGCTGTAGCACCTTCAAACTCCAAAGTGTAGGTGCCGTCGCCGTTGTTTGCAAAAACTTGCGCTCCACTTGGGGGCATATTCCAGCCTCCAAAAGCAGCACCAGTCACAGCAAAGCGACGCTGAGCTGGATTGAAAACGGGCTCATCAGTTAGAGTGATTTTAGCCTGGTCGGTATTGTAATTGTACTGAATGACATAACCTCCCGAGGCAGTCAATGTCCAAGCGCCCATCGCTTGGGTATCTTCCCAATCGCCGGTAGGAGCCGAGCCGTCACCATTGGCAGGACCACGTTGTGACCCCCAATCCTCGGTGTCACGGAAAAATGCAAACGAAGAGCCGGCAACCAAATTGCCTGACCACGAGTACATACCATCACCGTCATCGGTCATCTCAACGTTCCCAGTGGTAGTCCAGCCATTAAAGCCTTCGCCAACGAGATACATTGCAGCTTGAGCCTTCAGCCCAATCATTGCGAGCAATGCAACAAAAGTAAGAGTAATTGTTTTCTTCATAAGTCAATTGTAATTAATTAGTTAACAAAACATATTTCCTGTGCAAAAATAGAAATTATTTTTTAAATTCGCTATATTTCAATAAGAATACACAAAAAAAGTGACCTGCAAAGGTTTGCAATGCAGGTCACTTGAGTACTTTTCTTAAGTTCTTCTAATCTTATTTAAAAACGGTAGCCGATAGCGATTTGAGCGTTGCCGTTCTTGGCGTCCTTATTATCGCCACTCTTAAACACACTGGTCATGCCCATTGTGTAACGACCTTGTACAAACACATCCTTGGCAATGTTATAAGTCATGCCAAGACCAACACCGAAGTCCACGCTCTTTGTTTCTTTTTTCTGGTCGACAACAGTTTTCTGTTTATGAGTGCCATCATCAAGTTCATCGGTAAATTTACTATAAATATTGAAACCGACTTGTGGACCAAATTCAATACTGAACGAAGGAGTAACATAGTACTTAAGCATCACAGGCACATTTATGTAATTAACATGCTCTGTATAAGTATGCTTATTACCAAACATCTCAAAGTCAAACTTTCCGCCTTGTGCAGCAAACACAACCTCAGGGGCGATAGCAAAGTGGTTGGTTACAACATACTCAAAGAACACGCCACCCTGATAATTTAACTGACCGCCATGTTTACAGTTCTTTCCCCAGAAGTGAGTGAAGTCTACACCAATCTTGGGACCAAAAGTGAAAGTCTTCTCGGGTTGAGCCATGGCTGCTCCAGCAGTCAACAGGATGCACATAAGTGCGATAGTAATCTTCTTCATAACTTACTCGTATTAAAAAGTTAAACATAATTTGATTCTAATCGCAAAAATAATAAAATATTCTTTATTATCAAAGAAATAACTAAAAAAGTGACCTGCGCAAAATGGTGCGCAGGTCACTTTAGTTCTTTTAAATCCTTGCGGAATTCGCTTTATTAGAAGCGGTAGCCAATAGCGATTTGAGCGTTGCCGTTCTTGTCGTTGCCATACTCAAACACTTTGGTCAAGCCCAGAGTGTAACGTCCTTGAACAAATACGTCTTTAGCAATGTTGTAAGTCAAACCAAGTCCAAGACCGAAGTCAACTGTTTTAGTTTCATCTTTCAAATCATCAGTATCTTTATACTTAACATCAAGAACTTCCCACTCTTGAGTCATTTTGCTATAAACGTTAACTCCCAATTGTGGGCCAAAGTCGATGCTCAACTCTGGAATTACATAGAATTTCAGCATTACAGGAATGTTGATGTAGTTTACATGATCGGTAGCGTTAAATTTAACTCCATCTTCACTCCAATCATACTTACCACCCTGAGCAGCAAACACAACCTCAGGAGCAACTGAGAACTTATTAGTAAAACGATACTCCATGAACAAACCGGCCTGATAGTTGAGCTGACCTCCATGGCCTACGTCCTCGCCCCAATAGTGAGTGTAGTCTACACCAATCTTAGGACCCCAAGTGAATTGTTTCTGAGCCATGGCAGCGCCAGTAGCAAGAATTGTGCACATAAGTGCAATAGCAATTTTCTTCATAATCAAAAAAATTAATTAAACATTTATATAAACTCGTTTTTTATCTGTTGCGAGTAGTGATGCCAAAAGGGTCACACCGCAAATTTGACGCAAAAATAATAATTTAGTTTAACACAACAACAAAAAAACGACTAAAAAACATCATTTTGAGAAAAAACGGAACACTTTATTGGCAAAAAGCGACCATAAAATATTTATCAAAACCCATTTCCTGAAAAAAATTAAAAAGATTTTGCCAATCTAAAAAATAGCACTAACTTAGCAAGTGAAATAAAAACCATAGAAAAAACAATCATCTCACACAACAATATCGACATTTAAATAACCATTTAACACAAGAAATGCTGATGAAAAGAAAACTAATCATTGCGGCGGCCATAGCGCTGTCGTGTGGTAGCATGATGGCGCAGCCCAAGTCGTGGAGTGAGCCACAGCTACTCATCAAGGCCGAGAAAGGACTGATGGCACCCACGTGGTCGCCCGACGGCTCCCGAATTGCTATCACTGGCGACAACTTTATTGGAATATGGGTTGCTAATGCCGATGGCACTGAGCTCAAGCAAGTCTCGGAGGCACCAGGAGCAGGTTACCAAATGTACTGGGCTAGCACCCAGGAAATCCTGAGTACGCCTTATACTATCGAGAACAAGAAACGCATGACTCGCATCGAGCGTGTTGATGCCACCACAGGCAAGATTCAAGCTGTGTCACCTGCCACACGCAATTTTAAGCGTTCGACAGTGACAGGGGCAACAGATGTACACCAAACGATGCTTGACGAGCCCAAGGAAGCCTCCAGCAAAATCGCCGGCCTGAACGAATATGCAGGCAACTGGATTATCAACCCCGCCCTCTCGCCCGACGGCACCAAGATTGCATTCCAAATAGTGACAAAAGGGCTCTTTGTGTGCAATGCCGACGGCACAGGTCTCGTGAGCCTGGGCAAGGGGTCACACCCTGCATGGCTCCCCGATAGCCACAACTTGATGATGACACAAATCGTTGACGACGGCCACCGTTTCACCAGCAGCGACATCTATTGTGTGAATGTTGACACGGGCAACGCTGTCAACATCACCTCACACAGCGAGACTATTCCAGTTACCATAGCCGTGTCACCCGACGGCACTAAACTAGCCTTCGACAACGATACCGATGGTGCTATCTACATTATTAACCTCAATTATTAATAGCAGCTATGAAAATCTATATTAAACTCGCGATTGTGGCTGCTATTGGCTACTTCGCAACAACACAAGTTGTTAACGCACAAGAACAGGAAAAAGCCGATTGGGGCGATTTCAAGCTGTGGATTGACCCAGGTCACAGCAAGAAAGAGAACCAAGGCATGTATGGCTACACCGAGGCACAAAAAGTGCTGCGTGTGGGTCTTGCCACGCGCGAATACCTCACGCAATATACTACTGCCACTACCGACAACATTCACATGACCCGCGAGGACGACATCACCGAGGTCAGTCTTGAGGAACGCTCCGACATGGCTAACGCATGGGGAGCCGACTTCTTCTACTCCATTCACAGTGATGCAGGAGGCAACACTAACAGCACGCTGATGCTCTTTGGAGGATGGCGCAAAAACGGTGTGGAGATAGAGAAAACGCCTCATGGAGGCAAGGCCTACGGCGATATCTTAACCCCCAACCTTACCAGTGTGATGTATGAAACCTCAACCCGTGGCAATTGGTACGATCGCTGCTGGTATGATCCCACTCCCACCACCCACACTAACCAGTATCCCTACCTATCGGTAAACCGACGCACTAACATGGCATCGCTCTTGAGCGAGGGTGGTTTCCACACTTTGCCCATGCAGCAGGCTCTTAACATCAACGAGAGTTACAAGCGTCTGGAGGCTTTCGGCACCTTCCGTTCAATCATGGAGTATCGTGGTCTCGACCGTCCCGAGAAGGTAATGCTTGCCGGTGTTGTGAAAAACAGCGAGAACGGGCAACCTATCGACAACGTGACAGTGACATGCAACGGCCAGACTATCGTCACCGACAGCTATGAGTCACTCTTCCACAACTATGTGAACAGCAAGGATCTTGTTCACAACGGCTTCTTCCTCTTTGAGGGATTGACACCTGGCGAGACCTACGAGATCACCTATTCTTGCCCAGGATACACTAGCGCTACCAAGACTGTGACCCTGAATTATGACACTCAAGGCTTAGCTGGCGACAACGTGACCTGGGGCAACATTGAACTCACATCCAACGCTCCCGCCGTTGTTTCGTCCAACAGTATCAGCAATCCCGATGCCGTGAAAATCATCAACGACATGGTGCTCACCTTCTCACGCAACATGAACCGCGAGAGCGTGGAACAAGCGTTCTCAATCAACCATAATGGAAACGTAACACTATCCTGGGACAACGACTACACACTGCGTGTAGTTCTCAACCAACTGCTCGACGACATGAGCTATACAGTGACAATCGACGGAAGCATAGCTCGCAACTCACAGACCAACCAGCTTCTTGACGGTGACGGAGATGGCGAGGAAGGAGGCAATTATGTGTTCAACTTCATGACAGTACCTGCCGACCTTGAGGCGCCCTACATAGCAAGCACTACGCCAGCCGAAGGCGAAACTATGCTCTTCACCCTGCGCCCCGCTATTCGCGTTGAGTTCAACGAGGAACTTGCATGGAACGATGATGACGCCACCGAGATGATTGTGCTTGAATGCGCCGACGGTGAAACTGTAGAAGGTCGCCTAACTCACATGGTAGTGCGCGACGCTTCGGTAGTTCACTTCTACCCCAACACCGACCTCAAGCTCGACAAGACCTACCGCTTTAAGGTTAATGGCACTTTCACCGACCTATCGGGCAATATTAGCAAAATCACACAATATGTTCGCTTCATGACCGAGTATCGTCCAGTGCTCGACTACACAATGATCGAAGATGGCTCGGTTCTGAACCACTGGTGGGGACCTGATGGCTCAGGTTCTACCACACACACCACTTCAAAGGACGGTGTGGCCGATCCCAACTCCAACTACATTGCCCTCAGCAACACTACCAGCCGTACCGATCTCACAAGTTCTTATCTGCTCCACTATGAGTTCAATCAAGACTGTGATGGTCCATGGCAGATTCGTGAGTACCGCAGCTATAGCCAGAACAACTATTTCACCGATGGATACGACGCTGTACTCCAGTGCGAGGTGTTTGCTGACGGTTCTAACAACCAAGTGTGCCACATGGTGCGACTCAACGGCAGTGGTGCCTCTGGCCTTATCCAGAATGAGCATGTAGTGCTCGACTTCCGTGGTTGGAAGACTATGGCGTTCGACATCTATAATGCCCCATTTGTTCACTTCACTGGCGAGGGAGAAACTGTGGGCTCAGCCCAGAGGTGGTGCTACGACTCGTTCTACCTGCGTCACTACAACACCGATGAGGAATATGACGATGACGGCGAATTACTGCCAGTTCAGGCTTGGGACGGCGACATCTTGTTCGACAACATCAAGTATGTGCACTACGACCGCACGGCTGTACAAACCGCTAAAGTCGATGACATTGCAGCAGGCGAGGCCATTTATGGCGATGTTAATGGCGATGGACACGTTACAAGTGTCGACATCACAGCCATCTACAACTACTTGCTCAACGGAGATGAAACCTACATCACAACAAGCGATGTTGACGGTGACGGACACATCTCAAGCGTAGATATAACAGTTATCTACAACATCCTGCTTGGAAACTAATCACATCAACTTCATCCAACAACGTTTTTACCAGCCTTGCTTGACTGCAAGGCTGGTACTTTTTTAGCAAATCAAAAAAAGTGAACTTGTTGATAACTTAATCACTCTTTTATTTTTATTAAACAAAATGATTGACTAACTTTGCACTACTTTTTAAGACAGAAATTCAATAACACATTAATCACACAATATCAAAATGGAAGTAAAAGGTAAGATTATACAGAAGTTTGACCTCATGAGTGGCACATCCAAGGCCGGTAATGCTTGGAAAAAGCAAGAATACCTTCTCGAGACTCTCGACAGTTTCCCACGCAAGATTCATTTCGACTTCTTTGGCGATAGGGCCGACCAGTATCCCCTTAACGTGGGCGACATGGTAAACCTAAGCTTCGATATCGAGAGCCGTGAGTATCAAGGAAGATGGTATACCAGCATTCGCGGATGGAAAGCCGAGAAGATCGACGAGGCCACTGCAGCTGCACCACAAGCAGCTCCAGCACCTCAAGGTGCACCTGCACCAGCTCCAGTGCCCCTTACCGACACCACTTTTGAGCAAAGTCCTGCCGATGACCTGCCATTCTAACAAGAATGACATCATCACAGAAATCACATTAATCGCTGGCATAAAAAAATGCCCGCGATTTCTTTGTAATAAATAAGAAATGTTTTACCTTTGTAGGATAATAGTTATAACATTTAATACATGACTGAAAACAACCAACTCATTCAAAGAATTATCGAAGGGATTCAAGAAAAGAAAGGACGTGACATCGTGCACATCGACCTCACCAGTCTAGAGTATGCAACAACAACAGGATTTGTCATCGGTACGGGCAACACCAAAATCCAGGTTGAAGCTATCGCCGACAGCGTAAGAGAATATGTGCAAGAAAAAACCGGACAAAAACCGTTTAACTACGACGGATACCAGAACTCACAGTGGATTGTAATTGATTATGGCACGGTTTTTGCTCATATATTCCTTCCCGAGGAGCGCGAGCGATACAACCTCGAGGAACTTTGGGCCGATGCCAACATCAAGCACATCCCTAATTTGGACTAAAATCATTACAGGACCATGCACATCGCGCAGCAAGGTCGTCACAACAAAGCGAACGATAAATGAAGAACAACTTTTTGGGCGGCAGTAGCAACAACAGCAACAGCAGCAATAATAACTCTCGGGGCAAGAAGCCAAAATTCAACATCTTGTGGATGTATGCCATTATCATGGCAGTAATTCTGGGCATTTACTGGAGTAACGACGTTTCTACAAGCCGCGACGTATCATGGACAAAATTTAAGGAGTACGTTGCCACTGGTGGCGTCGATAGCGTCGTTGTATATAGCAACAAGCAAGAGGCTAACGCGTTTCTCAAAGACTCGCTTGCCAATATCATGTTCAAGGACAACAAGCGCTCTCAGCAACACTCTGCCCCCTACATCTCAACACAAATACCATCGAACGAGAAATTCGACGAGTTTATCGATACCCTCAACACAACAGGAGCCTATAACGGTCCAGTGCGTTATGCTACTGCAAGCGACATCAGCAATTGGATATGGGGATTCGGACCCATTTTGCTGCTCATCCTCTTCTGGTTCTGGATGACTAGGCGCATGGCAGGCGGCACAGGTGGTGGAGGCATCTTCAGTGTAGGCAAGTCGAAGGCCAAGCTGTTCGACAAGAATGATAAGACCAAAGTCACTTTCACCGATGTGGCTGGACTTGCCGAGGCGAAGACCGAAGTAGCCGAAATTGTCGACTTCCTCAAGAATCCACAGCGCTATACTAATCTGGGAGGTAAAATTCCTAAAGGTGCTCTGCTCGTGGGACCTCCGGGAACAGGTAAAACCTTGCTTGCCAAAGCTGTTGCCGGCGAGGCCGACGTGCCCTTCTTCTCGCTTTCGGGTAGCGATTTCGTCGAGATGTTTGTCGGTGTGGGAGCGTCACGAGTTCGCGACCTCTTCAAGCAGGCCAAGGACAAAGCTCCTTGTATCATCTTCATCGACGAGATTGATGCAGTGGGACGCGCCCGTGGCAAGAACCCTAACATGGGCGGAAACGATGAACGCGAGAGCACCCTCAACCAGTTGCTTACCGAAATGGACGGTTTTGGCACCAACAGTGGTATCATCATCCTTGCTGCAACCAACCGTGTTGACATCCTCGACAAGGCACTGCTGCGCGCAGGACGATTTGACCGTCAAATCTACGTTGACCTTCCTGAGCTCAACGACCGTAAAGAGATTTTCCAAGTGCACCTGCGTGGCGTGAAAACCGACGGAAGTGTCGACCTCGATATGCTCTCTCGCCAGACACCAGGCTTCTCGGGTGCCGATATCGCCAACGTGTGCAACGAGGCTGCACTCATAGCGGCGCGCAACAATAAGGTCGCTGTGCAGAAGCAAGACTTCAACAACGCTATTGACCGCATCATTGGCGGCCTTGAAAAGCGTTCCAAGGTGATGACCGACGAAGAGCGCAACTCAATAGCAGTGCACGAAGCAGGCCACGCAACAGTGAGCTGGCACCTCAAGTATGGCGATCCATTAGTCAAGGTCACCATCGTACCACGTGGCAAAGCTCTTGGTGCTGCATGGTATATGCCCGAAGAGCGACAAATCACTCCACGTCAGGCTCTGCTCGACAAGATTTGCTCACTCATGGCAGGACGTGTTGCCGAAGAGATGTTCCTGGGCATCATCGACACTGGCGCACTCAACGACCTAGAGCGAGCCACCAAGATTGCCTACGCCATGGTAACCTACTACGGCATGAGCGAAGAACTCCCTAACGTCTCCTACTACGACAGCAGCGAGAATTACGGCTTCACCAAGCCCTATAGCGAGGAGCGTGCCGAGAGAATTGACAAAGAAGTTCAAGCCATTATCGATCAGGAATACAAGCGTGCACGTGAGATTCTTGAAACTTATATTGAGGGGCACCATGCTCTTGCAAAGCTACTGCTAGAGCGAGAGGTCATCTACACCGAAGACGCTGAGAAAATCTTTGGCAAGCGCAAGTGGACTTCGCGTCTTGACATCCTCGACGAGCAAAACAACCAAAACAACAGCAACGAGAACACCTCTGTCGCTCTTCCTGCTGGCTCTCAATCAAGCAATGACGAGCAACAAAACGATAGCAGCGACGACGACAACCAAGACATTCAACCACCAGTATTCAACCCCGAAGGGAGCGAAGAAGAATAACATTTGCCACTATTTTTTAAAAGAACCAACGGGTTGAATCAACCGTTTATTTATAGTGTGGAGTTCTGAAAAAGATTGATATTTTTTCAGAACTCCACACACTTTTTATGCAATCCTTTTCATAACGTTCACGTTGTCAACCCATTCTCACCATTTGGTCAATTCAAAAATTATGCATAACTTTGCAGCGCTTTTCAAGCGATATTACGTCGCCTAAATCTAGGCAACCAGTTTGATTAGCACAGTTATTAACCAAAACTATTTATATGCGTAAAGCTTTATTTTTGTTTCTGTTGTTAATCTGTTCGATCTCTGCAAGTGGTCAAGTAACTGTGACAGCTACAAAGTATCACCCCGGCATGGGAGGCGCAGGTTGGGTTACAGCCAGCGGCTCGAGAATAGACAACAACAAGCTCAAGAACTATGAGATTAAATGGATTGCCGTTTCGCACGACATGTTCCAGAAACTCGGAGTAAAAATGGGCGACGAAGTTATTATTGAGTGTGCCAACTCTCTTCTTAACGGAGTTTGGAAAGTTATGGACAAGATGGGGCCACGTCTGCGCAATCGCATCGACATCCTTCTTCCAAAAGGCGACAAGATGAACTTCAATGCACCAATGAAGGTACAAATTAGAAAGAAGTCATAACGACTCTCTCACACGAAAATTAAAGAAGCTGCATTCCATAACGGAGTGCAGCCTCTTTTTTATTATCAAATCCTCTGAGAAGATTTACTTGCTCTCCTCGGCAATGGCCTTGAGGATTGCCTGAACTTGCTTCCAAGCTTTCTCCACAGCGGGGATGTGGCAGCGCTCAGCTGGCGAATGCACATCACGCAGTGTTGGGCCGAAAGAAATCATCTCCATGTCGGGACGTGCCTTTAGGAACAAACCGCACTCGAGACCTGCGTGAATGGCTCTAACCTCGGGCTTAATACCAAATAGCTTCTCCCATTGCTCTTGAGCAACGGTGAGGAGATGACTGTCAGCAATAGGTTCCCATCCCTGGTATCCTCCCTCGCTGATGATCTCGTTTGCACCAGCCAGGCGGAAGATGGTCTCGCACTTGTGAGTAAGGTCATATTTGCCACTCTCGATCGACGAGCGGTGGAACATCTCTACAACAATCTGATTGCCTTCGCGCATCTTAACGCTGGCAAGATTGGTTGATGTCTCAACAAGTCCGGGAATCTCCATGCTCATGGCAGCGATGCCGTGAGGAGCAGCATATACAGCATCAACAACTCGACGTGCAGTGTCGGTGTCGATAATAGTCTCGGGAACATCGATGCTCTTGCAAGTGATTTCCATCTTGGGCTCGGTGCGCTTATACTCATTCTTCACATCGGCAATGAAAGTGTTGAGAACAACGCTCAGTTTCTCCTTATCCTCAGGTTTGATACCTACAACAACGGTAGCAGCATGGGCGATAGCATTGTGCAGGTTACCTGCATCGATGCATGCAAGCACATAGTCCATTTCGGCACCAATGTTCCACAGCAAGCGGCTGCTTAGCTTGGTGGTAGTAGCATAACCCAAGTGGATGTCGGCACCACTGTGGCCGCCGTGCAGATGCTCGAATTTGATTTCGAAGTAGATACGATCCTTAGGAGCTGCCTCAGGCTTGTAGTTGAACTTGAAGATGCTCACCAGACCACCAGCACAACCCATTGTGATCACGCCGTCTTCCTCCTCGTCGAGGTTAAGAAGATAGTCACCCACGAGCATGTCGGCCTCAATATTGCTGGCACCAGTAAGTCCAGTCTCCTCGTCAACGGTAGCAAGTGCCTCGAGTGGGCCACACTTGAGCGATGGCTCAATTACTGCAGCAAGTGCAATGGCGAGACCCATGCCGTCGTCGGCTCCAAGAGTGGTGTTGTTGGCGCGAACCCATTCGCCGTCAATAATGGTCTCGATGGGGTCGGTGTCGAAGTTATGGTTAGAACCGGGACCTTTCTCGGCTACCATGTCCATGTGACCTTGCAGCACGATGCCCTTGCAATTCTCATAACCGGGGGCTGCTGGCCTGAAGATTGCCACGTTACCAGTCTTGTCAATCTTGTATTCCAGATTGTGCTTTTTGGCAAAGTCCACGAGCCATGCGCGGATTTTGTCTAACTTGCCTTCTTCGTTGCCCGATGGACGGGGAACCTTGGTGATCTCGTCAAAGATGGACCACACTGCTTGTGGATTCAAATCTTTAATAGTCATAGTAAATAGTAAGTTAATTTTTTAATAAAAATTATTAGTTAAAATAGATGTTCCAAAATAATTGTTAAATCAGGCTTTTTGCCAGCGCTAAATTACAATTTTTTTTTAAATAATCAGCAATTTATCAGAAACCTTTTTTAAATTTGCATGCTTTTTTAAGAATAACGTCGTGGAGATACTAATTTTGACCATAATTCTAGTGGGATTAGCAATTTTGCTACTGGGTGTAAAAGTTTTCTTCGTCAAGGGAGGCCGATTTCCAAACACTCACATTGGTTCTAATCCCGAGATGAAAAAACGTGGCATCAAGTGCGTTCAGCACGACGAGTACTATAAATGACTTATTTAAATAAATTATATTCACAAGAAATGAACTACTTTAAGAACTTTACTAAATTTGCTCTGGTCGCTACTGTTATCACTTTATCAATGGCGGCTTGCAATCAACAAGAGAATTCTAACAACGCTAAGGATAACAAAAATAGTGCAAAGGTAGAACCAGCTAAAGCTGGTCAGCACCTAGAGATTCGTTATATTGATGAGGACTCAGTGCTCAAGAACTACAATCTCGCCAAGGACTTCGAAGAAATGACCACCAGACTGCAGAACGAGTTTGACCAAGCTCAAAAGAAATATGCCGATCAGCTCGGAAACTTCCAGAACAGTGTCAACCAAAAGATGCAGAACAATCAGTACGCAAGCGAGAACGCTTATAAGGCCGATGTGCAGAAGTATCAGCAAATGGAGCAAAACGCACAAAACGAAATGGCTAAATTGCAGCAGAACAGTGCCAACCAAATGCAGCAAAGCCAGAAGCAACTTAACGACTCCATTCACAACTTCCTCAACGACTACGCTAAGAAGAATAACTACGACATGATTCTATTCAAGTCGGCTACTGGTTACATCAACCCAAGCCTTGAGGTTACCGACGAAGTGATTGAAGGTCTTAACAAGCGCTACACTAAGGTTGCAAAGAAATAACTGCCTGAAACAGTCAGTATATCCACAATCACCACTGCCCCACCATTGAGGCTGTGGTGATTTCTTTTTGTCGCCACGCTTTTTTTCACTATCTTTGCACTCACAACCACACATATTATAATATCTATGGGATTACTTGACGATCAGAAACGGCATAGCGTTAGCACTGTTACCGAAGAGAGAGCAGTGCTAGTGGGACTTATAACTCCACAGCAAAACGAAGCTAAGGCACGAGAATACCTCGACGAGCTCGACTTTCTTGCCGAGACAGCAGGCGCAGTCACCGTGAAGAAGTTCACACAAAAGTGCGACGCTCCTAACCGCACAACCTTTGTGGGCAAGGGCAAGCTCGAGGAAATAGCACAATACATCGAGAGCAACGACATCAATCTCGCCATCTTCGACGACGACCTAAGCCCTAAGCAAGTCTCTAACATCGAGAAAGAGCTCAAGGTAAAAGTTCTTGACCGTACTAGCCTAATCCTCGACATCTTTGCTAAGCGTGCCCAAACTGCCAACGCCAAGATGCAAGTGGAACTGGCGCAGTACCAATATCTGCTGCCCCGACTTGCCGGTATGTGGACCCACCTCGAGCGCCAACGCGGTGGTATCGGTATGCGTGGACCTGGTGAGGAGCAAATCGAGACCGACCGTCGCATCGTCAAGCAGAAAATCTCTCTTCTCAAGCAAAAGTTAGAAGGATGGGATAAACAAAAGACCATCCAGCGCAAGAATCGTGGCAAGCTAACGCGCGTTGCGCTCGTGGGCTACACCAATGTGGGCAAGTCAACTATTATGAATCTGCTTAGCAAAAGCGATGTGTTTGCCGAGAACAAGCTCTTCGCCACACTCGACACCACTGTGCGAAAGGTTGTGATTGACAATCTACCATTCCTTTTAACCGACACTGTAGGATTTATTCGCAAGCTGCCTCATCATCTGGTGGAGTCGTTCAAGACCACCCTCGACGAGGTGCGCGACAGCGACCTTCTCATCCATGTGGTCGACATATCTCATCCACAGTTTGAAGAACAAATTGAAGTCGTCAACAAGACCCTTCAAGACGTGTGCGACGCTGGCAACAAGGAGATGATTATGGTTTTCAACAAGATTGACCAGTTCTCCTATGTAGAAAAAGACGAGGATGACCTCACACCTCGCCTGCGCGAGAACATCCCTCTCGAGGAGCTACAAGAAACATGGATGTCGCGAATGGGCAACAACTGCGTCTTCATCAGCGCTAAGAAGCGCATCAACATCGAAGCGCTCAAGCAGCTACTCTATGAGAAAGCTAAACTCATACACACCCAGCGATTCCCTTACAACGACTTCCTGTTCCAAAAGTATGATGACCTAGAATAATAAACTTATAAAAAGGCAAGGCGCGCCTTGTCCACTGAATACTCACAAAAAAGGAGCCTTGCACCGCTGGTGCAAGGCTCCTTAATCAATCTAAGAAGTATCTAAACCTTATTTTACCTTGTTTTGAATTGTGCAAATCGAAACGCGGTTCCACTCGGGCTCGCTGAACATTTCGCTGATACCGTTGCCCTCGCTCTGGATGCGGCTAGCCTTAATCTTGTACTTGCCAGTGAGCAGGTCATAAACAGCCTTAGCACGATTGTTAGCAAGACGGATGTTGAGGTCCTCAGGACCGTCCTTCGATGCATAACCCTTGATAGTGCAAGTTGCCTCGGGATGGTTCTTTAAGAAGATTGCCACGCGCTCAACGTTTGGCATTTGAGCAGCGCTAACAACGCTCTTACCAATCTCGAAGTAAACGTTAGTCTCAAGATTTTCTACACTGTTATCAACAACATTGGTCTCGGTGATATACTCAACCTTGTTCTTGCGCTTGTTGCACTCGTCGAGCTCTTTCTGCAGACGTGCTGCACGGGCACGCTCAGCGTCAACATCAGCACGAGCATTGCTCAACTGGTTACGCAGGTCGTTAACCTGAGCATTGATAGCGTCGAGGTCGTCCTGAGTGTAACGCATTGGGCACAATGTCATGTAGTGCTCGCCATTGCTGTTCTTGAAGTGATAGGTAAGACCAGCCTCAATCTCAACGGCAGCACAGTTGGCATTAAACACTGTAGTGTGCTGATTTGCACCACGACCCATGTACCATACTACAGCAGGCTTCAGTGATACGGTAAGAGCCTTCGACTCACCAACGTTCCAGTTCAGATTAACACCAGCCTTGGTGTACCAAGAGTTCTTGTCGGCAAAATCTACTGTCTCCTCACCTGGATTTACATACTCGCCTGTCTTGTAGGCATGCCACCATCCGGCTCCAGCTACTGCCTCAACGTCGAGAGTGCGTGGAACGCCAAGGTAACCAAGCAACAAGTTTGTAAGACTTACAGTTCCAAATGCGCCAACCAACTGATGGTCAACGATAGTCTTGCTGTGAGGTCCCCAAACCGATGGATGATCGCCATAAGACTTTGTCCAAGATGAGGTATTAAATGACCACTCGCCTTCTACACCCAGACCAAGCACTGGAGTAATTTGCTTGCGAAGCTCAATACCAGCTACACCACGTGCGTTCTTCCAGAATGCATAGTGCTGATAAGGAGATACAATACCACCCTTAACGGTAACCGAGATGTTGTCATAAAACTTGCTACCCTTAACGGTAACTTGTGCCGATGCTGCGCTCAATGTCATTGCAACGATCGTCAATAAAATAATCTTTTTCATACCAAATGATTTTATAAACATATACTCTTTAAAAAATTATTTTCAATAACAAACTGCAAAAATACGCATTAATTGCCACATTCTAAAATATTTACTGTTTTTTTATGCAATTTGCCTCATTTTTTCAGCTTTTCCCAACATTTATAAGGTAATCTTCCTTAAATTACACATTGATTAAACATTGTGCAGGTTGTGGCCCATGCGCTCTTTCTTGGTGTGCATGTAGAAGCGGTTATATTTGTTGGGCATAATTTCGATGGGCACGTTCTCAACCACTTTTAGACCATAACTCTCTAGTCCCACACGCTTAACAGGGTTATTGGTTATCAGTCGCATCTTCTTAACACCAAGAATTCGCAGTATGTTGGCGCCCACGCCATAGTCGCGCTCATCGGGTTTGAACCCCAGGTGCGTGTTAGCATCAACTGTGTCGAGGCCTTCTTCTTGCTGCAGCTTGTAGGCTTTAATCTTGTTCATCAAACCTATGCCACGGCCTTCCTGATTCATATACACGATGAGCCCTTTCCCTTCAGCTTCAATCATCTGCATTGCTTTGTGCAGCTGTTCGCCACACTCGCAGCGCATCGACCCAAAGATATCGCCAGTGGCACACGATGAGTGCACTCGCACCAGCAGTGGTTCATCCTCGCTCCACTCGCCCTTGATGAGTGCGATGTGCTCAAGTCCATTGTTTAGTTGCTTGAAAGGGGTCAGCTTGAAGTGTCCATATTGAGTGGGCATGTCGACCGTCTCACCCACCTCCACAATTTTCTCGGTGCGCAGGCGATAAGCAATCAGGTCCTTAATAGAGATTATGGGCATGTTGAATTTTTCAGCAACCTTCATCAACTGTGGCAATCGCGCCATTGTGCCGTCGGGGTTAATAATCTCGATAAGTGCAGCTGCTGGCTGCATCCCTGCAAGGCGTGTCAAATCGATGGCTGCCTCGGTGTGTCCGGCACGCTTGAGCACCCCCTTATCTTGGGCACGCAACGGGTTGATGTGTCCCGGACGCCCGAAATCTTGAGGCTTGGCGTCAGGATTGGCCAAGTGACGAATTGTCTCGGCACGGTCGTGCATCGATACGCCAGTGGTGCATCCATCAAGTTTGTCGATTGTAACAGTAAATGGGGTCCCAAGCATCGATGTGTTGTC
The DNA here is from genome assembly GCA_902762385.1 of uncultured Bacteroidales bacterium. Classification (GTDB taxonomy): domain Bacteria; phylum Bacteroidota; class Bacteroidia; order Bacteroidales; family Muribaculaceae; genus Sodaliphilus. The sequence continues at coordinate 76,703 of CACWNQ010000012.1, read as the reverse complement.
ATCAACCTGCATAGTGAGTCCCAATTGCTTGCAACGCTCAGCAGTGACAGGGGTGCACAGCACTCCCCTTCCCTCGCTCATCATGAAGTTGACTTTATCCTCAGTGATGCATTCGGCGGCAATGATGAAATCACCCTCATTTTCGCGATCTTCGTCATCTACAACGATAACAAACTCACCTTTACGAAACTGCTCAATTGCCTCGTCTATAGTATTTAACTTGAATTCTTCGTTCTGTGTCATTTCAATCAGTGGTAGTCTCTTGTTGTTTGTTTTCTTGTGTGTCGTTCATGTCTTTTGTGATTATACCGTCAATCTCATCACACACGCGCATTGCAGTGTTAAGCTCTCTCTTCAGGTTTGATTGATGTCGCGTACCCACCAGATAGAGTGTCAAGCCCACTGGGAAGATTACTGCCAGCGCTATGCCCACCTGCTTATAGTTGGTAACATGATAAGTGAGCAACTGACGCACAATTGGGAAGTCCATTGCCTTATTAAGAAGCAACTGGTTATGTGAGTTTGACAAATAGTCGACCACCGACTCAAGTTCTGTCGAGAGTTCACGCAGAGCGTTCTTGTCATATCCCTTCTGCAAGTACTCCATATATCCTTGACGCCCTGGATATCGGGCAAGGAAGTCAGCGCAATGCTGCTTGAGCGATGCAATCTTCTCGAGGGCAACCTGTGGATTCACCTCCTCGATAATAACCTCCTTAAGTTCGAGATGACGGGTTTGGTGCAATCCCAGCAAGCGGAAGAAGAAGTTGCGATAAGCGTCGGCATTAAATACTGCCGAGTCGTCGATAGCCTTCTTGGTAAGGAAAATTCCAAGCGGTAGTAGCACGACCGAACTCAGCCAAATGCCTTGCCACACGGGCCAGCGATCATCGCGCGCTAGCTTGTATCCTATATTGTCAATTATATAGTACACAATAAAAAGTAGCACCGAAATTACAATGGGTGTTCCCAATCCACCCTTTCGGATAATAGCACCTAAAGGCGCACCAATGAAAAAGAATATAAGACATGCCAACGACAGAGTAAACTTCTTTTGCAACTCAATCTCATGTCGGCGCTTTATGAGTGCGTCATCCTCCATTGTGTAGCTACGGAACTCAAAATCCTGCTTTTTCATTTTCAGGTGGGATATAGCACCTGAAATAAGCATCTGCTTTGAAACATCAGGCATGCTTGAGAATAACGAGTCGAAGTCGACTGGATGCTTTATCGCAACGGGTTTCTCAAGCACAACAACCTCTTTCTTGCCTTTGATATCAAAACGGCTAGTTGGAACACCAACACTCGTATTTGCGCGCATCTCACGACTAACTGCGTTGCCTGTCGAGTCAAGACGACAATCAATTGAATCGATAGCTTGACGCAGCTCGGTCATGTTCTTGCCTATATACTGTTGCCGCATGGTTTCATCGTCCATGCGTGTAAAATTATCATTATAGGGGATTATGACATCTTTGCTCTTAAACGACTCACGCCTATACATGTCGCTACCTAACTCGTTGCTCATAGTAGCTCCACTCGTTACTTCCTCATACCAATTGCCATGTTCAAGCGAAAGAATCAAGTGAGTCTTTGCCTTATTCATGCTCAGAGTTCCTGAATCAGCAACCACAATGCGAGGATAGGTCGACGTGGTCGACACATCATAGATGAGGATGCCATAAAGCTTGTCGTTGTCAGGATTCTTCTGCTTGACATATAAGTTGTAGCCTGGAATCTGGCTGTATATCGCTCCTTCTGGAATATCGAGTGTTGGCGACTTCTGACGCATTGAGAACAGCAAAGTCCACAACTTTACCTGCGATTGAGGCTGAACATAATTCTGAAAGAAGAAAGCTCCCACACTCACAAGAGCAATAAAAACCGTTAGTGGTTTCATTACCTTAAGCAGCGAGATGCCGCTCGACTTCATCGCTGTTAGCTCGAAATGCTCACCCAGGTTACCAAAAGTCATAAGCGACGCCAGCAATATCGACAATGGCAAGGCCAGTGGAACCAAAGTTAATGCCGCGTAGAAGAACAACTCGGCTATCAGATCAACACCCAAGCCTTTACCCACCAGCTCGTCGACATACTTCCACAAGAACTGCATCATCAAGATAAACAAACATATACAGAACGTCATCATGAATAAAGGCAGATACGTCTTTAACATGAACATGTATAGTCGCTTTATCTTTGGCATCGCAGTAATGAAATTGATTAAGAAAAGATTGAGAATGAGATATTACAACTCAAACTCGCGGTCGTTTACGATACGCTTTGGAAGGTCATACTTGTCGCACAACTTGCGCCACTCGCGGCTACCAATGTAGTCCTGAATTTCGCGTGCATGGTCCATGCCGTGCATATCGCTGCCGAACATGTCGCAAAGGTTGTTCTGTATCAGCCACAAAGCTGTCTCACGAGCACCGCGGCCAAAATAACCAGTCAACGACAGTAAGTTTACTTGGAATTTCACACTTGCACTATGCAACGATTTATAGCGCTCCTTATGGTCGTAGTAATAACGGTAGCGTTCGGGATGAGCTAAGATAGGACGATAACCCTTTACCTGAAGTTCAAACAACATGTTGTCAATACCTATAAGTTCCTGAACGAAGGAGTTCTCAAGAAGAATTCGCTTACCTGGCATCGGGAGTAGGTGTCCCGCTTCATATTCACGGGTCCAGTACTCGTCGATGCGATACTCGGCCGAAGCATAAATATTAATCGGAAGTCCCTCGGCCTCAACTGCCTGTTTTAGTTCATCATAGGCTGCCGTGAGGGTTTCGGGGGTATTCTCAAAGGTCTCGGCGGTCACGTGTGATGTGCACATCACATGAGTAATGCCCATATCAAGCTCGGCACGAAGCATCTCGAGCGACTCTCCCACATTCTGAGAGCCATGGTCCACACCGGGCAGAATGTGGCTATGCACATCAGTGTGATAAAATAATTTAGCACTCTCTTTCGGTTTCTTCTTGAATATGTTAAACATAGTCTTTTCTATGAATTTAATAGCATTTTTATTAAAACGACCACAAAGGTAGTGTTTTTTCTTTACAACGTTTTAATGGGAAATATATTATTTATAAAAATAAACTTATATTAAGAATATCCACAAGCGGGATAGTTGGGCGAACCATTTTTTTCGCTAACTTTGTGGCGATTTTAAAAAAACGACTTATATGAGATTTATTTGCAATATAATCGTAACCTCTGTGATGCTATTGGCACCAACAGCGACATTAGCTGGCGATGACAATAAAGTCAATGAACAATGGCAACAATGTGTGCTGGAGGCTGTCAATGCTTTTCCACAAAACGGAGGATATTATACTGGCGCACGTCCCAACGACACCTTCAAGAAAACTGCATGGAAAGGGCTGCATCAAGCCTATAAGATGACGCTTGCCGATCAGCGTCCTGAGCTTGAACTGCAACTGGCTCAACCATCGTTCTGCTCGAGCGCAACTTATTGCACCCTTATCAAGGCTCTGCTGCTATGGGACAAAGATCACAAAATATCGCGTGAGGCTTGGCTAGCAATGAAACCTTTTGTGGGCATTGTCGACAATATGAATCCTAACGGGTTTTACCAGAGTGATGGAGAGGGTTTCTGGGGGCGCATGAATGGCAACGGAGCTGCTGTGGCAGTAACAATTCATGAACTAAAGGCAGGATTCAACTTCACCGCCTATCGTGGTGCAAAAACTACCGCCTGCAAGGAAACTCCCGATGAAAGATACCTCTCTGACGAAGAATGGCGTAACAACCCTGTGTGGAAACTGGCTGTTCCAGGTGATTTCATGAAAATATTCTGGAACCGTGACGATGACAGTGGAGCCATCATTGGCGACAATGGCGTGAAAGGAGACTTACAAGAGCATGGGCACAGCGTCATCTTCATGGGAATTGACGATGAAGGATTTGTGACTTATTGGAGCAGCAATGGTCCTGGCGACAATCCCGCCGAGATGGGATATGGCATGGGACGTTGCGACAAGACCAAGATTCAACGTGTGGTATTTACTCGCATCACCAATCCTGAGAAATTTGATAATGTAAAGAAAATGCCACCCAAGCACACTAATCAATACATCTACGACCTAAACGGGAAAAAACATAGCACAACCAAAGAACTCAAAAAACACTGTGGAATAAAATGATAGAAAGCAATCCAAACTTGAAAGAATATAAGCAGTCGTTTTACCTCTCAGCAGGAGAATGTAATCCACAGGCCGAGATGCCATTAACGCTGCTAATGAACCGAATAATTGAAGTGGCCACCAATCATGCCAACACATGGGGAGTGGGCTATGCTCGCTTAATAGAAGACTGTCAAGGATGGGTGCTCTCTCGCGTCACCATCGAGATGAAACGCTATCCGCGCGTCGATGAGTGGTACTCCCTCACCACATGGATTGAAGACTACAACCGCCACTTCTCGCAACGTAACATGGAAATTGCCGACGGTGACGGAAACGTGATAGGTTACGCACGCACCATTTGGGTTGTAATCAACCTCAACACACGAGAGAGTGTGGATATTTCAAAACTAAGCTATATTTCAGCCAACGTCACCGGGCACCCATGCCCAATTGAGCCACAGAGCCGCCTCAGACCTTTCGAGCCCACACGCACCGAGGACTTTCGCTTTCGCTACACCGACATCGACTTCAACGGTCATGTTAACACCGTGCGCTATCTCGAGCACCTAGTCAACACTTTCCCCATGCAGTGGCACGCCCATAACTTCATCGAGCGCATGGAAATTGCCTTTGTCAAAGAAGCCTACTACGACAGCGAAGCCATTGTCACTATCGATGACAATGACCCAATGAACGTGCGCCTCGACATCAGTGCCGACGGCGTTTCACGCGTGCGCTCACGATTCATCTTCAAGCAGCGATAGAATCATGGGCAACATACCTTAACAGCACATTATAAAACAAGCCAATCTTTCCATTTATTAACTTTAATATGAGACGTTTAACTCTAGTATTGTTCGCGCTTTACTTTTTTATTGGACAAGTATATGGACAAGGTCGTGTGGTGTGTGACGAGACTTGCGAGATAGGTGCCGAGACTAAATCGGCAGCGACTAAAGGCAATGCGGGCTATGCAGTGGTCTCACCAGTGGGGCGCGGCACAGTAGAGCCAATTAATCAGGCGCAACGACTCAACACACTGTCGGGAAAGACTATCGCTGTGGTGGGAGTGAGTTTCATGAGCCGAGTGACTCATCCCGAAATAAAGCGTCTCATCGAGAAAAACTATCCCGATGTCCATGTGCTACTACTCGATGAGGTGGGGACAGCTGGCCCTTACCCTGCGCCAGGCATCACACGCCGAGCGAAAGACGAGTTTCAGCAACGCCTGCGTGACCTCCACGTGGATGCCGTCATTTCTGGAAACGGCGGTTGCGGACTCTGCACTCCCAAAGAGACCGGATCGTGCATAGCAGCCGAATACATCGGTATTCCATCAGTTATCATCACAGCTCCAAGTTTCACAGCCCAAGCCCACTACACGGCCCTTAACAATGGCGTGCCAGTGCTTCGAGTGGCCGAATATCCCAATGCTTTTGCCTTAGACGATGAGGCAACTCTCATTAAGAACACCCAGCAAATACTATGGCCACAGATTGTGGACGCGCTCACCAGGCCAATTACAACCGAAGAGCTAAACAAAGGCCTAGCTGCCAACCATGGCGACCTGCGCGACGACGTGTTTTTTGGCACACTAGATGAGGTGAATGCCTATTTCAATGAGATGAGGTGGAGCGACGGCTTGCCAATAGTCCCACCCACATTCGAGAAAGTGAACGAAATGCTGCGCTTCACCCACTACCGCTGGGATGAGACAGTGGCAACATTGCCAATAGCTCACCGCAACACCACTGCATGGCACGTGGCAGTAAACGGTGTGATGGCTGGATGCAAGCCCGAATATATGCCCATCCTCATTGCCTTGACTAAAGCTCTGGGAGGGCCAGAATTTCGCCGCACTCTCGCAAGCACACACGCTTGGGTGCCCTATTGCTGGATGAACGGCCCAGTAACACGACAGTTAGGTATCGACAGTGGACAGGGCGAGATAAACGAAGCTGCCAACGTGGCGATAGGCCGCTTTATGAACTTGGCGCTGATGAACTTGTGCGGCTACTATGTGAAACAAGATCGCATGGGCACCTTTGGCTACCCAATGTCGTGGTGCATGGCCGAGGACGAGGAAGCATGCATGCGTGTGGGATGGCAACCTTATCATGTACGTGAAGGATATAACATTAACGACAACACCATCACTGCGGCATCAACACTACTTTGGGGCAACAATATGGCACCATCCACCACCAATCCCCAGAAAATCATGCAGCTGCTGGCGTGGGACATTAGTGAGCGATGCCAGTTTGCCCTAGGCAGTGGTAAGCAGTTCACCTACCGCACCATATTGATGACCGAGCCAGTAGCCCGTACTCTTGCAACAGTATATTCCTCAACCTACGACTTGGAACAAACACTTATCAAGGCATCACGCCGCCCTCTCCGCGAAAGGGTTTTTGCCAACTACTACGCTAATCCTGGTGGGGCAAAAGACGGTGGAGAGCACAACATACGCCAATACACAGGCTACCTGCGACGCACCGAGGGAGCAGAAACCACACCCACACCCGAGTGGTATGACACAGCCGAAGATTACATTGAAACCATTCCCACCATGCAACAAGGCATGACTAAGTTTCTCATTACTGGCGATAACTCCCGCAACAAGCTGCAGACCATGCCCGGTGGAGGCTATTCAACCATAAAGATCGAATTGCCACACAACTGGGAATCATTGATGAAAGAACTCGGCTACTCTCCTATCGGCCAATTCTATATAAAATGAACCAATAAGGACCTGGGTGTGGGGTGTGCATCTCGCTCCATGTTCAAAACTCACTTGTGGGACTATGCCTAGAAATACAGAACAGATAACACATATTATGGTGCACTTTAAAAGAGCACTTACTTGTTAGCTTTTAGTTCTTTCTGAACGATTTAGTAACAGTTCCGTTTTTAGTTCAGTGTATTTTATTCTTTTTCGGTCACCCCATCCAGCCCAATCAGTCGCTCACGAAGGGCTGGCAGTTTATCAGCATCGGTCTGGATAGTCATGGTACACACGTTGTCGAATTGCTGGTCGAGGATCTTCAAGTCGCCACTTTTCACCAGTTTCATCACGTCGTTCATGGCAAGGTAAGGAAATGTGAACGAGAGGGTTGCCTGTTCGTGGCACTCAAGAATTTCACCAGCCTCAATAGCAATACGCGCTGCCTCACGATAAGCGACAATAAGCCCCGAAGTTCCCAGCTTTATACCACCAAAATAGCGAACCACAGCAATCACCACATTAGTAAGCCCAAATGAATTGATCTGCCCTAGAATTGGCTTGCCAGCAGTGCCACTGGGCTCTCCGTTATCACTAGACAGGTACTCATCGCGCTGAGTTCCTATCATATAGGCCCAGCAACAATGACGAGCGTCGTGATATTTATTGGCAATCTGCTTGATGAGCGCTTTCGCCTCATCGGCACTCTGAGCTGGCTGAGCAAAAGCAATGAACTTGCTCATCTTCTCCTTATAGATGCCTTGCGACACACCCTTCAACGTCTTGTAGAAATCGCTCATAGTATTTCCTATCGATGTAACTTTGTGCAAAAATAATAAATTATTCACACTTTCAACGATTTCTCGGCTTTATTTTGTACCTTTGTGCCTGCTTTTTGCATTATGAACAATACAAACCAATAATACTCAATAAATAATAATAACACAATTATGGCAACCTATTTTGAATGTAAAGTAAAATATGATCGCACCCTTGATACTGGTGTGCAGAAGACTGTTACCGAACCCTATCTCGTTGATGCCCTCTCATTTACCGAGGCCGAGGCACGCATCACCGAGGAAGTGCAACCATTCACCACAGGTGAATTTGCTGTTACCGCAGTCAAGAAGGTGAAATTCGACGATATTTTCTTCAATCCAGGTGGAGATCGCTGGTATAAAGTGAAAATCAACATGATAACTATCGACGAGAAGACTGCCGCCGAGAAACGAACTGCAAGCAACACACTTGTTCAGGCCAGCGAATTTAAAGAGGCTCTCGATACTTTCCTTGAGAACATGCGAGGCACAGCTTTTGACTATGAGATAGCTGCTATCGATGAGACCCAGCTCATGGATGTTTTTGCAGCCAACCTTACCGAGACTCTCGCCGACAAGAAAGCTAAGCAAGAAGAAGAGTAAAAAATCACAACAAATGTCTATCACTCAAAATATACAACGCTTAACAGCGCAACTGCCTCAAGGGGTAAAACTCGTGGCAGTATCGAAGTTCCATCCCATCGAGAGGCTTCAGGAGGCCTATGATGCCGGTCAACGTATCTTTGGAGAGAATCGAGCACAAGAGCTGGCTTCCAAAGCACCACAATTGCCTAGCGACATTGAATGGCACTTTATAGGTCACTTGCAGAAAAACAAAGTTCGCATGATAATGCCTTGGGCATCAATTATTCAAAGCATCGACTCTACACAACTGCTTCAACTAGTTAACAAGGAAGCTGCAAGAATTAATCGCCATATTAATGTACTACTTCAACTTCACGTCGCTAAAGAACAGACAAAAAGCGGATTCACTATAGATGAAATTTTTGAGGCGGCCGAAGATGGGGCATTTCGCGACTTAAGTAACGTTACCATCTGTGGTGTTATGGCAATGGCGACTTTTACCGATGATATGGAGCAAGTGGCAAGCGAGTTTGAAGTAGTGCGCAACACATTCCTCACCCTTCGCGACAAGTATTTTTCACACAACGATGCTTTCAAGGAAATAAGCATGGGCATGAGCGACGATTGGCGCATTGCCGTTGAGCATGGAGCCACCCTTGTTCGCATAGGCACCAACATCTTCGGTCAACGAGAATATTGATTTTTTCAAAAATAATTATATTATTGCCACATTTATTGAAAAAATATGCGTAACTTTACACGTTTTTTGATAAATGTGGTTTGTTTGTATTTAGACCTATGTTTCTATTGAAACAAAATTATTAACATTAAAATACTATCAAGAACAATGACTCAGCAACAAAAAAAAAATGGTTCTATCATCGCTATAGTAACGATGATGTTCCTCTATGCGATGATCGCATTTGTCACTAACCTGGCAGCCCCCATCGGTGTGGTGATGAAGAACGATCCCGAGGTTGGAGGCTCCAACTTCTTAGCCATGATGGGCAATTTCATGAACTTCCTCGCCTACTTCTTCATGGGAATCCCCGCAGGCAAGATGTTAACAAGAATTGGCTATAAAAAGACTGCATTATTTGGCATTTTGTGTGGTTTTATCGGAGTCCTAGTTCAGTTCCTATCGGGATTTGAAGCACTCGAAGGCTACTCCGACAACACGATTTATCTGCTCGGTGCATTTATATCGGGAGTATCGGTGTGTCTGCTCAACACTGTTGTCAACCCAATGCTCAACCTCATTGGTGGTGGTGGCAAGCGAGGCAACCAGCTCAACATGATTGGTGGCACCTTCAACTCACTGGCAGCTACATTCACTCCAATGCTGGTCGGCGCCCTTATTGGCGAACTCACTAAGGAAAGCGACTTTGCCGACGTGAACCTCGTGCTTTACATAGCCATGGCAGTATTTGCCGCAGCATTCCTTGTGCTGGTATTTGTTCCTATAAAAGATCCTGAGATTGGCAAGGTCACAAAGGACACCAAGTTTGAACACTCACCTTGGAAATTCCGCCACTTCGTACTTGGCGCCATTGGCATCTTTATTTATGTTGGTGTTGAAGTTGGTATTCCAGGAACTCTCAATTTCTATCTCAGCGACACCTCTGCCAAAGGCGCTGGCCTACTTGCAAATGCCGCAGCAATTGGAGGCATGGTAGCCGGAACCTATTGGTTGCTCATGCTTGTGGGCCGAATCATTGGTGGCGCCATTGCCAGCAAAGTATCAAGCAAGGCCATGATGATTGTAGCAACAATCATTGGAATGGCACTTATCCTTTGCGCCATGTTTGCAGGCAAGGACATCCAAACTTCTATGCCAGTATTCACTGGTAGTGGTTTTGCCATGGAGACAGTGCCTCTAAGCGCATTACTACTTGTTTTATGTGGACTTTGCACTTCGGTTATGTGGTCGTGCGTATTCAACCTCGCAACTGAGGGTCTAGGCAAATACACAGCTGCTGCTAGTGGCATTTTCATGATGATGGTTGTTGGCGGAGGTGTTCTGCCACTCATCCAAAACGCCATTGCCGACAGTTCTCTAGGATACTTATTCTCCTATATTGTTCCTTTGGTTGGACTTGCCTACCTATGCTTCTATGCTATTGCAGGTAGCAAGAATGTCAACACCGACATCCCAGTGGAGTAAAACACAACTCATTAATTTTTACTACAACAAGGACGGTGCCAATTCTGGTGTCGTCTTTGTTTTTGTCCTATTTTTTCAAAAAAACATCTTTTTTCTTGCACATTATATAAAATAATATTATCTTCGTGACGTATTAAATTAAATTATAATTATAAAAACTATGATAAGTGAAAATTTAATGACACGTGCGGCAAATAATATCCGCATACTTGCTGCAGCCATGGTTGAAAACGCCAAATCGGGACATCCAGGAGGAGCAATGGGAGGAGCCGACTTCGCCAATGTTCTTTATAGCTCTTTCCTTGTCCACGACCCTGACGACCCACGCTGGATAGCCCGCGACCGATTCTTCCTTGACCCTGGCCACATGTCACCAATGCTCTATGCAACTTTGCTGATGGCAGGCAAGTATACCATCGACGACATAAAGGCATTTCGCTCCTGGGGCAGTATCACCCCTGGACATCCAGAACTCGATGTGGAGCATGGTGTGGAGAATACTAGCGGTCCTCTCGGGCAAGGCCATGTAATGGCTGTTGGTTGTGCAATTGCCGAACGTTTCATTTCCACTCATTTCAGTGAAGTTTTTGCCCACAAGACCTATGCATTCATCAGCGATGGAGGCATTCAGGAAGGCATCTCACAAGAAGCTGGTCGCCTGGCCGGTCATTTGGGGCTCAGCAACCTAATCATGTTCTACGACAGCAACTCGGTTCAGCTCTCCACCATGTGCAATGCAGTAAGCACCGAGGACACTGCCATGAAATATCGAGCATGGAACTGGAATGTAATCGAGGTTGACGGCACCGACCCCATAGCTATGGCTGATGCCATCGAGAATGCACAACAAGAGACCGAGCGTCCCACTCTCATCATAGGAAAAACCATTATGGGACGCGGTTGCGTTACCGACGACGGATCCAATTTCGAAGGCCAATGCAGCACTCATGGCAACCCTCTCAGCAAGTCAGGTGCAAGTTTTGAGAAAACCATTGAGAATCTTGGTGGCGATGCAGCAAATCCTTGGCAAGTGTTCCCCGAAGTTGCTGAACTATATAGCAATCGAGCCAAACAACTACGCGCCATCGTAGCCGAGCGCAAAACCAAGGAGCAACAATGGCGAGACTCAAATCCAGAGAAAGCAGCCAAGCTCGACCAATACATTGATGGCAAAGTTGATGCTATCGACTATGCAGCAATTGAGCACAAACCAAGTCTCGCCACAAGAGCATCGAGCGCCAATGTGCTATCTGCTTTGGCTCAAGGTGTAGACAACATGATTGTTTCGAGTGCCGACCTTGCCAACAGTGACAAAACCGACGGATTCCTTAAGAAGACAAAGGCTTTCAGCCGTGGCGATTTTGAGGGCGCATTCCTTCAGGCTGGCGTGAGTGAACTAGCCATGACCGCCATCATCAACGGTATCGCTTTGCACGGTGCCATGATAGCTGCTTGTGGAACGTTCTTTGTATTCAGCGACTATATGAAACCTGCCGTTCGACTTTCGGCACTTATGGAACTCCCTGTTAAATTCATATGGACTCACGATGCCTTCCGTGTAGGTGAGGATGGCCCAACTCACGAACCAGTAGAACAAGAGGCTCAAATCCGACTCATGGAAGAACTCAAAAACCATAGTGGCCGCAACAGTATGCTTGTTCTCAGGCCAGCCGATAGTGCTGAATGTACTGTAGCTTGGAAGATGGCTATGGAAAACACTCTCACTCCCACTGCACTAATACTTTCACGCCAGAATATCCCCGACCTGCCATCTCAAAATGGTGATGACTATGCAGCACGTTACAACGATGCGCTTCAGGCCGAGAAAGGGGCATACATATTATATAAGGACAATAACCCCGAAATAGTATTGGTAGGTAATGGCTCTGAAGTATCCACGCTTGTTGAGGCCACCAAAATCTTAAAGGCAGAACAAGAATTCAGAGTGCAAATAGTTTCTATTCCATCTATCGGACTATTCAAAAACCAGCCAGCTGAATACCAAAATGAGGTAATTCCACCTCATTTGCCAACATTCGGGCTCACTGCAGGATTACCCTCAACCCTGCAAAGTGTTGTCAATGGAGGCACAGTTTTTGGACTTGACCACTTCGGCGCATCTGCACCCTATAAGGTTTTGGACGAAAAATTTGGTTTTTCACCCCAAAATATTGCACTAGAAGTCCAAAAAAACCTCAAAAATCGCAAAAAATGACCTTTTTTTGAAGATTTTTTGAGGAAAATGATTAACAATCAAAAAAAAAGCTATATATTTGCACAATGTTTTGATAAGGTATACAATTTATTTTAGTGTTTAACAAATAAAAATTTTTATTTAACAAAAACGTAAGTCTATGAAAAAGATTACATTACTAGCATGTGCATGTGCTCTTTTCTTGGCCCCTGTAGTTAACGCTCAGGAGGTACAGTACGTAGAGGATCCCGCTCAGGGCTACATCTTCAATCGTATGCAAGACAACTGGTTCATCCAGGCCACAGGTGGTGTAGGTGTTATGATGTCTTACAGAGATGCAAAAATGAAACTCGGTAAGCGTTTCATGGCTCCTAAGGCCAACTTGTTCATTGGTAAGTGGTTCTCTCCACTGTTGGGTGTTCGCATCGGCGGTCACTTCGAGCAGATGAAGGGCGCTACCGACATTAACAACGTTCGCGCCATTGGTTATCGTACAGACATGGGTGACCAAATGAAAGATGGTCCCGACTATGCTGGACAGAAGTTCAATCGTATCGGTGTTACCGGCGACGTTTTGTTCAATGTTACCAATTGGCTCTGTGGCTACAAGCCCGGTCGCTTCTACAACGCTGTAGTTTATGCCGGTGCTTCTACTAGCTGGAACTTCTACAACGACAAGGCCGACGGCAGTGGTAGCTGGAAGTATAAAGGCGCCAACAATGGTAAGGAAGGCACTCACGATCGTAACTTCGCTCTTCAGGCTGGTTTGCTCAACACCTTCGCCCTTGGCAAGCATGTTGACCTCCTCCTCGACCTCCGTTTCGACATGATTCAGGAGCACATCGATTACTGGGGACACAAGACTTGGAACGAGTACCCAAGCGTACAACTCGGTTTCGCTTACAAGTTTGGCAAGACAGAGTGGAATGCACCTGTTGTTCCTATCTGCCCTCAGTATCAGGACCTCACTCCCGAGCTCGACGCTCTCCGCAACAAGCTTGCTCAAGCTAATGCTAAGATCCGCGACCTCGAGAACCAGCTCAACGACTGCTTGAACTGGAAGCGCAACCACAAGTGCCCCGAGACTGTTGTAAACAACAACATCATTGGCGACGCTCCTCTCGCAACTGTTTACTTCCCAAGAGGCAAGTCTTACATCACTCCTCTCCAGATGGAGGTTGTAAACGCTGTATCTGACGTAATGAACAACGAGAGCGACACTTACAAGCTCACTGGTTGGGCCGACAACTACACTGGTAACGATGCTATCAACATCAAGCTTCGTCACGACCGTGTAAATGGCGTTAAGAAGGCTCTTGAGGACAAGGGTGTTGACGGCGGCCGTCTCGACACTGAGACCAACAACGAGAACCACCCACATGCCACTAGCTTGGCATCTGCACCTCTCGGTCGTTGCGTTACCATCGAGCGTAACAAATAATTCTGACAAAGAATTACAACGCTTAATGAACTAAAAAGTCCCGCAAATTTGCGGGACTTTTTTATTATCCACTATAGTTACGACTCAGTATTTTTCACTAATTTTGCATACCACTATTTCCACATTATTATATATAAGAGACTAGCATCTATGGCAACCAAGCAACATCAACGTCTGATCGACCGAATAAAAACCGGCGAACACATGACGCTAAAACAGCAACTCTCGCTCACTGTAGCGCTGAGCACACCGGCCATTCTAGCTCAGTTATCTTCCATCATAATGCAATATATCGACGCATCGATGGTGGGAAGTCTAGGCGCTCACGATAGTGCAGCAATAGGACTAGTCTCTTCTTCGGCTTGGCTTTTTGGAGGACTATTAAGTGCGGCAGCAATGGGGTTCACAGTTCAAGTGGCCCATCACATTGGAGCCAACGGAGCAAGCAATGCACGAAGTGTGTTGCGCCAATCACTTGTCACATGCTTGATATTCAGTATCACCTTAGCGGCAATTGGCGCAGCTATTAGCACGCCACTCCCCCACTGGCTTGGAGGGAGCCAGGAAGTGAATGACAAAGCATCAACCTATTTTCTCATCTTATCAATTTTCCTACCTTTTCTCGAGATAGAGTTCCTTGCTGGAGGCATGCTACGCAGCAGTGGCAATATGAAAGTGCCAGGCATGCTTAATATATTAATGTGTGTGCTCGATGTGGTTTTCAATTTCTTCTTAATCTTCCCAACACGCGATGTAGTCATTGCCGGACATATCATTCACATTCCAGGATTTGGTTTAGGTGTAACAGGTGCTGCACTTGGAACTGTAATGGCCGAAGTTATCACGGGCTTACTCATGCTATACTTCCTGCTTGCACGATCTCGTGACCTACATCTCTTTGGAGCTAAAGGTTCATTTAAACCAACTACTCCATGCCTCCGACGTGCTTACAAAATCAGCTTACCTATAGCTCTACAGCATGTCATGATGTGTGGTGCATATATCGCCACAACAGCCATTGTTGCACCACTGGGTAGTGTTGCTCTTGCTGCCAACATATTTGCCATCACCGCCGAGAGTCTATGTTACATGCCAGGGCATGGTATTGGTGAAGCAGCAACTACTCTTGTGGGGCAAAGCGCTGGTGCTGAACGAAAAGACCTCATGAAGCGTTTTGCCACAATCACTGTACTTATGGGAGTGGCTATGATGACCATTTTTGGTATCCTCATGTATGCTTGTGCACACCTCATGATGGGTTTCATGTCGCCAGTGCAAGAAATTGTCGACCTCGGGACAAAATGTCTGCGCATCGAAGCATGGGCCGAACCACTCTACGCAACTGCAATTGTGAGTTATGGCGTAATGGTGGGAGCAGGCGACACTGTAATGCCATGCATAATCAATTTAGGAAGCATGTGGATAGTGCGAATCACTCTTGCAATCATACTTGCTGCCTCAATGGGGCTGATAGGTGTGTGGATAGCAATGTGCATCGAACTTTGTGTAAGGGGCACATTGTTCCTTATAAGACTCGCATCAGGCAAATGGATAAAGAAAACTTCTATTATCAACACTTAAAATGCTCTAATACTTTGATAATAAATCGTAAATTCACTAACTTTGCAACAAGATACCATAAACCAATCAACAGCAATGACTAACGACAAATTTAACTTCGACGAAATAGTCGATCGACATGGAACGCACTCTGTAAAATGGGATAAATGTGAAAGCCACGACATCATCCCCATGTGGGTTGCCGATATGGATTTCAAGGCTGCACCTTGCATCATCGATGCTCTGGAAGAAAGGCTTGAACACGGCATTTTCGGCTACGCCAATGTCCCTGAAGAGTTCTACAATTCAATCATCAACTGGTTTCAACGACGCCACAATTGGACAATCAACCGTGATTGGATCGAATATACAACAGGAGTGGTGCCAGCATTCGACGCAATTTTAAAAGCTGTCACTAAACCAGGCGAGAATGTGGTTGTTCTTACACCGGTCTACAACTGCTTCTTCACTTGCATCGAGAGCAACAAGTGCAATACAGTAGAAGTACCACTTACTTACAATGATAATTATTCCTATACCATCAACTTCAAAGCTCTAGAACAGGCCCTCAGCGACGATAACACTCACACACTTCTATTCTGTAACCCTCACAACCCAGCAGGAAGAGTATGGACAAAAAACGAGTTGCTCGAGGTAAACAAATTATGCATCAAACACGGAGTCACAGTAATCAGTGACGAGATTCACTGCGAAATGATGATGCCAGGGTACCATTACACACCATTTGCGTCAATATCTGCCGAGGCACAAAACAATTGCATCACTTGTGGTTCGCCTAGCAAGTCGTTTAACATAGCAGGACTGCAAGCTGCTTTCATCACATGCAGCAATCCCACCCAAAAAGCATCTATCAATCAAGCTCTTATCGACAATCAGGTATACTCAATCAATCCCTTCGGTCTCGAAGCATTCATGGCTGCCTATAATCACGGTGAGAGCTGGATTCTGCAATTCAACGAGTATCTTGCTGGAAACTTTAACCTCATGTGTGACATGATGAACAAAGAGTTACCACAATTCCACATTACTCCCATTGAGGGGACCTACCTCGCTTGGATTGATGTTACACCAACGGGGATGACCAGCGCTCAGGTAACACAAAAAATACTTGACGATGGCAAAGTTCTAGTCAACGATGGAGCTATGTATGGCAAAGCAGGTGATGGATTCATCCGAATCAACCTCGCCACCCCACGCTCTTTAGTGAAAGAAGCAACACAACGCATCATTAACTCGATGAAACAATAATATTCAAACACACAATCTATCCCCTTATCGTTTAAGCGATAAGGGGATAGATTCATTATAGCATAATCATACTTTTTGACGGACAGATAATGTATTATTAAAAGTGCTTTGTAATTGTGCATTATGCATTATTAACACCACAGTTTTTAACTCAGTGAAATAAAACACGTAACTTTGCACGATTTTTTACACAATTATACTATAAAGGCAAGACTCATTTATTAACATGGTTTTTTCCGACCTATTCTTCCTTTTTGTATTCATACCAGCATTTGCGCTTTGCTATTTGCTTGCTACATACTTCGATAAAAGGTTACTTAGCAATGGACTTATGCAGGTTAACACATGCAAGAACTGGATACTAGTAGCTTTCTCACTCATATTCTATGCGTGGGGCGAGCCAGTCTATGTTTTCTTGATGCTTTTCAGCGTACTTGTAAACTTCTTTTTGGGAAGAATCATCGACAGCCAGGAAAAATACAGGAAAACCGCTCTCGTAATTGGCTTAATTTGCAATGTTGGCATTATCGCAATATTCAAATATCTAGGATTCCTATCACAAATTCTCATCGACATGGGCATACCACTTGCGAAACCCAATATTGCCCTTCCCATAGGTATTAGTTTCTATACTTTCCAGTCGATATCTTATCTTGTTGATGTCTATCGCAAAGTATCACCAGCCCAGAAGAGGTTCCGCGACCTGCTGCTATATATATCCATGTTTCCTCAACTTATTGCAGGACCAATCGTTAGGTATCAGACTATTGCCGACGAAATCAATAACCGCCATGTTACCTCTCAAGACTTTGCCGAAGGAGTTTTTCGATTCCTTATTGGTTTAGGAAAGAAAGTAATCATTGCCAATCAGTTATCACTTGTGACATCACAGTTCTTGCAACATGCAGGAGATAATATTTCTACAAGTGGAGCTTGGGTAGGTGTTGCAGCTTTCATGTTCCAAATTTATTTTGACTTCTCAGGTTACAGCGATATGGCGATTGGCATGGGACGATGCATGGGATTCCATTTCCTCGAGAACTTCGATCATCCTTACTGCAGTTCATCGGCAACAGAGTTCTGGCGTCGATGGCACATGTCGCTTGGTAGTTTCTTCCGCGATTATGTATATATACCTCTAGGTGGAAATCGAAGACATCAAATGCTCAACATTCTTATTGTATGGGCACTTACCGGACTCTGGCATGGTGCTTGCTGGAACTTTGTATTGTGGGGCATGTATTTTGGCATAATCCTTGTTTTGGAGAAATATGTAATTCTGCCCTATATCACTCCCAAATGCCCTAAAGTTCTGATGCACATCTATTGCCTGCTTATAGTATTCTTTAGCTGGGCTATTTTCTACTTAACCGATTTCACCCAGATTAAGACAGTCTTTACTGCTCTATTTGGTGGCGCACAAGTAAAAGTTGACTTCATTTCAAGAGCAGCAATTTTCGACCACTTCTGGATGTGGATTGCAGCTATAATTTTCAGCATGCCAGCACGCAACTATGCAGCAAAACTCACAGCAAGACTATGCAACAACAAAACCCTTGAGCAGAATATTCTCCTCGCTGCCCGCATCATTACATCGGTAGCAATATTAATATTCAGCGTAACGCTGCTTGTGGGAGCAACTAACAACCCATTCCTTTACACTCGTTTTTAATCATAACAACAATATTTCTTTTTAATTATGAGATCAAGAAACTTCATCAATTTAATAACGATTCTAGGCTTTGCAGCTTCTTCAACTACCATTGCACAAGCCAAAGGAGTTGACCAGAAGCCTGAAGACCGACGCATAACTATAGATTATGTCAACACCGTTAATGCCGACGCGCCAGCACGAAAGAGCTCCAAGGGTATTATCATGGTTGGTCGTGGCAAAGAACTTCGCGCCGTAAGTCCTTTTAGTGGAACAGCAAAGAGCGGACATCCATATGCTGAACTTGCCAATGATTTCAAACGCATTTTCGGCGACAATATCAACATTTACTGCATGCCCATTCCCACTGCTTCTGCCTTCTACACTCCTGATGCTGCCAAAGTATGGACACGCGACCAGAAGACAACCATAAACGGCACTTTTGAGCACTTGAGTGACTCGGTCTATGCCGTCGACATCTATACTACACTTGCCGAGCATGCCAACGAACCAATCTACTCTCGAACCGATCATCACTGGGCACCACTGGCAGGTTATTATGCTGCACAAAAGCTGGCAAAAGTTGCAGGAGTACCCTTCAAGGACTTGAGCAACTATGATACCGACACTATCGCACCCTATGTTGGCACTATGCCCATGTACTCTGGCGATGCTACACTCAAAAACGCTCCTGAGCTCTTCATCTATTACAAGCCACGCGATGTTGAGTACAAAACCACCTATATCAACTACACTCTTCGCAACCACAAGACCATTGTTAAAGAGAGTGAACCTACCGAAGGCAACTTCTTCATCCGCTTCAAGGGAGCAAGTTCCTATTGCACATTTATGGGTGGTGACTCTAAGATAGTAAAGGTCGAGACTTCCACTCGCAACGGTCGACACATCCTTTTCATTAAAGACAGCTTCGGCAACGCCATTCCTGGTTATCTGTTCTATTCTTTCGAAGAGATTCATGTCATCGACAGCCGCTATTTCAACAAGAATCTCAAGCAATATGTCAAGGACAACAACATCACCGACATTGTGCTCGACAACAATGTCACACACATGGCAATGCCAACTATCTATAACAACATAAGAAGATATCTCACTCAATA
This sequence comes from uncultured Bacteroidales bacterium, assembly GCA_902762385.1. Lineage (GTDB taxonomy): Bacteria > Bacteroidota > Bacteroidia > Bacteroidales > Muribaculaceae > Sodaliphilus. The sequence goes on along the minus strand of CACWNQ010000012.1, from coordinate 57,024 downwards.
ACAACTATCAAGCTACAATCACACCTGGTCAACAATGAAAAGAAGCAACATATATCTCCTCATTGTGCTTGCTGTGTATGCAGCCTTTGTAGTCGTGTTTACCACATTCCCACGTAGCACATTCTCCGAACTCGAGAAACGTGAACTCGAGACCTTTCCTTTAGCCACTTTTAATAATGTGAAAAGTGGAGAGTTCACTAAAAACGTGTCTAGATGGTTCAGCGATAGTGAGCCCTATCGCGACAAGTTCATGTCACTGAGCATGATATTTGGCGACAACTTGAAGCTCAGGCTCTTCAACGACGAGCAAAGCACCATCAAGTTTCATGCGACTAATGACGATGCCCCTATTGATGCCGAAATGGAAATGGCAAACAACGAAATCGAAGGGTATTCTAACAACATCACTGCTAATGAGAATGCCAAAATTGCCAACAAAGGTATCATTATCGTGGGCGAAGGCAACAAGGTGAGAGCACTAATGTCGTTTGGAGGTGGTCCAGAAGGTGGCGCTGCCTATGCCAATGCTTGCAACAAATATCAAAAGGTTTTTGGCAAGCAAGCTAAGATTTATTGCCTAGTTGTGCCAACTGCAGTTGAATTCTATTGTCCCGATGCCGCCAAGGGTGCAACAAAACCTCAACTACCCACAATAAAGGCTCTGCACAAGCGTCTTAATGACTCGGTTATTGCTGTTAATGCCTATACCCCACTTGCCAATCACGTCAAGGAAGACATTTACTTGAGGACCGATCATCACTGGGCACCGCTAGGCGCATATTATGTAGCACAAGAATTGGCAAGAGTTGCTCATGTTCCGTTCCGTGACCTTAATAGCTACGACAAGAAAGTTGTGCACGGTTATGTGGGTTCAATGTACGGCTATAGCCATGACATATCGGTTAAGAATTCACCCGAGGATTTCGTATACTACGTGCCTCGTGATGTGGACTACACTACTACCTATATCAAATATAACATCGACAAAGACTTTAAAGTTGTAGGTGAAAATCCACCTCACAAGGGTGAATACTTCCTTAAGTACCCCGACGGCAGTGGTGGAGCTTACTGCACATTCATGGGAGGTGATTCTAAAATAACACACATCCACACTTCCACCAAGAATGGCCGACGCATGCTCATTATCAAGGACAGCTTTGGCAATGCCCTACCAGGATATCTTTTCTATTCATTCGAGGACATACATGTTATCGATTTCAGGTATTTCTCTAAAAACCTGAAGAAATATGTTACTGACAACAAGATTACCGACATTGTGCTCTTTGCTGTGATAGCACGCGCCTATGGAGGCGGAGGCGACCTCATCAAGTTTATCAATCAGCCCGATGGCACCTACAACGGACTCACAGGAAAGAATGCTGAAAAAAATAAAGCTCCCGAAAAGCCTAAACCTGCTGCCAGCGAACCAGAATCGGCAGCAACATCAAGCAGTTTAAGCGATAAAAGCAAAAACGGTTAAGCATATACAAACAGCAATTTCCCTTGATAAAGACATTTACTGTCAATCAAGGGAAATTATTTTAATAAATCAGCCAGACTCACAGAAACATCGACAACACCTTATAGAAATCCCCATTTGGTATCTCAAGGAATTCTGGTGTTATTCGATGGCCTAACTGTGTCGACTCATGGAAACAATTACCCACCACCTCACGATACTTGTCTCGCTGGTCACCGAGCAGTTCATCTTGATTGCTACCAATGATGTGAGTCACGTCGGTAATATACTTCTCGATGCCTCTGAATTCATCAAGGTCGCTAAGAGTGCACTTGAAGGTCTGTACGCCATCTTCTCGCTCGTTGTAATAGTCTACTTCTTCACCTATCTCGGGAAGGAAGGACAGACTATCCTCAGGGTTAAGTGCTGGATTCACAGCAATCTTTGGAATATCCACACGAGCACACAGCGTGTAATAACCACCGAGCGAAGAGCCTGCAAGTATATCGATATCATGCTCTGCCACATAATCCTCTATCTTTTTGATTGATTCAACAGGATGATGTGTCACATCAAAGGCATGAACCTCAATGTCACTATAGTTGGCCTTCAGACTCAATATTGTACTACTCTTAGCTGAGCTTCTGAAACCATGAATGTATAGTAATTTCTTCTTAGCGGCCATCATTTCTTAGCTTTCTTTGCAGGTGCTTTCTTTTCAGCAACTTTCTTGGTTGATGGCTTCTTCTCAGCTGTTTTCTTGGCTGGGACTTTCTTGGTTTCAGACTTTTTGTCGGCAACCTTCTTGGCTGGGGCCTTCTTCTCGACTACTTTCTTAGTAGCAGGCTTTTTAGCTTTAGGGGCCTCAGTCTTAGGTTCCTCGGGGACTTTCTCAACTCTTGGAACAAAGTCGCCAGTTGTGTCCTTAACAATGTTGTTGCGCATCAGTTCCACTTCACGGTTAAGCTCCTCTATTTCCTTCTCTTGATTACGGATTGTCAGCAGCAAGGCATTAAGTTCCTCGTTCTCAATCTCCTCAGGGAATTGTTCACGCACGCGAATCAAGAAGTCACTCAGCACATTCATATAGTTAGTAAATGCCGAATAAGGAGAGTCATAAGGGCTATAATGCGAGTGAACCGAACCATCACTACTGTGCTTGGTGCTCATGTAGTAGAAATGGTCACTGGCCTGCAGGTAGTTCCAATCTTGACGAATGCGCTTATCTTCTATCAAGCGAATGCGCTCACTGAGACAGTAAAGCTTATTTACAGCCTCATCCTGCAATATGTTTCCCATCCATGCGCTGGTGTCGCGGGCCTCGTCGGCCCAAGAAATGGGATGCATTACCGACAACTCACCCACTGGCTTCATCTTCGATACGACCTCACTTGGTGTCATGAACTCTATGTTGTGCTGACCGGCAAAGCGTGGCAAGGCTTTCATAAATTCAAATATGCCACTCTCGCGTGGTTGAAGCTCACCAAAAGTCTCATAGTTCATGAACAAGTTCACTAGCATCTCCTCATCGGGAAGCGATGCAATCCAGTCTATATATTTGTCAGCAGTTAACGGATAGGCCGCCCATTCTGGATTACTGAAACGGAATGAGATATCATCGCTCAGTTTTGAGTTCTTCAACAGCAACCTAAGTTTAGGCGCCGATGCACTCTTATACAAGTAGTTCGGTGATTTCCAGCCAAGAATATGTTTAGCGCCATCGGTAATAGCACCCTTGAATCCCATTGAGGCCACCATCGAAGCGATATCATCGTCATAGATAAGCTCAGTATTACGGAACACCTTTGGTCGCTGGCCAAACAACTGGTAAATTTTCTCATCGTGAGCCTTTACCTGAGCCATAAATTCCTCGGGGTCGACAAGCGACGAGAGCGAGTGTGCATAAGTCTCACTGAGGAATTCAACGCAGCCTGTGTCGGCAAGGTCCTTCATCGAGTCGATAAACTCTGGAACATATTGCTCTAATTGTTCCAGAGCAGTACCACTAATCGAAAATGCCACCTTAAACTTCTTTCCATTCTCTTTAATCATGTCAAGAAGCATCTGGTTGGCAGGCATATATGAGCGTTGTGCGATTCGTGTTATAATCTCGTCGTTAGCAAAATCATCATAGTAATAATGGTCGTTTCCGATATCAAAGAAGCGATAGGTCTTCAAGCGGAACGGCTGATGTATCTGGAAATAAAAACAGATTGATTTCATTTTGATTGAGTATTATTAGGGTTGATAATTATCGATTTATTAGTCGCTTGTAGATGTCAATCACCTTGGCACCGGCCTTGTCCCACGTGATTTGGTTCACCTCTTCAAGTCCTTGCTCGCGCAATTGCTTGTACATGCCAGGATACTTGATTATAGAATAAATCGCGTCGGCAATGGCATTGGTGTCCCAATAGTCTACCTTGATGACATTGTTCAGAATCTCGGCACAGCCACTCTGCTTCGAGATAATCGACGGAACGCCCATCTGCATCGCCTCTAATGGAGAGATACCGAATGGCTCGCTCACCGATGGCATAATGTAAACGTCGCTTGCCTTGAGCATCTCATACACCTGCTTTCCTTTCAAGAAGCCTGTGAAGTGGAATCGTCCTGCAATGTGACGGCGAGCAGCAAGCCTAATCATTTTTTCCATCATATCGCCACTACCTGCCATCACAAACTGTACGTTATGCACCTTCTGCAACACCTGCCAAGCAGCATCGACAAAGTACTCTGGGCCCTTCTGCATCGTGATGCGGCCCAGAAAGGTAATCACCTTCTCGTGCTTGGGTGGCACTTCGATGTCAAGAAGCTCCTGACTCAATGGCTCCACTGCATTGTGAACCGTGGTAACTTTATCGGGGCTTATGCCATATTTCTCAATTACCGTTTTGCGAGTAAGGTTGCTCACCGTGATAATATGGTCAGCATTATTCATGCCATCTTTCTCAATGCTGAACACTGTGGGATTAACCTTTCCACGACTGCGGTCAAAGTCGGTGGCATGAACATGAATTACCAGTGGCTTGCCTGTGACCTGCTTGGCATGAATGCCTGCAGGATAAGTAAGCCAATCGTGTGAGTGAATCACGTCGCAATCCACTGTGCGTGCTATAACACCAGCTACAATCGAGTAATTGTTAATTTCCTCGAGTAGATTGTCGGGATAACGGCCCGAGAACTCAATGCATCCCAGGTCGTTGGTATTCATATAGTTGAAGTCACTATATATGTGGTCGCGAAGGTCGAAGTAAGTCTTAGGATCCATCACCTTGCCTATACGCCCCTCCACATAGTCCCAATTTACATCACGCCACGACACCGGAGTGCTGTTAGCGCCTATTATACGGGCAAAATCCTTAGGTTCATCGCCCCAAGGCTTGGGAATGACGAACGTGATATCCATATCACCACATTCTGCCATGCCCTTCGTAAGACCATAACTTGCTGTTCCCAAGCCTCCCAAAATGTGGGGAGGAAATTCCCAGCCAAACATTAAAGCTTTCATATATTGTCTTAGTTTCTAAAGGGATATTCTAGTAAACCAGTTCTCGCGCATTATGATTTTATAAATCCTATATTCTTGAACAAGCGCAAAACACGAAGCACACCACCCACATTGGGAGCATAGCTCACAGCGCCACGACCAATGAATGGAGGATTACCATCATAGAGTTCTGATAGAGTGCCGATGCCACCTTGCGACATCTCATCCTCAAAACCTATCATCATGCGCTCAATGAACGACGCACCATTAAGCCCAAACACCTTAATGTAGGCATCGGTGTAAAAGCCCATGAGCCATGGACGTGCCGAACCAGCATAATAGGCAACTTCTCGCTCCTCGGGATTTCCCAAGTACCAAGGCTTGTAGCCCCAACTCTTAGGACTTAAAGTACGAAGTCCCTTTGGTGTCAGCAATTCTCGTGTCACCACATCAATCACACGCTTGCGCTGGCGGCGGTCAAGCGGTGAGTAGTCAATACCGGCGGCTATTATCATGTTGGGACGAACACTCGGATCGGCATATTGGCCATCAACATAGTCATACAGGTAACCATAGTCGTTCAAGAACATCTCAACAAAGGCAGGTTTCGCCTTGTCGGCAATCTTTTTCCAGGTAGCAACCAATTTTTTCTCTGACTCTATCTCACCAAACATTTCCTGGGCAAACATCAGCGAGTTATACCACAATGCATTAAATTCCACCAGGTAACCTGTGCGTGGAATCATCGGTGAACCATCGGGGTGGGTCGAATCCATCCACGACATTGGCTTGCGTGTACCATCGGTTGTCACAAGACCATTAGTCTCAAGTGTAAGGTTAGGATGCTTATCATCAATGATATGGGCAAGCATAGCCTTCACAAGGTCACCATATCGTTCACGCGCCTCGGTCATACCGGCATCCTTGGCATATTCCTGTAATGACCACATAGCCCACAAGGGCACATCGGGCAAGTCAATGCCTTTAAGATGCTTGTCGAGAGTGCCATCATCGATGAAGCGCAGCAATGCCACCTTAGCGGTGTCCATTATCTTCTCGAAGTCGGGACGATGATGGTTGGAGATAGTGCAGCCTGGCAATGCCAAGAACTCATCACGCGCACGAATCTTGAACCATGGATAACCTGCAAGCATGTAGTTGCCATCATCATTTGTCAGGTAAAATTGCTTTGCACTATTCTTCAAGCAGTTGTAGAAACTGGTGCGAGGTGTGCGTGAGTTTATCTCATCCTCGTGCATTCGACTTAGGTTGCGGGTATTCACTTCATCAATACCTGCCGAGAAGATGAGTGGCTCGCCTTTCTTAATCTCTATCTCGAAATAGCCGGGCACATACAGGTCTTCGGTGTAAGGTATTCCGCGTTCCATGTCCTTAATATATTCTATGCCCTTATACCAGTGAGGGTCAAACACAAACTTGGGTTTGTGGTTAAACTGCATGTAAAGTGTGGGGTATCCATCATACATACAAGTTGCTATACCATTATGAACCTCTTGATACTCCCTACTGGCAACCGAGTTCTCGACACACAAGTCGTTGGCATTACGGAACGCCAAGAATGGGCGGAACTGCAATGTAGTCTTCGAATGAGCGTCCACAAGAGTGTATCTGATGAGAATGCGGTTCTCGTTGGTGATGAATATTTTTTCACGTTTCAATATCACACCGCCCACACGGAACAAGTGACTAGGCACACGCTCGCAGTCATACTCGCGAATGTACTTGTGCCCATTGGGACTGTACACATTGCCCTTATACTTGTGAAGGCCCAGATTGAACGGGGCGCCATGCTGGATTACAGTCTCATCGATAGATGAGAGCATCACATGGAAGTTGTCGTCAATTTCTGGAATTGGAATCACCAGCAAACCATGCTGTTTGCGGGTGTTGCAGCCCACAATAGTGGTGCAATGATAAGCCCCCGACTGATTGGTCCTGAGTATCTCCTTCGTGAGGGATTGCTCAAGATTTATCATCAAGTTTTTATCAAATTTTAAATAGCTCATTAAGTAAATATGTAATGGTTAATAAGTTTCAAAGTCTGCTTTTCTCAACAGGCATAACACGCTTTCTAGTAATCGTAACAAATTTACTACTATTCGCTAAATTACGCAAATAATAATTCACTTTTTTTTCAACAATCCTTTTTGTGAGGCCTGAGCTGGAGCCTCTAACGCATTATTACTTTATTTCAACCTTCTCTCCTAAGAAATGAGGTTGCTTGTTGATGGCAAGGTCAATCATCATTTTTACTCTGGCTAAGTACTCTCGGCTGTGTATTTTGAGCCATTTGTGCCACAGGGTCACATCCTTTGCGTTATAGGCAATAGCGTTTATGCCATTGTGATCGGCAAGATATAGTGCACGCTCATTGTGGAAAAGCTGTGAAATTATTGTGATGCTGTCTTGACCAAAAACTTCTTTTGCCCTAACCACCGAGTCCAATGTACGCAATCCTGCAAAGTCAAGCACAATACGTTCTTCGGGTACTCCACGAGCGACTAGTGAATCTCGCATCCATGTAGGCTCGTCATAGCCCTTTGAGCTGTTATCTCCACTCACAAGTAAATAATCTATCTTGCCCGATTTAATGAGTTCCTCGGCAGCATCTATTCTATAAATGAAGTAATAGTTTGTGTTTCCTTGTCGGTCGAGTGGTGATGTGCCAAGCAGCAACCCCACTTTGTTGTGAGGCAGACTGTCGATATTGTCATAGGCACGACCGTGAGTGTTATGCTTGACTAATGTGTCACACACAATTGCCACTACCACACAGGCTAGAGCTAGCCATAACACAATTCGCATCCACTTTTTTCTGTTTATTTTTGTCATAGCCTTTTACATGATAATTAAAAAGTAAAATGTAGCTGCACTCGCACGCCACTGCGATTAATGCCTGGGTTGTCACGGTAACTCAATCGCCACACGTAGTCCACACGCAAGAATGTGAGTATGTTGTCAAGTCCCACACCAATTTCCATATATGGTTTCTTGTCCATCTTGTGACGGTCGGCGATAGCTGGGAACTGAAATAATTCAGGGTGGAGCATCGGGTCATTCTTGTCACTGAGTGAACCCCACAACCCCCTGAACGACACCACCTCGCGCATCTTCAGCTTTTTGAGAAGAGGGATGCGATTTAGTATTGCACCGTTAATCCAGTAGGTCACATCCCACGACAAGTACTGGTCGTTGATAAACTCCATCGCGTTCATCAACGCAAACGATTCGGGCTGAATAGTGTAAGATAAGTTGGTGTTTGGCAGTAGCAGTTCTGGATAAGGCACTGTGCTCCATATTTTTCCTGCCTTGAGGATGATGTCGGTGTAGCCAAATGCTGAGAACCAGAAACGTTTTTGTATTCCAGCCTCGGTTTTGTTGATGGTATAGTCACTTCCTAAGAATCCTCGCGGCATGAAGGTGTGCGAGAGGGTGAACACGGGTGCGTCCTGGTTGATGGGAATTCGGAACGAGCGCGTTTGGTAAAACTTCTCGCCTGGTGCATAGCGCAGTGTGACGTTGAAGCCTGCTGTGTTGTAATGCCCATACTCGTTGCCCTTGCTATCGATAAATGGTATAAACCTCGATGCCTCGTGGCGCTGATGTTGAACCGATGCCGTTAGCGAGAACCCAGATTGGGTCTCGAGTTTATACTCCAGCACAGTCTCGCGCAGATATATCATTTTGTCGTCTTTCTGCCGCTTTAGTGCTAGGAACACGTTGTCGGGATTAGTGTAGAGATAGTGCTGACCCAACTTATCGACATCATAGCGATGCATAAGGCGCAACGAGTTGACAGGAAATTCGTTAGGGTGATATTTCTTATCAACAAATGAGTATTCCAGCTGACCCATATACTTGAATCGCTCATCACGTGCGCCATAAGCAACATAGAATTTGCTAAACCAGCGTGGATTTAGCTTGGCGGTGGTCATGCCGCCCACTCTAAGTCTCAATCCTTCAAGGCTATTGCCGCTTATGGTGGTATTCATGGGACCAATGTCAAATTTGCTGTTTCTAGCATTCCCTGAGGTGGCTATGTAGCCATTAACTAATGTGGTGACCACCTTCTCGCACCAGTAGAAGAGCTTAGATTGTCTCAACCGCGTGAGCATGTCCTTGACGGTGTGTTCATTTTTTACGGCAACCACTGGTCGGTGGGCTGCCCAGTAGTTCTCGTCTTGCTCAAGATTCTTTCTCATTATCACCTCAGCGCTTTGGTTAAAGATTGACATGTCCTTGGGCTGCTTGAAGTTGTGGCCGTCATAGAAGGTCTGTCGACGTGCATATATCTCGGGCGTCTTGGGAGCAATTTTGAACTCCACCATCAAGTCATCACGCACTTTAAGGCGTGATCCGTCGGAAGCTTTTATGTAGTCTTGCTCAAGATACACCTGGTTCACATAATTCAGATTGATGTTGTGCGGCACGTTCATCCTCACTTTTGAAATAAACAAGGTGCTGTCATTGGCTGGTACATATAGCCTTCCCAGGAAGCCGAAGGTCTCGGTGGTAAAAGGTGTAAACGTTAGCTCATAACACTGTAGCCCGTCGACCATCACAGTGTCGAGGTAGTACTTATAAAAGTCAGTGCCTATGCTCGACAATGGACTCACAAAGCGGTTTTGCATGAATGTGATGTCGTTACTATAAATGTCCATCTCACGAAACACGTCGTCAATAAATTTCTTGAGGCTCTCGGTGTCGTGCTGATCATCGATGCCAGCATGGTTAGTTGCCATCACGACCTCACGATGTGCAGATGGCGACTTGCGGTAATGCTCTTCACTAACTTTTTCCTGAATCGACAAGGGAAGCACCATCTTTCCTGTGATGTCGCTGGTGTCGACATATTCCTTTAAGAACTTGAAGTTTTGAGCAATGAGGTTCTTGTTGCTGGCAGGGTTGAAATTGTTGAGACCAAATGATACTTTCTCATACTTGTGGTAGTTGTAGTATTGATGGTCCTTGGGATTATACATATTGCGTCGAGCGCGTAGCTTCTCAACAAAAGCCACAGCTGGGTTTCCCTTCTTAACATATTTCTCAGTCTTGCGTACAAGTATCTCGTTGAGCATAACGGAAGTAGGCACCATCTTGATTACTAGCTCGGTCAGTTTACCCATGGGAACATCAAGTTCTTGAGTTTGATAGCCTACAACCATAACCTTTACCTTGCTGAACTTAACTCCTGTAACAATGGTGAAACCACCTTGCTCATTAGTGAGTGCGCCAGTTTGAGAACCAAGCAGGTAAATCTGGGCATAGGGAATCCCTTCCCCCGTTTCTGAATCTAGTACAACTCCTTTTATGTGGGTGTAACCTTCAAGTGGTTGTCCATGAACAACCATTGCAGTAACAATCAATAGCAATAGAAAAATATATCCCTTAATCCCTCTCACTTATTACTTTATAACAAAAAACTTCTTACTTTTTACTTAACACTTGCCACTTATTACTTTTTACTTCTTACTTCCTACTTAGCAACACCACATTCTCCACATGATGGGTGTGAGGGAACATGTCAATAGGCTGAATTGCATCTATACGATATTTAACATCGAGCATTGCAATATCGCGGGCTTGGGTTGCTGGGTTGCAGCTCACATACACTATGCGCTTGGGTTCGGCTTCGAGAATTACTTTTACCACATCCTCGTGCATGCCAGCACGTGGTGGATCTACAATCATCACGTCGGGGATGCCGTGGTAAGCCACAAACTCGCCAGTTAGCACATCTTTCATGTCGCCGGCAAAGAACTTGGTGTTCTCTATACCGTTAACCCGTGAATTAAGTTTTGCGTCCTCAATAGCCTCAGGAACATATTCGATGCCAATGACTTCGCGGGCCTGGCGTGACACGAAGTTAGCGATTGTGCCGGTGCCGGTGTATAGGTCATAGACGAGTTCATTACCAGTCAAGCCAGCAAAGTTGCGTGCCACTTTATATAATTCGTAGGCTTGCTCGCTATTGGTTTGGTAAAACGATTTAGGTCCTACTCTGAATTTCAACCCCTCCATCTCTTCCTCAATGTAGTCACGACCACTGTAGAGCACAAACTCCTGGTCACCTAGCGAGTCGTTGACTTTGAGGTTGACGACATACATGAGCGATGTAATCTGTGGGAAACGCTCTTTCACTGCGGCCATAACCTCATCAATGGCTTCCCTGTTGTCCTCGCTAAATACCACCACGAGCATTATCTCGCCAGTGCTGGCAGTGCGTACCATCATCATGCGCATAAAGCCCACATTGTTGCGAATGTCATAGAATGTGTAGCCACGCTCCTGGGTATAGTCTCGCAAGAATACGCGAATCTGATTGTTGATATCATCTTGAAGCCAACATTTCTCAATGTTAAGCACTTTGTCAAATCCACCAGGGATGTGGAAACCCACAGCGTTGCGGTTAGGGAATGCCTCACCACTCTGCATCTGCTCTGTTGTTAGCCAGCATTTGTTGCTGAAGGTAAATTCCAGTTTGTTGCGGTAAAAGGTGGTTTTCTTTGAGCCAAGAATTGGAGAGATAGCAGGGATTGGAACTTTAGCAATTCGCTCAAGAGCATCAACCACCTGCTGCTGTTTGCATTGCAGTTGGTACTCATAGGGCAAGTGCTGCCATTTGCAACCACCGCAAACGCCAAAGTGCTGGCACATAGGCTCAACACGCAGTTCACTAGGCTTTACAAGCTCATCTATTACGCCCTCGGCAAAGCTGTGCTTCTTGCGAGTAATCCTAACCCGTGCCACATCACCAGGAGCACCATAGGGGATGAATACCACCATGTCGTTCCAGCGTCCCAGGCTCTTACCCTCGGCAGCAACGCCTGTTATCTCAAAATCCTCAAGCAGAGGCAAATTCTTCTTCTTTCCCACTGACTAAATAATATTAAATAAATATCTACTGCAAATTTACGAGTTTTTCTCAAACAATGAAGAACAAATACAAAATTTTCATTCTATACTTAAAAACAGATTCCAACCTAATCACTTGCAAAAAAACTCTCAACTAATGACTCTCAACTAAAAACAATGTATTATCTTTGCAACAATAAATACACATTTATATAAATAATATAATAACAATGAAAACTAAGAAACTTTTACTATTATCACTCGTGATGACAGCAATGACAATGAGCGCCGGCAATCTCAACAAGGGTGTTGATCGCAACAACCTTGACCTAAGTACTAAGCCTGGCGAAAACTTCTATCAGTATGCTTGTGGTGGCTGGATGAAAGCCAATCCTCTCGACCCTCAGTATGCAAGGTTTGGTACCTTCGACGGGCTTGCCGAGAACAATCGCGAGCAACTCAAAGACCTTATCCTAAATTTGGGTTCTAACAATCCAAAAGGCAGTTTGGCTCAGAAAGTTAGCGACCTTTATCTTCAAGGCATGGATAGCACCTTGCGCAACCAGCAAGGCACACGTCCCGTTGAAATGATGCTTGCCCAAATCTATCAAATGCCTCGCAACAGTTTCGAAGCAATGATGGCCGACCTGCACACAGGCATCGCTGCTCCATTCTTCGACAGTGGCGTAATGGCCGACCTGATGAACAGCGACCAGAATTTGCTCTACCTGACTGCTGGAAGTCTGGGAATGGGCGACCGCGACTACTACCTCGAGAATGACGAGAACACAGTTAAGGTTCGCAACGCTTATCTGTCTTACATCGAGAAGCTTTTCACCCTTTCGGGACGTAAGGCGAAGGACGCCAAGAAGATAGCCAAGAACATACTTGATATTGAAACCGAGCTTGCCAAAGTGGCTATGACACGCGAGGAAAGCCGTGACTACAGCAAGCAGTACAATCTACGTACTGTTGACCAACTCAAGGCCGACTACCCAAACTTTGATTGGAACAGCTATTTCAACCTGCTTTTCCCAGCTTCTATTAAGGTTGAAAAAGCATGCGTTATGCATCTTAACTCGATGGCAAAGTTCAACGAGATGATGGGTACTCTCAAAATTGAGGATATCAGGAATTACCTGGCATTCAAATATCTCGACGCTGCTTCAAACTACCTTACCGATGACTTTGAGCAGGCCAACTTCGATATGTACAGTCGTGCCATGAGTGGAAAGACTGTGATGCAACCACGCTGGAAACGTGCCCTCAACGTGCCAAATGGCGTCCTTGGAGAGGCTGTAGGCGAGCTCTATGTGAAAAAACATTTCCCCGAGGAGTCGAAGCAAAAGATGATCAAGCTCATCAACAATCTGCGATTGGCGCTTGGCGAGCACATCAAGGATCTAACTTGGATGAGCCCAAAGACCAAAGTGAACGCTCTTGTTAAGCTCAACAGCTTTACTGTTAAGGTGGGCTATCCCGACCAGTGGCGCGACTACAGTGGCATCACTATCGACCGTGATAACTACTACTGGGAAAATGTGAAGAACGCTCGCCGTTTTGAGGCTGAATATCAACTCTCACAACTGAACAAGCCCGTCGACAAGGATAAATGGCAGATGACACCACAAACCGTAAACGCCTACTACGACCCATCGACCAACGAGATTTGCTTCCCTGCAGGCATCCTGCAAAAGCCATACTTCGACCCCGATGCCGATGATGCCAGCAATTATGGTGCAATTGGCGTGGTAATCGGTCACGAGATGACTCATGGCTTTGATGACCAAGGACGCAACTTCGACCACCATGGCAACATGATTGACTGGTGGACTGCCGAAGATGCTGCCAAGTTCCAGGAACTCGCCGACAAACTGGGTGCACAATACAGCGCCGAGATTGTTGCCGACGACGTGCATGCCAACGGCACCTTCACTATGGGTGAGAACATAGCTGATCATGGTGGTTTGCGCGTTGCCTACAGCGCTTTCAAGAAAACTGAGCAAGGTGCTGGCGACAAGGAAATCGACGGATTCACTCCCGACCAGCGCTTCTTCCTTAGCTATGCCAACGTGTGGGCAGCCAACATCACCAAGGAAGAGATTCTGCGTCGCACCAAGACCGACCCCCACTCTCTCGGTATTAACCGCGTTAACGTTGCTATACGCAACCTCGAGCCGTTCTTCAATGCCTTCAACATTCAACCCGGAGAGAAGATGTGGCGCGCACCCGAAGACCGAGTAACTATCTGGTAATCAAACACAACAACCAAATAAACAAAACAGGGAGGCCCAGTTGGGACTTCCTGTTTTGTTGCATGAAGAGAGAAATTCACACAGATTCATCACAACTTATTTCTTCTCTTTAAAGTTGAAAAAATGCATCTCAACACAACGATTTTTTATACAATGTGAAGAAAAAGCATTACTTTTGCATGTCGCAACAGATGAAGATAGCACATCATCACCAATATACGACATTATCATTTAAAAAGTTACAATTCTAACTATTTGAGAATAACTATTATTTCATGTCGACTAACATTCATACCATAAAAGAAGATATTAACACAAACGATAACACCTTGCTGAGTCGCACCGAGTGCAACATCATGCGTGGCTTTGCCATTCTCTTCATCATTGTTGACAACATAACCCATTTGTTCAATGGTGTGTTCATGGACAGTGAGTATATTTATCGATGGGATTCAGTACAAGGTTTTGTAAACAACCTTATGCATCCCGACAATACACTGCCTTTTAATTTCATTTCATTCTATTGCCCTTATGGCGTGATGTTGTTCATCTTCTTGAGTGGCTATTGTCTAACCTTGAAATACGAGAAGGGTAATGGGCGTGGAACATCGAGCAAAGCATTCATCAGCAACCATTACCAGAAGCTGTTCGTAATGCAGCTCAAGGGTTTAGCAATATTCTTCACTGCCTATTTCCTGCTTTACCCAAATGATATAATTAGCAATGTAAAAGTATTACAATTTTTTCTTGTGGGAAACCTAATTCCCTCATGGCAAAGTCTACCTGGTCCATACTGGTTCTTTGGCATGATCATGGAGATGTATGTGATATATCGACTTATAATCTATAACAGGAAAGACTGGATAGCAATTGCCTTGACAGTTTTCTCAATTGTGGTTATGGCTTTCTTTAAACCCGAGAGTCCCACACTCTACTACCTGAGAATTAACTGCTTCTTGGCAATATTACCCTTCTGCATGGGAGTGCTTGCGGCACGCCATCTTAATGCCAGTTCTTTTTCTCTGAACAAGACTAGTACCTGTTGGGGATGGTTCCTCCTGGCATTTGTTTTGTTGACGGCTTCCAAGTTCAACTTCTACAGTTGGTTAATCATGCCAATATTTGTAATTGCCACTGCAGTTACACTCGTTAAGTTATTTACTAAAGGAAAAATCTTTAATACGATATTCAGTTGGTTAGGAGCCATGTCGGGAGTGCTGTTCATCATCCATCCCACAGTGAGGGAAATAATGCTAGAGCGCATGAACAACACCGGCCATTACTATGGCATGCTACTCATCTATTTGCTTATCACTTTTGGCTTATCGATGATTTTAAAGCCTGCCTTTACCAGTAAGAAAAAAGAGAAATAACAACTATTTTGCTCAAGGCATTCTCTTTTGACTTGCTATTTCACTCCAGCAAGCTCCATAATGAACACAAACAAAAAGCTGGTTGAGTTTTCTCAACCAGCTTTAATGCTTTGCGGAAAGAGAGGGATTGAATGTATTACTCTTTTCAAGGCAACAATAACTGATTTTCAAATAGTTACATTTTTGATTATTGCCGTTTTTGGTCGTTTTTCGCTTATTACCGTCCCTATATCGTCCCAGCACGAAGACCTTTTAACTCGCTGATAGACTGTTAATAAACCCTGATTTTTTATTTTAAAAGTTACATTTAATTATTTGTTCTCTTTTAAGAAAGCACAGTATTCCTCCAATGATTTTTTCATAACCTCTTTAGGAATTAGTTTGCGCTGATACTCGGCTATCATTGTTGGACTTAATGATCGGCTCAATGTATATTCCACCATGCTCCTGTCGGCCGAAGGACAAAGAATAATGCCAATGCTCGGATTCTCATTATCTCGTTTCACATCACGATCCAGTGCTTCGAGATACATATCCATCTTACCCACAAACTCAGGCTGAAAATCAACTGCCTTCAGTTCTATCGCCACCAAACATTGCAAAGCTCGATGGAAAAACAACAAGTCGATTCTTTTTGTGGAACCACCAACTTGTACTCCAAATTCACTCTCAATGAACAAAAAATCTTTGCCTAATTCTAAAATGAACGCTTTCATGTGTTCAAGCAAACCTTTGTGTAAATGGTGCTCATTATGCTTTGGGGGCAAATTGAGAAAGTCAACAACCGCTTTGTCTTTGAGCATAAACTCCGATTCAGGATAATCAGCTAGCAGTTTGGGCGACAACATTTTTTCCTTGTCCATTAATGACGAGAAGGTCTGATTAATAATGCAACGACGCAACTCCTCAGTCTTCAGACCTTGATGCCGAGCGTATAGCATATAGAATATACGCTCCTCATCACTGCGACAGCGGTTCATGATTTCCACATGATTGGTAAACGTTGTAATTGTTAATAATGCTGGAAGTTGTTTATTATTCGCTGTTTCTAATTGTGCAGTTGCAACTGCACAATTGTGGTATCTTGAATTTGTGCAGTTGGCAACTGCACAATTGTGGTATCTTGAATTTGTGCAGTTGGCAATTGCACAAATTCATTAATATTTAATTGTGAAATACGGTCAATGAATATAGGTCGGCTATAAACATCATAAAATTTTACCATGTTATAAAGATTCCTTTTGCTCAAACCTCGTCTTCTGGGATTTTGCCTTTTTAGATAGTCCGCTAAGTCACCGACAACTTTCGTCCCCCATCGGGCAGACTTAAGTTGCAATGAAATATATTGACCTATTTCCCAATACATCTGCAATGCTGTTGTATTAACCATAGCTATTGCTGATGAGCGATACCTCTCAATCAACGAGTTAACAAACGCGAATTGAGTTTCCAGTTCAGATTGGTTAGGAACAATAGTGATGTTTTCTGCCATAATCTTTGTGATTTTATCGCTACAAAGGTACAAACAATAGACAAAATAAATTAGTTTTTCTGAAAAATAAAGCATCAGTTTATTTCCACTTATTCAAAAAAATTTCTTCATTTGTTTGAAAAGTGGGGGGTGATGTGTTATATAGATGTAAAGTTAGTAATTTTGTCGGCAAATTACGAAATTTGTAAATGACTATTGACGCATTTGAACTGATAGCTCCACAGCTGAGGGCTGCTGCCGTAAACAAAGCAACAGCAATGGGCCTCGACTATGACGAGTCGCAAGACATCGCCCAGGAGACGCTGTTGCGGCTATGGCAGATGCGTGACGACAGTCGGCTCTACAATCCTGTGGGTTTTGCCTCAGTGATTGCACACCGATTATCGCTGAACCACTTGCGTCGCAAGCCTCCGCTTCCGTTAGAGAGTGGAGAGTCCGCAAGTCAGACCAATCCATCGCCGTTGGACGAAATCATACAGCAAGAGGACGTACAGTGGCTCGAACAGAAAATCAAGGAGCTACCATCCACCCTGCACGCAGTGTTGAAAATGCGTCAGGATGAGCGATACTCCAACCAGCAGATTGCAACTCTGCTCGGAATAAAGGAAGACAGCGTGAGCACATTGCTCGCAAGAGCACGAAAACAACTTATGGAACAAATCAAGAAACTACGCAGAGAACGACAATGAAACCATATTCACGACATCAGATAGAGACCTTGCTCGACAAATTCATGGCGGGCAAGACCACCATTGAGGAGGAGTCGTTGCTGAGCAAATATTTCAACACGACTCACGAGGTGCCTGCCGAATGGGAAGATTTTCAGGCTTTGTTCGGTTACATCGACCGTGGACTGGAAGGAGACTTGCTTCCCGAAACTTCCTCACCATCACATCGCAAATGGCTTTGGTGGATTCCTGCAGCGGCAGCGGCAATCGTGGCACTCGTTTTCGGCTTCAAAGTTTTATACAAACCAGAAACCACACAGCCCATTTCACCGCCGATAATCGCTCAAAAGGCAGAACCAAAAGATGAGACGATTGACCAGAAAACCGGCAATCCTCATGAGGCTGAGAACGAATCAGCTGACAAAAACATTTCTGCACCTAATAAAGCAGACGTCGTTGCAATCAAGCAGCAGTCGAGAAAGCAAAGGCATTCTTTGGCTGTCTCACATCATGAAGCACAGACCAATCTGATAGCACAGAACGAACTGCTTTTGCAAGAGAACGGGCGGCTGCAACGAGAACTTGAAGAACTGAACCAGCGAGCCATCATCATCGACATGGAAGCCATGGGCTACCAAGCCGTGAAGGACGAGAACGGCTCAATAATTTATGTGGATATGCAACAAGAGATAGATAATCAATTCAACAACCAATCAACTAACATACCTGGATTATGAAAACAAAGTATATTATCCTTGCACTGGCGATATTCATCGCACCTGCGGCTATGGCTCAAGAATATTTCGCAAAGTTGAGATATTACTTTGGAGATAATTCGCCTATCGTCCAGAAGCAGAACACGCTGAAGGTTCACAACACCTTTTCCAACCCCGAGAACGGGGAGAAAGAAGGCGAGCTCACAATCTATAAATTTGTATTGCCTGAATCTGACGTCAGTTACACCGACAGCGTGAGAGTGCAGTATGAGGCCATCAGCCAAGCGATGGACGATGGCAAGATTCCCAGACGCGGCATCTACACTCTTTGGAGCATCACCGGCAATAAAGACCGTTCTTATACTGGGTATCGCTTGTATCATAATAAAAGCGAGTTCACACTTGTGGGAACTGAATCCGACAACTGCTACACAGTAGGATTGATCAACGAGGATGACACACAGTTCAGAACTACTTACACCATAGAGTGGAGCGAAATGTCAGATGGCGGAGTCACAGGTAGGCTGATCACCACATACGCACCCATAAAACCACAAATAGAATCTCCCACAGTTACCCCACCTTCAGAGCCAAAGAACGATAACAAAATATGGATGAGAAAACTGTTCTTTTATCTTGACAAGCTCAAAGATGGCGAATCTCTGTATCTATCCGGGCTTTACTCATTGGCGAAAGAGTGTGATATGCTCGACCATGACGACCTACAGGTCGCCATCGGTCAAATCAAACTGTCAAAAGCAGAATTTGAGCGAAAGCACAAGGATGCATCGAGTATTCTCCTGCTGCAGCAGGTCATAGAGATACTTGAAGCAAGACTGAGTAAATAAAAGTCCCTACCATACATTTTAATAACATCGTTTATGTGACCGAAATCATGTAAACAGCCATAACTATGTCTATTTATCAATAAATTCACCAACATGAAAACAAGACTTTATTTATTTGCAATCAGTATTTTAGCTTGTCTTTCGGCTGCAAGTCAAGTGAATGACGACAGTACAAATGTCGTAACCGCCGATAGTATAAATGTGCTGCTTCAAGAGGTCTCAGTCATCGCTCCTAAAGTGGTTATCCACAGAGACGGATTAAACTATTCAATCAGCAATCTGTCGGGCACTCATATTGGAGAGGCGGGCACTCTTTATGACATGCTCGGATGGACTCCCGGCATAGTGACCTACGACATCAACAACATCAAAGCTGGTGGATCGATGAGCGTTGGTGCAATTTATATCAACGAGCAGAAAGTTGCAGACCGAAACATACTGCTGTCCATACCATCCAGCCAAGTCTCCAAAATAGAGGTAATCCGTGACCTTGGAGTGAGGTATTCTGCAGAATCGGGAGCAGTGATAAAGATAACGCTCAAAAAGCAACTAAAAGACTACATTGGTGTATCTGTGACCAACAATATTGAAATACGTCGTCATGTGTCAGATGACGGCTGGGTCAATCTCAGTGGCAAGTACGGCAAGTTCTCGTTCTCAGGTTCGCTGGTAGGCCAATATGCAAACCGTAAAATCTATGACAATGGCGGAACGACTATATTCAACACAGATGGTAAACCTGCCTACAGCGATGTTTTTGATTCTGAATACACCGCAATAAAGACTGGCCCATTGTGGAATATCGGACTGAACTATCTGGCAAAGCCAACACTTAATTTTATACTCCAATACTCAGGCAACTCTACCAACGTGGATTTCAAGGAGCATAAAATTCATCAACTATCAATGAATGACGTTGAAGCAACCCTTGACGAAAACACGGTTATCCCGCATCGCAAATCATCAGGGCACAATTTAACCTCAGGTATGACATACTTCTCTCCATCTGGTCATTTCTTCAATCTAACTCTCAGTTATTCCCATCAGAACAAAGGTGAGACACAATTGATTGACATCCTTAACACTACTGACAACATTCTCACCTCAAAGAATATCGCCAGCAACTCGAAGTATGACTTGCTAGACGCGGAAACAAACTGGCGCTTCTCGCATAAAGGCAATGACTGGGGATTAGGATATAATCTTAGTATCATTAAAAACTCTTATGACTTCATCAATGACGGTATCGGGCAACCAACCATCAGAAAGGATTACACTAACATCCTTTACGGCTCATGGGGTCGCAAAATAAACAAGCTGAGACTTGACTTGGGGGCGAGACTGATGCACAACATAACAAAGTTGACACAATCAGCAACAGCCAGCGACAAGCACACATTGGTTTTACGTCCATATATCAGCTTGAAATACAATATAGCGGATGGTTACTCCATTGGCACATATTACACAATGTTTGTCGGTTATCCCACAATATCACAACTCAATCCGGCGGTGGTATATAGCGACACTCTGCATTACGATAAAGGAAATGAAAATCTTGAAAACGTCTATACTCACAAACTGGCATTCTTCGCCAACATCAAGGATGTCTCGCTTGGCGTTGACCTCAAAAGAATCAACAATATGATAGTCACTGGTTCATTCCCCTATGGTAAAAAAGGAGCCATCATTGACCAACCTATCAATAGTTTATATAGCAACGATGTGACTTTAAAAGTGTCTTATTCAACGAATATAGGTAGCCTAAGAATTGACCCTGAGATTGAGTATAGCTATCAATTCACAAAGTTGCCCGACATTAGCGGAATGATTAACAAAGAATTTGGACAGCACAATATCTACGTCTCATGCGATTTGAGTTATAAGTTTTGGAAAACTGCCGAGGCTTTCAGTCGGTTCTCTTATCAAAGTCCATGGTATGACAGCAATATGAGAATTGGCAGAACTTTAAGATTGAACATCGGCATGAGCAAGACGTTTCTTGACGGCAGACTGCGCACAGCCATTGAACTGACCGACCTTATCGGAGAGGCGGTAACACCACGTTGGAGCATAGACTTCTCCAATATCAAGCAATGGCAACGCAACAGGTATGACACACGAGGCGTTAAACTCACCCTCAGTTACACTTTCAACAGCGTGAACACGTCATTCCGCGATGCGCAAATCAACAAAAGCAGTGACGGACGTGTGGATTAACAATTATTTTTAGTTCTAACTCAACGACTTTTTAGCTATTTTCGTCCCTGTATCGTCCCGTGATTTCAGAAATAATAAAGGCAATATGCTAATAATAAGCATGTTGCCTAAATTTTGCGGAAAGAGAGGGATTCGAACCCCCGGTGCCTCTCGGCACGCCGGTTTTCAAGACCGGTGTAATCGACCACTCTACCATCTTTCCGAGCGCCAATTAACTTCAAAAACTTCTCGTTTTCAATTTTTGACGGGTGCAAATTTACAACGAAGTTTTAAATCCTGCAAGCAAAACTGCATTTTTTTGCTAAGACACTGCGATTTTGGCTGTTGTTGATAACTTATTATGCGATTTTTCACTATAATAATAGTAAATATTAAAATAAATAACTAACTTTGTAGGTTAATAAAACTCTACTCGTAATATAATAACAATTAATATATCGACACAATGAAATTCAACATTCAAAGCAAACTGTTATTAACTCACTTGCAGGCAGTGAGTAAAGTGGTTAACTCAAAGAACACCATCTCTATCCTCAACAACTTCCTGTTCAACCTTAACGGCAACACGCTAGTTATTACAGCAAGCGACCAGGAAACCACCCTCACCACTCACGTGGAGGTAACCAACGCCGAAGGTAGCGGCAAGTTCGCTGCAGGAGTCAAGGAGCTGCTCGACATGCTCAAGGAGCTACCCGATCAGGGATTAACAGTCGACATCAACGACCAGAACCTTGCCATCAATATCACATACATGAATGGTGAGTTCAACTTCATTGGCATGAACGGCAACGAGTTCCCAGTGAAAGCTCCAAGCGAAGACAACGCCAAAGTGCTCACTCTTCCAGTCGAGAAAGTGACAAGAGGTATTCAGCAGACGGTCTTCGCTGTTGGCACCGAGTCGCTGCGCCCAATGATGATGGGTATCTACTGGGACATCAAGCCCAATGAAATCGCTTTCGTATCGACCGACACCCACAAGTTGGTACGTTTCCGCGAGCTTAACCTCGAGACAGGAATGGAACAATCGTTCATCCTTCCCACCAAGCCCGCCACTATCCTGGCAAGCATCCTCGACAAGCAAGAAGGCGACGTGAAAATCACTATCGATTCTAAGAGCGCCACTTTCGAGAGTGCCGACTACACTCTCTCTTGCCGATTTGTCAACGGTCGTTACCCAAATTACAACTCGGTTATTCCTCAGGACAACGAGTTTACACTTACCATCGACCGCCTGACTATGCTTGCTGCCATCAAGCGTGTGTCGGTTACTGCTAGCCCTGGTGGTCTTGTTAAGTTTGACCTTAAAGAGAACCAGATTCACCTAGCCACTCAAGACATCGACTACTCTAAGTCGAGTGAGGAAGTTGTAGCATGCGACTACACTGGCGCCGAGATGCTTATTGGCTTCAACGACGAGAACATTATCGATGTGCTTAACAACATTGACAATGAAATGGTCACTCTCGAACTCATGGATCCCTCTCGTGCTGGCATCTTCAAGCCTGCCGAGCAACGTGAGAACGAAGACCTGCTCGTTCTTCTCATGCCAATGATGGTAATAGGCTAAACTTCTATGGAAGTAACAAGTGAACTGCTATTGCCGCTTGTTACTTCCATTCTCTTCAGTTAATCACAACACTCTATCTCATGCAACTCAACCTGAAACGACCCATCATCTTCTTCGACCTCGAGACTACTGGACTTAACATCACCAAAGACCGAATCGTTGAGATTTCGATTATTAAGGTGTTTCCTGACGGACACGAGGAAGAAAAGACAAGACTTCTCAATCCCGAGATGCACATCCCTGAGCAAGCCAGCGCAGTGCACGGCATTCACGACGAGGACGTGAAGGACTGCCCTACTTTTAAGCAGGTGTCCAAAAGTCTGGCGCAAATATTTGAAGGATGTGACCTTGGTGGGTTCAACAGTAACCGCTTCGACATTCCGTTCCTGGCGCAAGAGTTCTTTAATGCCGGTATTAAAATCGACTTCAGTAAATGTCAATTCATCGACGTGCAAACAATCTTCCACAAGATGGAGCCACGAAACTTGATTGCCGCCTATAAGTTCTATTGCGGCAAGAATCTGGAAGATGCACATTCGGCTAGCGCCGACACTCGAGCTACCTACGAGGTACTTAAGGCGCAACTCGACAGATATGGCGATGAACTACATAACGATGTTGACTTCCTGTCAAGCTACTCAAGCCAGAACCGAAATGTCGATCTTGCAGGACGCATTATCCGTAACGATGACAATGTGGTAGTCTTCAACTTCGGTCAACACAAGGGCGAGAGCGTGGAAGAAGTGTTGACCAAAACGCCACAATACCTCGACTGGATTCTCAAGCGCGACTTCCCCGAGGAGACCAAAAACGTGCTTAACGAGATTTACATCAAGATGAAGCAGCGCAACAGCACTGGTACAATACAGTTTAAATAAGGTGAGTGTGAAGAAGTGAGAGGAAAGAAAAACACTTGAAACTTAATACTTAGCTTAACACTTTTTTTGAATGTTGAAAGGGAAAAACATAATAGTGGGAATCACTGGTGGAATTGCCGCCTACAAGACTGCCTCGCTCGTGCGCCTATTTGTTAAAGCCGGCGCAAGCGTTCAAGTGATTATGACGCCAAATGCTCGAGAATTTATAACGCCTGTAACTCTCTCGACATTAAGCGGAAAGCCTGTTATCAGTGAGTTCTTCACAGCCAACACTGGCCAATGGAACAGCCATGTAGACCTGGGTCTTTGGGCCGACGCCATGGTCATTGCGCCTGCAACCGCTTCGACCATTGCCAAAATGGCTAATGGGGTGGCCGACAATATGCTCGTGACAACCTATCTGTCGGCCAAAGCGCCAGTCTTTGTGGCGCCAGCTATGGATCTTGACATGTTTAAGCACCCAACCACCAAGCGAAACCTAGAACTTTTGCGCAGCTATGGCAATCATATTATCGAGCCTGCTACAGGTGAACTTGCAAGCCACCTAATTGGCAAGGGACGCATGGAAGAGCCCGAAAATATTTTTGATGTGCTTGAACGCTTCTTTGAGCAAGGACAAGACCTTGCTGGCAAGAAGGTTATGATTACTGCCGGTCCTACCTACGAGAAGATTGACCCTGTGCGTTTTATAGGCAATTTCTCATCAGGGAAAATGGGATTTGCTCTCGCCGAGGAATGTGCCTCACGTGGTGCCGATGTAACGCTGATTTCTGGTCCCGTGGCACTCAAGACTTCGTCGCCAGCAATTCACCGTATCGACGTGATGAGCGCGCAAGAGATGCACGACGCAGCAATCAAGGAATTTGCTGAGAGTGACGTGGCAATCCTCTGCGCTGCTGTTGCCGACTACACAGTTGAGAACGCTGTCGACCACAAAATCAAGCGAGAAAAGGACGAGATTCCTGTCATCCGTCTCAAAAAGAATCCTGATATTGCCAAAGCAATAGGAGAAATGAAGAAACCAGGTCAAGTAACTATAGGATTCGCCCTCGAGACCGACAATGAAGTAGAGAACGCTAAGGGCAAATGCCAACGCAAAAATTTCGACTTCATAGTTCTTAACTCCCTACAAAACAAAAACGCAGGTTTCCAAGTCGACACCAACGTCATCACCATCATCACCAGCGATGGCAAGAAATTGGATTACCCCTGTAAACCCAAAACTGAGGTTGCAAAAGACATAATCAATGTCTTGGCCAAAGATTATATAAAGTAAAAACAATAATATTTATATAATAAAGGTTCCAAATACCACGGCTCCACCGTGGTATTTTTGTGCCAAAACCTTGACTTAAATCATTTTTTTGAATATAAGTTTTCTTAAGAGGTTTAGTAAATCGGTTCCTATGTGTATATATAGTGTATGACACAACGAGAACGACAAGTTGTATAGGCTGGCCAGCATACTGCTGCACGATGATGACGAGAGCAAAGACATTGTGCACGATGTCTTTGCCAGGCTACTTGTGGAGCAAGTGGAGCTACATGAAGGCACCGCTCAATCCTATCTTTTATTAAGCGTGCGCAATAGGTGCCTTAATGCGATTCGCAATCGAAAAATCCATGAGCAAGTACACCAATATTTGCTACCTGTCGATGAGGTGGAACAGGCTTCACCCGAAGAACTTGAGCGCAAAATTGACATGCTCAAAGCGGGCATAAACGAGTTATTCCCACCCATATGCCAGGAGATAATACGTCTTCATTTCACCGAGGGTTTAACTTTCCGTGAAATAGCTAAGCGAATGGGCATGAGCGAAACCACCATCTACAAGCACTTGCGCAACGCACTTGACCAATTACGTCAAACACTTAAAAAAGCAGAGCAATGAACAAGACCGATTTACTGTTCCAGATGCTGGACAATCCAGACCAATACAACGAGGCACAATGGCAAGACATTCTTGCCGATGACGAATGCCGTGAGCTCTATGCGCTGATGGCAAAGACAAAAAGTGCCACCCAATCGTCGCAAATAACTGACGATGAAATTGATGCTGAGTGGCAACGCTTGATTAAGTCAAAGCAAAACTATGCAGCTGTGATTCCACTATGGCGCAAGATTGCCGCTGCTGCGGCTATCATGATTGCATTGTTTGGGTTCACCTATGCAGCCATTCGCACTGGATTTTTTGGAGTTGAAAAGATCATAACTTCAAAAGAGACTCCCCATAAGGTGGAAAATGTGGACTCTGTTGCCACTAAAGACAATGAAGCAATAACTCAAGAGATCTCACAAGATTCTGAAGAAAACGTCAAAGAAAGCACTGAAGAAGTACCTGTCAAAGCTGAACCTCGTCTCTATGACAATGTACCACTGGAACAGATATTAACCGAGCTCTCGGCATACTATCATGTGGATGTGGAGTATAGCTCTGAAGATGTGCGTTCGCTGCGTTTATA
Source organism: uncultured Bacteroidales bacterium (assembly GCA_902762385.1). Taxonomy (GTDB): domain Bacteria; phylum Bacteroidota; class Bacteroidia; order Bacteroidales; family Muribaculaceae; genus Sodaliphilus. The sequence continues at coordinate 30,719 of CACWNQ010000012.1, read as the reverse complement.
TTACCAATGGGAACCCGAATACTCGCTGGATAAAGTTGTTGAGATGTTGTCAAATTTCGAGACGTTCAGCATCCACCTAGAGGGAAACAAACTGATTGTTGAATCATCGTGCAAGGTGAGCGCAGTGCCGAGCTTGCTTGAGCAATGCCGAACCGCCGCCGATGTTGCGCGGAGCGAACCATCATCACAGGAGGGCAAGCAATGAAAAGATTATTGATTATCACACTCATGCTTTGCGCTTTTGTGAACACAGTAATGGCACAACGCATTACACACAATTTCCAAAATGCGTCGATGAGCGATGCGCTGAAATACATCCAGCAGCAAACCACCAAACACAAAATTGTGTTCATCTATAATGAGCTTGAGGACTTCAAAGTGACGACCTCGGTTCGCAACAAGTCGGTGCCCGATGCAATCAAGCAAGTCATTGGATTCTATCCCATTCGCATGAGCCAAAGCGGCGATGAAATTTATGTAGAGTGCACGCACAAGAGCAACCGCCATCTCACGGGCAAAGTTGTTGACGAGAAGGGCTTGCCCTTGGAGTTTGCCGACGTGCGACTGCTTAACCCGTCAGACTCATCTTACATAACAGGTGGTGTGACCAATGCCAGTGGTGTGTTTGTAATCCCACTCGACAAATCACAGGTAATTGCCAAGTTAAGTTACATCGGCTATAAACCAGTCTATAAACTCTGCTCGCGCGAAAATGTGGGCACCATCCAGCTGCAAATTGAAGCTGCCCAACTCGGTGAAGTAACCGTGAAAGGAGAGCGAATCTTCTCAAGAACTGAGAATGGACATCTCATATATAACATGCCCATGTTGCTGCAAGTTATGCCAGCCGATAATGCCTACGACGCAATCACTCGCATTCCAGGTGTTGCAGAGTTCAACGGAAACATCACATTCTCAGGTCAGAATGTGACACTTATTATCAACGGCAAAGCGACCACTCTCACTGCCGAGCAAGTGATAGAACGATTGAAACAGATGCCTGCTGAAATGCTGGCAAAAGCCGAGTTAATGCCCTCGGCACCACCAAAATACCATGTCCGTGGAATGGCAATCAATATCATCACCAAGGACTTTGCCGGCACAAATCAATTCTCTGGACAATTAAATGCTGGCATAAAACAACACAAATACACAAGCGGAAGTGCTGGCGGCAGCTTTATCTACAACCATGGCAAATTAAGTTTAGATGCATCTTACACTTTTACAGGTGGCACGGGCTATGGCCAAGCCGAGCATAAAGCTAATCACCCGTTAGGTGACACGCGCGTGCCATATAGTGACAAAATAACACAACGAAGCGATGGCACTAATCATCAATACCACATAGGTGTGGAATATGCTTTTGCCGACAACCATCGATTGGGCACGACCTATACTGGCGAGTGGAACGGCACCAAGTCAACTAACACCACTACAGGGACTGCCAACTCCACCCAGCACTCCACTGAGCACGACTATCTGCACAACGTGGATGTGAGCTATAGCCTACCCTTCGGTTTGCAATTAGGTGCGTCTTATACTAACTATCAGAACCCGCGCACCCAGAACCTAGAAGGTGTGATGTATGACACAAACCGAAACCTCTATGTTGACAGCCGTCAGAAAGTTGGCAAATGGCTCTTTACTGCCGACCAGACACATGTGTTGAAGAACGGTTGGGAACTAAACTATGGCGGCAAGGCGCAGTTTACCAATAACAATAGCTATCAAACTACACTTGATGAAAACCATCAGCCCATTGCCGATGCCACCTCTCACGTTGATTACAACGAGCGCATTCTCAATGCCTATGCTGGTTTCAGCAAGCAGATTGGCGAATCGCTGAGCCTTGATGCATCACTAACCGCCGAGCAATACCACGCTACCAAGTGGAACGAGTGGCGTGTTTATCCTCAGTTCAATGCCATGTGGAACATTAACTCTAAGAACTTACTTAATCTCTCGTTCAGTAGCGAAGCAGTATATCCCTCCTACTGGAGCACGATGAGCAGCATTTACTATTCATCGGTATATAGTGAGATTTGGGGCAATCCCGACCTGAAACCCATGTCGAAATATGACATTAACTTGATTTGGCAGTTGAACCATAAATACACATTTACGGCATTTGCGACATTTGAGCCAGACTATTTTGTTCAACTTCCTTATCAACCTAATGACCGCATGGTTGTTATAATGAAGGAAACAAATTTCGATTATTCCAATTACTATGGTTTACATGCCTCAGCTCAGTTTTCTGTTGGCAACTGGTTAAATGGTCAGGTAAACGCAACGGGGCTGTATCGCCACGATAAAAGCTGTAACTTCTTTGATCTGCCATTCAATCGCAACTACTTGTCAGCCATCATAGGTGGAACAGTAGTTGTCAAACTCTCCACACGCCACAACATTCAGTTCGTTTTCAACCCCTTCTTTCAATCGAAAGCAATTCAGGGCGTGTATGACATAGACCCACTACTCAGCTTAAATGCCTCACTACGCTGGACTTCCAATAACGGGAAATGGAGTGTGATTGCAAAGGGCAACAACATTCTCAACAACCACATAACCACACGCTCAAAACAGGGAAATCAAGATTATGATTTAAAGCTCTGGATGAACTATGCCAGCGCCTCACTCACCGTCATCTATCGCATTGGCAGCTACAAAGAGAAAAAACGTAAAGAGGTAGACACATCTCGCATGGGTTACTAAATTCTCCCTTTTGAAATATATTGTTTTTCTCAAGAACCTTGACTTAAATCAAGTTTTTTGAAAAAAGTCATGTTCTGTTGCCGCATTTAGTGGAAGATTGCGTCTTTCTATTATAAATGTATAAAATATGAGACAGCTTTTTATCTTATTGTTTGTGATAGTTTTTTCAATGGGTCATGCTCAAACGCCGAGTGACACAACCTCTACTGCGCCAACCGACACCACCGCCTGGGACAACCTGCTCGATGGAGTGACTGTGACAGCTCAACGCCAACTCATCAAGCAGGAAGTGGACCGAACCACCTATGACGTGCAGGCCGACAATGACTCAAAGACGCAAACCGCGATGGACATGCTGCGCAAGGTGCCCATGGTCACAGTTGATGGTGAGGAGAATATCCTCGTGCGCGGCAACACCAATTTCAAGATTTATAAGAACGGTCATCTTGATCCCAGCCTGACCAAGAATGCGAAAGACGTGCTCAAAGCGATACCCGCATCGTCAATCAAGCGCATTGAGGTGATCACTGATCCTGGCGCGCGCGAGGATGCCGAGGGCGTGAATGCCATCCTTAACATTGTGATGATGGACAACAACCGTATGGAAGGCATCAGCGGTTCGCTCTATGGCAGCTACGACAATCTCAAGATGCCTTCGCTCAGCGCCTATCTTGCAGCGCAGATGGGCAAGGCTATCGTGAGCGTGAACTACGGCTGGCACTACATGTCGAAGAAAATCACAACTAACAATGGCTACATTGAGCGCACATTCTTGGAGTCGGGAAACAGCGAAGTCGTGCACAACCGCGGTTCCAATCCCGGACCCATGCACTATGCCGACATCAACGCCAGCTTCGACATCGACACCCTCAACCTGCTATCAGCATCGCTGAGCGGTTATTACTATAAGATAAATGTACAGGGCTGTGCCGATGTCACCAAGCTCGACCCAATGGGCAACCACATCTATAGCTACACCGAGAATTACTACATGCCCAGCTATAGTCACCACTCGTGGAACGGACGACTCGACTATGAGCACCGCACCCGTCGCAAGGATGAGAAAATCACTTTCTCCTACATGCTCGCCCTCACTCGCCAGCACTCCGACCAAGAGACCACCTATAGCAATCTGGTTTATTTTCCTTACCCCTATGACGGATTCTTGCAAAAGTCGCGTGAAAGATTCACCGAGCACACGTTGCAGCTGGACTATGTGCGCCCACTGTGGAAAGGTCACAAGCTGGAAGTTGGTGCCAAGTATATCGACCGCCTCAACAGCAGCCTGAGCGAGCAACTATTTTATGAGAGTTCGCTTGCACCAACCTGCGATGACTTCAACCACACCATGCGCATTGCCGCCCTCTATGCCGACTATATGTGGACCCATGGCAACTGGAGCACCCGAGCTGGACTGCGCTACGAGTACAGCTACATGAAAGGACACTACCCCGATGGCAAGAGTCCAGACTTCGACAAGCATCTGAGCGACTGGGTTCCACAAGCCAGCATCAAGTATCAGATTAATGACCAACAGTCAATTCGTTTGGTCTATACCACTAGTATCAATCGTCCAGGTATTACTTACCTCAACCCAGCAGTGCGCATTTATCCTGGAGGAGAGCAATTTGGCAATGCCCAACTTGGCAGTGTGCGCACCCAGTCGATAGGTTTGCCCTACATGTACACCAGCTCCAAGCTCACCATCCAACTATGGCCTCAATACCGCTTTGTGAGCAACGCATTGGGGTCAATCATCTATGCCCGTGGCGACACACGTGTGCAAACCTACGGCAACGTGATTCGCCAGCATCGTTGGCAGCTGGAGAGCTACATCCAGTGGAAGCCACTGGAGAACACCACCTTTGTTGCCAATCTCAACCTATGGCACCGCAACTACAAGAGTGACGTGCTGGGTTTAGAGCTGAGCCAAACATCAATGTACTATTACCTCTATGTGGCACAGAAACTGCCATGGCGACTACAAGCCACAGCCTATACATTCGGAAACATTGGGCGCTCAAGCGACAATATCTATTCGGTTGTGGAACCATGGAACCGATATGCCTTCACCCTGCAACGCTCATTCCTGAGCGATGACCGACTCACCGTGCGCCTCACTGCCAACTCGCCATTCCACAAGAACCAGCACTACAAAACCCGCACCACCCAGGGCGACATCGTGGGTTGGGGCGACAGCTGCAATTCCTCTAATGGCCGCTTCTTCAGGATTACTGTCACCTACCGCTTTGGCTCGCTCAAAAACAAAGTAAAAACAACTGATATCACCATTGAGAACAACGACCTCGAAGGCGGCATCAACCGTGGAAAATAAAAGGTTCTTTCAAAATGTTGCTAGTTGAAAGTACGTTTCATTGTTTTCAAAGACATCGGTATTATTAAGCACATCAATGCTCATCAAGTCAAGTTGATGAGCATTTTTTGTGTCCTTGCTGTTACGTTTTTGGGGGGATAAACGTCTTTATACTGAAATGGGACTCGACTTGATGACATCTTCGTTTATGGGCTTGCGCGACAAGCTTCACCACATTGCTAAGCGTTATCTGCAAAACGATGAGGATGCCCAAGATGCGCTTCAAGACACCTGGCTCAAGTTGAACGGCAAATGCGATGTTGAGACTTCGCAAGAAGCGAGAAACAAACTAGTGGCGGTGTTGCGCAACATCTGCATAGACCAGTTAAGGAAAAAACGCACAGTTCCTATCGACACAATCACTTCAAATGACGTGCCGCAATGCCGCATGGAAACTGAAGACATTGAACGGCTTGAACACCTGCTGCAACAGCAGTTGACGCCACTCCAACGGCAAATATTCAATCTCGTCACCCATGAGGGCTGTGACTATGAGCAGATTGCAAAGCGACTGTCGATGACGGTCGAAGCGGTGAGAATGAACATGAGCCGCACGCGCAAAAAGATTCGTGAAACTTTAAAAATGTTGAACCAATGAAACATCCCGAAAATCAATTCACAATAGAAGAGGTTGAAAAGCTATGCCAGCTTTATCAAGAATGCCAACTCTCTATTCTAGAGGAAACAGAGTTAGAATACGTACTGATGCAAAGCGATTTTGACTCACCATTAATTAATGACACCAAAGAGTTGATGGCGGTTTCACGATTGTGCAAGCCTAAAACCGCAAAATCGCGAAAGCACATTGGGACTTGGGCATTTCGGGCTGCTGCCTGTGCGGCTATTGTGCTAAGCTCTCATGCAGTATACCACAAGCTATGGCACAATCTCCAAAACGGCGACTGCATTGCATATGTCGCTGGAGAGAAAGCGAGCGCAGAGGAAGCCCACAAAATCGCCGAGGCCGATGTTGCCAAAATGCAACAGTTCATGCAAGTTATTAACGAGCGTCAAGCCCAAGAGAAAGCTAAAGTAGAACAATTCATGAACCAAATAAATCGATCAAAATGAAACGTTTAGCCATCATATTATTATACATAGCAACTGCCATTGCAGCCGTTGCAAAACCTCCAAAGTTAAATGTCGAAAACATTTTTGACGGCCGCTTCAACAACAATAAGAGTGTCACAATTTCTATTTACAAAAACAATGGGAACTACTATAGGGGTATTACCATTAAAGACAATCCCGACATTATAAAAAAGATAGCCAGCGCAATAGAAAAAGATGCTCCCAGGGCCTCAAATTATTGTGACCACAAGAACAATGACGGACAATATACCTCACTACAAATCGTCAATAATGGAGAAGTAATTTACATTGGTCTTCAACGCGACCGGCATGGAGGCGGATTCTTCTTCATTCAAGGCAAGGAAAAAGCATTCAAATAACTAAATAATAACGTGATATGAATAAAATTCTTACAGTCATCGTTGTGATGGCTATGCTTCCTGTTTCCCTATATGGACAAAATGTTACCGACTCTATCGCACTTGACTCTATCGCTGATTACTGGGATAAAGTATTGGAGCTCAACGAAGTGGTGGTAGTTGGGCATCGCACAGTGCTCAAACAATCGCCAGATCGAATTGTCTATCTCACCAAAAATGACACTTTTGCCCGAGGCTTGAACGGCATAGAAGTGCTTGATCGCATTCCACGAGTGTCGGTTGCGGGCGACCTGGTCACCGTGGCGGGAAAATCATCGGTTAGGTTTATCGTTGACGGACGACTCTTGGAGATGAGCGACGAAGCCATTGCTATGCAACTCAAGAATCTGCAAGCCTCAGGCATTGATAAAATAGAACTGCTTACCACTCCCCCATCAAAATATGCTGCTGGCACTAATGTGGCATTTATCAGCATTACAACCCACAATGATTCGTTAGGAACCCGTGGCAATGTGTGGGGAAATGGCAACTTCAGAGAAAGTTTTAATTATATGCTTGGTGGTAACTTGTCGCTCACAACACGCAAGGTGGAGATAGCAACCGACGCAAGCTGGAGTGACATCAAGGGCATTAACGACCTTGACCGTACATACTCCTTCGAGGATTACATCAAGACATCTAACCGTACAACACATTTCACCAATAAAACTCTTGGTGTAAATGGCCTTTTAAAATATAAATTCAATAACCGCTTGAGCGCTGGAATAATCGCAAATTTCAACTCAAGCCGACTAAACAGCAACCTTAAAGACATAACAATTGACAGAGACCTAGTTTACAATTCTTACAACAACTTGCCAGCACGACCCAATAATGCCTTGACATTGACTGTGTTTTCCGACTGGCAATTAGACGAAAAGGGTAAGATACTTAGTCTTACCTACAACTACTTTAATCGTAGTAGCAAATCGTTTTCGGAAGTCACAACTAGTTGTGATAGCGATGAAACATTGCTAACCAACGAAGGACATAACAACTATCGCATTAATTCAGCAAAAATCGATGCTACCCTACCATTCAATACATTCAAACTAGAAACAGGTGGAGCATTCACAAATATAGGCAACAACACAGCGCTCAATGTAAACTATTATAACGCCGGGGAATGGGAAAAAGATCCTTTGCAAAGTAACCGATTCAACTATGATGAGAAAACCACCGCTGCCTATATAAGTGCTGAAAAAAGCTTCTCGGAATCTTTCTTCGGTAAAGTTGGTTTGCGATATGAATACACTCAAGTGAAAGGACTTCAAGTCATAGGCAACGAGCAACACAACAATGATTACGGTTATCTCTTTCCATCGCTTAACTTGAGCTGGAACAATCAAAACATAGGCCGGTTTTCTTTATCATATTCAATGGGAATTACACGCCCAAACTTCGCCGATCTCAACCCATTTCGCTACTACACAACCACTAGCGACTATGTTTCGGGTAACCCCGACTTACGGCCAAGCATAGCACATAATGCTGAAATAAACTATAGTTTCAAAGGCCTTTATGCCGTACTTTATAATTCCTACAACCATAACGCCATCAGTTACGTAACGCGTTTCAATGCCGATGGCACTCAGCAAACAATTCCCGAAAATTGCCTTAACAACAATAAGACCGGGTTATATGTTTCTTACAATCACTCTTTGTTTGATTGGTGGAACACAAACATAGGTGGTGAGGTTTTCTACACATATGCCAAATCAAAGATTACCGATTTCAAAGACCTTGATCAAAATAACTGGAGTGGGAAACTGGAACTTAACACATCTTTTATGCTCAATCGCCAAAAAAATCTCATCTTCAACTTGCGATTCAGTCACTATTTCCCATATAATGAACGCATGACTCATTACGAATCAATGTCATTGATAGGTTGCGAACTTCGTTATATGCTATTAAATAATCGACTCACACTCATCGCTTCAGTTAGCGACCCATTTGGCTGGAACATAACCCGTTCTACCGCTCATTATAAAGACTATACTGTCACCTCCAGCAACAATATCCACTCCCATTCTGTTCAGCTTCGCATATCCTACACTTTCGGCAGTAACAAAGTTAATAACGTATATCGCGACACTAAAGAGCGAGAATCTACACGCTCCTATTGACACTGGTAGAAATACCCGCTTCATCTTTGAAAACGTACTTCGCATACCTTGAAGTACGTTTTTGTATATCTCTTTAAATTTAAAGGCAATTTTTTATTTCTCAATACGTTATTATAATACTTAATAATATATTTATTATTGGGAGAGAAACGACTAAATTGCTTAAAATGAGAAATTTTAAAAAGATATTACTAGCTGCTCTGGCAATGCTATGTTGCCTCGGTGCTACAGCACAAGAATTGAATTGCACCTTCGAAATCGACTCCAAGAAGGTAAAAAATGCCAATAAAGACATCTTCAACACTCTGCAAGAAGCTGTAAATGAATATCTCAACACTACAGTGTGGACTGATGCTCAATTTGCTGCCAACGAGAAGATTCAATGCAAAATGTTTCTCTCTGTTGCCGAATACGACGAGTCATCGGGCAAAATGAAAGGTGAGTTGCAGATTCAAAGCACCCGACCTGTTTACAACAGCTCTTACACCACAACTCTTATCAACTTCCGCGACACTCGCGTTGAGTTTACCTACGACAACAACGAGCAACTCGTCTATAACGAGCAGGAGATGCAAAGCAATCTAACGGCTATTCTGAATTTCTATGCGCTGTTTGTTATCGCTGTTGATTTTGACTCCTTCGCCCTCAACGGTGGCGACCCCTATTATGAGAAGCTCGACAACATTGTGCGCATGGCTCAAAGTTCAGGCGAAAGTGGTTGGAAAGCTTTTGAGGACAGCAAAAACCGTAGTTCGATACTCAGTGCTTACACTGATAAACAAACTTCAGCAATTCGAGAGGTTTTCTACAATTATCACCGCCTGGGACTTGACCAAATGGTGACCAGCGTTGATAAAGGGCGAGCAACAATCACTCAACAGATTGAGACACTGAAGAAAATATATGATGTGGCACCTATGTCGGTTTGCTTATCAATGTTCAAAGATGCCAAGATGGATGAGCTTGTGAACATATACTCCAAGGCCAACAGCACCGAAAAAGAGAAGGTTTATGAGTTGCTTTATCCTCTCTATCCCACCGAGACCGATCGCCTGAATCGAATAAAGAAAACAGAAAACAGTTGATTAGTTTTTTAGTGATTGCCCCTACTGTGACATCAAATTTCTGACATTCTGACAAATGTTGAAGCAATTATCCATTTCCAATTATGCTCTCATCGACCAACTCAACATTGACTTTGAGAAAGGTTTAACCATTATAACTGGCGAAACAGGAGCTGGAAAATCAATCATACTTGGAGCTTTATCACTCATTCTGGGTGAGCGTGCCGACTCGTCATCGATACGAGACAAGGAACGCAAAACCGTGGTTGAGGCAACTTTCGACATCAGAGGCCACAATCTTGAAAGTTTCTTTCAGGAAAACGATATTGACTACTATGACGATGAGCTCATAGCTCGCCGTGAAATAAATCCAAACGGGCGTTCACGTGCCTTCGTAAACGATGGCGTGGTTGGCTTGTCAACCCTCAAGGAACTGATGACACGATTGGTTGACATTCACTCGCAACACAGCAATATGTTGCTGTCTAGGCCATCGTTTCAGTTATCAATACTTGATAATATAGCTGGGCACCATAATGAACTAAACACCTATAGTGAGCTCTATGCCAAATTCCGTGCCACCGAACGGACCCTGAATGACTTGCGCGATAACTACGAGCGCAATCGCAGCGAGGAAGACTACCTGCGTTTCCAGCTAACTCAGCTGCAGGAAACCAATATCAAGCCTGGTGAAGATGAGGAACTCGAGCAACAGCAACGACGACTTGCCAATGCCACAAGTCTTAAGGAAGACCTTTGGAAGGTCATCAACATCCTCAATGGAGAAGAGCACTCACTAATCGATCAGTTGCAAGAGGTAAATCACACTCTTGAGATTGCTGAAGAAAACCTTGAAGAGATTGAAGGTATGAGTGAGCGTGTAGGGAATGCTCTCATCGACCTAAAGGACATAGCCCAGAGCATATCATCGATAGAGGAAAGCCTCAACAGCGATCCCGCTATGCTACAGCAAGTAGAAGAGCGGCTCAACACCATATATTCACTCGAACGCAAGCATAATGTCAAGAGTTCTGATGAGTTATTGAATTTGCAGGACGACTATATGAATCGCCTAAATGCCATCGATTGCAGCGAGGAACGTATTGCAGCAATTCAGCAACAACTCGATAAGGAACGGAGTGAGGCAGAACATCTGGCGCACGCCATTAGTGAGAATCGCAAGAAAGCAGCCGAGAAGTTTATCACATTGCTGTTGCCTTTGGCACAAAACCTAGGTATGAAAAACCTTCAGTTTTACATCGATTTTAAGCCTGTGGAGCTCAATGCTAGCGGGTGTGACGGTGTGAATTTCCTCTTTGCCTTCAACAAGAATCAAAATCTCATGCCTGTTAAAGACACAGCATCAGGTGGAGAGATTTCAAGACTCATGCTTTGCATCAAGTCGGTAATAGCGCGGTCGATGAGCCTGCCCACTATTATCTTTGATGAAGTAGACACTGGTGTCTCGGGCGAAATTGCACACAAGATAGGCAACATGATGGGGGAGATATCCCAAAATATCCAGGTTATTGCAATCACTCATCTGCCACAAGTAGCAGCACATGGCAACTACCACCTGCGTGTGTTCAAGACCGATACAGCCACTCAAACCATTACCAAGGTTGAACGTCTCAACGATAAAGAACACATAACCGAAGTGGCACGCATGCTCAGCGGAAGCGAAGTGAACCAAGCTGCACTCGACAATGCGCGCGTACTCATTAACAGCAACAAATAAACAATAAACCGTCAACTACAGAACGATATATGGACATTATCTTCGGACTTCACGCTATAATCGAGGCCATTGAGGCCGGCAAGACTATCGACAAACTCATGCTTAAGAAAGACCTAAGCGGCGACTTGGCACGAGAACTCATAAACCTAGCCCGCGAACGTAACATAGCCGTGCAACGGGTTCCCATCGAGAAACTCAATCGCATCACCCGCAAGAACCATCAGGGCGCGATTGCCATGCTGGCTGCAATTACCTATTACAAGGTGGAACAGGTGTTACCTGCCGCCTACGATGAGGGCATGAACCCATTCTTTGTAGTACTTGACGGTGTGACCGATGTACGCAATTTTGGAGCCATTGCACGCACCTGCGACTGTGCCGGAGTTACAGCAATCGTGATTCCAGAGAAGGGCAGTGTGAGCGTTAATGGCGACGCCATCAAGACCTCGGCAGGAGCACTCAACTACTTGCCCGTATGTCGTGAAAAAAGTCTTCAAGAAGCCATAAAATTACTTCACGATAGTGGATGCCGAATCATAGGCACTAGCGACAAAAATTCTGTTAACTACACCCAGGAGAATTACACAGGACCTGTAGCTCTTGTTCTAGGTTCTGAAGGCAAAGGAATCTCTCGTGAAGTGATGAATTTGTGCGATTCCCTAGTCGCAATCCCCGAGTTTGGCAACATCAACTCCCTCAATGTCTCGGTTGCCGGTGGAATCATGATGTATGAAGTAGTGCGCCAGCGTCTCGCCGACAACCAAGGAGTAGGTTAATAAATACCCTATCCAAAACAAGCTAAACAATCTCTTGATATTTGAACAAAAAAAGAAAACCGCCAGTTGTGAAACCGGCGGTTAGGAAGAAATGTAACGTATAGTAGTAAGTTAGTTTAGCGCATAGGAGTAATTGATTCAAAAGAATTATCATCATAGAAAATCATGATATTTACAATTTGACGTTGGCCGGTGGGGGAGGGATGACTGCCTCGGCTCACGTTCTTAGCTATACTTTGAATAGCATCGCTTAAGGCTGCAGCGCCACCATTTCCTGGCGCTTGGGCACCATCACTAAAACTGATTGTACGTTGACTACGGACTGGCTTACCACCTAAAAAGTCGGTTCCTGACTGTGGAGTTTTGGACAAGTTTTGTGCTCCAGCGTTTTCAGTTAAACCAGACGCCTGAGAAACGAACATTTCGCCATCACCGAACATGAGCCACATAATATTCAGCGCAGGATAGGCTACGTGAATTTTTGAGATCACCTCATCACTCACTTTTTTGTTGCGACCATTGAGCAACTGTGAGAGTGTTGGACGAGGTATCTCACACGTATCGGCAAACTGCGAATTAGATATTCCGTTTTGCTCTAAAAACAATTTTAAGCGCGAAATTATGTCCATTTTGCTATTAACAATCACAAACTTTTCGTTTGCAAATTTAGAACAAGGTATTGAAAAAAACAAATTTTTAAACATAAATCTTAGAATTTACATTTTAATTTTCAAAAAGCACCAGCTAGATTGCAAATTTCTATATTAAAGAAATGATATTAAATAAATGGTTTAACGTTATTCATTTATTCTGCATTATATCAACATTTTACATTTATAATTTCTATATAAAATTTACAAATATCCCCAAAATGTCGAAAAAGGTCAATAAACACCACATTTACCCACAACTAAATCCCTGATTTACACACAAATACATGGATTGTAAATAATTGTTAAATGCTATTTTATTTCTATTTGCAAACTTTAAAAACGTAAATTACAAAAACAACACTGTATCCTTGTGGTATAATTTAGATTTTATATGACTAAATTTCTGATTCACGTTTGTAAAACCACCCACTTTCCAATCAGTTCGGTTTGGTAAACATCCGATGGTAAAGTTACCATTTTGAAACAAAACTCAAATTCTCGACAGAAAAACCAACCTTTCATGACCACAAACCCAGATATTGAATTCTGAACGACTTAATTTGCTTGTTTTATCACATCACAACATCCTCAAAACACCGATTATCAGCGAGTTTATGACATATTCCACTACTTAAATAATTGCCATGGAAAACAGTCCAGAAAAATCAAAAACACCCTTTTTAGGGGCCTATAATGGCCTTACAACCATTACCATTTACCTATTTTCATTCTTTTTGGCCTCAAAACCACGAGAAATATGCCTATTGGGACTATTTTCGGGTCATTCCTACCCCACTCTTTAGGTCATATCATGACAGTCACATGAGACACAACAAGCTGCCCAGGATCATCACTGAGCCACTCAATCCTGTCAACTAAGAAACATGCCCTATCCCACCCCACTTTTTTTAAGCCCAGAAATCGTGATGCTGAAAAATTTTCAATTCTCACGAAGTTAAAGAAATCAAGAAAACACTCAAAATACGACTTTTGGACCAATCCAATTACGGGACCTATCTATTGTTTCTACACAATAGTACAATGAAATCTTCATGTCTTTTTGGTCAGATAACATTTAATTTGTACTTTTGCAAATATGAGCAACGACTTATCGGTATCGGGATTTCAGGATGATAGCACCTTTGAGGGGGTGAACTCCAAGTTCACGCAGCTTGAGATGCTTGGAACGCACGGGCATAATGTGCTCGCGCGGGCGAAACGCTATGGTCGTTGGTATCTACTCAAGGCTCTAGCTCCAGAGCATGCCGCCGATGAGATGTATCGCGAGATGCAGAATAAGGAGTTTGACATCATGATGCGTCTGCAACACCCCGGGGTAGTACAGGCTGTGAATATGGAGAATGTTGCCCCTTTAGGCAACTGCATTGTGATGGAATGGGTTGAAGGCATGACATTGAAACAATGGCTTGAAGGGAACACTTCTCAAGCCGACCGTGAACATGTGGGGCTTCAGCTACTCGACACTCTAGCTCACATCCATAGCCATGGCATAGCACATCGCGATATCAAGCCTAGCAACATCATGGTGACAAGCAACGGCAAAAACGTTAAGATTATCGATTTCGGACTTGCCGACACCGATGTGCATGCCATTCTCAAGCAACCAGCAGGTACTGAGCAATACATGGCCCCTGAGCAGGCTTCGACCAGTAAACCCGATGTGCGTAACGACATTTACAGCCTTGGATTAGTGCTACGTGAAATGAATCTCGGACGCCACTATAAAGCACCTATAGCGCATTGCTTGTTGCCTATCGCCGAGCGCTACCAGAGCATCGAAGAGCTGAAAGCCGACCTTCAACGCCGTGAATCACGACGCCGCACATTAGCAATTGGATCAGCCGCATTAGGTCTGGCAGCTATTCTAGCCACCACAGCCATTCTTGCCGTTCATTTTAACCAAAAGGATCCAAGTAGAATATATGTGAAGGATAACCAAGCCCGGCAACAAGTGGATTCACTGCGTAATGCACTTAACCAAACTGCTGACCAAATGGAACAGAGCCAACTGAGTCAAGACAGTCTGCGCAGCCACTTGGGGGGACTTAATGATACAATTAGTCAGCTCAACATCGCCAATAATCAGCTACGCGATGCCCAAAAAGAACTCGAGGCGCGTGAGCGAAAAGTTGATGAAGCCATAGCTGAAGGACTGAAAATCATTGATGCCACCAATGGTGCAACTCACATCAAGCAGCACGCCGACACAGTGAGCGACAGCAAATATGTGTGGATTGACTGGCATTACCAGACTGTTCAGGGCGAAAAAAAGATTCCTGAATACATGAACAACATTCGCAACAAGTTCACTAGCAAAGAACTAGCCGAGATAGAATATGCCCTAAAAGAGCACTGCAACAATTACGAAAGTCAAATTCGCAAGAAGTTAGATAAAGTGGGTGGATTTACTGGTGTTGTTGATGATAAGTAGCACGAGCTCGTTGCAACGCTTCAATTTCAATTAGTAGTCGCTGCTCTTTCTCTTGAGTTTTCCTCAACTCACTCTCCAAATTATTGATTTGCACGTCGATTTCATCCATCTTCAGTTCGCTGCCATCGGGCATGTGTGACTGGATGACTTTAAACTCCTTCCATCCCGGTGCTTTGCGATAGGCTTCCTCACATCCTTCGGGCACCACAATTATGGTGGAGAGTGTGTGGTAAGGTTCAATCACCTCATCCCATGTGCAACCATAGAAAGGATGCTTACTATTCAATTCTGGAGGTTCACAACGACCCGTCTTTATGACTCTAAGATTAGGGCAATCGAGTAAAGCCCCTTTCAAGAATCCACCAGCATTATTTCCCAAATCTAAAACCATAAGGTTTCGACAACCACGAAAGGCACCAGGACCAATCTCGACTACAGGATATTTGCGCCCGTACCAAGTGACATTGTCGGGTATTCTAGCCTCGGTAATTGTCATGTCGAGACACGTGTCGAGAGTAAGGTGAGGTGCATCCCAATTGCTGTAAAGGAAGATACCCTGTGTGATTCGCCTAATGCGCCCCTCTGAGGATGCATCGAAACTTATCATGACTGCCAGCGCCACCAGCAGTACCGTGAATATGTGTCTAATTCTATTCATCGACTTTAAGTTCATTTTTAAGGTATTTTGCGGTTATAGATGTAGTGGACTGAGCCACTTGTTCAGGAGTGCCTGCAGCTACTAACTCGCCACCTCCCCTACCCCCTTCGGGACCAAGGTCGATGACATAGTCGGCACACTTGATTACGTCCATATTGTGCTCAATCACTATAACGGTGTTTCCTTTATCTACAAGACGGTTAAGAACACCAAGCAAAATCTTGATATCCTCGAAATGCAGTCCAGTGGTTGGCTCATCAAGGATGTATAGAGTCTTTCCAGTGTCTTTCTTTGAAAGTTCGGCAGCCAATTTTACTCGCTGGCTTTCACCACCCGAGAGTGTGCTTGAAGGCTGACCAAGTTTGATATAGCCCAGTCCCACATCTTGTAGCACCTTAATCTTGTGCAAAATGTTAGGCACTGCTTCAAAAAACTCTACTGCCTGATTAATGGTCATATCAAGCACATCGGCAATTGACTTACCCTTGAACTTCACTTCAAGTGTTTCACGGTTATATCGCTTGCCACCACAAGCCTCGCATGGAACCAGCACATCGGGCAAGAAGTTCATCTCTACAGTCTTGTAACCATTACCTTTGCACACCTCGCATCTGCCACCACTAGTGTTGAACGAGAATCGGCCAGGCTTGTAGCCACGAATCTTCGCCTCAGGCAGATTGACAAAGAGATTGCGTATGTCGGTAAAAATATTGGTATAGGTTGCAGCATTAGAACGAGGTGTTCGTCCCAATGGCGACTGATCGACAGTAACCACCTTGTCGACATTCTCCAGACCCTCGACTGAACCATAAGGTAACGGTTCGGTTAGCGAGCGATAAAATCGCTGACTCAAGATGGGCTGCAGCGTGGCATTTACAAGCGATGACTTTCCACTGCCACTCACACCAGTTACACACAATAGCGTTCCTAGAGGTATAGAAACATCCACATTCTTCAAGTTGTTTCCGCAACAACCTCGCAACGTGATGAACTTGCCATTGCCCTCACGACGCTTTACAGGAATCTCAATCTTCTCACTACCATTAAGATATCGTGCTGTAATGGTATCGGCCTTTAACAATTGTGCCGGCATGCCACTGAAAACCACATTTCCACCACGTCGTCCAGCCTTTGGCCCAATATCTACCACATAGTCGGCCTCGAGCATCATGTCACGGTCATGCTCCACAACGAGCACAGTGTTACCGTCGTCACGCAAGTGCTTTAGCGAGTCGATAAGCCGCTGATTGTCGCGCTGATGCAATCCGATGCTAGGTTCATCAAGAATGTAAAGCACGTTAACAAGTTGCGACCCTATCTGAGTAGCAAGCCTTATGCGCTGACTTTCACCTCCCGAGAGCGAAGCACTGCTACGGTTAAGCGACACATAGTCGAGACCCACATCAAGCATAAACGAGAGGCGGCTGTTGATTTCCTTAACCACCTCCTCGGCAATTGCCCATTGGCGCTCAGGCAAGCGGTTGTGCAAGTCAAGCATCCACTCCTTGAGTTCTGCAATATCCATTCTAGCGAGTTCGGCTATGTTCTTTCCAGCCAACCTAAAATGAAGCGCAACCTTATTCAAGCGGTCGCCATGGCACTCGGGACACACTGAACGCGAAAAAAACTGTCCTGCCCACTTCTGTGCCTTAGCAGTAGCATTCTCGCTTTGCTGCATTTCGATATACTTCACCAGTCCATCATAAGATAGGAAATAGTTGCTGGTGCTCATGGTCTCATTCTTGATGTTGAGGCGCTCATCGGTGCCATTCATGATATCGTCGATTGCCTCTTCGGGGAGTTCATTGAGCGGTGTGTCGAGCGAGGCACCATATTTTTCACATATGGCCTGAATCTGCCAGAATATCAGTGAATTCTTGTATTTCCCAAGCGTTGTAATGCCACCATTGCGAATAGATAGCGATGGGTCGGGCATTATCTTATCTTTATCGATAATGTTGACATATCCAAGCCCTTTGCACTTGTGACATGCACCCTGAGGTGAATTAAACGAGAAACTGTGTGGAGCAGGCTCGGCATATGACAGTCCTGTAGCAGGATCCATAAGCGAACGGCTATAGTGCTCGATAGTGCCACTATCGGCATCCATCACAATTAACTGGCCATCGCCTTGCTTGAAGCAAGTGTTGATGGTATCGCGCAATCGTGCTTCATCCTTAGCGGCCACCTTCAACCTATCGACCACCAGTTCCACATCATGATTGCGATAACGGTCAAGCTTCATGCCGAAAGTGATTTCACGCAATTCACCATCCACCCTTACTCGCAGGTACCCTTTCTTGCGCAACTGCTCGAAAAGGTCTTTATAGTGACCCTTGCGGTTTTTCACCAACGGCGCAAGAAGATATATTTTCTTACCGTCAAATCGCGAGAGAATAAGACTAAGAATCTTATCGAGCGAGTATTTCACCATCTTTTCACCCGACAGATAACTATAGGCATCGCTTGCACGGGCATAGAGCAGTCGCAGATAATCATATACCTCGGTCACGGTTCCAACGGTGGAACGAGGATTCTTGTTGATGGTCTTCTGGCCTATAGAAATCACAGGGCTAAGTCCAGATATCTTATCGACATCAGGACGCTCAAGTACGCCTAGCATATTACGGGCATAGGAAGAGAATGTCTCTAGATAACGCCGCTGCCCCTCGGCAAAGATAGTGTCGAAAGCCAACGACGATTTTCCGCTACCACTGAGCCCAGTAATCACACTGAGCTTATAGTGCGGCAAGTCGACATCTATGTTCTTGAGATTGTGTACTCTTGCTCCTAGCACCGAGACACAGTCCACATCCTTTCCTTTAAACTTCATCTCGACTGGCAAATATTCCTATTTAGTCAATTACCCAATTGTTATTATACACCTTATTGCCGGCAGTGCTGCGATAGAGAGAGTTGCGCTTGGGCACTCTTACCTCATAATATTTGCCCGAAGCATTAGGCAACTTATTGCTGCGAATCCAAGGGTTTGCATCGCGCAACTGAGCATAGGTGATACCGTGTTCCTTAGCCCAAGTAGTCCAATTATCGACAGGCGTATTGACGGTTATCACATCATAGTCGATGGGCTGATAAAGTTGATTGGCATGTAGCCTGTAACCGTAACGCCTAGGGTTTTCAAGGAAAATCTTATAAGCCATTATCCTGAACACATAGCGCGAAGTCTCGCTCACTAACCTAAGGTCGAACGAGGTGCTAACGCCTTGATTTGAGAGTTCATTCGAGATGCGGGCAGGGCCAGCATTATAACTAGCGCACACGGTAGCCCAATTGCCATATTTAGAGTAAGCATTACGTAAGTACTTACATGCAGCAACCGTTTCTTTCTCAGGATCATAACGCTCATCGACATAATCATTAACCTCAAGCCCATACTGCTTACCCGTTGATGGCATGAATTGCCATATTCCAGCTGCGCTAGCAGGCGACAGAGCATTAATGTCGAGCGAGCTTTCAGCCACAGCAAGGTAAATTAGGTCTTCGGGCATGTTGTTTTCCTTTAGAATCTCAATAAGTCGTGGGAAATAGCGGTTTGCCCTCTTAATGATTAACGAAGTGAGAGTCTGACCATATATGGTACCTGTGAGTTCGCGGTCAAGACGCTCGGCCATATCAATTCGGTCGAAACTAACTTTGTCGCCACAGAAGTTGATCGACTGAGGTATGTCGGGCACACTGATGTGAATGAAAGGCGCATCGCCAATCCTTTGCGCCACAGCTGTCAAAGAAGTTGCACACAGTAAAGAAATTATCGCAAATACTCTAATTACAAGTTTCATATTATTGTATTGATAGTTTGTGTAAATAAGGGAATGAGCAGACAATAATCAGCAATTGTTACTTCACAATCATGTGCAGTTCATCGCATCACTTGTCTACATATCAGGATCATCGATGCCGGTATTAATTTCGTTCCTCTTATAGCGCAAGATATTGATATCGCCACTAAGCTTATAGTCCTTGCCATCGCTGCCTTTGGCCTTAATGACATAGAAGTAAACTCCCGCTTTCACCTGCTTACCACCATAGGTACCATCCCACCCGTCGGCGGGATCGGTAAACTCTTTAATAAGGTTACCCCAACGGTTGTAAATCCAGCAGTGGAACTCAACAATTGACTTGTAAGAAACCTTCCACACGTCGTTCGCTCCCTCGGTTGTTCCTGGAGAGAAGAAGTTAGGACACATCAGCACGCTCTCACCAATGTTAACCGTGATAGGGTCGCTAAAGTACTCGCATGAGCCATCACTATTGGCACCATAGAATCTCCAATAGGTTGTTCCCGCTTCTTCAAATGTATAGACTACCTCATCTTGTGAGAAGTTCATCAAGAGGTAGTTAAAATCAAGGTTATCACTCACTTGCCACTCTTTATAAGTAACAGCATCGGTGCAATGGGCAGTGAATGTTATTGTGGCTGGAGCTGAACCACCTAGGGCTGAGTTTGGGTTCTGCTGTTCATTGTCATTTTTACGTTCTTCCTGAACAGCTGTAACCTCAACATTGATTGCCTTAGTTGAGTAAGTTTCGGTCGATTTACTCTCCTTCTCCTTCCAGAATTCAAGAAATTTGTCTCCGCTGACAGTAAATCTCGTGTCACAATAAGGAGCAGGCACAGCAATGGTGCTCTTCAAGTACTTCTCTTTTTCAACCACTGGATCCTCGAACCATTCAGTATTATCGCTATCCCACGAGAGAGTGTTGTAAGTCACTTTTATTTCACGGTCAAGAGTCTTTGTTCCATCATACTTAATCTCTGGTCCTGTGCCTTCTACGTGCAAAATAGCCGTTCCACAATCACTCTCTGCTTGGTCGACAGATGCGCTGATGATGTGAAGACGGTATTTACTATAGTCGATTACCCACAAATAGGTTGTTTTAGAATCCCCTTCCTTGATGATGTAGCCTTGATCGGTCTTCACTTGAGCTAAAGAAGTCACATTGCCATTGTGAGCGACCTCAATATCGTTATAAACCCTTTCGCCCAAATCGTTGATGACAATTTCCTGCCAACTTACATTGTCGGGGTCAATGCTGGCTGTGTAATGCATCGACACTCCCTGTGCCGAGTATAGCACATAAACAGCCATATCGCCAGTATTGGAAGATTTCCCTTCCACATATACTGGTTTTTCATTACCTTCAAAGCTAACCTGTGCCATTGCTGATGACACGCCCATGGCCAAAATAGCCATTAAAAGATATTTAGCATTCTTCATATACTTATAAACGTAACAATTGTGCTAAAATTGTACCCAACAATTGATGCGCACTTATTCCCCAACAACCACATCAAGGTTATTGTCGCTCAGAGATATTTTCTGGTTGGTTTTTAGAATTCTCTTTTGAGTTCCTTACAAAATCAATAATGTCTTTTACTGTTTTAATTGAATTGATAGTCTCCTCGGGAATCACGACGTTAAACTTCTTCTCTACAGCAGTCATAAGTTCCACAACTCCAAGCGAGTCAAGGCCCAAGTCGGTTGTCAGGTTTGACATAGGCTTAACTTGCCAAGTATTAAGCTTAGCTTGCTTAGCTGCCAAGTCGATAACGTGGCTATAGATGGTATCAGGAGCAGTTACAGGCTTTTTAGGAACACGTGGGGGGCCACCATAAACTTTGGGCCGCACTCCATACATCAGCCTTACTCTGTTGTCTCTTACCCGTGGTGGCAATTGAGCCATAAGTTCGTCGAAGTCAACACTCTGCCCATCAATTCTTACCTCATCGGCAGCAGTGAGCTCGGTGTCGGGCTTGATGTCCTGACTGGTAGCATCGGGTGATGGCGTTGCTGCCATAGCCCCAGTAGTAACGCCTGCCGCCACTACTGCTCCAAGTGCAAGTCTACGTTTTTTATTGTCTTTTTTCATAGCGATCTATATATTATAGTTTCACATTTTTCAATCGGTTATAATGGCACACCATCACGTCACCATTGGCATCGCGCAAATGGAAGCCATTTCCCTGGCAGTAGCGGAACATGTCACAGCTAGAGCAAATGCCACGCTTCATCCACTGGCGGTTGCGATAAATATCGAAGCGGTTGTTCCACACATCCCAGAAGCTGTCGTTATAGATGTTGCCTTGCTTATAATCGCTTCTTATACTAAGACATCCTGAGATGCTGCCATCGGCACGAATGCTTGCTACAGTCAGTCCAGCCTCACATGTATAAAAATAGTCGCGCGCCATTCCTTCGTAAGGCCCGAGAAATCCCTCGCAAGCGTAATTGAGGTCGATTTCTCCTTCCAATCGAGTCTTTACTATAAAGTTAAGCAAGTCACGGAACTGATAGTCGGTGAGTTGTAACTCATCAAGACCTGCTGCCCTACCCATGGGTATGATGGTGAAGCATCGCCATTTCGATACGCCTGCGTCGATGAGCAATCGCTTGATTTCGTCAAGACTATTGATATTGCGTGAATTCACGCACGTTATAACGTCCCATTCCAGGTCATCAATGCGTTGCATTTGCTCAATAGCCCTCATGGCACGGTCGAAACTCTGGCCATTATTGCGCAGCCAGTTGTGCTGCTCACGCGTGCCGTCAATGTCGACTGCCATACTATCAATTCCTGCTTCGGCAAGGTCGTCCATCATCTTTTCGTCGAGTAGATGTCCGTTTGTCACCATGCCCCACTGGAACCCACGACGCTTGATTTCACGACCGCACTCCACAATGTCATGCCTGACGAGTGGCTCACCACCCACAGTTTGAACAAGCACCGATTCTGGATCAATATGAGTAGCAATCTCATCAAGAACCGGCAAGAAGTCGCCGAGTGGCATTTCGGTGGCTTTCATATCCTTAGCGCAGTCGCTGCCACAATGCCTACATGACATGTTACACCGCAACGTACACTCCCAGAAGAGTTGCTCCAGGGGATGCTCGCGACACAACTGCTCATTCTGCTGGCGTACCGCTTCAAGCGCTATTTCTTGCGATGTAGTCATTTAAACAAACAAAGATATGAAAACATAAGGTCATATACAATAAAAAACGCCAATTTTTTATTTTTTTAAAAAATTGACGTTATCATACCATTTGCTCTGGAAAGAGGTCAAGGAAGCAAGACGGGAATGGAGTTTCAAATTCCAACTCCTCGTGCGTGACAGGATGCATAAAAGCAAGTCTGAAAGCATGAAGGCCTAGTCGACCAAGAGAATCCTCGATACTGCCATATTTGTAGTCTCCCACTACTGGATGTCCCAACACCTCCATGTGCACGCGAATTTGGTTTTTACGTCCAGTGTTGAGATGCAACTCTACCAGCGAGAAGTCGTCGTTGCTATCAAGGAGCCACCAGTCGGTGCTAGCCCACTTGCCGCCGTTGTTAAACGGACTGCTCACCACCTTGCGTGATGGGGTATCGCGCAACCAACTCTCGATGTGTCCGTGGTCGGTTTCCATAGCTCCCTCCACTACTGCAACATAGCGCCTGTCACGCACATGGGCATGCCAGTTGTTTACCAGCATTTGCTGCACCTCAACGCTCTTGGCATAAACCATTACACCCGAGGTGCGAGTGTCGAGCCTGTGTACAACATGTGCTGTGCATCGCTGCTTGGTGTAAGCAAAATACTGGTCGAGCAGGATTTTCATGTTAAGACTTCCTCGTCCCACACCCATTGAAAGCACTCCGTCGGCCTTATCAACTACAATCAAGTATTCATCTTCATATAGAATCGCAAAGAAGCGGTCGAAGTTCTTCATTGGCATGAACCGTGGATTCTTAGTGACCTCAATCACCATGTTGGGCTTGACCTCAAAGTTATATTGCTTCTCAACCCTGCCATCAACTTTCACAAGTTCATGACTGAGAAGTCCCTTTGCCTTATTACGGCTTATGCCATCGAGCTTCTTGAGAATAAAGTCGAGCAACCCCATTTCTTCGTTAGCAAGAAATGTGGTTACTTTCATCTCGTGGCGTGGCACTTTGGGCCCGTTAAACATAAATCGCCGGTTTTTCATATCTAGATAAAAGAAACTTGGAATGACTAGTAATTTATTTCGGTGATTATAACTTAATCAAACATATGGCGCAATCGACTGAAGATGCGCTCCTTGGTCGATGCACTAGGTGTGAATGCCTGCGATTGACGCAGAGCTTCAACTGCCTTTTTATCGGCAGAGTTCAAGTTTTCAGGCACATAGACCATAACATTGACCAACAAGTCGCCTTTTCCATATCCGTTTACCGATGGCAGGCCCTTTCCCCTGAGTCTCAACACCTTGCCTGGTTGAGTGCCAGGTTCGATTGTAACTCTTGCACGACCTTCGATAGTAGGAATCTCGACTTTTCCACCGAGAGCCGCTGTTGGGAAGTCAATCATCAAGTTGTAGATAAGATCCTGATCGTCGCGAATGAGGTGCTCATCAGGTTGTTCCTCAATAACGATTTGCAAGTCGCCAGGACCCCCACCACCAGGAGCATCGTTGCCCTTGCCACGCATGTTGAGCATCATACCTTCTCGCACGCCAGCAGGGATATTGATATTAACAACTTCCTCTCTCTTGATTAGTCCAGAACCACCACAGTCATGACAGCGCTCCTTAATGCGTTTTCCAGAACCGCCACACACGCTACACTCGCTTTGAGTCTGCATTTGGCCAAACATTGTGCGACGTATTCTCACCTCTACACCCGAGCCATGGCAGTTAGGACAGGTCTCAAGCGCAGTACCATTCTTGGCTCCAGTACCGCGGCACGATGGACACGAAACCTGACGAGGAATCTTAATTTTTTTCTCAGTTCCCTTAGCAACCTCTTGCAGTGTGACTTTCACTCGCACACGCAGATTGGTGCCATGGCGTACAGCTTGCCCAGCATCACCGCCAAAGCCACTAAAACCTCCGAAGCCACCAAAGCCACCAAAGAGGTCACCAAACTGGCGGAAGATGTCCTCCATCGACATGCCACCACCCGAGAAGCCGCCACCACCCATTTGGTCATAGCCTTCAGGACCTAGACGGTCATATCGTGCCCGCTTGTCAGGGTCGCTGAGCACGTCGTAGGCCTCGGCCGCCTCCTTAAATTTCTCTTCAGCCTCTTTCTTCTCGGCCTCTGATTTTCCTTGCTGACGGTCGGGGTGATATTGGATGGCGAGTTTACGATATGCTTTTTTGAGTGCATCGGCATCGGCGTTACGGTCAACGCCTAGCACTTCATAAAAAT
Source organism: uncultured Bacteroidales bacterium (assembly GCA_902762385.1). Classification (GTDB taxonomy): domain Bacteria; phylum Bacteroidota; class Bacteroidia; order Bacteroidales; family Muribaculaceae; genus Sodaliphilus. The sequence continues at coordinate 5,472 of CACWNQ010000012.1, read as the reverse complement.
CTCTCTTTGCCATGATATTATTGTCTTGATTGAATTAAAAATAATAAAATAAAGGAGTTAAAGGAATTAAACTCGTTTGATTCTGTAGATTTGTGGTTTCCCTGACTCACTTGACTCACCTGACTCACCTGACTCACTGGAATCACTGGAATCACCAGAATCATTGGAATCACTATTGCCCTACCACAACCTTGGCATGGCGCAAAACCTTGTCATTAATCGTGTAACCCTTAAGAACCGTGTCGATAACCTTACCCTTCTGGTCCTCGCTTGGAGCAGGGAAAGTGGTCACCGCTTCGTGAAAGTCGGTGTCGAAGAGTTCGCCTGTCGACTCGATGGGTTGCACATTGTTAGTTTTGAGATAACTCATGAGTTTGTTGTGAATAAGATCCACACCTTCCTTCAAGCTATCAAGGTCACCACCTTGTGCGATGGCATCGATAGCACGCTCTATATCATCGACAACAGGCAGAATGCCTTCAAGCACCTTTTGCCCGCCGTTCTTAATCAGGTCCTGCTTCTCTTGCAGAGTGCGACGACGGAAGTTCTCAAAGTCGGCCATTAAGAAGAGATATTCTTTCTTCTCTTTCTCAAGTTCAGCCTCAAGCTGCTCAATTCTCTCTTCAGGAGTTGGCTCAGCTGGAGCCTCAGTTTCATGCTCCCCTTCACTGGCCTCCACCTCGTTTTGAGATTCCAATTGTTCCTCTTGTGCAGTCTCTTCCTGCTGGGGTTCCATTACAGGTTCTTCGGCCTGTTGCTCTTTTTTATTTTTATCTTTTGCCATTTTATCTAAAGTTTTTTATTTCCGGATTTATACATACAAAAAGTCTGCCATTATACATTATTATTATAAAGCAATGACATAAGTGGTAGTATTGTCAAATTTTCCTTTTAGTTGTTCTGCCATATTGACATCATCGAAGATGCCAAAAATTGACGAACCTGAGCCCGACATCGACGCATAGAGCGCACCACCGTTCACTAGAGTTGACTTAATCTTTGCCAACTCAGGATAAGCCGCAAAGACACTTGGCTCGAAGTCGTTTTTCACCACCCCACTCCACTGGCGTACCGGCGCAGCCACATCATTCTCAAGACTTGAAGTGCTCGGGGCTGGTGTAACGCGAGAGTAACCGACTTTAGTGGGGACACTCACATCGGGTTTCACCAGCAGCAGATGCAGACCCTTGAGATTCACATCTATAGGGGTGAGAATATCACCAATGCCAGTCGCCATCATCGGTTGGTTATAGATAAAGAATGGGCAATCGGCACCTAATGTGGCGGCATGGCGAGCTAACTCCTCTTCCTCGACGTCCAAATTGAACATGTCATTAAGCATCAGCATTGTGCTTGCTGCATCACTCGAACCACCTCCCAGGCCAGCCCCATCGGGAATGTGCTTGTAGAGGTAAATATCTACCTCGGGAACATCATAAAGCTTCTGCATTAGGCGAAACGCTTTCATAACCAAGTTTTTCTCAACCGGGCAGTCAACAAGGTTACCGTAGGTTGTTAGCGTCGACTCATTGCCACGTGCTGGCACAATCTCGAGCACATCGGCTAGACCAATTGGATAGAACACCGTCTCGAGGTTATGGTAACCATCGCTGCGACGCTCCACGATGTTAAGACCCAAATTTATCTTTGCGTTAGGAAATATTATCATAGTTAAAGCACACTAATTAAACGAATTAAAGCCAATTTGTTTCATGCGTTTAAAACCAAGTGCAAAGGTAGTGAATAGTTTTTAGTTGTTAGTTATTACTTGTTAGATTTTTTCGGCATAAGCTCAGCTGACTCGACTACATACAACAAAAAAGGCACCATCAAAGGCGCCTTTTCTGATATAGTAGTCAAGTTTTTTATTTGTCCCCAAGTAGTATTCCGTAGACTGCGGTGATATCGCCACTGGTAATGGAGCCGTCGCCATCCACATCGCTTGTGGTAATGAAGGTCTCATCGCCATTGAGGAAGTAATCGTAAAGCGCTGTAATATCGGCCGAGTTTACTGCCCCGTCGCAGTTCACGTCACCAGTGAGTGTGTCTTGCTGCTCTATAACTTCCATGTTCACGAGCCATGAGTTGTCGGGAAGTTGCATGAGCTGTGTTGCCGAAACCTGGCCAAGTGTTGGGTTAATCTCATAGAGATAGCTCTTCTGGTCGTTGAGCACCACAGCCCAGTAGAACTTGCCTGTGCGCTTGTCGTAGGTCATTGTGCTGGGATTGGTCGAAATATTGTCCTCAAATCCCATGTCGCCCATTGGGAACACCTCAATCTCACCAATGGCACCAGGATTGGCTGTACTGATTGCATAGAGCCAACCGTCTTGTCCCACACCGTAGAGTATGCCCTGATCGTTGAAAGCAATGGCTGCCATTGGGATAGACGCCTTACCAATAATAGTGCGTGTTGGGGTGTTGGTCGAGAAGTCAATCTCGGCAAGCTTTCGGTCCACCACCTGCCAACTCATATTGAAGTTGTAGAAAATACCGTAGTTCTTACCTGTCACGGGGTCATGAGCCATTCCACAGCTTGAAATGTAGTTTCGGTCCATAGCACCCAACGCATAAGCCTTAACTCGCTCCCAAGTGGTCATGTCGTACTGCACATGATAAAGCACATAGGTATAGGCCTGGTCAAAGTCGTCCCACACAGTCTTGAAGTGGATGCCTTTCATAAGACCGTCCTCATAGACTGCACCACCCAGTGGAGCCTGATAAACATCTCGGCCATCGGTGAGTTTAGTAAGCGTTGCATTGGCGAGGTCAAACTCATAGATACCCTCCATATTATTACCATCAGTCCAGGAGTCGGCTTTCACCACGCCACACAGGAATTTGGGTTGATAATCTCTGGCTTGAGTCATGAAACAGCTGGCAATCACAGCCAACACAAAGCATAAGGTTTTAATTGTTTTCATTAGATAAGTTGTTTTATTAATAAGAATGTATATTTGACCACAAAAGTACATTATTTTCCCGAACAAATAGTCATATTCGATAATTATTTCAATAATTCAAGTTTTGTGGCGCCAGCTTTCTCTAGTAATGAAATATTAATTGTAATTTTGCATCACCAAAATATCACAAGAACATCAATGATTGGTGAAAGAGGAAAAGCGCATGCGGGACTACTATTTGCTATGGTGGCATTTGGACTGATGTCGCCACTGAGCAAAGATATCATAAATCAAAGTCTCACTGGACTACAACTTGCAACGCTTCGCATTAGTGGAGCGGCATTGCTTTTGTGGTGCGCCGCTCCATTTGCTCCTCGCCAGCATGTGCCACGCCACGACCTGATGCTCATGGCCATTGCCGGACTGCTAGGAGTTGTGATTGCACAAGGTGGATTTATCGTGGGCGTTGAACTCACTTCGCCCATCAACTCGGCCATCGAGGTCACTTCACAGCCCATCTTTGCCATGCTCATGGCTGCCATTATCATGCATGAGCACATCACGGTCAAGACATCGGCAGGCATATTTTTAGGCTTTGCCGGTGCTTGCCTGTTGATTATGAGTAATGCTCCACAAGCGGGTCACGCTGCCGACTATCGTGGCGACTTGATAATTCTAGGCAGCCAGTTGGGGTTTGCTGTTTATCTTACGGTTTTCCCGTCGGTAATACGCCGTTATCATGTGCTCGTGTTCAACAAGTGGATGTTCACTTTTGCTGCCATTGCCATCTTGCCTGTTACTATTCACGAAATGCTCTCGCTTGACATCCAAGCCATTACCTCTCAAGTATTTCTTGAAATCGCATTTATTATTGTGGTGTGCACTTTTGTCAACTTCATCATCGTGACCAATGCTCAACGAGTGCTTGCTCCCACCACAGTAAGCACCTACAACTATCTCCAACCACTAATAGCAAGCATTGCCAGCATTGGCATGGGACTCGCAACCCTGCGCTGGCAGCACTTCGCTTCTACCCTATTGATATTCACAGGAGTGTGGCTCGTAATCAACAGCAATTCCCGCCGTGCAAAAGCGTGAATTCACGCCAATGCAGGGAGACAGTTGCAGGAGGTTGAGATTGCGTCAATGTAGGGACAAGGCGTGCCTTGTCCGAGGGGAACAAGAAAATGACTTTGTTTGGGTGGGAATATTCTACAAGCGAGCATCCTGAACCACAAGAAACGATTCAAAAGAGTTAATGCCTGACATCCAAAATAATAGATAACGCTTTCTAGATGATGGATTTGGCGTTATCTCCACCTTAATATGTTTCATTGTTACAGTCATTGAAAAAACTTCATTGTTATAGTAGTTGGATTCTTTGTTATTTGTTTTCTCGAATTCCAAATGGTTTTCCCAATTGTTGAGTTCTTCATTGCTTGCATTGTCACTATACAAACAACCTACTTCACTAAGCCAAATTAAGCCGCCATAACCATGATCCGGCTCTATCGTTCCACCTTCACAACCAAGAACAAACTCATCTTGACTAAGATTGATAGGAGTATCTTTGCCAATTATCTCTTTATCACATGATGTTGACAAAAAAGAGAATCCGCCCAGTATTACTGCCATTACAAGAAATTTCACTGTTTTTGCCATAATACTTTATTGCTTAATATAAATGTTTTTGCGTAACTTTAGTAAATCATTTGACGCAATTTGGACCAGTTTGACACATTATTTAATCTCAAAAAGTTGTTTAACTGCTCAAACTCCGCAGAAAAACAGTGTTGGCTATTTGATTATCTTTTCGCTCGTGCGGGTACCGTCGCTGTAGGTGGTGACCTTGATGTTCACGCCTTGCTGAGGCTCGGCACTCTCTATCCCTGCGAGGTTGTAGTAACGCATACCTATCATTTGTTTGTCGCCTTTGACAGTCATTACACTTGACATGTCTTTTTCGACAATGTTTCCGAAATCTTGCCAATACTGAGCTGCCTCATATTTTTCTTTACTGCCGTAAGGCACATAGAGGACTGCATTTGTGATATCGGTATTAATGAACGGATTATCGGTAAGAATAATAGGCTCTTTTATATCACAATACATATTAGTGAAGTTATCTAGATTGGCAAACGCCCCACGTCCTATTGTTTGAAGTCCTTCATGCAAATGTACAGTGCTTAATTGTGATTGCCAGAATGCAAATTCATCAATTTCTTGAACGCTACCGGGAACATCAATGTTCATTATCCCTGAATTATAAAATGCATAAACTCCAATATACAACAAATTATTAGGCAAGACTAAACCTTTGAGATATGGAGTTTCATTAAATGCCTCTTTCATAATGTACTTGCAATTGGCTGGCATCACAACATGTTCTAATGATAAACAGTGATCAAAGCAATTATTTGGAATAATTTGTATGTTATCCGACAGTTTTATACTGGTAAGAATAGAACTATACGTAAAAGCATATTCGCCAATGCTTGTCACGGAATTTGGAATCACAAAATATTTTAATGTTGAGGCATCACAGCAGCGAGGATCCATTTTCTGTAAT
>CACWNQ010000011.1 GCA_902762385.1 uncultured Bacteroidales bacterium | reverse complement strand
CAGTTCCTCTTTGCTTTGCTCAACTTTTGGCACATTATGATATGTCTGTGCCATTGCAGGAGCAATGCTTGTTGCTCCAAGTGCAAGACCTGCAACCACTGCAGCCTTGCCAAGAGTTTGGCGACGCAACAGTTGGCGCTCAATATAGCGCAATTCTTTTTCACATTGAGGGCAAGTACCCGAGCAATCGCCTTTGTGATTACACTCAACGGGAGTATATTCAATGTCATTGGCCTGTGCAATATTGAGCCTGATTTCTTTGAGCGTCTTGCAGATCTGTTTTCCTTTCATAATAAATAGTTTTGTGGAGTTCAACTTCGCAAAGTAAAAGTTTTTTCAATTAAAAACCAAATATTTGCTCATTTTTCGGTTTCTATCTGCCTATATGTCTCACTTCCTGCGATTCCAATCAATCCTCCTGGTTAGGGAGGATTGATTAGAAATCACCAGCTCATCACTGTGTCGTAAATCATCTCCGACTTGTTGGTCAGATTAGCGTCAAATTTGACTGCCAACATCTGGACGATACTCTGGCGGAGGGTGGTATTAGATAAAAGAGTTTTGCCCCTTAAAGCATTCAACTTAAAACGATAGAAGAGGATGCATCAACTTGAAAATGATGCACCCTCTTCTAGAGTGTTGAGGTAAATCTAAAACCCCATCAATTTTGATTTCACTTAACCAAAATGTTGAGCTTCGCTCCAAATCTTTAACGTTCGGCCGAACTTGAGCAAGCTCAGTTCTGCTCTCACTTAACCAAGATTTTCTTGCCCTTCTCAATTACTTATTTTATAACAACTTTCTTACCGTTGTTGATGTAAATACCGGGAACGCTTGGCATACCGTTGAACTTCACGCCCTGCAGGTTATACCACTCGTTGCTGTTCTCGTCAACACTGATTGTAGTGATAGCCTGAGGATCATTCTTGATGATATTCATCCAGAGAATGTAACTACCACCGAGAGTTTCTTTAGTTGTATAATCTACATAGACTGTGATAGTGTAATTTCCTGCATTCTCAACCTTGAAGTTTGCATCGCCAAGAAGATAGATTTCGTTCACACCATTGTTGATTATATCATCATTGATGAGGAAGTAGCCAACGTTGTTCTCATCTATGCCGCCAAACCACATCCACTCGTCATTTTCGAGAGGAGTGATAATTTTGAACTCGGCACCAGCTTCAAGATTTACAGTTCCAACATGCATGTAATTATCATCATCTGCAACGAGTTCAATCATGCCTTCCTCTTGGCTCCAGCCATTGAATGTGCCAACCAGATAGAACTCATTATATTCAATAGGTTGTTCTGCGGCAGGCATGTAGATAACCTCACCCAGCGATGGGTTGTCGGCTTTGTCAACAACGACTTCAGCAATGTGCTCAAAGTCTTGAACCTCAACGTTCCAAGTGTTGCCTTGAGCATAGCTGGTGGCGGCTGTGTTGTTGTAGAAGTCATACTTCACAAATGGATCACCGTTGCCGTTGTTGATAAACACGTTCTCTCCAGGATTGTATTCCATTTCTTTTGCTTCCTCGAGATAACCAGCGTTGATTTCAACATTGCCAATAACTGTAACGCCCCACACGTTGCCCTCGATGTGGTTGCCCTGCATGTAGGCCTTGGCAATGATGCCCTCGCCAGTTGAGTTGCAGGTGATGTTGAGGCCGCTACCACCATTGTTGGGATTGTTAATGTACTTGTTGTTGAGCACGGTGTTGTTAATCATGCGCACGTTGCCAGGACCAGTGAGGGTGATGCCATAAGAGCAGTTCTCAACGAAGTTGTTGGTAACATAAAGAGTGCCTGTAGGAGGATTTCCGAGCAGGCAAGCCAGTGCTATACCACCCGAACGTGTCTCGGCAGCTGCACCGTGAACCTCATTACCGTCGATAACGATGTCGTAAGGACCAGTAGCACTCATGTTGATGCCAGGATACAGGCGTGTGCTGGTGTTTGGTTTGTTGATGATGTTGTCCTTGATTGTGATGCCACAAGCCACATTGGCACCACTTGCTACCGACGAAAGAGTGGGATTCTCAAACACGCAATCCTGAACCAGGTTGCCCTTGCTCAGCGAAGTGAAGTTGATAACTGCATTACCACCCTTGCTATTGTGGTTGTTGAAGGTGCAACCAGTTGCTGTGAGGCAGCCTTCCTCGGTGCCATTGCCATAGTTGATGCCCACATAGTTGAAAGTGCTGCCGGTGATTGTTGCCGACGCGCCCTCCATATACATGCGGAAACCCTTGGCAGTGCCTTCCGAACCAGGGGCAGCACCAATGGTAGCATTAGTGATTGTGAGGTTACCATTAACTTCCATTGTTGATGAGCCGCCAAAAAGCAGAGTCTCGCCTTCGCTGATAATCAGGTCGCCATTGATGGTGAAGTAGTTCTTGGTGAGCACGATGTTGTCGTTGTCATAGCCCAGACCACTAACGCCTTCGGGCAGTGATGCAGGCAGATTGATAACATATGCTCCGTCTACCACAGCAACGCCGGTGCCGTCCTCAAGAGCTGGAACCAGCTCGGCGAGCTGACTAAGTGTGTAGGTGTTGGCACTTGCCATCAAGGCAATCGCCATAAAGCATAGAGTAAAAATTTTCTTCATGTGTAGTTGGGTTAAATAGTTAATAAAAATAAGAATTTTAATGTATTTTGTGTTAATATAAAACTGTCATTGGGCAAAGATAATACATCTTTTACAAAAAAGCAAATTAAAAGATGATTTCAGTTAATTCTTGGTTTGGTGAAAAATGAGAAACTGTGGAATTACTTGTTAAAAGAGCTTCTTTCCACGCAGGTAGTAGTCAATCACGATGTTACGCTCGGTGCCAGGAAAACTCTTGAGCAGGTTAACGGTGGGTTGGCATGTGTAGCGACTCTTAAGCTTGCGGTAGTCGTTATGGGCACGGATGATGGCTTTGGCATCGCCGCCATGCAACTTGGCAAGTGCCATGAAAAATGCGAGAGTGTCGTAGAGCCGACGAACGATGAGCATGCGTTTGCCCTCTTTCACAGGCAGATTTTTGTACAGCAGAAACAGGCTGTTGCGGAAGTTGAGATAAGTCTTGCGTGGATTGCCCTGAGGCAGGCTGCCTCCTCCCAGGTGGAACACTTCGCTGGCAGTAACAATGCGCACGTCGCTGCCACTCAGGTGAATGCGCCAGCACAGATCAATTTCCTCCATATGGGCAAAGAAATCCTCGTCGAGGCCACCCACTCTGTTATACAACTCGGTGCGTACCATCAGGCACGCTCCTGTAGCCCAGAATATGTCGATATCCTTGCCATCGTACTGGCCGTGGTCGTCTTCCACTGCCTCAAACACTCGGCCACGGCAATAGGGATAGCCATGTTTGTCGATGAAGCCACCGGCTGCGCCGGCATACTCAAACATGCGCTTGCCGTCGTCACGGTCGTGAAGAAGCTTGGGTTGCACAGCGCCCACGCCAGGATTGTCCTCTAGGTAGCGGTACAGAGGGTCGAGCCAGCCGTCGGGAGTGCGCACGTCGCTGTTGAGCAGCACGGTGTACTGATATCCCGTGAGCTCGATGGCTTTGTTGTAGCCACCTGCAAAGCCATAGTTCTTGTCGAGATACAGGGTTTTCACTTGCGCAAACTCCTGCTCTAGTACTTCGCGGCTGTTGTCGGTGCTGCCGTTGTCGGCAACTATCACGTCGGCAATGTCGGCGCTGGTACCCGCAAGCACAGAGGGCAGATACTTGCGCAGCAACTTGGCGCCGTTCCAGTTTAATATTATTACCGCTACAGGTTTCATCTTTGCTTTAAATAAAGGAGTGGAAGAAATCAAATGACTCTTTCCTTGCTATTTATGTATAAAACTCAAGTTCGTTATCTTTATTGTATCCATCGGGGAAGGTAACGGGTCGTTTCCAGCGCTTGTGAGTCCATAGCCAGTAGGCTGGTTCCTCGATTATGCGCTTCTCAAGCAAGCGTGCATAGCGGGTGGTGATGGTGCCTCGAGGTTCGGTGGCAATGTCGTTGCTCAGTGGCACGAGTGTGCACTCGTAGTGCCCACGCCGGGTTTTGCGCACATCAAAATAGGCTGCCCGGCAATGCAGTTTGCGCCCAATGGCCTCGGCTCCGGTGAGGAATGCTGTGGGGTGGTGCAGGAAGTCGAGCACATGCTCCTGGTCGTTAGGCAACGGGTGCTGGTCGGCAATGAATCCTATTCCCAAGTGCCGTCCCTCGCGCTCCCTTGTTATCATCTCCCTCAGGATGCTTCTCCAGCTGATGCACACCGTGTTGAAGCGTTGGCGCAATTTAAGGAAAAAGCGATCGAACCATTCGTTCTCGAGTGGATGATACACTTGCCCCTGCACAGCATCACGATGCCTCTCGCTGTCGAACCACAGCGTTACCGAGGTCACCCATTCCCAATTGCCATAATGGGCGGCATAGAGTACTATGCTCTGGCCGGCATCGAAGGCTTCGTCGATAATCTTGGCATTCTTGAACACCATGCGCTTGCGCATCGACTCATCGCTGATGTGAAGCAGCTTGATTGTCTCAACAAAATAGTCGGCAAAGTGGCTGTAAAACTCCTTTTCTATTGCTTTTCGCTCCTTGTCGCTCTTGCTGGGAAAGCACTCCATCAGGTTTTGGCGCACCACGTTCTTGCGATAGCCTATGAGGTGATATGCAATGAAATAAATAACGTCGGCATGCAGGTAAAGTACCCACCATGGCATCAGTGCCAGCAGGTGCAGGGCCCATCCAATGGGAGCGTACAATATTTTGCTATACCACTTCACGTCATGAATTGTGGGTTGTTGATATAATTGATGGTTCAAGCAGCACGGTCGATACCTTGTTGATCCGTTCTTCACGGTAAGGCACGGTTACGCGTATGTAGTTGTCGGTAAAGCCATGCATCACCTTGCTTCCGGCAGGAGGCTGCTCAAAAAGTACTGGGCGTTCAGTGCCTAAATGGCGCTCGATGAACTTGCGCTGTTGGCGCTCACTAAGTTCCATCATGCGGGCGACACGGGCATCACGCTCGGCTTTTGGAACTATATAAGGGATGCGAAGGGCCACTGTGCCGGGTCGCTCACTGTAAGGGAACACATGCAAGTGCTGAACATCGAGCGAAGCGATGAACTGTAGCGAGTCGTCAAATCGCTCAGGCGTTTCGCCACGTGTGCCCACCATCACATCAACTCCTATGAAGCAGTGAGGGATGACCTGCCTAATGCGCTCAACCTTGTGGGCGAAGAGGTCGCGGCGGTAATGGCGGCGCATCAGCTCTAGCACTTCGTCACTGCCGCTCTGCAGCGGGATGTGGAAGTGTGGCATGAATGAGCGTGAACTTGCACACCAGTCGATAACTTCATCATCGAGCAGGTCGGGTTCTATCGATGAGATGCGGTAGCGTTCCACTCCTTCCACCTGGTCGAGGGCCTTGAGAAGGTCGAGAAAATGCTCACCAGTGTTTTTGCCGAAGTCACCAATGTTGACACCGGTAATCACTATCTCTTTGCCTCCACGACGGGCCACATCTTGGGCTTGCGCCACAAGGCTTTCGATTGTGCCACTGCGGCTGCGACCTCGTGCTAGTGGAATTGTGCAGTAGCTGCAGTAGTAATCGCAGCCATCTTGAACCTTTAGAAAATAGCGAGTGCGGTCGCCACATTCGCACGACGGAGAGAAGCGCCTGATGTCTTTGTGAGGGGTAACGGCTAGCGCTTTATGGTGGTCGTTGAGCCAACGCTCGATGTAGTCGACTACATCGCCTTTTTGCTCATTGCCTAGCACAATGTCGACTCCTTCAATCTCGGCTATGCTATTGCCCTGCAATTGAGCATAGCAACCGGTTACAACTACAAGTGCTTCGGGGTAACTGCGAATGAGGCTACGTATGTTCTGGCGACACTTGCGGTCGGCAAGAGAAGTTACACTGCACGTGTTTACTACGCATATGTCAGGGATTTCGTCGCCCTTAGCCACGGTGGCGATGCCTCGCTGCTGCAGTTGCTGCCCAATGGTGGCACTCTCCGAGAAATTGAGTTTGCATCCCAGAGTCACAAATTTCACCTTATGTAGAGCCTTCTCTGCCATATTACAAAAATGACTTGCAAAGTTACAAATTATTTCATAGAATTCTATTGAGTACAAACAAATTTGTGGTTTTTGCTTGTTGGTAATAGAAAAATTTGTACATTTGTAAAAAATATCCTGATAATACCGTTGCCTATGGTTCAGAATATTGATAGCAGGCGATTGAGTCGCATGCAGCCACCGCTTGAAGTCTCGGCCGACTTTGTTGTGCATGAGAGTATAGGTCGTGACTTGATGGGCTATTATGGCCGTTTCCCATGCAAGATTGATGCTTGCTGCCTGTGCTATGTGGTACAGGGAAGGCTTAAGGCTACTATCAACCTTGGAGAGTTTGATATTGTTGCCAACGACTTTATCGTTTTGTTGCCTGGTGGGTTTCTTCAGGTGAATGAGGTTAGTGATGACACGATCATCAGTCTTGAGGGTTATTCTTCATCATTCCTCAAGAAGGTGAACTTCTGGAAAATCATCTCTCCCATTATGCAGTATGTTTTCCGAAGTCCAGTTTTCTCGCTTAATGAGGAGATGGGCAACTTCTACCGCGAGAGTTTTTCAATCATGACTAAGGCAGCTAGTTTTGGTCGCTCGTTTATGACTCACAGCATTGCCGAGAGTGCACTGGTTGTGGCCATCGACATGCTGGCTGGTGCCATAAGTCACAACATGGTGAAAGGCGCTACGTTGAAGAATTCATCACGCGACCAAACGATAGTGGGCGAGTTCATGCAGCTAGCGCTTGAGAACTATCGCACTGAGCACAAGATTTCGTTCTATGCCCATGAGGCCTCATTGACGCTGTCGCACTTTTGCAACGTCATCAGCAAGACCACGGGTATGACGGCGCAGCAAATCATAATGAATCTCATTATCATGGACGCCAAAACCCAACTCATCAACACCGACTTGGCCGTCAGCGAGATAGCACTAACGCTGGGTTTCACTGCACCCACCACCTTTAACCGATATTTCAAGACCTACACAGGCATGACACCTCAGGAATATCGTAATTCAATCGATAAGAACAACTAATAACTAAAAACTATATAGTAACCTAAAAAACTAATTTACTAAGTTATGGCTATGACAAAAAAAGAGAAGAAAGAAGCCGACTTGAAGTTCTTGAAACTGCTGTCACACAATTTCCCCGATGTGGCAACAGCAAGCACCGAGATTATCAACCTCTCGGCTATCTTAAACCTGCCAAAGGGTACGGAGCACTTCCTTGCCGACCTGCACGGAGAGTACAAGGCTTTCCAGCATGTGCTGCGCAATGCCTCGGGTACCATCAAGCGCAAGGTGGGTGAGATATTCAACGACACTTTGAGCAACCGTGACAAGAAAGAGCTGTGCACACTCATCTACTATCCCGAGCGCAAACTTGAGCTCGTGAAGAATAATATGGAAGACCGCAGCGACCTCGATGACTGGTATTTTATCACCATCAACCGCCTGGTGCGTGTGTGCCGCGATGTTTCGTCAAAGTACACCCGTTCAAAGGTTAACAAGGCACTGCCTAGCAGTTTCTCCTATATCATTCAGGAGTTGCTTCATGAGAATGCTACCGATCGCAATAAGCAGGCCTATGTCGACGTGGTTGTCCAGACTATCATTAGCACTGGTCGCGCCGATAATTTCATTATCACCATCTGCTACCTTATTCAGCAACTCACCATCGACAAGCTGCACATCCTGGGCGATGTGTTTGACCGTGGTCCTAGTCCCGACAAGATTATGGATGTGCTTTGCACCTTCCATAACTTCGATATCCAGTGGGGTAACCACGACATTCTGTGGATGGGGGCTGCCAGTGGTAACGACAGCTGCATAGCCAATGTGATTCGCATTGCCATGCGCTACGGAAACCAGGCAGTGCTTGAGGATGGCTATGGCATTAACATGCTGCCGCTGGCCACGTTTGCCATGGACATGTATGGCAATGATCCTTGCGAGAAGTTTATTCCCAAAGGCGAGGCCAAGGAAAACAAACTTGCCCCTCTCATTGCCAAGATGCACAAGGCCATCAGCATCATTCAGTTCAAACTCGAGGCACAAATCATCAACCGTCGTCCTGAATTTGAGATGCAGGACCGCCTGTTGCTCGACAAGATTGACCACGAGCGTAAGGTTATTACCATCGATGGAGTGGACTATGAGATGACCGACACCAACTTCCCAACAGTTGACCCCAAGGATCCCTATCGCCTCATCCCCGAGGAGCAGGAGATAGTTGATAAACTTCACCACTCGTTCACTGGCAGTGAGCGCCTGCGCAAGCACATGCGCTGCTTGTTCCGCTATGGATGTGTCTACAAGATTATCAATGGCAACCTGCTTTACCATGCCTCAATTCCTCTCAACGAGGACGGCAGCCTCAAGGATGTGACAATCCAGGGAGAGAAATACCATGGCAAGGAACTGCTCAAGAAGGTGGGCGCATTGATTCGTGACGCCTACTTCGGCTGCGACGTTAAAGAGAACTACGAGTTTGCCAACGACTACGTGTGGTACCTGTGGTGTGGCAAGGATTCACCAGCCTTCGACAAGGACAAGATGGCGACCTTCGAGCGCTACTTTATTGTCGACAAGGCTACTCACAAGGAAGTGAAGGGTCACTACTACACCTTGCGCGACAATGGCGACGTGGTAGATTCTATTCTCGACGAGTTTGAGGTAACAGGTCAGTTCCGCCACATTATTAATGGCCATGTGCCCGTTAAGACCATCAAGGGCGAGAATCCAGTTAAAGCTGGCGGCAAACTCATGGTGATTGACGGTGGATTCTCTAAGGCTTACCAGCCTGAGACCGGTATCGCTGGTTACACATTGGTTTACCACAGCCGTGGTTTCCAGCTCGTGCAGCATGAGCCGTTCACATCTATTACTAAGGCCGTTGAGGAAGGACAGGACATTAAGTCGACCTATGAGATGGTGGAGATGACTAACCATCGCATGATGGTGAAGGACACCGACATAGGTGAGGAACTCGAGGATCAAATCAACGACCTCAAGCGTCTGCTCGAAGCCTACCGCAATGGCGACATTAGCGAGCGCTCACGCCAGCCCATCACGCTGAAAACTTGATAGGGTAGCGTCTTGACCACTACAACGACTGAGTGTCCTCAAAGGGACGATTCTTTTTGAGGACACTCATCTTTTTACTTTAATACGAATCGGTCATTAGGCCGGCCTAATGACCGATTTGGGTTTAAATTTAACTATGAAGAAGATTTATTTTGCTGGTTCGATACGTGGTGGCAGGGTGGATGCCAACCTCTACCATCGCATGATTGACCATATGAAACAGCTTGGCAACACAGTGCTCACCGAGCATGTGGGTAGCAGCAAGTTGTGCTTGCATGAGCAAGGACATGACGCCGATGCTTGCATCTACAATCAAGATACGGCATGGCTACGTGAGAGTGACTTGCTGGTGGCCGAGTGCACCTGCCCGTCGCTGGGCGTGGGCTACGAACTTGCCTATGCCGAGCACCATGGAAAACCGGTTCACATCTTTTATAACCGCAGCAAGTGCCAGTTGTCGGCCATGCTCACTGGCGACAGTTATTTCAATATCCACCCCTACGAGACCGAGGAGGAGATATTCGTTGCTCTAGATAAAATACTGGCTGAATGAAAGATGTGAAGAAGCACATCGAGGTCGTTGCAGCCGTGATTCGCGATGAGGATGGCAAGATTCTTGCCACCCAGCGAGGTTATGGTGCCATGAAAGACGGGTGGGAGTTTCCTGGTGGCAAGATGGAGCCAGGCGAGACTCCACAAGAAGCGCTGCAACGTGAGATAAGCGAGGAACTCGCCGTGACGATTGAAGTCGACGAGTTCTTGTGCACTGTGCACTACAACTATCCCGAATTTTACCTCACGATGCACTGCTATTGGTGCCATGTGGTGCAAGGAGCTGTGAAGCTCCTAGAGCACGAAGCAGCACGCTGGCTGACAATGGACCAGCTCAACACAGTTGATTGGCTCCCTGCCGATCAGGAAGTAATAGAAAGAATGATGTAATTATTGTGCGCCAGGCACTTTGTTAGCGCGAATGAGAATGTCGCTCACTTTCCATGCCTCTTGTTGTAGAGGCAACAACGATGATGTGCCAAATGCTTCGTCGGGGTCAATGGCAACAGAACTTACGTCATAACGCAGCAGGCTTCGGCCAAAGCCCTTCCAACCGTAATTGTTAAGCCCCATCACATCGAGAATGGTTGGGTACACATCAATTTGCCCGACAGGGCCCTTAATAGCCTTACCTGTCTTAGCATTAATCACAATCAGCACGCAATCGAGTCCGTCGCGACTGAGTGATGGACGTCCACGAGGGTCGTCATCCACAGCTTCGCTGTGGTCGCTGGCAACAACAATTACCGAGTTCTCGTAGATGCCCGATTGCTTGAGGTTCTCAAGGAAGTTGCCCAGTTGAGTGTCGAAAAAGTGCGTCTTTTCAAGATAGTTACGCACTGAGAGCGTGTACTCTCGGCTTTCGGAAATCCAAGTCGGGAGTTCCCATTCATAGTTGTAAGGACTATGCATCACGCCTGTGAAGAGCTGAGCAATGACTGGGCCTTTGTTGGTTTTCATATAATTGTTAGCACAGTCCATCACCACCTTGTCGAATCGATAGTCTTCAGCCTCGAGTTGTGTTTTGAGTTCGGGGTTGTGGAAGAGTGTGTCAAAACCATAGGCTGCCGACATTCCCTCAACATTCCACAAGCTGGGCTCATCACCACAAATTTCCACAGCTTTGTAGCCTCGTTGCTTGAGAGCTTTGACTAGTGAAGGGAAGTTTCGGTCGCTGTATTCCATCGCCACCGATTTGTTGAGCATTGGCAGCAATCCCGTTTGATACATGAACTTGCCATCACTTGACCGTCCGTTCTTTGCTTGCGAAATCACGTTAAGGCACACTATATTGCTGGCTGTGTCGGCGGCTAGTTTGTTAAGTGTGGGTGTAACAGGCTTGCCGTCGATATTAAGGTTTATCGCCCATGCATTTAACGACTCTACCATGATGAAGATTAGGTTAGGCTTCTCGATGGTGGTGGCGTAATTGTTGTCGGTATACAGTGGACAGCTGTTTTTGATAAAGTTATCGGCCATTTGTTGCTCTTCGTCACTCACTCCAGTGTCGATGCTTGTGACTAGCGAGTAGATGGCATAGCTCATCACACCATTGTGCAGGATGTAGTTGAGGTGGCGGCCACTCAGGTTGGTGTAACGTGTCGAGAAAGCATCGGGTAAATTGTCGTAGTTGTGCCGGTTGGTTAGGTAGATGCTAGTGGTGATGAGAAATCTCAGCACTACAAAAGCTCCAATGCTAGCAACAAAAGCCCACCAATGGCGCTTAGGCTTGGTAAAGGTGTTATCGTTGCGTCGCATCCACAAGTGGTAGGCATGGAGCAACAATGGCATAATGAGCATAAACAGTGCTTTCTTCGAGATTGCTCCAATTATGCTCTTGATAAGTGTGCTCGACACGTTCTCAAAGAGCAAGAACGACGAGAATGGCATCACGTCACGATAGGTAGGGTAGTAGAGAATCTGTGCGAAACTCCACAATGCTACTATCCACACGATAATAAGTGTGTAGGTGCGCTTCCACTTTAATATCCAGCATGGAGCGAGCAGTAATATAGCATCGGCAAGATGGTTGAAGAAAAACTTTGTCAACGGTTGTTTTGACAAAGAACCAAATATCGTGCGCGTTACTGTGGTGCTCACTGTCGAGAGCATCGCAATAATCATTACGGCGGCAATAATATAAAAAGCCGCCGATCGATTAAAGATATGTTTCCTGAGATTAATAGCTAGTAAAGAATTGGTAAAACTAAGATGAGTTAAAAGTGCAAAGCGATTTATGCGTCAGTGACAAGCGCTAACTTAGCACATATAATCTGTCACTTAACACTTGTTCTTTGCTGCCTCTACCCATTGCTTGATGTCGTCGGGCATGGGGTTCTTGTAACCGAGTTTGTACTTCTTGTTGATGTCAAGAAGGTCCTGGAAGAGCTTGCCTGGTTTCTCGATTTCGCCCAGAGCCTCGACGGTAAGGTAACCAGCCTTCTGGATTGGGGCTACCCACTCGGCGGGAACGCCGATAGCGGTATATGCTTCTTCCTTGTCGCGGTGCTGCACCTTCTCGGGTCGCATCTGTGGGAAGAGCATCACATCCTGTATGTAGCTGTTGCCTGTCATGAGCATGGTGAGGCGATCGATACCTATGCCAATACCACTTGTGGGGGGCATACCATACTGCAATGCGCGCAGGAAGTCTTGGTCAATAACCATTGCCTCGTCGTCGCCCTTGTCGGCAAGTCGCATCTGCTCCTTGAAGCGTTCTTCCTGGTCGATTGGGTCATTGAGCTCACTGTAGGCATTGGCAACCTCCTTGCCGTTGACCATGAGCTCGAAGCGCTCGGTGAGGCCTGGCTTGCTGCGGTGCATCTTGGTGAGTGGCGACATCTCAACAGGATAATCAATGATAAACGTGGGCTGGATGAAGGTGCCCTCACAGGTCTCGCCGAAAATCTCGTCGATGAGCTTGCCCTTGCCCATAGTCTCGTCAACCTCAATGTTGAGCTTTTTAGCCACCTCGCGAATCTGTGCCTCGTCCATGCCGTTCAGGTCATAGCCTGTCTTCTCCTTGATGGCGTCGAGAATTGGCAGGCGACGGTAAGGAGCCTTGAAGCTGATGGTCTTTCCGTCGATAACGCTATCGGTACAGCCGTTCACAGCGATGCAAATCTTCTCGAGTAGCTGCTCGGTGAACGACATCATCCAGTTGTAGTCCTTATATTGAACATAGAGCTCCATGCAGGTAAACTCTGGGTTGTGGTTGCGGTCCATGCCCTCGTTTCGGAAGTTCTTGCCAATCTCATACACACCCTCGAAACCGCCAACTATCAGTCGCTTCAGGTAAAGCTCGGTGGCGATGCGCATATACATATCGATGTTCAACGCGTTGAAGTGGGTGATGAATGGGCGGGCGCTGGCACCACCGGCGATAGCCTGCAGAGTTGGGGTCTCAACCTCGGTGTAGCCTGCATCGTCGAGCACCTGGCGCATAGTGCGAACCACTGTGGCGCGCTTGAGGAAGGTTTCCTTCACACCCTCGTTGACCACGAGGTCGACATAACGCTGGCGATAGCGCAGCTCGGGGTCGTCGAATGCATCGTAGGTCACACCATCTTTAACCTTAACGATGGGCAGTGGCTTGAGGCTCTTGCTCAGAACCTTGAGCGATTGAGCATGGACGCTAATTTCGCCCGTTTGTGTGCGGAACACATAACCCTCGATGCCTACGAAGTCACCAATGTCGAGTAGTTTCTTGAATACCACGTTGTAGAGGTCTTTGTTCTCATCAGGACAAAGGTCATCGCGACTGATGTACACCTGAATTCGTCCACGTGAGTCTTTGAGTTCCATAAATGAGGCTTTTCCCATGATGCGTCGGCTCATGATGCGTCCTGCCACACTCACTTGGCGTGGCTCGTCCTCATCTTTGAAGTTGGCCTTAATCTCGTCGCTCCAAGCATTTACCTTGTATTCGGCAGCGGGATAAGGGTCAATTCCCAACTCACGCAACTGGTTCAAGCTGTTGCGCCTAACTATCTCTTGTTCGCTAAGTTCTAAGATGTTCATATTTTAGATTTTACATTATTTACCTATTTAGGTTGCAAAGATACAACTTTTTTTGAAAAGAAAGCACATCAATCTATTGTCAAGTTCTTAAGTTATAGATTTTCCAGGAAAATGTGTAGTGCAAAAAAAGATGCGCCCCGCGAGGGACGCATCCTTTAAAGTTTCAATTGAACAAGTCGATTATTTGATGATAACCTTCTTGCCACCGTTGATGTAGATACCAGGAGCAACAGGCTTGCCGTTGAGCTTCTGACCGTTGAGGTTGTACCACTCGTTGCTCTGGCTGTCAGCAGCGATTGTGCTGATTGCGCTTGGATCATCCTTGGTGACAGTCATCACAACTGCGCCGTTGAAGTCTCTCAGAACTGCCAGCTCAATGTTGTAAGTGCCAGCCTCTTCAACGCGGAAGTTTGCTCCGTTGTCGCCTTGCACAGTCATGATGCCTACGCCCATGAGGTCGCTATTGAGCAGGAAGTAGCCAACGTTGTTGTCGTCTTGGCCACCAAACCAAACTGTGCCGTTCTCGTCAAATGCGATAACCTTGAACTCGGCGCCAGCCTCGAGCTCAATACCTTCGATCTTATCATTCTCGTCGAATGCTAAGCGGCCACCTTCAGCTGTTTGGTTCCATTCGTTGAATGTGCCCACCAGGAAGAAGCCCTCCTCAGGTTCAACAGTCTCGGCGAGAGTAGTGAAGCGAGTGCTCTCGGTCCAGTCGGTGTACTTGTCACCAGGTTCGTTGAATGCCATAACCTGAACCTCATACTCAGTCTCGGGAGTCAGACCCTCGATGGTGTAAGGACTCTCTACGTTCTCAACAACTGTCCAATCGGGAATTTCTACTGCGTTGGCAGGAATTACCTCGATGTTGTCAAGGTAGATACGGAACTGGTCGGTGCAGTCGTAGTGACGGAAGGCGATAACGCCCATGCCCTCATACTCGCTCAGGTCAATCTCGATAGTTTCGGGTGTCTCGCCTGGCTGGATGAAGTCAGAAATAGCCACGAACTCGTCGAGTGACTCATAGTCAGCGGGAGCAACGTAAACCATGATCTTGTCGGGATAAGAAGACATGTAATTCCATGTGTCAAACCTCAGAGTACCACCCATAGCTACTTCTGGAGTAAACAGCCAGTTGTCGGGAGTAAGGGCGCCACCAGAATAGCTTGCAGAGTAGAATGCTGCATCGGTAGAAGCCTGATCGGTAGCAGCAAGTCCCCAGTTGTTGCCGTCGCCATCGGCATCATAAATCGCGAAATCAGCAGCTTGAGGAACTGAACCATTCTCAATTGGGAGATCCCAAAGAGTGCTGGCCAAAGCTGGATCTACGTAAGGACGCCAGCGAAGGTTCCAAGAAGCGTTGTTCTCACCAGGAACCCAAGTTACCTCGCCAGTAGTTGCGGTTGGAACAACAGCTACATTGGTAGGGATGGTAGGTTCAGGAGTAACCTCTGAACTTGGATCGAAGGTGATGTCATCAACGTTCAGGAAGAACATGTCGGTAACATTGTGATGAACGATAGCGAACTTACCAGTCTGGCCTGCATAAGGAGTGAGGTCATACTCATACTCTACATACTCGCCAGTGGCAGTCTTGTCGGCACCTACCTGAGTGTAGTTAGTGCCATCAACAGTTACATATACACCAAACTTCTCGGCAGCATAGCTTGCATCCTGACCAGCTGCCCAGAATTTGAGCGAGCCACCCAAAGTTACCTCGGGAGAAATCAGCCAGTTGTTTGGAAAAAGAGCTGTTCCGGAGTCATTGTCGTAGCTTGCCGAAGCAATCAGACCTTCACCCTCGTGAGCAGTCATGCGGCCAGTCGTAAGACCTGTGTTGTTGTAATAGGTCCAGTTGTAGCCATCACCGTCTTGATCTTCAACAGTGAAAGGAGCATAACCAGCAGTAGCGTCCTCAAAGTCCCATACCATAGAACCGTCGCGGTTAGGAGTAACTGCGTAGAGGTTAGTTACTTGGTCACAAGCCTTTGGCGATACGCCATTACGCTTTGCCAGATAGTTAGCAACCTTGGTGGTAGGTAGTTGCTTAGCAATTGTTGTAGAAATCTTTGCGTTCATTGGCAATACGAGAACTGCCAATAACATCAATAAAGTAATTTTTTTCATGTAAAAAATAAGTTGTTAATTAATAAAAAGTATTAGCAACGGCAAAATTATATTTTTTTTTAAAGAAATCCAAATTTAAAGCGTTTTTTCTTTATCAAAAAGGTATATTGCAAATATATTGGATAAGTAACAAATAAAGTAATACATAATACATAAAGGAGTGAGGGGAGAGGGAAGAGGAGGGATGGGTGCATTAAAAAAAGATGCGCCCCGGGGGACGCATCTTTTAAAGTTTCAATTGAACAAGTCGATTATTTGATGATAACTTTCTTGCCACCGTTGATGTAGATGCCAGGAGTAACTGGTTTGCCATTGAGCTTCTGACCGTTGAGGTTGTACCATGCGTTGTTGTCATAGCCGTCAACGCCAATGTTAGCGATACCTGTTTGAGTA
This sequence comes from uncultured Bacteroidales bacterium, assembly GCA_902762385.1. GTDB lineage: Bacteria > Bacteroidota > Bacteroidia > Bacteroidales > Muribaculaceae > Sodaliphilus. The sequence continues at coordinate 49,858 of CACWNQ010000011.1, read as the reverse complement.
TCGATTACATACTCGCCTTCGAGTCTTGCGAGCTCCTCGCCCTCAGCATCTAATACTGCTACGGTAAGAGCTGCCGACTGATCAACAACGATGCCGGTTGCGTCGTCATAGTTGCTCCACTCCTCTTTTGAAGAAGAAGGAACTAATTGATAAACGATAGTAGCATCCTCAGGCATGTTCTCAACAGTTACGTGAACGGTCTGAGCCTCGGTGTAAGTGCCGAAGTCAACGTCAACAGTGATAACTGGTTCGGGAGCAGGAGCCTCGAGAGTAGTGAAGAACACGCTCTCAGTCCAGTTGGTAATTGCCTTAGCTCCCTCGGGGTAAACACCTTGTACCTGAGCCTCGTATTCAGTCTCTGGGTCAAGACCCTCGATGGTGTAAGGACTTGTTACGTTCTCAACAGTAGTCCACTCTCCAACAGGAACATTCTCCTCGTTATTGTAGTTGTAAACAAAGTCGTCGATGTTCAAGCGGAACATATCGGTGCAGTTGAAGTGACGGATAGCGATGTAACCTACCTGTCCATCATACTCGCTAAGGTCAGCAGTAAACTCGGCTAATGTAGCGCCAGCTACTGTCTCTTCGCCAACTTGTACGAAGCTTTCAGGATCAGTAGGATCGCCTGTAGTTACATATACTGCGAAGTGCTCAGCAGCCCAACTTGGATCCTGACCACGATACTGGAATGATACTGTGCCACCCAAGTTAACCCTTGGAGTAACCAGCCAGTTGTCGGGAGTGAGTGCTGCAGATGCGTAGCTTGCAGAAGTAATGCCAGCGGCACCATTAACAACGGGGTTGCCAGCGTTATCATTTACACTAGCTGGAGCCCAGCCATACCAGCAGTTGCCATCGCCGTCGGCGTCGATCATGGTCCAACCCTCGGGAGGATTGCTGCCAGTTGTCATAGCCTCGAAGTCCTCGTTGATTTGGTTCAGAGGAGCAGCAGCCTTGCGATAGCGCAGGTTGTAAGCGTCTTGAAGGCCTTCCCATTCAGCAGTAGCTGTAGTGGCAGTAACCTCAGCAATTTCAAGGCCCGCTGGAGCAACGTTCATGCTAAGAGTTGTGAAATCAACCGATTCGGTCCAATCAGAAGTCTCTTCTGCATAGACAGCTTGTACTTGTACCTCATAATTAGTATTTGAGGTCAAGCCCTCGAGAACTTCAGGAGTAGATGCGTTCTCAATTACTATCCACTCACCGGCAGGAATATCGGAGCCATTGATAGAAATAGCGTCAAGGAACAAGTAGTAACCGCCAGTGCCACTGCTCTGGTGACGGATAGCGATGTAACCTTGCTGTCCCTCATAAGCGCTTAAGTCGAAGCTTTGTGCTTCCCAGTTGTTGAGTCCACCAGGAGTAGCGATGTTTTCACCAAGTGCAGTGAAATCGGCTACATCGTTACCAGTAGTAGAAACATAAACGCTGTAATGCTCAACATAGCTGGCGCCAAGGTCTGAAACAAAGAACTTGAGAGTGCCCTTGAGGTCAACCTGTGGACTAATTGCCCAGTTGTCGCAAGCGATGTAATTATTGTCACCATCAATACTGCATGATGCTAAAGCGTAATCACCATCGGCAGCTGTCATAGGCGTGCCACCCATGTTGTAATCGGTCATCTTCATAAGTGCCCAGTTGGCACCATCACCGTCGTTGTCGGCAACAGTTAAACCACCGATACCATTCTCAAAATTATTCTGATAGAACTTCTCGGTGTCGGCCTTAGTGCGATAGCGCAGATTGTAGCCTTCGGCTTCGCCTTCCCAAGTCACTTTGGCAGTTGTTTGAGTGATGTCACTAACAGCAAGGTTCTTTGGAGTGGGGTTAAGAACAATCTCATAGGTGTAGGAAGCAAATTGGCCTGCCGAAGGCGCTGCACCAGCATAGATTTCCTCGCCAAATGGGTCGGTAATGGTCATCGAACACTCACTGTTGTAGCTACCAGAATTCCAAATGAAGTTGTAAGTCTCTCCTAAGCAGATGCCAATGGTTCCATTGTTGGAGCTTCCTGTAACAGTGAGAGTCTGAACGATTTCTCCTGTTGCGGCATCTACCACAGTGATTGAAGCACCGTTCCAGCCATCGCCGTAAGAGTCAACGAGGTTGTAGGTTATGAAGCCCATATCATCGCAGCGTGAGGTAGTGAACGAAACAGGATCTGTAAAGCTACTCAGATTGCCTTCGCCATAGTCGGCCTGAACACGAACCTGATAATCAGTGTTGTTCTCAAGAGCGTCGAGGGTGAGCTCTGGAGTGCCAGTCACTGCCTCAGCAGTCCAATCCTCGTCGGCAGCCTTCTTGTACTCTACGTTCCAGGCTGTCTCGGTGCTACCAGGAGTCCATGTTACTTTAGCGCCGTTAGTAGTGATGTCGCTCACTACCAAGTCGGTGGGCTTGTAGTAAATAGGACCCTCGCCAGGTGTATAGGTAAAGGTGGTCTTAGGAATGAAGTTGCGCTGGGTTGGACTAATAGTGCCTTCGCTTGAAGCATTATAGCCCGAGATAGAAGCTCCATTTACCGTTTTGCCATAGAAGTTGATGGTCTTGTAACCTGCATCGGTGTCGTTATCAATACCAATGAGCAAGTTGCCACCATTATAAGCATAAGGAGCATTAAACGTAATAGTGACTTCACCGCCATCTCCTGCGGCATTAAGCTTAAAGTCAAATACGCCATTATATACTATTGTGCCATTGGCTTGTGGCTCAAAGGCACTTATAGAGGTGTAGCCCACCTCCATCAGATACACTGTAGCGGTTGCGACCGAAGTGTAAGGGATGTTTGATGCGGTGGTGTAGAACTTGATGGCGCTGATAGTGCCACCATTAATGTATTCCAAATCTGTAGCTGGAATAACCGTTTGGGCTCTTGTGTAGTCGTCCCAATAGTAAACAAATGCAGGAACATACTGGTTAGTCATCGTTCCATCATACACAGTCAATTCTGCGGCACGGGCGGGAATAATCGCCGCCATTACCATCAGAATAAACGAAAAGAATAATTTTTTGTTCATAGTAAAACGGTTTGGTTAATAATATAGAAAATAAACACTAAATCTTCATATTTTACAAAATTGATATTATTTTGCAAATTTATCAATTTATAGTCAAAAACGCAAGTTTCGTGACAAAAATATTCAATTTGTTGGAAAATTATGAATGAAAGCGAGAATTAAGAGGGAATAAAAAAGATGCGCCCCGCGAGGCGCATCTTTTAAAGTTTCAAATGAGCAAGTCAATTATCTAACGATAACCTTCTTGCCACCGTTGATGTAGATACCAGGAGTAACTGGCTTGCCATTGAGCTTCTGACCGTTGAGGTTGTACCACTCGTTGCTCTGGCTGTCAACAGCGATTGTGCTGATAGCATTTGGAGTCTTAGTGATAACCATTACGAGAGGCTCGTTGATTGCACGAGCAGCCTTAACGGTGATGGTGTAGTCGCCAGCATCAACAACCTTGAAGTTAGAGCCGTCCATGAGTGAGATGTCAATGCCGAGCATTGCTTCGTTAACCTCGAAGTAGCCTACGCCATTAGCATCCTCGCCGCCGTACCAGATCCAGCCACCATCCACAGCAGGAGTGATGATCTTGAACTCAGCATTAGCGTCGAGAGTTACTTGGCCAGTGTACTCAGTGCCGTCCTCGTTCTCAACGAGCTCGATGCGGCCACCTTCCTCAGTCTGATCCCATCCGTTGAAGTCACCAACTACGTAGAACTCGTTCATGCCGTCGCTAGCAAGAGTAGTGAAGAATACACTTTGAGTCCAGTCGGTAGTAGTCTTTTCTAACTGGTCAACAACGCCTTGTACCTGTACCTCATACTTAGTCTCAGGTGCAAGACCCTCGATAGTGTAAGGTACTTCTACGTTCTCAACAACTGTCCACTCGCCAGCAGGAACATCGGGAGTCTCACCAGCCATGTAGAAGTTGGTTACGTTAAGAATGTACATGTCGGTTACGTTGAAGTGACGGATAGCGATGTAGCCTTGCTCACCAGCGTAAGGACCAAGGTCGAATGTGTAAGTAGTCTGAACGCCAGTTGCAACGATTTCCTCGCTGATTGGAGTGAAGTCAGCAATCTCGGTGCCAGTAGTGCTTACATAAACCTGGAAGTGCTCACCAGCGTAGCTAGGATCCTGTCCCCAAGCGTCGAATTGAACAGCAGCGCCAAGAGTAGATTGTGGAGTGATTGCCCAGTTGTCGGGAGTCAAAGCACCATAGTTGTTGATGTAGCTGTTAGAAGAGAAGGTAGTTTGAGTAGTACCATCATCGAGAGTGAGGTTCCATACATACCAGTTTTGACCGTCGCCATCGGCGTCGATAAGAGTCCAGCCAGTAGGACAATCGCCAGTCTCATAGCCCATGAAGTCCTCTACTACACCATTCTGGATAGCAGCAGTGCGGTAGCGGATGTTGTAGGTCTCTTGTGAGCCTACTACATTAACATCGGCAGTAGTAGCAGTGATGTTATCAACAGTTACTGCAGCTGGCATAGCGTCGGCCTGTGTAGTAGTGAAGTAAACGAGGTCGGTCCACAGTGAGTTGCCTTCCTCGTAAGCACCCTGTACTTGGCACTCATAGGTAGTACCAGCAGCAAGGCCTTCCATAGTTACAGGAGAAGTGGTGTTGTTCACATAAATCCACTCCTCGCCAGCTGTCTCAGAAACAATCTTGAACTCGTCGATCAAGAGGATGTAACCAGTGCTGCCATTTGGCTGGTGACGGATAGCTACATAGCCTTCCTGTCCCTCAAATGCGCTCAGGTCATACTCATACTTCTGCCATGTGTTCAAAGCGCCAGGAGTATTCACTGTCTCAAGTGCAACGAAGTCCTCAGGAGCGGTGCCAGTTGTAGAAACCATTACGCTGAAGCTCTCAGCATAGTCAGCACCCAGGTCGGCAGCCGAAACCTCAAGAGTTCCAGACAGCTCAACCTTAGAACTGATAAGCCAGTTGTCGCCAGTTACGTAGACGCTACCGTCAGAGATTAAGCGAGACTCAGAAACGATGCAGTAGTCACCTCCGGCAGCGGTAAGTGGAGTTCCACCCATGTTCCAGTCTGTAATCTTAAGAACTTGCCATGCGTTGCCATCGCCATCAGCGTCATAGTTGGTGATGCCAGCAGGAATCCATCCAGCAGGAAGTTCATCATCGCCGCCATACTCGAAGCCCTCGTCAAGACCGGTCTTTGGACGATAGCGGAAGTTGTAAGCTGGGGCATCGCCAGTCCAGTTAGCAACAGCGCTATTCTTGGTGATTTCGTTAACATAGAGATTCTGAGGAAGTGGGAAGCGTAATGGAGTGTCGAAGGTAACAACCTTAGTCCAGATACTCATATCCTCCTCGCTGCAGACGCTGCGTACGTATACGCTGTAGTGAGAGTTCTCCTCAAGGTCGGTCAGGGTTACGAATGGATCGTTAGCCTGAACAGGAGTCATGTCGATTGCATCGGCAGCAACATCACCCTTAGCATAGATTACCTGGAAGAGGTCTTGCTCCTCAGCGCCAGGAAGCCAGCTTACATCTGCGCTATTGTAAGTGATGTTCTCAACAACTACGCCACTTGGACGTGGGCAAGTAACCTGGTTGATAGTGAAGGTAGTTAGAACGCCAGGAGTTGGAGTTGGACCACTACTTGAACCAGTGCCTTGGAATACGTAAATCTCTTCTCCAGCAGGGCCAATCAGAGTGAAGCCAGTCTCATAGCTGTAGCTACCAGCTACCCAAACGAGGTCGTACTCAACACCGTAGCACAGGTTAACAACACCCTCGAGCAGGTTGTCGTTTGGAGTGCCATTAACTTGACCAGGAATGAAGAGGTCGGCAACCATCACGTTAGTGCCATGGAGGAAGATCTGCAGGTGGTTGTTGTTCCAACCATCGCCATAGGTGTCGGTGAGGATGTACTCAACCTCGCCCATGTCGCTTTCCTCGCAAGCCAGAGTAGCGAACGAAGTAGTTGCCCAGCCGCTCTCGCCGTCGGCATAGATAGCCTTAACGCGAACGTCATACTGAGTACCATTCTCGAGAGCATCGAGAGTGATGTTCATCTCGGTAACAGTACCAGCAGCAGTCCACTCCTCGTCGGCAGCCTTCTTGTACTCTACAGCCCAAGAGGTCTCGTTGCTACCAGCCTCCCAAGCTACAGTAGCATTGTTAGTGCCAATTTCGTTAACTTGCAGGTTCTTTGGCTTGTAGTAAACTACGCCACTGCTAGGAACGAACTCGAATGTAGTCTTTGGCAAGAAGTTGCGAGCGTAAACAGTTGTGATAGCCTCGAGTGAAGTGTAGCTGTAGTTGCTAATAGATGCGCCAGGGGCATCGGCACCAGCGAAGGTAGCACTCTTGTAAGTGCCCTTCTCTGTCTGATAAACGCAAACGAGCAGATTGCCGCCTTCATAAGTGAAGTCGTTGGCAAACTCAATCTCGATTGTCTCGCCTGTGCCATCAAGTGGACCCTCAAATACAAGGGTTGCACCATCAGTGCCCATGAATGCATCACCACATGCATTGGCGTCAACCTCTTTCAGGTAAACCTGGAAGTTGCCACCCCAAACTGCCTCAGCTGGAGAAGCCAAGTACCAAACCATCTTAGTGATGGTCGAACCAGTCAACTCGCTCAAGTCATCAGCGGGCATGATGTACTCGCACTTGTTGAATGCGTCGGCATAGAAACCGTAAACGGGAACGTAAGCATTAGTTGCGCCACCGTCATACACTGTCACTGTCTCCTGTGCAAAAGCTGGAATAGCAGCAATTACACACAAAACCAGAGAGTAAAATAATTTTTTCATAAAAAAACGGTTTTTGTTAATAATATAGTGAATTAACTCTAAGTATTTGCTATCAATTATAATAAGGTAAGTATAATAATTTATGATTATTCTCTAAATATACAACTTAATTCTATTGTTACACCAAGGCATCTAACTTTGTGATACTTTGATTGTTATTTTATGATGCATTAAATAATGTTGTATTGACAACGGCAAAGATATGAAATTTCAATGAAAAAACAAAATTTAATTATGATTTTTTTATTTTTAATATTTAATAAAATTGATATGACAACAAAAGCGACATTGGCGCCAATGTCGCTTTTGTGTTTACCTCATGAATAGCATTGTGCAAAATGCAGCTTCGTGAAGATTATTACTTTTTGTGTCGGTTGTATTTTATTGTTTCGTTGTCGGCCGAACTCTGGTTATTGCCTTTGGGAATGTATTTCGGCTTGCTGGTGCTGCTGGTCGAGGTATGTTGGGTGCTTGCGCTCGACTGTTGCTGGTCCAGGCGTTCTTGCTTTGCCTGTTCAAGATCATTGCGACGCTGGTCTTGTTGCGACGAGGCAGTCGATGGGTTGGCAGCGTTGCTCGATTTCTGTGATTTCATGCGGTTTTGAGCTTGCTCACGGGCCTTCTGTTTGGCCTCTTCCTTTTGCCTCTTTTGCTCTTGCTCAAGTCGCTTTTTTTCCTCTTCCAGGCGCTTCTTCTCCTCGGCGGCACGGCGCTTCTCAATCTCCTTTTGGCGCTTTTCTATTTCTTTGCGCTTCTTCTCGTCTTCCTTGCGCTGCTTCTCTTGAGCTTTGCGCTCCTCTTCAAGTCGCTTCTGCTCCATTTCCTGGCGCTTGCGAGCTGCTTCCTCACCGCGTTTCTGAATTTCTTTTTCCTCCTTGGTCTTTGGGGTGTTTAGGTTTTGCTTCTGCCTGGGATAGGGCACATAGGGTTTCTCTTCATGCTTAACCTTGGGGCGAGGCACATCGCCATTGTTGCGACGTGGCTTGCTAGGCTTGATGGTTCTATAGGCAATATCCTTGATGCTGCACCCGCGGTTGAAGCGACTCAGGTCGACCATTGCGTCGATGCCGTCGATGCGTCCGCGGTCGCTGAATTGCCACAATATCCACTTGGCTCCAAAGTATAGCTGTGGCTCGCTCTTCGAGTAGCGCGCTATGAAGAGTGGATAACCGGCAAACGATGCTCCCAGATAGTTGTTGAAATAGCTACTGCTGGTGTAAATCATGGGTTTGCAACCGAAGTGCTCCTCGAGCAGGATGGCAAACTTCATGACGCTGTCTTGCAGTTGCTTAATGGTCCATCCCTCGCGTGTTTCGACGTCGAGCAGTGGCACTAGATCTTGCTCCTCGCGCTTGACGAGGCTTATGAAATTGTTGAATTGGCTTTGGATGCTAGTTGAGGTGCGCAAGAAGTGGTAACTGCCCACCTTCACGCCATGTTTGCGGGCGTTCTCGAGGTTGTAGCGGTAGCGATGCTGCTTGTGGGTGGCACCCTCGGTGGCCTTGATGTACACATACTTGATGTTAGGATCGCTTGCAGTTGCCTCCCAGTTGATATCCTTTTGATAATTAGATACATCAATGCCATCATAAACCAATGTGGCATTGTTGTAGTTCTTGTCGCCCACCACCCTTACCTCATGGTCGTCGCCCTGGGCAAAGGTGAATAGAGCAGTCAAGCAAATAAAAATCAGGAGGATATATACTCGCATTATCACTATAAAATTAGTTATCAAGTTGCAAAGATAATAAAATCAAATAAAAATCATCACTTTTTGCATAGTGTTTAACATGTTTTTTTAAAAAACTTTTTTTCGGTTTTATAATTAATTAATATTAATAATGATGCGTACATCACTTTTATTTGTAATTTTGCGTCTTGTGAAACTAATAAATGAAATTATGAAACGTTTTGTATTATTTTTGGTTGCCGTCTTTGTGTGCCACATGGCAATTATGGCTCAACCCAAGGCAACTTTCAAGGAGACAACCTACGACTTTGGAACTATCAAGGAGTCGAAAGGAGCTGTGAAACACACCTTTGAGTTTAAAAACACTGGCGATAAGCCTCTTATTATAGTCGACGCTGTGGCTTCGTGCGGATGCACACGCCCAAGTTTTACCGCTAAGCCCATTAAGCCCGGCAAGAAGGGTAAGATAGAAGTGACCTTCAGCCCCACTGGCCGTGCTGGCGCTTTCCACAAGACTATTAAGGTGAGGACCAATTGTGTCGACAAGGTGTCGTCGCTTGTGATAACGGGAACGATAATCCCTAAAAGCAAAGAATAGCCTCGGGTGGGTGTTGCTTGCCGCATAGCAGTTGCCGTGGTGCTGGCTGTTGCCACATGTGCAATGGCTGGCGCGCAGCCTGTGGCGCAATGGAACGAAACGCGTCACGACTTCGGTCTCTTTAATGAGAGCGAGGGCAATCAGGTTTGCAGGTTTGTGGTTACTAATACTGGTGATTCTGAGTTGATTATCACACAGGTTAAAACCACTTGCGGGTGCACAGTTGCACAGTACACAACCGACGTCATTTTGCCTGGCGAGAGTGGTCACGTCGACGTGACCTATTCTCCCACTGGCAGGCCAGGTCCCTTCAGTAAAACTGTGTGGGCCTACACTAACACCAGTCCTAACAGGACACGTCTTGTGATTGAGGGCTCGGTGGTTGGGAGCGCCGAGAGTGTCAAGAGGTTTTACCCGGTTGATGCTGGCGACCTTCAGTTCACAACGCTGATACTGCCCTTTGGCGAGACTAAGAAAGGAGCGATGCCCTCAAGTTCCACTACTGCTTATAACACCGGCAACGACACCATAGTGCTTAGCTTCGACAACAACACCAGCCACATCACGTGTAATGCCGTCCCCGACACGATTGCGCCTGGAAGCATCAGCACGTTGTCGTTTTTCTTTAACACCCTGCGAACTCCCGTGTGGGGCATCAATGACAACTACATCACAGTTGCCGCTACTCCTCTTCACAGCACGAAGTCACCTACTGAAGTGAAAATCAATTTAGTGGCCAATGTCGTTGAGGATTTCTCTAAATTAACTAGCAAAGAACTAGCTGAAGCGCCGGTGTGTCAGGTGGATGAATCGAAAGTGCTGATTGCCGATATTGGGCGAGGCCAGTCACGCTGTGCAACTGTCACGGTGAAAAACACTGGCAAGAGCAATCTGGTGATAAGGCGCGTGATGTCGACCGATAAAGCAGTCGCTGCCAGTGTTACTAAAACCCTACTAAAACCTGGCGCTACTGCCCAGATAAAGATAGATGTTTACTCCAAGCATGTAGATGGCGACATCCTCAACACTTTCATCACAGTCATCAGCAACGACCCAGTCAATCCACGCATCACAATACCAGTGGTAGGTAATATAATTACTGTCAAATCCTAAAACAATTAACAACACATACTATAAATGGCTAGCAAGATTACACAGCACACAATAAATGAAGGTGATAAGCGGTTTTTCACTCAACAGGAGCAGGAAGAAATCGCTAAGCACCACAATGTGGAGACTCCCGACATCAACCATCCCGAAAACGATGAGCAGTACACTGGGTTGCAAGTGAATGCAGGCATTGAGCAGATGCCCATCGTCAATCCCTACATGAAGCGTCGCAAGCGCCGTCCTCAACTCACGGTCAACGACTATGTTGAGGGAATTCTCAAGGGCAACACCACAGTGCTTGGGCAGGCGGTGACACTTGTCGAGAGCTTGAATCCCGACCATCAGGCGGTTGCTCAAGAGGTTATTGAGAAATGCTTGCCCCACACTGGGCAGTCGAGGCGCATTGGCATTACCGGTGTGCCGGGTGCAGGCAAGAGCACTTCGATCGACGTGTTCGGCCTTCATGTGCTTCAAGACGAGAACGCCAAGCTGGCAGTGCTCGCAATTGACCCAAGTAGCGAGCGCAGCAATGGCTCGATTTTGGGTGATAAAACTCGCATGGAGAAGCTTTCGGTTCATCCCCGCGCCTTCATTCGCCCTTCACCATCGGCAGGTTCGCTCGGTGGTGTGGCACGCAAGACTCGCGAGACAATAGTGCTGTGTGAGGCGGCTGGCTACAACAATATCTTTGTCGAGACCGTAGGAGTGGGACAGAGCGAGACGGCTGTGCACTCGATGGTCGACTTTTTCCTCCTAATCCAGCTTGCCGGCACTGGCGATGAGCTGCAAGGCATAAAGCGTGGCATCATGGAGATGGCCGACGGCATTGTAATCAACAAGGCCGATGGCGACAACATTGAGCGTGCCAACCTTGCTGCTGCTCAGTTCCGCAATGCGCTGCATCTCTTCCCCTTGCCTCCCAGCAAGTGGACTCCCGAGGTGCTTTGCTATTCGGGTTACTACGAGATTGGCATTGCCGAGGTGTGGGACATGATCGACCGTTATTTCGATCACGTGAACAGCAACGGCTATTTCGCTCGCAAGCGCAGCCAGCAGGAGAAGTACTGGATGTATGAGACCATAAACGAGCAACTCAAGGCGCGTTTCTACAACGATCCCGAGGTGGAGCGCTTGCTGGAGCTCAAGCAGGACATGGTGCTTCACAACCAGCAGTCATCGTTTGTGGCAGCTACCGATGTCCTTAATTTTTACTACGATAAGCTCACTAAATAAGAGTCGTTCAATTCAATGCCTTTGGCATTGATAACTTTGTCAAGAATAATATATTAACCCTTTTAATTCCTTTACATAATGAAAAAGACATTTCTTTTCGGTCTTGCGACGTTGCTCATGGCGGCAATGCTCTCGTCATGCGCAGTGAATCTGGGAGGCGTGGCTGCCAACTATGCTCGCATGAATAATTATTACGTCAACAACCATTTTGCTAATGGGACTCACAAACTGGTAATACACAATCAGCAGGATTTTTATAACGTGTTCGGTTCGGCTGCAGTGATGGGACGTAACGGGCAGCCCATGAATGTCGACTTTAACCACCAGTTTGTCGTTGCAGTGATTCTGCCTGAGACTAACCGTCAAACTACCATCGAGACAGCTATGGTGAACCGTATTGGTGACCGTCTGTATTTCTCCTATATCATTGATGAGGGTCACGCAACGAGTTACACCATTCGCCCGTTCACAGCTGTTGTGGTCGACCGTAATGAGCCCAGCGACGTGGTGTTCCAGCAGGTGACTCGTCAAGACCTTCAGAACGCAGGAATTCAGTACAATGGCGGTGGTATTCCACGCCCACCATTGTAATCTCTCACATTTTTTACTTAGGTAAAAGCACTTATTCTGTTACCACAATTGGAATAGTGCGGTAATGCCATTTAGTGCCGTCGTTCACTATTGCTACTAGAGTACAATAGCCTGGAGCGACGGCATTTATTTCAAAATAGGCATATCCATTACTGTTGGTGCCGTGACTTACGGTGGCAACTGCAGGATTGTCGATATAACCTATAACTCCTGATGTGGCAAATGTGTGTGTGCTTCGGTTTTCAGCAAATATTTTTGCTTGGGTTCCAACTTTAATGACATTATTGATTTCGCTCTGATTATCATATAGAAATGAGTAAGCCATGCTGGCGGCAGAGCCACTAAGAAGATAATCGTAAATAACAGTTATATCAGAGATATTAATGTAGCCATCGTGATTCACGTCGAAGTGACCAACTATTTCTCCCTCAAAGTCGCCAAGAATTACCGACATCACCATTGTCACATCGAGTGCATTGATTGCACGGTCGCCGTTAACGTCGGGGCCGTTGTTAAGATAAGAGCAGGCATTCACTTGTGCGGCATGGTTCCATGGCGAGTTGTTGCTATAGTCGTCGACACTTCCCTCAGGAACATAGAGTTTCAAGCTCGATTGGGTAAAGAAATTGTTATCTACATTCAGGGGTGTTTCGTTGCATAGCCACAACTCCTCAAGTGCAGTGCAATTTTTGAACATTTGGTTACCCAGGCTGTTTACCTTGGTCGAGAAGAACACCTTTTTCAATGAGGTGCAGTTTGAGAACACGGCCTCGCCCAAATTCTCAAGATTAAATCCCATGACGGCTGCCTTGATTGAGCTGCAGCCCTTGAATGCCCTGTTGCCCAAAGTCTTAATCATACCGTGTGAAAATGGGAAATGACCTAGGCTATAACAGTTGAGGAATGCTTCGTCGTCAATCAGAATCAGTCTATCTCCGCCAATAAATGTGGTCAGTGCCGTACACTCAGCAAATGCCCTAGGGGCAATTGTTTTAATTGTCTTGGCATTGTCAACCCTTTGCAGTGATGAGCAGCCTTCAAATGCACGTCCGCCCACCGTCTTGGCATTGGAGTTAAAGGTGACGCGCGTCAAGTGCTGGTTACTAGCAAATGCTTGAGGCATGATGGTCTCAACACTGTTGGGGATGGTGAAGTGCTGCTGTGTGTTGGTGCGAAGGTAGTAGTACATTATGTCGCCTTGCTTGCTATAAAGGTTGTTGTCCATTACCTTTAAGTAAGGATTTGATTGGGTTACCGAAATGCTGTTCAACGTTTGCAGAGTGGATATCGGGTTGAGGTTGTCGCTGGTGTCAATAACCGAGAGGTTATCGCTGTTAATTATCAGTTGTGTGACATCCTGAGTCAAGTTACGGGTGCTATTGTTTTTTATTTGTGTGATATCATAAGTGTAACCACTCTTGGTCACAGTCGATGGCAGCGTGAGCACACCATCGCTGTCGACTGCAGCATGATGTATGTAGACAATGGTAGCTTGGAACTTATCGTTCCAGTCGTAATCAATGCCCTGACTAGCAAAGGCATAGTCGCACTCCACAATATTTTTAAATCCATTCCAAGCAGTGAGTGCATTGTAGGCAGGAATTGTTCCTACAGGCACTTGCAGGGTGGCATTTGCCTGCAGTGCGGCAGTGATACCCAGTGTGCCGTCATTGCTGGGATTGGTGTTTCGGTAGTTTATGTTTTGTATGTTGGTGCCTTTGAAGCACTCGTTGCCAAATGTTGTGGTTGTGGCTGGTATGGTTAGGTTCTTAAGGTTGATAGCTTCCTCGAGGGCATTGTCATCAATGGTGGTCACGCCGCATGGGATATAGAAGTTCTCGCCTGGCTTGCTCATTGGGTAGAGCACGAGTTTGTTCATTTTGCCTATCTCGCTGGCCTCGAATTCGTCGCCAAACTTGCGTTCAAAAAGCACACCATCGCTCGATGCATAATGCTGACACACGGGTTCGACATTAATCTGCTTGAGTGATGTTGCGTGCCTGAAAGCATGAGTCTCAATATCGACTATAGAACGGGGCAGATAGATAGATTCAAGACTTGTGCATCGCGCAAATGCATCCTCACTGATGGTAAACACTCCCACTGCAAGTGTAACATTTTTAAGTTCGCTGCAATCCATGAAGGCCCCATAAGGGATTGCTTGTATTGTCGATGGCACATTAACCGATGTGAGTGAGGTACAACCGGCAAAGGTTTTGTTACCCATAGATGTTATGCCCTCGCGCAGCATCGCATTTGTGAGTTGAGTACACTGAGCAAAAGCCTCGGTGCCAATAGTTTTCAGTTTCAGAGCATTGCTGGTGTCAAGTGTCTTGATGCTTGTGCCCTTAAATGCCTCGTCGGCAATTGATGTGACATTATAGGTGTTTCCCTTCGGGTCGGTAATTGTGCTTTTTATGGTCACTACATCGTTGCCCGGGTTTTGTCGGCCAGTGACTGTTACTGTGCCTGCTGGCTCCTTGAGATAAGTCAGTCGGTTGTTGTCGATGAAGGAGTAGGGGAGTTCCACGATATTGTAGTCTCGCCATCCCACAGCTTGATTATATAGTGTGGCAGTGTGGCCTGCAATGCCCGATGAGGGAACATATATGTTCACGCTCGATGTGTTGTCGAGTGCAAAGGGGTCGCCATTAAGTATAATGGGTGTTTCCATTGTCAGCGTTATGCTGTTAAGGCTTAGGCAGCCATCAAATACTGTTGGCCCCAGCAATTGTAACTCGCCAGGCAAGGTTATGCTAGTGAGCGATGAGCATAGGGCGAAAGCACTGGGCCCCACGCTTGTTAGGCCACCATGCCCGTCGAGGTTCTCGCTCGAGGGCCACTTCACATTGGCAAGTTCTGAACATCTCATAAACGCTCCCGCGCCAAGCTCTAATGCAGCATCGTTGTTGAAGGTTACATCTGTCAGGTTGCTGCATTGTGCAAAGGCATAGTCGCCAATTATTGTCACTGCAGCAGGAATATTCACTGTTGTGAGAGCTGTGCAATTGAGAAATGCGCGCTTGCCTATTGTGGCGACATTTTCTCCTGTCGTCACCGCAGTGAGCCCACTGCAGTTGCGGAAGGCATTCTCGCCCACTGCTGCCACGGCATATGATCGATTATCATGTGTTACAGCATTTGGTATTACAACCTGTCCGCTATAACTGTTGTAGTTGTTGCTGCCACATGTCACCTCGGCAGTGCCAGTTATTGAGTTGATGTTATAATAAATGCCGTTGTGGCTGAAATCATAGGCCATAGCCATTGCCGTGCAGGCAATAGCAACAACTATTGTCGCAAAGAGCCTCATGAAGGTCACCTGCGAGTATGGGGTGATGTTTCTCATTAACCAAGATTATTATTTAGTTATCTATAAAACGTAAAAAGATGGTAATAAATTATATAAGGCATGAAAATAGTTTTTGTTAGGATTAAAAAAAGAGGTGCTACCCAAGTGGGCGGCACCTCTTGATGAGATTAAGTTTTAGAAACCTTTATTACTTGCTGCCAAGCAGGATGTTGTAAACGAAGGTTACATCACCAGCAGTGATAGAGCCATCACCGTCTTGGTCACCATTCACAATTGAACTTGAGTCATTATTGAGAATGTAGTTGTAAAGTGCAGTTACGTCACCAGCGGTAACAGCACCGTCGCCATCAACGTCGCCAGGAACAACTACTGTGCCACCAACCTTCTGGATAAGGTTAGGATAGAACTGGAGCTGCTCTACAGTGCCGTCGCTCTTCTTGTAGTAAGCAAGGAAGCCCTCTACATTGTAAGTAGCATCATAGTCAAAGTCCTCACCAATAGTTACCTCGGTGAAGTTCAGGCGCATGATTATGTTGCCAGTCTCGTCGGTGAGAGTGTAGTTGCGACCATTGCTACCAGCGATGCTGTCGAGAGTACAGTTCTCGATGCGGAGGTAGTTGTGAATCATGCTCTGGTCTATTTCCTCAATAGTGATAGTCTCAGGAGCTACTGGAGTGCCAGCAGTACCCTCGGTGAAGGTAGAAACGATAGGAACCATCTCGGTCATGCCGTTGTAGAGTTTCCAGTTACCAGCGATGCCGCTGATTTGGTCACCATTGGTGTACTGAGTGTCGAGGTGGCCGTAAACGAGCATGTAGCCGCTTTCGTCGTTGATGTAGAGCTGGTTGCCACTTTGGTAAACAGCGGTAACAGGGTTGTTGAACATAACGTCGGTCTCTGCGTCGGTAGCGAGCAGACCAGCAATGTTGTCAACCTTTGGAAGATCGTCGAGGTTAATCACCTTTTCAAATGCTGTTGGTTGCAACTGATAAGTGGTAACGCCGTCTTTGGCGAAGACGCTGATGACACCAGTGATGTTGTAAGTGCCACCATCGGTAGGAATGCTTACACCAGAGTACTGGTTGAAACCAGCAGCAGTACCAGCAGCGTCGTTGACTGTGAAGTTCTTGCTACTGATGTCGCTGATAGTAGCATTCTCAACAGTTACATAGTGACCGAAGTTGGCCTCTACTACAGCAGCAGTGGTAACGATCTCAGGATTTACAGCTGGGCCTTCGGTAGCCTCCTGGAAACCGAAGAGGTCTTGGTCGCCATTGTAAGACATTTCGAGAAGGCCATTGTACTCCTTGAGGTATCCACCAAATCCGCCAGGAATGATGTCACCATTCTTGTAGTTCATGTTGCCAGCGTTGCGGCCGTAGATCAACAAGTAACCAGTCTCATCCTTTACCCAAACGTAGTTGCCGTTAGCGTAGTAAACGGTAACAGGGTTACCGATAGCAGCGAAAGCGCCAGTTCCGAGTGCATAGTAAGCAGCGATGTTGTCAACTGTGTTAACCGACTCGAAGGTGTAGGTAGCACTTGCAACAGCGCTGGTAGCGTCCTCGGTAACAGCGATAGCCTTCAGAGTAGTGTTCTGGCTGATGTTGATAGGAGCGCTGTAAACTGCACTGCTGGTTGTTGGGTCATTGCCATTGGTGGTGTAATAGATGGTAGCACCAGTAGCGGCAGTAATCTCAACGTTTACGGGAGCATAGAAAGTGCCACCAGCAGGGTTGAAGGTTGGAGCTGGGATAGTGACAGTGCCACCGTCCTCATAGGTGATAACAACGCTAGTGAAGCAGAGCTGTCCAGCCTTAGACTCACCATCGGAGCCATAAATAGCTTGGTCGCCAACGGTGAATGCCACTGTTTGAGCTGCACCATTCCAAGTAACGGTCTCATCACCTAAAGCTTGAGCTGCTACAGCGCCAGTGTTAGGAGTGATAGTGGTGAGACGTCTTTTACCTTGAGTAGAGATGTTGAAAACAATATTGGTCATGTTAGTACCGCTATTGTTTGTAATGGTGTAAGTGCCCTTCGCATAGATGCGCACGTCTTGACCGTTGGCGTTGTAAGTAGGTGCTGTGGTGCCATTGTTCTTTTCAGCAAGGAATGTAAAGCCATCTACAGTGCCATTAACCAGGTCGGTCGAAGCCGTGAATGTCTTCTCAAGAGCCATTGCGCTAAAAGCGCACATGCAAACAAGTAAAAGAGATAAAACTTTCTTCATAAAAAGCTAAGAGTTAAGAAGTTAATAAATATAGTGGATTGTTTATTTCACGATGGTCTATATTTACGGCAAAGGTAATCATTATTTTTAAATAATGAGTAAGAAAACAAAAAAAGTTTCTAAAATATTTTTTGTGTGTGACTAATCTTGATTTTTAGAGTAGCGATAACCCACCCACAGGTTGCGTGAGAAGATTAGGATTGAGATGCTCTGGCCGAGCATCAAGATAGGGTCACGACGGATGATGCCGTAGATGAGAGTGAGCGAAGCGCCCACCACGCTGATGAGCCAGAACACCGGTGGCAGGCATGATTCATGGCGCTTTACCGAGTAGGCAACCTGATAGGCGTAGCGCGACAGGAAAATGAGCTGGGCGCATGTGCCATAAATCATCAGCCATAGCGGAATGTCGGGGTTGTGGATGAATCGGTCTACAAGATGAGGCGCATTCATGGCAGTGGCAATCAATGCTATCACTGGAATGCAATAGAATATAATCCTGAATGGCAGTGGAATCCTTCGCCAAGCGCCCTTGTAGTCGAGGTTCAACACGTAGACGTAGAATGAGAGAATCTGGCCCACTAGAATCACAATGTCCTCGCGCAGCCACCCATAGCACAGCATGAAGCAGCAGCCAGCAAGACTGAATGCCCAGTAGCCCGTGGGCGACACCACGCGCTTGAGGCGTTCGGTCATGACCCACTGCACCAGCTGACGTGCGCCGTAGCACAGCTGCGAGATGAGGCCTATGAGAAACGTGAAAGTAAACATTTGCTGGATGTGGTGTTTTTTCCTGATTTTTTGTAATTTTTTTGAGAGAAGAGCGTCTAATGGTTGTGCAAAAGTACTAAAAAATCAATTGCTACTGTGTTTTTTGTGAATTTTTTAATTATCTTTGTGCCAATAATAACAATTAATTATCATGAATTTTATTGACGTTAACAGTGTTGTGAAGCAGTATGACGGGCACATGGCGCTCGACCATGTCGACCTGCATGTGCCGCAAGGGTGCATCTATGGCCTGCTGGGACCTAATGGAGCTGGCAAGACTTCGCTCATACGCATCATCAACCGTATCACACGTGCCGACAGTGGCACAGTGATGATTAATGGACGACCGCTTGAGGATAAAGACATCACCAACATTGGCTACCTGCCCGAGGAACGTGGACTTTACAAGAAGATTAAGGTGGCCGACGAGATAGTCTACCTCGCTCGCCTCAAGGGTATGCCCAAGCAGCTCGCTGTCGCCGAGATGGAGAAGTGGCTCACGCGCTTCGATCTCACCGAGTGGCGCAACCGCAAGGTCGAGGAACTGTCAAAGGGTATGCAGCAGAAGGTGCAGTTTATCACCACAGTCATCCATCGCCCGCAGCTGCTCATTTTCGACGAACCGTTCTCGGGCTTCGACCCAGTGAACGCCGAGCAGCTCAAGCGCGAAATCATGCAGTTGCGCAACGAGGGGTCTACAATTCTTTTCTCGACCCACAACATGGCATCGGTCGAGGAAATTTGCGAGAAAATAACCCTTATCAACCATGCACACGTTGTGCTTGAGGGAAATGTTGCCGATATCAAGCAGCAGCACAAGAAGAATCTATTTGTAGTGAATGTTGCTGGCGATAAGCAGGTTGCACCCCATGAGAATCTCTTTGATGTGGTGCCTAGCGACCAGCATCAAGGCACACTCATCAAGTTGTGCCCAGGTGTGAGTCTGCACGACGCTATTGCTTGGCTTAACGAGAACTACACTCTCACCGGCATCAACGAGCAGTTGCCGAGCATGAATGAAATATTCATCGAGACAGTTCAAAAAAATGCATAATGCATAATTGGCTGCGCTTTGCAGTAAATCATTTTTTCTCTAATTCCTTTTTTTGTTATAAAATGAACAAACTGAAACTGATAATACAGCACGAGTACATGACGATGGTGGGCAAGAAGTCGTTCATTATCATGACTTTGCTCATCCCGTTCCTCATTCTCATTGTGGGCTGCATACCTGTGCTGCTTGCCTATATCAACAGTAGTGCCGATACTAGCGTCACTCGCATTGCGGTTATCGACGAGAGTGGCAACTATGGTAGCGCATTTAAGGACACGCCCAACTATCGCTTTATGGTAATGCAAGGCGATAAGGCAGTTAATGCCCGCGAGTTTTATAAAAACGCTGGCGAGAGCATCGACGCTGTGATGGTGATTCCTGCCAATGTTCTTGACGACCAGCAGGCCACAATCTATAGCGAGAACACTATCGACCAAGGAACCATTAGCATGCTCACTAACTGCCTGAGCGACACATTGGCGCGCGCCAAGATAGCCTCGTTCAACGACCCCGACCTCGAGTCGAAAATCGAGCAGTCGCAAGTGAGCGCACAGGTCAAGAGCATCAAGTGGAACGAGGAAGGCGACGAGCAGGAACAGAGTGCTCAGTTCGCTTCTGTTTTGGGCATGATACTTTCGTTCTTGACCTACACATTCGTCCTCTCCTATGGTGCAATGATAATGAATAGCGTAGTCGAGGAGAAGACCAATCGCATTGTCGAGGTGATAGTGAGCAGCTGCCGGCCCATGGAGCTGATGATGGGAAAAATCATTGGTGTGGGTTTGGTAGGATTGACCCAATTTGCTATTTGGGTTGTGTTGCTTGGCATTGGTTACCTCGTGCTCGGATTAGTGGCAGGAGGAGCAATGGCAGTGTCTAATCCCGAGGCCATCACTGCTGGTATGAACTTGCCAGGCGGGACCGACATGGCGAGTGGAATGGTCGACAGTACAATGAGCGAGGTGATGACAGCTTTAGCGAGCATCAACTGGCTATCGCTGCTGGGCAACTTTGTAATCTACTTCATAGGTGGCTATCTGCTTTACGCATCATTGTTTGCCGGCTTTGGCTCAGCAGTCGATCAGGCAAGCGACAGTTCGCAGTTCACCATGCCCATCATTCTCATCATGTTCATAGCCCTTTATGCCGGTATCGCCTGCATCGAGAATCCAAGCGGACCAATGGCAGTGTGGTGCTCGATAATCCCGTTCACTTCGCCTGTCGTGATGATGGTGCGCCTACCCTTCGACGTGCCTTGGTGGCAACTCCTGCTGAGCATTGTCCTGCTCTACGCCACAGCCTTTGCCTGCATCTGGATTTCAGCCCGCATCTATCGCACAGGAATCCTCCTCTATGGCAAAAAACGCACCTTCAAGGAAGTCCTTAAGTGGGTGAAATAAACTACAGAACCCCATATAAATAACGCAGGAGAGCACTATCCGCTCCCCTGCGTTATTGTTCTCCCCTGTCTAAAATCCAAAAAATCGGCAATTTTTTCAGAATTTACAGTAAGAATTCTTCAATATTGTCGGGATTAATTACCGAGAAACTGCTTTTGTATTCATTAGCAAAAGAATTGGGAACAGATGCTTTTTTATTTGGATTCCATTTGAATTCAAATGATGATATTTCTCCGTCAGCTTCTTCTAAATAGTCAATTTCTTGTTGCTCTTTGTTTCGCCAGAACCAATTATTGCAATAGGCTTTATTATAGGCATTTCTTTTCATACGTTCGGCTATGGCAAAATTTTCCCACAAAGCGCCAATTTCACTTGGCATCCTGTTTTCAATCAAGGAGTAGTTTCCGAGAATTGAATTCCTGATACCATTGTCATAAAAATATATTTTTCGACTCTTTTTCAACTCATTTCTCAAGTTTCTTGAGAATGAGGTAAGTCTAAAGATGATGTAGCATTTTTCAAGAAGGTTAATATATCTCTCAACCGTTTTTGAATCTATGCCTATTTGTTGGCCTAGTTCGTTGTATGACACCTGTGACCCAATTTGAAGCGCAAGACATTGCAAGAGCTTAACAAGTTGCTCCGATTTCTGGATTTTGTCAAATGATAGTATGTCTTTGAATAAATAGCTGCTGGATAAGTTTTTCAGAATCTCCTTCTCATTGCCAGAATTAACTACAACATCAGGATAGTAACCGAATATCATGCGGTGCTTCAAGAGCCTTTTTTCCTCAATAAGATTTGTGTGTGACACCATTTCACCAAATGAGAGGGGAAACATTCTATACTCAAATTTGCGGCCAGTCAATGGCTCATTAATTTTATTTGAGAGTTCAAATGATGAACTGCCTGTAACAATAACTTGCACATCGGGGATGTTGTCAATAATTAATTTGAGATTGATGCCAATATCGCTGATTCTCTGTGCCTCATCGATAACTACGTAACTATGGTTGCCAATCGCAGCTTTGAGACTTGTTGATGTGGCATTGACAAACATTGACCGCATGTCTTGTTCGTCACCATTAATCCAGAAGACACTTTGGTCATTGCCAAATAATGTCTGCAACAAGGTGGACTTGCCAACTTGTCTTGGCCCCATAATTATTATCGCTTTGCGTTTATTCAGGGCTCCGGTCACTATGTCTTCTAACTTTCGTGGAATCATGATAAATCAATTTTTTGCCACAAAGATATATAAATTCCGAGAAAGTTGCAACTTTTTCGGAATCAAATCCAAAAAATCGGCAACTTTTTCGGAATTTGACCAAAAATAATGTAATATGGGGCAACTGATTAAATTATCACAAATCAGTGTTGCTTGATCAGGGAAAGACTAGACAAACCATGAGTGCGTCCAGCTATGTATAGGGGGCATTTTACCATAATGCAGGTTGTTGGTAGCCATCACAGGTTGCTTGCATTTTTAATATTATAACGTTGCCTTCCATCACACTCATTCTTTATATTTGCACACATGCGCGTTCATTGACATACTGCTACCCTAAATTTGCAAGAAAAATAAAAAAGTTGTGCAAGTTGTTTCTGTGTTGTTCAAGTTGTTTGACCGAAAGCACTCATGCGCAGCCCAATAATTCCTGCGTAAGCAGGCTTTTCGACACCCATAGGTGCAGCTTTGTGAGAGGAAAACTACCATACTTTTTGCCATGTGCTGCGCACATGAAAATTAGAGAGTCTTCGACTCTAAAATATATAACAGAAAATTTTAGTGCGAAGCACCTTTAAAATTTTAGCGCGCAGTGCTCTAATTTCCACTCCGCCAGGAGTGGCAAAATAATTCCGCGCTCTTAATAGCCAAAAGCCGAAGGGCTTGACACGAATATTTTGTCATTAATTGTCTTTTAAGAAAAAAACGCAAAACTGTCCCAAAACTTCTGTTTTTGACCAGAAAACCATCATTTCTTGGTCCATTTTTCCAGAGAAAAAACGCAAAACTGTCCCACACCCAACAAGCAAGCATCGATTGTTCGACTCTTCGCTACTCGACAGTTCGTCACTTTCAACTAATAACTAAAAACTAAAATCTCCTTTTTGCCGTTTGTGTTTTTATTGCTATTTTTGCACTGAAATTAATCAAACACTATAATTTACTATGAAGAAAGCATTATTTTTACTATTAACAATATTGATTGCTTGCAGTGTTGCTGCCCAGCCTAGGCCTCATCGTGGACATCATGGTCCTCGTCATCCTCGCGTAGAGCGTCATCATCCTCGCATGGATCGTCACCACCGCATTGGGCATAGAGCTACGCCTAAGGCACCCGAGTTCCTGAAGAAGGGCGATAAAATTGCCATTCTGTCGCCATCGAGCGTGCCCACCGACCTGAGTATCATCGACAAGGGCGCCGCTGCAATCCGTAACTGGGGCTTTGAGGTGGTTGAGGGAAAACATGCCCGCAGCAACTATCACACCTACGCTGGCACCCCCGAGGAGCGTGTTGCCGACATCATGTGGGCGCTACGTGACCCTAACATCAAGGCGATTATGTGCTCGCGTGGTGGCTACGGCTCGGCCAACTGCCTTAACCTGTTGCCTGTCGACACTTTGCGCAAATATCCAAAGTGGTTCATCGGCTACAGCGACATAACCGGATTCTTGAGCGCTGAGGTGCGAGCTGGTAACATGGGAATACATGGCAACATGTGCGGCTACTTGGCAAAGACTGGCGGCACCGACCAGCTGAGCCTTTATTTGCGCGACATGCTCATGGGCAAGATGCCACGTTATGAAGTGCCTGGTAACAAGTACAATAAGCCCGGTAAGGCAAGTGGTATTCTCATTGGCGGCAACATGTGTGTGTATGGCGACATTGCCGACACACCATTCGACTTCCTCGACCGCGCATTTATCGACGGTCGTGACATTATCCTCTTCATCGAGGAGGTTGAGGAACCCTATTCTCGCATCGACCGCATGTTCCAGCACCTCATCTTGCGTGGTGCAATGGATAAAATCAAAGCGCTGGTAGTTGGCCGCTTCGATGGTTGCCCAACATCTCGTGGCTATAACTCGGTGTTTGAGTTCATCGACGAGTATGTGCGTCCCTACAACATCCCTGTGTGCTATGACTTCCCCGCCGGTCACGACGAGAGTTGGAACTATCCTCTCATCGAGGGGTGTCCCGTTACACTCGATGTTGCTAAGGACAAAGTGACTATGGAGTTTAATATTAAATGACAAGTGTCACGGTCTTTGTTCCTGATTAACGACAAATTATAATGGAATTTCTTCAAGAATATCATTTATTAGGACTTATAATTGGCCTCAGCACATTCCTGATAATAGGCCTGTTTCACCCCCTTGTCATCAAGGCTGAGTATCACTTTGGCACCCGTTGCTGGTGGTGGTTCCTTGTGGCAGGTATTGTGGCTGTAGTTCTCTCGCTATTGGTGGGTAACGTGCTCATATCGGCACTATTGGGAGTCACAGGTTTCTCATGCTTCTGGAGCATTCTCGAGGTGTTCCATCAAGAGCGACGCGTGAAGAAAGGCTGGTTTCCTCGCAATCCCAAGCGCACCTATCCATGGGACAATACCGAGGCTTAATGACCAATTCTCAAGCGCAAGGCAATCGTTTGTCTTGGCAAAATATAACCAATGTGGCATATAGGATTTTGCGAATTCAAAGTTATTCACTAATTTTGCAATCGCATTTATAATTAATGAAAAAATATTCATTTTAATATACACAACAATTTAAGAAGAAACTATGAAGATTTCAAAAGTTCATGCAAGAGAGATTCTCGATTCTCGTGGCAACCCCACTGTTGAGGTTGAAGTTACCCTTGAAAATGGCGTTATGGGCCGTGCTTCAGTTCCTAGTGGCGCTTCTACAGGCGAGAACGAGGCCCTCGAACTTCGCGACGGCGACAAGAGCCGCTATCTGGGCAAGGGCGTTACCAAGGCCGTTAACAATGTAAACACTATCATCGCTCCTCACGTTGAGGGTATGTGCGTGTTTAATCAGCGTGCTCTCGATGCTCGCATGCTTGAGCTCGACGGCACCAAGACCAAGAGCAAGCTCGGCGCTAATGCCGTGCTCGGCGTTTCGCTTGCAGCAGCTCATGCAGCAGCAACTGCTCTCAACATGCCATTGTATCGCTACATTGGCGGCACTAACGCTTATGTTCTCCCCGTTCCCATGATGAACATCATCAACGGTGGTGCTCACAGCGATGCCCCAATCGCTTTCCAGGAGTTCATGATTCGTCCTGTTGGCGCTACAACCGAGAAAGAGGCTATTCGCATGGGTGCCGAGGTATTCCACAACCTCGCCAAGTTGCTCAAGGCTCGTGGTCTGAGCACTGCAGTGGGCGATGAGGGTGGTTTCGCTCCAGCTCTCAATGGCATCGAGGATGCTCTCGACAGCATCGTTGAGGCCATCAAGAAGGCTGGTTATGAGCCAGGCAAGGACGTGAAGATTGCTATGGACTGTGCAGCTAGCGAGTTTGCTGTAATCGAGGATGGCAAGTACTTCTACGACTACAAGCAGCTCAAGGACGGCAAGCAGAAAGATCCTAACGGCAAGAAGCTTAGCGACGACGAGCAAATCGACTACCTCGAGCAGCTCATCACCAAGTATCCTATCGACTCTATCGAGGACGGTCTCGACGAGAACGACTGGGAAGGCTGGGTAAAACTCACCGAGCGCATTGGTGACCGTTGCCAGCTCGTGGGCGACGACCTCTTCGTTACCAACGTCGACTTCCTGCAGAAGGGTATCAAGATGGGTGCTGCCAACTCTATCCTCATCAAGGTTAACCAGATTGGCTCGCTCACCGAGACTCTCGATGCCATCGAGATGGCTCACCGTCACGGCTACACCACAGTGACCTCGCACCGCAGCGGTGAGACCGAGGACACCACCATTGCCGACATCGCTGTTGCCACCAACAGTGGCCAAATCAAGACCGGTTCGCTCAGCCGAACCGACCGCATGGCCAAGTACAACCAGTTGCTTCGCATCGAGGAGCAACTCGGCGACAACGCTGCCTATGGCTACACCAAGCTCAAATAATGCTTGATGCATGATTAAAGAAAAGGGTCGAGCACGCTCGGCCCTTTTCTCTTACCTAATACTCTCCCCTCTCCACTCCCCTTAACCACATTTTCACAATTTTTATATAAAAAATCGTCGTTGAAACGGTATTTGTCTATAACTTTGCAGTTTGAATTGAAAATCAATAATTAATAATATATAATTAATGGACAAATTAAGTTACGCACTGGGTTTGAGTATGGCCCAGAATTTCAAGGGTTCAGGTATCGCTAGCATTAATGCCGACGACTTTGCCGATGCCCTTCGTGCCGTC
Organism: uncultured Bacteroidales bacterium; assembly: GCA_902762385.1. GTDB lineage: Bacteria > Bacteroidota > Bacteroidia > Bacteroidales > Muribaculaceae > Sodaliphilus. The sequence continues at coordinate 23,672 of CACWNQ010000011.1, read as the reverse complement.
TATGAAGACAAAGAGAAAAAGATGACCTACGACGAGGCCAAGAAGGTGGTTCAAGATTTCTTTACCGAACTTGAGGCCAACGCCGGAGCCATGAACGAAGAGTTGGGCAAGAAGTTCCTTGAGCAGAACGCTCAGCAAGAGGGTGTGAAGGTTACCGAGAGTGGCCTGCAATACCTCGTTCTCAAGGAGGGCAATGGCGTGAAGCCAGGTCCCAACGATGCTGTTACTGTTCACTACACTGGCCGCCTTATCGATGGCACTGTGTTCGACAGTTCTGTAGAGCGTGGCGAGCCTGCTACATTTGCCGTTGGGCAAGTTATTCCTGGTTGGGTCGAGGGTCTTCAGCTCATGAGCGAAGGAGCCGCTTGGCGCCTGTTCATCCCATCAAATCTGGCTTATGGCCCTCATGGAACTGGTCCCATCCAGCCTAACAGCACACTCATCTTCGATGTTCAGCTCATCAAGGTTAACAAGAAAGACTAATCAACACACACATAAAAAATATTAAAACGAAAAACTGAATTATGAAAAAGTTATTTTCAATTTTGATGGTTGCCCTCATGCTGGGCGCTTTCACTAGTTGCAACAATGCTGGCGCCAATAAAGATGCTGCCAGCAAGACCGAGGATTCTATCGCTACCGAGTTTGGTAAGCTTATTGGTCAGAACCTCAAGATGCAAATGTCGCAAGACCCACGCGCCGAGGAGCAAATCGACAAGGACGAGCTTCTGCGTGGTATTGATATGGTTCTCAACGCCGACACTACCAAGCGTGGCAAGAGCTTCATCAACGGTCTCGCCGTAGCTCTGCAGATGATTTATCCTGGTATCGCACAGATGGAAGGCCAGGGTATTAACCTCGACCATAAGGCTCTGCTCAACGAGCTTAAGAAGAGCTTCAAGAGCACCGACAGCGTTAGCATGGAGAAACTGCAGGGCATGCAGATGAACCTCCAGGGCATGATGGAGCGTGCAACTAAAGCCAAGGGCGCTAAGAACGATAAGGAAGGTAAGAAGTACCTTGAGGAGCAAGTAAAGAAGGATAAAGGCTTCAAGAAGACTGCTTCAGGTATCGCTTACAAGGTGCTTAAGCAAGGTGCCGGTGAGAACTTCAACGACTCGGCAACTGTCGACGTAACCTACGTTGGCAAGCACATCGATGGCAAGGAGTTTGACAACTCACAAGGCAAGCCCGTTCCATTCAACCTCAAGATGACTGTTCCTGGTTTCCGCGAGATTATCTCTAACATGAAGCCAGGCGAGAAGGTTATCGCTATCATCCCTGGTGCACTCGCTTATGGTGAGCAGGGTAACCCACAGGGTGGCATTGGCCCCAACGAGACTCTGGTATTTGAGATCACTACCGTTGGTGTTCACAAGGAAGATCCCGCTGCTATGTCGGCTATGCCTGGACGTCCCACTCCAGCTCCAGCACCCGCACCCGCTCCAGCCCCTAAAGCAAAAAAGTAATTTAAGGGCTTAAATCACGATTACAGGAAATCTTCCTCTCCGCCCCACAACGCGGTGGGGAGGATTTCTTGATTTTTTATTTACACATTATTTAATAATAAGAATACGCAATATGAAGAAGTTTTTTCTAATGGCTTTCGCTGTTGCTGCTGCTTTCACCATGAGCGCTCAGGATCTTGACATTGAAGCAATAGCCAAGTTGAGAAACATTAAGGCCGACTCGCTGGCATTGATGCTGGGTAAGGTGTATGGCACACAAAACGCCATGAATCACACCACAAGCGACGCGCGTGTAGCGCTTATTAAGGCTTTCGACGAGTCGATTAATATCGAGAAGCAAGATGAGCAGTTCCGTGAGGGTAGCTCTTTGGCCAACGAGTTTTTCAAAGTGGCTCAAGACATGAAAAAACGCAATGGCATTGATATGAAATCTAAGGCCTTTGCGCAGGCTATGCTCGACCGTTTTGCCGATACAACTATTCATGTCCCCATTAATCAGGAAGTTCAGGCAATCAATGCCGAGGCTAAGAATCTCATTCAAGAGCTCACCGCTATGCACAAGGACACTACTGGCATGGTTCATGTAGCAGTAGTCGACCTCAAGAGCGACTCTTTGAGCCGTAATATGGGTCGTTTCTATGGCATGCAGTTGCAGCACATGGCCAACCAGAAGAATCTTACCGAAGAGCAAAAGGCAAGGCTTATTGAGGGTTTCAACAGTACTATCAATGTTGATGAGAGCAATAAACCACTTATCGACGGTCGCTTGCTGGCTAGTGAGTTTGGAAACATACAGCAGAGCATTAAGAAGCAAATGGGCTTGAACATCAACAAAGACAAGTTCATTTCGTCGGTGCTTGAGGTTCTTAACGACCCTAAGGTGCCTACTAGCGAAGACTTTAAAGCTGTTGACACCGATGCACAGAACTACTTCCGTCAAACCCAGGCTTTTGCTCAAGAAAACAGCCCTGAGGCACTCACTAACCGAACTTTGGGTAAGAAGTACATCGAGAACATTATGGAGAAAGATCCTGGTTACATCCAGACTCCTTCAGGACTCGTTTACAAGATGCTCGAGCCCGGCAAGGGCAATAAGTTTGAGGCCAACGATAAAATCAAGGTTATGTACAAGGGCACACATGTCGATGGCAAGACCTTCGACGAGAGCAAAGAGCCAATCACATTCGCACCTAGTCAGGTCGTGCCAGGATTCCGCGAGGCATTGCTCATGATGCGCCCAGGCGCCAAGATGATTGCTGTTTTGCCTCAAGATCTTGCTTATGGTGCTCGTGGTGCAGGAAAGGACATTAAACCTTATGAGACTCTTGTCTTTGAGATTGAGACTCTGGGACTCGACACCGAAGCTGCCGATGCTAAACCTGCTGCCAAACCAGCCGTTAAGAATGCAGATGTGAAGGCCGCCGAAGCTAAGCCAGCCAACGTGAAGGCTTCAACTCCCGCCGACACAACCAAGAAAGCAACAAGCACCAAGAAGGCAGCAACCACTAAGAAAGCTGCCAAGAAATCTAAGCGCAAATAATACATTAACGCTTATAAAAGAGTAAAGAGACCGACAGTCATCCCGATTGTCGGTCTCTTTTATTGTGCCTAACAGAGGTAATGCACCTTAATAGGCCAGTTAAGGGGGTAGTTTTATGACAAAACAAAAGCCCGACAACCGTTGAATTTCAACCGATTATCGGACTTTGCAGTGCCCAAGAAAGGACTCGAACCTTCACGCCTTGCGGCACACGCACCTGAAACGTGCGCGTCTACCAATTCCGCCACTTGGGCTTTTTGCGGTTGCAAAGTTAGACATTTTTTTTGAACTGACAATAGATTTTGTGAAAATTCACGAAAAAAACCCTTTCTTCTCCATTTTTTTGCCACTATTATAAGTGTGATTGGGCAGAAAAGTAGTACCTTTGTAAATTATTTCGCTTTGTCAGGGTTAACGGTCTGAACAGGCGCGATAATAATCTAAAAAACTAATATGAGCGAAGACAATAATAACAAGAATAAAAAACTCAACGAGGAGTCGATTATTGAGCAGGCGGCCAATGAAGAATACCGCTATGGCTTTGTGAGCGACTTTGAGACCAATGTCATTCCCAAAGGCCTCAACGAGGATGTTGTGCGTCGCATCAGCGAGCTCAAGAACGAACCCGAATGGCTGTTGGAGTTCCGTCTCAAGGCGTTCCGTCACTGGCTTACCTTGCCGTTGCCCAAGTGGGGCAAGGTTAACATGCCCGACATCGACTTCCAGGCCATTAGCTATTATGCTGCACCACGCACTGGCACCAACGAAAAGAAGGAGATAGACCCTGAGTTGAAGAAGACTTTCGACAAACTTGGGATACCCCTTGAGGAGCAGAAGCGCTTGAGTGGTATGGCCGTTGATGCTGTTGTCGACAGTGTGAGTGTTCACACGAGTTATCGTGAGCGTCTTGCCGAGCTGGGAGTGATTTTCTGCTCGATAAGCGAGGCCGTTAAAGACTATCCCGACCTTGTGCGCAAGTACATGGGCACTGTGGTGCCTTACACCGACAATTTCTTTGCAGCCCTTAACTCTGCAGTGTTCAGCGACGGTTCGTTTGTCTACATTCCCAAGGGCGTGCGTTGCCCCATGGAGTTGTCGAGCTACTTCCGTATTAATGCTGCACAGACTGGCCAGTTTGAGCGCACACTCATTGTTGCCGACGACGATAGCTACGTTAGCTACCTCGAGGGATGTACAGCTCCCATGCGCGACGAGAACCAGCTTCATGCTGCAATCGTCGAGATTATTGTCGAGGAGCGCGCCGAGGTAAAATATAGCACAGTGCAGAACTGGTATCCTGGCGACAAGGATGGTAAGGGTGGCATCTACAACTTGGTGACTAAGCGTGGCATATGCCGTGGCGACCACTCGAAATTGTCGTGGACACAGGTTGAGACAGGTAGTGCCATAACCTGGAAATATCCAAGCACAATCCTCAAGGGTAACAACACTGTGGGCGAGTTCTACAGCGTGGCTCTCACTCGCAACTATCAGATGGCCGACACTGGCACCAAGATGATTCATTTGGGAAAGAATTCACGTTCTACCATCGTTAGCAAGGGAATCAGCGCAGGGCACAGCGAGAACAGCTACCGAGGCATGGTCAAGGTGGCACCCGATGCCACTAATTGCCGCAACTACACCCAGTGCGACAGTTTGCTGTTGAGCGACACCAGTGGAGCTCACACTTTTCCTGTGATTGAGGTGGGCAATGACTCGAGCATCGTTGAGCATGAGGCTACCACAAGTAAAATCAATGAGGACCAGATTTTCTACTGCAATCAGCGCTGCATCAGCACCGAGGATGCTGTGGGCCTTATCGTCAATGGCTACGCCCGCGACGTGATGAAGAAATTGCCCATGGAGTTTGCAGTCGAGGCTCAGCGCCTCCTCAGCGTCTCGCTCGAAGGCAGCGTGGGGTAATTAAATGCACAAAGCATAAATTCATAATGCAAAATTAAAATCTAGTTGTCTAGAACTTCTAGAAAAGAAATATAAAAACGACAATGTTAGTTATCAAAGATTTACATGCCTCGATTGAGGGCAAGGAGATTTTGAAAGGTGTGAACCTCACAGTAAAGCCTGGCGAGGTGCATGCTATCATGGGACCTAACGGCAGCGGTAAGAGCACACTCAGCGCTGTGCTTACTGGCAATCCTGCCTACACCGTTACTGGTGGCGAGGTAGAGTTCTACGGCAAAAACCTGTTGGAACTCAGCCCCGAGGATCGCTCTCATGAGGGCATTTTCCTGAGTTTCCAGTATCCCGTTGAGATTCCTGGCGTGCTCATGAGCAACTTCATGCGCACCGCCATCAACGAGAAGCGCAAATATCATGGCGAGGAGCCTATAAGCGCTACCGATTTCCTTAAACTCATGCGTGAGAAGCGTGCTGTTGTCGACCTCGACAACAAACTCGCTTCACGTGCTGTGAACGAGGGTTTCTCGGGAGGCGAGAAGAAACGCAACGAGATTTTCCAGATGGCAATGCTCGAGCCACGCCTCTCGATTCTCGATGAGACCGACAGTGGACTCGATATCGACGCGTTGCGCACCGTTGCCAATGGTGTGAATCGCCTCAAGAGTGCCGATAATGCTACTATCGTAATCACTCACTATCAGCGACTGCTCGACTACATTAAGCCCGACCAGGTGCATGTGCTTTATAAAGGTCGCATCGTAATGACAGGAGGTCCTGAATTGGCACTCGAACTCGAAGAGAAGGGCTACGACTGGATTAAGGAACAAGTTGACAACAATCAGCTATGAACGACAACTCGCTGAAACAATACATCGACCTGCACGATGAGCAACAAGCTGCCATTGAGCGACTGGCGCCAGCACCATTGAACGCACTGCGCAAGCAGGCGCGCCAGGTGCTTGATGAGGCTGTGTTGCCACGCAAGGGTAGTGATGACTACGAAGCAACCGACCTCAATGCAGTGCTTGCACCCGACTATGGCGTGAATGTTAACCATGTGGACCTCTCGCGTGAGTCGACCACCAAGTTCCGTTGTGAGGTGCCTAACCTGAGTACATGCCTCTATTATGTGTTCAACGACACATTCCGCCCCAGTTCTACTGCAGGCAAGAGTGGCGACAACGCCAGTGTCGAGTCGTTCCAGACTACCAAGCATCCCGAGGTGCTTGCTAAGCACTACGGCACAGTGGCAAGTCTCTCCAATCCTTGCACAGCGCTTAACACAATGCTTGCCCAGGATGGTGTGCTCATTTATGTGCCCAAGGGTTCGCACACCACTCGCCCCATTCAGTTGATAAACGTTTTTGATGCCAATGCCCGCCTTATGGCAGTTCGCCGACTGCTCATTGTTCTTGAGGATGATGCGCAGGCCAAGGTATTAGTGTGCGACCACACCAAGGGCGACAGGCAATATATGAACTTGGAAACGGTGGAGATTATAGTGGGTCGCAATGCTCAACTCGACTACTACCACATGGAGGAGAGTGGCATGGAGACTTCGCGCCTGTCGCAACTGTGGGTACGTCAGCACGAGGGCAGCAATGTGCTAATCGACGGCATCACGCTAACCAACGGATACACTCGCAACGACTATCAGATCGACGTGGATGGTCCTAACTGCGATACCCAGTTGTTAGGTATGGCAATAGCCTCGGGTAATCAGCACATCGACAATCACACGCTCATCAACCATAACGCACCTCGTTGTCAGAGCAATGAGATGTTCAAGTATGTGCTAAACGACACCTCAGTGGGGGCTTTTGCCGGCAAGATTCTCGTGAAGCCTAATTGTCCCAAGATTGATGCCTATCAGGGCAACCGCAACATTGTGGCATCGCCCACAGCGCGCATGCACACTAAGCCACAGCTCGAAATATATACCGACGATGTGAAGTGCTCGCATGGCTCAACAGTGGGCCAGCTCGACCAGGAGGCATTATTCTACATGCAGACTCGTGGCATTTCGCTGCCTGTGGCACAGAAACTGCTGATGCAGGCCTTCATGAGCGACGTGATTGACGGCGTGCGACTCGACACCTTGCGCGACCGCTTGCGTCACTTGGTAGAGATGCGCCTGAGTGGTGACGCGATGATATGCGAAACTTGTGAGCTGAAGAAGTAAGATTTCAGATATCAGAAATCAGATGAGAGTTTTTTAGTTCGGAATATAACAAAGACCTCAATTATAAATAATGAACGTTTACGAAATACGTGACCAATATCCCATCCTTAACAGGAAAATCGAGGGCAAGCCGCTGATTTATCTTGACAATGCTGCCACGTCGCAGACTCCACGATGTGTGGTTGAGACCATCAACGACATGTACTACAACCACAAGTCGAATGTGCATCGTGGCGTGCACACCATCTCGCAAGAGGCTACTAACATAATGGAGGCTACGCGCGAGAAGGTGCGTCAATTCATTAACGCCAAGTCGACCAGCGAGATAGTGTTCACACGCGGCACAACCGAGGCCATCAACCTCGTTGCTTCATCGTTTGGCGACAGCCTTTACACTGGTGATGAAATTGTTCTCACAGTAATGGAGCATCACAGCAACATCGTGCCATGGCAACTGCTGCAGCGCAACAAGCGTCTCAAGATTCATGTGGTTCCTATCGACAGCAATGGCGATCTCGACCTCAATGCCTACGAGGACCTGTTTACCGAGAACATACGTTTTGTCGCTTTCACTCATGTGTCGAATGTGCTCGGTACAATCAACCCTGTGAAGCAAATGGTGCAGATTGCTCATCGCTATGGTGTGCCAGTGCTCGTTGATGGTGCTCAAGCAGCGCCCCACATGAAGATTGATGTGCAAGACCTGGATGCCGATTTCTACTGCTTCTCGAGTCACAAGATGTATGGTCCTGCAGGCATTGGCGTGCTTTATGGCAAGGAGCAGCAGTTGAGCCGCATGGTGCCTTATCAGGGTGGTGGTGAGATGATTGGTAATGTCACATTCGAGAAGACTACGTTTGCCGAACTGCCGTTTAAGTTTGAGGCTGGCACCCCCGACTTTGTGGGAATTGCCGCCTTTGGCGCCGCCATCGACTATATCAATTCACTTGGGATCGAGAACATAGCAAGTCACGAGCAATTGCTGCTCGACGCTGCCACAAGCCAGCTAATGGAAATTGAGGGAATGCGTATCTTCGGCACCAGCGCCACCAAGGAAGGTGTAATATCATTCCTTGTCAACAACATCAACAGCTACGACATGGGACTCCTGCTCGACAAGCTGGGCATAGCCGTGCGCACAGGCCACCACTGCGCTCAGCCATTGATGAAGCGCTTGGGTGTTACTGGTACCGTGCGTGCATCGTTCGCCCTCTACAACACTCTCGAGGAAGTCACAGCATTTGCTCAGGCAGTGGCCCGCGTCGCCAAGATGTTCTAAGTTTTGGCATAGTCGAGATAAAGGACTTAATAGTAAGAGTGCTGGCAATCTCTAACTGCCAGCACTCTTATTCTTATGTGCTTCCATTTGTGAACGAGTTTTTTAAATGTAACCAACTACGATGTAAACAAAGCCGTTAGGTGTGCGAACTTCACGATAGAGGACTCCATCGGCGAGCAACAGGCGCTCACGATTGTGGGTTATGAAGCGTCCATAGGCTGGGCGGTGAATGAAGCGTGATCCCATGATTGGACGATAAGCGTGATGAATTTTTTTGTCGAAGTGGCGTGGGCCTGGATGACGGTCGAAATGACGGTTATCTATACGGCGCTCCACGTGGTGCCTGTGGCTACCTATATCACGATGACGAACTCCCTGTGCGGTGGCAACGCTTGTGCCACTCATTAGCATTGCAGCTGCTGCACATGCTGTGATAAGTAATTTTGTTTTCATAATCTTATAATTTTATGTCATGTACCCTTTTTGCTTTGGAATTCATGACTAGTGAAACATGTTTTTGGGTCTCTTTACTTTTTAGACTACCTGAAAAGATAAAGGTTAAACAGGGTTATCCCATCAATATACTTTCACAGCATTTCCACCGATTAACGCTTGATTGTTATATATGAATACCACAGTAGAGTATTATATATTGGGAATACCAACCATTGTAAAATCTATATTTAAAATTTTGGCAGTGATGTTGCTGTTTGCAATGGCGGCATCAGTAGTGTAACCCGAAAATGTATGACTTTTCAGGATTATAATCCCGAAAAAACACAACTTTTCGGGATTATAATCTAAAAAAGTTGCATAATTCAAATAAATAACATATATTTGCAACAAAAAAACATATGTATCACAGAGATTTAAAGCCAATAATAGCCGATAAGTGTTTTCGGCATAAAGCAATTCTGCTTCTAGGGGCGCGACAAGTAGGCAAGACAACGCTTCTCAAGGAGTTTATAAAGGAGCAGCCTAATGATGTCCTTTATCTCAATTGTGATGATTTGATAGTTGTTTCCAATCTCACTAACCGAAACATCCAGCAACTGAAATTATTAATTGGTGAGGCCAAATTAGTTGTCATTGATGAAGCCCAAAAGGTAGACAACATAGGGCTTACCATTAAAATTATTGTGGACAATTTTCCTGATGTGCAAATAATAGCAACGGGTTCATCGGCCTTTGAATTAAGAAATAGGCTAAATGAACCTTTAACTGGCCGCAAATATGAGTATCAGCTTTTTCCTATATCTACCAATGAGATTTACAAATCTAATGGATTTATTGAAGTGGAAAGACTGTTGGAATCAAGACTCATTTATGGATCTTACCCCGACATTCTTACTCAAAGCCAAGAAATGCATGAACTCCTAAATGCGCTTACCGACAGTTATCTATACAAAGATGTTCTTGCTATGGGGGAACTTCGAAAACCCGAATTACTCAACAAACTATTACAGGCCATAGCTTTTCAAGTAGGTTCAGAGGTTTCTTATAGTGAATTGGCAACAACAATAGGAAGTGACGCAAAAACAGTAGAACGATACATTGAGTTGCTTGAAAAGTGTTTCATTATCTTCCGTCTCAATGGTTTGAGTCGAAACCTACGAAATGAACTAAAAAAAGCTAAGAAGATTTACTTCTATGATAATGGGGTTAGAAATGCTGTCATTCAGCAATTTGCGCCACTTAATATGCGTAACGACATTGGAGCGCTATGGGAAAATTTCTTCATATCTGAACGCATTAAATATAACCATTATAGACAACATTATTGTAATATTTACTTTTGGAGAACAAAATCTAAACAAGAAATAGACTATATTGAAGAAAGAGATGGTAAATTTAGCATTTTTGAGATGAAATGGAATCCAAAGAAATCGGACGTCAAGTTCCCATCGAGTTTCATAAACGCTTATCCTATAGCTGAAAGTGCTATCATCACGCCCGAAAACTATTTAACGTTCTTAATCTGATTCTGTGATACCCAAAAAGAATAAAGCCAGCACTTATTTTTTGGTGCTGGCTTTGTTTTGTTGCTGTGAACCGACTGTTACGTGTCAAGTGTAGCGTAGGTGGCGTTGTCCTCGATAAACTTGCGGCGTGGTGCCACTTCCTCACCCATAAGCATCGAGAAGATGCGGTCGGCCTCGGCAGCATCGCTAATGTTCACACGCTTGAGCAATCGGTTCTCGGGATCCATAGTTGTCTCCCACAGTTGCTCAGGATTCATCTCGCCAAGACCTTTGAATCGCTGAATGCGCACGTTCTTCTCCTCGCCATTGGCATATTTCTCGATGAACTGGCGCACTTGCATGTCGTCCCAGCAGTACTCCATGTTGGTGCCCTTGATGGCACGGTAGAGTGGGGGATTGGCGATGTAAAGATAGCCATTGTCGATGATGGGTCGCATGCGGCGATAGAAGAATGTCATGAGCAGCGTGGCAATGTGAGCACCGTCGACATCGGCATCGGTCATGATGATAATGCGATGGTAGCGCAGCTTCGACAGGTTGGCCTCCTTGGGATCTTCCTCGGTACCAATTGTCACGCCCAGAGCACGGAAGATGTTAACTACCGATTCGCTCTCAAACACCTTGTGGTCCATAGCCTTCTCAACGTTGAGGATTTTACCACGCAATGGCAGGATTGCCTGGAATCCACGGTCGCGGCCTTGCTTTGCCGAGCCACCTGCCGAGTCTCCCTCGACGAGGAAGAGCTCGCACTTGGCTGGGTCACGGCTCGAGCAGTCGGCTAGCTTGCCTGGCAGTCCACCACCAGCCAGTGGCGACTTGCGTTGTACCTTTGCACGTGCTGTCTCGGCTGCGTGACGGGCTGTGGCGGCGAGAATTATCTTCTCAACGATAGCTTTAGCCTGTGCAGGGTGCTCCTCAAGGTAAACGTTCAGTGCCTCACGCAAGCTGGTCTCTACGGCGCCAATCACCTCGGTGTTACCGAGTTTGGTCTTGGTCTGGCCTTCAAACTGAGGTTCAAGCACTTTAACCGAAATCACGGCGGTAAGGCCTTGGCGGAAATCCTCGGGCTTGATGTCTACTTTCACCTTCTCGAGCATCTTGCTGTCCTCGGCATATTTCTTCAAGGTCGAACCCAAGCCACGGCGGAAACCAGTGAGGTGTGTACCACCCTCAATGGTGTTGATGTTGTTGACAAACGAATAAATGTTCTCGTTGAACGAGGTGTTGTAGGTCATTGCTACTTCAACTGGTATGTCACCCTTGTTGGTGCTGATGTGGATTACATCGTTAATGAGTGATTCCTTGCTGGCATCGATGTAGCGAACAAACTCGTCAAGACCAGTGCTGCTGAAAAACTCTTCGCTGCGAGGATTTCCCTCCTCGTCTTTCTCGCGAAGGTCGGTGAGAATTAGTTTCACGCCGGCGTTCAGGTAAGCGAGGTCACGCAAGCGGGTAGCGAGAATGCGGTACTCATACACAGTGGTCTGGGTAAAGATTTTTGCGTCGGGGTGGAATATCACGGTAGTGCCGTGCTCATCGCCACACTCGCCTATCACTTTCACCTCGGTAGTGGGCTTGCCATAGGCATATTCCTGGCAATAAATCTTACCGCCACGGCGAACCTCGGCACGCAAATAGTCGCTCAACGCGTTAACACAGCTCACACCCACGCCGTGCAAGCCGCCCGACACCTTGTAGGAGCCTTTGTCAAACTTGCCACCGGCATGCAGCACTGTCATTACGACCTCGAGGGCCGATTTTTTCAGTTTCTCATGCTCGTCGACGGGGATACCGCGACCATTGTCTTTCACGATAATGGAGTTGTTCTCGGTGATAGTGACGTTGATAGTGTCGCAGAATCCTGCAAGTGCCTCGTCGATAGAGTTATCGACCACCTCGCTAACAAGATGGTGCAATCCTTTCACGCTTGTGTCGCCAATGTACATGGCGGGGCGTTTGCGCACTGCCTCTAGTCCTTCGAGCACCTGAATATTGTGCGCCGAGTACTTTTTCTCTTCCAGTTCTTCTTTCTCTCTGATTTCTTCGCTTGACATATTATATTCAATTATTTTTCAAAAATAGGGTAGTGTTTGTTTTTTTGCAGTTGACCTATCGTTATTAATTTGATTTACAATTAGTTGTTTCACAAATTTAACCATTAATAAAACTTCATTTTTAGCACTGCCGTAAAAACATACAAAATTACAAAAAAATGGCTTTTCTGCCACATTTTTAAATCATAAAAAAAGTAAATTTTTTACTATAAACACAAACATATTCATTACATTTGCAAAGTGATGACCCCAAGGCATATATTACTGACATTGGCAATGTTGTCGACCCTATTGGTCGCCGCATCGCCATCGGCTGCTTTTATGCATCTCGACAGCCTGATTGCCGCTCAAGATGCTAACATCACCCAAAAGGAAAAGGCGATAGCAGTGATAAAGAAAAAACTCACTCTAGGGAGTAGAATTGACAAGGAATATGCCGTAAACGAGGAGCTCTATCGCGCCTATGTTGACTTCCAGAACGACTCGGCTCAGAAGTATATGCGCCGCAACATCGAGATTGCGCGTCAATTGGGCGACAACGACAAGGTGTGTGAGTCTACTCTCAACCTCATGCATCTGCTCACCAAGGCCTATCTGCTCGATGAGACCGAGGCTCTGGCAGCCTCTCTCGACACCACGAGAATGAGCAACGAGAACAAGTTGTATTTCTACAAAGTGCTTTCCGATATAAACCTTTTTAAGCTTGAATTCCACAAGGGTAGCGTCTACGAAAGCCAATATCAGGAGCAACTCACTATGCTCAGGAGCCGAATTGCTGCTCTGGCGCCCAAGGGTTCCGAAAGGCAACAGCTTTATCGCGCCAACTATCTTAACGACACTGGTAAGACTGGTGAGGCCATAGCATTGCTCGAGATGATGCTCAAGGATTACCAGAGTGGAGACCGCACTTATTCGGTGATAACCAGCAGTTTGGCGTTTTACTATAGTCTGCAAGGTGATCGTGAGAAGCAGAAGGACTTGCTTGCCATGAGTGCAGCAAGCGACATCGAGGGTTGCATCATGGAGAACTCGGCGCTGCGACAGCTTGCCGATCTGCTCTTCGATGAGGGCGACATCGACCGGGCCTATCGTTACATCAATCGAAGCGTTGCCGATGCCACTTATTACGGCACTAAGCTCCGTAATGTTCAGGCTTCCCAACTAGTGCCGCGCATCATCAGTGCTTATCAGGCTAAGCAAGAGAAGAACTACCGCAACATGCGCAACCTCATCATTGCTTTGAGTGTGCTTGCTGCATTACTGGTAGCTGGAGTGCTGGCACTTGCCATGCTCTACAAGCGCTACCGTCGCTTGAGCGAAAGCCGCAAGCGCATAAACGACAAGCTCGAAATCACCAACGAGCAGCTGCGTGAGCGCGACAAGATTAAGGAGCAGTATCTGGGGCGTTTCCTCACCTTCAGCAGCTCGCTCATCGACAAGAACGAGACGCAGCGCAAGGCCCTGAACCGACTCGCAATGGAAGACCGACTCAAGGAGCTGAAGGCACAACTCAAGAGTCCACATCTCGACTATGAAAACGCCACGCTTTTCTACCAGAATTTCGACTCGGCGTTCCTCAACATCTATCCTCATTTTATCAATGAAGTAAATTACCTTCTCGCCCCCGACGACACCATCGAAACCAAGGACGAACACCAGCTCACACGCGAGTTGCGCATTCTGGCGCTAATTCGTCTGGGCATCACCGACAATAAGGAGATAGCCAGCATTCTGCGTGCTTCAATAGCCACAGTCTACACCTATCGCTCACGACTCAAGGCACGAGCCAAGAGCAAAGATACCTTTGAAGACGAAATCAAGCGCATTCAATCCTCACATTGACCCTTTCCGGCCCTTTTGATTTTAGATATAGTCGCATTAGCACAACTTATTGTTAATGTGGTTGTTGTGTTTTTAAATGGTTTTGATTTTGAGTCATGGGTGTTTATTTCTTTTATATAATGTGATAATTTTGCAGTGTTGAACTCGCAACAATTTTCATTAACCATAATAAACACAACTCAAAAATGAAGAAACTATCATTTTTATCTCTTGTGACTGTTGCAATGCTTGCTTTAGGGTGGAGCAGCGCAATGGCGCAAGATGTGGTCGAGGTGACAACTGCCTCACCACAAGTGACTCAGGACTTCGACGGCATGTGGGATGCTACCGCCGGTGAAGCTCTGCTCAACATGCCACAGGGATGGCGTGTTGACCGCAACATGACTGGCGCACGCATGGTCGGCGCTTATTCGAGTGCTGCCACTAGCGTTATGTACACCGGTGGCACCAGCCTTGCTAGCAATGCCAAGAACGGCACTTGGAACTTCCAGTCGAGCAGCACACCAAGCGATTGCTCGGTGGGAGGTCTTTCTACAACTGTCGATGGTGGCACACGCTGCATCAATGTGATGACATGTGTGAAGAACTCGGGCGATGAGGCCATCACTAAGCTCACTCTTGGCTACGACATCGAGAAGTACCGCGATGGCGACAACCCTGCAGGTTTTGCTGTGCAGCTCTACACTTCAACCGACGGCACCAACTGGACTAGCGCAGGCGATGACTTCTACACCTATTTCGCCCCCGATGCTGCCACTGCTGGTGCTGCAAGTGTGCCCATCAGCACTACTGCAATCAACGGCAAGCAGCTCAAGGTGAGCATCGCAGCTGGCGAGCAGCTCTACTTGGCATGGAACATCAGCGTGGCAAGTGGTTCGAGCCCCAACAAGGCCATGGGTCTTTCGATTGATAATGTGGTAATCAATGCCACATTTGCCTCGCAGGACCTGAGCGCTTATATATATGTAGAAGATGTGACCAAGTGGAGCGCACTCTACATGAACGGCTCACTTCCCGAGAGCAGCGCTGTGGTCAATGGCGTTAATTATAAGGTGTGGGCTATCGACATGGATGGCGCCAGCCACACTCTTGCTTTCACCGACGGTGGCAGCAATAGCCAGACCACAATTATTACAGCCAATCGCGATTACTATCTGTGTCTTACTTCAAGCGAGGTAACCGAGATTGCCGATCCCGAGAACTACACCGGTTGGGTCGACCCAAGCCGTCCTCCTTTTGTGGCTTCGGGCATCTACATGCGTGGTGAGGTCAACAGTTGGGGTGCAGTAACCGACTGGGAGTTCAGCGACGAAGGCGAGGGCACTTATGTGCTCTACGACAAGACTTTGAGTGGCGCTTTCAAGGTTGCCGACGCCAACTGGAGCAGTGCTTGCAACTACGGCAGCAACGGCACTTCAGTGATGATCGACACTCCTTATGCTCTCGTGCTTGGCACCAACGACAACATCTCGTGTGGTGGCAACACCTATGTGTGCAAGAAGATTATCCTTACCATCGCCAATGGCAGCGCAACTCTGTTGCTGCAGAGCGATGACGACGAGACAGGTCTCACCTCGGTTTACGTGATGGGCGACAACAACGGATGGAACTACATGGACGCCAGCGGCGAGCTCACTCTCACCGAGAACAACATCTTTACCGGACAAGTGACCATGAACGCGGGCGACGACGGTTATTGCCACTGGCGCATCTATCAGCGCCTGGGCATGGTGGGCGTTTGGGGCGCCGAGAGCAACCTCACTGGCGACAACACTAGCGGCACTCTCGTTAAGGGTAGCACTGGCACCGTTTCGACTGCTGCTGGTACCTACGACGTTACCTTCAACCTCACTACCGGCGAGTTCACTCTCGTGAAGAGTGCTTCTACTGCAACCACTATGACTCTGCAGCCTGCCGACGTGGTGCTCGTTCCTGAGCTGCCTGAGCAGATCAAGGTGCTCTCGCTCAACAACAGTCTTATCTACTACAACGACCAGGATGCAGTGTTCAACGCCATTGCAGCTGCTATGGGCAAGAACGCCACCTGGACCAAGCACACCCTGCTTGGCAAGTCGCTCCGCACCCATTGGGATGAAGGCGACGGCGTTGCCGAGGACGGTAATCCTGGCGCCAAGATGTTGGTTCGCAGCGAGGCTTGGAGTCACATCATCCTGCAGGAGCAGAGTTCGCTCCCACGCACCGACATCGAGACCTTCCGCGCCAACGTTAAGCGCTGGGTTGACTACATTCGCGAGTATTGCCCCAATCCTAACGCCATCATCATCGTGCCTATCAACTGGGCCTATAGTGGCGACTGGGCAAACTATACCGCATTCAACAACACATTCTTGAAGAACTACCAAGACGTGGCTCTCGACCTTGGCGTGACTTTGTGCCCCGTGGGCTTGGCCTATCAGGCAGTATTTGACACCGAGGGCGCAACAGGCACCAACACCTGGTTCCTCGACGACCGTCATCCAACTCTCAAGGCCACTTATATGGCTGCGGCCATGGAGTATGGCTTAATATTTGGCGAAGACCCCGCATCCATTACCTATGCGCCTAGCGACTTGAGTGGCACCGACGCAACTAGCATGCGCACCTATGCAAGCAACGCCCTAAACGGCTTCACCAACTATGTTGACCACACTGCAGGCAAGGTTCACTACAAGGTTACCGTGCGCGACCAGTATGGTATGGAAATAGAGCCTGCCGATCCCGTTGTGATGACTCTGAGCGATGGTGGCAACATCGACGAGAACAATGTGTTCACCAGCAATGGCACCAACGGCACCTTCAATGTGAATGCCACTACCGGCAACTTCAGTGCCGACGCCACAGTTAAAGTGGCAACTGCCGAGACCGAGGTTGTGGTTTATCCAGCCATTGAACTCAACGAGGAGACACTAAGCGCTAGCCAGGACTTCGATGCCATTGGCGATGCAGCAACTGCCACTCTTCCCGATGCTTGGCGCATCGACCGCATTCTAACTGCTCCACGCACTGTTGGACGCTTCGACATGGCCGACACTCACACTATGTATAGTGGTGGTGTGAACCTCGCAAGCAATGCCAAGAATGGTACTTGGAACTTTGGTGCCGACGACACTAGCGACCGAGCACTTGGTGGCATCTCAACTGGTGTTGCCGACGCTACTCGCTGCGTCAATCTCTATGCTCACTTGCTCAACACTGGCAGGAAGAACATCGAGAACGTTAACGTGGCCTACAACGTTGAGAAATACCGCAAGGGTTCTAACGCTGCTGGCTTTGCAGTGCAGCTATACTACTCAATCGACGGACGCAACTGGACTAGCGCAGGCGACAAGTTCCGCACCTATTTCGCCCCCGACAGCGAGACTGCTGGTTATGCCAGCGTGCCTGGCGAGACAGTGGCTGTGAGCGATGTGCTCGACGTGCCCATCTCGCGTGGCTGCGACCTCTACTTAGCTTGGAACATCACAGTGGCTAGTGGCGACGCTGCCAATGCTGCCATGGCAATTGGTATCGACGACTTCAGCGTGAGCGGCGAGCTTCCCACAATTCCAGCCTCTAACTACTATATCTATGTCGATGACCAGACTGGTTGGGACGCTCTCGGCCTCTATGCATGGGGCGACAGCGAGCTCTTCGGCTCGTGGCCCGGCGAGGCTAGTGTGGGCGAAGTGAGCATCGATGATAGCAAGACCGTCTACAAGGTGTTCTTGCTCAATACCGAGGGTGGCAACTACAACCTCATCTTCAACAACTGGAACAACGGCAAGCAGCTCCCCGACTATAACATCACTGCCAACCGCGACTACTACTTCCGCATCGACGAGAACAGTGTTACTGAGCTCGACGTAGTGAGTGTGGTTGAGAATGTTGTCGATGGCAAAAATGTTATCACCGTGAGCGGCAATGTAGCTAGCTTTCCTGGAATGATTGAGGTTTACAACATCAACGGCCAGCGCGTAGCCGCAGGCAGCAACACCCTGAGCCTTGGTTCCCTGGCTAAAGGTATCTACATCTTGCGCGCCACCGACGGCAAGCAAGTGACCTCACTCAAGGTGGCAAGATAACACAATCTCTTCACCATAAAACACACATTGAAAATATCCCGCGCAGCTACCTTAACCGCGCGGGATTATTTTTGATTATATTTTAACCTAAACTGGCGATTAAACCCCGATTAGGCCCTGCCTCCGCCGTTGGTTCCGCTGTCGTGAGAGTGTTGCCCATGACCTGCCGCATCTTTGCTTCGCTATCGACAATTAATGGTAATTCGTGGCAATTTGTGTGTACGCACCTTCCTAGCCTCAATCTTGGATAAAATACTCAGGCAGAACTTGTTTTGTGAGCCACACACCGTTGTTCGATAGGTAGAATTTGTAGCCATCAGCAATCATTTTGCGGCAATCAATTTTTATTACAAAAGGCGCGCCGTGCCTCGACCCGACTTTGACAGCCGTGGCCTCGTCGGCCGACAAGTGGACATAAAGTCTATTGCCAGGAACCAAGCCCTCGGCGTAAATCGACTCCAAGAATCGCGTTGCAGTCCCATGGTAGAGCACATCGGGAGGGGTAGTCTCGGCAAGTTCCACATCTACGTTGATTGAATGTCCCTGACGCGCACGAATCTTCTTGCCGTCGGGGCTATACTCATAGCGTTGCTTATTGTTAGTGGCAACAATCACGTCAAGAAGTTCTCGTGATAATCCCATATCCTCAAGCTCCTCAACCATGCGCCAGCCATGCTCATCAATCTTCCCCAGCCTCAAGGCCTCCTTATCATGCCTGAGCAATTTTGCAAGCCACTTACCTTTACTTATTATGTGTTCATCTCTTGTCATTACACCATGGGTTCCTTTATTTGATAATTATTTAAGAATCATTTTATCAATTTCTTTATAGCATGCCAAGGTTTTTTGAGCTTAATAAGTTTGTTGTTTCGCATGGCATATTCTGTTGAAAAACCACAATCTAAAGTATCAAGTATTGCACATTTTCTATTATAGTAATATACATCTTTATTGTTCACACAATAATCTATAGCATTATTTTCGTAGTCTTTGATGTTTCTTTTACTAATGGAGTTGAGCATTTCAAGATCTTCTTTACTAAAGCAGAAATCAAAGACGTCATACTTCATTTTCATAAATGAAATCTTGTCTTCAGAAACAGAAGAGAAAGGCCTTTCTTTAGAACATTTAGCATCATGATATAAAAAAACATATGCACCATTATCGATATCAATTTTTTCTCTCCACATTTTTTTACTATCAATCTGGCCACTACATGATGATATTGTAATAAGAAGGATTATAGATATCCAAGATTTATTTTTCATTGCTTTTGTCTTTTGTTAATAGTACTTTATTTTGCCTTTCACGCTCAGCGATTTTTTCTTTTAAGCGCCGAAATTGCTCTCTCAGCAACTCGGCTGAGCAGCGTTTCGATTGCCAGTAGTTCTTGCCCACGTCCCTGAAGTAACGATTCTTCAACCCTTTGCGGGAGGCGAGCACTAAGTCTCTTATATTAGTATTCATTCTTGTTAAATGTTTATATCTGCTTCAAAGATACATAAATAATTAGAGATGTCAATTATCTATTTAATCTTATCAGCATATTGCTTGTGCTCAAAATATCATAATTCGAACAATTTTAGTAATCTAATTTATCAAAATAAAGTATTTTTCCTGTTAGATAATTCCATAATCTCCCTGTTTTTTGGCGACAATTGCAGTCAACCCTTTCTGCCTCTTTTTTGTCAAAAGCTTCTCTTAACTCGGGTGATGCAAGTTGCCAAACCTTATAACAAGTCCTTGCATCTTCTTCACGCAACATCCTGTAGTCCTCATCCGACAGAGGCAATTTAATCTTATCTAAATCTTCTTTTGTTAGTGTCATAATAGTAAATATTTATAATCAATATCTAATCCCACAGTCATATCCCACCAGTTTTTCACGTTCAAATTTCCCAAATTTTACTGAGTGACCTTGTTTTTCTATCGGGATAATCCTACGACAAAAACCGCTCCAGTCGTTCCAGTAAAAATAAGATGCGATTGCCTTGTCACCATCAATCTCCACCGATGGCATTATGTCGTCTCGGTTTAAATAGGTTGCAAGTTTTTCATGATCAAACTCATAAGATTCTCTTTTGTGCTTTTTTATTATCATCTGGATATCCTCCAATGAATATACATAAATGCTTTTCATGTAATTCGCATGCCACCCCTTTGGAAATAGAGTAACAGTTTGATGAAGTAAAACAGCTTGCCAGATACCAATTGTAGTGAAAGGAATTATTAAATCATTCCAGATGCCAGGTATCTTATTGGCCGCGCAAAAGTCCAAATATCCTTTGATTATTTTTGACTTATCATATGGATTAGGTTCCAGTTCTTCTACTATTTCCATGTCTATAAGGTCTAACATTGATGTTGATGATTTTCCTTGTTCCATATCATCATACCACTTTATGTATTGATTGTATGGAGTGTAGAATGAGGAAGCACCTTTTTTGTAAAAATAAAGCCGATATGACCATTCCCATGGAGTACAATCTTTAAATGCATCAAGAACATAGTCTGCAGGATGACTTATCTCATCCAATGGTTCAAGAAGCCATTCCACATCATCTCCTTTATTTAGTCTGAAATCTTGCATATGGTTTTGTATGTTTTTTATAAACATATAACCCATCTCGCCTAAAACGGCACCTATGTTATTTTTGTTCATATCGATAATGTATTTTGTAGGTTTCTATAATCTTTTAGCATTTCATCTACTGTGTTGATGACTCGCTGGCGAGGCCTGTAGGTGAATTCATCTTCTTCAAACCCCAAGATATAATCCTCTATCACACAAGATTGCAGCTTGTTATATGTTGCCAATCTGAATTTACCCCAATCTCTCCCATAAGTATCATCGTCAAAATAATTAGATTCCACAATACATAGGTTTAAAAGACCTAAGTACAAGGAACTTATTAGTTGGTGTGGTTCACACCATCCATACACATTTGGCTCCTTAATAAAATCATTTGGAATAATAACGACTCTTACTATGTCTTTTTTTATTGCCCAATAATTTGAATTATATATTGTACGTCTATTAATCCTAATTATAGTTGGAGAATCTTCAAAGTAAAGCTTAATTTCTGAACTCATATGAAGAACAAATTCTTCAATGTAAATCCTAAGACGATTAAAATCTGTGGACCAATCAGACAAATAAGCATGAAACTCTTGTCTACCGATTTTTATTCCAAAGCCGGTGTCAATATCATATGGTTCAACAAAATTGAACGAAAAAGGTTCAACATCAATTTCATCCCTTAAAATCTGATAATAACTTTGAGGGACCACAATATTTTCTAAACCAATCAGCAACTTTTTTGCTGACACACTCTTAACATCCTCATAAATTATTTCTTTGCCACTTAAGACTGCCTCACAAAGAGCTTTTAATGACTGTTGGATAGATTCAATAAAACTTTCTCTTTGAAAATCGATATGGTAATATCCCACAGAATCATCATGAAAATATCCGCAAACCTCATCTTTGAATATTTGAAAATGAGCTTTAATTCCATGGCTGAAGTCTCTCTCTCCATAACAATCAGATAATATGTTATTTAGACCGTATGGATGTACGATAACTTCTTTATTATTTAAATGAAACCAAATAGCAGGCTTATCCACACCATTGGCAACCTTGAATTCAAATATGTTTGTATCTTTCATTATTGTCATATTTACGACTGCAAAGATAATTGCTGTCTATGCAGACAATCTGCGTAGCAGAAAAAACATTCTCATAATTATAGTTGTCTGCTGAAAGAATGATAAGTCTTTGGACAATCTCAATTCCACTGCAAAGTAAAATCTTGGATTTTTATCTTGCAAGCAAAACAAAAAAACAAGCCTTGCATTTGGCTTGTTTTTAACGTTATAAGGTTTATTGTTTCCAAACAATCAACTGTTTATCGAGTGTTATCCGCTTCGGCTCTCCACGTTTGCCTGTGATGTAATAGTTTTTAGCTAGCCTGTCATTAAATCTTGAGATGAACGCCTCACGAACTCGTGCGCATTTCTCGTTGATGCTGTTTCCAATCGGGTCGGTTACACTCCTGATACTGTTTTCCTGCCTTTGTCTGCCGCCCATTGGGTTAAGGCTCAAGTAGATTTGCATTAGTTCGTCATAGTGCTCTGGTAGCTCCTTGAAACGGATGCCCTCGGGATGCTTGAGAAACAAAAGAAATACAGCCTTGGGCAACGCAGCCATCTCTATCTCCATATTGTCATAATCAGGCAGAATTATTTTGTAGTCTTTTGTAACGATTAAGCGACTCAGCTTTTCTTCCATATCTATTATGGAATGAAGGAACATCATGCTCACACCTTTGTTTCGTAGTGCTTTTATTCGTTCTCTGAATTCGCTAATCAGTTCTTCCGATTCTTTTTCAAATCTATCATCGGAATCACTATCGCCCTTTAACGAAAGGCTAAAACGAATATGACTTCTGCCATATTGAAAAAGTGGCTCACTTGCCACACTTTTCATAAGTTCACTTTTTGTGGATTCGATATCCTCGGCGAGTTTCTTAAAGACCTTTTTGGTGGGTTTGTACCATTTCTTTTTAATCTCAATGCATTGGAAATTGAAAGCATTGGTGTCACTACTTTTATCTTGTGTTGGAAAGAAAGCAAGCACTGGTCCATGCACGTCATCTTCCTTCACAACGCAATCTTGCAATGAAGGTAATGACGCTAATATCTTATCACATTCCTCGTCAGTGATATGGGGTGCATTATATCTAATTACTTCCTTTCCCATAAGAGGCAGGTAGCAAAAACGCAAACTATGAGACAGGAACAACTTCTTGAGCCATTCATAGTTTTTCCTTATAAAAGCATTAATGCCCTTATAGTGCTGCCATTCCATGTATATCACCTGATCGTCGTCAGGTGTGAAAGGCGGGTTATTTAGCACAATTCGCTTAATCATTATGTTTAAAGTTTGCCAGTTATGAAACAGTACATTATGCACAAAGATAATTATTTTATTTCAACTAACGAAAAAAAACGACAAATTGTAGTATAATACACAATCCGCTTAGCTATCGACAATTAATGGTAATTAATGGCAATTTATGTTTTTACCACTCTTCCCTCTCACTCTTCCCTCTCACCTAATATTATAATGTTGTTTATCACACTCCCACCCACTACCTTTGCGCGCACACGCGTTCATTGACATATTGCCACCTATCCTCATTTTTTCAAAAACTGTCCCACCAGTCTCTGCCATCTTAAGTTTGAAATCTGATCTCTGACCTCTGACCAATTGTGCAAGTTGTTTATGTGTTGTTCAAGTTGTTTGACCGAAACCACCCACGCGCAGCCCAATAATTCCTG
>CACWNQ010000010.1 GCA_902762385.1 uncultured Bacteroidales bacterium | reverse complement strand
TTGAGCACAGGGATTCAAAACTTTCATCTTTTTATTTCAAATCTCCATTTATTTAAAGCATGGGACACGCCATTTTTGCAAATTCCTACAAGTAAATAGCTGATTGTCAAGTAATATTTTTTTTAAATAAAGAACAATGCGGAAAACAGGAATCAATGTACCGTCTTGTCTTTTTGTGTTGTTCTTTTTTCGGACAAGGCCACCTTGTCTCTACATTGAGGTAGAGGCAATAAAAAACCACCCGGTTGCGGGTGGTTTTTAGTTTTTGCATCAGCAGTTAATTACTTAACATGCTTTTTGCCGTTCTGGATGTAGATTCCATGCTCTGGAACGCTCTTGAGCTCACGGCCCTGGAGGTCATAGATGCGACCGTCGTTGCCGTCAACACCGATAGTGCTGATGCCAGTATCAACAGACTGAAGAACTACAGTTTCAGGAACTTCATCTGCAGGATAAGTTTGAGTCACATAGGTGTCCTTAGCGAAGGTTACGTTGTACTCTTTGCCTTCTTCTGGAGTGTAAGTAAGAGAGTAAGCACCGTTGGCATCGGTGGTTGTAGTGATAGCCTCTTTAGCTGTAGCCTCGTCAAGAGTTACAGTAACGCCCTCAAGAGCAGCATCGTTGCTATCGGTTACAATACCAGTGATGGTTTTAGGCTCTACAACTGGCTCCTCGCCCTTAACGGTAACAACGTTGCCAGTCTTCACGAGAGTGATAGCCAACTCCTCGTCGATAGTCCAAGCGCGGCTGCCCTCAGGACCACCAGTAAAAGAGAATGAACCACCTTGTGGAGTAGCATTGCAGTGGAGGTCATACTCGCCATCCTCAAGAGCCGACATGTCGATTTTGAACTTACCCACCTTGCCAGGTCCTTCTGGGTAGAAGCGGCACTCGTTGGTCGAAAGAATTTCGATGATTACAAGAACTTGTGATGGGTCTGTTGCATCGTCTGGGTTAACCCTGACATTGCTCTTAACGTCGCACATGTCACTAAGGTATTCCTCGAGTTCCTCATCAGTGAAGCTCTCGCCCATATTCTCAGCAAGGCAGCCCAGAATGTAAGGAGCATAACCCTTGCCGGTGAAGTAGTTCATACCTTGAACTCTCTTCCAATTTGCGCCTTCGGGTTTTTGGATAGCAAAATTGAAACCATTGAGGTTTGCACTGTTGTTTTGCTTAAAGCCAAATTCAATTTCAACATTTGCTGCATCGTCACCATTGAGCAGATAGAATTCTGGTACAGTGGGGCATGGCTCAGTTGTGTCCTGTGCATAAGCGCAGAAGCCCAACAAAGCGGCTGCAAAAAGTGTAAATAACTTCTTCATTTTAAAATGATTTTTGATTAGTTAATAGATTAATTGATATTTATTAGTCACGTCGTTTCGGTTATTGATGTGATTTCCGGGTCAAGACATTGTTGCTTGTTTCGCTATAGAAATCGTTGCAAAGTAACGAAAAAAAATCTTATAAACCAAAAAGTTTAGATAAAAATCAACGAAAATGTGAAGGCTAAAAGATGATGTGCATGTTTTTATTGATGAATTGGTTAAATGGTGCTAATAAAAAAACCACCCATGCGGTGATGGGTGGTTTAGTTTTTTGCATCAGTTGTCAATTACTTAACATACTTCTTGCCGTTCTGGATGTAGATTCCATGCTCGGGAACGCTCTGGAGCTGACGGCCCTGGAGGTCGAAGATGCGGTTGTCAACTGGCTGATCAATAGCGATAGTGCTGATAGCGTCAACAACTTGAACTGAACCACCGTTCTTGTTAAGAGTGATGGTCAGAGGTTTATCGATAGTCCAAGCGCGTGTGCCCTCGGGACCACCGGTGTAAGACATAGAAGCAGTCTCTGGAGTGTTCTCAGCCCTGATTTCATACTCACCGTCTGCAAGAGCTGACATGTCGATTTTGAATTTACCAACCTTGCCAGGAGTCTGTGGGAAGAAGCGGCAGTCATTGGTCGAAAGAATCTCAATGATTACAAGATTTTTTTCTTCGCCTACGGTCTTGGCATTGCTCTTAACGTCGCAAAGGTCGCTAAGCATACTCTCGAGCTCCTCATCGGTGAACGTCATACCCATGTTCTCAGCAAGGCGGCCAAGAATGTAAGGAGCATAACCCTTGGCTGTGAAATAGTTCAGACCTTGAGCTCTTTTCCACTCAGCCTCATGAGGCTTAGTGAGCTCAAAGTTGAAACCGTTAAGGTTTGCACTGTTGTTTTCCTTCAAGCCAAGCTCGATCTCAACGTTTGCTGCATCGTCACCGTTGAGCAGAGTCAACTCGGGTACAGTTGGACATGGATCCTGAGCAAAAGCGCAGAGACCTACAAAAGCGGCTGCAAAAAGAGTAAAAATTTTCTTCATTTTAAAATGGTTTTAATAGTTAAACGTTTAATTATTAATTATTAGTCACGTTAGTCTAGTATGTGATGAACTTCCGTTGAAGGGGTTGCTAATGCTTGCCTTGAACAGAATTCAATGCAAAATAAGTAAAACTTTTTTTAATGACCAAACATTTTTATAAAAAATCAAGAAAAAAACGCTTTTTTTTGAATTTTTATTGTGGTTTTTTATGCATGGAACAGCAATGAGATTCCTGCCGTCACAGCATCTTGTTGAAATTATCGGGAATGGGGGAATTGAAAGTGACAACTTGCCGTGTGATGGGATGGACGAAGCTGAGCACTGTGGCATGCAGGGCTACTCGCTTGATGGGGCTTGGGTGGCCGCCATACTTGCGGTCGCCGCTCACTGGATTGCCCAGGTCGTGCATGTGAACGCGAATCTGGTTCTTTCGCCCAGTTTTTAGTTCAAGCTCTACCATGGCAAACTTTTTCCCCTGCTTGACAACGCGATAGCGTGTAACAGCCAGTTGACCCTGCTTGTTGTCGGTTGTAGAATACATCTCGAAAGTCTCCTGGTTCTCGGCTAGGAAGCTCTTGATGACGCCCTCTTTTTGCTCCACTTGACCTTCGACCACAGCGATGTACTTGCGCTCAACCACCATGTTGTTCCAGTTGCTGATGAGCAGGTCGCGAGCCTGCTTGGTGCGTGTGAGGAGCATCAGACCTGATGTGTCGCGGTCGAGACGATGCACTACATACACGTTGGCCTTATCGCTGAAGCCTCGAGCATATTTTTTTATTATGTTATAGACGGTGTCGTCGCTGGGGCGACCGGCAGCTGTCGAGAGCATACCATATCCCTTATCGACAACGATGATGTCGTTGTCCTCAAACACGAGTTTGATGTGTGGATGGCTGAACACCTGGAATGAGCGGTCGAAGTTCACCCAAAGCACGTCGCCAGCGTGCACAGGCTGGTCAAACTGGCGTGTGGGCACTCCATTGATTGCCAGCTGATTGTGGCGCAATAGAGATTTCAGTTTGGTGGGTCGGTGGTCGGGTAGCAGTATTGCTGCAGTGGCAAGCAATGTACCGTCCTGCTTGATGGTGAATTTTGCAACATTGTCGGTTGCAGGTCCCCGGCGAGTTTGTTTCTTGTCGTTCATGTTTTTGCTGTTTTTACCATGCGCCTTAGCTCATAGATTTGTTGTCATTCTTTTCGCCACTCCTGCGGAGTGGAAATTGGAGAGCCGAAGGCTCTAAAATTTTTATTGTGCTTCGCACTAAAATTAACGGTTACATCGTCGCTAAAATTGTTCAATTCGTGTTACATGAGTGTTATTTTCTCAATCTCGTTAGTCTTCGTATCTAATTCATACCATTCAGAATAGAGACTGGACATACCGAAATTTATTATCATGCCATATGGGATGTGAGTTAGCCTCATGTAGTTGTGCAATTGCTTTCTGTGCTCTGAAATTATTTGTTTTGTGGCCTTTAATTCTATAATGATATTGTCATTTATTAGGAGATCAATTCTATAGTTTTCTTCAAGTTTAATATCTCTCCAAAAAATAGGAACATGAACCTGGCTTTTTACATTGTAATTCTTTAGCTTGAGAAGATGCTTTAAAGCAGCTTCATAGGCTGATTCTAATAGGCCAGGATGATATTCACGGTGGATTTGCATGGCAACGCCTGTTATGTCCTTGAAAAATGAATGTTTTTTGTTATGTTCCTCTATTAAATTCATATATTTTATAACTGAATTTTAGCGCGTTAGCGCCATTTAAATTTTAGCGCAAAGCGCTCTAATTTCCGCGCTTGCGCGGCAAAAAAACATTATGCATTGAGTATGTGCCTTCGGTTGCGTGGGTGGTGGTTGAGGATTTCCTGGCGCAGGGTGGAGCGATCGATGTGGACGTAGATTTCGGTCGTCTCGATGCTCTCATGACCCAGCATCTGCTGGATTGCGCGCAGGTTGGCTCCTCCCTCAAGCAAGTGGGTGGCGAAAGAGTGCCTGAGGGTGTGAGGACTCACCGTTTTCTTGATTCCTGCCAGGTCACATAGCTCTTTAACAATGTAGAATATCATTACTCTTGTGAGCTTGTTGCCACGCCGGTTCAAGAACAAAATGTCCTCGCAGCCGGGTTTCACCACTTGGTTGCTGCGAGATTGCTCCAGGTAGAGGTTTATCTGCGTGATGGCCTCCTGTGAGATGGGGACCAACCGTTGCTTGTCGCCTTTGCCCACGACTACGATATATTCTTCTTGTTCAAAGAGTTGTGATAGCCGCAGCTCCACCAGTTCTGAGACGCGTAGTCCACATCCGTATAGCACCTCGATGATGGCACGGTTGCGCTGTCCTTGTGGTTTGGAGAGATCGATGCATGCTATCATGCGGTCAATCTCGTTGAGAGTGAGTACCTCGGGCAAGTGCCTGCCCATGCGTGGAGAGGGTAGCAGCAGGGTGGGGTTGCTGTCGATAATATGCTCCAAGTTTAGATACTTGAAGAAACTCTTGATGCCCGAGATGATGCGCACTTGAGAGCGGGGTGAGATGCCTACATCGTGCAACGTGCCCAGAAACTCCTCAATGTCGTGCTCGGTGACGGCATCAATTGCCTTGCCCTCACTGTCGAGATAGTGCACAAGGTGGTCAACATCACGGCAGTAGCTTGCCGCAGTGTTGGCCGAGAGCCCTTTCTCGATGCGCAGGTGCCCCTCAAAGCGTTGCTTTATTCTCTCTAGGTCGATCATTGGCTTTGCCACCTAGCGTTACCTCTCATTACTAGTCAAAGAAAAAAGCCATCAAAAAAGAGATGTGCTCCTTTTTGATGACATTTTAATCGTGCCCTAATGGGCATTACTTCTTCTCGGCAGGAGCTGCTGGTGCAGCAGGAGCCTCGGCAGCAGGAGCTTGCTCCTGTGCTGGAGCGGCCTGCTGAGTTGGGAACTGTGGCGCCTTCTGCTCTTGTTGTGCCTTCATGTCCTCAAGAGTGATTTTCTTGTTGGCCGACACAATAGTAGGTTTCGAGATGAAGGGAGTAGCTATACTGAGAACGCAAATGAAAATTGCGAGACCCCAAGTTGCTTTTTCTACAAAATCGGTAGTTTTTTTAACACCCATAAATTGGTTGTAATTGCTGGCACTAGCTGCCAAACCACCGCCTTTTGACTTCTGAATCAAAACCACACCAATTAGCAAAATTGATGCCAAGAAGATTAGAACTGATAGTGTAATTGCCATTTTATCAAATAGTTAGTGTTTGTTTTTTAATGTTTCATTAAGTACCAATTTTCGCAAGAAGCGAATTTGGTCTGCAAAGTAAATACTTTTTTCTGGAAAATTCAAATTTATGCTTTCAATAATTTCAAGAGCCTTAGAATATTTTCCTCGTGCGATGTACACTTTTGCGAGGCTTTCGCTGAGCATGGACTCATCATTTTGGGTGGAATTCTGGACCTTGTCGTGAGCAGCTTGTGCCACTTTTTCGGGTTCCAGGTGGCGCTCAACAGTGGGTTGTTGCGCCATGGCGGCCTGTTCCTGCTCGCGCGAGTGTGCGATGAAGCTGTTGATGAGTTCGTCTTGCTTGTCGGTAACAGCCGGCGCACCCTCGTCTTCGGCCTGTGCAGCAAGGATGTCGGCATAGTCGGGCGTTGGGTTGAAGATTGCCTTGCTGAGCACGTCAAGTTCTTTTTGACTGCTGCCTTGAGCGTAGGTCTCGAGAAACTTGTCGATGACATTGTCAACATCGTGAGGCTCAGCAATGGCCTCGGTAGGGTAGAAATTGGCGAATACTGCTGGTGCATTGCCCACTACAATCGAGAAGTCGCGACGGTCGGGGCTCATGATTGAGAGGCGGTGCAGAGCATCGGTGTCGCCGCTTTGCTTCACATGCAAGAGCAGTGGCAAGGCAAAGTAGGGATAACGGCGAGTAGCCTCGTCGACCCATGACTGCTGTGGCACTTCGCCTTCCAGCATCCTTGTTATGTCATTGCCAATTTCTATTGCCATTGTTAGTTTATACTTACCAGTTGCCCAGCGTTTGGTTGAAGATGAGGTCGACAAGTTCGGCCGATATTTCCTCGCAGAGTTGGTCTTGGACGTCGATAAGCAGTTGGTTGGCGTCGAAGTCGCGATAGGCCGATACGTTGATGTCGTTGCTCAAAGCTTCATTAATGTTGTCGATGTAATGCACTCTTACCGAGATGGTAAGCCTTGTGCGTGTGGCATAGGCATTGTCGCCCACTGCCTGTGGCGACAGGCTGTAGTTGGTGATTTCTCCCTCAAATCGCAGGTTGCTGTTGGGGTTGTCGACCTGCTGAAGTCGGGTTTGCTGTGTTACCACATCCTGCAATTTGTTTTGGAACACCTGCTGCAGTGGTGGGTAGACCAAGGCTGCGCGAATGGGAAAGTTGGCAAACGACACGGTCTTGTACTTGTTGTAGTCGATTGAAGCGCCGTTAAACTTATAGCTTATGCATCCTTGTGCTACCAGCATCACCAGCAGAGCTAGTATCAATTTTCGTGCCATATTCAGCTTCATGACATTATTACTTACGGTTGTTTCGATACTCTAGACCATACTCTTTAATCTTGCGGTAGAGGGTGCGCTCGCTTATGCCAAGCTCCTCGGCGGTCTGCTTGCGACGGCCCTTGTTTCGCTCAATAGCGTTGATAATAACCTCTCGCTCAGTGTCCTGCAAGGTCTTAATCTTGTCTTCCTCAACATCGACAGCTGTAGCCTTGATGTCGCTGAACGAAGAACGTTGTGCAGTGCCACTGCGTTGCTTGGTGTTGTCGTCGCTGTAATGGTCGGTGACCTCTTGCCACTCGCTGTCGGGGATGTCAACTTCGTGCAGTGTGTCGCCAGTGGCCGATGTGATTGCAGTACCTTGACGCTGCAGTTCGTTGATTGCCGAACTCAGGTGGATGTTGTTGCCTGAATGGTTGCCGTGGCCTCCCATTTCGATAGTCTTTTTGAGGTCCTTGATTTCTTGCTGCATTTGGAGTATGAGCTTGAAAATGAGCTCACGCTCCTGTGTGTAGTCGTGCTGGGCAGTGTCGAAGACTACGGGCAGACTTGAACTGTGGTTCTTCTGATTCAAGTAACGCTTCACCGCTTCGCCATTGACTATTCCGCTCTCAAATGACGACATCTCGCGCACAAGACTCTGAAGCTCGCGCACGTTGCCGCCCCAACGGAATGCCATGAGCTCACGGTAGGCAGTTTCGTCAAATGTCAACGGTGGGCAGTTGTGCTCCTCGGCATAGTCGTAGCTGAACTTGGTGGCAAGCAGCTTGATGTCCTCGCCGCGCTCGCGCAGTGGTGGAACCTCGATGCGTATGGCTGCAATACGGTAGAAAAGGTCCTCGCGGAACTCTCCACGTTTCACCATCTGCATTAAGTCCTTGTTGGTGGCAGCAACCACTCTCACGTCGGTCTTGCGCACCTTCGATGAGCCAACACGCATATATTCACCCGACTCGAGCACTCGCAGCAATCGAGCCTGAGCATCGAGGGTGAGGTCGGCAACCTCGTCGAGGAAAATGGTGCCCTTGTCGGCAACCTCAAAATATCCAGAATGTTCGTTTTCGGCACTGGTGAATGCTCCCTTCTCGTGTCCGAAGAGCTCGCTCGAGATGGTGCCAGCAGGTATTGCGCCACAGTTGACGGCAATGTATTGCTTGTGCTTGCGTGAGCTGTTGTCGTGAATGATCTTAGGGAAGAACTCCTTACCAGTACCATTCTCGCCATTGATGAGCACCGATATGTCGATTGGCGCTATCATCAGAGCTCGCTTCACAGCGCTTAAGAGCTTGGGCGCCGACCCAATGATGCTGTAGCGCTGCATGGTTTGCTTGATTTTTGCTTCAGTTATTGTTGCCATTTCTTCATTTTATAAGTTTCTTGTTTTAAAAATGCTCCCAGTTCCTCGGGGGTGCTGTACTGGGCCAGGGTCTCGGGTGTGATTATGTCGCCAATCGACACTCTGAAGTTGTAGCCCTTCTTGTTGAACACCTCGGTGGGAAGTCGTAGAGTGCGCAGGCGCCAGTCGATCATGCCTAGCAAGGTGAACTTCCAGCTGTTGTGGCCGTGGAAGTAGATGGGTATTACTGGGACCTTGAGTTTCTGGATGATGCGTAACACCGACGGTTGCCACTCACGGTCCTCGATGCGCAAGCCCCAGGTGAGCTTCGACACAGCACCGGCTGGGAAGAATCCCAGTGGATGTCCCTGCTTGACGTGGCGCATGGCGTCGGTGATGCCCTTGACCGAGACAGCACGCTTGGTTGGGTCGTTGCTGGCTAACGCGTCGACTGCAATGAAGTTGGGCCTCAATGCGCCAATGTGGTTTAATATCATGTTGACCATCACCTTGAAATCAGGGCGATGGTGCCCAACTATATCAATCAGTGCCATACCATCGAGTGCCCCATAGGGATGGTTGGAAACAGTAATAAATGGTCCATCGGGGATGCTGCTTAGCACTTCTTCATTTCTTATTGTCATGGGAGCACCGAGTTCTTCAAACATTTTGTGTGAGAAGTCGGGTCCTGACAAATGCATGTTGCGGCTATGATAGTCGTTGGTCTTGTCGACTGCGAGCCAGTGAAAAAGTCTGTTCACGAGTTTCTCCTTTCCCTTAAAGAAGGGCGCAACTTTGCACACGTCGTCATAGTCGAGGACGTTACGTTTGATTGGCAGTTGCTCTTCGGCATCGTGAATAGATTTGGGATTATCGTTCATTGTTGTGTAATTTCTTGATTATTAATAGGCTAAGATAAAATTGGCTTTTGGGGCCATCGTTAGCGGGTACAAAGATAAAGCAAAAAACTGAAAAAATGTCAGTTTTTTGCTTTTTTTTAGATTGTCTGAAACAGGAACTGTGATTCCTGTAGTTTTAACCACTGCTAGCCATTACTATAATGGCCAATTGATAACTGTCTTGAGTTTCTGCTGATAATAGGGCTTGATGTCGTTCCAGCGGTAATAGGGGAATGTCGAGGTTTTGAAAGGCAGGGTGGCCTCATGCTCGTTGAGAAGCACTTTGACGAGGATGTCGTTGCTGGCATTGCGATAGAACACCATCTGGATGTTGCAGCCCATGGGGAAAATCTCGTAGTTTCGCCAGTACTCGTGCAAGGTGTTAAGGTCGTCACATGAGTAGTTAACATTGTCGAGCTCGAGCAGACATGCCAGTGGCAGCACACAGGTTTCGTGGCCAAATCGTAGTGTGGCGCCACGTTTGCCTTGAGCGATGGCTTCGTCGGCAGTCTCTATCATGTTGGTGAGTAAGGCACGCTCGATAAATGGCATTCGGTGGCCGCCTTGTGGAGAGTTAGCCCACTGCAGATACCAGTAGATGTTCTTTACTTTCCACAATTCGTAGATTTCCTCGTCGGTGAAGTACTGGAAAAGGTTCATTCCGTCAAATGCGTGGTGGTTCTGGAGGCTACCGGCAATGTCGAAGATTTCCTCCATTAGTTTTTCGGTGCCTTGCAGTTTTACACACTTATCAGGAACATGGGTTATAAACTGGCTCATGAAGCGTGAAGCATCGATGCGTGCGTTGAAGATGCTATCGCTGATGTGACGGATGGCTTTGCGTTGTGGATTGGCAAGCGTGTCCTCGCCATATCCCCAGCCAGTGTAGTACATGTCGTGGTAGCTGGCATCGGTAAAGATTTTAATGTTGGGGTTATAGGCTTTGAAAACTTGAGTCTCGTTTGCCATCGATAATATGCAACGAATCCACACGGTAGAACGGGCGTCGATAGTGGCGTGGCCGTCAAAGATTTCGGGGAAATTGTTGCACATGCGCTGTGCTATGCCTTGATGTTGCTCGGCGCCCACGTCGCTCAGGTCGCCGGCGCGTCCTTTGGCTTCAATAGCAATCTTGCGCAGCTGGTCGAGCAGCACCTCGCCTTGCTTGTTGAGGACACCCATATGTTGCAGTTGCTCAAGAGTTGCGACTGGATTGTCGTAACTGCTCTGTTTTGTCAACCAACGGCTGCCGTGACGTCCGTAGTGGTTGATGAAAAATGGCTCATAACCTGCCGGTGCTGGTGTGAGCTTGGGCAGCTCTTGGGCAGGGTAGGGGTAGGCATAATGGTTGCTGCCACTGCGGTTATGATTAGCAGCCAACTGCTGCTGGGCAAGTTCAGGCTGTGCTATTGCTCCTATCGAGGCAAGGCACATTATAAAATAAATAAAGAAACGGCGCATCAGCTTGATTATAGTTGTTAGTTTTTTAGATTACTTTTTTCCAGTGATTATACCCTTGATGTCGTTGAGTTTGTTGAGGGCCTCCATAGGGGTGAGATTGTTGATGTCGGTGTTCAGAATCTCGTCGCGAACTTGGCTCAGCACGGGGTCATCGAGCTGGAAGAACGATAGTTGCACACCGTTGCGGTTGTTGGCCACATCGTCGAGATCCTTGCTTAGCGTGTCGTTGTTGCTGTTCTGCTCCAGTCGTTTTAGAACCTCGTCGGCACGATGCACTATGGCCTTGGGCATGCCGGCGATTTTTGCCACATGAATGCCGAAGCTGTGCTCGCTGCCACCAGGCACGAGTTTGCGCAGGAACACCACTTTACCATTAAGCTCGCGCACACTCACGTTGTAGTTCTTAACGCGCTTGAAGGTCTTCTCCATCTCGTTGAGCTCGTGATAATGAGTGGCAAAGAGGGTCTTTGGGCGTGCTCCCACTTCGTGTATGTATTCAACAATGGACCAGGCTATTGAGATGCCGTCGTAGGTGCTTGTGCCACGGCCAAGCTCATCGAAGAGGATAAGGCTGCGCTCGCTCAGGTTGTTGAGGATTGATGAAGCTTCAATCATCTCGACCATAAAGGTTGACTCTCCAAGCGAGATGTTGTCGCTGGCACCCACACGTGTGAAAACCTTGTCGACGATGCCCACTCTTGCTGATTGTGCTGGCACGAAGCAACCTATTTGCGCCATAAGCACAATTAGGGCTGTCTGTCGCAGCAATGCCGACTTACCAGCCATGTTGGGACCGGTAATGATTATCACTTGTTGCTCGTCGTTGCTGAGCTTAATATCGTTGGGGACGTATACTTCGCCAATGGGCAGCTGCTTCTCGATTACTGGGTGACGACCTTCGGTGATTTCTATATCGAGGCTGTCGTCGATAACAGGCCTGTTGTACTGGTTCTCGAGCGATACGCGTGTGAACGATAACAGGCAGTCGAGTTGGGCTATTAGGCTTGAGTCGTTCTGGATGACAGGAATGTAGTCGCTCACTGCAGCAACCAGTTCGTTGAAGAGCTTGCTCTCAAGCACGAGGATTTTTTCCTCGGCACCTAAGATTTTCTCTTCTAGCTCTTTGAGCTCGGGAGTGATGTATCGCTCGGCGCTAACAAGGGTCTGTTTTCTTATCCACTCTTCGGGCACCTTGTCCTTGTGGGTGTTTCGGACCTCGATGTAGTAGCCAAACACGTTGTTGTAGGCAATCTTAAGGCTTGGTATGCCTGTGCGCTCACTCTCGCGCTGCTGCAAGCGCATGAGGTAGTCCTTGCTGCTCGATGATATGTTTCGTAACTCGTCGAGTTCGTCGTTCACGCCATTGCGAATCACATTGCCTCGATTCACCATGCTAGGAGCATCAGGGTTGAGCTCGCGCTCGATGCGGTCGCTGATGAGTGGGCAGGGATTCAGTTGCTCACCATAGCTGTAAAGCACCTCGTTGTTGCTCTGCTCACACATGGTCTTTATGGGCACCATGGCTTGCAAGGCACACTTGAGCTGCACCATCTCGCGTGGGGTAATGCGGCCCACAGCCACCTTCGATACAAGTCGCTCAATATCGCCTATTACCTCGAGTTGCTCTTTCAGCAGCTCACGTCCTGACGGGTCTTTGAAAAAGTGCTCCACGACGTCGAGGCGGCGGTTGATGGCTTTCACGTCTTTGAGGGGGAACATAATCCATCGGTGCAGCAGGCGTGCTCCCATGGGCGAGAGGGTCTTGTCGATAACGCTCAACAGGCTCTTGCCATCATCGGCCATAGGGGCTATCAGTTCGAGATTGCGCACCGTGAACTTGTCAAGTCGCACATAGCGCTCGGCCTCGATGCGTGCGAGCGAAGTGATATGCTTTATCTGAGTGTGTTGGGTCAGGTCAAGATAGTGGAGGATTGCTCCCGACGCCACGATGGCGCATTCCATGTTCTGCACACCAAAGCCTTTCAGGTTCTTGGTCTCGAAATGCTTGAGTAGGCGGTCGGTTGCGGCTTCGGTAGTGAAAATCCAGTCCTCCATCTCAAAGGTGAGGTACTTGCCAGTGGCCGACTGCTGGAAGCGGGTGCGGTTGCTACGCTCGATAAGCACCTCCTTGGGGGCAAAGTTGTTAAGTAGTTTGTCAACATAGTCGACCGAACCCTCTGCAGCAAGGAATTCGCCGGTGCTGATATCTAGAAATGCTACACCGGTTGCCTTTTTTCCAAAGTGCACTGCGGCCAGGAAGTTGTTCTCCTTACGGTCGAGAAGTGTGTTGCCTATTACAACACCAGGGGTCACTAGCTCGGTGATGCCACGTTTTACAAGCTTCTTTGTGAGTTTGGGATCTTCGAGTTGGTCGCATATCGCCACGCGTTTGCCGGCGCGTACCAGTTTGGGCAAGTAGGTGTCGAGGGCATGATGTGGAAACCCCGCCATCTCCAAGTTCTTGCCGCCAGTGCCATTGGAGCGACGAGTGAGCGTTATGCCCAGAATTTCGCTAGCCACGATAGCATCCTCGCCGTAGGTTTCATAAAAGTCGCCCACGCGATATAGCAACAAAGCATCAGGATGCTTCGCCTTCATCTCGTAGAACTGTTTCATCATCGGGGTTTGCCCCACTTCTTTTGCCATATCTATTATTTTGTCGCAAAGTTATAAATAATTGTTTAAATTACAAAACAAAAAACTGGCTAGCACGGTGCTGTGCCAGCCAGTAGAAAGTTATCAATCTCGATTAGTAAACGAGTGATACGTTGTCAATCCAGAAGGTCATGCCGGGGGTGCCGGTGTAAGGGGTGCCGCAGCCTGATGATAGCATCACCAGGATGTGAGTGGGAGTTGCGTTGGCGTCGTCCCATTTCTCCTCGATAACGGGCACCATCTTGCCCTTGCTGTTTTTGGCATAGTAAGACTTGTCCTTTGGAATCAGGCCCATATAGCTTTGATAACCAGCGTGCTTGGTGATGTCGCCATACCATACTGGGATGCGATGGGTGGTCCAGTTGGCTACCGACGAACCAAATCTCTCACGGCCAGTGCCCACGCGTGCTGCGTGGATGTTGCCGTTAGAGTCCTCCCAACGACGCTGCAAGAGGATGAATACTTCGGCGTAATCTTGTCCGGGAAGTGTCTTCTTGCTGCCGAAGCCACTAGAATAGATGCGCTGTCCTGAAGGCACAGTGAGCTTGTACTCAAACTGCAATGCGCTAGGACGCTTGCTGAATGGCATGCCCATATTCATCTTGCTGTAAGGATTCTTGGTGCTGCTCACTGGTTCTAGCATCTGGCCTAGGAAGATGGTTCCTGATGCAAGCACATCCATGTTGACAATGCCCAAAGCCTTCACGTGCTCATACTGTGTAGTGAGCTTAGCGCAATAGCCGTTGCCATGACGGTCGGGATAAACCTGGTTACTAGCCTTAACAACACCAGCCACCTTGGCATATACATTACTTGTGGCCCATGGTGAACCTCCCATATTGGTGTAAGGACCAGCATTAGGAATGCTCTTGGTTGGTCCAACCTCAAATACTTTCTTCTCAGCGCCACCAATGATTCCTGACTCCTTGACGTGACGTGTTACCCACTGATCGAAATTTCCATAGCTCAGCGGTACAATCTGCTGGGCCTTGGCGCCTGTAATGGCCATACAGGCCAGGGCTGCTAACAATAAAGTTTTTCTCATTTTTTTTCTAATTGTTTTAACTATATATATGTTTAATGTGTTGTTATTTCGTTATTCACGATGTGCTGCCTCGCTGAGCAGTCGATGCCCAATCTTGCAATAAATGCACTTGCGTGCATCGCAATAGTTGCGTTTTAGTTCTATCAACGCTTGCGATGTGAGTGCGCTGTCGCATTCGATGCCAGCAGCCACAAATGTTTTGACTATCGAATTGCTCTCAGGTTTAAGACTCTCGAGCAATTCGATGGCTTTGTCGTTGAGGGCATAGTTGCCGGTAATCTCACCGTAGGCGTAGTAGAGTGGTGCCACGGTGTTGATCAGCACAATGTCAATCGACTGGTTGCTAAGCGCTAGCGTTGGACTCTCGTTGGGCTTGCCGAAGCTGTAGTGGTTGCTCCAGTAGCCAGTGAGTTCCACTTGGAAAAGCTTGCGCAGCTCCTTCTCGCCATTGGCGTTGAGAATGTCGCTCATCAGACGGAAGCTTCCCTCGATATAGTGCGCAAGCATTGCTATGCGGCGATAGGGGAAGTTTTGAGGCCTGATGCGGAACAGCTTCCATGCCTCGGGCTCCATGGGTTGGAGCGAGAACTTGTTGGCAAGGAATGCATATTCTGTGCACAGTTGGCGATAGTAGGCGTCAACACCTGTGGCAGTGGGGTCGAGCATTCCTGCCTGTCCAAAAAGAAGGGCCTCGATTTGCAGCAATGAGTCGCTATGCTTGTGCAACAGTCGTAGTGGCGTGCGTCGAGCCAATCGCTCAAAAGCCTCGTTGTTGATGCCGAAACCTAGGTTGCGGGTGAGTGTGACGTAGCACACGTCTTCCCAGCTGCCGTTATACATCTTGAGCAGATCGCGCACGCGCTGCACTTTGCCGTGAAGTCGCTCAAATGCCAATCGCTCTACCCATTCGGTGACCGTAATGCTTGGAACTTGCCTGACCACACTTTCGCAGGGCAACTTTTGGCGGCTATTTACTAGTTGTTGGTAGCTGCTGTCGAAGAGTGGCGACACCTGTAGCACCAGTTGAGGAATGCGCTCTCCATTTGTGCGGTAAACTGGAGCATCGTCCTTGTCAACCACATGCAGAACTACGTTGTCGTAGGCTGCGTCGTGGTCATGGCCGTGCCGTTTCCAATCACTGGCACGCACATGCATCTCAACGTTTCCGACCCACAGCTGCCCGTCAATCTCAATTTTGGCATTGAAAAAATCGGGGCCAGCATCGGTGTTGAGCAGCCCTGGGTCAAGCACACGCACATGCCGGCCATCGTTGGTCATCATGTCCTCACTTCGCCACAAGCGATGTTGCCATATGTAGTGCATTAGCTGCTCCATTACTGTAGCCTAAAAAGCATTGGTTCTTTAATGCTGGAAACAGAGTGCGAAATTACATATTTTTTCGCAACAAGCTCCCATTTGTTGGCCGTTATTTAGTATTTTTGCGCTTTTTCATGGATTTGGTGCTTTTTTTGACAAAAAAATTTGGTCATCTCAAAAACTTGCCGTAACTTTGCAGTCGCAAATCGCAAAAATGATGGTGCCTTAGCTCAGGTGGTAGAGCAATGGACTGAAAATCCATGTGTCCCCGGTTCGAATCCTGGAGGTACCACAGAGAGAAATCCTGCAAGCAGAATTGCTTGTGGGATTTCTTGGTTTATAGGTGATAGGGTAGAGGATGGTGAGGAATGGAAGATAGAATAGGTTAGATTGCCTCGCAAGTAGTTTTTATAGTCGCTTGCGAGTTATTTTATTTACTATATTGTTGTAAATTGCGTAGATCCATCACGAGATGTGTGAGCCAAAATGAAAAAGCCTGAGACCATGTGGCCTCAGGCTTTTAAGTTATTGTTCTGATAACAGAATTTTACTTGTTGTTCTTTTTCTCACCGCGCTTTGCAATAGCGTAAGCTACTGGAGAAGCGATGAACAGTGAAGAGCAAGTACCGATGATAACACCGAGGATCATCGCGAAGATGAAGCTGCGGATTGACTCACCACCCAGGAAGAAGATAACGAACAATACCAGCAAGGTGGTGATTGAGGTCATCGTCGTACGGGCCAGAGTGCTGCACAACGCATTGTTGAAGGTGTCGTACAGGTTCTGCTTGGGATAGAGCTTGCGATACTCACGCACACGGTCGAATACAACCACGGTA
The DNA here is from genome assembly GCA_902762385.1 of uncultured Bacteroidales bacterium. Taxonomy (GTDB): domain Bacteria; phylum Bacteroidota; class Bacteroidia; order Bacteroidales; family Muribaculaceae; genus Sodaliphilus. Next base: position 137,579 of record CACWNQ010000010.1, on the reverse strand, counting down.
TCGTTCACCTGATAACCAATTACGGTCAGGATGGCGGCGATAAAGGTTTGGTCAATCTCCATTGAGAATGGGAATATTCCGTGCAATGTGTAGAAGCCGATTACCACAAATGCGGTGAAGGCTACTGCAGCAAGTGCGCCAACCGAGAATGCTACGTTGCGGAAGCGGATGAGGATGTAGATTGCCATTGCGAGCAATGCGAAGAACACTGCCCAGCTGGCTGCTCGGGTCATGTCGCTTGCGATGGTTGGACCCACCTGCTCACTTTGCTGGATACCGATGTCGGTGTTGGTAACATCGAAGTTCTCACGAGTGGGTTGCTGCTTGAAGGCACCCTTGAGGCTCTCGTAGAGTGCATCCTCAATTTCCTTATCCACCTTCTTGCTGTCGGGATCGGTAACTTTATAGTTAGTTGATACGCGCACCTTGGTGTTGTTGTCGATAGTGATAACCGAGGTGTTGGCTCCTGGCAGCTTTTCAGCTACAGCAGCACGCAGAGTCTCGGTCTGTACTGGCTGGTCGAATTGAACAACATAGTTGCGACCACCCGAGAAGTCGATACCCAGGCTCAATCCACGTCCAGGAATGAAGAACATAGCTATGATGGCAGCTACTACGATAGTCACGATAGTGAGGCTCAATTTGCGCTTGCCCATGAAGTCGAACTTCACGTTCTCGAGCATGTGGCGGGTCCATGGAGTGGTGAAGGTGATATTTGCATACCAGCCCTTGTTGATGAGCCACTCAAGGATAACGCGAGTTGCGTAAACTGCAGTAAAGAACGAGCAGCAGATACCCACGATGGTGGTAACGGCAAAACCCTTGATTGGGCCAGTACCCAGTATAGCAAGGATGATACCAGTGATGATAGATGTCAAGTTAGAGTCGAAGATTGCCGAGAAGGCATTGCCATAACCGTCGGCAACAGCAGCCTTGAGGGCTTTGCCTGCACGAAGCTCTTCCTTGATGCGCTCGAAGATAAGCACGTTGGCGTCAACGGCCATACCAAGCGCAAGTACAATACCGGCGATACCAGGCAGGGTGAGCACGCTCTGGAACGATGCCAGGATACCAGCAGTGAAGAACAGGTTGAACAGCAGACCCAAGTTGGCAATCATACCAGCCTTGATGCCATAGACGCACATCATGAAGATCATAAGCAGAACAAGTGCCACGAGGAACGAGATGAGTCCCTTGCGGATTGACTCTTGACCCAGCGATGGGCCAATCACGCTCTGGCTAACGATGTTGACTTTGGCATCCATCTTACCACTCTCAAGCACGTTAGCAAGGTCGCTTGCCTCCTCGGGAGTGAAGTTACCGGTAATCTGGCTACGACCACCATCAATCTGGCTGTTTACATTAGGATAAGAGTAAACCTGGTCGTCAAGAACGATGGCGATTGCGCGGTGCAGGTTCTGAGCAGTGATTGAAGACCACTTGCGTGCACCCTCGTCGTTCATTACCATCGAAACTTGGTTACCTTGCAGGTTGTCATACTCGCTGGTGGCGCTGGTTACAACGTCGCCGGTGAGCACGGCCTCTTCGGGCTGGTGGCACTTGAGGGCTACCAGAGCGAAGGTCTCGCCACCCTTCTGGTTGCGGCTCTCAGGCTTGTTGGTCCAGCAGAGCTTAAGGTCGCTCTTGAGAGTCTTCTTAGCGAGGTCGCTATAGATAATCTTGTTAACTGCTGCGGTGTCGCTCTCGGCTACGTGACCAATTGCTGGGCTTTCGCCATCGGCACCACCAAGCAGCTCCATAAGGGTCTTGCCTGCAGCGCTCTTCTTGGCATCGGCCTTAGCGGTCTCGGCCTTGGCAGGCTCGGCTTGTGCAGTCGAGTCGGTTGCTGCAGCCTCGGCAGTAGCAGTAGTGTCGGCAGGAGCTGCACCACCACTATTGGCAAATGCATTGCTCAATGCCTGGATGTCGGCCATGATTTCACTGCCCTTATATGTCTCAAAGAACTGAAGGTTGGCAGTGCTTTGAAGCAGAGCGGTTACACGCTCAGGCTCCTTAATGCCCGGTAACTCGAGCAGGATGCGGCCAGTGCTTTGAAGCTTCTGGATGTTAGGAGCTACCACACCAAAGCGGTCGATACGGGTGCGCAATACCTTATAAGAGTTGTCGACCATCTTGTCGACTTCCTCTTTGAGGTAAGTCTCAACCTCGGCATCGGTTGCCTGTGGGTTATCCTTGATTTTCTGGACGCGATTGCGGAAGATTTGAACCAAGCTGCCTTCGGGAGCCATCTGCTTGTAGTTCTTGCAGAAGTCGCCCACGAAGTTCTCGCTGCTGGCGTCGACCTTAGCGATAGCGTCGTTAAACTTCTTGTCCTGGTTGTTGCCTGAGAGCACCTTAAGAATGTCGGGAACCGAGATTTGGAGGGTTACGTTCATACCACCCTTCAAGTCAAGACCCAAACCAAGCTGCTTCTCTCGCACTTCCTGATAGGTGTAGCCTAGCCACACTTTCTTTTTCTCGATGCCACTGATGTAGTCGTTGTAGGCTTTGCGATATGTATCGTTCGACATGTCGGGGCTCTTGATTTTGGCAGCCTTCAGAGCTGTTGTTTGAGCCTCACCCTCGTAGTGACTAGTTACAAACGAGAACGACAGGTAGAAAATGCATATCAACACCAGTGCAGTAGCAATAGTTACGATAAAACCTTTAGTTTGCATTTCTTAATGTTATTAATAATTGTGTTATTTATTTCATTGAATAGTAGCCGTTTCTACCACAATTGTGCGTTGCGGCAGAAACTTTTCCACGATTTCAGCCTGCAAATATACAATAAATTATTAATGTGGAAAAATTTTTTTTAATTGTTGTTGCTTAAAAGCTGATTTTTGGCTTGAAAATTTGGGATGTAAAAAGTGTAAAATGAACTAAATAAGTGGAATAATTAACAAGGAATTCTTGAACTTTAATTCATGAATCCCTTGCTATGCCTTTTGGGTGTTTAGAGCGTTTATTTCACTACACCTCGCTTCACGTCGTCGTATTTGTTGCCCGAGTAAGAACTGTTGTTGATGAAGCCATTACTGTTGAATTCATCCTCTTCTTCGTCCTCTTCATTGCCATTCTTCTTGTTTTTCTCGTCCTTCTTCAGCTTAGAGTTGCGGTCCTCTGGCAAGAACTTGCGAATTGCCTCGGGTTTCTGCTTGTCGACTGGCACGTCATACACATTCCATGTGAGTGTTATGTCGCTGAATTTCTTGAGTTTTATGCCATTATTATAGTAGAATACGTCTTCAGGTTGCAAGTGCTGGCTGTAGTTGCCGGTATCCCATCGACCGTTACCGTTGGTGTCGAGCACCATCATGAGGTAATAGGTTTCGGGTAATAGGTCGTAGAAGTCGGCATAGCCATCCTTCACGTCGACGGTGCGAAGCACCTTGCCGTTGCGGTTAAGCAGTTGTGCAAAAGCTTTGCCCTGGAATCCCAGGCAATTGACATGGAGATTTGCATATTCCTCCTCACTCTTCACTTTGAAAGTTGTGCGCACAGTATCGCACGCAATACCGTAGATTGAAGTTACAGCTAGTGAGTCGATAGTGAGCCGGTAGTCGGTGTTCTGCTCAAGGCGTTGAGGAGCGACGTAGCGGTAAATGTCCCATTCATTGGATGGCACCATCGTGGGTATATCGACAGTGGTCCATGTGCTGTCGCGGTTCATCTTCTCGAGGTGCACGCCACTCATGGCGATGCTGCCAATGGGTGCTTCGGCCTTAATCCAGAGTGAGTCGGTAATATCAACATTTCCGTTGCAGGTCTCAATCTTGAGTAGCACTGGCTTCACTTTCATCATGTCACGCAGGCCTTGAAGTTCAACGGCTACATCGGTGGTGTCTTTACCTTCGCGACGCAGTTTGTTGAGTTTTTCCTGAAGTTTTTCAATCTCTTTGTCGCGCTTCTCGCGATCTTTGATGGCCTTCTCCTGCTGCTTTCGCTCATTGGCGTTGCGCTTGCGCGCAAAGGTGAGAGTATCGGTCTTCATGGAGAGCGAGTCGTTGTCGTCGGTTTGCCAGTAGCTCATTTCTAGCCTTACAGTATCGGCTTTTATCAAAGTGGAGTCGGTAAGCCAGTAGACCAGCGAGTCTTGCGCCTCACGAGTCTCAATCTTTGCCCACTCGTCGCTGTAAATTTTGGGTTCAAGCACTCGTGTGGTTGGCATTTCGGGCAACGTGGCCGAGAATAGCACAAACAGCTTGTTGTCGCCCTGACGCTCACTTTTCTTGAAATAGAGCGAACGGTAGTCTTCGTTGAAAAGGCTCAAAAGCAAGTCATTAGGCAGGAATTCGGTGTGAGTTGCAGTCATGATGGTGTCGACGCGATGGTCGAATGTGAACACTGTGTCCTGCGAAGTGAACTCACGTGTGCTTGGTACTATTATGCGGTCGAGGAATGCGATGTCCTCGGTGCGTGCCATCTTATAGTCGTTGTCGACGTCGCGCAGGGCGAAGATGTGATAGTCGCCGGGAGCTACGTTGCGCAGAGTGAACTCGCCACGACTGTTGGTGCGGCTCACTCGGTTGAAAGGCAGGGTGGTAAATGCTGAGTCGTCGAGATTGCTGTGCAGACCCACAAGCACATTTTTCATTGGCTCAAGGTCGCTTGCCCGAAGCACCATTCCACTCACCTGAAGCGAGTCGACATGATCACCGGTTGAGAAGGCGAAACTGAAGCCGTCGAGCACATTACCCTCATTGTTGTCCTCAATAGCATCGGTGAAGTCGATTACATAGGTCGTGTTGGGTTCGAGCTCATCCTGAAATTCAACAGTGATTTTCTTGCCTTGGGCACGGATAATGGGCTGCTCCTTAGGGGCTGGCGACACGACCACTCGGGTGGTTTGGTCCTTGATGTTGACAATCTCGTCGAAGTTTATCTCTATCTTCTTGCCACTGAAGTTTACCGCTCCAGGAATTGGGTTGCTGCGAAGCATCACAGGAGGGGTGTAGTCGCGTGGACCACCCTCAGGCGAACCAATATTGGCGCACGCCACCATAACCAGCGACAATATCGCCAGCATCACCATCTGCCATATGTCCCTAATCTTTCTCAAAATTCCCGATCACTAATTTCCGTTCGACCCCGTCTTGACTCGAGCCTTGCTCTGGTCATCGATTCGCTCACCCCGCCTTCTTTGGCAAATTGTTCTTGTTGAGCATCAAGCAGGTGCTCGAGCATATACATCGCCTGGTGAATCAGGGTCATGCACAAGTTGGCAATCTCTTCATCATTCAAGCGCCCAATCAGTTGCATGTAGCCGTTTTCAAACTCCTCGGTCTTAACATAGTCACGCAGCTTTTGGTAGCGTTCATTGCTCGCGTCCCAACGAGTGAGATTGCGAGTGCGAACATAGTCCTCGTAGTCAATCAGCAGTTCTCCCAGGCTCGCCTTCGCCACATTGGTGAGTTTAATCTCTGTCTTGCGCGACGTCATCGAGGCCAAACTCCCCTCAGCGATGTTCTGTTTCCCCGAACGGGAGGCTTGAACCATCTGGTCCACAGTGCGGTCGCGTTTTGACAGGTAGCGGTGGGCAAACTCATAGCTTATGTCATATATTATCTCTGTGAGCTTGTACACCTGCAATTTGCGATAACCACCACCACGCTTCAAAAAGCCCATATAACAATCAGTTAAAATATATTAGCAAAAATCATCGTCTCTCTCATCGTCCCGACCCCGTCTGACTTTTGTCCGACCTCCGTCCGACCCCAGCCTCTCATTGGCTGTGCAAAGATAGTAATCATTTTTTTTGTAATGAAAATTTTGCACAAAAAAAAAGATGCCCGCCACCCACAGTGGCAGGCACCTTCTAATATTAGGGAGTTTTAAATTCTAAAACTGATTATTTGTGGAGCATCTTAGTAGTAGTGCGAGAACCGTCGGTGTACTCGGTAACTACAATGTTCACGCCCTGGAATGGACGGTCACTTACGATACCGGCTACGTTAACGTACTTAATGCTCTTAATTTCGCCATTACCTACCTCAACAGTGTTGATGGCTGTTGGAAGTGCACTTTCAGCTGTGAAATCAAGAGGATAGACAATAATAGGATATTCTTGATCGGCTTTAAGATAAGTGCTGCCTTGTGGTCGCTGAACAGCAGCTACAAATCTATAAGCTGTGTTAGACGCTGGTGATTGTGGACCTTCTGCATTGTAAGTCCAATCAACCTTGAATGATCCATTAATTTGAGCGTCGTTAACGGGCACTACAAAGGTATTATCACCTGTCCACTCAGCAAATGTAATGCTGCAAACCTCTTGAATCTTAGGATTCATGAAGAAATAATTTCTATTATCGCCATGATATATTCCAGCAGCTCCATTTTGGCCATTGATGTTCAGGTTGTCTGGCAGGAAGTTGGCGGTACAGTACACATTCTTAGTTGTGTCGGCGCCTTCTTTGAGAGCTAATGTGTAATTCTCAGCCTGAGCCATCTGAATTGTGTAGTTGTTATCGTCAATATAATAGCCGGTAACAGTTGCTGGCTCAATATACTTGCCTACAGCATTGTTGAGAAGGGTCTTGATTGGGTCATTTTCTGGCATTGTTGGTTTTGGGAACTGGAGAACTACCCAGTTGCTCTGGTCCCATTCGCCATGCTGCTGACCAACCTCTTTCATGTAATCAACCTGACCATCTTTAATCTCGGTCTTGGCTATTGATACATTGCCCTGGTCTTTACACCACAGCTTTCCTTCATCTGCATTAGCCCAAACAACTACTAGCTCATCAGCAATAGTGTATTGGTTCATGCCCTCAGTAGTGACGCCTTCCTTCTCGATGGTTGCAAGAGGAGTGGCCTCTACACCGTAGATATAAACTGCACGGTCGTCATACTCGGTCTTGTAGGTATTGAACAAACGGTCACGGTTCCAGTACTGGAGGTAACGGTTGTCGCCACCTGCATAGTTGAAGTGGATGTGAGCACGGCCGTCAGAATCAATAGTGATTACAGCAACATCGTTGCCCATAGCATCTTCCTCAGCCTCGGTCATCAGTGAGTTGTTCACGTCATGGCCAACATAGAGGTAACCGTTAACATTACTGTTGTTGGTCTGCATCAGGAAGTGACGCTCGGGACTGGTGTCCTCATCGTGAGTGAGAACACTCAATGTGAACTGAGCTACATCGTCATTTCCATAAACTTTAGCCTTGTTGGTGCCTTCAACGAATAATACGCCAGCAGCGCCACGGTTGTTGACGTTCTGAGTGGTGCTAATAGCCTCACTGTAGTTCTGGCTTACGATAACGTAAACGCCATTCTCCTTAAGCTTGGTTGCATCATCAATCAGAGTATATTCAATACCGTTAGACTTGACGAAGGTGTAAGTCTTGGCATCGGCCTCAGCACTGTAGAGGTTTCCTACTCTTGTGATTGCACGTACAGTTGTAGTTGTTGTGAAGTGAAGGGTAGTAGTTCCAATTGTGTACTCTTGAGCAGTCTCACTAGTCTTTGGATCGCTACCGTCGGTAGTGTACAGGATGACTGCGATTGGAGGAACAGTCTTGCCTTCCTCATAAGCGATGCTTGCATCAACGCTCTCGCCAACTGCTTTAACTTGGCTCTCAGGAGAGATTACAGGCTTAGCAATCTCCTCGAAGGTCATGGTGATAGTGCCACGCTTCGATTCAAGTTCGTCGTTGTACTGCGACTGCTTGGTAGCATACCACTCAACGGTAGTAGTGCTGTTAACAGTGAATGGCTCAGTGTAAACATGGAAGTCATCCATTTCGCTAGTCTTGTACCAAATGGTAGCTGTTGGATCGTCAGGACTGCTTAAAGAGACAGTTTGCTCTTCAGTATAAGTCTCAGTCACATGATCACAGATAGGCATGTCAATCCAAGCAAAATCAAATGGAGAAATTTGATAAACGTTTTTGTAGCATGCTACAAATCCGTAAACATCAAAAGTGCGATTGGGGTGACCTGTAAATAGGTTGTTGTTCAATGTCCATCCCTCATTGCACTGCAGGTAGAACTTGTCATAGTACATAATGCTTTGACCATCTTCATCGGTAATGGTGCCGCTCCACTTGCCATCCTTGTCCTGTCCAGTAGTGTAGTCGCCTGGATCGGTACTTTGGATAAGTTCCACAGTGTTTTTGCGCAGGTGTACATAATGACCCCAATAGTCTGGGTTATCATCAGTTCCACTTGACTGGATCTCAGAAATAGTTAAATACTCAGGGAGTACTGCAGAATTAGACATTGCACTTGTTACCCAATTGAAAATGTGCTGACCTGAACCAGAACGGCCTAACTCTGGGTGAGTATCACTCAATACTTGTTGATTGGGATCGTAGAAGTTAGAAACTTGGCCAGAGTAGCCACCACCGATCCAGTCGCCCATCTCAAATACCTTGAAGTTGTTATGAGCACTATTTTGCTTGCCGAAATAAATCATTCCATAACCTGTATTGTCACGTATCAAACAGAACTCTGGTTGATAGCCATTCTGCTTGTAAGTAGACATATAAATTACCTGAACTGGATTAACCATTTCATAGTAATCTGTTGTATAATACGGGTTAGTAAGTGGAACGTTAACGGCATTCAGTTCTGCAACACTGTAAAGTTTAGGATTGTTATACTGACTGGGGCTAACATATTCAGATGTATTCTTAATAGTATAGTTTACACTTGAAATCTCACTTGGAGTTGTACCGATGTAAGCAACAGCCTTGAAATTGTAAGTGTTGCCATGAGTCATTTCAATCTCACCAGTGTAGAGTTGAGTGCCGGCAGTGTTCATCTCAGGATCTGCTGGCTCTGAGCCATCATCTGTCATTGTGTAATAGATGCGAGCACCCTTAGTGGTGCTGAACATCTGGCATGTTTGGTCACCATAATAAGTGCCTTTTGCTGGTGAGAATACTACTGGCTGAACACCACGGGTGTAGGTTGCACTAGCAGTCTCGCTTGTTACGCCGTTGTATGTAACGCGGGCTTGAACGGTAACGCTCTCGCCAATGCCTTCTACGATAACTTGGAATTGACCAGTATAAGTATTCCATGTAGTGCCGCCATCAGTACTGTATTCAATGGTTCCATTATCATAGCTGCTAGTGATAGTCACATTTTGAGTCTCGCTAGAAATGTTGCAAGAAGCAGGTGTGATGGTTGGTGCTGCAGGGGCTACGAAGGTGAAGGTAGAGCTTGTCTCATCTTCGAGAGTTTCGCCATCATCTTCCATAGTAGCCTTGGCATATACAACAACTTGGTCGCCTACGTTGCCTGTGATTGTGGTGGTAACAGGTGCCTCGGCTAGAGTGCTCCACTCACCGTCTCCAATCTTGTACTGAACCATTGCGCCTTCAACGTTGGCGTCAATAGTAACATCTTGAGAACCGATTACCTCTCCACCATCAGGGTCAATCTCTACCATCAAACCAGCTGCAGTCTGCTTGTAGATGTAAACAGGACTTTGACCAGAAGAGTAGCAAGCAAATAATGATCCATTATTGCGGATGATATTTCTTGTATTTGAACCTCTAAAAGTAATTACAGCATTATAATTATTATTACTATTGCCTATTGTAATAGTTGCTTTACCATTTTCACCAGCAACGTCTGCACTTGCCGTTTTCAAATAGTTGCTACCGCTTGAGGCGGCATAAAGATATTGACCTCCTGTGTTGAACATCCATGCGTTTGTAGTTTGTCCGTTTACTGTTGCAGTAGCGCTTTCAAGAGTGAGCACTTGAACTCCACCTTCTGCTGGAAGTATTGCATTGGGAGTAATCTTTAAGTCAGAGGTGATTGTAACAGTAACTGATCCGCGGTTGTTGCCACGATCTTCGGCCATGGCAAGAGCACTACCGGCAATACCAGAGTTGGTGATAATCACTTTGTCACCAGCCTTAAGGGTCGAAGCATCGGTAACAAGCACGAATGAGCCGTCTCCTACAGCTTGACGAACACATGTGGCAGTAACAGTAGCGTTTCTGCCTTGCATAGTGAAACTATAAACACCATTTTCTAAAGTAGGTGTTGTTGTGCTTCCATCAGGCCATGAAACTGTTACGCTGCTTACAACGTATTTATCACTCTGTGGAGTGACAGTGAATTTAACGACATCACCAGCACCCGCTGTAACTGTGCCTTCATTCTCGGTAACGCCGTCGGTGAAGGCGATAGTACCATGATTCTCAACCTTAGTGATAGTGTACTGCTTCTTGGCAAAGGTTGCCACAACATTAGCAGTCAAGGCTGGCATAGTGAATGAATATTCACCATTATTGTCCTCAATCTCCTCTCCATTAACACTAACAGAAACTAACTCGTAGTTATTATTTGTTGGACTTACAGTAAGATTAACAGTTGCGCCGGGAAGTGCGCTTGTGGGATTGGCGGTAATAGTACCGTAACCCTCTGGAGTAACAGTGCAAACAACATTGTGGGCAACTGGAGCAGTTGTGATGATAAGTGTGTTCTTATCGCTGCTGATATCTAATTTATAATCGCCAGCATTGGCCATCACAAAGTTTTTACCATCAGTCCACAAAGCTAGATTTGTATTCAAATCATTGTCTGTGAGAGTTATGTTATCTTGATTGTTTGCACAACCACGCCATTGTCCCCACTCGTCAACAAATCCGAACTGATTATTAGCTGCAATTTCTTGATTAAGAGTCCAACCAGTAGAAGTCGCATTCATAGCAACTCTTTTCCAGTTATCGGTGAAGTCTCCCTTAATGAACATCTGAGCGTCCCTGTTTACATTGAGTACACTGGGATTGTTGTCGTTGTCAACAGTAAAAGAGAAACTGGTGATAGCACCTGGCTGGAGATAGAAGTTGTCGTTATAATTTACACCTGTGTTATTGTAATTGTTGCCTGTTCCCAAATTTATGTTAGTATGGTGACCACTGTGAATGTCATAATGCGAACCGCCTCCATTGCCACCCCACCAAGTAGTGGTGCCGTTCTGAACCTTGATAATCTTGAACTCAGTCTCGTCGGGAATGTCTACATTATTAAGTTCATAAACACCGTTGTTCTCAGTGAACTTGTAAGCGGCATCACCCTGAACCCATGTGGTCCCGTTCATGTTGAAAGTGCCAACGAGGTAGTAATCAATGTCTTCAACTACATCACCTGTATAATACACATTAATGAGAGAGCAGCGTACCTGATTGTTTGAAGCTGTAAATGAAACTGATTCAGCATTTCCTACCCAAGTTCCGATATTTCCATCATAGCTATAACCAGTTTGAGAAGCAAAACTTCCAGGTCCATATTGCGCGCTTCCACTTGCTGTACAAGTGAACTCAATTTTTACAATCTTATATCCTGTAGGAACAGTGAATGTTGTGGTAGAGTTCTTGTATAGACGATATTCAGAACGATTATCTAAGACACCATTTGAACAAGCAAATGTAACAGGTTGCTTAATCAATGGAGATGTGCCGGCATCAACAGTTGCATTAAAGGTGGCTGTGCCGTCATAGTCAACAGATGGAATAGTCAAAGTATATTCAGCTGTGGCCTCAGTTCCGAAAGCATACTTTGAGTTGCTGTAGTTGTATGCAGCAGCAGTAATAGTTGTAGCAGCAGTAATAGCAGGTTTATTCGAAGCATCGTACACTGTACCATTTGTTGCGCTTGGAGAAGTTCCATCAGTTGTGTACTTGATTCCATCACATGTGCCACTAAACGACATCTCTACAGTAGTTCCAGAAGTAACCGCACCAGCAGCAGGATTGAAGGTTATTGTGCCACTAGGGGATATGGGGTCTGGTTCTGTTGAACCTTCTTCTTCCCAAACGATGGAAATGGAAGTCAAGTACATGGCACCATTATAGGAGCGAAGTCCTATATACTCATAATCACCAGAAACTGTGAGTGATGTAGATTCTCCGTATTTTATTGATCCTAATAAAGTGCCTTGAGTAGATACTGTGTAAAGGTCGGAAGCTGCTGAATAAGCTGTATTCTTTCCATAAATGTCAAGAGTTCTTCCGCTAGCAGTGTTTGAGTTCCAGACAACAGTAATGCTTTTTACCTTGCCTCCAGAAGCCGTGGTCACAATGCCAGATGTGCTTTTATCAGAACGTAACTGAATAGAACTATTCCCACCAGCACTATTTCCAGCATAGACTGCATTAGAAGTGGCAGTCTTACCAGACCATGTAGTGTAGTTTGTGCCTGTCACTCCAGTCCATGTCTGGTTGAGCACATCAGTTACGTCTGCTGCCCAGCCTGTTGCGAAGAACAGTGTGAGCAGCGTTAAGAAAGTTAGTAATTTTTTCATACGCATGAAATGTTTAGTAGTTAGTAATATGATAATAAATGTCTCTTCGTTTTGAGTTGTGAGTGGTGTGGTGCTGTTGCAGGTATATAGCAAATGGGAACTCGAGGGTAGCCATCCCTTGAGCTCGTAAACAGCTGGTTTATTGCTTGTTGTGCAACATTGAAATTACCTCACATCAATCGACTGTGCAAAGTTAGTAAATTGTTTTTTAATTAAACAAGTCGGCTCAATTTTTTTTCAAAAAAACTTCGCTGGGGTGCAAGTGAAATACTAATGGCAATATTTTTTCGTTATAAATAAGTTAGGGCGTGATTTGCCCTGCGCAGAAAATCAAGAACCACACATGATAAAAGCAATGCATCGCATTTTTACATATAGCCTGCTGCTGGTGTCGCTGCTTGCGGCTCAGGGGGCAGTGGCTCAAGACGGGACGACGGCCTATCAGTTTCTTGACGTGCCCGTGTCGTCGCACGTGTATGCCTTGGGCGGTCACAACATTTCGATAATCGACGACGACATCAATCTGGTGGAGCAGAATCCATCGCTGCTTGGCAAGGAGTTTGACCACCAGGTGGGCCTTAACTACATGCGCTACATAGGTGGTACCAACTTCATGGGTGCGCGCTACGGTCAGGGCATAGGCGAGCATGGTGCCTTTGGAGCTGCAATTCAGTATTTTGGCTATGGCAAGATGGACGCTACCGACGTGAGTGGTGCAATCACTGGCTCGTTCAATGCCAGCGATCTTGCTTTCACGCTGACCTACTCTCACGACATCAGCGACCGATTGCGTGGTGGTATCAATCTGAAATATGTGCACTCAAGCTACGAGACCTACTCGGCGGGCGCCATAGCCGTTGATTTGGGTATCAACTACTATAATCCCGACAATGAGCTCTCGCTCTCGGTAGTTGCCAAGAACCTTGGAGGACAGGTCAAGAAATTCAACGACCAGCGCGATAAGTTGCCATGGGACCTCCAGATTGGCGTGACAAAGGGCCTAGGCTCGACACCATTCCGCTTGTCGGTGACAGCCTATAACCTGACAAAGTGGAAACTGCCGTATTACGAGCCATCGGACAAAAACAACACCTCGAGCGACTTGGTGAAAAAGGACAAGTTTGCGAGCAACCTGTTCCGCCACCTGGTTTTCGGTGTGGAATATCTGCCCACAAGCAATATCTACATCGCTGCAGGTTACAACTACAAGACTCGCACCGACATGAGCACATATAAGCGCAACTTCTTGTCGGGCTTCTCGATAGGTGGTGGCATGAAGGTGAAGGCCTTCGGCTTCGGTGTGGCATTTGCACAGCCCCACACCGGCGCTACCACGTTCATGTTCAACCTCACCACATCCATTGGCGAGCTGATGCGATAAGAGTAAGAGTGCAGGATTGAGAACACTCAATTCAGACTTCAGTTGCCAGTTTCCTATTAAGGATTCTGGCTTTTATTTTTCGGTAGTAGTAAATCCAGATTAGTGGCAAGGCGGTGCCTACTATGGTGTAGGGAATCCAAAACAGGTCGGTCGTGCTGTTTTGGTGGATTACCATGTGGCAACCTATCTGGCCCCAATCTAGGCCGTAGTACATGATTTTGATAGCCGACACGATTTTGAAAGAGATGATGTGGAAGACGAACACGTAGACGGTGTTGTCGCCACAAAAGATAAGCATGCGCTTGAACCAGTTGTCATGGCGGTCGATTGAAGAGGCAATGGCGTGCACCATCAGGAATCCGATGCAGCCGGTGATGGGAATTGAGGCAAGGTCCTGAAGCTGAACTTTGAGGTTCAAGCCATGGCAGTGCAGGAAGCATGCGCCCAGCAGTAGGCCAGCATAGACCAGCGTTAGCGCCCAATGTTCGCGAATGTGGTGCTCGTGACGTCGATAGAGTGCTCCGAGAGCAAAGAACATTACTCCCCACGTCTCGCGTATGCCACCTTGTACTATAGTAACAATTTTAAGGTTGTTGATAACCTTGAAGCATGCGAATCCTAGCGCCATCAGGGCAATTGCAATGAGTGTGCCGTCGTCGCCGAGCCACTTGTGGCGGTTGTGTAGCAACTTGTAGAGGATGATGAACACGATGCTCGACACCAGCAGCGCCCTGAAAAACCAGAAAGCACCTGCTAGAAACTCGTCGTAGCCAGCCATCGAGAACACGATGTGCACCAGTCGCTGGTAGAAGTCGTGAAGAGAGTAGGGGTGTGTCACGCCATTCTCCCAATTGCCATACTGCTCATTGAGAATGCCAATCTTAAACATTAGGTTGTGCAGCACCAGGAACAGCAAGCTCCACTTGACAAAGGGAACATAAAGCCCCTTAAAGCGCTTCTTGCAGAATAGCCATGGGTCTTGCTCATATTTCTTGCTGAAGAAATATCCTGCCGCGATGAAAAACAACGGCATGTGAAACAAATAGATGAAATTGATAATAAGCCAGTGGCACTCGGTGTGACCAGCGCACATCAAGATAATGGCTATTCCCTTGCAAATCGACAGATTGGTGTTACGCGACATGTATAGTTACTACTCTTATGAGAAAATCTAGAAGTTCTAGATGTGACCTAGAACTCCTAGAAATTATGTGTGAAATGGTGATTATTGCAGTTTGAAACTCACGGGTAGGGTATAGAGAACGCGCACTGCTGCGTGATCCTCGTTATAGCCCGGAACGAAACGTTTCATTTGTTTCACAACTCTCACAGCCTCGGCATCAAGTGCCTTGTCGACGCTTCGCAGCACTTTGACATTGCTGATTGAGCCATTCTTCTCGACCACAAACTGGAGTACTACAGTGCCTTGAATGCCTTTCTTTTCGGCACTGCTGGGATAGTTGATGTTGTCGCTCAGGAATTTGATGAGTCCCTCGGTGCCACCTGGATATTCGGGTGGATACTTCGACATTTCAAAAATCTGGTCTTCTTCGTAAGCTCCTTGCACATAATCATAGTTGGTGGGAGCTGGCTCCACAACTTTAGCCTTAGCAGTGCGCTTGGTGGTTTTGCGCTTCTTGACCTTGGCATCAGCATTAAGTCCTGCAAAGCCCACAGCAAGCGCAAGAATTATTATTAAAAATCGGAATGCTTTCATAATTGTTGTTTAGTGAAGGAATTAAAGTGTGTTGATATTAATAAATCTCGTCGTCGCCAGCTTGCTTGATTTCTTTCTCGGTGAGCTTGGTGTTGTCCATCTTGTACCACACGTAGGCGATGTAGGCAACCACAAATGGAACAAGTAGTGAAACGTAGCTCATAACGCGAAGGGTAAACTCGCTCGACGAACTATTGGTAATAGTAAGTGAACTTTGAACATCGAGCAATGAGGGATAGTAGGCAGTGTGGTTGTAACCCAGTACCCAGAACAGGCTCATAACTACAAGTATAGTGCCAATGCCTGCCCACCAAATGCCGCACTTCCACTCTTTGTTGAGTAACGATTTTCCAATGCCGAATAGTACCATTACTACACCAAAGAGCAATGCGCCCAGTGCCCACCACAGTTGCAGATAGTTGTCGAAGTACTTATAGGGCTTCCACATTGCGCTGCCACCATTATCAATATCGACGCCTGCCGATGTGAGAATAACAGCACATGTAGCAAGGAAAAGCACCACAAAGATTACGGCATTGATAAGCAATTGCTTGTGCTGACTCTTCTGCACTTCCTTATCGTTGATGTTATTAATGAAGTAAAGCGAAGCTAGGGTGCGTGCGAGGAAGAACACCATGAAGCCAAAGAGCAGGTTCTTCCACGAGGCAATGGCCTCAAGGCCGTGCTGAGGACCCCATTGTGAGATTACTGAGGCATCAAGGAGTTTGCCTTTCTCGACAGTGAACTCGGCACCAAAGAACATTCCGGCAACAGCCACGCCAAGCAATACTGGACCAACGATGCCATTTATTAATAATAATGTGTCGTAGAATCGGGTACCATACACGTTGCCGTGCTTTGTGCGGTATTCGTAGGCAATTGCTTGTATCACAAAGCTGAAGAGGATGAAAATCCAAAGCCAGTAGGCTCCGCCGAAGCTAGTACTGTAGAACAGTGGGAATGAGGCGAAAAACGCTCCACCAAAGGTCACTAGAGTTGTGTAGGTAAGTTCCCATTTGCGTCCAAGTGAGTTGATGAGCAATGGGCGCTTGCCACGCTTAGTGGAGATTAGCATCGATTGTCCACCTTGCACAAAGAGTAGGAACACTAGCAGTGCTCCAAGCACCGACATTATAAGCCACCAGTAGTTTTGCAAAAATTCGTGTGTCATAGTTGTGTCCTCCTCTTATTTTTTGTTTTCTACTTTGTCGAGATTGGTTTTTGACTTCTTCGAGATTTGCTTGCAAATGATGCTTATGTCGGCAATCAGCAACGCAGTGAACACCACAGCAAAAATCCAGAAGGTTGTCTGCACATAGCCAGAATTCAGGTCGCTGATAGCCACTTTGTTAGGCATCAGGTCTTGGATAGTCCATGGTTGTCGGCCCACTTCGGCAACTATCCAGCCACTCATTGAGCACAGATAGGTGAGCGGAATGGTTATGATGGCAAGCCAGTAGCCCAGTTTCTGCAGTTTTTTCTTGCCAGGCACCCATTGGGGCTTGTAGAGCAAGAGCAGTACCACGATAAAGAAGAGTACCAGATAGCCACCAATGGTAACCATAAAGTGGAATGAGTAGAATGTTAGTGGAACATTTGGAACCGACTCCTCGGGTTCTTCAAGATAGGTGTAACCCAAGTACTTGAAGTTCTCGTCAATATCTTTGCGGAACTGCTTCATGGTCACGCTGTCGCCAGCTTTAAGGGCATCGTTATAGCCTGCTAGTGCATGTTGAGCAGCTTTTCCACGCTCACGGCGTTCCTCAAACGACAATGGCTTGAGTGCTAATTTGGTAGTGTCGCGTGTCTTGCCATTTAGGATGTCTTCAATTCCTGGAACAAATGCGTTGAAGTCGTGAGTAGCAAGGAAAGCAAGACCATGAGGAATAGAGATGTCGAATAGGAATGGTTTCTCGCCATTGCCCACTTTCTTGTCGGGATTCAAGATACCAAAGGCAACTATCGACTGGCCAGGCTCGCCCTCGTAGAGGCCCTCCATTGCAGCCAGTTTCATGGGCTGATGCTTGGCAACGGTAACTGCCGATGTGTCGCCACTGATGCTGGTGAGTACAATACCAATGAGACCAACCCAACCACCAACCTTGAGGCTGCGGATGCAGTGGTCACGATTGCGGCCCTTTAGCAGCATCCATCCACACACGCCGACCACAAAGGCACCGCTTAGAGTCCATGCACTGGTCACGGTGTGAAATACCTTGCTCATTGCCATTGGCGACAATGCCACTGCCCAAAAGTCGGTCATCTCGTTGCGCATTGTTTCAGGGTTGAAAGTGCAACCCACTGGGTGCTGCATCCATGCGTTGGCAACAAGAATCCACAAGGCCGAGATGCTGGCACCTAGTGCAGTGAGCCATGTGGCTGCGAGGTGGAACTTGGGCGAGACCTTCTTCCAGCCGAAGAACATCACAGCGATGAACGTCGACTCCATGAAGAAAGCCAGGATACCTTCAATAGCAAGTGGAGCACCAAAAATGTCGCCTACAAACCAGCTATAGTTCGACCAATTGGTTCCGAACTCAAACTCAAGGATGATTCCTGTGGCAACACCAATGGCGAAGTTCACGCCAAAGAGTGTCATCCAGAACTTGGTGGTGGCGAGCCATTTCTCGTCGCGAGTGCGATAATAGATGGTCTCCATCACACCGATTATTATTCCCAGTCCTAAAGTCAATGGTACAAACAACCAGTGATAACAGGCTGTGAGTGCAAACTGTGCCCTTGACCAGTCGACTACGTTCATTAATAAATCACTCATAAGTTATTAGTTGTTAGTTATTAGTATTCGGTTATCGGTTTTGAGTTGTTGGATGTTCTTACTTGTCATTGATGAGTTGTTCACGCACATATTGTGCTTTGCCGTCGTCGCTATCGCTCTTTGTTGAGAGAAAGTTGGGGAAGAACAGAATCTTGATTATGACAAAGAAGACAAAAAGCTTGATGGCAATGATGAGCCATAGCGTCTTGCCAACAGTCATTGAGCGGAAACCGTCGACATAGAGGTCAACGGCACGAGCCCAGAAACCATTTCTTTGTGCCATAATATCAACTCTTTAAATGTTTCAGCGCAAATATACAAAAAGTTACCAAAAGGTATATACCAAAAGGTAACTTTTTTTGCTATTTTTCAAAAAATCAGTAATTGTTTTTCGAAGATTTAGTAACGAACTTTTTCCTCGTCACTCTCACCTAAAACTTATTTCGAGAGTCGTGCTATTGTCTCTAGAAGATGGCGGTCGATAGCTTTCTCATACTTAATGGCCTTATTGAAAGGCACATAGACCATCTGTTCGTCATCATCGCCTATCATCACGTTGCGCTGACCCTCAACCAGGGCCTCGATAGCGGTGGCACCCATGCGCGACGCCAAGATGCGGTCTTGCGCCGTGGGTGAGCCGCCACGCTGCAAGTGCCCGAGGATGGTGACGCGCACATCATACTTAGGATACTCTTTGCGCACGCGTTCAGCAAGTTGCATGGCTCCGCCCGTAACAGGATTCTCTGCCACAAGTACTATCGACGATTTCTTGGTAGTGCGGAATCCGTGTTCAATTAATTTTGCAAGCTGGTCACCCTCTATAGCGAGTTCAGGTATGATTACGGCCTCGGCACCACCGGCGATAGCACCATAAAGTGCGAGGAAACTGGCCTCACGTCCCATCACCTCGATAAAGAACAGGCGTTCATGGCTGTTGGCGGTGTCGCGTATGCGATCCACGCACCACATTATGGTATTGAGCGCAGTGTCGTAGCCAACGGTGTGGTCGGTACCATAGAGGTCATTGTCGATAGTTCCGGGGATACCAACGATAGGCACATCAAATTCACTGGCAAACACCTTAGCGCCTGTGAGTGTGCCATCACCACCAATCACCACAAGTGCATCGATGCCATGCTTGCACATGTTGTCATAGGCCTTTTGGCGACCCTCAGGAGTCAAAAATTCTTTGCAGCGTGCGGTACGCAAAATTGTGCCGCCACGATGTATGATATTCGACACATCCTCGGCATGGAAGTCGATGATTTCATCCTCTACTAAACCGCGGTATCCGCGATAGATGCCTTTCACGTTAAATTCATGGGAAATTGCAGCGCGTGTCACCGCCCTGATAGCAGCGTTCATGCCTGGAGCATCACCTCCTGATGTCAACACGCCAATAGTCTTGATTTTTGCCATATCGTTATCGTATTTCGTTTTTATTCTGGTCAATCTGGTTTATGCATTTCCTGTATAGATAGAGCAAGTGCCAAATGTTAAGCGCTTTACCTTACAATCGCTAAATCCTGCTTGTCGCATAATGACGAGCATGTCATGGCCTTGAGGCGCAGCAGCGATGCTCTCGGGAAGATAGCGGTAGGCACTGCGGTCGTGCGACTTAAGAGCACCCACCCACGGAATAATGTGCAGCGTGTAGAGGTCATAGAACCAGCGCACTACACGGTTTCGGGGCGTTGATAGCTCTATCACGCACAGCATGCCACCTGGCGCAAGCACACGGTGCATCTGCTGGTAGCCTTGAAGCAAGTGCTCAAAGTTGCGCACTCCAAATGCCACCGTAACCGCATCGAAACTAGAATCCTCAAACGGCAATGCCAGGCAGTCGCCTTGCTGCACTGTGATAGCACCATTCAAACAGTGCTTTTCAATCTTCTTTCGTGCCACGTCGAGCATGCCTTGTGATAGGTCAATGCCCACCACAGCATCAGGTTTGATGTTTTTGTAAAGTCCTATGGCAAAGTCGCCAGTACCTGTTGCAACATCAAGAATGCGGCGAGGATTAACCCGGCGCACCATCTTAACTGCCACATGTCTCCACCAGCGGTCGATTCCAAGTGTCATGGCGCGGTTCATGAAGTCGTAGGCAGGGGCAATGCTGTCGAACATCACCTCTACCTGCTTGGATTTCGCTCCATTCTCGCCATAAGGCTTAACATTCTCTACTTTCAATAGTCTATATTTTTTCTGGTTTGACTAGATTGACTAGCCTTGTTCATACTTTTCTTCAAGCCCTGCTTTGAGAAGCGCATCATGCTTCTCATAGGCCTCAACAATGCGCTGCACGAGCTGATGGCGAACGATGTCTTTCTTGCCGAACTCGATTTTGCCTATGCCTTTCACTCCATTAAGCACCTTGAGGGCTTGTATTAATCCTGATGACACGGTGCGAGGCAAGTCAATTTGAGTGGTGTCGCCTGTGATGACCATCTTTGAACCCATGCCCAAACGTGTGAGGAACATCTTGATTTGGTGGGTGGTAGTGTTCTGAGCCTCGTCAAGAACAACGATGGCATCGTTCAGGGTGCGACCGCGCATGAATGCAAGCGGTGCAATCTGAATGACATTTGTATCCATGTATTCCTTGAGTTTGGCACCAGGAATCATGTCCTCGAGAGCGTCGTAGAGCGGCTGCAGGTAGGGATCTATTTTGTCGCGCATGTCGCCTGGCAGGAAGCCTAATTTCTCACCTGCCTCTACTGCTGGACGTGACAGGATTATCTTTCTTACCTCACGGTTCTTGAGGGCTCGCACGGCAAGTGCCACAGCAAGGTAAGTCTTACCTGTGCCTGCAGGGCCCAATGCAAATGTCAAGTCGTTCTCGTTGAAGGTCTTGACCATAAGTTGCTGATTAGGCGTTCGGCCCTTAATAGGCTTACCATTCACACCATAGATTATCACGTCGTCCATCTTTAATTCCTTAGGGGGCAAACCCTTGATGGTGTCGAGAATAACATCCTCAGGGAGGGTGTTGTAGGTGGCGCAGTACTCCTCGAGCTGCTTGATGTCGTGTTCAAACTTCAGCGTCTCCTGCTCATCGCCAATTACAGTTATCACCGACCCGCGCGCCGCCATGCGAAGCTTGGGGAAAAGGTTGCGAATGAGCTGGATGTTACTGTTGTTAACCCCATAAAACACCACGGGGTCAACGTTGTCGATCATTATGTGCCGTTCTATCATATATGTTTTTTAGTAAACGAATAGACTAGGGTCGACTATGTGGAGCTAGTCGCTACAAAATTACACATTATTTTCATTTTACGGTCGACTGAACATGTTTTTTTATTAACCATAACGAAAATTGGGTTTTGTGATTTGTGGTGCTTTGTGCTTTGGTAATGGGCCTGACTAGATAATAGCCGATTGTGTTTTTTTAGGTTGTTCTTTTGTAATATGGTCATTGCTTTTGTTTAAAATTCTTTACAAGATGCTGAAAAATAGGGTGATTTTGTAAAAAAAACCAAAACCTTATTAATCATTACCAAAATAGGTTGCATGAGTTGTTGACATTTACAAAATCACAATTATATTTGCATTGCAATTAGCGAAAAACTCATGAAAACTGTTCAAAAAGGTTTCATGAGAGGCGTGAATTTGTTCATTACTAATAACTGATGATGAAGCGTAACCATATACTATTAGCATTACTCATGTTGCTGGGAGGCTCACTGGCTGCTAGCGCACAGTTGCGCGATGTGACTACTGTGAACCCTTTGTCGCCAAATAAGAGTGGCTACAACATGGTGGTTTATGAGTATGAGAGTGTCGACGTCAGACCTCAGTTCCCTGGTGGTGAGCGCAGTATGATTAACTTCATCAATGAGACACGCGAGTATCCCTACAACGCTTATCATCGTCGCATTCAAGGCCGCGTGCTGTGCAGCTTTATTGTGGGCACCGACGGAAAGTTATTCAACATTCAGGTGTTACGTGGCTCGGGCGATGAGACACTCGATCGCGAGGCAATGCGAGTAATAAGCAGGATGCCACGCTGGAGTGTGGGTAAGATCGATAACACAAAGGTCAACGTTCGTTGTGTGTTACCCATCGCTTTCAGGCTGTGAGGCATCGCAATCGCTAAGTATCGCTGCTATTTTGGTCTAGATTGCAGTAAAATCCCAACATTTTTTTGGTAAAGTGGAAAAATGCTATTATCTTTGCACCGCACTTTTGTGAGGCATAACAATTGTCTACAATAGCCAGCTGCTCGGATGGTGGAATCGGTAGACACGAGGGACTTAAAATCCCTTGGCCATTGCGGCTGTGTGGGTTCAAGTCCCACTCCGAGTACATGAGCAGGGGACTTCGCAATTTATGAAGTCCCTTGCTTTTTTAATAGCAAGAAAAACATAATTCACTATAAAATTTTTGTTGACAATGAAAACAAAACCAGATTTAAAATTATCAACGCTGATTAATATCAGTTTTGGTTTCTTTGGTGTTCAGATTGCCTACGCATTGCAGAGCGCCAACATCAGCCGCATATTTGCGACGCTAGGTGCTGACCCTCATAATTTGAGCTACTTCTGGATTCTGCCACCACTTATGGGTATGGTAGTTCAACCATTGGTAGGTTATTTCAGCGATAAGACTTGGACCCGCTTGGGTCGTCGCATTCCCTACTTGTTGTTTGGTGCAGCCGTTGCCGTACTGGTGATGTGCATGCTTCCCAACTCTGGTAGTTTTGGTCTTACTGTTGCTGCTGCTATGACCTTCGGCTTGATATCGTTGATGTTCCTCGACACTAGCATCAACATGGCCATGCAGCCATTCAAGATGATGGTTGGTGACATGGTTAATGAAAAGCAGAAGACTCAGGCATTCAGCATTCAGAGTTTCTTGTGTAATGCTGGCTCACTTGTGGGCTACTTGTTGCCAATCATGTTCACTTATATTGGCATCAAGAACATTGCTCCAACCGGCGAGGTTCCCGATTCGGTAAAGTGGGCATTCTATGTGGGTGCTGCTATTCTTATCGCTTGTGTATTGTACACAATACTCAAGGTAAAGGAGTATACTCCTCAGCAAATGGCCGAGTTCCGTGAGGCTACTAAAGAAGAGGATAAGAATCTTGCTGCCGAGACAGGTAAGAGCACAAGCAACTATGGCTTGAAGGTGTTCTTCCAGGTGGGAGTTGTTCAATTCTTCTGCTGGGCTGCGTTCATGTACATGTGGACCTATACCAATGGTACTATTGCCGATACTGTATGGAACACTCACGACACTGCTAGTGCTGGATATCAGGCTGCAGGCAACTGGGTGGGAGTGCTCTTTGCTGTTCAGGCCGTGGGTAGTATGGTATGGGCTCTTGCTCTTCCCAAGTTTAAGAATAATAAGGTGGCTTATGCCATGAGTCTGGTAATTGGTGGCATTGGATTTGTTATGGTTCCCTATTGCACCAATCAGTACTTACTATTTGTGCCTTACTTCCTGATTGGCGCAGCTTGGGCAGCAATGCTTGCTATGCCATTCACATTGGTTACCAATGCATTTGAGGGTAATCCTCGCATGGGAACTTATCTGGGTCTGTTCAACTGCACCATCTGTGTGCCACAGATTGTTGCTGCTGCACTTGGTGGCGTAACGCTCAAGGCTTTGAATAGTGTTCAAGGTAATATGCTTATTCTTGCAGGTGTGTTCCTGGTAATTGGTGCACTGTGCGTGTTCTTCATCAGCGAGAAGCGCAAAGCCGTTAAGAATGCTTAAGTTATAAAGCACAATGCATAATTGGGCACTCACTGGTTTCAGTGGGTGCTCAATTTTTTTATGATGTGCTGTGGAGCTTGGTCTCGCATTGGTTAAGGAGAAATCGTTTGCGATGGTGATTAGTGTGTTAATTTTCCAAGATATTATTGCTGTATAATAAAAAATGTGTATATTTGGGAAAAATTTGATAAATTACCATAAAAGTGTATCGTTACTAAAACACATTAACATTAAAATAAAATAGTTATGAAGAAGAAATTATTAATTTTAGCACTCGCTGTGTTTCCATTTTTGAGTCAGGCTCAGGGATGGCCCGACAATTATGGCGGCGTGATGATGCAGGCGTTCTGGTGGAACTCATTCGGTGATACCCGTTGGGTAAATCTTACCAAGCAGGCCGATGAGATTTCGCAGTATTTTGACCTCATCTGGATTCCTCAGAGCGGCTGGACAGGCAGTGGAGGCTCAATGGGTTATGACGTGAAGTATTACTTCAATCAGAAGAGCGCCTTTGGTACTGCCACCGAGTTGCGCGAGCTTATCAGCACCTACAAGGGCAAGGGCACTGGTGTGATTGCCGATGTGGTGGTAAACCACCGTGGCACCCTTACTAACTGGGTGGATTTCCCCGTTGAGACCTATAATGGCGTGACTTATCAAATGACGCCTGCCGACATTACAAAGAATGACGATGGCGGCGCCACAGCCACCTGGCTTGCCCAGCAGCAGGCACTTGGCAATATAGACGAGGATGTCACACTGAGTACCAACAACGATGAGGGCGAAGACTGGGGCGGAATGCGTGACCTTGACCATAAGAGCGAGAACGTGCGCAACGTCATCAAGGCTTATGTCAGCTTCCTTGCTAATGACTTGGGTTACACAGGCTTCCGTTATGACATGACCCGTGGTTTCTGGGCCAACCGTGTTGCTGAGTATAATGCAACTGCGGGCGTGCAGTTCTCGGTAGGTGAGAACTGGAGCAGTCAGAACGAAATCCAGACCTGGATTGACAACTGCAAGTGGAACGGTGTGAACATGAGCGCCTCGTTCGACTTCCCATTCCGTTACACTGTGCGCGACGTGGTGCGCGGCACTCGTGACAATGGCTCAAAGGTAACCTGGAAAGACCTCAATATTGGTGGCTTGATGTCGACAACCAACTTCAAGCGCTATGCCGTGACATTTGTTGAGAACCACGATACTCAATATCGTGATGCCAACAACCAGAACGACCCAATTCGTGCCGACACATTGGCCGCTAATGCTTACATGCTCACCATGCCAGGCACTCCTTGCGTGTTCCTTGCTCACTGGAAAGACTACAAGCAGGAAATCAAGAACATGATTGACATTCGCAAGACTGTGGGCATTACCAACACCAGTACAGCACAGAAATATCCACTCTCGAAGAGCTATGAGATGTCGGGCTTCAAGTCAAATGGCGCCAACGGCAAGGCAATGTACTGTATTGTAGGTAAGAACAAGTATCTTAAAGACAATGTGATTGCTCAGTACTATGCAACAATCCTTAGTGAAGGAATAGAGGTGACCCGAGGCTGGGGCTATCGCCTGTATATGTCGAAGAATTGCGAGACTGCGTGGTGCGACAAAGCTTCGGGCAAGTATAATGGAGCCTTCAGCGCCACCCTCACTGCTGTGAGCGCAACAAGCGGAGCACAGCTTGTCTACACTCTCGATGGCACTAACCCCACCGCTAGCAGCACTAAAGTGGCGAGTGGTAGCAAAATCAATATCACTCAGCCATGCACTCTCAAGGTGGGCTTGCTCAAGGGCAGTGCCGTGAGCGGCATTATTACCCGTGAGTATGATTTTGCAGGTCAGGGTGCACCACACACTATCAACGTATATGTCAATGCCGACGAAGCAGGTTGGAATCCAGTTCGCTACTACACTTGGGACCAGGATGACCAGCAGCACAACGGCAACTGGCCTGGCGAGGTCGTTAGAGATAGGGTGTCGGTTGGTGGCAAGATTTGGTATGTGCAGCAATATGAGCTTGCCAACGACGACTGCTTCATGAACTTCGTGTTCAACACTGGTGCTAGTGGTTCGCCACAAACCGTTGACGTGAGGTATGCTACCACCGACAAGTTCTTTATGATTAGTGACGAGACTGATCCCGATGAGAATAAGAACTTGGTGCTTGATGTCACCGAAGACTATGCAGGCCTGCCCGTATTGCCCGCAGCCGTCCCTGGTGACGTTAATGGCGACGGACATGTGAGCAGTGTCGACATTACTGCTCTCTACAACTACCTGCTCGACAGTGATGACAGTGCTATCGTTAACGGCGATCAAGACGGTGACGGTCACATCAGCAGCGTTGACGTTACTGTTGTTTACAACATCATATTAGGAGGTGGTGCAAACTAGACTCTGAATATTCAATAATTTATTACCTAGAATTTCTGGAGATTCTAGAAATTCTAGGTTTTTTGTTCTTAATTTAAACCAACATGAAGATTTCAATTAAAAGCCTTCTGGCTGTAGCGTTAATGACCGTGATGTCACAACTTGCTACAGCCAACGTCTATGACGTGAATTGCGATGGGTCGGTGACAGCCAACGACGTGACAGCAATCTATAACTACATGCTCAGCGGCGACATGACCTACTATGCCACAAGCGACGTTAATGGCGACGGTCACATCACTTCGACCGATGTAACCATTCTCTACGAGGTGTTGCTCAATGGCATACCTGTGCCCGAGCGATTGGTGGGTGGCGACATTTCTATGATCACAAAATATGAGCAGAACGGAGCCATCTACAAGGACCGCAACGGCAATACGATTAGTAACATTCTGCCTTACTTTGGTGAGCAGGGCTGGAATGCGATGCGCGTGCGCCTATTTGTGAATCCTGAGAATGCAAGTTCCACTGAGAAGGAAGAGGGCGTAATTCAAGACCTGCCCTATGTGAAGGCGCTAGGCAAGCGCATCAAGGATGCCGGTTATGCTCTGGTGCTTGATTTGCACTACAGCGACACTTGGGCCGATCCCGGCAAGCAGACAGTGCCTGCCGCGTGGAGTGGCGCTAGTGTAGATGACCTTCAAGACAGCGTTTACAACTACACCAAGCGCGTGATGCAGGAGATGATAGCAGCTGGTGCTCGCCCCGACTTCATCCAGCTGGGCAACGAGATTACTGGTGGTATGCTGTGGCCGACAGGTCAAGTTTATCCCACAGGTGGTGCTCCAGATGGCGGCTCATGGGATAATTTTGCAGCCTATCAGCACAGCGCATCGACTGCAGTGCGTGAGGTGAGTCCTACTACCAAGATTATACTTCATGTGGAGATGCATAACATAAATCAACCGGGTGGCTTCTTTGCCAACTGCGAGAGCTATGGTGTGGACTACGACGTGATGGGACTGAGCTACTACAGTGCTTATCATGGAACTTTTGCTAATCTCAACGCTGCGCTCAACAAAATGGAGGCGGCATCCTCTAAACCCATCATGATTATGGAGTGTGGCTACGGCTATGCTTGGGCGTTGCCAGGTACAAATTACGATTTAACTGCCACCTATCCCTATAGCAATGAAGGTCAGAAGAACTTTACTGTGGCTATGATTGCTGCGCTCAAGCAGCACAGTCGCGTTAAGGGCTTGTTCTGGTGGTGGCCCGAGGCTAATGAGTTTAACATCCCATGGTCAAATCATGTGACTGGTTCATGGTGGAATGGCAGCCTCTTCAACAACAATAACGGTATCGCTCAAGATGCGCTTTATGAGATGAAGCAGTTCCTATAATAAAACTAGAAGTTCTAGATTTTCTAGACCTACTAGAAACGAGAACACAAAAGATAAAATTAAGGCTTTTCTCAATTGCGAGAAAAGCCTTAATTAATATTAGGGATTAACTACTTAGTTCACTACTTGTGAGAACTTAGCACGGAAGTCGCCCTCGTAAGTGATGTAGAGCTGGATGAAGTAGCTGCCATCAACGTCGAACATGAGGTTGCCACCGTCGTAGCTGAGGTTGTTGATGTCGCCACCCCAGTTGATAGCCCAGTCCTCATTAGCACGGAACTTGAACTCAGTGCCAGCGGGAATATCGCAATAGCCTTCCCAAGCACCAGTAGCGGTGTTGTACTCAAGCTTAGCATAATCACTAGCCCAACCGTTGAAGCCACCAATCACACCGATAGTGGTGATTGGAGTGAGCTTGTAGGTCATGTCGGCAATGTTTGCTTCTACCCTGTAGAATCCAGCAGGAGCATTGAGGTTGCCACCTTGTGCTACAAGGAGTCCCTCGTAATCGTCAATTGCTTCATCAAGACCCCAATCGGGAGCATCCCAAGAGTTTTGATGGCTGCGGAACTTGAAATCGCCGTTCAGATACATGAAGCCGAAGTAGTCGCCGTCGTTGTTGCGAGCTTCCTTCCAGCCCTTGTTCTTAAGGCCGGCAGCAGGAGAGCCCCATCCGTTGGCGTTACCAGCTTGCCAAATCATCTCGGCATAAGCCAGACCCTCAACGTCGTAGGTCATGTCGTTAGTGTTAACGGTGATGATATACTGAGTGTAGTCAGAATCATAATCAAGCCAAATCTCGTGGGCATTATCGCCCTGTGCGAGATCGCCACCGAAGATGAAACCGTCGGGCTCCTCTTTGCTACCCAGTTTACCTTCCTCAAAGTTGTTGAGGTGAGTGAATGGCACGAAATAGAAGCGCATCTCGCCAGCAGGAACAGTGATTGTGTATACACCATCACTAACAAACTCCATGGCAACTCTCTCGTTACCACCAACAATATACATACCAGCAGCCATCTTAACATTATCCTCAATGTCGCTGATGAAGCGGAATGCTTGACCGTTATTGCTGAGCACGGTTACCACATTGATGGGTACGGTGTAAGAGCCTTCGGGGCCATAAAGACCCTCGAGTGCATCGCGCAACTCAGTTGTCTTGGCGCGACCTTGCGCGTCAACACTAACAGTGCGACTGTCGCTCTTGTCGGCGTTGTAGAGAGTAACATCGTTGGTAGCCATAGTACCCTCTTCAGCATTATAGGTGGGCGTGAACAGCAACACACTATCGGCAGTGATAGTTGTGAAGTCGATGGCACCGGCAGCAGCCACTGCAGCATTTGCACTTGCAGGGTTCTCGCTGTTGCTCTGTGGGTCGGCCCAATCCTTAAAGTCCTCGGTACAGCTTGCCATGAGCAAACCAATACCTAAAATATAAAATAACTTTTTCATGTTGTGTTAATTTCTTCTTTTAAGATTGACTCAGGACCTGGAGCGGAGCGTGTCCGCTCCAAGCCGTCATCAATATTATTGGTTTATAAATTACTCAGTGGCTTGAAAATAGTACAGGCCGAGACAGTCATTGAAGTAAACACGATAAGCGCCAGCCTTCACTGGAATGTTTGGACCACCATTTGTACCATAACCAAGTGGGAACGCGGTAGCACCCCAGTTCACATCCCAAGAGCCGTTGGCAAACTTGAGCTCTGCGTTGCTCTCGTAAACGGCATCGAGATACCAGTCATGAGTCTGGGTGTTTTCACGCTTGCCCATAGCTGTCATAGGAGTAGAGCCAGCATCCCATCCCTGATAGTCACCAGGCATAGTGATGGTTGTGTACTCAGTGCTAGCGCCAGTCCATCTCATGATGGTAACCTTGCTAGTGGCAGTGTTCATCTCGATGTAGTAGAAGCCGTCCTCGGGGATACCAATGTTGTGGTTGTCGCCATCCTCATCGGTAACAGCAGCTTCGTTGCTGTCGATGTTGGTGAAGTTCATTTGGTCATCCCATTTACCTGGAATCTTGACAAACTTGAACTGGCCATCCTTGGGGAAGAAACCTGCATAAACGAGCACGGTGTTGCCATTAGCGTCAACGTCGGCATCGGGCATTGGCAGCAAAGGAACGAGGCCAGTGCCAATTGAACCGTCGCCACCATTGTCCCAATCGTTGCTGCCGATGCAGTTACCTACCATGTACCACAGTACTGGATCGGCAGGCTTGAGCTCGATGTAGTAAGGCGAAACAAGGAATTTCACAACGTTAGAAACAACCTCGCGAGCGCCAGGAGTGTTGGCTTTAACGCGAGCATATACTTCCTGTTGCTCAGGAACTTCGCTCTCGTCGGCATAGTTGCAAATCACAACAAGAGCCTTGGCCAAATCGGCAGCGCTGACTTTAGCTTCACATGAGCTAAAGATATTCTCAAAAGCGTAGTAGTCGCACTGAGTCTCGCCAGTCTCGTCGGCAACCTCAGCAGTGTAAGGAGTGTTCCACTCATTGGTAGCCGAAACCTCAACAGTATATTCGGCTGCTACAGGGAAACCTCCGTAGTTGGGCTGCGACCAAGTGAGGTTCACTGTCTCAGAGTTTGCCAAGTCAATAGCTTGATTGGCATAGGCAGGAGTGTTCAGCACAAACGAATCGGGTTGCTGAAGCACTGGATTAGAGTCGCGGTCATCGCTACATGCGGTGAACATGAAAGCAACCGCCATGAGCAATAATGCTGACTTGAATATCTTATTCATAATAATCTCTTGTTTATAATGTTAAAGTGTTAAGCTATCATTATTTGTAACCCTCGTTCTGCTTGAGGTTGGGGTTAGCAATCAGGTCATCAGATGGGATAGCAAATACGTTGCGGTAAGCCTCGAAGTTGCGGCCTGCATAAGCGCCACCCTTCCATTGCCACTTGTAGCTAGCATTGCCACCAAACTGACCAAATCGAATCAGGTCGACACGACGACGTCCCTCGAAGTAGAACTCACGGCTCCACTCGTCGAGAATGTCGTTAAGAGAATAAGATGCTTTTTCAGTAGCATGAGCACGTTTACGAATCTTGTTGATGGCATCTACTGCGTCGGCAGGAGCAGCACCACTGCCAGCAATGCGGGTAACAGCCTCGGCATAAGTCAAGTAAGCCTCGGCAGCACGCATGTACATGAGCTGTGAGTCGGCAAATGTAATGTCAGTACCCTTAGAACCATCGCACTTGAAGTTTGTGAACTTAGCAACAGCGTAGCCATACTTGAAGTCACTCTCGTTCTCAACATTGAGATTACGGCCTTCAGTCTCGAAGAGGGCACGGTCGTCACCGGCAGCTTTAGCCACGGTGTAGGCATGGCCTTCGGGAGCCTCGATGTCGCTGAAGAACTTCTTGATAAGCTCAGGACGGCAACGGTTGCCACCCCAAGTGTTGTTGTTGTAGAGACCGTTAACCTCGCTGTCATCATAGGGATAAGGGTGCATGTCACCATCGAAGGTAGAGCAAATCAGGAAGTTTGTGCCACCCCAAGAAGTGGTGCGAGTACCCATTTGGATTACTGGGAATACAGCTTCAACCATAGCGCCATTAGTGCCATTGTCGCCCATGAAGAGCATTTGGTAAGCTGTGAAGTGACGCTCTACACCGTCAACGCCTGTACCTTCATAGTCGCCAGTGAAGAGCTTGTAGTTAGAATCCATAACCTTCTTGGCATAGTCGCGAGCCTCGGCCCAGCGAGCAGTGCCAGTGTAAACCTGCGAGTTGAGGTAGAGACGTGCAAGGAGCATCCATGCAGCAGCCTTGTCAACACGGCCAAAGCCTGTCTGGCCATAGTTCTTTGGCATTGGGTTGCTGAGAACTTGGTTACCACTGCCTTCGCCAATGATGTCCTTAAGCTCACTCTCGATAAACTCACACACCTGTGCACGAGTGTACTGCTCGGGGTTGTCGCCCGAAATCTTAGTGGTGAAAGGAATGTTGCCGAATGCATCGGTGAGCAAGTAGAACTGGAATGCGCGCAAGAAGCGAATCTCGGCACTCATAGTAGCATCGTAGTCGTTAAACACCTCAAGATACTGGTTGCAGAAGGTGATACCGATACACAGACCATAGTAGTAACCACGCAACATTGGGTGGCTAGCGTCGTAGCTGTTGTGGCAGTAGGAAGCAATACCTTCGTCACCCCAACCACATATTGCCTCGTCGCTGGTGAGCTCGTTAGAGTTCCACATCTGGCGGAACTTGTGCTGGAAACCACCGTCAAGACCGTCTACATCGACGTTGTCGTCGCCACCGTTGTTACCCGAAGTGGCGAAAACCGAATAGCACTTGTTGAACAGCTGCTCGGGAGTAACATCGCTTTGCAGTGATGGGTCGATAGGCTCCACGTCAAGGTCGTTGATACACGACGAAAGACCTGAAATCAACAGAAATGCAGCTGCACATACTATATATTTAAAATACTTATTCATTTTGATATATATTAATAAAATGTGTCTAAATAATTAGAAGTTCAGGCTCAAACCAAGAATGAATGAGATAGGACGTGGGAAGATGTCGCCACCTATACCACCGAAGATCTCGGGATCGATGCCATCATACTTGGTAATGCAGAATACGTTAGAAACAGTACCATACACACGTCCGTTAAGGCCGTGGTAGCCATTGCTCTTGAACAGCTCGTTGAAGCTGTAACCCAGAGTGATGTTGTCACACTTCAGGAACGAAGCGTTCTGTACCCAGTAGTCGCTGAATACGGTCTCGTTGTCATAGGTTTTCCAACCCATGTTAACCGACTCAACAGGGCGGTTGTTCAGGTAGAAACCAGAAACTTCCTCGAAGATGGCGGCGTTGCTCACGTTGTGATAGCCTTGCATCACATTGTTGAACAAGTAGTTGCCAAGGCTAGCACGCAGACTGAAACCGAAGTCCCAGTTCTTCCACTCGAGCTTCGAAGCAAAGCCCATGGTAACAGGAGCCCAAGGACTCTTGTAGAGATACTTGTCGGCCTCGCTGATTACGCCGTCGGCGTTGCGGTCAACAACCTGACCCTCGATGGGCTTGCCATCCTGGTCATAAACCTGCTGATAAACGTAGAACGAGTGAGAAGGATGATCAACGAAGTGTGCCTGAGCATTACCGTTGATACCGATACTACCAGTCGAAACGAAGTAAGTTGGGTCGTTGCTGATGAGCTCAGTAACCTTGTTGCTGTTGTAGGTCAAGTTATAGTCGAGAGTCCACAACAGGTCGTCGGTAGAGATGGCCTTCCAGTTAACTGAGAACTCGATACCAGTGTTACGCAACGAACCGATGTTCTTGTAGAACGCGTTGCGGAAGTTGGTCATTGCCGAGAAGGTTGCCCAGTTCAAGAGGTCGGTAGTCTTGCGGTAGTACCAGTCGATGCTACCAGTCAAGCGTCCTTCCAATACACCCCAGTCAAGACCAACATTGGTGGTAGTAGTGGTCTCCCACTTGAGTTCGGGGTTGTAAACGTTAGGTCTTGCCTTAGAGCCGTCGCCCAAGAGGTCGTAGAACGAACCCATGCTGCCATTGCTCATCACGTAGTTTGCAAAGTAGTTGTAGTCGCCGATGCCTTCCTGCTGACCAGTCTTACCCCAACCGAGGCGGAGCTTCAAGGTGCTGAAAGGACCTTCCTTCATGAATGCTTCCTCAGCAATGTTCCAGGCAAGAGCTGCCGATGGGAACAATGCCCAGTGATCACGGAAGCGTGATGAACCATCGTAACGCATAGTAAAGGTGAGGTAGTACTTGCTGTCGTAGATGTAGTTCATACGACCGAAGAATGATACCAAGAAGTTCTCGGTGCGATAACCGAGGCCATTGTTCTGGAGATAAACGCCCTCGCCACGAATCAAGCCAGCCTTAGGCTCGCCAGGAGTGTAAACGCATCCAGGAAGCCACATGCCAGGGCCAAAGATGAGCTTGTCGGCCTCAGAGAAGACAAGAGCCGAGTTGATTGGGTATGTTCCCCATGACTCGTTGAACTCCTTGCGCCAGTTGTGCTGCCACTCGTAACCTGCCATGATGTCGAAGTGATGCTTGTCGTTGAAGTCCTTGTAGTATTGTGCATAGGTACTCAACTGGAGGTTCTCTTTCGACTGGGTGTAATAAGCGTTGTTGCCCCAGTAGTTAGAGGTGTTGCTGATGTTGGCGCTGATGTTGTGACCCTCACCATGAGTGAAGTCACCACCCAGTGTCAAGTGCAAGCGCAAGTCCTCAAAACCGTGAATCTTATAATCGATGTCGGCACTACCAATGAACGAGCGAGTCTTACCGCTGTTGTCATGGTTGTCGAGCATTGCCACGGGGTTGTAAGGAGCGTTGGTGTTCTTGGTGTAGGGCCAAGCTGGATCGGCATTGTTAACCTGCATCCAGTCGAAGTAGCCACCTACGCCAGCATACTTAGGATCATCGCTGCGAACGGGCTGAGTAGGATCCATGCGAACTGCATTGCCCACAGCGCCAGTGTCGGCGAAGCGCGACTTGGTCCAAGCGAGCTTACCATTAAGATTCATGGTCAAGTGGTCGTTAAAGAGCGATGGGCTCAGGTTAACGGCTATAGTGTAGCGCTTGTAGTCCGAAGTCTTGAGGATACCTTGCTGATCGGTGTAACCGAGCGAAAGACGATAAGGGAGAATGTGACCAACCGAACCTGCAACAGTTACATTGTGGTCATGGCTGATTGCAGTGCGGTAAATCTCATTTTGCCAGTCGGTGTTGGCGTTGCCAAGCAGACTATTCACAAAACCTTGATTGCCATCACCATCAACCCATTCCCAACCTTCTGGAAGTGCAATGTCCGAAACTTTTGCATTAACAATCTGTCCGTTTTGAAGAGTGTTAAGACTGCGGAGCATTTCGATTTTTCCATCAGGATTCTTTGCATTGCGCCAAGCATATCCCATCACATTGGGTTTGCGAGTGTCGTTCTCAAATGCGTTAACAACAAAATTGCGATACTCATCACCGTTCATAACCTTGATGGTTTTCTTTTTCTTGCTGAAAGTGATGTTGCCATTATAGCTCACTTGAGGAACTTCCTGACCACGACGGCCTTTCTTGGTGGTAATGATGATAACACCGTTAGAACCACGCGAACCGTAGATAGCGGTTGCCGAGGCGTCCTTCAATACGTTGAAGCTCTCGATATCCTGTGGGTTAACGAGAGAGAGGGGGTTAGATACACCACTAATGCCATTGTTATCCATGGCGATACCATCGATAACGATGAGTGGGTTGTTACTTGCATTAAGTGACGAACCACCACGAATGCGGATTGTAGCGCTACCACCTGGGGCACCGTCACCACTGGTTACGCTCACACCGGCAACTTTACCGTTAAGCATGTCCTGAGCACTTACTACAACACCTTTGTTCTTGGCGTCGGGTTTGAGTGCTGTGACACTACCAGTGAGGTCGCTCTTCTTAACAGCACCGTAACCAATCACAACAACCTCCTTGAGCATTTCAGAGTCGTCAACAAGCTCAATAACGAGGTTAGGAGCGACGGTAACGGTCTGTGGTTGAAGACCGATAGAAGAAACTTGGAGCTGGGCTCCTGCTGGTGCTGTGATTGTGAAGTTACCGTCAAAGTCGGTTACCACAGTGTTGGTGGTACCCACAACGGTGCTCCGATGGATAGGAAAAGTCCCATCATCAGGGCTAGAATCCTTTGGGGAATTCTAATGTTTACCTGCTTCATCTTGTTTTTAGTTAAATTGTTATTAAGTTAAAAATTTAGTATTTATAATTTGTTTTAAGTGAAATAATTATGGTAATTTGCGGTAGGCGCAAAATTTGCAACTACAAAATTAATTCTTTTAAATAAAAAAGAAGCCTTTTCTATATTTATTTATGTGTTAAAAGGCGCGCAAACGTTTGCATTAAGATAATTTAAGAAATAATATTTACAGCATTTTTAAGAAAAATTGTAATTTTGAAAACTCAAAGGGCAAGAGCCATCGGTGTGTGGTGTGCTGCAACTTTTAGGCAATGCCAATTGAGTGAATACTAATGACTTATCCTTTAGCCATAATTGGTACCGAAATGAATGAGAAACAACCATTAACAATGAAGGACATTGCCGCACAGCTTGGAGTTAGTGTGGCAACTGTGTCGCGAGCCCTAAAAAACAGTCCTAATATTAGCAAGAAGCGTCGTGAGATGATACAGCAGTATGCCCGCGAGCACGACTATTACCCCAATGTGATAGCCGAGCAGCTTCGCCACAGTCGTCAGAAGCCCTCACAAGTGATTGGCGTAATCTTACCCGAGATAGTGCATTTTTATTTTGCATCAATCTTGAGTGGCATTGAAGAGGAGGCCAAGGAGCGTGGTTACCGCATTATGGTAGCTCAGAGCAAGGAAAGCTATGACCGTGAGGTGGCTATTTGCGAATCATTCAAGAAGAACAAGGTGTGTGGCATTATCGTGTCGCAGGCTAAGGATACTGTTCAGTATGACCACTTTATCAAGCTTGTGAACGGTGGCATTCCACTGGTGTTCTACGACCGCATTTGTCCTGCACTTAATGCTAATCGTGTGGTAGTTGATGACTATCAGGGGGCTTACAAGGCAGTTAGCTACATGATTGAGACAGGTTGCAGGCGAGTGGCATTTTATGGCTCAAACATGAATATGGAAATCTCGAAAAACCGATTCAATGGCTACAAAGATGCGCTGTACCACCATGGTCTCAAACCTGAAGAGGAACTTATAAGGCAATGCGACACACGTGAGGCTGCCGAGGAACTCACACCATCGCTGCTACGCATGAAAAATCGCCCCGACGGTTTCTTTGCCATCAACGATGAGACCGCAATAGGCATCATGTACACCGCTAAACGCATGGGAATGAAAGTACCAGACGAGGTGGCAGTGTGCGGTTTTACCGACAGCGAACGTGCCATTTCGTGCGACCCCATGCTCACCACTGTTAAGCAGAATGGTCAAGAAGTGGGTGCTCAAGCTGTCGACGTGCTTATCAACCTGGTTGAAGGCAACCTCCCCATGGACCGCGCCGAAAAACGCATGGTCCGCACCCAGCTCGTGGTAAGGGGAACGACAAGGTAAGTATTAAGTGGTAGGGACAAGGCGTGCCTTGTCCGCCAGACGATAAACAACAAAATCGCAAGCGAGAAAAGCTCTCATTCGCAACTTGTGTTTTAGTAATTTGGGTATCAAATGCAATGGCGCAACTACTTAGCACTTAACACTTAATCCTCGTACCAGGTGCTGTACATTAGGTAGTTGCGGGCGATTTTCACGTTGATTTCCTTAGCTTGGGCTGGATCGACCATCTTTTTGAACTTGGCGGGTGAGCCTGCCCAGAGTTCGTGAGGGCCAACCTTGGTTCCCTTAAGCACCACGCTACCAGCAGCGATAATGGCTCCTTCGCCAATCTCGGCATCGTCGAGCACCACACTACCCATGCCAATGAGTGCCATGTCATGGATTTTGGCTCCGTGAATGGTAACATTGTGACCTATCGACACGTCGTCGCCAATTTCAATAGTTGATTTTTGATAAAGTGTGTGCAGTACGCTGCCGTCCTGCACGTTAACTCGGTTACCCAGGGTGATGGTGTTGACATCGCCACGCAGCACAGCACCAAACCATATGCTGCACTCGTCGCCAATGGTAACATCACCCACTACTACTGCATTGTCAGCAAGGAAAGTGTCCTTGCCAATCTTTGGGGTAAATCCCCTTACATTTCTTATTATTGCCATTTTTAGTTCTTAGTTTTTAGTTCTTAGTTACTATTAACTCTAGAGATTCTAGACAATTTAGAAATTCTAGATTTCCTTACATTTAGTTTTAAGCCAAGCGGCTTCTTCCTCATTAAGGTAAGGAGTTAGTCGCTCAAGTACCATTGCGTGGTAGTCATTAACCTGTTGCACTTCCTCGGGGGTGAGCATCGTGGTGTCGATGAGGCGTGTGTCGTAGGGGAACAACGTTAAGGTCTCAAACTCTAGGAAGTCACCGAAGTTCTCGGTCTTTGGTCCTTCAACCACAAGGAGTATGTTTTCAGTGCGGATGCCATACTCGCCAGTCTTGTACAGCCCTGGCTCGTTGCTGGTTACCATGCCGGGCTCAAGAGCAACAGGGTTGAGGTTAGTGCGAATGCTGTGAGGACCCTCGTGGCAGCCCAAGAAGTGGCCCATGCCATGACCTGTGCCGTGACCGTAGGTCATAGCCTCGTTCCACAATGGCATGCGGGCAAATGCATCGAGTTGTACGCCGGTGGTGCCCACTGGGAACTTGGCACGGCTGAGTGCAAGGTGCCCCTTGAGAACGAGTGTGAAGTCATGCTTCTCTTGTTCGGTTGGGTTACCCAGGGTGATAGTGCGGGTGATGTCGGTAGTTCCGTCGAGATATTGCGCACCACTATCGACGAGCAGCAGACCTTCGCCTTGCAGAGTGCTGGCACTCTCGGCATTGGCTGTGTAGTGCACGATAGCGCCATGCTCACGGTATCCGCATATCATCTCGAAGCTATCGCCTCGGTAGAGGTCGCTCTTTCCACGCTCCATTTTGCCCTGCTCCCACACGTCGAGTTCGTTGATAGTGCCACTGGAGGCATTTTGCTCAATCCACATGAAAAGTCGCACTAATGCCGCTCCATCACGTTCCATAGCCCTGCGGAAACCATTGATTTGTACCTCATTTTTGATTGCTTTTAGCGCTTCGACTGGCGATGCTCCATACACTTTGTCGCACATCAGTGCTTGACCTAATGTGTCGCTTACCTTATAGGGATCGAGCATGATGGTGTTGCTCATATTACGTTTTTCGAGGAACTTCTCCACCTCGTTATATCCCTTGATGCGCACATTGTAGTTGCCTAGATGATTCTTCACGTCCTTACTCATCTCGTCGTCGGTGAAGATGACGCGGTCATTCTCACTCATATAGAAAAAGGCTATTGCCACAGGTGTGAAATCCACATCGCTGCTGCGCAGATTCAATAGCCATGCTATCTCGTCGAGGGCTGTAATGAGAATGCTGTCGGCACCACTTTCTTCCACTTTTTCCATTGTGCGTGTGAGCTTGCTCTCAACATCCTCTCCAGCATATTCCTCGTCATGCACATAGCATTCGTTCATTGGGCGCTGTGGTCGGTCATTCCATATGGTCTCATCAGGGTAGAAGTCGGTTGCTAGAAGAAATCCGTTCTCACCGCACATCTGCTCGAGTCTATTGGTGTCCATCAGCGAGAAAAGGCGTCCGTCGATGGCGAGAGTGTCGTCTTCGTGCAGGTCGTTGGTGAGCCACTGCATAATCATTGACAAGTCGCCGCGATATTCCACATTTTGCAATTCAAAGCCACTGCCTTCAAGCTCAATGCCGGCTTGCAGGAAGTATCTTGAGTCGGTCCACATGCTGGCATGCCTAAGGGTTACCACTGCTGTGCCATTGCTGCCTGTAAATCCCGAGAGCCAGTCGCGGAATTTCCAGTAGTCGCTCACATATTCACTCTGATGAGGGTCGGTGCCAGGAATGATAACGGCCTCCACACCCTTGCTGCGCATCAACTCGCGCAATTGTTCAAGATTGTTATTCATTGTATATTTTATTTATGCTGTATTATTGACTTGCAAAGGTAGTGAAAAGTTTTTAGTTATTGTTTTTTAGTAGTTAGTTTTTTGATGGTTTCTTGTTTCTACAAATGGATTACAAAACAATTGCACCCGTCACTAGAGTGGCAGGCGCAATTGATGGTTGGAAGTTTTTGTTAAGCATTACTGTTCGGGTACCATTGTGACTTCGACGCAGTTATTATTTTTGAGCAGTTGCTTAGCAAAGTTGCATATTTGATCTTTAGTGACCTTGTTGACCATTTCTTTGTAATTAGTGAAGTAATCAATATTGTGGTCAATATAGTTGCTGATAATGCTAACCCAGAAATCATTGTCTTTCAGGCCCGTATCATAGTCTTTTTTCATCTTTTCCTTGGTTTTAACCAAGATGTCATCAGAGAAATTGCCGCTTGCAACATCATTGAGCGCTTCACGCAAGATGCCAAGAACAACGTCTTTCTTCTCGGGATTATAATTACAACTTACTGCTGCTTGTGTGATTACGTTGTTCCCCGAGTAAGAAATTGACGCGCTGCCACTTGGAGAATAAGCCGCGCCTTCATCTTCACGCACCTTTTCAAGCAGCATCGAGCGAAGCACTGCTTGTGTGAAATCGGCAAGGATATCGTTCTCTATAGTATATGGTACGTCATCAGCGTGCCAAATGATTCTTGAAGTTACTTGTGGGGTTTCCATCTTGCGACTGAACTCGTTACTGATTTTTCCCTTAGCATATTTTGGAATATCACCGAATTCTTCTTTCTTGCCCTTTTGAGAAGGCAGTGATGCTATGTATTGCTCAATTAGTGGCTTGATAGTTGCTTCGTCGAAGCTTCCCACGAAGTAGAATGTGAAGTCGGCAGCATTAGCCACGCGTTCTTTTGCGATTTGAATTACGCGGTCGATGTCAACGTTCTTGATTAACTCGGAATTAATTGAACGGCAACGTGGGTCGTGATTATATAATGTGTAGGTCAAGCTATCGGAGAATACCATTTGTGGCATTGCGTCTTTGTTCTTTAAGAAAGTCTCAAGCATTGAGAGTTCGCTCTTCACGGCTTTCTCATCTTTGTTGATAGCAGTGAAGTATAGATAATTGAGTTGGAACAAAGTCTCTAGGTCCTTTTTGTTTGATGATCCATAGAATGACTCATAATCTCTTGAAAGAGATGGGGTAACTGATGCATTCTTGCCAGCGAGTGCTTTCTTGAGCTCGGAGTTGGTGAAGTTTCCAAGTCCACAATTGCCAATTACGCTTGAGAACATAGTGTAGTTGATCCAGTCGTTCTCTCCATAGAGCGAACTGCCGCCGTGCGATTCGGCAAAGTATTGAATGTCGTCATCCTTAAAGGTGGTAGGTTTGATAAAGACATTGACACCGTTGCTCAAAGTGTACTGGGTGTAACCGAGCTTTTCGTTCTTGGTCTCCTTCACAATCTTTCCGGCTTTTGGCATAGTTGTGATAAGAGGTTCTTGTTTCACGTTGTCGACATAAGCTTCGAGTTTCTCGCTACGGGCCTCGTTAATTGCAGTCAAGAGGTCTTGAGCAGTTGGTAGTTCAATATTCTCGGGACAGAAGTTCATAATCACCAAGTTAGAATTATCTTGAGGCACAAGCTGGACAAAAGCTTGGTTAATGAGTTCAAGAGGAATTTGTGGCGCAAGCATCTTCATCGTTTGGTAGGTCCACTCGATTGACGGATAAGGGAATTGCGACAAGAAGTGAGAGCAATATTGGCGACCAAAGTTGTTGTTGTTTACTTGGTTGCGATTGTTATATCGAGTTTCAAGGTTGCTATTGTATTCATCTTGAACTCTAACATACTCGGTTTCGGTAAATCCATGCTGAGCGGCCCTAAGAACCTCCTCGGTAACCATCTTGATTGCTTGGGGGGTCTGCCCTTCTTTTGGCATTATTGTGATGCTGAAAGCATCCTTTGTCTTTGAGAATAGATATGTGCCATCACTGACAAATGCAAATAAATATGGGCAGTCGGGCTCTTTTGATTTCTCTTCAAGTCGCTTATAGAGCATGTTGAATGCCATACTATTGGCATAGTTTTGCATAGTATACATTATAGTGCTCTTCATTTGATTGGGTATGGGCTCATGCTTGAACATCACTTGAATAGAGTTTGTCATCTGTTCCTTGTCCTTGTCGATGATGATGATAGGCTCTTCATTGTCGGGCACAGGTTCGTCAACAACCTTTGCAGCATCGGGTGCAGGAGCGGGAATAGAGCTGAATAACTCCTTTATTTTGGCCTCGGTGCGGTCAACATCGATGTCTCCCACCACTACAATTGCTTGATTGTCGGGGCGATACCACTTGTGGTAGTAATCGCGCAGCTCGTTGTACTTGAAGTTATCGACCACACTCATTAAGCCTATTGGCATGCGCTTGCCGTACTTAGAGCCAGGATAGAGAGTCTCAAGGTTGCGCTCGAGCAAGCGTTGTTGTGCGCTTGAGCGCACGCGCCACTCTTCATGAATCACACCACGTTCCTTGTCGATTTCCTTGTCTTCGAGTAGTAGACCGTTGCTCCAGTCCTTAAGGATGAGCAGGCACGAGTCGATAGCGCTCACGCGTGTGCTAGGCACGTCGTTGATGTTGTAAACCGTTTGATCAACACTTGTATAGGCGTTCAAGTCACGTCCAAATTCTACACCTATCGAGCGGGTGTAGTCAATAACGCCATTGCCGGGATAGTGCTCCGAACCGTTGAAGGCCATGTGCTCGAGGAAGTGAGCGAGACCACGCTGGTTTTCCTCTTCCTGTAGCGAACCCACACGTTGTGCTATGTAGAAGTTCACTCGGTGCTCGGGCCAGTTGTTCTGCTTAATGTAGTAAGTTAATCCGTTAGGTAGCTTGCCAGTGCGCACGCTGGGGTCATTCTCAACATTTGGCGATAGCTGTGCCATCGAGCCTAATGCAATTAGCATGAAGGCCGAAAGTAAGAGATTTCTTAGTTTCATGTTTTTTTAATATGAGATTGTTATTAGAATTGTTTTTAGATTTCAATTAATGGTTTGGCAAATATAGTACTTTTTTGCTTCAAATACAAAACATTATGTGGCTAGAACATCTCGTTGATTAAAAAAGGTTAATGATTGACGCAAAAAAGGGTTTTTTGCGTCTTAATAGTGTATGGGTGAGAAAGAGTTTGAATCAAGGGCGGTTGAGCTGCGTGAAAAGGCTATTGCCACATGCATGTCGTGTGGTGCCGACGCGATGCAGGCCGAAGATGTTGCACAAGATGTGTTGTTGCGGTTGTGGCAGCTGCGCGACACGCTCGATAGGTATCGCTCACTCGAAGCTCTTGTAGTGGTGATGGCACGTCATAATCTTGCCTCGCTGCATCGCAACGACAACAACAATGTGCCCATTATGTCGGTAAACCCGAAGCAGTTAAAATCGCAGCTTATTACACCCGACGATTCTCTCATCTCATCACAAGAGGTTGCATGGCTCAACTCAGCTATGCAGCGGTTGCCAAGCACTCAGTACGCAGTGCTACACATGCGCCAGGTTGAATGCCTGAGTTATGATGAAATTGCCTGCCGATTAGGCATTGAGAACAGTACGGCACGGAGTCTCTTGTCAAGAGCCCGA
This sequence comes from uncultured Bacteroidales bacterium, assembly GCA_902762385.1. GTDB lineage: Bacteria > Bacteroidota > Bacteroidia > Bacteroidales > Muribaculaceae > Sodaliphilus. The sequence goes on along the minus strand of CACWNQ010000010.1, from coordinate 94,728 downwards.
TTTAAATTACTAGATGAGATTAAGAAGCGAAATTTTTGATTTAGCGAGGGTAGCGTCATGTTTACATGAACATTGCCGAGCGTGAAAATTATATAAACCAACGATGAATAATGACGAGAAACACATAGAATCATTGCTCAACTTGTTCATGCAAGGCAAGACTACACTTGAGCAGGAGCGTGAGCTAAGGCAGTTTTTTGCCTTATCTCACGACATTCCTAAGGGCTGGGAACCCTACAAGGAAATGATGGCTTACTTTGATGACGGGATGCCAATAGCAGCGGAGTCAAGGCGGAACATCGCTCACCCAGTGTGGGCCATTATTGCCGCTGCCGCTGTAGCAGCAATAATATTAATGGTGGTTCCAAACCTGATGCGCAGTCCTGAGATAAAGGCTCCTACTGCAACTCAACCTGTTGTTGTTGCCGATGTTGATACAGTTAATAATTTCACCCCCCAAGTAATTGCTCCTCCTAAGCCAATTATCGCTAAGGTCGAAAAAACGATAACTGACAAGTTACCTGCCAAACCAACCAAAGCTCAAGAAAAACAAAAACCAAGGAGCATCACATCACCCAAAGCTCACTTAGATCCCGTGGAGATGGAGCGTGAGCAAGGCGAGATTGAACAAGCACAGCAAGAACTCTTGGCCGACAAGTTCATGATTGAGCAAGAGCGGCAGGAGATTCTTGAGGAGCAATATGTAGGGCGTGCTCAAGCCTATCAGGCGCAACAGGCAATCGCCAACGAGAATCCACAATTCATTCAAGTAGTATTTAAATAACGAAAACTCCAGCAATATGAAAAATCTATTTATTACAATCGCAATGGCGGCAGCAATGGCAATACTTGCCATCTTTGGGTGTGCTGCACAAGAACATGTGGCCGATGCCTATAACAAGTTCTCTAGGGCCCTCGACAAGGATTACACGACCATGAGTAAAAATAAAAACATCAATTACCACGACACAAGTTCGGGAGATGTAATAGGAGAGTGCATCGTAAAACAATTTAGGCTGCCAAGCAATAAGGCTGCTCTCATTAAAGAATTAACCCGTGCTATGACGCAAGATAGCGAGAATGCCTATCACAGCGCTGCGGGCAAAGCCGGCAGCAAGGGGGTGACCTACGCGATAGCTTACGGAACAGGCAAGAACGACTTTGAACTCATTGGTGCCGACAACGACATGGACTTCATGGTTGTGTGCTTTAAAGACAAGCAGCTGAGTGATTATCGCACGAGCTATGCCATAGAGTGGAGGCAGGATGATGATAACTTCTACACGGGAAAGCTTTATAAGATCTATGGAAAGAAACCCGATGAATATCAGTCGAAAGGCACATCGATATTAAAGGGCAACTACAAAAATGGGTTTTCTCTCAAAGTTGATAGCCTCATTGATTTAAATGGTTTGAAAGTGCTAGAGGGAGTTTCGCCACAACTTGAAATGCTGGGCCAGCGCCTGGGCAATGGCATGGCCTTGAAGGTTCTCTCTCAAGCAAACGATGTAGTAAATGATGATGATGCGACTTGGCTAACCACATTCGCAATGTACTGCAACAAGTTCAAGGAAAAAGTGAAGCAGTCGCCAAGCAAGGGCGCCGCCTATGCCACCGAGCTCCTGACGATGTGCAAGCGTGCCGACGGCGTGATAAACCAAAGCGAAAAGAAATTGTGCGTTAAGAGCCTGAAAGAGTGCCAGAAGTGCTGCAGCGACACCTTTGTCAACGGCCTTCTAGATGAGGCTATCAACTGGCTCAAGGGCAAGTACAAGCAATGATATCTATATTCAGTTCTCACAATATTATTCACCCCAGTCAAGTGCTATTATTGCCATTGGCTGGGGTGTTTTCTTTTAGTGGTATTGATTTGAATCAAGTTTTTAGATGTTAGTTGCATTTTTTTGCAACAAAAACGAGGTTTTTTGCGTCTAATGGTTGAGACGGCATTATGGCTACTCGACATTGATGGCAATCAATTTCTAATCGTTGATTAACCTGATGTTGATTGATGTCAACGCCAATTAATGCTGCTATATATAATTTTGCAAGAAAAAGAGTATGACATACCTAGATTTTACCAGTAAAGACTTTTATATAGCCGCTAAGGACCTATTGCTGAGCAAGGGTAAGAAGGTTGAACTTGTTAAGGGCGACTACCTGTGTCACGTGGGTGAGAAGGACAGTAGGGTAGGACTGCTCACTAGTGGCTCAATAAAGTACTCCCGATTCACTACTCGAGGCCATGAGCGCATCGTCTCTTTCGCCTTCACCGGCGACCTGGTGGCAAGCTACAGCGCGATGCGCAACGACGCTCCTAGTCCTGTCGACATTGTGGCGCTCGAGAGTTCAATAATATATCAATTGCCCATTCATCAGGTTGATAAATTGATGGGGATAGACTTGAGAATGAAACTAGGCGAGGCAGTTGCCTACAAGGCAATGCTTGAGGCAATCGACAGTTGCTGCCACACTCCCGAGGAGCGCTACTTGGCATTGTCGAGTCGATTTCCCGACATACACAACCGACTCACCAATCGCGCTATAGCCAGCTACTTGGGCATCACTCCCGAGTCGCTGAGTCGGCTGTGCAAGCGGCTAGTCACAAACTTATAGATAAACACAACACATTAAACTGCAATAAAACACCTAACGATAAGCTTGTGAAAGTCGCTCGCAAAGTAGCAGTTAATGGTTAAGCTTCAAAACTATATAAAAAGATAGCGTCCTAGTGATAGGGCGCTATCTTGCGTTATGGATCATGATTGTTAACGTATCACTTTAATAGCCTTAGTTGTGCCGTCTTGCATGCGCATCTGCTTGATGAGCAGGCCAGTGGCGCTAGCGTCAACCTTGCGGCCTTGCATGTCGTAGTAGTTGGTTTCAACCACATTGTTGGTGCTGACTTCGCTGATTGCTGTTGGCTTGAGTGGATACCAGAAGATTTCGCTCTCACGAGTCTCGCGAGACTTGTCGCCCACAGTGTAGATGCTCTTCACACCAATGGCGTTCCACTCATCAATGTCGCCATAGATGTAAACTTGCTTGCCGGCTACGTCAATGTCGTAATAGTCGGTGAAGTTGTAAGGAACCACGGTCATGTTCTCCTCAATGAATTCATAGTTGTCGGTGGTGAACTCATACACACTCTGCTCGCCATTGCGGTCAATTAGAAGCTGGTAACTGAGCAGTGCGGCAAAGATGTCGTTGCCGTCAATGTCCTTGGCAGGGATGGTCATCTTTACATAGTGACCATAGTCATCCTCGGTAAATTCGGTGATTGTGGGAGTGGCTGGAGTGGCGATTTCGGCTACAGCCTTGGTTAGGGTCACGTTGATAAACTCATCGAGAACCTCTCCCTCGACCGATGTGGTGTAACCATCGGGCGCAGTGAGAACACTGGCATCATCGTTCACAGTAAAGACAGCGCCATCAAAGTTGAGCTCGTAAGCGTCGCCCCAGAATTCAAATATTCCCATATAGGCTGCTGGGAATGTTGCAACTCCGTCGGCAATAGTGCCTTTTACCCAACCGTCGGTCAAGTATTCACTCAGACCCTTGACATAAACATCGTTGTTATCGATAACAACAAACACCTCAAATGTCTTGTCTTTGTCAACATAGGTGTCGTGTCCCTGGAAGTTGTAGAGCATTAGCTCGGCATCGGCAGGAGGCGTAACGATGTCGCCTTCGGCTTTCACTGTGACATTGGCTTTTGTATTTTGCAATTTGGCGGCCATGTCTTGGTTGATGACTCCGGCTTGGGCAATTATTGCCACAAATCCAGCAATAAGTAAAAGAGTAATCTTTTTCATATGCATTAAAAATTTAAAAGATTAATAAGAATTGATTAACGGCGCAAAAATAATACAAAATGTTTGAAGATTTACAAGTTTTTGAGCACAAAAAAAGATTGCGCCCCGATTTCTCAGAGCGCAATCTCTATTGTTGAGGTTCAAAAAGTTGAATGCTTAGAACCGATTATTATTTGCGTTTGCTTGTCTTCTTAGCAACCTTTTTGGCAGCCTTCTTGGCAGTTGCCTTTTTAGCAGCAGCGGGCTTAGCTTCTTTAGCATTAGCAGGTGCTTCTTTAGCAGTGGCTGCAGCGGCATCATCTGTTGGGTTCATTGTTACCTCGATGCAGTTACCAGTCTTAACGAGGGTCTCTTTGACAAACTTGCTAACGTCGGCAGCAGTAACCTTGTTAACAGCCTCTTTGTAGCCATTCTGAGTGTCGACGTTGAACGAGTTATACATGTTGAGCACGTTGATCCAGTGGCCGTTGCTCTTAGTGTTGGTGTCATAGTCCTTGATCATTTTCTCTTTGATCTTCTGGAGAGCGTCGGCCTCGATTTGACCATTGGCGATGTCGCTGAGCGATTCACGCATAATCTTGACAACGAGGTCTTTCTTCTCGGGCTTCATGTTCACATAGGTGAGAGCCTGAATGAAAGGCTTGTCGCCCTTGATAGTCATTCCGGCACTTCCATGAGGTGAGTAGGCAGCGCCCTCATCCTCACGAACCTTCTTGAGAAGGATTACATCAAGCACTTGACCAGCGATGTCGGCCTTGATGTCGTTCTCCATAGTGTAAGGAGCGTCGTAGCTGTGCCACATCACAAATGAAGTGGACTGAGGAGTCTCCATAGCACGTGAGAACTCGTTCTTGACGTCACCTGTCACAAGTTTAGCGCCTTCCTTGAAGTTCTCCTTCACGCCTGGTTGTGATGGCAGCGAAGCGATGTATTGCTCGATGAGAGGCTTGATAGTTGCCTCGTCGAAGCTACCCACGAAGTAGAATGTGAAGTCGGCAGCGTTAGCAGTACGCTCCTTGGCAATCTCAACTATGCGGTCGAGGTTTACGTCCTTAAGGTTCTCAACGTTGAAAGGCATCTGGCGCCAGTCATGGTTGTAACTTGTTGTTTTGATACTGTCGCTCAAAGCTGCCTCGGGCATGCTGCTCTTGTTCTTGAGTTGAGTCTCAAGGAACGACATGATAGTTCCAGCGGCCTTCTCGTCCTTGGTGAGGGCGGTGAAATAGAGGTAATTGAGTTGGAACAGGGTCTCAAGGTCCTTCTTGGTTGAATTACCATTGAGGCGCTCGTAGTTTTCAGAAAGAGAGATGTCAACGTTGGCGTTCTTGCCAGCGAGAGCCTTCTCAAGTTCATTGTTAGTGAAGTTGCCAAGACCACAAGTCTGAGTGAAAATGTCAAACATCTGGCAGTTAGCCCAATCCTTTGGACCATAGAGCGAATTACCACCCTTCGACTCGGCGAAGTAACGAATCTCGTCGTCCTTGAAGTCGGTGGTCTTAAGGATAACCTTAGCACCGTTGCTCAGAGTGAGCTCTTTGAAGCCCAAAGTGGTGTTCTCAGTCTCGCTGATAATCTTGCCAGGAGTGGGCATCTCGGTGATGAGTGGCTCATCCTTAACATTGTCAACATAGGCCTCAAGCTTGGCAGCCTGTGCTTCGTCAATCGACTTCTTGATTTCCTCGGCAGTGATAAGGGTCACACCTTCCTTGTCGGGGTTGAAGTTCAAGACAACCAAGTTCTTGTCGTCGGTAGGCATCATCTGGGCGAAGGTCTGGTTGATTGCATCAACTGGAATGTTGGGCGCAATCATGTTCATCATCTGATATCCCCACTCAATTGAGGGATAAGGCTCATTGTTGAGATAGTGAGCGCAGTACTCACGACCAAAGCGATCATTGTTGATTTGGTTGCGGTTGTTGTATTGTTTCTCGAGGCCGCTGAGATATTCGTCTTTCACGCGAACAAACTCAGTTGCAGTGAAGCCATGCTGTGCAGCGCGGAGAGCCTCCTCGGTAACAACTTTAATAGCCTCGGCCGATTTGCCTTCTTTGGGAAGTACCATCAGTGTGAAAGCATCTTTGGTCTTAGCGAAGATGTAGTTGCCATACATTGCGCCAGCCTGAATGTAAGGACAGTCGGGCTCGAGAGCTTTCTCTTCGAGGCGCTTGTTAAGCATGTCACAAGACATGTCAATTACATACTTCATGATCAGGTAGGTCATGTCGCCCTTAATCTCATTTGGCAATGGATCGGTCTTGTACATAATCTGGATAAGGTTGTATTGCTGCTCCTTATCTTTGTCGATTACGAAGATGGGCTGTTCGTTGTCGGGAACTTCCACGTCAACCACCTTAGCTGCATCGGCAGCAGGTGCTGGGATAGAGCTGAACAACTCCTTAATCTTAGCCTCGGTGCGGTCAACATCGATGTCACCAACCACTACGATAGCCTGGTTGTCGGGACGATACCACTTGTGGTAGTAGTTGCGAATCTCATCATACTTGAAGTTGTCGATAACGCTCATCAAACCGATAGGCATGCGCAGACCATATTTAGAGTTGGGATAGAGGGTCTCAAGGTTGCGCTCAAACATGCGCTGGCTTGCGCTAGAGCGAACACGCCACTCCTCGTGAATGACACCACGCTCCTTGTCAATCTCATCACCCTCGAGAAGAAGGCCATTTGACCAGTCCTTCAAGATGAGCAAGCAAGAGTCGATAGCGCTCACGCGAGTGCTAGGCACGTCGTTGATGTTATAAACTGTCTGGTCTACACTGGTGTAGGCATTAAGGTCACGACCAAACTCCACGCCAAGTGAGCGGGTGTAGTCGATAACACCGTTGCCAGGATAGTGCTCAGTGCCGTTGAAGGCCATATGCTCCAGGAAGTGAGCAAGACCACGCTGGCTCTCCTCCTCTTGCAATGAACCCACATTCTGAGCGATGTAGAAGTTCACACGGTGCTCGGGCCAGTTGTTCTGCTTGATGTAGTAAGTCAGTCCGTTGGCCAATTTGCCAGTGCGCACCGATGGGTCGTTCTCGATGGGCATTGATTGCGCCATAGAGCCAAGTGCTACAAGCATCATGGCTACTACAAAGATTTTTCTCAATTTCATAGTTTTGAAATGGTTTATAAAAAGTTGTTTATAATGTGTTTTTTAATATTTATTCGGCATTTAAACCTACAAAAGTAGTTATTAATTGATAATATTCAGTTATTTACTTTATTATTAATTGTTAATTTGTGGTTTTTGCTTGATTTTGGTCAATGTTTTCTTGGTCAAGCAGCTGCTTCATCAACTCGATGTCGCTCTCAACCTCACCTTGCATCAGATAGCCGTGGCGCTTTGAAACCACTTTGTCATAAATGGTTTGAGCTTCATTGCGATTGCCGTCAAGAATCAGTGCTTTAGCCATGAGCACACGCTGCTTCGATGTCATCACTTGAGCATGCTTGGTAATGTAGCTCATGAGTAGTTTGTTTCTCGATAATGATTTTGCCATCTCAAAGTCGCCTGTGACAAGGCTTGTGAAGAGCATATCGCTCTGCATTTCAAGCCTGTAGAGTTGCAGCATTTCTTGCCCATGTGAGAAGTTAAGCTCCTTAAGTAGGTTGTGCACCGCAATAAACTCGCCCTTATCAATCATTCGTTGTAGTCGCAAGATTTCCACGTTGGCCTGCATGGGGTCGCTGTAGTCAATATCACCACCTAGGTCAAAAAGTTCCTCAGGCATGCTCGATAATCTGGTGCTGTTTTGTAATTTCTCGTTAACAAGTAGCTGAGTGTAAAATCCCTTTACCGATTGCTCGTTACGCTTGAGATACAGCAGGTTATGCCCATCGTTGGAAATGCCACCCATTTTCAAGGGAATGCCGTTAAGCAGGGCAAATGCATAACCCACCACCATGGTCGATGCAAGGAAATACTTGAAGAAAGAGCTCATGTTGCTGCAGTATAGTAATGCAAGCAGTGCTAGGGTTGCCCACAGCAGGTTGGAAAGTGCCCCACCGGCATTAAATAGGGCGGTAGGCATGTCGTTGGGAGCAACGTTGGCTGGTGGTGCCATAAGGCATTGTCCGCCGGTGCCTGCTAGCTTGAATCGCTTGAACCGTAGTTTGCCATTTCCATCCTTGATGAGAGTGAGCGACATGATGCGAAACGACACAAATCGGTAGCCTGAGGCCAATCCACACACTAGATGTCCTGCCTCATGCAAGACTATCTGGAGATAGGCTGCAATCAGTAATGCAACAAGTCCACCAGCAGTCTCAATGATGATGCTCATTGCGCTAGCATCATTGCTGGCAGAGCTGCGCCCCAACGAACCTATCAAAAGTCCGAGCGCAGCTCCCACTGCAAGCGATAATATTATTGTTAACGCTTTTTTCATGGTTTGGCCTTAAACCTCTTGAGTCACTTGGTTGATTTGCTCAATGATTTGGTTATTGGTCTTTTGCATCTTGCGGAAGATGAGCCAGGCAATAAAGCCGCCGATGAGAGCTCCAACCGCTATTGAAATCACCATGATAGTTACAACTATATTGTGGTGTGGTAGGGTGCATCCGTAGTCAAGTTTCATCACTATCTCTATGATGAACCACACTAGCCATATGCTCATGAATATCATGCCGGCAATGAACCACGAGGTGCGTTGCTTTTTCATCTTTATAAGGCGTTGGCTTGTGGCTACCAGGTCATTGCTTAGCAATTCACTCTTAGGAATGCGGTTGATGATGACGTCGCCAACGACGTCGGCTATCAATCCAATTGCCAGGAATGCAAAGAGCCACCACGATAGGCCCTCGCTGGCATGAAAACTAGCCATGATGATGAGCATGATGGGAACAATGATGATTTCGAACCAGATGACATTATTAATCCATGAGAGTTTGCCACGCATGGTGTTTCGCAACAGTTGCTCATTGATGATTTGCTGCTTGTTGAGTCGGTTCTTGAAAACCGTCATCTGTTCGCGCAGTTGCTCGAGCTCATTAAAGTTACTATTGTTGTTTGTTTCCATAATATTCATCAATTATTAGAAGTGTTATCGTTCATTTGTTTTAGTTGTTCGCGTATGCGCACCAGTCTCACGCCCACGGCCTTGGTGGTAATTCCCACTATGGCAGCAATGTCGTCATAGCTCATGTTCTCGAGCCACAGCAGCACAATGGCGCGGTCGAAAGGTTGCAGTCGACTGATGCGCTGGTGCAGAAGTTTGGTTTGACGGTTCTCGACATTATTATCGTCGAGGAAGTCACGGTCAAATGACAGTGGCACAGTGTCGACACGTTTTTTCTTCTTGCGGTCGCTGGTGATGCAGGTGTTGAGTGCGATGCGCCATACCCACGTGCCAATGCCGCTTCGCTGCTCAAATCCTTCAAGTCCATTCCACAAGTTGATGAGAGTTTCCTGGAACAGGTCCTCAACCTCATCATGCTCTTGTGAGAACATGTAGCACACTGAGTAGATTGTGCTCTTATGGTCGTGCAAGATTTTCTTGAAATTTGCCTCTGTTTTTTCCATTTTTTATTTTTCTGTTACATCCGTTAGACGCAGTAAAGGTACAAAAACTACATCTATTCTCTAGTTTTTTTGAGTTTTTTTGTGTGAATACGCAAGAAATCAGTATCTTTGTGAACACAAAAGAAAAATCAAAACATTATAAAACAATGAAGAAAATACTAGCTTTTTTATTGCTTGGTTGCCTTGTGATTGGCGCTAATGCACAAATGGTGGAGGCTGGTCTCGCCACTACTAAACAGGATAAGGCTGTGCTTTATCAGGTTCCTGGAAATATTGAGAAAAAGAACACATTTATTGTAATATCCAAGAAGGAGCAGCGCCTTTATGTCTATGGCAAGACAGCTGCGGGAGAAACTGTGCTCATGGCAAAGTTCCCTGTGTGCCTGAGCAAGAACAAGGGTCAGAAGCAGCGCAAGGGTGACATGAAGACTCCCTCGTCGCCCAAGGGAAAACCATTCTACATCTCTATGATACAGGATGCTTCTACTTGGCGTCATGACTTCAAGGATGGCCGTGGCAACATCAAGGCCTATGGGCATTGGTTCTTGCGCCTTGTCACTCCCGGCCACTCTGGAATTGGCATTCATGGCAGCACCAATAACGAGGACAGCGTTCCAGGCCGTGCCAGCGAGGGCTGCATACGCCTGCGTGATCAGGACATCATTACATTGAAGGAAAAATTCGCCTATGTGAAGATGCCAGTCAACATCAAGGACGAGGATGAAGGTCCATGGGAATGGGAACCTGCAGTTCACAAGAAGGCAGTTCCCATTAAGTCTAATGCTAAGTGCGCCGAGGGTGGAGCAACCAGCGCTGGTCCAGTAGATTAATTATGTAGATTAATTATAAAGAATAGTATAAACCTGAAATTTTTTAATTATGAATAATAAGAAATTGTTGCGAGTGATGTTTCTCGCATTGATGTTTGTGGCGTCATTGACTGCTGCTGCACAATATGTGGTGTCGACAGGCAACCATGTGCGTCTGCGCACAGGGCCATCCACTAGTTATCCAATGCTCGTTTGGAATTCTACAGGTAACCCCGTGTGGATTAATAAGGGTCAAAGTCTCACCTATCTGGGTGATGCAGGTGGCTTCTACCGAGTGCTTTTTGATGGCAAGAGCGTGTACATCTCAAAGCAGTTCTCAAGGCTTGTTTACCCTAATAGTGGTTACACTAGTGGCTATTCAGGTGGCTCTGTGGTTGTTGTTAACGGTGTTCATGTGCGCTTGCGTTGGGGACCGTCGCTCAATGCTGCTGTCTACACCAATGGTTATGGCACTCCTATCTATCCTGCTCGTGGCGCTCGCCTGACCTATCTGGGGCAGACTGGCAACTGGTACAAGGTGAGATATAACGGCAATGTCCTTTACATCAGCAAGGACTACTCTTATCTGCGATAAACTTTTAACACCTACTGAAATGAGAAAGGTATTTTATGGCTTGGCGTGTGCTTGTGTGATAATGGCCATGACTGGCTGCGGTGGTAACAAAGCCGAGGATGGCGCATCGGGCACCGACAGCACGAAGACTGCCGTTGAGCAATATAAGGACATCTATACTGGTGCCTACGATAAAGGCAATACTTTTATAGTTATCTCGAAAAAAGACCTGCGACTCACTGTTTATGCTCCAATTCAGGGCGATACCGTGCCTGTGGCGCAGTTCCCAGTGTGCCTGAGCCGCAATAAGGGACCTAAGGAGAAAGAGGGCGACATGCGCACTCCCGAGAGCGAACCAGGTGATCCATTCACCATTGAACAGATACAGCCTGCCAGCGACTGGACCCACGACTTTGGCGATGGCCGCGGTGCAATCCTTGCCTACGGCGACTGGTTCCTTCGACTGAAGACTGGCCACAAAGGCATCGGCATTCACGGCAGCACCGGCAACGAGAATACAGTTCCTGGCCGCGACAGTGAAGGTTGCATTCGCATGCGCGATGTCGACATCGTCACTCTCAAGGAGCAGTTCGCTCGTGTGGGTATGCCAGTAATCATCAAGAAAGAGGATCAGGGGTTGAAGTCGTTTGAGATTAAAAAGTGAAAACGACGCACTCTCGAGTCTTGTCTTCTGTGCTTTCATGTAGAGGCTTCTTATATTATATAATAAGGTGTAAGGCTCAGTGGTGAGCATGGGTGATGACTTGGCTCGCATCGATGAGGTTTTTTTGAAACTGGCAAAACTTTGGTATAATTAATTGTTACATAGAATGATATGATGTGATATGTGGTAACAATGAGGGCTTGAAAATAGATTTTTTTTGAAAAAAGTTTCAGGAAAGTTTTGCCAGTTTAAAAATAATGTCTAACTTTGCAAGCGCTTTTGAACCCCCACGTGGGGTTTTTAAGTCGAATGATGCCTCTTTAGCTCAGTTGGCCAGAGCACGTGATTTGTAATCTCGGGGTCGTTGGTTCGAATCCGACAAGAGGCTCAAAAGAGATCTTTGATACTCTTTGATGGGAAGATCGCATAGTGGCAATTGCGGCGGACTGTAAATCCGCTCCTTCGGGTTCGGTGGTTCGAGTCCACCTCTTCCCACTCAACAATGTTGCGGAAGTAGCTCAGTTGATAGAGCATCAGCCTTCCAAGCTGAGGGCCGCGGGTTTGAGCCCCGTCTTCCGCTCTAAAAGATTAAGGGAACGCCAATGTAGCTCAGGGGTAGAGCGCATCCTTGGTAAGGATGAGGTCGCGGGTTCAATTCCCGCCATCGGCTCTAGTAAATACACACAAGCTTCGCTTCTCTAGTCGCGGTGCGTTGAATAAGGGCAAGAAAAGTTATGGCAAAAGAGAAATTCGTAAGAACGAAACCGCATGTTAACATCGGTACTATTGGTCACGTTGACCACGGTAAAACTACTTTGACCGCTGCTATTACCCTCGTGCTTTCTAAGCAGGGTTTTTCACAGCAGGAGGTTCGCTCATTTGATTCTATCGACAATGCTCCTGAGGAGAAAGAGCGTGGTATCACTATCAACACTGCTCACGTTGAGTATGAAACTGAGAATCGTCACTATGCACACGTTGACTGCCCTGGACACGCCGACTATGTAAAGAACATGGTTACTGGTGCTGCTCAGATGGACGGTGCTATTGTAGTTATCGCTGCTACCGACGGTGTTATGCCTCAGACTCGCGAGCACATCCTTCTCGCCCGTCAGGTAAACGTTCCACGTCTGGTTATCTTCTTGAACAAGTGCGACTCTCCCGATGTTGATGAGGAGATGATCGAGCTCGTTGAGATGGACGTACGTGACCTCCTGAGCGAGTATGAGTATGATGGCGACAACACTCCAGTTATCAAGGGTTCGGCTCTTGGTGCCTTGAATGGTGAGCCCAAGTGGGAGGCGACAGTTCTTGAACTTATGAAGGCTGTTGACGAGTGGATTCCACTGCCTCCACGCGACATTGACAAACCATTCTTGATGCCTATCGAGGACGTATTCTCTATCACTGGCCGTGGTACTGTTGCAACTGGTCGTATCGAGACTGGTATCATCAAGGTTGGTGACGCTGTTCAAATCATGGGTCTTGGTGCAGACCTCAAGTCGGTTGTTACCGGTGTTGAGATGTTCCGCAAGCTGCTCGATCAGGGTGAGGCTGGCGACAACGTAGGTCTGTTGCTCCGTGGTATCGACTACAAGGAGATCAAGCGCGGTATGGTAATCTGCCATCCAGGACTTGTAAAGCCCCACGATCACTTCACTGCTTCGGTTTACGTACTGAAGAAGGAAGAGGGTGGCCGTCACACTCCATTCCACAACAAGTATCGTCCACAGTTCTACATCCGTACACTTGACGTGACTGGCGAGATCACCTTGCCCGAGGGTGTAGAGATGGTAATGCCTGGTGACCACGTTGAGATCAACGTTAAGCTCATCACTCCAGTAGCTTGCAGCGAAGGTCTTCGCTTCGCTATCCGCGAGGGGGGCCGCACCGTTGGTTCTGGTCAAATCACCAAGATTATCGACGATTAATCATCACGGTCATGCTTCATGACATCTGCTCATCGAGCAGTGTAGATGAAGTGACATAACAAAACAATGACAGCCGGCTGCTGTGAAGGCAGCACGCCATAAGCGCGGGAGCCGGCTGTCTTTTACACGGGAATAGTTCAGTTGGTAGAACGACGGTCTCCAAAACCGTAGGTCGTGAGTTCGAGTCTTACTTCCCGTGCTAATTATCTCAAATAAACAATGAAGAAATACAAGTTACTTACGGACATCGAGGAATCTTATAACGAGCTCGTTCATAAGGTTTCTTGGCCAACTAGGAGTGAACTGGTCAACAGCACAATCGTGGTTATGGTTGCTTCCATCATTGCCGCTCTACTGATTTGGGTTATTGACTGGATTATCAACAACGTGATGGAAATCATCTACGGCTTGGCTATCTAATAATAAGGTAGACGGTTGTTGGTGAGATTTTCACGACACTTTGATGCAAAAGTTCACTTGCAGAGTGTGAATAAAAGAGTAATCAACAAAGCTAATTAGTAAAGATCAATGGCTGAAAACAAAAAACTTCAGTGGTACGTTCTGCGTGCCATCTCGGGCAAAGAGGCAAAGGTCAAGGAAATGCTTGACGCTGCCTGCAAGAACACCGATCTGGGCAAATATGTTGCGCAGGTGATGGTGCCTACCGAGAAAGTTTACACTACCCGTGGCGGCAAGAAGGTTCTTAAGGATCGTAACTTGTTCTCGGGCTACGTGTTTGTTCAGTGCATCTTGCGTGGCGATGTTGAGGACTATTTGCGCAACACAACCAACGTTATCGACTTCGTGCGAAGCCGCGACGCCGACCGCAAGCCTGAGCCCATTCGTGAGAGTGATATCGCACGAATGCTCAATGCGGCCGAGGGCGAGCAGCTCAGCGACGACGCGTCGCCCAACGACTACATCGTGGGCGAGACCGTTAAGGTTAACGACGGACCTTTCAATGGTTTCACTGGTGAAATCGAGGAGGTTAACCGCGAGAAACGCAAGCTCAAGGTTATGGTCAAGGTGTTTGGTCGCAAGACTCCGCTCGAGTTGGACAATTCGCAGGTAACGCGAGAGTGAGCCTCTTAATGTTACGTGAGAGGGCACGTATCGCAACTTGTTTATCAATTATATAAACATTTTAGATTTTTAAGAACAATGGCTAAAGAAATTGCTGGACAGATCAAATTACAGATTAAAGGTGGAGCAGCCAATCCTTCACCCCCAGTAGGACCTGCACTTGGTGCTAAGGGTATCAACATCATGGAGTTTTGCAAGCAATTCAATGCCCGCACTCAGGCCAGCGCCGGCAAGGTGTTGCCTGTTGTAATCACTTACTATGCCGACAAGAGCTTTGACTTCATCGTCAAGACTTCGCCTGCTGCTGTGCAGCTGCTCGACGCCGCCAAGATTAAGGGTGGTTCGGGTGAGCCTAACCGCAAGAAGGTGGCTAGTGTGACTTGGGACCAAATTAAAGCAATTGCTGAGGACAAGATGCCTGATTTGAACTGTTTTACTCTGGCTTCGGCTATGAGGATGGTGGCTGGTACAGCAAGAAGTATGGGTATCACTGTAAAGGGCGAATTCCCTGAAAACGTTTAAAACTTCAATTGAACTATGAGTAAACTTACAAAAAATCACAAGTTAGCAAAAGAGAAGATTGAAGCCGGGAAGAGTTACACCCTTTTAGAGGCCGCTACTTTGTTGAAGGAGATTACCTACACAAAGTTTAATGCCTCGGCTGATATCGATGTACGTCTTGGTGTTGACCCCCGCAAGGCCGATCAGAACGTGCGCGGCGTCGTTTCACTGCCCAATGGCACTGGAAAGACCGTCAGAGTGCTCGTTATGTGTACTGCCGATGCTGAGGCTGCTGCCAAAGAGGCTGGTGCCGACTATGTAGGTCTTGACGAATATATCGACAAGATTAAAGGTGGCTGGACCGACGTTGATGTTATCATCACTCAGCCACAATGCATGGGCAAGCTTGGTCCTTTGGGACGCATCCTGGGTCCTCGTGGCTTGATGCCTAACCCTAAGAGTGGAACTGTAACCCCCGACGTGGCTAAGGCCGTTAAGGAGGTTAAGCAAGGTAAGATTGACTTCAAGGTTGACAAGAAGGGTATTGTGCACACTTCTATTGGTAGAATGTCGTTCACTCCCGAGCAGATCAAGGAGAACGCTCAGGCGTTTATCAACACTCTTATCAAGCTCAAACCCAACACCGCGAAGGGTACCTATCTGAAGAGCATTTATCTTTCAAGTACTATGAGTCCAGGTATCAAGATTGATGTTAAGTCGATTGATGCTTAATTTAAAAAACGGAAAAGAAAATGAGAAAGGAAGATAAAGCAAAACAGATTGAGGCAATAAAGAATATACTTGCCGACTATAGCTGCGTGTACTTGACTGAAACCACCGCTCTTAACGCCGAGAAGACTGTTGAGCTGCGTCGTGCAGCCTTCAAGAACGACGTGAAGATGATGGTTGTTAAGAACACATTGTTAAAGAAGGCGATGGAGCAATCAGATGTTGACTATAGTGGCCTTTATGGCTCACTCGCTGGTCCCACTACCTTGATGCTTAGCAACACAGGTAATGCTCCCGCTAAACTTATCAAGAGTTTCCGTCAGAAGAAAGAGACACTCCCTGCACTGAAGGCTGCTTTTGTTGAGGAGACCGCCTATGTGGGCGCCGATCAACTCGATGCACTGGCAACCATCAAGAGCAAGAACGAGCTTATCGCCGACGTTGTGGCATTGCTGCAATCGCCTGCTAAGAATTAATAACAAATCAATTAAATCATACAAAAATGGCAGATTTAAAAGCTTTTGCAGAACAATTAGTTAATCTTTCAGTTAAGGAAGTAAACGAGCTCGCTCAGATCCTTAAGGATGAGTATGGTATCGAACCCGCTGCTGCTGCTGTTGCAGTTGCTGCTGGTCCTGCCGCTGGTGGTGCCGCTGCCGAGGAGGAGAAGTCTTCTTTCGACGTAGTGCTTAAGGCCGCTGGAGCTAACAAACTTAAAGTTATCAAACTCGTTAAGGAGCTCACCGGTCTTGGCCTGAAGGAGGCTAAGGCGCTTGTTGACAACGCTCCTGGTACCGTTAAAGAGGGTCTTGCCAAGGCTGAGGCGAGCTGAAGTTGAACTTAAATAATACTACCTGTTAATCAGGTATATAGGTTAAGAATCCCAAGAGATTGTCGATTCTTAACCTTTTTGTGTCTTTTTTTATTTTGAGTTCACCTTAATTTTATTTTTCAATGTCAGTTTCCAAAACCAATCGCGTAAATTTTGCACGCGTCAAGAATCCTTATCCTTATCCCGATTTTCTTGACGTGCAATTACAATCTTTCAGAGATTTTCTGCAATTAGATACTCCCACAGAGAAAAGAAAAAACGAGGGACTCTATAAAGTGTTCAGCGAGAACTTCCCTATCGAGGACACTCGCAACAACTTTAAACTTGAATTCCTTGACTACTTCATCGACCCTCCACGCTACACCGTAGAGGAATGTCTTGACCGTGGCCTGACCTATAGTGTCCCACTCAAGGCAAAACTCATGCTCTCATGTTCCGATCCCGATCATGAGGACTTCGCTACTGTAGTACAAGACGTGTACCTCGGTGCGATTCCTTACATGACCGATAAGGGCACATTTGTCATCAATGGTGCTGAGCGCGTTATCGTGTCGCAGTTGCACCGTTCACCAGGTGTGTTCTTCGGACAGAGTGTGCATGCTAATGGAACAAAGCTCTATTCGGCTCGTATTATCCCATTTAGGGGTAGCTGGATTGAGTTTGCAACCGACATCAACAATGTGATGTATGCCTACATCGACCGCAAGAAGAAATTGCCCGTTACTACCTTGTTGCGTGCAATTGGTCTTGAAACCGATAACGACATCATCAAGATTTTTGGTCTTGCCGAGGAGATTAAAGCCAACAAGACCAACCTCAAGAACGCAGTAGGACGCAAGCTCGCAGCTCGCGTGCTCAAGTCGTGGAACGAGGACTTCGTCGATGAGGATACTGGCGAGGTGGTTACTATCGAGCGCAACGATGTTGTACTCGACCGCGACACCATCATCGAGGAGGACAACATTGCTGAGATTCTGGACTCGGGAGTCCAGACTATTCTCCTGCACAAGGAAGACATCAACACAGGTGAATATCAAATCATCTTCAACACTCTTAATAAAGACACATGTAACAGCGAGAAAGAGGCCATCAACTACGTTTATCGTCAGTTGCGCAATGCCGAGCCACCCGATGACACTAGCGCTCGCGAGGTTATCAATAACCTGTTCTTCAGCGAGAAGCGTTACGACTTGGGCGACGTGGGCCGTTTCCGCATCAACAAGAAGCTTGGCTTGACCACTCCCGACGAGGTTCGCGTGCTCACCAAGGAAGACATCATCGAGATTATCAAATATCTCATTGGCCTTATTAATAGTAAGACCGACGTCGATGATATCGACCACTTGAGCAACCGCCGCGTACGCACCGTGGGCGAGCAGCTTTACAACCAGTTTGGTGTGGGCTTGGCACGCATGTCTCGCACTATTCGTGAGCGCATGAATGTGCGTGACAACGAGGTGTTCACTCCCATCGACTTGATTAATGCTAAGACTATCTCGTCGGTAATCAACACCTTCTTCGGTACCAATGCTCTGTCGCAGTTCATGGACCAGACCAACCCGCTTGCCGAGATTACTCACAAGCGCCGTATGAGTGCCCTAGGTCCTGGTGGATTGTCGCGTGAGCGTGCCGGTTTCGAGGTTCGTGACGTGCACTACACTCACTACGGACGTCTGTGTCCTATCGAGACCCCTGAAGGCCCCAACATTGGTCTTATCTCGTCGCTGTGTATTTATGCTAAGATTAACAAACTGGGCTTCATCGAGACTCCTTACCGCAAGGTTGAGAACTCGAAGGTGAACCTTAATAACGATGAGATTGTTTATCTCACCGCCGAGAGCGAGGAGAGCAGTATCATTGCACAAGGTAATGCGCCACTTAACGACGATGGAACATTCCAGAAGACTAGGGTTAAGGCCCGTCTGGATGCCGACTTCCCAGTAGTGTCGCCCGACCAGATTTCGCTCATGGACGTGTCGCCACAGCAGATTGCTTCGATTGCAGCTGCTATGATTCCTTTCTTGGAGCATGACGACGCCAACCGTGCCCTAATGGGTGCCAACATGATGCGTCAGGCCGTGCCATTGCTGCGCAGCGAGTCGCCAATCGTGGGTACTGGTATTGAGGCGCGTCTGGCTTATGACAGCCGCACACAAATCCAGGCCGAGGGTGCTGGTGTAATTGAGTATGTTGACGCCGATGTGATTCGCATCCGTTACGACCAGACCGAGGATGAGGCGTTTGTTAACTTCGACGAGCCTGTTAAGGAATATCGTCTGCCCAAGTTCCGCAAAACTAACCAGAGTACCACTATCGACCTAAGGCCAGTATGTAATGCCGGCCAGCGTGTTGAGAAGGGTGACATCCTCACCGAGGGTTATTCAACCAGCGACGGTGAGTTGGCTCTAGGTCGCAACCTAAAGGTGGCTTACATGCCATGGAAGGGTTACAACTATGAGGACGCTATTGTGCTTAACGAGCGCATGGTTCGCGAGGACATCCTCACCTCGGTTCACGTAGATGAGTACACTCTCGAGGTGCGTGAAACCAAGCGAGGCATGGAGGAGCTCACCAGCGATATCCCCAACGTGAGCGAGGACGCTACTAAGGATCTCGACGAGCGTGGTATCATTCGCATTGGTGCGCATGTTCAACCTGGCGACATCCTCATTGGTAAGATTACTCCTAAGGGTGAGAGCGATCCAACACCTGAGGAGAAGCTATTGCGTGCCATCTTTGGTGACAAGGCTGGCGACGTGAAAGACGCTTCACTCAAGGCTAATCCATCACTCAAGGGTGTGATTATCAACACTAGGCTCTTTGCCCGTGCCGTTAAGAAGAGAAAGACTAAGGGTGGAGACCCCGATGCTCAAAAGCTTGACGATGAGTATGGAGCACAACTTAATGCTCTCAAGGACAAACTTGTAGAGAAACTGCTCGTGCTCACCGATGGCAAGCAGTCCCAAGGCGTGAAGGACTTCCTCGACACCGAGGTTGTCCCCAAGGGAGCTAAGTTCACTATGGAGGCGCTCAAGAACATGGAGTATGACTCGGTGAACCTGAGCCGCTGGACCAACAATGACCACATCAATCAAATGATACGTCAGTGCGTCATGAACTACTTGCGCAAGAGCAAGGGCATCACTGCCGAGCTGCGTCGTCGCAAGTTCGACCTCTCGATAGGTGATGAGCTGCCTTCAGGCATTATGCAGATGGCTAAGGTTTATGTTGCCAAGAAGCGCAAGATTGGCGTGGGCGACAAGATGGCAGGACGCCACGGTAACAAGGGTATCGTTTCGCGCGTTGTGCGTCAGGAGGATATGCCTTTCCTCGCCGATGGTACTCCCGTCGACATCGTCCTCAACCCACTGGGTGTGCCTTCTCGTATGAACCTCGGTCAGATTTTCGAGGCTGTATTAGGATGGGCTGGTCGTGAACTTGATGTTAAGTTTGCTACTCCTATCTTTGATGGAGCATCGCTCGACGACCTTAACGAGTGGACCGATAAGGCTGGCCTGCCTCGCGTGGGTAAGACTTGGCTCTACGACGGTGGCACCGGCGAGCGCTTCGACCAGCAGGCTACTGTGGGTGTGACCTACATGCTCAAACTTGGCCACATGGTTGAAGACAAGATGCACGCACGTAGCATTGGTCCCTACTCCCTCATCACTCAGCAGCCACTTGGTGGTAAAGCACAGTTTGGTGGTCAGCGTTTTGGTGAGATGGAGGTTTGGGCTCTTGAGGCCTTCGGCGCTAGCCATGTACTTCAAGAGATCCTTACCATTAAGAGTGACGACGTTACAGGACGTAGCCGTGCCTACGAGGCAATTGTTAAGGGCGATCCCATGCCCACTCCGGGCATTCCCGAATCTCTCAACGTGCTCCTGCATGAGTTGCGTGGATTGTGCTTGAGTGTAACACTCGATTAATAGTTATAACCGTTATCCTTTCATTACAATACAGATCATGGCTTTTAAGAAAGATAATAAGACAAGAAGTAACTTCTCTAAGATTACCATCGGACTGGCGTCACCCGACGACATTCTGGGTAACTCTAAGGGAGAGGTGCTCAAGCCCGAGACTATCAACTACCGTACCTATAAGCCTGAGCGCGACGGTCTCTTCTGCGAGCGCATCTTTGGTCCTGTAAAGGACTATGAGTGCCATTGCGGTAAGTACAAGCGCATTCGCTATCGCAACATCGTGTGCGATAGGTGTGGTGTTGAGGTCACCGAGAAGAAGGTGCGCCGTGAGCGCAGCGGTCACATCCAGCTTGTTGTGCCTGTAGCACACATCTGGTATTTCCGCTCTTTGCCCAACAAGATTGGTTACTTGCTGGGACTGGCTACCAAGAAACTTGACTCGGTTATATACTATGAGCGTTACATCGTCATCAATCCAGGTAATGTGGTTGTTGATGAGCAGACTGGCTCGTTCAATGTGGTTCCCGGCATCGCCGAGAGCACTAAGGATCGTGACCAAGTGAACCGCCTTCACAAGTATGACCTGCTGAGCGAGGAGGAATATCTAGCTATTCAGGAGAAACTTCCTGAGGGCAACCGCAATCTTGAGGACAACGATCCTAATAAGTTCGTTGCCAAGATGGGTGCCGAGGCTATCTATGACCTTCTGGCCGAGCTCAACCTCGATAAGCTATCTAACGAACTTCGTGACCGTGCAAGCAACGAGACTTCGCAACAGCGCAAGACCGACGCCCTCAAGCGTCGTCAGGTGGTGGAGATGTTCCGCGCAAGCAAGAACATGAACCGTCCCGAGTGGATGATTTTGAAAGTCATCCCCGTGATTCCACCCGATTTGCGCCCTCTCGTGCCACTCGATGGTGGTCGTTTCGCAACTAGCGACCTCAACGACCTGTATCGTCGCGTGATCATTCGCAATAACCGTCTCAAGCGCCTTATCGAGATTAAGGCTCCCGAGGTGATTCTGCGCAACGAGAAGCGTATGCTTCAGGAGGCAGTCGACTCACTGCTCGACAACTCTCGCAAGTCGAGTGCTGTCAAGAGTGATGCCAATCGCCCTCTCAAGTCGTTGAGCGATAGCCTTAAGGGAAAGCAGGGACGTTTCCGTCAGAACCTGCTTGGTAAGCGCGTCGACTATTCGGCTCGTTCTGTTATCGTTGTAGGTCCAGAGCTAAAGATGGGCGAGTGCGGTATTCCTAAGGATATGGCAGCCGAGCTCTATAAGCCTTTCGTTATTCGCAAGCTCATTGAGCGCGGTATCGTTAAGACTGTTAAGAGTGCTAAGAAGATTGTCGACCGTAAGGAACCCGTGGTTTGGGACATCCTTGAGAACGTGATGAAGGGTCATCCCGTGCTCCTTAACCGTGCCCCAACACTGCACCGTCTCGGTATTCAGGCCTTCCAGCCTAAACTCATCGAGGGTAAGGCAATTCAACTACACCCACTGGCATGTACTCCATTTAATGCCGACTTCGATGGCGACCAGATGGCTGTGCACTTGCCATTGGGCAACGAGGCTATTGTCGAGGCTCAGATGCTTATGCTCATGCCTCACAACATCCTCAACCCTGCCAACGGAGAGCCTATCACAGTTCCGTCGCAGGATATGGTTTTGGGACTTTATTACATCACCAAGTTGCGCGAAGGCGCCAAGGGTGAGGGTCTCACATTCTATGGCCCAGAGGAGGCTACTATCGCCTTCAACGAGGGTAAGCTGGCGATGAACGCCATCATCTCGGTGATGGTCGACGACGTGGATGCCGATGGCAACCCCATTCGTCACATCGTTAAGGACACCTCGGTGGGCCGCATCATCTTCAACAACTGCGTACCCGAGGAAATCGGTTACGTGAACGAGGTGATTTCTAAGAAGTCGCTCAAGAAGATTATCACCAAGGTTATTCGCAACTGTGGTGTACCACGCAGTGCCAAGTTCCTCGATGACATCAAGAACTTAGGTTACTACATGGCGTTCAAGGGCGGCCTTTCGTTCAATCTTGACGACGTGCTCGTTCCCCCCGAGAAGCTTAAGCTGATTCAGGAGGGCGATGCTCAGGTCGAGGAGGTAATGAACAACTACAACATGGGATTCATTACCAACAACGAGCGTTACAACCAGATTATCGATATTTGGACTCACGTTAACAGTCGCTTGACCGACACTCTGATGAAGCAGATTTCGGCCGACAAGCAGGGCTTCAACTCAGTCTACATGATGCTTGACTCAGGTGCCCGTGGTTCGCGTGACCAGATTCGTCAGCTCTCTGGTATGCGTGGTCTTATGGCTAAGCCACAGAAGAGTGGTGTAGAGGGTGGCCACCAGATTATCGAGAACCCAATTCTTGCAAACTTCAAGGAGGGTCTCTCGGTGCTGGAGTACTTCATCTCTACTCACGGTGCCCGTAAGGGTCTTGCCGATACCGCTCTTAAGACCGCCGATGCTGGTTACCTTACTCGTCGTCTTGTTGACGTGGCTCACGATGTTATCATCAACGAGGAAGACTGTGGCACTTTGCGTGGCCTGGTTTGTCGTGAGGTGAAGAACAACGACGATGTTGTTGCCACTTTGGGCGAGCGCATCGTGGGACGCGTTTCGGTTCATGATGTTATCGACCCAACCACTGGCGAGGTAATCGTCGAGGCTGGTGAAGAGATTAACGACGCTGCTGCCGATCGCATCAACAATTCTCCTATCGAGAGCGTTGAGATTCGTTCGGTACTCACTTGCGAGTCAAAGCATGGCGTTTGCGCTAAGTGCTATGGCCGCAACCTTGCTAACCACCGCATGGTTCAGAAGGGTGAGGCAGTGGGCGTGATTGCTGCACAGTCAATCGGTGAGCCTGGTACTCAGCTTACGCTCCGTACCTTCCACGTGGGTGGTGTTGCTAGCAACATCGCTGCCGTGAGCAACATGATTTCAAAATATGATGGTCGTCTTGAGATTGACGAGCTTCGCACTGTTGCCGACAAAGACGGTCACGATATCGTGATTGGTCGTATGGCCGAGATGCGCATCGTCGATCCTAACACCAACATGATGCTCACAACTGCCAACATCGTGTATGGCTCGAAACTGTTCTTCAAGCCTGGTGATATGCTCAAGAAGGGTGATATAATCTGCGAGTGGGACCCATTCAACGCTGTTATCGTCAGTGAGGTGGGTGGTCGCTTGAGATTCAAGAACCTTATCGAGGGCGTTACCTATCGCAACGAGGTTGACGAGACCTCTAACAAGAGTGAGATGATTGTCATCGAATCGAAAGACCACACTCGCATCCCCGAGGCTCAGCTCGTGGCTGCCGAGGACTTCGACAATCCCGACGCTGCTCCCATCAAGGTTTATTCATTGCCTGTGGGCGCTCACCTGATGAAGGTTGAGGGCGAGGAAATCACTCCTGGTGAGGTGTTCGTTAAGATTCCACGTGCATCAAGCGGTGGTGCCGGTGATATTACCGGTGGTCTGCCACGCGTTACCGAGCTCTTCGAGGCACGCAATCCATCTAATCCCGCTATCGTTAGTGAGATTGACGGTGTAGTTACCTTCGGACGCATCAAGCGTGGTAACCGTGAGATCGTTGTCACCAGCAAGAACGGTGAACAGAAGAAATATCTCGTTCCTATGTCGAAGCAGATTCTCGTGCTTGAGAACGACTCTGTGCGTGCCGGTACTCCACTTTCTGATGGTGCCGTCACTCCAGCCGACATCCTTCGCATCAAGGGCCCAACAGCCGTTCAGGACTATATCGTTAACGAGGTTCAGGACGTTTACCGCCTGCAGGGTGTGAAGATTAACGACAAGCACTTCGAGGTTATCGTTCGCCAGATGATGCGTAAGGTTAACATCATCGATCCAGGTGACACCAACTTCCTTGAGCAGCAGATTGTTGACAAGCGTGACTTCATGGACGAGAACGACCGCATTTGGGGCAAGAAGATTGTCATCGATTGTGGTGATGCTCTCGACATCGACAAGGGTCAGATGATCACTCCTCGCAAGCTGCGCGACATCAACTCGATGCTCAAGCGCAAGGCTCTGCGTGAGGTCAAGGTGCGCGACGCCGTGCCTGCTACCAGCGAGCAGATTCTGCAAGGTATCACTCGTGCCGCATTGCAGACTAAGAGCTTTATCTCGGCAGCTTCCTTCCAGGAGACTACCAAGGTGCTCAACGAGGCTGCTATCAGCGGTAAGGTCGACTACCTCGAGGGCATGAAGGAGAACGTGATTTGCGGTCACCTCATCCCAGCAGGAACTGGTCTGCGTGAATACCAGACTCTCGTTGTAGGCAACAAGGACGACTTCGATCGTGCTTCAGTGATCAAGGACGCCGAAGTTGTTGACCAGCTTTAACAAATGCCTTGATAAAAAGGTCTCAAGAGGGGACTTAGAGGCTTTGTTGACACGAAATCAAGTTTATTGATTTCAACACCTTTCAGAAACTCTGAAGTTGTGGCGCATCACAACTTCAGAGTTTTTTCTTGCTCACTACGAAAAAAAACTTTAACTTTGTAGAGTTGAATTTTTTAATACCTCAATAATTATGGCACAAAAACGCATTACTGTAGCAATCGACGGTCACTCATCATGTGGCAAGAGCACAATGGCCAAGGCGCTGGCTAAGCGCATAGGATATGCTTATATCGACACTGGCGCGATGTATCGTGCTGTAACTCTCTACTGCCTCGAGAAGGGTATGATTGACGGCGATAAAGTCAATAAGCCTCGTCTGCGCAGGCACATGCCTAAAATCGAAATCTCTTTCAAGGTTAATGAGGAAGGTAAGAGCGATACCTGGCTTAACGGGAAAAACGTGGAGCAAGAAATTCGTGGCATGGAGGTGAGCAACAAGGTGAGTCTTGTGTCGGCTATAGGTTTCGTGCGGCGAGCCATGGTTGAGCAGCAGCAAGCTATGGGACGCAACAAGGGCATCGTCATGGACGGTCGTGACATTGGCACTGTTGTGTTTCCCGATGCTGAGCTCAAGGTGTTTATTACTGCTTCAGCACAGGTGCGTGCCGAGCGTCGCTACAAGGAGCTTCAAGGCAAGGGCGACACCACAACTACATTCGACGAGGTCCTGGCCAACGTGATTGAACGCGACCGCATCGACTCTACCCGCAAAGAGAGCCCATTGCGTCAGGCCGACGACGCTTTATTGCTCGATAACTCTAATCTCACGATCGACGAGCAAAACGAGTGGCTCTACAACGAGTTCCTAAAGAAAGTGAAATAAAAGAACTCCTTGATGTGAACTGATAACAGAGAAAATGATAATCGAGATTGACAACGGTTCGGGATTCTGCTTTGGTGTGACAACTGCCATATCTAAAGCCGAAGAAGAGCTCGATAATACTGGGCATCTCTATTGCCTGGGCGACATCGTGCACAACAGCAACGAGGTGGAGCGGCTCAAGCAAAAGGGGCTTGAGACGATAACACACGAGCAGTTGCGAGAGTTGCGTGATGTCAAGGTCTTGTTGCGTGCGCATGGCGAGCCTCCCGAGACCTACGAGATTGCACGGCGCAACAACATTGAGATTATCGACGCCACTTGCCCTGTTGTGTTGCAACTACAGCGTCGCATCAACAAGAGCTACAACACTGAGCAGCCCTGTGATATGCCACCACAAGTGGTAATCTATGGTAAGCGTGGGCATGCCGAGGTCAATGGCCTGGTGGGTCAGACTCAAGGCAACGCGCTGGTAATAGAAAGCCTTGACGAGATTGATAAAATCGACTTCAATCGAAACATCTATCTTTACTCTCAAACCACCAAGTCGCTGCAAGGTTTTAAAGCCATAGTCGAGGAAATTAAAAAACGCATAGCCCACGATGTGGAGTTCAAAAGTTTCGATACTATTTGTCGCTCAGTTGCTAACCGAATACCGCAAATTAGGCAGTTTGCCGCGCGTCATGAGCTCATTCTCTTTGTGTGTGGCAGCAAGTCGAGTAATGGCAAGATTCTATTTGCTGAGTGTCTTGATGCCAATCCTAACTCTCACATGATTAGCAACGAGAGCGAAATCAATCCGCAATGGCTGCAAGGCAAGCACAGCATTGGCATTTGTGGTGCTACTTCCACACCTCGATGGCTTATGAACAAGGTTAAAATCTTCGTTGAGAATAATTTCACGACTCCATAATCATGACTAAACGCACTCTTCTAATAATAATAGGCCTCTTGGTGCTGCTCGATTCGGCGGCGTTCTTTGTTTACCTGATTGGTAATTCTAATAGCGACGGCAAGAGTCCCATTGAGAACGTCTTTCGCGATAGTGTGGCTTGTGTTGCCGACACCATCCCCGACACTTTAACCCAGGACAAATTCGACACCATCACGCGCAGCGAGTCGTTCTTGTCACTCGACAAGATGAAGGTTGGTAATGAATTCAAGTCGATGAAATGCATGATGAAGATTAAGCTTATATGGCCTGTTGCTGTCAACAACAATAACGACCTAAGCAGTCTTCACAGGGAGCTGTTGTCAAGAATTACTTCTACATCAAGTGATGATGTAAAAGAAGCCCTTGACCAGTTATTTGAAAAGCCTGAGTTTGCACATGAGTCAACACGGTTTGTAGCTACTGGTGATGATTCCGATTTCGCGCCCGAGATTAATAAAACCATGCAGCAGTACCGCATCTTCCCATATATCAGCACTAACTATCTGCTTGAAATGGTGGTTCTTGCTGAGAAGCATAACGGCTCATCACTGTCACGTTACATGAATATCGTGCATTATGATCGAGTTCACCACAATGTGATTAGCATCGACAAGATTTTCGACCTTTCAAAGAGTGATGACATCTTGGCTCTTGTGAACCAGCGCATCGAGGCCGAGAAAATGTCAGGCACCCACGACAATTGGCATGAGACTAATATATTGCCCACCGAGTTCCTTTTAGGGCGCAAGAGCGTGGTTTTCTATCTGCCCGATGGAGCCATTGCACCTGGAGGGACTGGACTGCATGAGATATCGGTCTCTAATGAAGACTTGGAGCCTTATTTCACTAGCTATTATAGCGAACTCCTTGCCAACGACACCAACTTTGTGACCTATGATTTCATAACCCTTTAATTTCATGTTAATCGACAACCAGCAGCTGCGTAGCCTCAAGGAGTTTCTCGATTGTGAGGCAGCTAGAATCAACAGTGTGGATTTCATCGCTAGCGACCCGGTGCAGTTTCCACGTCGTTTCTCGGCGTTGCGCGACATCGAGATAGTGTCGCTGCTGTCGGCCACTATTGCATGGGGTAACCGAAAGATGATTTGCAACAATTGCAACAAGATGCTTGAGATTATGCAGGGCGACCCAGCGGCCTTCGTTGATGATGAGGCCTACGAGGCTCTGCCCGATGACCTGAACATTCATCGCACTTTTTTTGCGCGTAATTTCAAGTACTTGCTGCGAGGTTTGAAGCACATTTACAATAGATATGCGTCGCTCAACGACTTTGCTGCGGCTAACCATGTGGGCCGCAGCGACGAGCCCGCTTGGCGACTTGTAGAACTCATGCAACATGAATTGGCTGCTGCCAACGGTGGCATGAGCGACTCGCGCTGCCTTCCCACCAATCTCACAGGCACTGCTCTCAAGCGCATCAATATGGCATTGCGATGGCTTGTGCGCAACGACGGCATTGTCGATATGGGTGTTTGGAACGCAATACACCCATCACAGCTGTTCATCCCACTCGACGTGCATGTTGGCAATACTGCAAGGGCGTTGGGCATGATTGACCGTCGTGCCAACGACAAGAAGACCGTGCTTGAACTCACCTCGCTTCTGCGCCAGTTCCGTCCCGACGATCCGGTCGTCTATGACTACGCGCTATTTGGCGTTGGTATTAATAGCAAGGGTTGAATTATTAGTTTTAACAGTCTTTCTAAAAATATAATGCCCCTTGCCAATTGAAGCAGGGAGCATTATTTTGTTCTTTAAGGCAGGTTAATACTATTTTTCCACCTTCGCAATCTTATAGGCACCTTCGGTTCCTGTAACTGCAATGTGGCAACTGTGTCCACCCCCCTCAACCAGGAAGTATCGTGGTTTAACTTCCTTGATTGTGAAATTCTCGGGAGTGATGTTGCCGTTGCCAGTCACCAAATCCCAGTTATAGGTTCCATCGTCATTTTTGAGTTCTTCAAGAGCTTCGTTGGTAAAACGAATCTTCACATAACGCATGTAGGTGTCGTTGTACAGGTTACCTGTGAAAACATACTCGTCGAAGAATCCTCTGATGAACGCTTCCTCAAGGTTGGCTACATCACCATTTGCAAGGCGATGAGCTCCCTCCACGGTCCACATGCCCTGGTCTACTACCATGTTATTTTTGTTGCTCTTCATTTGCTTGGTAGTAGTGGCTTGAGCTTTGCGTTTGCCTTTCTTCACTTTGGCACTAGCGTCAATTGCTGTGCCCATTATCAAGGCCACGATAGTGGCAATGAATAGAATCTTTTTCATAGTAGTGTGTGCTAATTATTAAATTATACTATAATAGTTTGACTTAAATAAAATTGCAGGGTTTAATCTTCGAGGATGAACCAGGTGCTGGTGTCGTAGCGTGGCAGAGCATACACTTGAAGGTCTTTATCGCGCTCAACTGCGGCAAAACTGCCATCACCCACCGTCACACCCTTGCTCTCGAGCATCTCGCGCATGCATGCTAATGCAATCTCAGGGGTGTTGTTGTCATTGCTCAGGTGGCACAGGAACACCCACTTCAAGCCCTCATTAAGGTGCTGGGCTACAAACTCAGCCGCCATCTTGTTGTCAAGATGGCCTTTCTCGCTTCGCACACGAGCCTTTAGGTATTCGGGATACTTGCCGTTGTCGAGCATGTTGCGGTCGTAGTTGCTCTCAATCATCAAGTAGCGGGCTTGCTGCATGTAGTGTGCAGCACGCTCAGTAATGATGCCCATGTCGGTTGCGACTACAAAGTTGCTGCCGCCTGCCTCAAAGCTGAATCCCATGTTGTCAATCGCGTCGTGCGACGTGTCGAAGGCAGTAATTTTCATGCCTGCAAGAAAGAACGGAATCTCCTTGAAAATGCTCACCTGGTAATCCTTGATGCGTCGAGACACATTGTGATGACGCAATAGGCCTCCCATCAGGCGAGGGGTGCAATAGATGCGCATGTGCTTGTTTTCGCGCACAATCTTGTAAGCGTAGCGAATGTGGTCGGCATGGTCATGCGTGAGTAATATGCCTTTCACACTCGAGAGCTTGATGCCGTTGGCCTCCAAGTCATGATACACATGATCAGGGTCTACACCAGCATCAATCAGCACTCCTCCGTTCTCATTACCCAGAAACGCGCAGTTTCCACTGCTGCCGCTTCCAAAACTCACAAAGTGGAAAGCTTTCCAATGATCTTGAGTGTCGTCGGTACGCTTTTGCGTTTGCGAGTCTTCATCGTTAAAATCCAGTTCGCCAACGGCATATTTTTCTATCCATCGGCGGTCGCCAAGCCTCTGCTGGCGAAATTTATCAATATATTTACTCATTTTTCAAATTCGGTAGAGTCCATTTAGGAATAGGGTAGTAGAGTTGAAAATAACTCTCCCCTCTCACAACTCTACTTGTAAAGCAGGAAAATCGTGGGCACCTTGTGCAAGTCGGGCAGCTTGCTTTGCCACTGCTTCACGCCTCGAGTTATTATACTCTCGGTTGGGCCTGTGATGTCGGTTGCGATGCACAGTTTCAGGTGTGCTGGTAGCAAGCGACACATTTCAGCGACTAGGGCATTGTTGCGATAGGGCGTCTCGATGAAAATCTGTGTCTGGTCTTCATGCATGATGCGCCGTTCCATTTCTTTCAGCTTGCGTGCCCTCTCACTGGCATCTATGGGAAGGTAACCCAAGAAAGCGAAACTCTGACCGTTGAACCCCGACCCCATCAGGCCCATCAGTATGCTTGATGGTCCCACAAGTGGTCTCACCTTATAACCACGGCTTTGTGCTATTGCCACCACATCGGCGCCAGGGTCGGCGATTGCAGGGCATCCTGCCTCGCTTATCACTCCCATGGGGTCGCCTGCATCAAGTGGCGCAAGCATTGAGGGGATATCGCTGGCGCTTGTGTGTCGGTTGAGTTCGTAGAAGGTTAGTGTGTCAATGTCGATTTCGCGGTCGCACTTCTTCAGGAATCGTCTTGCCGAGCGCACATTCTCGACAATAAAGTGCTTTATCTCCCTGACGATGGCAGTGTTGGCGCTAGGCAACACGTTGCTCAGCTCAACATCGCTGAGCTGCACAGGAATCAGATATAGAGCCGCTTCAATCATTTTTGTCACAAGGTTTCTTGCTTTTTAAACTACAAAATTAGTGATTTTAGCGCATAAGGTGACTAATTATGGCTATAAAAAATGTAAAAAACATATTAACTCATTGTTTAAATGCAATGGTTTGCATGCTATTTAATTGAAATTATAATTTAATCGATATAAGTATAATTATTAAATATTTATCTTTGTCATTGAAAATTATGCCCTTATCTTTTACAATAGGGCTAGAGAAATAACCATTTAAAATATTAACTTAAACTTTACAATCATTTTTTATGAACAAAAAGTTACTTAAATCGTTGTTTGCGGTGGTTCTTGCCATGGTAGGAATTTTCTCAGTTTCTCAGTCTGCTAATGCAACTGTTAATGGTGATGCTGACGGCGATGGTGTTGTTACCTCTAGCGACGTTACAGCTCTTTACAACTATCTGCTCAATGGTGATGCGGTTCTCAATGGTGATGTTAATGGTGATGGTTCTATCACTTCGGCTGATATTACCTACGTTTATAACATCATGTTAGGCACACTCCCTGTTGAGAACGAGAAAGTTTACATCCTTGGCCAGGCTAACGGCAACACTTGGGGCGCTGCTACTGGCGTGGAGATGGAATACTATGAATGGGAAGGAGTCAAAGAGTACTCTGCTTTTGTAGAGTTTGCCGGCGAGAACGACGGTTACAGCTACTTCAGCTTTACAAAGAAGCTTGCCGAGAACAACAATGATTGGGATGCTATTGCCGACCAGCGCTTTGGTTCTGAGAGCGATGGCTTCTTAATTATTGGCGAACAGTTTGAAACTCCATTGCCCCTCACTTACGAGAATCCTCAGGCCTTCAAAATTGCAGCTGGAAAATATATTCTCGTAGTTAATCTTGAGGCTATGACACTCACGGTTACTCCAACTATGCCTCCTATACCAGCTAACGTTTACATCCTTGGCGAGGTTAACGGCAACCAATGGAATCCCGCTGTTGGCGTTGAGATGACCAGTGAGGATGGCAATATCTTCACTGCTCAAATCACCACCAAAGAGACTGGCTTCAGCTACTTTAGCTTCACCAGGATGCTTGCCGACGCCGAGAGCGAGACTGGTTGGGACGACATCGCTCCTTACCGCTTTGGTGCAGTGAGCGCAGGCGACCCCAACTTCATTGTGACCGAGGATCTTTTAGGTACTGAGATTGCTCTCACTACCGAGAACTACCTTGCTCTGCAGATGGCTCCCGGTACCTTCACTTTGAGCCTCGACCTCGAGAACATGAAGCTCACAATCAATGGCGAGTTCACTCCTCAACCACAGCCCGAGGATAACTGGTATCTCATTGGCACCAACAACGGCTGGTCGACTAGCGACATGAGCTACAAGTTCACTCAGAGCGCTGAGAACGCTAACGTTTACAGCATCCACGTTGACAACGTGAGCGGTGACTTCTGGTTTAAGATTGCTAACGAGGACTGCTACACTGCAGCCGACTTCTGGAATGGCGGTACAATGCTCAGCTTCGCTACCAACGGCGAGAGCGCTCTCACTGGTAACCTCGTTGAGGGCAACCAAGGCGCATTCTGCTTGCCAGCAAGCTACCATGCTACCTACTTCGATCTCACTATCGACGTTGAGAACCTTACCTACACCATCACTACCGATGGTCAAGAACCAGTTATTGATCCAACTGCCGAGTACGACTATGTTTATGTCACTGGTACAGCTGACAATTGGAGTGGCAATGGCAGTAAGCTTGCTTCGGTAAAAGATGCTAATAACTATTATGGTTTCTTCTATGCTACTGGTGAGTTTAAAATTAAAAAAGATCCAGATAGCTGGGCTACCAACTGGGGTGGCACTAACGGCACTCTCGTAGCTGACGGTGCTAACATCGCAGCTAACGGCTTTGTTTATGTGAACGCCAACATCGGCAATATGACATACAGCGTGACTCCAATCACCAGCATGGGTGTCATTGGCGACGCTGTCAATGCCGACTGGACCACCGAGGCTCCTCTCACCTTCAATGCTGAGACTGGCGCTTGGGAAGCTACAGGTGTAGTTCTCAATGCGGGTTCGATCAAGTTCCGTGCTAACAATAGCTGGGACATCAACTTTGGCGGTGCACTCGATAACCTCGTTATCAATGGCGAAAACATTACCGTTGAGGCTGGCACCTACAATGTTGTTCTCACCCTCGTTTGCCCAGGTGAGTACACTGCAACTATCACTCCTGCAAACTAATAATTTGCACTCAAA
This sequence comes from uncultured Bacteroidales bacterium, assembly GCA_902762385.1. Classification (GTDB taxonomy): domain Bacteria; phylum Bacteroidota; class Bacteroidia; order Bacteroidales; family Muribaculaceae; genus Sodaliphilus. The sequence continues at coordinate 61,758 of CACWNQ010000010.1, read as the reverse complement.
CTAGAAATTAATGCTTTTAACAACTTTATTTATTAATCACGGTTAAAGGATTAATTATCTGATTATTAGTCACAACACAATGGCGAGAATTCCATCAGGTTTTCTTGCCATTGCTTTTTGATGCTGAGGGGCACAAAAAAGGCGTGACCTACATCTTGTGAGTCACGCCCGCGCTTAAAAGAGTTTGGTAATTATAATAGTCGTTGCTTGCCTTGTTGCCTTATTAGATACCGAAGGCAAGAACGGTGTAGAAGACATCATTTCCAGTTTGATATCCGAGGTTCACAAATCCGATTCCATCACCTCCATACCAGGAGTACATCGAGTTGGCGTAGCTAACAGGTGAGCCATACATGCTGCACAGGTAGTTGTAGAGGCTGAAGAAGCGACTAGTGTCGTAGCTCGAGGTCCAGTAAGCAAACTCAACATAGTCGAGGTTGTCGTTGCCGTCGAACTGAAGCATTACATCATCCCAATCGAAGTCAAGGAGTTCCACGTCGGTGAGGTATACGATGTTGTCCATGTATCCGTCGATGTAGTATCCATTGTAGTACAGGTAGTTGAGTGTGTTGTGGAACGAGGTTCCCCAGCTCAGGCCCAATACACCTGCAATGGTGGGATAAGTAGAGTAGCGGGTCACATTCACTGTCACGATAGGACGGTAAATCCACATTGTGCTAGGACGCCATTGACGTACCGAGGGACGGATGGGATTAGTCCAACTCCAGCTGTTGTAACGGAAGCTGTTGAAGAAACGGTCGCCATCGAAGCGTGGACGGTGAGTGTGGTTGTAACGGAAGGCATTGTAGTCGATCTTGGGACCACCGCCTGCCATCACGGTTCCACCCACTTTGGGGCGAGGATTGTTAGTGGTGGGACGGCTGGTGGGAGGTGTGCTGTGTCCCTTTCCATTGTTGCCGCCGGTGTTAGGACGTACGCTGCTGCCATTGTTGCCCCCAGTGTTGGGACGAACAGTTCCACCATTGTTGCCATTGTGGTTGCCGCTATTGTTGCCTCCAGTATTAGGACGAACTGTGCTGCCATTGTTGCTGCCACTGTGACCTGTACCATTGTTGCCGCCGGTGCTAGGACGAAGTGAGCTGCCACTGTTGCCGCTGCCATTGATGGTGCGAATGTTGCTGTTACTATTGCTGATGCTAGTGCTCACGCTCGAGCGGTTGCCAGCTTGTGGACGACTAGTAGTGGTAGTTGTAGTAGAGCTGCTTGTGCTTGGTCTGTTCACTACTTGGCTACTTGTCGAGGTTCGGTTCACGGGGCTTCCCATTGATGCTCGGGAAGTGGAATTGTTGTTAGTTACTACGGCATTACTCTTTGGTGAGGCAGTGGCAACACTGCGGTTGCCTGCTGCTGCCGCGTTGGAATTTGTTGCTGGGCGACGGCCTTGGGCCATTGCTCCTGTCGAAGTCATGGTGAGCCCGCACGCGAGCATCAAGCCAATCATCGTGTTGTAAACTGTCCTTTTCATAATGCTCAATTTTAAAAAGTGAATAAATTTGTTGGTTTGTTCGTTTGTCCTTTTGACATTAAATAAATGTGGCGGTTTAAACGGCCATTTTGCCCTGAGTGCCCATTTCGTGCCTATTCGGCAGTTTCTATAGACCAATGCCCCCTTAAAATCTACCAAAAAATAGGGTGGCAACTCACTAAATGAGCGCCACCCATCTATGTTTATGGTTTATTCAAAGAATCACTTGCTTCCAAGGATGATGTTGTAAACCAATGTTATGTCGCCTGAGGTTATGGATCCATCACCATTTTGATCGCCATTTACAATAGCAGAACCATCATTGTTGAGCAAGAAGTTGTAAAGAGCTGTAATGTCGGACGAAGTCACTGTGCCGTCGCCATTCACGTCGCCAGGAATAACTACTACAGGACTAAGTTCGCCATTGTGGTAGATGGTGAAGTCGTCAAGATAGCCAGCCATGCTGGTAGAACCAGACGTACATGCCACGCGGTAACGTGCTGGAACTTGAACGTTGATGGGGAAGCAAAGTCTGCTCTTCATTTTTGGCCCAGCAACCACGGTGGTGTTTCCTGTTGCGTTGGGTTGAGCTGTCCATGTCTGCCCCTGATCGGTTGACATCATCAACTGCAGGTTAGTGTTGATATTGGTTGTGTTGTAAAAATCAAACGAAATCATATAGGTGTCGTAGGCCACATCGCTAGTCATAGTTACAGTACTAGGCTTCTTCATTGCCACTGCAATGTTGCCATTTCCCGAAGATGCGTCGGCTGGAGTAACAGGCCAAGCCTTAGCAAGAGTCCATGTGGCCAGAGTGCCTTCATCGCTTATTGACCCGTTATTCGAGGTTTTTGGAGTCATCGGCTCGAAGTCCTCAACTGCTGTGACAAATGTACCATCTAGTTTCACTGTGAATTTAACCACGTCGCCTTCCTCATGGATGTTGTAGAGAATGTACTGATTGGGCTTGTTGCCCCATGCCATCAGGTTGGGCGTTGTTTCATTTGTAATCATTGTCACGCCACGGGTGCCAGGGAATGGGTCAGTAGGCGATTGCTGGGCGGTAGAGCCACCGGCACGAAGCAACTCATAATAGAGGCGGGTGGCATTGCCATTAGGTGCGTTGTTGTTCCACACACTAGCACTTGTCGAGTCCATGCGGGCGATGGTCATGCCATGGCCAGGAGCATATCTGTCCCATTTGGTGGATGTCTGTCGATTGTCGATGAGGAAGATTTCCTTGTTGGTGGGAGTCTTGAGGATGTATCCTTGACCTGTGGTGCTTGTGGGGTTGAGAGTATATTCACCTTCGGCTTTAATAATCTGATAGTTCGCAAAACCAGTAGCATAGCGATCGTAGAGACTGTAGGCCACAGGGGTGCGAGCATTGTTCTGGTAGTTGCCGCCAGCCATGAGGTCCCATTCGCCAGGATGTTGTGCTTCGCCGTTGGTAGCATCATCGTTCTCGTTAGTGTCGTAGAGGTCGGGCAATCCCAGCACATGACTGAACTCGTGGCAGATGGTGCCGATACCGTCGAAGATGCCACTGCTCTTACCATAGATGTACTCGGCCGAGCATGCATAGTCGCGAATGTATTTGCCATCATATTTCACATAAGAATACATGCTTGAGCGGTGAGGCCAGATGTGATTGGGGTGGTCTGGATCGCTACTTGAAGGGGTGTCGGCATAGATGAAGTAAACCAAGTCAACCGCACCATTGTTGTCGAGATCATACTGGCTGAAATCGACAGTAGGATTGGCTTTTTGTATAGCGCTTTGGAAAATGTTGTAGGCATATTGATCTCCCTGCTCAACTGAATAGGGAACTTCGAAAGGACCTGCAATGTCAAATTGTGGCGTGAAGATGCCGTTGCTGTTGTCGTGGAAATAGTCACGCACACTACCAGTGCAATTGCCGTATGGGTTGGCAGTGCCATCTTCGTTGGTGTAACCAGTATAGTTTTCCTGGTTGATCATGTTGTCATAGAAGGTCTGCACATCGCTGCGGGTGAAATGTGAGTCGTTGAACTCAACAAGAATCACGAGACCATGGAAGTTGTTGTAGTTAATTGTGTTAAGATGTGGCAGAGCATCGCGCTGTGCACGAGCACGAATGCCAGCAGCAATCTTGCTTGCCGATTTTAGGTTCTTGCCTGTAGCTTGAAGCCATGCGTTGTCGCTTGCCGACCGTTTGTCGGCATCTCGAGCGATAATCTTGCTGGCTACTACCTCATCATTTACTAATGTGCCGTAGGCATAATAACCCTGATTATTCTTTACGATAGTGTAGCCATCGGCGGTAGTCATGTAGTGATGAAACTCGTCACCCTTAATCTTCACGGTGAGCTGCTCGCCATTTGGCTGAGTCACCTTCTGTAGGGTAGGAATTGCAGGCACAGCACTTGCCACTAGGCAAGCCATGGCCATAAATAAGCTAAAAAATAATTTCTTCATTGTTAAGGATATTGTGTTTAAAATTTTTGTCTTTCAAGCAGTTCAAGATTGTCTCTGAGAATTGCAACTGCAAATATCGTTATTTTTTTCTAAAGTAACAACAACACAAGAACACTTTTAGACTAATTGAACACTTTTTGCCCATTAATTAGTTGCTAAACGAAAAAATATATATAACTTTGCATGTTTAATACAATTATTATATCCTAGAAACAATCAACTAAAAATATAGCTGCGTTATGCAAGAGAACACTCAAGAATCAACCACCAACAATGTTGGCAAGAAAAGGAATTTTAATGCCTCTATTCCTATTAAAGCCTTCTTTAGGGCGTGTCTGCACAACTGGTACTGGTTTGCCATTTCTGCAATAATCTGCACCTGCATTGCTTTGCTCAAGACCAAATCGGAACCTAAGTTGTACAATTCCTCGGCACTTATCATGCTTACTACCGAGACTAGCAAGCAGCATGGTAGCCAGGCTCAGGTGTTTGGCGATCTTGGAATGAAAGTGTTGACAACCGATTTGGCAAATGAAATTCACAAAGTCGAGTCGACAAAACTCATGGAGGACGTGGTTAATCACCTTGGCCTCAATATCCAGTATTACGGTCGTGTTTATTTGCGTGACGTGAACACCTATAAGAATTCACCAGTGCAAATCACTCCATTGAAGGACATCAACTCTAATTATAGTGTTTCGGTACTTATTAAGGGTGACAACGATTTTGAGTATTCTATTAATGGCAGTAAAACTTGGAAGAAAGCACACTTTGGTAATAAGGTGAGCACACCTTATGGACCAGTTGCGGTCACTAAGACTAGGCTTTTTAACAATCAATTCGAAGGTTATACGGTTATTGCTAAAGTTGGAACTACTAATAGTGTGGCTAAGAACTTGAAGGCAAATCTTAAGGTAGAGCAAGCCGATAAGATGAGCGATATGCTGAAACTGTCGATTGTTACCGATAATCATGAATTGGGTGTAGATGTTCTCAATGCTCTCATTGTTGCCTATAACCAAGATGGTATTGAAGACAAGAATCGCGTAGCTCGTAATACTGAGAACTTCATTGCTGAGCGCATTAATGCAATATCTAAAGACCTGAGTGGTGTTGATCGCCGAATTGCAGAACTAAAGACAGCGAGCTCAAACGATGCAATTTATGCCGATGCTTCATCGGGTGCGCGTTATCAGGAGAATGCTCAGGATGCTAGCCTGCAATTGAGTCTGGCCAGTAGTGTTCGCGACTTCCTTAACTCCACAAGCGACCATGACCTCATACCCAGCAACACTGGTATTGCAAATGCCGGTATCGAGAATCAAATCAAGGAGTATAATGAAGCTATGGTCAACTACCAGAAGATTGCCGCTACATCAACCGACGAGAACCCTGTGATGATTGAGCTCAAAACTCAGCTCAATAGCATGCGTGGAGGAATCCAGAAGGCTATCAATAATTACATTTCGCAACTCAGTGCTAAGCAATCGCAGGCCGAGGCACAGGCTGTAACAGCACAGGCTGGACGTCAGCAGATGCCTGGTCACGAGAAGGCTATCACTGAGGTCGGGCGTCAACAAAACGTGAAAGAGCAGCTGTATCTTTACCTGCTTAACAAGCGTGAAGAGAATGCCTTGCAGATTGCCATTACTGAGCCTAATGCTAAAATCATTGAGCCAGCTACAGGAAGCCCTGTGCCATTCTCACCCGTGACATCACGCACGATGGCCATTGGTTTCCTCATTGGTCTTCTCATCCCAGCTGCAATATTATATCTGATTTATTGGTTACTCTCACTCGACACCAAGATTCATGGTCGTCGCGATGTGGAAGAGAACTGCAACCTTCCCATCTTGGGCGAGATTCCAAGCAAGCGCAGTAGCTTGAAGAATAAGGAAGTGGTTGTTGGCGAAGACTCCGTCGACCGTGTGTCGGAGGCTTTGCGTATTGTTCGTGCCAACCTTGATTTCGTTGCCGAGCATAAAGATGGTAGTGCAGTGGTTATGCAGTTCACATCTACTCGTCCTGGCGAGGGTAAGAGCTTCGTGGCTTTGAACTTGGCACTCACCTGTGCACATGTCAACAAGAAGGTTGCTGTTGTTGACCTTGATTTGCGTAAGGGACGCTTCTCTGAGTATGTCGATGTTGATGCAGCTGTGGGCGTGAGCGCTTATCTTTCAGGTAAGGTAACTAATTTGGATGATGTTATATGTAAGGGGGTTATTCATCAGAATCTCGATGTAGTTCCTATTGGTGCTATTCCTCCTAACCCAACTGGATTGCTCATGGGCAATCACTTGAAAGAGCTTATCGACGAGCTCCGCAAGAAATATGATTACATTATCCTTGATACTGTGCCTTTTGGCATGATTGCCGATGCATCGCTCATCAACCGTTATGTTGACCTCACGGTTTACGTGATTCGTGACGGTATGGTCGACAAGGGCCACTTACTCGATCTTGAGAGGTCAAGCAATGAGAAGAAGATCAAGAACCTTACAGTGCTTATCAATGACCTCAAGGTCGACAAGAAGAATTATGGTTACGGTTATGGCTACGGCTATGGCTACGGCTATGGTTACGGCTATGGTTACGGCGGTGAGCACTATGGATACTACGAAAGCGAGGCCGAGAAGAAGGCTCGTCGCAAGCGCAGTAAGAAAAAGCAGGCTAAAGAAGCTAAAAACGGCGTTGATAACGATAAGCAGTAATGATTGACTTGTTCAAAACGCTGTAATTCTTATGCTCTTACAACAATCTAACACCACACCCCTTGCCGGACAGTGTGGTGTTTTTTTACCTTTTTTCTCACCGAAATAAACAAAGAATAATTTACTGATGACAATTCTTAGAGGCAACGATATTCTTACCAAGACGCAATGCAATGTGCTCAGAGGGCTCGCAATCATTGGCATTTTCATGCACAATTTTTGTCACTGGTTGCGTGGTGCTCACCATGAGAATGAGTACAATTTCTATAAAGAAAATAGTGAAGCCATGTGGAATTACTGGACCAATGGTTCGTTCGATGGTTTTGAGCCTATTCAGTTCTTCTCGTTCTTTGGTCATTATGGTGTGGCACTGTTCTTATTTCTTAGTGGATTTGGCCTAGTGATGAAATATGAACGCGATGGTGCCGAGCGCGTCAATGTTTTCTCATTTTTGGGTTATCAGTGGTTCAAGCTTTTCAAGCTCATGTTTCTTGGTTTTATAGCCAGCATCCTTGTTTACAATGTATGGTGTGGTTTAGAGTCTCATGTGTGGTATGAAACCCTTGCTCAACTGGCAATGGTGGTGAACCCTATCTACCAAAGTCCTGGTAGTGCTATCCTGCCAGGACCTTATTGGTTCTTTGGTCTTATGGTTGAGGTGTATGTTATTTATAGGTTGTTTATCTATCCTGGCGCCTTCAATCGGCAGTCGGTGTGGCGTTGGCTTATTCCGTTGATCATTGTCATTGCAGCTTGGCTTGTGATGGCTATATGTGAGAATCATCCCACTCGTCTTAACTATTTGCGTTACAATGCTGCAGTGGCAATGTTGCCATTTGCTGTTGGAGTGCTGTTGGCGCGTTATGGCATGCCACGTTTGCCTGCTTGGCTGTTTGCTGTTCTTACTGTTGTTGCTTTGCCATTGATAGCTGTCTTCAATCTCAACTTCCATGCTTGGCTTTGGGCTCCACTATTGGTTATTGCTGGCGCAGTGGCATTTGTAAAGCTCTTTGGCAAGTGGAGTTCAGCAGGAAGTGGTGTGGTGATGAGGCCATTGGCATGGGTTGGCGTGATGTCGTCATTCATTTTCGTGGTTCATTCACTTCCACGCATGCCCATCTTCAAGTTTGTCTTATGGCGCCAACCTCGACTTATGTTTAGTGACTACGCTTGGCTGGCACTTTACATTGTCCTTACCATTATCCTTGCTTGGCTTTACAAGCAATACCATTCCAGGCTTTTCTCGCGCAAGAAGAAGTAACCGATAAGAATCATTCAGAATGGTAATAATAGATGGGGTTGCAAAACTCTATCTACATCTCTTTTTTACTATTAAAAATAGTAGAAATATTTTATTTGTTTGTATACTTCTTGCATACTCCATTTTTTCATCTACTTTTGCCGTTTCTTTTTAATAAATGTATATTTATTAAAGCTTAGTTATCTTACTGTACCAAACAAAAATGAGAAAATTTTTCTTACTAACCCTCTCTCTTGTTGTGTCATGGATCATGACAATGGCATTGCCTGCAAATCCTGGCGTACTCAATATAACGCTGCTTAATGGCTCAGCTTAGTAAGTAGGCTTGTCACTAATGAATGGCATCACAGTTAATGCGTTGTTAAGCTATCTGCTTGATATGCCATGATAAAGGCATGAAAGTTCGTTTGGAAAATATGCCTATTCGTTGAAGATGCCACATTTTTATGCAAAAAGATTCATTTTTTCTCTATTTTTGCTTTTTATTTTCACATTGACTATTAAAAATCATATATAACGTCTAAATAAAAATGAAAAAAATTCTAGTGTTTTTCATGGTCACAATCTCGGTGACAGCGATAGCTTTTGGACAAGATGCCAGTAAGCTGTCGATTTCCACGCAGATTTTCCTGGATAAACTGAACGGGACAATCCAAGTGGACAACGAAAACCTCAAAAAAGCCAAGGATGCTGGCCTCAAACCAGTTGCTGGAACTTTTGAGGCAGCAGAAAAAGAGAGCAAGTTTGTGGCCGATCCTGTTGTGAAAGACGGTCAGACCTACATGTCGGCTTTCATCCGTATTGATGGCCCTGAGGCAATTGGTAAGCTTGAAAGTTTGGGGGTCGAAATCCAAGAGCAATTCCTTGATGGCAAACTTGTCACTGCACTTATCCCTGTTAATATGATTGAGGAGGTTGCTGATATCGCATCTGTTAGAAGTGTAAAAGCAGCAACTATGATGCGGAAATCGACCAACACTGCACGCCAAAAGACCAATGTGGATGATGTGCTCTCTTACAGTGCCGATGCCCAATTAGCTGGTTTGCCCAATTCCTTTGATGGCTCTGGAGTGATACTAGGTGTGATCGATACCGGTATCGACTTCAACCACATCGCGTTCAAGGACGCTAATGGCAATTTCCGCATCAAGCGTGCCTATGTCTATTCTGGCAGTGGCACAGCTAAAGAATATGGCGATGGGGCAAGTTACTCTTTAACCACATCGGCTCCAACTACCGATGACAGCAGTGAGGACCATGGCACTCACACAAGCTCTACTGCAGGTGGATCTAGTGTAACAATCAGTGGAAGCACAACTACAGTTACTAATGACCATGCTAATGCCAGCTATGGTGGTATGGCTCCTGGTGCTGATCTTTATTTGGCAGGTTGTGATCTGAGCGATGCCTATCTTGCCAACTCTTTTCAGAAGATTGTGAATTATGCCGACAGCAAGGGCATCCCAGTGGTAGTAAGTAATAGCTGGGGAGGCCAGTTTGGCCCTCATGACGGTACTGGTGACATCGCTGATATCGTGAACCAATACTTCAGCGACAGCAACCCTAACCACATTTGCCTCTTTGCTGCCAGTAATGATGCTGGTACCAATGGCTTTCATGTGTCTGGCACAGCAACTAGCGCAAGTCCTCTAGGTACCGTGATGAACTATAATACTGATTATGGCTTGTCTTATTTTTATGGTATTATTGCCAATGCTTGGACACGTTCTACTGGTGTTACGCTCAACTGCAAGCTTATTGTTCTAAATAGTAGTGGATCAAAAGTTACTGAGGTTAGTGTTAACCCATCATCAAGTGGTTCTTCAGTAAGCCTTGGAAGTACTTATGCCAGTGGTTCACTTTATGCTTATAGGAATTATGTTGATTCTGAAAAATCGGGCATCCTACTTTATACAAGCGGCTTGCAAATGCGCAGTGGCTATAAACTTGCTGTGCAATTCTATCCCAGCAATGGAAGTTCGGTTGTTGATATCTGGAGTGGATCACTCTACACCTATTACACCAGCACTCCATCTACTAGTGGCTACACATGGACTGCAGGAAGCGACAATATGTGTGTGAGCGATGAGGCGACAATTGCCAATGGCATCTCAATTGGTGCTTACTCCACCAAGAATAGAGTGACCGATTATAAAAATAGCTCGCACTCGCTAGATTACACCATTGGCGATATTGCCGACTTCTCAAGCTGGGCTACGGCCGCAGCAAGTCCCACGGGACTATCTTATCCTTGGATTTGCGCTCCTGGTGCTACTGTGGTTTCTGGTGTAAATGCCTATGATACGAGCGGAGATTATAGCTATATCAACGGAAACTCGGCCAGCTACGGCATGTATCGTGTAAATACCGACACAACCAACCCTTACGGCTCAATGGAAGGTACCTCGATGGCAACTCCATGTGCCGCAGGTATTGTGGCACTGTGGCTGCAGGTTGCCAAGGAGAACAACATAGAGCTCACCACCAGCGATATTAAGACTATTATGAAAGAGACTGCTATTACCGATTCTTACACTAATGGTACTAACGCAAGTCACTTTGGAAATGGTAAGATTGATGCTCTTGCTGGTATTAAATATATCCTTGATAATTATGTGCAAAACGACAACCCCACAATCACTGCCAACCCCGCAAGCATCGACTTTGGCAATGTGACTGCGGGTGGCACAGCGACTCAAACATTTACCGTTACTGGTGCAAACCTTGAGGGTAATATCGCTTTGACTAAGAGTGGTAATAACTTTGCAATTAACAAAACATCAATCACAAAGAATAATGATGGCACTGCAAGCGCTACCGTTACTGTTACTTTCAGCCCAGCAGCCAACGTGTCGCAAACCTATAACGGCACTGTCACTCTCACCAGCAGCAATGCCACTAGTGTGACTGTTAGCCTCACAGGTAAGGGTGTTTACAACGCTCCAACTATCGCTGCTAACCCAACAAGCCTGAGCTTTTCTGGCAACAGTGGTTCTACTTATACCAAGACCGTGACCATTACTGGTAGCAATCTGCAAGGCAACATCACTGCAGCAATCCAGAACGATGCTAACGGCTTCTACAGCGTGACGCCAACGAGCTTTAACGTTGCTTCGCAGACTGTGACAGTGACATGGGCTCCAACTGCTGGCGGCACTTCGACCGCCAACTTGGTGCTCACTACTACTGGCACTGGTGCCAATACCGTGACCGTGCCCATCACCGGCACTGCACAAGGTCCAACGATTGCAGCTAATCCCACAAGCTTGACATTCAGCGGCTATGCTACTCAAACTTACACTCAGACCGTGACCGTGACTGGCACCAACTTGTCGCAGAATATCACCGCATCGCTCACAGGAGCTAATATTTATAGCATCGACAAGACCTCGCTCACCAAGACCGGCGGAACAATCACAGTTACCTACGCTCCAACAGACGCAGGCAACACCAATGCAACCCTCACCTTGAGCAGCACTGGCGCTTCGACAGTAACAGTGCCCATCACCGGCACCGCCCAAGCCGCAACACCAACGCTGATAGTTAGCCCATCGGCACTTTCGTTTACCGATGGTGATAGAGCCAAGACTTTTGCTGTTACTGGTCGTTTCATCACCGAAGATGTGACCTTGACTCTCAATGATGCCAGTGGTGCTTTCACTCTGGGCACGACAACCATTCCTTCCTCAAGCATCAGCGAGACCGATGCTGTGAACGTGACCGTCACATTTAATGCCGAGGATGAGGGCGACTACACTGGCTCGGTAACTGTGTCCAGCAACGGCGCAACAAGCCAAACCATTAACCTGAGCGCAAGCATCAGCAATGGCGGCACTGCAAGCGACAACTACCTCAATATCGCTAAGTATGCAACTATTGACGAGGCTGGATGGAATACTTCTTTAGTTAATAAAATATATGAATATAAAGAATACGATAGCGATGAGGTAGCATGGCTCACCCTGCCAATGTATGGCGCTTTTGTTGGCGCAAAATACTCTGCCACCAGCAATACAATTAGCAGTGGTCATCCACAGGCATGGATTGAGACCAGTGTAACTCAAAGCACTCAATGTGGTCAAACTTCATGGTCGGCAACTGATATTTATCTTGGTAGCAGTAACTATTTCACTTCTACCACTGCAGAAGCAGTTGGAACTAATAGTAGAAACAGCACGACAGAAAAGGCTGTGACATTCTATGTAACAAATACAACAGCTGTTAAGTTGTACGCAAGTCAGAGGTCAACTTCTACAACATATCCCACTACATTAAAAATTTATGAATGTACTGTTAATGGTGATGGAACATTAACTTCCGGTTCATCAACAGTAAAGAATGGCAGCTTAACAACTTCTGGAGCTGGAAGCATTTCATTGACAGAACTTGATGCCTCAAAGGTTTATAAGGTAGTTGCAAGTCAAGCACGTGGTTATCTCTATGAGATTGGCTTCCAGACTCCTATCAGCAAGCCAACTCTCACTGCCTCACCCACTGGCATTGACTTTATTGCTGAGCCTGGCGAGACTATCACTGAGACTATCACAGTGACTGGTGTTCACCTTACCGAAGACCTGACAGTGACACTCACCGATGAGAATGGTGTTTATACTCTCGACAAGAACAGCATCAGCATTGCCGAGGCGACCAATGGCGCAACCGTAACAGTCACCTTCAATGCACCACAAGCTATGGGCTCTTATCGTGGACAAGTTACATTCACAAGTGGTCAAGCTTCTGCCAAGACAGTATTCTATGGAGCAGTAGGCGAGAAGGGTAGTGCTTACAGCAACTATCTCGACATAGCACAATATCAGACTATTGCTACTGGCAATTGGTATGACGGCATCTTTGCCAATGCTTACAAGTGGACTGAGCGTGAGGATGACGAGTGCGCTTGGCTCACCGTTCCAGCAGCTCTGCCTTACTTCGCTTGGAACTACAACGACCAGAACTGGTGCGGAGTTTCGAGCAACTCAAACGGCGGTTGGTATGGTCACCAGTGGACTGCTACCGACGTGTTCCAGGGCTATGAATACTTCAAGAGGGCTGACTTATCGGACGAGAATGGTGATTATGCTCACATGATGGGTGGTGACGAAAGTAACTCCACCAGCAACACCACTATATTTTATGGCATCTATAATGTGACTAACTGTACTCAGGTTAAGGCCTACGCCTATAACAATGGCGCCACAAGTACTTATCCTGCCTTTATCCAGATTTATGAGCTCACAGAGAATGCCGATGGCACCCTCGCTCAAAGCGATACTCGCACCGATATTCAAACCAGTTATACTAGTGGCGCTGTGACTATGACTAGTGCCGAGCTCGATCCTAACAAGATTTACATTGTGGCAGTGGGTGGTTATCGTGGATTTACCTACGAAGTTGCCTTCAAGACCCCATTGACAGTTACCGAGGCTACTCTCGCACAGATTGAGACTAGTGGCGTTAAGAACCAGAAGTATAAAGTAAGCGACAAGCTGCTCGCAGTCTATGCTGCTGGTGATGAGGGTATATTATGGTGTAAAGACTTGAATAATGTGTCGATTGCTCCAACCTATCAGACAGACGGCCAATATGACTATATGCGTGATATAGTTGGCGAACAGAGTGATGCTTGGGATCAGAGCAACTGGGTAGCACTTCAGTTCTCAGCACCCACAAGTTCAAATGGTGTTAAAACCCTCATCCAGGGTGCTGTGGGCAGCTACATCAAGGCTGGTACTATCGTGGGTACATACAGCGACTTGAATAACTACACAATCACAATGGCCGAAGATGCTTTGCAGCTTGAGACGTGTGATAAGGAGTATGTGATGAACGTGTATAGTACTGCCAACTTCTTGCCAGGCAACCTTAACATCAATGGTGGAAAGGGTGCACTAGGCAGGTATCATGGAAAAGATGTTTACTACTTCTTCATGAATCCTAAGGTTCAAGAGGTATGCGAGATAACCTATGCACTGTGGGATGGTGAGAAGTTTGTCGTTCCTGAGAATGATAGCCAGATTGATGGTGCGTTCAATGTTGATTGGGCTCTTAATGAAGAAGGACCTATCACCCCAACTACTGGTGAAGCTTACCGCTTTATTGCAGTCGTTAACCGCACACCGAATAGTGGCTACCTAAAGGGTATCACTGGTGAACCAAGCAGTGATTTCATCGTGAGTCTTCTCAACTTCACTGGAGTAGGCGATCAAGTTATCACTGCAATTAACGGCATCTACACCGACAGCTATGGTGAAGTGGTAGGCGTTGACTATGTAAACGTTGCTGGTATGATAAGCGACAAGCCATTCCAGGGCGTGAACATTGTTGTAACTCGCTACAGCGATGGCAGCAATACTACCGAGAAAAAGGTGTTTAAGTAATAGGTTTTTAGGTACTACAATCTCAATAACAAGGGTCGCTCCAATGTCGGAACGACCCTTGTATTTCTGTTGGGCACCTCAATTTTTTAATATTGTTCCTATGTTCCATAATTCACTAACTTTACTCGCACATATTCATTATTAATAATATAAAACCCTATAACCATGAAAACGAAAAAAACAAAAAAACTGTCCCATACAAATCAATTTGCGAGAAATATACAATTGTTCAAGTTGTTTTTGTGTTGTTTAAGTTGTTTGACCTTTTTGAGTCATTTGCGTGAGATAAAAAATCGAAAACTGTCCCATTATTTCCGTTTTAGACCAGAAAACAACCATTTCTTGGTCCATTTTTCCAATAAAAAAACGCAAAACTGTCCCAGCGTCTCATCTCAATCATTAGTCTTTCACTTCAAAGAACGAGAAATGCACTTTGCCATACACGCGTTGTTGAGTGAATTGTGGCAAGTGGCTGAAGTCGTTGGCACTAGAGTGTTCCACTATGACGAGTGTACCAGGTTGAACCATCTGGCTGTTGAGAATGAGTTCAGGAATTTGTTGCAGCTGAGGCAAATCATAGGGTGGGTCGGCAAAGATAAGCTCAAACTTGCGTGAACATGAGCCAATAAACTTGAAAACATCGCCTTTCACCTGAATAAGATTATCCTCTTTAAGCAGTTCTTTTACCTTGCGGATGAAGTTGTACTGAGTCGAGGCTTTCTCTACGCTCGTCACGCTGGCACAGCCTCGCGACAATAGCTCGAAACTTATAGCGCCTGTTCCCGAGAAAAGGTCAAGAGCCGTCAACCCCTCAAAATCCACTAGGTTGTTGAGCACATTAAAAAGGTTCTCGCGCGCCATGTCGGTTGTAGGCCGCGCTGTAATGTTTTTGGGCACGTCGAAGCGACGCCTTCCATATTTTCCACTAATGATTCTCATGTTTCACAATGTGTCGTTTCTTAATAACTGAAAACTTACAATAACTAACAACTGGCAAGAGTTATAAGGTTGAAAGGCAGGTTAATAGCATCACGCCCTAGTTGAAGCGCTTCGGCAGGCAGCACCTCGGGCATAACATAGGCAATCCACTGTCGCAACTGTTCGGCGAGTTCTCTTCTTAATTGGTTGTTACCCGAGAGCAGCACCTTGTCGCGACTGGCTTCAAGGCCACATGTCTTCCACATGTTGAGAGCATAGTAGGCCACATCTTCAAGGGCTCTGAATTGGAATGTGTTTGCCATTTGCAGTGAGCCTTGCTTTACCACTACCATGTGGGCTTCATCTTCATTGATAGAGATGTGTAGGCAGGCTGTGTCTTCGGCATAAGCCTTGAGGCAGTAATTGCACAAGGGCACCAGGTGGTGCATAATGTTGGCATTGGCAAACGTTCGGCGCAAGAACCCAAGCGCTCCACTTGGTAGGTCGCAAGCAACTGCAGCATCGCTGCCGGCAATAGGGTGGCACAGCACATCGCCTTCTATCGTTGTGAACGAGGCTGCAAGTATTTTCTCACTCAAGCCTTTATCGGCCAGTTCTTGTGGCAGCAGGGCAAAATGCTGCGAGTGAATGCCAATAGTTATGTTAGCATAATCGTTGAGTAGCTGAGCATTGTCATACACGGCATTTTCAAGCGCTTGACGGTAGTCGCTCAAGCTAGAGTCGAGCATTATAGTGCCGGTTTCGAAGTCTTCGCCACCTCCATATATAAGAAAACCGATGCTCGCGCTATCAATGTCAAGCACGAGCGACCGGTGTTGTAATGTGTTTTGTGCATTTTCCATAACGACTGCAAAAGTAGCAATTTTTTTGGAAAAACACACAATCGTTATGTCTTATGCGGCTTATTCCCGGCTGAACATTGCCACTAGTGGTGAGAATGTGAGCAATAGGGTTACTATGCCGGCGATTGCGAAATACAGGATATCGCGCACGGTGATCACAGTGTTGTCATTGAAGAAGAATAGCCATATCCAGTATCCAATGCACAACAGCGCAGCAGCGATGTAGAAGAACCATGCCATGTGAAGTGCCGAGTTGTTCTTCTTCATTGGAAGCTTATGGAGAACACGGTGAGTGAACCACTGATTTGGTGCCGCGTCAAACGACTCCTTTTTCAGCAGCTCGCTGAGTTCAATATCTTTCTTGTCTCGTTTGCTCATAATTATTCCTGTTTTAAAGTCTTTGCCATTTTTTCTTTTGCTCTATGAAGGTGTGATCTTAATGTGCTTTGATTCAAACCAGTAATGGTGGCAATTTGCTTTACTGGCATGTCGTCAATGTAGAACAATGTTACCACTGTGCGTTCTATCTCGCTGAGCTGGGCCATCGCAACTTTTACGTCCATCGATATTTCGCTAGAGTCGACTGGACTCGAAGCCCTTTCGGGAGCATGATCAAGGTTTGTAGTAGCATGTTCGCTACGTTTGTAACTGTAAAATTCGTTGTAGCCAATGCGGAAAAGCCAGGTGCCGAATCGCGACATACCACGGAAGCTGCGCAGCTCAATGTAGGCCTTGATAAAAGTCTCTTGCGCAAGATCATCACTTAAGTACTCATCTCCCAGTGTGAGGTTCATGAAGAACCGTCTCAGCCTAGGTTGATAGGCTTCGACAAGCTCCCCAAATGCGCGCCTGTCGTCGGCAAGCACGCATCGGGAAATAAGCTTTAGTTCTTCTACTTTAGATAACACGGGGATAATTGTTTAAGTTCTAAGTTTAGCCTTTGATCTCTGATATTTAATTGTTTGGGTCAAACTCTGGAGGTGTTTCGGGCATGGGAGGAACATCATCTTGTTGCTGTGGATTCCATTGCTGCCATTGTTGAGGCTGCTGTGGTTGCTGAGTCCACTGCTGTTGTTGCCAGTAGTTTTTGGCACTCTGTTGTTCCTGGTAAGCGATGAAAAGTTTGCCTAGTCCAATGAATATTACAATTACCATTAGTGCTGCAAGGGGTGTTACGCCCAAAATCCAGAAGAAGAACAATAGTCCTAGTCCAACGGCGGTGGTCCTGAGCCCACTCTTGAAGGGTGTCCAGTCGGTGATGTTGTTCAATGGGTTGTTGCTCTGGCCATAGTTGGGCATTGCTGCAGGCTGAGGGCCGTCGGCTGGATGTGCGCCATTGGTAGGTTGCTGCATAGGAGGCACCTGGGTCACGTACACGTTGGTGGGTTGCTGTGGCATAGTTTGCGATCGCTTGCCAAAGAATTCGTCAGGCAGTGGATAGCCGGCCTGGATTGCGCGGTCCACAGTTTTGTATTTGCGGCGACGGTGCAAGTAGTAGAACAGTAGCGATAATGCCACAATCCACACTATTGATATAAAGAATCCAGTGCTGATGTCGCGTGCCAGGTCCATGCCATCTTGAGCGATATTATAGGTGGCACTGCCCACCTCCATATTGTTGAAGTCTTCACCATTCACATCTGCCGACAAGATCTCTTCGCTCAGCAGCGTGTCATCGAGGTGATCTCTCACGATGCGGCTCAGGTCGCCAAATTTTACTTTCACGGTGTTGCCGTCCTTATCCTTGATGAAAACACCATCGGTGTCAAATTTCATCTTCTTGCTCACACTTGCATCCTCTTCGTTGCCATCCTCAGCATTCTGCTCACTGGCCGATTCGGTTACATCTGCTTGATCATCAGTCTTTTGTTCGTTGGCTTTCTCCACAGCCTCGGTGGTTGTTGCCGTTGCTGGCACGGCCTTTTTAATTGGTCTTGCCTCGATATTGACAAGAGCTATAAGTGCCACCAGCATTGTAATAATAATTCGTTTCATATCTTTATGAGTTTTTTATGATCGTTGATTTCATGAATTCCACGTCAAAATTAATCGTTTTTCATGCATTAGATGCAACAAGTCACACAAAATGTTGCACTACTCTCCATTTTTTTTCAAAAAAAAGTAGAAAGTAGATAGTAAGACAAAAACATGAGTAGAAATGCCAATGCTAAGATGTTGTTATTTAAGAATATAATATCTGAACTGATACTATATTATTAAATAGTAAAACACTTTTTTTAATATGTAGGCTCAATTCTTTATAGATTGACGCTGATGCTTGTGGTGCGAAAACTGAAGATGTTGTCGCTTAGGCGGTTGATATTGGTGTTAAGTGAGTAGTTCTTTTGTGAGCGGGCCTTTACTACAGGAACTATGAATTCAATGTCCTGGTTGCCGTGAGTGATAGTGAAATCAACTTTTTGGTTCTTCTCGTTAAGTAGAATGAGCGAGTCGACGCTCTCTGTGTCGATGTGCTGCATGATTAAATCAATGGGAACTCGCACGGCAACATTTGTTGTGTCAGTTTCGTGAGCATTAGATATCAATATATTGACTGTACTCTTGTTGGCACATGCGGTCATCATCAATGTAATTGCTGCCAAAATCACTAGTTTTTTCATTGTTTCTTCTCCTCAATATTTTTTATACCGTCGCGGCACAGGCACACGCGATAACGTTTGTATTCACTTATTCCCTCATACTTGCATTGAATGATGAAGTTGAGATAGTAGGCCTTGTCACCATTGGTGAAAAGAGTTGCGGCATCACCCTTGTTCACGTAGAGTGGCACTGTGGGATTGTCCATCTTGCGCATGAACCCGGCCAGGTTGAAGCGCACGATGTTGTTAATGCCGTTGATGGGATAGGCCGATAGTTGGTCGACAGCTTTTCGCCTCAAGTGCACATATTTGCGATATTGTATGACTTGCTCATCGACCCCTCGGTTCACTACTAATGGATTCTTACGTGCTCGTTTCTCATATACATGCCGCGACACATCTTGTGGCGAGACGAAATCGAATCCTTCTTTCACTTTTCCTATGTTGCGAAGCCCCACGCGTATTCTGATGAGGTAGTCGTAAAAGCGGCTGCCTAGTCCGTGTGCGAAGTAGTTGCGAATTAGGTCCTTGATGCGGTCTTTGAACATGTAGCTTATTACAAGCGCTATGAAGAACGGCAGTGTGAAGTTGCCGTAGGTCTGCTGAAAGGCAAATGATACTACTGTTGCAAACACCATCGATATGCCTGCTGCCACGCTAAATGCGACTTGCTCAAGAAATGCGGTGTTTCGGCGTTTGTGCGTAGGAAGATATAGGTTGCTCTCGATATATTTCTTTAGTTGACTGGCTCGGTACACAAACTGGCGATTATTGTCATCACTCGAGTCCTCCACATTGATGTAGTTGTGGTTCAAGCGATATTTGCGCTCGCTGTCGAGTAATTGCGTGAGCATGGGCAACAAAGGTCCTCCAGTAGAGTGCTTGCGAGGGTTGAGAAGCCTGACTATGCGCCCTAAGTGTTGCTCTAGGATGTTAGAGATAAACTCATCACCAAAGTCGTAAAACACAGTCATCTTCTTCCCCTCGTCACTTTCAAGCAGAATAGAGCGTAGTGAGCGGTACATAGCTGTTACTTCTTTGGCTTGTTCCACTAGGTCACATGCCAGGCTCGCCTGTGCCTCTTCATTATCTTGGTTGGCGATTTTGTGATAAGCATCACGCACACTGCTCTTCACGATAGAGGCATACATCTTGACTTCAGTCTCAAATTGGCCCTTATCGTTTACTGGATATTCACAAGCCTGTTTCATTCGGGTGAATGGAAGCGAGTGCTTGTCGGTTAGTTCGCGCAGTTCATAATGTGGTGTAATTAACCTAAGGTGTGATGTTGTGTCGCAGTAGAATGTCTCTTTGCTGTAAGTATGTCGATTAACATCAAGTACCTCGGGGATGAAAATCCACGTGTTCATGTAGAAGTCATCGTAGGTCTTCCCGTCATTAGGCAGGAAACCCACTTTAAACTCCAGCGTGTTGCTGTCATGAATTTTTGGCTTGATGCTTATCATAGCTATAATTAGTTATATTAGATAGAATATTCTAGAAGAACACTCCGTTGGTGTATCCAAACCAGCGTAGCACAGTGTCACCCCACAGAATTACCATCAGCCAGCTGATGAACATCATCGTGATACCAAACTTGAAGGTGTCGCTAATGCTATATTGGTTTGTGGTGTAGAGTAGGGCAGCAGGTTTACTGTTGAAGGGTAACACGTAAACGTGACCCACGAGCAGTGCTACTGGGAATGCCAAACTCATGATGGGATAGCCATTGCTTTGTGCTACGCCAATGGCGATTGGAACGAAGATGAGTGTGAGCATCGTTTTCGACTCAAATATGAGTGAGAACAGCAAAATACTTGCTGTGAGGATGAGGTAGATTACCCAGAAGGGTGTGCTGGCACCAATGCCAAGTGATCCAAATAGGGCGTTGATCATAGTGCCAGGTAGGCCTGTAGCCTCAAGTCCAGCTCCTAAGGTGTAGGCACCGGCCGAGAAGAGCAACAGATGCCAGGGAATGTCGACGTCGTTCCACTTTACGATGCCAATCTTTGGTAACAATGCAACCACAGCACCCATAAACGCCACGGCTGTCTGGTTGATGCCATGCTGCTTGTCGGTGGCCCACAAGAGGAGCACGACAAGGAATATGGCTATAGCCTTATATTCTTGAGCGCTCATCTTTCCCAGCTTGTGCAACTCGTCGCGCAGACGGTCGAGGCCACCTTCAATTTGAGGTTTATCTTCCCCTTTCTTGAGGCGGAAGTAAATCTTTGAGCCAACAAACCAGCCAATGAGGATGAGTATCAGGTTCATTGGAAAAGCGCACTTGAACCAGTCTTGATAACTGAAGGCTCCAATGCCTAGAGCACCTGCAATGAGTGAGCCTGCTAGCAGTGTGGCTCCCGAACCAGTAAGGAAGGAGTTGGCACCTAGGTTAATCTGAAAGAGGTTTTGCAACACGAGGTTGCGGCCGAAGTTATTGCGTTTTCCTTGTGATGCACCGTATATTGCTGCCACAACCATAAAAATGGGAAGCAAGATTGCGGCTTTGGCAGTAGTTGCTGAGATGAAGGCCGAGAGTACTATATTGATTACAATAAAGCTCAAGATAATACCGCTGGCGCTCTTGCCAAACTTGAGAACAAACCATATAGCGAAGCGCTTTGCAACTTGTGTTTTGACAAGCATACTTGCCAAAATGAACGACAGGATGTTGAGCCACATTACGGGATGTCCGAGTTGAGCATAGGCCTCCTTATCACTTGTGACCCCGGTTAGCACAATCATCAAGATGACTATTAGCGATGTTAGATAGTTGGGTATTGCCTCAGTAATCCACAAGATGATGGCAGCGACAAATATAGCGAGCATCGCATAGTTGATGCGCAAGAAACGGTTGTGGGTGTCGGTCTTGAGCTGGTCTTGCTCGGCAGCGCTGAGCTCATGTCTTGTTTCCTTGCCACTGGCGTCAACTACAACAGCGAGCTTTTTCTCGGCTTTTTTGTACATCTCGTCATAGCGCTTCACTGCACCTTCAGCCAGTGTTGTGGTCTCTTTGTTGGTGTCGAGATTGTTAATGAACGAGATATCGGCAAACCAGTAGATGAACACAAAGGCTAGTATTGCTAGTGGGCCGCCTATGCGCTGTAATATCTTTTCAAAACCCGATTTCTGCATCTTGGGCAGTTTCTCGAGCTTGTAGTTGTTCATGTCGAGCGGATCATAATTGGTTGTAGCAGTTCCGCTGTTGATAACTTGTTGGGCCATTTCAAGTGGATGTTTTGTCTAAAAAAAGGAGGTGGACCTATGGTGCTGAGTGTAATTATGGTAGTAATATGTGTGTTCTGATGGTAAGGTGGAGAGAAAAACTCAACTACCAGGAACACCTCCCTGCTATTAAATGATAAAAGATTACTTCCAGTTCTTATAAGGGTTCTTCATGAGCATGGAGTTGTAGTACTTGGGGTCGCCAGTTACTTCCTCTCCTAGCCATGCTGGGCGGTCGAATGCAGCGTCCTCGCTGGGCAACTCTACCTCAGCAACGGTAAGACCCTCATTGTCGCCGTAGAACTCGTCAACTTCAAAGGTGCGCTCTCCGGCTTTAACCAGGTAGCGTGTCTTGTCGATAACGCCAGGCTCGCAAATCTTGAGAAGTTCCATTACCTCCTCGGCAGGAATCTCTTTCTCCCACTCAAAGCGGCTAGCACCACTCTCGTTGCCTATACCCTTTACAGTGATAAAGCCTTTCTCACCCTTTACACGCACGCGGACAGTGCGCTCGGGAACCGAACTCAGGTAGCCCTGAGTGATGCGTGTGGCCTTAAAAGCCTCATCTTTAAACTCGCCTTTTACAAGGAATTTTCTTTCTATCTCTTGTGCCATAGTAGTTTAGTTTGCTAGTGGTTTGTTAATCATACCAATCACGCGCTTGATGGCTTGTAGGTAGTTGATATTCTCAACGCCCTCGAGACCCACGTCGGCAATGGTCTTTTTGATATCCTCAATCTCAGTGCTCTCGCTGTTGATAGTGCGAACCATAGCGCCGTTGATGTAAACCTCACCAGTCTCGCAAATGGTGTCGTTAACCATATAACCGTAGCGAGCCTTCTCTACCTTAACGGCCTGGAGGTCGGGATGTTCATCAATCATCTGGAGGAACTCTTCAAGAGTATAGGTCTCCTTGGTGAGTTTGGGCATACCCTCTACCTTGAAGGCGGGGAACACCTCGTCCTTGAGAACTTGAGCGCTGATGGGGAACTCGCCCTTCATCAATGGGTTCCATTGTTCAAGACCATCAACATCTTGTACAAATGTCTTGATGTCCATCTTTCCGTCGCGTATCTTGGTGTTGTTCACGTCGTTGGTGCGGCTCACAATGTAGGTCTCGGTGCTGTGGCGCTCCCACACTTTCTCGGGAACAGGGGCACTAAGGCGTGCCATGCGTTTTCCGGCCTCACAGAAGCAGCGGCCAAAACTGCGGAACTCAAAACGTGGTTTAGATATTTCGCCAATCTTTAATTCTTCTTTTGCCATTTCTTTCTAGGATTTTATTGATTTAGATTACTTTTAGTGCATGTTTTTTAAAGAAGAGGGTGTGTCAATTATTATCCATGAAATTCACGACACACCCTCTTACGGGTGCTTTATAGATTGAAGTTTACTGTATTTACTGAACTACAGTTGGGTCTTCCTCACCGGTATCGGGGTTCTTAGCGCCCAAGGTCTTGTCGGCAATCATAAACTTGCCAGTGCCGTTTGGACAGCGGCTCCAAGTCTGTTTGTTCTCAGAAAGCGATTGGTTGCCCCATCCGTCGAGCTTCTCACCACGCTCAAACTTGGTTACGAGAGTGCTGTTAGGATCAAATACCTCAAAGAGAACGCTCTTCTTGGCCGACAGACCCTTGGTCATTGGACGTGGGTTAGGACCACTACCGCCCTCTCCAGGAGTATTCTTAGCACCAACAATGCAGAAGTAACCATGACCCATGATAATCTCGCCTGCTTCACCAACCCAAACGTCATCGGCTTCATCTTTACGAATAACTACACCTTGCAACTTGATTGGGTCATTGCCGTTATTGTAGAGCTCAAGATATTTCTCGCCATCGGCACCGGCTCCATAAACCTCGTTGATAACGAGCTTGGTGTAGTCGCTGGGCTTATCACCCACGGTGTAATCTTTCTCAGCAATGGTTGTGAAACCTGCTTCGTTAGTAATAGTTACTGTGTAGTTAACCTTGGTGCCGTCTTCTTGTGCAGGAATAGTGGCGGTGAAAGTATTACCATTGCCAACCATTTCAACCTCTTCAACGAAATCACCATCAACTGAATAGCTCATAACGGCTTTTGTAACTTTCAGAAGTCCACTAACCTTGGCGGTTACAACCACGTCATCAAATGAAGTGGGAGCATCGGGAGCAATCGAAACGGCCTCGATGGTGTTAGGACCCTCATATACTTTATCCTCAACGCATGCTGTCATCGCGAGTGTTGCGATAATGAGTGCGAATGCTAATTTTATAGTTTTCATTGTCTTTTTATCTTTAAAAAGTTAAACAATTGATTAGAAGTTAACCTCTAAGCGAAGGCCTAACATGCTGTAGTTCACACCACCTTTGCCTTTGTCCTCTACAATCTTGGTATAATCGGCTGTTGGCTTGCCATCGGCATCGTGGCCAGTGAAGAGTTTGCCCTTGCCGTTAGCATAACGGTCGTTGTTAGTGTATTGATAATTGAGAACAATCTTGACGCTGTTGTTAACCCAGTAGTTCAAACCTACAGTGAAGTTCTCGCCAGCACCACCATACACGTCCTTGTTGTTGAGGGTAAGGTAGTCGTAGCGTACTGCGAGCTCAATGTCGCCCCACTTGCGGCCACGCTGTGGCTGAGTAAATTCGCCCTCGGCAGTGTTGAAGCGCTGCTTACCACCAAAGAGCAAACAAGAGGCGTGAACATACCAACCACCAAAGTTATAGGTGTTCTTAGCGGCATCTACGCTGTTGCGAATCCACTCGCTCTGTATGCGGGCAGGTCCGTAGTAGGCTGCACCTTCAAGGCCATAGAGAAGTGTGTGATCAACGTCTTTAATTACGTCGGTGTCAAGATATTTCTTGCGGTTGATGCTGGTAGCATTGCGGGTGCTAAAACGTTCGCCGCCCCATTCGCCAGTAGCAACATCGGTCTTGGGAGTGCGATAAGAAATCTTACCACCTAAATATAGTCCCCAACTGCGGTCTTTGGCATATGGCATATAACCAATTTTACCAGTGAATGAGTAACCTTGGTTGCGGCCAAAGTCCTTGTTGTTGTCCTGAACGTAGGTCAACTCTTCCTCACCAGCGACGGTCTGGAAGAAAACACCACCAGTAGCGCGGAAGTGGTCACGGAGGTAAGCAATCTGCAAACCAATGTGACGCGATGGAACAAGGGCCTTACAAACCATTGGGCGCTCCATGAATGTTAGGTAACGTGATGAGGTAGTCTGCTCCATTGAGAAGTCCTCCTTGAAGTTACCAGCCTTAATTGACACATTGGGGATACCATCGAACTGCACGATAGCGTCCTTGAGCTCAAACTTACCATCGGCAAAGTCTACATCAACCTCGCCATACCAGTTGTGTGGAAGGCGGGCTTTAACGGCGAAACGTGCACGACGAATAGAGGCATTATTGCCAATCTTGTTGTAGTCCTCGTTGTTGCCAAAGAATAAGGCGCCATCAACTTGTACGCGGTTATCAAACCACAGGCGATACTCCTTGTTCTTAGACTCAAACGTGAGGATGTTGTTGCGCTGCTCCGAGATCAGCTCTTCACGGTCGACTTTCACGCCATACTGATTGTAGACGGCGTTCTCGTCTTCTACTTGTGCCCACACACTGCCCCAAGCGGAGAGTGCCAGCACGAAGGATAGGGTTAATAATTTTTTCATTGTAAAAAACATTTAGTTAATAAATAGATAATTACTGAATTATATCATTTGAAGATATTCAACAATATTGGTGCTACGGTCGAGCTTGAGCTTACGGCGAAAACGATATCGGCTCACTTCCACGCTCTTTGGCTCAACGTTGAGCATGCTCGATATGTCTTTGCTGGAGAAACCCAGGCGAAGCATAATGGCCAGACGCTTCTCCTTCTCCGACAAATTGGGACAACGCATGAGCAGGCGGCTCACGAAATTCTTGTGTAAACCCTCTACCTGAGTGTAGAAATGGTCCATCTCGCCTGTGAGCCGCATGTTCTCGTTGAGTTTTTGCGCGGTGTCGCGCAATTCTTGGCGCAGCGTTTTAACGTCTTCCTCATGTGATAAATCATTGAGTCTTTTGCTCAAATCCTCGAGGTATTGACGTTGCTGCTTAATATATAATGAAAGGTTTACTAGCTCTTTATGTTTGATGTCGATTTCGTTGGTCATCACATTGAATTGTGATGTTACGGCAGCGACATCAAGGCGGTTGCGCTCATCGCCAGCTTCGCTGTTGTGTATTAGCTCGTCATCAAGTGCTTTCTTTGTGATGTTGTGCTTATGCCACTGCTTAGAATACATTATTATTAATAAGCAAGTGATAAGAACAAAGCTGGTCACTACTGCCATAAGAAGTGGACTTACCACGATTCGTGTCATTGCCATCGCTAGAATGAAAGCAATGAGCGGGGTGGCAATGGTGATACTTGCCAAGTTGATGAGACTACGCTGCCGAGCGCCTTTGGTCATTTTGCTGCACTCGCGCAGTTGGCTAGGCGATACTATCACAGGGGTCATGCCTAGCAACAGAGTTCCGGCTACATTACCCATTAGCAATACTGTGATGAGTGCATAGAGTGATGGCAGTGCCCAGCTCATAGGTTTTGCCATCGAGTTCTCGTTGTGAAGCACTGCAGTCATGGGAATTACCATTGCAATGCTCAATATCACCATAAATATGAACAAGAAAGGTAACCATGTGACATCAATCTGGGTCAAAAACGACGAAAGGAAAGGAGAGGAAAAGAGCGCGTAATTGATGGCAAGAGTCAGTCCACCCAGGATGATTCCGACAAGTGCCAATCGCTTCATGTGCAAGTTCTTGAGAAGCAAATGCTTGTCTGACTTGAAGATGAAGTGGTCAAATAATCGGTCATATGCCGAAAAAAACAGTACTCCCAATAGTGGAGCCGCAATAAGCGACAGCAGGGCTGCTATCAAAGGGTAGTTGTTGAGCCATTGGTCATTGTAGGCAACAGCGGCAAGCGCACCCCAAAAAGCAGTCACTACCGAGGTGTACTGATTGGCACTTCTAACAATTGCAATTGCCATAACGATGCAACACATTATTATATATGCCTCGGTTATGTCTAGATTGTTGACTTTTGATGGGGTTTCGTCAAAAGCAAATAACACAAGAAGGCATAGAGCTGCAACAATAAGGAACTGCATTATACCAATTAGTCTTGTCGATATCAAATCGCGGATATGGATACCCAAGAAACTAACTCCAATTTCTCGGTATCCAAACCACGCTCCAATTGATAGGAGAAGCAATATCGATAGTGCGAGCTCCATAGTAAAGATTTAGGGATAATAGATTAGTTGTTTTGTTTTGTGACCATTATTGAAAGGTGATCGGCGACGCGCACAGCTTCTTCAGCTAGTTCTTCGACGTGAAGAGTGAAATAACGTAGGTGGAATTTCTGACTGAGCTTGAAGTTGTCCATCTCGTGGAATACCTTTCGTTTTATTGACTGTGCTAGTTTGCTCATCTCTTTCTCAAAGAAATAAATGCGATGAGTCTTCTCGCTCACAAATCGAGGCGCCTTGAAGAAGTCTCTTGAAGCTTGAATGGTTCCTTCAACCGCTAAGCCTGCAACTTCAACAAGTTTGAGGAAGTCGATGTTAAGTTCTGATGGAAAGAAGGGAATTTCAATCTCATATTGCCACAAGTTCTTGTGAAGCAAGTTGATGATCATGTCTAGGCGTTCAAGCAGTTGCATGATTTCAACTCGCTGGTCGGTAACGAGCGAGTAGGTGTAAAGTTCGTTCTCGATTGTGCGTCGCAGGTCGGTAGTTGCGTCACGAAGCCTTGTTATGTTCTCGAGGTTGTCGTCAAACTCCTTCTTGTTTCCCTCAAGATAATTCTTTATGCCGCTCTTGTAGGTAAGAACGCATTCGTCAAGGGAATCAAGATAGGTATCGAGATCATTTATTGTTTTACTTGTTTTCTTCAATCCAAACATTTGCAATACTGATTTGAATGTTAGTAAATGCAAAAATACAACATAGAAATTTAAAATGCAAATGCTTTGTGTGGTTGTGGTGGAGTTGTGTTTGTTATGATGTAGTGTTTTTCTATATTATAACTATGTTGAAAGTCAATAAAATAAATAATAATATGTAGTGGCAATAATATGCTCAAAAAATTTTATGTAGTGTTTAAGTATTATTATTGTAGTTGAAAATATAATCAATATAGTGTGAAAATGTGCGCAAAAAGAGCCTAGTACGTAAGCGTGCCAGGCTCTTTTATTGGTGGTATGAAATGCCTCTTTATTCGCGGTAATAAACTCGCTTAACGCGAGGTGAGATGCTAGTCAGGATTTCATAACCGATAGTGCCACGTGCTTTGCTTAGTTGGTCAATAGGAGTGTGGCGTCCAAAGATTTCAATCTTGTCACCCACTTGGCATTCGGCCTCGGTAATGTCAACCATGCATGCGTCCATACATACATTGCCCACAATTGGGCACATTGTGCCGTTGACCCATACCTTTATTGCGCCGTTGCCAAAGTGGCGGTCCATTCCGTCGGCATAACCTATTGATACCGTGGCGATGCGTGAGTCACGCTCTAGAACACCGCGGCGACCGTAGCCAATAGCGGTTCCCGCTGGCCATTCTTTTATGCTAATTACTACTGCTCGCAGTTCGGCTACCGGCATGAGCCCGTCTTCATTGCCGTCAAAAACTGTCTTAATGCCGTAAAGTCCTACACCCATACGCACCATGTCCATTTGGTATTCAGGGAATCGAACTATGCCGGTAGTATTAAGTATGTGACGGATGATGTTGTGGGAGAAATTTGCTTGAAGCTGTGTCGCGCAAATTTCGAAATATTCCACTTGCTCTCGCGTGAAGTCATCTTGTTCAGGTTCATCGGCCACACTAAGGTGCGAGAAGACGCTCATAGGCATTATAATGTCTTGCGAGAGAAGTAGATCAACTAGTTCTGGAATCTGTTCAAGAGTAAAGCCAAGGCGGTGCATTCCACTGTCAATCTTGATGTGAACGGGGAAGTTTTTTGCCCCGTATTTGCGTCCTTCCTTGATGAGTTGCTTTGCTTCCTCCATGCTATAGACCTCGGGCTCGAGATAGCGGTCAAACATCGCCTTATAATTTACTGTCGATGGGTTGAGGACGATGATTGGCAGCGTAATACCTGCTTTACGCAAGTCGACACCTTCATCTTGAACAGCAACCGCAAGATAGGTTGCTCCACAGTCTTGCAGGGTTTTAGCTATTTCGTATGATCCAGTGCCGTACCCCGAAGCCTTGACCATAGCAACGGTCTTAGTATTGAAGTTTACAAACGATTTCAAGTATTTGAAATTGTGTGCCAAAGCATTAAGGTCAATCTCTTCAACGGTTTGGTGGCGGCTCACCTCAAGCATCTCGACAATCTGGAAGAACTCGAAACGTGAAGCGCCTTTCACTAGAACTGTTTCGTTGTCGAAGTCACCCTGGCTCATGCTCTCAAGGAACTTAGCAGTCGACTCAAAGAATAGGTCGCGTCCTGAGTTGAAATACTTGCTGTAGCGGCACATGTCGGGGCCCACACCTATCAGTCGCGTGATGCCTTTGCTTCTGAGCAGTTCGCTCACTCGAATATAGAGTTCGTCTTCAATAAAAGTCTCGGGCAGCAAGTCGCTAAGTATAACGGTTGTGTGCTGTTGGGGGTTGCAACGGCGTAACATGAAGTCTAGGGCAGGTGAGAGTGAATTGTAATCACTCGTGTAGCCGTCGGCAATTATGGTGCACTCGTTCACACCCTCAATTACATTGATGCGAGTACCAACTGGTGTGAGTCGCTGAACACGCTCGACAATCACGTTGGTGCTCAAGCCTAAATATAGCATCACAGCCACACAGGTTGACACATTCTCAAGGTCGCGGTCGCTGGTAAAAGGCACATCAAGTACAAATTCGGTTCCCTCATGTGCACATTCCATAATAGCATGGTTGTCGCGCTTTACTATGTTGCTCACATATAGCCATTTGCTCTCATCTTTGCGTGACCACCCAACGTCTTGAGCCACATAGAGGATTGGGTCGATGGTGGTTGATACAAGCTCGTCATCGGCGCAATAAACAATGCTCTCACAGCTGTTAAGTATCTTTGCTTTCTCTTCTACTTTCTCTTGCATCGAAGCAAAACCTTCGTTGTGCTCGTCGCCAATGTTAGTGATGACACCTATCGTAGGCCTTATCATTGCCTGTACACGAGCCATCTCTCCGGTTTTGCTCACACCAGCCTCAATTATGGCTAGTGAAGTGTTGTCATCGAGGTCCCACAGTGATAGAGGCACACCTATCTGTGAGTTGTAACTACGTGGTGAGCGCACAATGTGATAGTCGTCCTTGAGCAGCTGATAAAGCCACTCTTTGACTGTTGTCTTACCTTTACTACCTGTAATGCCTATAATGGGGATGTGGAAACGCTTGCGGTGATAGGTGGCAATGGCTTGCATGGCATCGAGTGTGCTGCTCACGCGCAAGAAGTTGGCTTCGCGCATTGCTTTGATGTCGATATTGCCACTGTATTCTATTACAAAATTGCGCACACCTTTATTATAAAGATGTTTCACATATCGGTGCCCGTCATCGTTCTGCGTGGTTATGGCAAAGAAAAGTGTCTCAGCAGGGTAAGTGAGTGAGCGCGAGTCGGTGAGCAGTTGGCTCACTTCGGCGTTTTTGTCGCGTAACTCGCTGATTTCAATCTCCAGCACCTGAGCTATTTCCTGGATGGAGTATTTCATATTATTTTAAGTTTTCGGATGTCAGTTTTTTATGATTCTAGAAATTCTGGATTTTACAGGTTATTCTAGATTTATCATGCATTTATATAAGGGTACTCTTTCTTCAAGTTGGCTATAACGGCTTGTGTGTCGGCATTGAAACGTGCCACCACGTCGGGGTTGTTGCTCATGGGGCGGTGCTTGAGTCGCTTGCTCACGCGCTCGCAACGGGCTATTGCCTGAGTTGAACGGTCGTCAAAGTAAGTGGCCTGGAACGTTTGCCATATGTACTCGATGGCAACTTCGCTAGGATGCACCATGTCGGCATTGTAGAAGCGGTAGTCGCGCAGGTCGTCGATAACTATTTCGTAGGCAGGGAAATATCTCACCCACTCTTTGTTGGCTCGCACCACGTTGTTAATAGCCACGCGTAACACGGCTTTGCTGAGTGAGTTCATCTCGAGTCCATCGGCAATGTGGCGTATTGGGCTCACGGTAAAGAGTACACGAAGTTCTGGGTTGAACTCATGCAGATGAGTTAGCATGGATGTTAGTGCATCGGTGATTTCGTCGACGCTAGCAAGTCGTCGAGTGAACTCATGCTGAGGCACCTTGTGGCAGTTGTTTACTACCTCGCCGGTGTCGCGTCGGCGATACACCACGGCTGTGCCGAGGGTTAAAACCAACGTTTGGCACTGCTTAAGATGCTCATGGGCTGTGGCTATGCTGTCATTCATGCGTTGGAAAGCAGCATCTTTGTTTGCCATTGAGAACCTAGAGTGGAAGTCGTAGCTATTCCACACACCGTTCGATAGGAACAAGTCAATACCGGCAATGGTTTCTCCGTCAATCAACTTGTGCACAGAGCTAGCGATGCTCAATGGATTGAAGATGGTGCCAAACGGATTGACTACCACATCGACCATTGCGTCCTTGAGTCGTGCTCCTATGCTGTCGCTGAAGCAAGACCCCATGAGCATCATCTTGTCGCTATGGCGCATAAAATGCTCACCTTCGCGCGGGTGTATCGTAGTGCGGAATTCCATAACTCATAACTTTTAAAATGCAAATATATATAAACCCAACCAAAAACACAAATTTTCTACTCTTTTTCACCCTCTTGTTGCTTCAGTTATATCAATTAATAACCATTAAGTTCACGAAGTTAACAACATAGCTTCAGTTACTTTTTTGTTTCTATTTTGGTCTCTGAATTTGATTTTTAGGGAAGAATAGAGGTTAAATGAAAAAAAATATGTAATTTTGCAGTTTGTAAATACATAAAAATTAAATTGGTCGTGCGGTGTTATTCCGTAGACTTTAAGAATAATAAATAAAAGAAATGGCACAGAACGAAGACGTTTTCAAGAAGATTGTATCGCATTGCAAGGAGTATGGGTTTGTTTTCCCGTCAAGTGAGATTTACGACGGTCTGGGCGCAGTGTATGACTACGGCCAGAACGGTGTTGAGTTGAAGAATAACATCAAGCGCTACTGGTGGGAGGCTATGACGCTGCTTCATGAGAACATTGTGGGTATCGACTCGGCGGTGTTTATGCACCCCACTATCTGGAAGGCCAGTGGCCACGTTGATGCATTCAACGACCCCTTGATTGACAATCGCGACAGCAAGAAGCGTTACCGTGCCGATGTCCTCATCGAGGATCAGCTAGCCAAGATTGAGGAGAAGATGGACAAAGAGGTAGCAAAGGCCAAGAAGCGCTTTGGCGAGGGCTTCGACGAGGCAATGTTCCGTCAGACCAATCCTCGCGTGCTTGCTAACCAGGCTAAGTGGGATGAACTTCACAGTCGCTTTGAGAAGGCGATGAACGATAATAATCTCGAAGAACTCAAGCAAATCATCCTCGATTATGAGATTGTTGATCCAATTAGTGGCACCCGCAACTGGACCGACGTGCGCCAGTTCAACCTTATGTTCAAGACCCAGATGGGAAGTAGCAGCGACAACACTATGGATGTGTATCTTCGTCCCGAGACTGCTCAGGGCATCTTCGTTAACTTCCTGAACGTGCAGAAGACTGGACGCATGCGTTTGCCATTTGGTATCGCACAAATTGGTAAGGCCTTCCGCAACGAGATTGTTGCAAGGCAGTTTGTGTTCCGCATGCGTGAGTTTGAGCAAATGGAGATGCAATTCTTCGTACGTCCTGGTGAGGAACTTAAGTGGTTTGAGGTTTGGAAAGAGAATCGTCTCAAGTGGCATAAGGCTCTGGGCTTGGGCGATGAGAAGTACCGCTTCCACGACCACGAGAAGCTGGCTCATTATGCCAATGCAGCTACCGACATCGAGTTCCAGATGCCATTTGGTTTCAAGGAGGTTGAGGGTATTCACAGCCGCACTAATTTTGACTTGTCGCAGCATGAGAAATTCAGTGGAAAGAAGATACAGTACTTCGATCCTGAGTTGAACGAGAGCTACACCCCTTACGTTATTGAGACCTCGATTGGAGTTGATCGCATGTTCCTGTCGGTAATGTGCTCAAGTTACGAGGAGCAGCAGCTTGAGGGAGGTGATACCCGTGTGGTTCTTCACCTGCCTAAGGCTCTTGCTCCTGTAAAGTGCGCTATTCTACCACTCGTGCGCAAGGATGGTATGCCCGAAAAGGCCCGCGAAATCATGGATATGCTCAAGTTTGACTTCGCATGTCGCTACGACGAGAAGGACAGCGTGGGCAAGCGTTATCGTCGCATGGATGCAATTGGAACTCCCTACTGCATTACCATCGATGGCCAGACAGTTGAAGACAACACCGTGACCTTGCGTGACCGCGACACCATGGAGCAGCAACGTGTAGCTATAAGCGATCTCGCTGCAATCATTGGCGAACAGTGCAGCCTCAACAACCTGCTCAAGAAGATTTAATCAATTCAAGGTTTACAATGCAAGATTGGCATTGTGATTTAGAAACAAAGATAATAATATGAAGAAATTACCATTTATATTAGTACTGGCTATGGTGCTTGGCACCATTACTACATCGTGCTTTAAAGATGATGATCCTGCCGATGAGTATTCCGATTGGCTTGTCGACAACATTGAATGGTATGAGCAACAGGAAGAGCAGACAAATTACTATACTAAGGTGACTGCTCCATGGGATCCTGCTGCCGAGGTGCTTATTCACTGGTATAACGACACAACCAAGACCAAGGGTAACCTTAAGCCTAAATTCACATCGATGGTAGACGTTAAGTATCACCTGAGTTTATATGATGGAACGCCCATCGATTCGTCTTTTAATAGTACTTCGCCAGCCGATAGCCTGTTCAGGTGCCGACTCAATAGTGGTGTGATTGAGGGTTGGGCAATTGCTGTTCCACGCATGCACATTGGCGACAGCTGCCGTGTTATCATTCCTTACAATGTGGGCTACGGTACTACATCAAGTGGTGATATCAAGCCCTATTCAACCCTTGATTTTAAGATTAAACTTGTGGGTATTCCTAAATATGAGCAGTAAAGTCAAAAGGAGTTGTTGCCCTGATGAAATAGTGAATGAAAAAGAAAACTGGAAGTCTTGATTGACCTCCAGTTTTTTGTTTATAAGCTTGACAAATTACTTGCAGCATGCTTCGGGATTAGCTTTGCATTTTTCCTTACCACAGCTAGCGTCCTTCTTGCAAGCGCCTTCTTTGCAGCAAGGATTCTGGTGAGAGCATTTGTGGTCTTCGCCTTTCTTCTCGCAATCTTTGCAATCGGCTTTTGCTTTATCGCAATCTTTTTCTCCCTTGCACTCAGCTTTACCTTTGAACTCTTTTAACTGCATTTTGTCGCCATTTAATTTCTCTGCCTTGTTTTTGCCAAATAATTGTTTTTTGTTGTCCTTCATTTGAGCTTTGTCGCAAGCTTTAGCGTCTTTGCACTCAGCCTTCATACCTTTGCAAGCTTTGGCGTCTTTGCACTCAGCTTTCTTGTTTTCGCAAGCCTTTGCGTCCTTGCACTCAGCTTTTGCCTTGTCACAATCTTTGTCTACACTCTTAGCTACGCGCTCAGTTTTGGCGATTTTCTTTACTCTAGCTTTCTTCACTTTTGCCTCGGCATCAAAGCCAGTTGACAATCCTAATACCAGTGCACTAACGCACATTAATGCTAAAAATCTCTTCATGTTATTTCAGTTTTTAAGCACTCTCACAAGGGAGTGGTAGTTAAACAAAAAAATCAAAATGTCATTAATTATAACTATCTGATTATCAAATAGCCTCGCAAAGATAAATATAATTTATTTAATATCAAAACTTGATGAATATAAATTAACACTTTTGTGGGGAACGATTATTTTTTTTAATTTTACGAACTTTTTGATTACAAACGATAAACACACAATTATAATAATCAGTGAAAGACATGAAAAAAATCATTTTATTATTAGCTTTCATAGCTTGCATATCGACGGCAAGTGCTAACGTGTACGGTGACGTTAACGGCGACGGAAAAGTGACTGCTACCGACGTGACCGCAATATATAATGTGCTGCTTGGCACCGATAACACCTATGCTGCCACTGCCGATGTAAATGGCGATCACTCGGTGACATCGGTCGATGTGACAATAGTTTACGACATCTTACTCAATGGCAGCACTCCACAGCCAAAGCGTGGGAAGATCTACATATGCGACAATGCCAACTGGGGCGACATGGCACTATATGCCTGGCCCGAACAAGGCCTTAGCACATGGCCTGGTATTCATCACAATGGCACTGTTAGTCGTGAAGGCAAAAACTACTATGAGTTTGACCTGACCGATGGCTATTATAGTCGCGCGCTTAACTACATTGCTAATAATTATGCTGCCGTGAATGGTGGTACTAGCCGTCAGCTTGACTTGATGAGCGACTACACCATGGGCGAGAATGATATCTATCTAACTATCAGTGGCTCGGCAGGCAACTACAGCTATGTGATTGACGATGATGGCACTCCACCACCAGTGGTATACCTTCACAGCGACCTTGGCTGGAACGACTATTATCTATATGTGTGGAAGAACGCTGCTCCTGTGAGTGCTTCATGGCCAGGAGAACATTACACTTTGACCAAGACCATTGACGGCGAACTATGGTATGCTTATGAATTACCAAAGGTGTATTATACTACAAACGGCACCAACTGGATTCTCAACAATAATAGTGGCAATCAGTATGACTTGATGCAAGGTTTCGCTTACTCTCAGGATATATATGTGAGAGTGAGTGCCGACGGTTCTTACACTGTGTCGGATGCTAGTTCCCAGCCAACTGGCGATGTGGTGACACCTGGCGAGTCGCGCCCTCTTGATGTTACTAATACTACAGCACTGTCAAGGGAAAACCGCGTTATCTATGAGATGAATGTGGGTTCATTCACTAGCGCTGGCACTTTTGCCGCAGCTCAGGCTAAGCTTGGTGACCTGCGCAGTCTGGGTATCGACATCTTGTGGCTCATGCCCATATATCCACGTGGTGGGGGCATCAACAGCCCTTATGCTGCAACCAATTTCAAGGCAACAAATCCTAGTTATGGTTCTATTGTTCAGCTTAAGAATCTTGTAGACCGAGCCCATGAGCTCGGCATGGAAGTCATTCTTGACTGGGTGCCAAACCACACTGCTACCAATGCTGTGTGGGTAACCGAGCATCCCGAGTATTACACCACGCAAAATGGTGAGATGGTGCATCCCAACAACTATGGTGATGTGTATCAACTTAATTACAACAATGCTGCGTTGTGTGAGGCAATGAATGACTGCTTGCGCTTCTGGATTGAACAAGCAGGAGTAGACGGCTACCGCTGTGATTATGTTTCGAGTCCCTCAATCCCAGGTAGCTACTGGGCAAATACTATACCAATGCTGCGAAATTATGCAGCAGGTAAAACCATCACAATGGTTGCTGAGGCTGACATTGTACACGATGCTAATAAGTTGATGAACGTTGGCTTTGATTATGATTATGCCTGGAACTTCCAGAGTGGAAAACTTGAGCGCTTTGGTCCCAACGGCACTAGTGCCACCACGCTGCAAGGATATTGTCAGTCATTTATCAATGAGAGTCAGGGGAAGAGTTTCGACCGCATGACTTATCTCACTAACCATGACCTGAATTTCAACGATGGAGGAAAAACTCTCCAAAGCATGTATGGTGCCAACAAATATGCCTTGACCACGCTTTTCTTTACTATTTATGGAATGCCTCTGCTTTATAACGGCCAGGAAGTGGGAAATGATCAGATTCTTGACTACTTCCATGACACCAAGATTAATTGGAACTCCACCGATGCTAAGATGAAGAACACAATTGCTACACTGGTGGCACTGCGACACACACAGCCAGCACTTGCAAATGGCACTACTACCAACTTCCTCACAAGCAATAACGGCAACGTGATGGCATTTGCCAAGACCAGTGGCAGCAATACCGTGCTAGTGCTGCTTAATGTGGGCAATGTTGATGCTTCGGCCACTATTAGTGGCATAGATGCTGGCGACTACACTATGTGGCTCGACAGCAGCACTATAGCAACGGGAACCACCCAGAGCGATGTGACCCTTGCTGCTGCCAGCACCTTCACACTCGATGCAAAAGGCTACCGAGTGTTTGTAAAGAAAGCTTTATAATATTAGGTGATTGATTCATGTGTGTGATGGAATCAGTGGACTCACCTGACTCACCTGACTCACTTGACTCACTTGACTCACTTGACTCACTTGACTCAACTTTTAGTGGAGTAGTATAATAGTAGAAGTAATATATCAATGAGCTCTTTAGATGCAAAAATAGAGCAATATTGATTGTAAAAACAACATTAAAATAACACCGAGTTCTAATAAGATAGGACTCGGTGTGTGTTATGTGGCTGGTGTGTGTTATTGTTCCACGCCGGCGAGGAATGTGCGGTCGATGATGGGAGTGGTGTAGGCGTAGGGTATGAAGTCGATGCTTGGTATTGGCTTAGTGATGAAGAAATTGGCCACCTTGCCTGGAGCTATCGAACCGTAGTCACTACTGAGCGCCATTGCTGCTGCGCCGTTGATTGTTGCTGCATTGAGGGCCTCGGCTGGTTGGAGTCGCATCTTGATGCATGCTAACGAGACTACAAATTTCATGTCACCACTGGGAGTTGAGCCTGGGTTGTAGTCGCTGGCAATTGCCACTGGCAGTCCTGCGCTAATCATCTTGCGTGCAGGGGCAAATGGCATGTTAAGGAAGAACGATGTGCCAGGCAATGCCGTGGGCATGGTGTCGCGACCACGCATCATAGCAATGTCGTCGTCGGTCATGCTCTCAAGGTGGTCGACCGAGAGGGCATTATGCTTCAATGCTACCTCAACGCCACCTGAAGGAGCTAGCTCTTGGCCGTGAATCTTACCACGCATGCCATATTTAAGGCCAGCTTCCAGGATGCGAGAAGTCTCTTCGGGAGTGAAGAACCCCTCATCGCAGAACACGTCGACGAAGTTGGCAAGTCCCTCTGCAGCAACTGCTGGAATCATCTCGTTGACAACAAGATCGACATAGTCGGCCTGACGGCCAGCGTACTCGCGACCCACAGCATGAGCTCCCAAGAAAGTCGAAACTACGCGCAGACGTGTGCTCTCCTGGATGCGTGCAATCACGCGCAGCATTTTGAGCTCATCTTGTGTGTTGAGTCCGTAGCCACTTTTTATCTCGATGGCTCCAGTTCCCTTGGCGATTACCTCGCGCACACGGTCCATTGCAGCATCGTAGAGTTGCTGCTCGGTCATCTCATGCAGGCGATCGGCACTGTTGAGGATTCCTCCACCGCGCTTTGCAATCTCGGCATAGGAGAGGCCATTGATTTTGTCGACAAACTCCTGTTCACGACTGCCAGCATAAACGATGTGAGTGTGAGAGTCGCACCAACTGGGCATCACGGTGCCACCGGCAGCATCGACAACTTTGTCGGCATCGGTAGGAGCAGGGCGATTGTCGGTCGAGTCAAACTCGGTGATAACTCCGTCTTCTACTAGCATCCAGGCATTGTGGATGGCATCGAACTGAGCCATGTCGCTGCCGCATCTTTTCAGCACACCCCCGCCGTCGATACCGGCGAGGGTGGCGATATTGTTAACTAAAAGTTTCATTTACGAAGGAATTGTATTGCTTTCTCGATGAGAGGATACATAATCACGTCGTCGCCAATGAATGGAACTTCCTTGCGGAACTCCTCGTGCATCTTCATGATGACTGGAGAAGATTTCTTGGGGAAGCGGAACTCCAGAGCCTGTGCAGCATTGAAGAGCTCGATGGCAAGCACTCGCTCGGTGTTAAGTACCACCTTGTAAAGCTTGATGGCAGCATTGGCGCCCATGCTCACATGGTCTTCTTGATCCTGGCATGATGGGATGCTGTCGAGGCTTGAAGGAGCGGCAAGTGACTTGTTGAGACTTACCACGCTAGCAGCAGTGTACTGTGTAATCATGAAGCCACTGTTAAGGCCTGGGTTGGCAACAAGGAAGCTGGGCAAGCCACGAGTTCCAGAAACAAGGCGATAAATGCGTCGCTCGCTAATGTTGGCGAGTTCACTCAGCGCAATTGCGAGGAAGTCCATAGGCATAGCAATGGGCTCGCCGTGGAAGTTGCCAGCGCTGATGATGAGGTCTTCATCGGGGCAAACTGTTGGGTTGTCGGTAGCGCTATTGATTTCGGTGTCGATTACCGATTTCACATAACGAATGGTATCCTTAACGGTGCCGTGAACCTGAGGCACACAGCGGAAAGAGTAGGGGTCTTGAACGTGCACCTTGTGTTGCTTGATGAGTTCGCTGCCGGTGAGCAACTCCTTCATGTGAGCAGCAGTCTCGAGTTGTCCCTTGTGAGGACGCACGAGATGCACAGCCTCGGTGAAAGGCTCAATGCGACCATCGTAGGCATCGAGCGACATTGCAGCTATGCGGTCGGCCCAGTCGCTCAGGCGCTCGGCCTGAAGCAGTGACCACACTGCAAATGAGCTCATGTTTTGGGTTCCGTTGAGCAGCGCAAGACCTTCCTTGCTTGCGAGTTCGATGGGCTCCCATCCTTTGAGCTTGAGAAGTTCGGCAGCAGGCATAACTTTGCCTTCATATTCCACCTCGCCAAGTCCTACGAGAGGCAAGCTCATGTGTGCCAGTGGCACGAGGTCACCCGAGGCACCAAGAGACCCCTGACGGTAAACTACAGGAATCACGCCCTCATTGAAGAAATCGATAAGGCGCTCAACTGTGTCGAGCTTGCTGCCTGAGAAGCCGTAGCTCAGTGATTGAATCTTGAGCAGCAGCATGATGCGTACAATATCGTTGGGCACACGCTCGCCCACGCCGCATGCATGCGACATCATGAGGTTGATTTGCAGTTGCGAGAGTTGGTCCTTGCTCACCTTCACGTTGCAAAGCGAGCCAAAACCAGTGGTTACGCCATAAACTGGCACGTCGCTGGCAGCAATTTGTTCGTCAAGATACTTGCGGCAACGCACGATGCGAGCCTTGGCATCATCGCTGAGAGCCAGCTTAATGCCTTTCTCAATAATTTCACCAACACGCTCAATGCTGAGGTGCTCGGCACTAATGTAATGTGTCATTTCGGTTATGTTAAGTGTTTGTTTAGTTAATTGTATACATCAGAATTTGAGGTGCAAAGTTACACATTATTTTTTAAAAAAAGAAGAAATGGATTATCTATTGAGGGGAGAGGGAAGAAGTATGAAGTATGAAGTATGAAGTATGAAGGAAGAGAGTACCTGGCTTTTATTAAACAAAAAATTATAGTTTTGAGTAGTGAGTTTTGAGTAATGAGTTTTGAGTAGTGAGTGTTGAGTAGTGAGTGTTGAGTAGTGAGTTTTGAGTAATGAGTTATGAGTTTTTAGTTGCAAATATATGGTCAAGCTTAGTTGATCTCGTAAATGGTATATCTCGCAAATTGTGGGTGTGTGGGACAGTTTTGCGTTTTTTTATTGGAAAAATGGACCAATAAATGGCGGTTTTATGGTCAAAAACGGAAATAATGGGACAGTTTTCGATTTTTTTGTGTTGACAGCATGTCAATGAGCGCTTGGAGTGAATCTCCAAGTGCAAAGATAAAGGATGTAGTGTGGTAATTGTAAGATTAAAAAATGGGGTGGTGTGGCTTGTAATAACACGCTTCATTTCCACATTTCTTGACCGATTATTTGCAGAATTCGAGATTCTTTTAGAATTTTGCAGCCCAAATCAGTGCATTAATGGAGCAGACGAAAATCAAAGAACATAAAATAGACAATGAAGTGACAAATGAATCCGACCTTGCCGAGGTGCTTGAAGTGGCAGCGAAGGCTGGTCACATCTTGCTGGAGAATGGTGCTGAGATTTCTCGAGTTGAGGATATTATGGGCCGTATTTCTTCGCATTTTGGTGTGGATTCGGGAAACTTCTTTGTTCTTTCGAACGGCATTTTCACTACTGGTCGTGCCAATAAGGTAACCAAGTCGGGAGGTCAAGCATCAACTTATGCCAACGTGGAGTTTATCCCGTTAAGAGCAATCCAGTTGTCGAAGGTGGTTGCTGTAAACCGATTGAGCTATGACATTTCAAATGGAAGAATTGATCTTGCAGAGGCACGCGAACGCCTTGAGCGCATCGCATCGGCTGCTCCAAAGCCCGCTTGGGAGCAAATCTTAGGCTCGGGATTGGGTGCAGGAGGTTTTTGCGCAGTGTTCGGTGGTGGCTGGATGGACTGTCTTGCCGCACTGGTTGTGGGTCTGCTACTCTATGCCTTTGTGCTGGGAGTTAGTGGTCGTTATCTGTCGAAGATAGTGGGTGGCACTTGTAATGCCCTGGTTGCAACATTGCTATGTGTGGTGTGTTGGCGCATGGGTTTTGGCGATAGCCTTGCTAATATTATCATTGGTGCCATCATGCCGTTGATTCCCGGAGTGCCATTTGTGAACGGTGTGCGCGACCTTGCCAACAGCGATTATCTAGCAGGTTTCACCCGATTGACCGATGCCATGCTAGGTTTCTTTTGCATTGCAGTGGGCGTGTCGCTAGGCTTTATACTTGACGGCACGTTGCATGGTGGTGTGGTTAGCCTAAGCATGACAGTTAGTCCCGAAACTGCCAGTGTGCTGTTGCAGGCGCTAGCTGCATTCATAGGCACGGCTGCATTTGCACTGTTATTCGGTATTGACCGTGAGCATTATGTTCCTGCAGGAGTGATTGGTGCTATAGGCTGGGCTCTTTACTTGATTTTGGTGCGCCAGTGTGGTGCTACTCCTGTTGTTGCTACTCTTGCATCATCAACATTGGTGTGTATCGTGTCGCGCATGGCAGCTATACCGTTCCGTATTCCAGCACAGGGATTCCTGCTGTGTGGCATTTTCCCGCTTGTGCCTGGAGCCGGCATTTTCTGGTTTACCTATTACCTTACTGACTCACAGTTTGACCTGTCGATGCAAAGTGGCTGGATGGCAAGTAAAGTAGCAATTGCCATCGTGCTGGGTATTATTTTAGCCATGGAACTTCCTCAGCGACTGTTCTCGCACAATCACCGCACTCACTAGCGCTCTATTTCTAGGCGAAGTACTCTTATGGGGCGGTCAGCGCCTTGATATTGGCTTGGATCGATGCATGTTTCTCCAGTAGCGACAAAGTCGCACTTCTCCATGACACGGCCTGATGCTGGATTGTCAATGAAATGACCACTGATGACCGACATGATGCAGGTGGTTGCTTTGATGTGCTCTATCATCAATTTCAACGCTTCGGTACACATGCCTTGGTTCCAATAGGGTTTTGCTATCCAGTAACCGATTAATGGCTCTCCTTCTCGGGCAGGCAGTTGGCAGTCGCACGACGGTCCATAGCCTATTGCGCCTATAACCTCATCAGTTTGTTTTAGCACTATTGCCCATGTGCTGTCGTTGTTAAAAATAGTGGTGATAATCTCAAGGCTTTCCTCCACGCTCTTGTGCGGAGGCCAACCAGCCCGAGGACCCACTTCGGGGTCGCTGGCCCACTTAAAAAGAGTCTCGGCGTCACTCTCACGCCATGGACGCAGTAGTATTACTTTATTCTCCATGATTCCTTCATAAGAGAGCTGTCCTGGGAGCTGGAGTTTATCCTTCTTGGGGAATGTGGCTTCGTAGGCTGTAAAAGCCTCGGGTTTCTCATCGGCGATAAAATAGCCTTTTGGAGGACAATAGGTTGCCTCTTCTATGCCATTGCTTTTCAACCAGCCAGGAATGAGTTCTTGGGCAAGGAAATAGGGAACCTCAGCATCGCGTGGCTCGTCGTGATAGTGGATACCCATCTTGCTGGCAAGGCCAAAGCCGGCATGCTTGTAGAAGTTGATATTTCCTTCCATGCATAGGAAGCCGATGCCCATTTCGCGCGCTTTCTCAAGCGCGTAATTGAGCAGTTTGAGTCCATATCCTTTACGCTTATAGTCGGGATGTATGCTGATTGGTCCGAATGTCCACGATGGACATCGCGTGCCGTCATCAAGCACTAACTCTGCTCTAGAGAACATGATGTGACCTATTATCTTGCCGTCCTCCTCCATCACGAGGTCAAGTTCGGGAATGAAGTCAGAGTTGCTCCTGAACTGGTTGAGTACAAAATGCTCGGTGCATCCAGGGCGATACACGTTCCAAAACGCCTCTCGTGTCAGCTCCTCCACCTTGCGGTAATCACAAGCTTGCTCTAACCTTATATTCATATATTAGTTGTTTTGATTACAAAAGTAGTAATTATTTTTGATAAACTATAAACTACAATATTCCTTTCTGCATCTTGCCAGCGCCTAAGTCGCGATAGTTTGTTGCATGCAGCATTGAACTTCTAGGTTAGGTCGAGCTTGAATGTGCGATGGGTCCTCTTTTGTGACGTGTGTATGAAAATCTCTGACTTCTTTTTGCATTTTTATAACCTATACTAGTGTGCTTTTGAAAAGATTTCTTATTTTTGTGGCATAAAAATAATCCATTTTTAGAAATGAAACAAGTTATCCTTACCATTTTCCTTTTTCTCGCTGTGCTTACATCTAATGCACAGTTGACTGACTGGCAGAATCTGTCGAACAAGGATTTTGTGTCGCGTATCATCCATGACAAGAACTATATCTATGTTGGCACGGTGGGCGGAGGCATAGTCAAGATAGACAAGCAGACAGGTGGACAAACCGTACTCTGTCGCGCCAATGGCAAGATGACGGACAACTCGATATGTGACATGGCTCTGCATGAAGGGGAATTATGGGTTGGAACGGAATACTATGGGCTAGCAAAGATTGCGAACGGCAGCATCGAGAAGTATGATAGTAGAAATGTAGGATTTCTCATGAACCAGCACTTCAGCGGCCTCTATTTCGAGAGCGATGGTGGAATGCTGGTTGGTGGAATGGCGGCCTTGTATCAGTTCGACGGTCAATGCGTTAATGCTAGCTATGATATAAACCCACTCAGCCCTTATAACTATGTAACAAGCATCAAGGCTGATGCAAAAGGTAACATTTGGGTCGGATGTTATGATGCGTGGAAAATAGCCACATTATGCATCTTCTCTCCCGATGGTTTGGAGGCCATCAGTCATCCCTATGGCAATATCAACCGCCTTGAAACTGATGCTGATGGATGCTTGTGGATGGCTTCAGATGAGGGACTCATAAGGTTTGATGGCACCGACTTCACTGCCTTTACGCCAGAGAACTCTGATCTGCCCGAATCAACCCTAAATGATATGATGGCTGATGAACAGGGCAATCTGTGGATGGTAAGCAACAACTATGTTACGAAGTTCGATGGAAACAGTTTCGAGT
This sequence comes from uncultured Bacteroidales bacterium, assembly GCA_902762385.1. Classification (GTDB taxonomy): domain Bacteria; phylum Bacteroidota; class Bacteroidia; order Bacteroidales; family Muribaculaceae; genus Sodaliphilus. The sequence continues at coordinate 17,351 of CACWNQ010000010.1, read as the reverse complement.
CTTATCCATATCAGTCTCATTCCGAAGCTGATTTTTTGATGTGCATTGATATAGACGAAAATGATGTATATGTAGGTTCGCGCGGTCAAGGTCTGTTTCGTTTGACTAACGACGGGTTAAATAATATTCCACTCATTGAAAGCCAACTTATCGACAACTCATTTACACTGTTCAGTGGCTGTTTAGACCGAAACGGTGTTTTCTATGGAGCCACAGTTAACGGGTTGCAAACCTATAACATCGAGACTGGCGAAGCGTACCTGACGCCAGTGTCGCAGACGGCACAAACAGAGGCTGACCGCAACGGAAACATTTGGGTCAGATGGCATTGGTTCTCGACCGACACCTGCCTTATGGAAATTACGCCAAACGCAACGAACGTCTATCGAAAGAGTGATTACCCTTTCAGCGAAATAGACATGAACCAAATCAAGTTTGACCACCACAATCGCTTGTGGCTGGCTACAAACAAAGGCATCTATTGTCGCGATGAGAAAACATGGACCACTTACAATAAAGACAATTCTGGTCTCTCGTTCAATAACGTTACATGCATCGCATTCGACAGCAACGACCATGTATGGTGTGGCACCTACGGAGGTGGACTTTTCCTCTTCGACGGCGATAGCTGGACGCAATACACTACTGCTAACTCACAACTTCCATCCGATTACGTTGGCGTCGTGGCTATCGATAAAGATAATGTTGCATGGTTGAATTGCCGTGACCAAAGTTACCCCGACGTTTATGGACTGGAATACGGTTTCGGACTCACGAGTTTCGATGGAACGAACTGGAACACCTACAATCCCAGTAATTCTCCCATCCCCAGCTACTGCCTGTATGACATTCAAATTGATACAGACAACAACAAGTGGCTAGCCACCGCAGGCGACGTCGGTCTTGCAAGTTTTAATGGTAGTGACTGGGGTATATACAACGTCGACAACTCTGGCATCGCTAGCAACGAAACCACAAAAATCACAATTGACGACAAGCGCGACTTAATCTGGCTTACCCATTTAACAGGCAGAGGCCTTTCTGTTGCCCGCTTAAACAGCGAAGATTCTGGCATCAAGTCTGTCATATCAGAGAACGCCTTTATGCCTTCAGCAATTTATGACTTGACAGGAAAGCAGATCAAATCACCCGAGAAGGGAGTGATTTATATTAAGCAAGGAAAAAAGTTTATACTGTATTAATCTGGAATAATTACGTCCCAGCCAAATAGTTTTTAGTTAGATAAAAAATAGGCGGCATGTGTCATCAAGACAGATGCCGCCTAATATTACTGTATTTTGAGATTATTAAGGATAGTCTTAACTGTGAACTATATACTACATTCTTGCTTTCTGCTTCTCGCCTGCACCCGAGCCACGGTACTTGCTGCCTGCGGCGTTGAACTTCCAGGTGAGGTCGAGCATAAAGGTGCGACGGGCTGGATTATATGTTGAGATTTCGCGAATGCCGTAGATAACTGCACCTGCCTTGTTGGTGTTGAAAATGTCGTTGCAACGCAGGTCGGCAGTAAGTGTTCCCATTCGTCCCAAGCTGAAGTCACGTTGAATGCCCAGCGATGTGTTGAAGCGGGTTTTGGTAAGGCGGAAGTTGTTGTAGTCACCGCGTGATGCCCACACCATGACGGCACTCAGACGGAAGCCCTTTGGCAGCTCAATACCATTTTGCCACACGAGGTTCATGAATGGGTGGTTTAGTGTGAGGATTGAACCGTCGGCGCAAGGAGTCTTATAGTTTTGAAACACAACAAATGCACTCCACTGTGGATGCCAGCAACCTATCACGGGACGTGCCACAAAATTGATTGACAGCTGGTTGAAATCCTCGGTGCTGTTGATTGGGCGAACGAGGCTTACCAATGGATCGTCGGCACCGGGATAGGGTTCGGTCGACATTGTCTCACAGTCCTTGATGCGACCATAGTTAAGGGTGAGGTTCATCCACTTGTAGGCAGAGTTGAGCACTAGGCTGTGAGTGTAGGTGGGTTTCAGGTAAGGGTTGCCGCTCTGGTAGGTGTAGCGATTGATATACACCGTTGAGCTGGTGAGACTGCCATAGTTGGGGCGCTGGATGTCGCGACGATAAGAGAGCGACAGTTGCACGTCGCCAATGGGCATGGTGATAGCTGCAGTGGGGAACCAGTCGCCGTAGTTGCGGCACACCTCATCCTCGCGCACGCCAAAGTTGTAGTAGTCGTTCTTTAGGTGCTCATAGCGCAGTCCCACTTGTGCATACACACGGCCAAACAGTCTACCAAATTCCACAAATGCGGCTGTTGACGACTCGTTGATCTTGGTGTCGGTAGCCTTAACTGGCACAGCATCGGTAGCGGTGAAGGAATAAGCGTCGGTGCGATGGTTGTGTGAGTACTCGCCGCCGAGCGACAAGTTGCCTTTCCACACGGGATAAGTGAAGATTAATTTTGTGGCCCAGAAGTCGTTGCCACTGCTGGTGTTGCTCTCAATGCTACGCTGTGAGGTCTCTCCTGTAGCCGCTGTGGCAGTCTCAACTGTGCTGCCCGGAGTCTCGGTCTTGTCGAAGAGTCCGTCCACATTGAAGTCGATGCCCAGTTTGCCAATCTTGCCATTATAGTAGGCGTTGAAGATGTGCTTTTTAAAAGTATCGCTCTGCCTGATGTCGCTCTCGGAATGCTCTGTCAAGATGCCGTTCACATAATTGTCGGTATAGAACATGTCGCTGAAATCGGTGCCAGGGTGGCGGTCATATTTATAGAACGCTCCCAAGCTATGGTTCTCGTTAAACATATAGTTCACCTGCAATTGTGGCGACCAACCTTTCCAGATGTTTTTGCCTTCCTGAGTTGTCGCGCTCTTAACGTGGTCGGGACCAACGTAGTAGATAAGCTCGTTGTCCTGCAACTGCTTGGTGTGACCATAGCGTCCTGCCCAGAACGATGCGGTTAGGTCAAGGCCACCTGTGCGGTAGTTCATATCTAGGTTGTTGGCAATGGTGTATCCGTATTGATACATTCCATTCAGGTTGTCCTGGAAACTGAAACCCTCGCCTTGTGCCTTCTTGAGCTGGATGCGCACCACTGCCTTAGTCGAGGCGGCATAGCGTGCGCCGGGGTTCTGAATCACATCAACGTGCTCAATTTGATCGGAACGCAGGCGCGAGAGCTCGCTCATGTCTTGAACCTTGCGACCATTGATATACACCTCGGCATCGCCACGGCCAAGCACCTTCACGCCGCCGTCGCGCTCAGCTTCGAGCGATGGCACTCTCGCTAGTGCATCGGCCACAGTTCCAGCCTTCTCAAGTATGGTGCCTTCGATGGTGGTGCGCATAGCGTCACCCTTCACACGCGTTTTAGGCAGCTTGCTCACCACTACCACCTCGCCCAGCAGTGTAGCTTCGGGCTGCAGGATGATTGTTCCCAGGTCAACAGCGCTTGAGTTGATATACAATGTCTGATAACCTATATAAGAAATCTTTACCAGTCCACCATTTTGCAAGGAGGTAAGGTTAAAAGCGCCTTGCTCGTCGGTGATGCCGCCCTGCACATAGGCCGAGTCGGGCATCGATAGCATCACAACGTTGACAAATGGCATTGGCTCACCATTCTCGTCAACAACTTTGCCGTTAACATCGGGAGTTTTTGCTACAGCGCTCAAAGCCATCATCATGACAGCCATCAGAGCAGTAATTCTCAAAACTAAAACTTTCATTTTACCTTATTTTTTAAATTATACATATTGTTTGCTTTGTTCTCTCGTTAGACGTTATGACCGTCTAAAATGTTTCAGGAATTTTTGAGTTGTTGTTAAGTTTTTAGATGTTTTAACAAGTGCTATGTTTTAAAAAATCATGCAAGCATGTGGCTGCACTTGGCTTGCACAATTGTGACGCAAAATTACTACTAGAATTACAGCAATAACAAGCTTTTGGGATATTCTGCAGTGTTTTGTGACGAGTGGTAGTATTATTTCACTATATCCCCAAAAAGTTGTATCTTTGCGAAAAGTTACTAATAAGATGTTATTATGATAAAGGATTTCAATTTTTACGCACCCACAAGGGTTGTGTTTGGGTGTGAGTCGGAGAATAAGATAGGTGAACTAGTGGCTGCCAATGGTGGCAAAAAAGTGCTGATACACTATGGTGGTGGTTCGGCGCAGCGTTCGGGCCTGCTCGACGTGGTGCGCAATCAACTGAGTGATGCTGATATCGCATTTTGTGAACTTGGTGGAGTGGTTCCCAACCCTCTGTTGTCAAAAGTGCGCGAGGGCATTGAATTGTGCCGTCGCGAGGGAGTGGACTTCATTCTTGCCGTGGGTGGTGGTAGTGTTATTGACTCGTCAAAGGCGATAGGCTATGGTGTGCCTTATGATGGTGATGTGTGGGATTTCTGGGCAGGAAAGGATGTGCCCAAGCTGTGCCTGCCAATTGGTGTGGTGCTGACCATCCCTGCTGCCGGTAGCGAGATGTCATCGAGTTGTGTGATTACTGCCGACGAGGGTCTGCTCAAGCGTGGTATCAACAGTGACCTGTGCCGTTGCCGATTTGCTGTAATGAACCCCGAGCGCACTTTCACTCTGCCTCCTTACCAGACGGCAGCCGGTGCCACCGACATAATGATGCACACCATGGAACGCTACTTCTCGAAATATGAGGACATGACGCTCACCGACTCCATCAGTGAGGCGTTGCTTCGCACCGTCAAGGATTCGGCGCTGGTAGTGATGCGCAACCCCGAGGACTATCGCAATCGTGCACAAATCATGTGGGCAGGTTCGCTAGCACACAACGACTTGACAGAGTGTGGCACCGAGAAAGATTTTGCAACCCATCGCCTCGAGCATGAGCTCAGTGCTCTCTTTGGTGTTACACATGGGGCAGGACTGGCTGCTATTTGGCCATCATGGGCCCGTTATGTCAAGGATAAGCATTTAAATCGATTTGTTCAGTTTGCCGTCAATGTGATGGGTGTTCCTAACGACTTTTCGCATCCTGAGGAGACTGCCGAGTGCGGTATATGTGCCGTTGAGGAGTTTTATCGCCAAATTGGTATGCCCACCAATATTCATGAGCTGCTGGGACGCGAAATAACCGACCAGGAGATTGACACAATGGTCGAGAAGTGCTCGCGTGGCGGCACCATCACTCTGGGTGCCATGGAAGTGCTCGATGCCAAAGCCATGCGCGACATCTACTTGATGGCGCGATAACTAGGCAAGATAGTTATATAATAAATTAAGGATTAGTGCGAAAGCGTCACTAATCCTTAATCTTTTAATATATAATTCCAAATATTACCACACTACTGCGCGTTTCTCCTTAGGGAGATACATCTTGTCGGTGCTCTTGATATTGAAGGCCTTGTACCAAGCGTCGATCATTGGCAGGGCGGCGTTGACGCGGAGCTCGTGGGGCGAGTGGGTGTCGCTGTCAACGAGGTTGGCAAGTGCTTCGGGTGTGCTGTTGCTAGCCCACACGCGAGCATTGGCAAGGAAGAAGCGCTGTGCTGGAGTGAAACCGTCGAGAGTCTTGAGTGGCTCCACCTTCATACGGTTTTCAAAAGCGCGGTAAGCAATGTTCAGACCACCGTTGTCGCTCACGTTCTCGCCCAGAGTCTTGAGGCCGTTGACCTTCACGCCGGGAAGAATTTCCTGCGAACCAAACCAGTCGGCAATCACCTTGGTGCGCTGATCATAGTTGGTTTTATCTTCAGGAGTCCACCAGTTGGCGAGGTTTCCGTCCTTGTCGAAGAGGCAACCCTTGTCGTCAAATCCATGAGTCATCTCGTGGCCGATGACCATACCGATGGCGCCATAGTTGCTTGCATAGTCGGCCTCTGGGTCAAAGAAAGGAGGTTGCAGGATGGCGGCAGGGAAGTTGATGCTGTTGAAGCGCGAGTTGTAGAATGCGTTTACAGTTTGTGGAGTGCATGCCATCACGGTCTTGTCAACGGGCTTGTGCCAGTGCTTGCGCAGGTTTGCCTGAGTGGTCTCTTGTGAGATGCGGATGTAGTTCTCAACCAAATTCTCATTCTCGCGAATATCAATGTATTTCTCCATGTCCTGCCACTTGTCGGGGTATCCCACGTTGATGTGCATGGCGTGGAGTTTCTCGATGGCTTTAGCCTTGGTCTCCTCGCTCATCCAAGTGTTGTCCTTCAGGCGGTCCTCAAAGGCTTGCTGCAAGTCTTTTACAAGTTTAACAACGCGCTTTTTGCTGCTCTCGGGGAAGTATTTCTGTACATAGAGCTTGCCAATAGTCTCGCCCAGGCTACCGCTGATGAGGCCCACTGCGCGCTTCCAGCGAGGTTGCTGCTCCTGAACGCCCGAAATTTTCTTGCTGGCCTCGAAGGCGCGGTCACTGAAATCATCTGACAGGAATCCAGCGAATTCCTTGACGATGCTAAGCTCCATGAAAGCTTTCCAGTCGTCGATGCTGGCGTTAGCAAGCAAGTCTTCTACCACATGCACTGGCTCAATCTGGCCCACGTTAACAGTGTCGATATCCTGTGGATATTTGATTACGTCGCGGTAGGTGGCCCAGTCAATGCCCTTGAAATCGTTGAGCAACTGGTCCCATGTCATGATGTGGATGCGCTTATAGGGGTCGCGCGATTCCACCTGGTCGAGCTGGGTAAGACCAATCTTGGTCTCGATGGCCCACTCGGCCTCCATCATGCGCTGGGCTTCCTCGTCGCTGTGGCCCACCATCTTCAATAGGTCTTTGTTGAGTTCTTTGATGGTGCTCACTACTAGCTTCTGCTGCTCACTGGGGTTGTCGTAGTACTCTTTCGACAGTGATGCGCCGCCATGGCCGGCACCCATCATGTACTCATTGCTGTTGAAGGGGTTCATGCCAAGATAGATGCCGAAAGGTGCTGTTCCAAAGCCTTTAGCATCGAGTTCGTACATAACGCGAAGCATCTCTTCACGAGTCTTGATGGCGCGCACTTGGTTGAGGTAGGGGAGGATGGGTTTGTAGCCCATCTCGTTACGGCTCACGGTGTCCATGTACAGGCGATAGAGACTACCAATCTTCTGCCCATCGGTACCTTGGGGAAGGTGCTTGCCAGCATACTCCATGATAAGGTCGTTGATGCGGTCGTTGTTCTGTTCATAAAGGTCCATGAACGCACCGTTCTGGGTGTGCTGCTTGTCGAGAGGGTTGGCCTTGAGCCAGCCACCAACGGCATACTGCCAAAAGTTCTCACCTGGTTTCACACTAAGGTCCATATTGGCCTTGTTGATTTGTGCTATGCCTGCCACGAAAGTTAGGGCGAGTGCAAACGCTAAAACTGTTTTTTTCATAATAAAAATATTAGATAGTTGTTTGTAGATTTTGTGTCGTTTTAGGAGCGGTTTTTCAGCCACTTTCTATTAATTAGACGCAATGACTCTATAAAAACTACATTCTTTTTGGAATTTTTTTAAAAAAATTGTGCGATTATTTATTTTGACACAAAAAGATAAGTTATTCCTAAGCCAGCTGAGATAATGATGCAAAACGCTGTGATCGAAATTATTAGAGTGAGTATTATGTAACCCAAGATACGTAGTTTCTTGTATCCTGAGAACTGATGAAGAGCCACAAAGACCATAATCACAGCTATTAATCTAAGGAGGTCAGAATCCAGTAGATCACCAGCAATTGAAAAAATGGTATAGGAATTTGAGGTATAAACAAGCACTACGATGAACTCCGAAAACCGCAGGTCGGGAATCTTGGGTGTCTTGTGCAAGAAGAAGAACAGAGGCCAAGAGAACAGCATTAGCGTAAAGAGAGAAAATATGGCAGGGTTCTTTTCTCTTAAAGAATCCATCATCGTGGTAAATTTATCAACAATTGATAACAAAAGGTGTTTATTATTCTCTTGCTGATTCTGTTGCACGACTTCGGTTTGTGGCTCAAATGTGCGATCTCTTTTTTCTTCAACATCAAAGCTCAACCCATGTTCTACTAGCAGTGATATTGCCACAAATACAAAGAACATCTTGAAGGGCGGGAAATAGGCACTCTGCATGCCGCTCAGGTAGTCGCGAATCATATAGCCAGGGCGAAGCACCAAGTCGCGAAGGCTGCGAAACATGCTGCGATTGCCCATGCCCCACACATCAAGGAAATGCATCATTGCCTTCTTGAACGAAAACCTGCCGATGCTTGCCGACTGGCCACATCGGGGGCAATAATTCCCTTGATACTCAGTACCACACGCAGCGCACTCATGGGTCGACTCCGACAATGGGGCCACCTCATGGGGCTTGAGTTGCCACACGTGGAAGGCTCGCTTCAGAACGGCACGCTTCTTGCTGCTTTTCAGACAATTGAGAACTTTTTTTGTTTTACTCATTGGGGTGCTATCCTCAACTGCCAAGCTCTCATCATTCTCAATATCCAACATCTCGACCTCCTCAACTTCTTGAGTTGATGGTTTCTTAACTACAGGAATGGGAGGAGTCACCACGAGCTCTTGGTCAGGCTCTTCGGGTACCTGCACGTTGGGCACTTCAGGTACCTCCATAACGTGCACCTCGGGTGCCTGTGCGCCAGACTCTTCGGCTACCATCTCGATAGTCGCCTCGGCATCTTGAACGTTGGTTTCCTCAAGGTCTAACCTCTCTAACTCCTCTGGTTGGATATTCATTGCAAAAATAAATTCAATTACTGTTTAGTCACTGCAAAAATACTAAATAACGATAACTTCACCAACTTTCAGGGTTTTGATACTATCTTCTCTTGAGCATCACAATTTCGGCGTCAACGCCGTCTTTGCCATACTCACTCACGAAGATGTGGTGCTCATCGCAAGCAATGCCGAAGCAGCGGCCTGGTGAGTCAAGGCGCTCCACTTGGTTGCACCAGTAGGTGGCGTTATCATCGAGCAACTTCACTTTGTTGCCGTTTATCTCATACTCCATATTAACATAAGAGCCCTGCAGCACAAAGAGGTTGTTAATCTCAGGCAAACCATTGACTCCTAGCGCGTTAATTTCCTCAATGAGTTTCTGCTTGATAGGAGATGTGGCATGAGGAAGCTGGTCGGCTGGCAATTGCCAACGTTTCAGGCTAGGATAAAACTGGCGAAGCACATTCTTATACTCCTCGCTATTGAGAGATTCTCCAGTGTTTTTGTTGTACTCGTCTACATACTGCGAGCAGAATTCCACCATTTCCTCCATCGTGAAGTCGCCCGTGAAGGCTCCATCCTTGTAGCAATAGATGCAATACTCCTCATTCTTGCTGCCATCGGCATTGGTGCCGAGCAGTTCATCGGTGAGCGTTATTTATTATATATCCTTACTTAAATAATTTTTCAGAACCCATATAGGAGGCATTGTTATTAAGGGTGATAGTAGAGATGCCCAATGACCTCATTTCCCATTATCCAATCACAAAACTACGGGGATAGAAATCACTATAAAAGCGACCATCGGTTGCCGTGAACTTCAGCACGCAGTAGTTGGGGTCTGTCACTCCGCCTGGGTAGTACTGCGTGTCTCCATCCCGCCAAATCATCTCTTTGCTCTTGGCGTCGGTCAGCACCTCCATGGTGCCTCGCAGCATCATGCCCTTGAACCCTTTGGCATCGCAGAAATAGATGCTGGCCTTGGGGTTAGCTTTGTAATGCGCCACACGCAGAGAGAAGGTGTTGGTGGTGAAATAGAATGTCTTAATACCTTCACGCACGCGTGGTGACAGCATTGCTTTAGTGCAAGGAAATCCCTCTTCATCCACCGATGAAATATAGGTGACGGGCAGTGTGTCTGCCATCTTGGCAATCAAACCTTTTACTCCCGCCAGAGCTGGATTCTTGGAAGTCGCCTCATTGATGGTTATCTCCTTGCGCCAGCGCTTCAAGTGAGGGAAGTACATCTTCATTTGTCCGATGTATTCCTCCCTAGTGATGGGCTGTGGCAGGCCCTTGTTGACCTCGCCAACGAACTGGGCGCAATGCTCTATCATCTCGTCCATTGTGAAGTTCTGCAGGAACTTGCCATCCTTGTAGCAATAAATGCAATACTCCTCATTTTTGCTTCCATCGGCATTGGTGCCGAGCAGTTCCTCGGTGAGCGGCATTCCGCAGCTTTGACAAAATTTTAGTTCCATATTTATAATCGTTTTTGTGATACAAAAATACTATTATTTATTCTATTTCCCCACTACTATGAACAATTTTTCAGCACCCATTTGGCAGGCATTATCAATAATGGTGATAGCGGGGATGATCCTTCCATTTCTTTATTGTTTTCTTTGTTCTAATTATATGTCCCTCTTCGAGAGCGGCAAAAGTTGCAAAGAGGCACACGAAGGTGGCAGAATATTGTAATTCTATCAATGGCAAAGTGAGAGGTATTGCAAACAGCATAGCACCCGTGAGCTTGTTTGATATAGAATGAACGGCCACAAATTGTTTTTGACGAGTAAAGCCATAGAGTAAATTTATGAATTTGATTGCCGCAATGACACCTGTCCATAAATATATCCATAGGGGAATAGCGAGTGTTGGGAGTAGTTTTATCAAGCACGCCACCACAAAGAAGCAATCGGCGGCAGAGTCTAATTTCGCGCCTAAATCACTTGCTGAATTCGTTCGTCGGGCAATCCATCCATCAAGCACATCAGATGTTCCTGCTATAATATACCAAGTATAAAAAGCTGGTGACAGTGCTGCACAAAAAAGCAGCACAATGCTACACAATACCCTAATGCCTGTTATAATGTTGGCTGTCATGTTTATAAACCTTTGGGGTTAAGTCCTGGAGTTTTGCAGTTTACCAATTACGTCTTGCAAATTAGCCAAAAATCGCACGGCATGGGCACCATCCATCTGCACATGATGAAACTGAAAACTGATGGGCAACGTGGTCTTGAACCAGCCTTTGCGATATTTCCCCCACATGACCATAGGGTTGTTAAATTCTTTGGCATATTGGTTAACAATGCAATCCAACTCTGTTTCAATCATTGCCGATGTACCTATTATCATTGCCTCCTCTTGGAATCTGCTTTCACAGTTTTGGATCACCGATTGTGTCAGGGCCATGTAATCGTGATTGAAACGGCTCAAGTCATGTGTGTATGAGATATCGCATGAGCTGATGCATCCTTTTTTGTTTTTCACAATCACATTGACAGCCAAGCAGTCATATTTATATAACTTGCCATGCTCGGGCAGCACATAAAACTCCTCAACTTGACTTGCCGCCTTACCGATGCACCAGCAGAGTAGCATGTTGAAACTCATGCCATGTTTTTTGCAATATCTCAGAAGCTTTGTCACCTCCATCGTCTTCACAAGAGTCACCATGGGCACGGGTGATGACATCCAGAGATTGAATGCTTCTTGGCGATTGCTGTCTTGTGGATTAATCTCAGTCTTCATTGTTTCAATAAGGGTGATAGTAGGGATGATCCTTGACCGAGTTGTAAGCCACAACCTTGCCGTCGTTGTTGAAAGTAACGACGAATATCATTGACTCAGGTCCAGCAATCTCGCCCACAAGCTTGCGGTAGCCCCATTCCTCGCCAGTCTCGTTGGCGTTCTTGAACAGTGGCGTTCCCAGCAGGTTCTGGATGTCGCTCTTGGTCATGCCCATCTCCACTTTGTTGATTTTCACTGTGTCGCGTGTAGCAACGCAACTATTTAAACTCACACTCAAAGCTATTGATAGAAGAATAGCTGCAACGGTTGAAATAATAATGCTGTTATTCATTGTTGTAAATTTTTTTAATGTTTCACTAATCCTTAATTTTCATTCTTTTATGCTCACTCCCCCAAGGATGTTGCTGGCGATGATGTGAAGAGTTATAGCGCCAGGAATGTTCCTGCCCACGGTCTCGTTGCCCACTCCGCCAATGAAACTGCGGCTTTGTACCTCAATGTTGACATTGGTAGGCACCAGTATCTCCACTCCACCGGCAAAGGTGTGGATGTCAATCTCCTCATCTTCGTTGATAACCGCCTGTCGCAAGTCAAGACGTAGTCCGCCAAAGAATGCATCAAGTCGTGCGCCATGAAACGGCTCGCCACGAAAGACGTACTCGTCGCCGCCAAAACTCACCGCGCAGTTGATGCGCTTGCCTTCTTCGCTTTGGGGCACTGGACGCTGGAGCCACTGACTGGGATTGCGCTGGTAACTGCTCACGATGAGTTCCACACCTATTATAAGCAATAGAATGGGGCCCAAATAATCGGTCCAAGGATGATTCCATACCCAGTCGAACCAGTTAAGATGAAAAATTCCCAACATGCTCATCAATTTCATCATGGCGACAACAATAAAGATGATTCCAATAATTTTTCGGCGTGTCATAATTGTAAAATTTTTGTTTTCCAGGCATCATTGCCTGCGCTAATATGACTGCAAAATTGCAGTAAAATTATAGCCGCAGCAAGGTTTTGGGATATTCTGCACGGGTTTGTGACGAATGACATGAAATTGGGATTAATTGAGCAAAATGTGATGAATGGTTAAGGTTGCTTTCTGATAGTGTCTTGAAAAAGAATATAATAGAAATGATTGTAAATTACAAGTTTTGTTGTAATTTTGTGCATTAAATCTTTTATGTTACCTCATTATAAACTTAACCGAAGATGAAAAGAATTCTACTCATGCTCGTCTTGCTAATGAGTGTAGTGACGGGCGCGATGGCCGAAAAGACGCCACAGGTCATCTGGTGTGAAGGCAACGCCACCATGTATTTCACCAATTCCGATACGTTGTATGCCGCTGGCGACACTTACGACGGCAAGACCGTTACCAGCGTGTGGAGCGGTGTTTCTGTCACTAATGCCATTCCCGACGGTTATGGGATGCCGAAGTGGTATGATATTCGAAACGATGTCCTGACCGTTTGTTTCGATCCTTCGTTCAGCGAAGTAAGACCAGTCACCACAGAATCTTGGTTCGAAGAATTCCGATACCTTACTTCGGTTGAAGGCCTTGAGTATCTTAACACCAGTCAGGTGACGAGGACGGTTGACATGTTCTACAACTGCAAGTCGCTCGGCACGCTCGATGTTAATTCTTTCGACCTTCATAAAGTGACTCATGCGTTGGCTATGTTTGGAAGTTGTGAGAACCTCACCACCATCTATTGCGATAACGACTGGAGCGAAATGTTTTCAGAAGAGCAATATATTTTCTGGAATTGCTACAAACTCAAGGGTGCTGTCAGTCACAGAAATTACGAACCCTATGTCACCAGCAGTATGGCAAACCCTGTGACGGGTTATTTCACCAAACGCTGGCCCATCAACTTCAACCTCATTGGCGGTGGTACCATAGTGGCAAGCGACGAGAATCCCTACACCAATCAGACCGTGACATTGGCCCCTGTCCCCGATACGGGTAATGCTTTTTTTGATATATTAATTGCTAAAGACAACCTCCGCATTGAGTTGATTCCCTTCACCGATAACGGAAATGGCACCTACACATTCACGATGCCTCCCCACGAGGTTTATGTGGATGCTTGGTTCGCTGCCGCTACGCCACAAGCCATTTGGTGCAGCGGCAATTCAACGCTCTACTTCACCAATCCCGTCCATCAGTATCAAGTGGGCGAGACCTTTGAAGGCCAGGAGGTGACGGCTGTGTGGAGCGGTGATGCCCTGACCGATACAGGCACGGGAGCGCCCGGATGGAGTGATTACAGATCCAATGTCGCAAGTGTCGTTTTTAAACACGACTTCTATTATGTTCATCCTGAGAGTTTGTGTGATTGGTTTCGAGATATGCCCAATCTGAGTGAGATTGTGGGTCTCGAGTATCTGAGCACCAGCCAGGCGGTGGACATGAGCCACATGTTCGCTGGCTGCAAGTCGATCCAGACCCTTGACCTCAACACCTTTGATGTCATGAGCAGCATCAACACCAGCAGCATGTTTGAAGGTTGTGAGAACCTCACCACCATCTATTGCGACAAGACATGGGACCTCAGAGCGCTCAACTCGGCTAACATGTTCCTGGACTGCACCAAACTTAAAGGTGCCATTGCCTATGATAGCAACTGGACCAATGGCGCATTGGCGAATCCCGTGACAGGTTACTTCATGAAGCAGTGGACTTTGAATGTAGGCAATATAGAACACGGAACTGTTCTCCTCAGCGAAGCCACGCCCTTTACCCACGAGTTGGTGACAATAACCTTGACGCCCGATGCTGACTACCGCGTGAAAACTTTCACGCTGACTGGCGACTCAAGCGGATTCGACTATTATTTCACCGACAATGGCGACGGAACTTACTCGTTCTTCATGCCGCCCGAAGACGTCACCTTGTATGTGGAATTCTTCTGTCCGACGGCAAATGCCATCTGGTGTGAAGGCAACCAAACGCTTTACTTCGACTATGACTATGCCCCTTCCCTGGGTAGCATCTATGAGGGACAGATAGTCACAAAATTGTGGACTGGTGACGGTGTTGCCAACACCGGATTGAACGTTCCTAGATGGCAAAGTTACGCAAAAGACGTTAAGAAAGTCGTGTTCCAAACCTCTTTCAGCACGGTGCGACCCAAAAGCCTTTATTATTGGTTCTGGAATATGTCAGAATTGGAGACGATTGAGGGCATTGAAAACCTGAATACCAGTGAGGTGACCAACATGGCCAGCATGTTCTTCGGTTGTGCAAAACTCACCACTCTTGATGTCAATGGCTTTGATGTCGGAAAACTCCCCTTTACCATTTCGATGTTCCGAGAATGCACAAATCTCACCACCATCTATTGCGACAAGACATGGAACAACCCCAACGCCAACAACATGTTCCTGGACTGTGTATCACTTAAAGGTGCTGTTGCCTATAATGATACCCTGGTTAACGGAACAATGGCCAACCCCGCCACCGGCTACTTCACCGGCAAATGGAACGTGAATATCGACAGCATTGATCACGGTATCGTCACTTGCGATAAGGACAGGGCCTATACCAACGACACCGTTACCTTCACCTTTACGCCCGATGACGGTTTTGGCCTGTATGCCTGCGTCGTGACGGGCGACAGGACAGGCAATGTGGTTGATATGACCATGATCAACGATAGCACTTACACCTTTGTGATGCCTTCCGAGGCAGTCACTGTAGGCGCGTTGTTCCAATGGGCCAGCGAGCCATTTGTGGTATGGTGCGACGACATCAAGACCTTGTATTTCGATAGCGGCGTGAGACCACATGAGGGCGACACCTACGATGGCCATTCGGTGTCCGGAGTGTGGGTCAGCGATGATGTGGCGGCTACCAGCGGTTACATGCCTCATTGGTATCATTCTGACGTCAAAAAGGCGGTGTTCTCACCTGCTTTTGCCGACGTGCGGCCGAATAGTTGCGCCTATTGGTTCTATAAATGCTCTGATTTGGCGGAATTAGAGGGTCTGGAATACCTGAACACCTCTAATGTCACTTCCATGGCCGAGATGTTCCGCGAATGTGCGTCGTTGAAAACGATCGACGTCAATAACTTCGACATGACCAATGTGACCGACGTCAACCATATGTTCTTTGATTGCTATGTACTCACTACAATTTACTGCGACAACACGTGGAACGTTGCTAATAGCTCATCCATGTTCACCTACGACACGAAACTCGTGGGGGCCGTGCATTACAATAGCAATTACCAGGATGCCAGCATGGCAAATCCAATTACAGGCTACTTCACCGGTCAGTGGGACGTGACCGTCGCTGACAACATTGAGCATGGCACAGTCACATGTGAGAAAGACTGGGCTTACACTAACGAGATTGTGACGATTACCTTCACGCCCGACCAAGGCTATGTGCTGGAAACACCCACAGTCACCATCGCCAGTGGGGACGGACAAGGTGGCACCATCCAGCTCACTGCAGGCGAAGAGCCTGGCACCTACACCTTCAAGATGCCGGCTGCCCCAGTGATAGTAAGCGCAACATTCACCACAGTGATTGGCGACGTGAACGGCGACGGCGAAGTCAACGCTGCCGATATTACAGCCATATACGACTACTTGCTCAACAATGATGACACCTATATAGCTACAAGCGATGTGAACTGCGACGGCATGATCACTAGCGCCGATATTACCTTTATCTACAATATCTTGCTGGAAAGTAATAGATAAAAATCTTGCCTTTTGCGCTACAGGGCGGTTATCGTACAACAAATGTATGATAACCGCTTTTAGTATGTATTAAGACAAAAAGCAATAGAAATCAAGTTCCCCTCAAGATGGGATGTTCTGCATGCACTAATGTTGGATAAATTAGGCTTCGCCTCGGAATTAAAAATGAAAAACTACGCTTTTCATTTTGTATTTCACTCGGCTTGCACTAATTTTGCAGTCATTATGACACGAGAAGAACTGATATTGGATTGCCGTTACTACAATGGTGAGGAATACCCGCCCGAAGGTGTAAATGAACTTATGTGGGGGTATGAGGAAGCATGGGTGAGAATGATATTGGAGAATAATCCAACTCCCCAAAAACATATTGATTATTATACTCGTGAAGGCGACTTACCTAACTTGTTGCCTGAAAAAGAAGATGGCACCCCTATAGGCATAAAAGCTATTCTATGGAATAGACTTGACCATTGGAGTTATTATCCTGCCAATGCTGATGAGTTCAAAAAATGGTATAAAGAACAATATGTCGCAAATACTAAAACACATCGCCAACTTTTGAGTCGACAATGATTACGCAGAGTTGACATATAGGATATATTCTTTAGCTTTATTAGTTTTGCAATAAAGGCAATTTGTTGTACCTTTGCTATTGTTATGAGTGGAGAGAAGAAACAAACTATCACAATTCGTGTCATCAGCGTTTGCTTTGCGGTGGTGGTGCTAGCGATTTTCAAACCTTTTGGTCTTGATGCTTGGCAGTGGCAGGCCTATGCCCACTTGATTGCTGTGGGAGGGTTGGGTATTGTCTCGTGCTTTATCGCCGAATCCATCTTGGTATACATCCTCAGGAAACCAGGTTCTATTGACCGAGGCGTGGATTACATCATCAGCCGTAACCTTTGGTTCCAGCTTATCAATACACCACTAGTTTCGCTCATGATATGCTTGTATCGCCATTTCGTGCTCAGTGACAAGGTTGACGGAAACCGTCTCTCATGGGGCAACTTCTTCGAGACACTGTTGATTATGGCATTTTGCTCGTTTCTCATTGGCCTATATTGGCGTTTTAAGTTCCGCGGCAAGTATCTTGCAGCCGAGCTCGAGGAAATGAAGCAGATGAATGAGCAATTGCAGCGATTACAGCAGCAGGCTATTGAGCAGGCAACAAGTGGCGCCAAAGAGCATGAGACTCCTAACTTTGTCAGTGCTGAGGCCATACCTACATCGACTATCGAACTCACGGGTACAA
>CACWNQ010000009.1 GCA_902762385.1 uncultured Bacteroidales bacterium | reverse complement strand
AGAGAAGTTAAGCCTCACCACGCCGATGGTACTGCGAAAGTGGGAGAGTAGGTAATCGCCCCCTATGAGAGGACTCGAGGAGAAATCCGCGGGTCCTCTTTTTTATTCATTTAACTTATATAGCTTAAACTTCACTTATCATTTATAGTCAAAATATAGACGTAGTTGACAATAATATGAACAAAGTTCGTTTAATAATTCCTTTTATTTTTGTGCTAATAACTAGCACTTCGATTGATGCTATAGGGCAAGAGGCTCAGGCAATTCAACCCTATGCTCGCAACGTTGCACGTGTGATACAGGACTTTGAGCAGGCGCATGCCAAGAAGCATCAACGACCTGAGAAATTTTGCACCATCCCAACTGGGAAAAGCAATCAGAGTTTGTTGTGGGTAAACACTTTCGATGAAAGCTATGGATGCCTCTTTTCAAGTGCCAATGGACGCTTGGAACGACTGCTAAATGTGGGTTATAATGCTCGGGGTGAGCACGTAGATCTTGCTTTTCGCAACGGAGTGATGATAGTAACTAGCAGCGATGCAGCAGGTAATATTGTTGGCGCGCAGTTCTATCGTTTCGCTAATGGAGTGCTTGAGCCGCTCGATTTCTCTATGCGTCAAGTTGATGGTAGGGAGGTCTATGTAGATAGCAAGGGTAAGGAAGTAAAGGCCGCCAAGGTGCAGAAAGAGCTTGACAAAGGGCTCAAGAAGAACGAAACAGCTCAGGTGATGAACTCTGAGACGCTGCAATGGATACCATTTCGCAACATAGGTAACTACATAGATGCTAACGATGATATCACGTTGTCGCAGCTGCCGGTGCTTACTCGTGCCAGCTATAACAAGAACGAGTTTACCACTAGTGCTGCAACTATGCTTCCAGCCTTGAGCTATGGCCACATTGTGTTCAAGAAGCAGGTGGGTGATGCCTCTGTCAAGAGTGCTGAGCAAGGTAAAGCGGTATATGAACTCAACGATCCCAATGGCATTAAGACTATGTTCCGTGGTTACAAAGACAGCGAGCTTTATCCTATCTTGGTAACCAGCGAATATCTAGAGTCGCACAGGATGATGCCGTTCAGCCGGTGGAAGTATCCTGAACGTGTGACTCCCATGGAGCGTGAAAAGCAACAGGCTGTGAGCGAGCACTATGGAGGAATGATAATAAAAAATTCTCGCTGGCTTGCCAACCTTGAAGAGAGTGACCGTAAGCTCTATGCGGTTGAGTTTAAGGCTCAAAGCGGCTTGTCACTGGCAGTGATTGCGTGCTTCATTGGCAATAGGCTGGTGTCGACATTTGAGCAATGGGCTATTGTTGATAAAGGCCGCAACTGGTTGTGGACACCTGGCGATAAGGGCGACTTCATGAATGCCTTGCCCGAGTTGCAAGGTTTGGCATTGACCGACGAAGGTTTTGAGCTCTATATGAGTCAGATGGTGGGTGAAAACCGCCACATGATAGTGCTGCGTGAGGTGGGCACAATGTTCATTGAGCTTATCGACCAGGAATTCTAATTTGCAGTATATGAAAAGAAAAAGGCTGAGCCACAACAGGTTCAGCCTTTATTCTTTATATGGTGTGTTACAGTTATCTGATTTTTAAAATGCGGTGTGCTTGCAACGAGAGGCGCCAGATGGGATTGCTGAGCACGGCTTTTACACAGGCTTTAATGTTGGATTGTCGTTGCTCATAGTCATCGACGTAGCATGGTTGCAGGAAGCGGTGCTTAGCGTCGATGTGGTCATACTGGCTCAAGTCTTGCCCAAGATAGACCACCTTAAGTTCGTCGCAGCTGGTGAGCACACATGGTAGTGAGTCGCCACCGGTAAACGCTTCTTTGGGTGATAGTGTGACCCAGTCGATGCCAGGGGGCAGAGGCAGTGTGCCGTTGGTCTCGATGGCGATGGTTTTGCCTGTCATTTTCAGTGCTTTAATCAGTGCCTCATCGACGTGTAGCAAGGGTTCGCCGCCTGTAATCACGATTAGTGGCGCGCTTGGGTAGTGCATCACCTCATCGACGATTTGTGGCGCCGACATCATGGTGTGCCTGTGATGGTCGGTGTCGCAGAAGGCGCAGCTCAGGTTGCATCCGCTGAGGCGGATGAATACGCTGGGGGTGCCTGTGTTAAAGCCTTCACCCTGAAGTGAATAGAATATTTCGTTGACTGGATACAATGTTAAGTATTTATAGGTGAGAGGGAAGAGGTGAGTGGGGAGATGAGGCCCGATTCTCGATTCTTTGACTCTCAACTCTCAAATTCCTGTTTTTCGTTACTCGTCGCGTACGTAGGATGCCATGTTGTCGCGTGACTCCCAAACGTCGGCGCGGTAGCAGTTGGGCACGGTCTCAACCACCCAGTGCGCGATGTTCTCGGCGGTTGGGTTGAACTTAAGTACCTCGTTGAGGTTCTTGTGATCGATGCGGTTGTGTATGAGCTTCTTGATGAGTGTGAAGTCACACACTAAGCCGTTGCTGTCGAGCTCTTTGGCTTTGCAGTATACCTTTATTATCCAGTTGTGGCCATGCAGGTTCTCGCATTTGCTCTCGTAGTCGAGATAGAGCTGGTGGCACGATGAAATTTCTAGAGTTTTTTCTACGTAGTACATATATGTTATTTAGTTTTTAGTTCTTAGTTATTAGTAGTTAGTTTTCACTCTTTCTCAGTCCTCTATATTCACTCTTCGTAAGGGGTGGGATCGGGGATGCCAGCGTCGCGGAGTGCCTCGATGCGCTCACGGCAGGTGCCGCACTTGCCGCAGTGCTTCTCGCCACCCTTGTAGCATGAGTAGGTCATTGCGTAGTCCACTCCCAAGGCTTTGCCGTGTCGAGCAATGTCGGTCTTGGAGAGGGTAGTGTAGGGAGCGAATACCTTGATGCCGTCGTAGGTGCCATGCTGCATGGCTGCCGACATGGCGTCGATAAACGACTGGCGGCAGTCGGGGTAGATGGTGTGATCGCCGGCATGGTTGGCAATCATCACT
This sequence comes from uncultured Bacteroidales bacterium, assembly GCA_902762385.1. Taxonomy (GTDB): domain Bacteria; phylum Bacteroidota; class Bacteroidia; order Bacteroidales; family Muribaculaceae; genus Sodaliphilus. Next base: position 67,585 of record CACWNQ010000009.1, on the reverse strand, counting down.
CGGTGCAGGCCGTTGCTCTCGGCGATGCCACAGGCGATGGCCAGCATGATGCCGTTGCGGAAGGGTACGACAGTTGCCTTCATGTTTTCGTCATCATAGTTGCCTTCGGGTATGGCATCGGGGCTCTCGAGCAGTGCGCTCTTGAAGTAGCGATGCATGAAGTCGAGAGGTATGATGATGTGCTTGATACCCAGAGCTTGGCATTGCTTGACTGCATACTGCTGCTCGCGGTGGTTTTGCGTTGAGCCGTAGTCGAAGGTTATTGCCAGTGCTATGTGGTTGCGGTATTCATGCAGCATGGTGCATGAGTCCATGCCTCCCGAGAGTATTATTACTGAGTCTTTTGTCATAGAACCAGGTTATTTGCAGTTGTTGAAACTCTCTAGTCGGCGTTGCTTTACCAGGTCTTGGTGGTCGTCGTCGCCATAGTTGGCAAAAGGTACAATAGCGATGCCTCCTCGTGGGTTGAAGTAGCCTGTGACCTCGAGATAGCGTGGATCCATGAGTTTGACCAGGTCTTTCATGATGATGTTGACGCAGTCTTCGTGGAAATCGCCCTGGTTGCGGAAGCTGAAGAGGTAGAGCTTGAGGCTCTTGCTCTCGACCATGCGCTGACGTGGAATGTAGCGAATCACAATGCGTCCGAAGTCGGGCTGTCCTGTAATGGGACACAGGGCTGTGAACTCTGGGCAGTTGAAAGTGACGACGTACTCGTTGTCGGGGTGCAGATTCTCGAAGGTTTCGAGCACCTCGGGGTTATACTTGTCGCGATAGGTAGTGCCCTGATTTCCAAGCAGTGTGATGCTGCCGATAGTGTCTTTGTCGCGTGACATAATATTAGTTGTTAGTTCTTAAGTTTTGTAAGTAGTTAGGGAGAGGTTTTGAGCCTGAAGCTCCCTTGCTTGTCTCATATTACCAAAGAGAGCCAACCTAACTGGCTGGCTCTCTGGAGGTTGTCCTACCCGGACTCGAACCAGGAAATGCGGCACCAAAAACCGTTGTGTTACCATTACACTATAGGACAATCTTAACATCGAGACCCTTAAGTCCCAAATGCGGTGCAAAATTACACTAGTTTGCGCAATCTTGCAAGTTTTTCGCGGTTTTTTTTATTTTTATCAGCCGAATTATGGATAACTTTACAGTTAGTAGTTCAAAGTTAAGAGTTCATAGTTGTTAGTTCTAAGTTATAGTTGTTGGTTGAGAGTGGTTGTGTCGTGCTGGCATTGTGGATGTGAATTGGGCGATAAATTGTTGTGAATTTATGGTAATTCGTGTTTTTTCTCTTATCTTTGCAGTTTGAAAAAGAATATTCACTAAAAAATAATAGATAAAAACTTATGAATTTTGTAGAAGAACTTACTTGGCGCGGGATGATTGCTAATATCATGCCTGGTACTGAAGAGCAGTTGAACAAGGAAATGACGAGTGCGTATGTGGGCATTGACCCTACTGCCGACTCGCTTCACATTGGCCACCTGGTGAGCATCATGATGCTGAAGCACTTTCAGCGTGCTGGCCATCGCCCCATAGCACTTGTGGGTGGTGCAACTGGTATGATTGGTGACCCATCGATGAAGTCGCAGGAGCGCAAGCTGATTGATGAGGAGACGCTTCGCCACAACCAAGAGGCGATTAAGGCTCAGCTGTCGCACTTCCTTGACTTCGATAGCGATGCTCCTAACCATGCAATCTTGGTGAACAACTATGACTGGATGAAGGAGTTCTCGTTCCTGAATTTCATTCGCGACATAGGCAAGCACATCACTGTTAACTACATGATGGCTAAGGACAGCGTGAAGAAGCGCTTGGCTGCCAACGCCGACCATGGCATGTCGTTCACTGAGTTCAGCTATCAGCTGCTTCAGGGCTATGACTTCCTGTACCTGTATGAGCACGAGGGTTGCCGCCTGCAGATGGGTGGCAGCGACCAATGGGGCAACATTACCACAGGTACCGAGTTGATTCGTCGCATTGCTGGTGGTGAGGCCTATGCTATCACTTGCCCATTGATCACTAAGGCCGATGGCGGAAAGTTTGGCAAGACCGAGAGTGGCAATGTGTGGCTCGATCCGAAACGCACCTCGCCCTATAAGTTCTACCAGTTCTGGCTCAACGTGAGCGATGCCGACGCAGCAAAATACATCAAGATATTTACCGACCTGCCTCAGGATGAGATTAAGGCCCTTGAGGAGGAGCAGGAGCGCGACCCCGGCATGCGCCCATTGCAGAAGCGCCTTGCCAAGGAGATTACCACAATGGTACACTCGGCTCAGGACTATGAGATGGCCGTTGAGGCATCGCAGATTCTCTTCAGCAACAAGGCAAAGGATGTGCTTCACAAGATAGACGAAGACACGCTGCTCTCGGTGTTTGAGGGCGTGCCACAGTTTGAGGTTAGTCGCGATGCACTGAGTGCCGGTGTTCCTGCAATTAACTTGCTCACCGACGATGCAGCAGTGTTCCCCAGCAAGGGTGAGATGCGCAAGATGACGCAAGGTGGTGGTGTGAGCATCAACAAGGAGAAGATTGCTGACCCCAACATGATGATTGACAACAGCTTCCTGCTTAACGATAAGTATATCTTGGCTCAGCGCGGCAAGAAGAACTATTTCTTGCTGATAGCGAAATGATGCGCTTTGCGCTTGATTAGGAAGAATTAGAAATTACCATTAAACGTGACAAAATTGATATTATGAAAAAAAGATTTTTACTTGCAGCCCTTGGCGTGGTTGTGGCGGTAACAGCACTTGCCGACACTCCGCTGTGGTTGCGCTATGCCAAAATCTCGCCCAATGGCAAGGAGATAGCATTTTGCTACAAAGGCGACATCTACAAAGTGGAAGCCAGTGGTGGTCAGGCCGTGCAGCTCACCACCAAGTCGAGTTACGAGATGAATCCAGTGTGGAGCGCCGACGGCCGATACATCGCTTTTGCCAGCGACCGTAAGGGCAACTTCGACGTCTACGTCATGCCTTCGGCAGGTGGTGCGCCAACTCAGCTTACCACCAACTCTGCTAGCGAGCTGCCATGGGCGTTCAGTCCCGACGGCAAGTATATCTACTTCTCGGCAGCGATCCAAGACCCTGCCAGCAGTGCGCTCTTCCCGAGTTCACGCCTCACCGAGGTGTACAAGGTGCCCGTAGCTGGTGGCCGCACCACCCAGGTGCTGGGCACACCAGCCGAGGAGATTACATTCAACAAAAACGGCAAGTTCTTTGTGTACCAAGACCAGAAGGGTATGGAAGATGCCTGGCGCAAGCATCACACCTCGAGTGTGACTCGCGATGTGTGGCTCTACGACACCACCAATGGCAAGCATGTGAATCTTACCAATCATGCTGGCGAGGATCGCAGCCCTGTGCTCAGTGCCGACGGCAGCACCGTTTACATCTTGAGCGAGCGCGATGGTGGATCGTTCAACGTTTACTCCTTCCCCATCAATGCTCCACAGAGCATCAAGGCTTTGACTTCGTTCAAGAAAAATCCTGTGCGCTTCCTCTCTATTGCCGACAACGGCACGCTGTGCTACACCTACGACGGCGAGATTTACACACAAGCCCCTTCGGGCAAGCCCACCAAGGTAAAAGTCGCCCTCTTCCACGACGACTCAGATGACGTGTTGCGCACCTCAATGACTCGAGGCGCGACCGCCGCAGTTGCCTCGCCCGACGGCAAGCAAGTGGCCTTCATAGCCCGTGGCGAAGTGTTTGTCACTTCGGTAGAGTATGCCACCACCAAGCGCATCACTACCACTCCCGAGGCCGAGGCTGGACTGTCGTGGGGCAGTGACAATCGCACACTCTACTACGCCACCGAGCGCAGTGGAAACTGGCAGCTAGTAAAAGCCACCATTGAGCGCAAGGAAGACCCAAACTTCCCCAACGCAACCACCATTAAAGAAGAAATCCTGTTGCCATCGAGCACAGTTGAGCGTGCTGCCCCCGATGTTAGCCCCGATGGTAAGAAATTAGCCTTTATCGAGGATCGCAACCGCCTCATGGTCATGGATATAGAAAGCGGCAAGGTGCATCAAGTTACAGATGGCTCCACATGGTATGAGACCAACGGAGGCTTTGACTACTCATGGTCGCCCGATAGCAAGTGGTTCACCCTCACCTACATTGCCAACCAGCGCGACCCCTACACCGACGTTGGTATTGTGAGTGCCGACGGAGGCAAAATCACCAACATCACAGGTAGTGGCTACTTCAGCGAGTCGCCCAAGTGGGTGATGGAAGGCAATGCAATCCTCTTCACCAGCAACCGCTATGGCATGAGAGCCCACGGTTCGTGGGGTTCGCAGGACGACGTGCTGTTGGCATTTGTCAACCAGGATGCCTATGACAAGTATCGCATGAGCAAGGAGGACTACGAGCTCGTGAAGGAAGCCGAGAAGGAAGCCAAGAAAGAGGCCGACAAGAAAAAGGCCGAAGAGGAAAAAAATAATAAAAAGAAAGATGACAAGGCTGCAGGCGAGAAGAAAGACGAGGTGAAGGACATCGTAGTTGAGCTCGATGGCATCGAGGACCGTGTGGTGCGCCTCACCCCCAACTCAAGCAGCATAGCCAGCGCCATGGTTACCAACAACGGTGACAACCTGTATTACTTGTCGAAGTTTGAGAGCGGCTATGACTTGTGGAAGCTTGACATGCGCAAGCATTCCACCAAGCTCGTGAACAAGATGAACTCTGGCTGGGCCAATATCCAAATGGGCAAGGACGGCAAGGAAATGTTTGTACTGGGATCGGCAATGAACAAGCTGACAGTGGCTAGCGACAAGATCACTCCCATCACCTACAAAGCCGAGGTTAAGATGGACCTCGCTGCCGAGCGAGAGTACATGTACAACCATGTGCAGCATCAGGTCAACAAGCGATTCTTCCGCACCGACCTCAATGGCTGCAAGTGGGACATGATGTGCGACACTTATCGCAAGTTCCTGCCACACATCAACAACAACTATGACTATGCCAACCTGCTGAGTGAGCTGCTAGGCGAGCTCAACGTGTCGCACTCAGGCAGTCGCTACTATCCTAGCAATAGCAGTGAGGCAACTGCCAATATGGGATTGCTCTTTGACTGGACCTACACCGGCAAGGGACTCAAGATAGATGAGGTGGTAGAGAAAGGTCCGTTTGCCCGCTCTACTAGCAAGGTGCGTCCCGGCATGATTGTAGAGAAAATCAACGGCATCGAAATCGATGATGAGAATGACTACACTCAGCTGCTCAATGGCTTGGCAGGCAAGAAGACCCTGGTGACCCTGCGCGACAAGGGAGGTAACACATTTGAAGAAGTAATCCTTCCCATCACTAACGGAGCAATGAACAACCTGCTCTACAAGCGCTGGGTAAAGCGTAACGCACACCTGGTCGACAGCCTGTCGGGAGGACGCCTGGGCTATGTTCACATCCAGTCGATGAACGACGAGAGCTACCGCGAGGTATACAGCCAGGTAATGGGTAAGTACTACAAGAAGGATGGCATCGTTATCGACATTCGCTTCAACGGTGGTGGCCGCCTGCACGAGGACATCGAGGTGCTCTTTAGCGGCAAGAAATACTTCACACAGGTGATTCGTGGCCGTGAGGCATGCGACATGCCCAGCCGCCGCTGGAACAAACCCAGCATCATGGTGCAGTGTGAGGCATGCTACAGCAACGCTCACGGCACTCCCTGGGTGTATAAGCACACCGGCATAGGCAAGCTAGTGGGTGCACCAGTGCCAGGCACCATGAGCAGTGTGTCGTGGGAGACACTTCAAGACTCATCGCTCATATATGGAATGCCCATCATAGGCTATCGCCTGCCCGATGGCTCCTATCTTGAGAACACCCAGCTTGAGCCCGACATCAAGGTTCTTAACGATCCTGCCGAGGTGGTTAAGGGCATCGACACCCAGCTCATCACTGCCACTAAGGAACTGATGAAACAGATTAAGTAATAACGCTTAGGGCATGGAATGGGGACGTGAACTATTAACGTCTACATTCAAACGCCACTAGCGCAAACTTGAAACTAAACACTTATAACTTAAAACTTACTTTTTATGTTATTGCTTAAAAGTTTTTTTGACCCTACGGGAACATTCTTCTGGATATGTGGAATCGTTGCTTCGCTAGGACTGGTTTTGGGATATGTGCCTCAGGCAATCCAAACCATTCGCACTCGCAAGACCGATGACATTGCATTGCCCACTTTCTTGATGATTGGCATTGGCGGCATCGCCTTCATGCTTCAAGGTGGTATGTTGGGAATATTTGGTGAGGGATTCGCCATCTTTTGGACCAACCTCATCACCACGATATGTAGCGTTATCATCTTCGGTATCAAGATGTATAACGACTACTTCAAGAAAGACAAGGACAAGAAATAGAAGTCTAGGACCTTGGTTTTTCGGCATCACTTCAGTGCCTCTTGTGTTAAGGGGAGGCACTGGAGTTTTTTGCGCGAAAAAAGCATGTGGTATTAAAAAAAATGTTACCTTTGCAGCCGCAAAGCGAAATAGTGCGGGGTGTAGCACAGTTGGCTAGCGCGCCACGTTCGGGACGTGGAGGTCGGAAGTTCGAGTCTTCTCACCCCGACTCAATGCAATGAGCGGCAAGCGTGAAATTTAGCGCCTTCCGCTCATTTTGTGAAGTGTAGAGCAGTGTCGAAATAGGGGTTTTTGCCTAAAAAAAGTAAAAAAGGTGGCAAAATCGTTGATTATTAACGAGAATGTTCTTAACTTTGCGCCGATTTTAACGAGAAATAGTTGGAAAAAGTGGCTGAAATGAAGTTATCCATTTCGTCTTTACCGTTTGGCAAACAGGAATTTAACTACCATGTCGACGGTGAGTTTTTCAACGAAATCGAAGCCTCCGAAGTTCGCTCCGGAAGTGTTGATGTCGCCCTAACCGTGACTCACACTCAGGAGGGAATCTACGAGTTCGACTTCGTGTGCAATGGCGTAATCACTATACCTTGCGACCGTTGCCTTGACGACATGGAGCACATGGTTGACACTGATTACCTGCTTACAGTTAAGATGGGCGACGCACTAGACGACAGCGTAGATGGCGTGCTGGTGATACCGTCGTCGTGGAGGACACTCGACCTTGCGCCGCTAGTGCGCGACACCGTGCTACTCACCATCCCGATGATGCATACTCACGCCCCAGGTGAGTGCAACACCGAGATGCTTGGCCACCTCGAGGAGCACGCTGCCCGTGACTACAGCAGCGACGAGGATTTTGAGACGCCTCCCAGTGATAGCGAGAGCGCCGCTGGCGGTTCAATCGATCCCCGATGGGCAGCGCTTGAGCAATTACTAGAAAACAACAACAATAAAAAATAAATTGAAAAATGGCACATCCAAAACGTAGACAATCAAAGACTCGCACAGCCAAGAGAAGAACTCACGATAAGGCTGTTGCCCCAACTATCGCCCGCTGCAGCAACTGCGGTGCATGGCATGTTTATCACACCGTATGCCCCGAGTGTGGCTACTATCGCGGCAAGAAGGTGTTTGAAGATGAGGCTGCCGTATAACCGATAATCAAGTCTCATTATCGATTAAATGACAATTCAATCCTAAATATTCGCCTCCTGTCGTACTTGAAGCAATGTAAAGGCCGTCAGAAATGATGAGGCACATATTTAGGATTGTTTTTTGATGTCACTTTTAACTAGAACACTAGAATTTAGTAAAACTCACGCTTTATGCTTAACGCAAAGATAACAGGCATAGCATCGTATGTTCCTGATGACGTGCTCGACAATGAGGAGCTTTCTCACATTGTTGACACTAGCGACGAGTGGATTACCACTCGCGTGGGAATCAAGGAGAGGCGTGTTCTCAAGAACGGGAAAGGTTCCTCTTTCCTGGGCACTCAGGCAGTAAAGAAGCTGCTTGAAGAGACAGGCACTAACCCTAACGATGTAGACCTTCTCATTTGTGTAACTTCAAACCCCGACTACCGATTCCCATCTACCGCTTCAATTATCATGCATAACTGTGGCATGGATGGTGCAGGCAAGAAATGCTATGGCTTCGACATTCAGGCAGCATGTGCTGGATTTGTCGTAGGCACCTATACAGCTAATGCCTACATTAAATCGGGTCTCTACAAGAAGGTTATTTTAGTGACTGCCGAGAAGATGACAAGCATGACCGACTATGAGGATCGTGCTACATGTCCACTCTTTGGCGACGCTGGTGCCGCTGTGCTCATTGAGCCCACCGAGAATGCCGAGGAAGGTATCATCGACGGTATCTACCACATTGATGGTAGTGGCTTGGAGCACTTGGTATACAAAGCTGGTGGCTCGGCACGTCCTGCGTCGATTGAGACCGTTAAGGCTCGAGAGCACTTTGTGTATCAAGAGGGTCGTGCTGTGTATCGTCACGCTGTTGTCGATATGCTCACCTCAACTCGCGACGTGATGAAGCGCAACAACCTGACCAACGAGAATATCGATTGGTTTGTGCCTCATCAGGCCAACCTTCGCATCATCGAGGCTGTGGGTAGCCGTCTGGGTATTGCCGAGGAGAAGATACTGGTCAACATTCAGCATCGCGGCAACACCAGTGCAGCGTCAATACCCTTGTGTCTTGACGAGAACAAGCACCTTCTTAAGAAGGGCGACAAGATTGTCCTCACTGCATTTGGTGCTGGTTTCACTTGGGGAGCAGCTTACATCGTTTGGGCTATCTAAAGCTTTGCCTAATCATAAATGCGTTTGACCACCATAGGCATCACCATGCCTGGTGGCCACGCATTTTTTAATGTAACAACTCAACACTTATTACTTAACACTTAATACTTTTCTATCGTGCATCGCGCAGGATTTGTAAATATAGTAGGAAATCCCAATGTGGGAAAGTCGACGCTCAGCAACCTGCTGGTGGGCGAGAAACTCTCAATCATCACTAGCAAGTCGCAGACCACGCGCCACCGCATTATGGGCATAGTGAACGGCGAGGACTACCAGATTGTGTTTAGCGACACTCCTGGTGTGCTCAAGCCCAAGTTCAAGTTGCAGGAGTCGATGCTTGACTTCTCGCGTGGAGCACTCATCGATGCCGATGTGCTGCTCTATGTCACCGATGTGGTAGAGACCCCGACCAAGAATCAGGACTTCCTCGACAAGGTGGCAAAGGAGAAAATTCCTGTGCTGCTGGTTATCAACAAGATTGACTTGCTAACAGGAGGTCAACAGGAACTTGAGGCGCTTGTAGAGCAATGGAAGCAACTGTTGCCACAGGCCGAGGTGTTCCCTACAAGTGCACTCCACAATTTCAATGTTTCCAACATTATGCAACGCATCGTGGAGTTGCTGCCCGAGAGTCCTCCCTACTTTGGCAAGGACGCATTGACCGATCGCAACTCAAGGTTCTTTGTCACCGAAATTGTTCGCGAGAAGATTCTGCTCACCTACGACAAGGAGGTACCCTATGCCACTCAGGTCATTGTGGAGAAGTTCACCGAGGATGAGAAGTCGATTCACATCATGGCAGTGATATATGTGGAGCGCGACAGCCAGAAGGGTATCATCATTGGTCATCAGGGCAAGAAACTCAAGCACGTGGGTATCGAGGCGCGCAAAGATATTGAGAAATTCTTCGAGAAACGTGTGTATCTTGAACTCTACGTTAAGGTTGAGAAAGACTGGCGCAACCAGGAGAACAAGCTGCGGCAGTTTGGATATATCGAATAGGATTGGCTATGAGTAGCTATGAAAAACTATGAACTTTGAACTATAAACTCTGAACTATAAATATATGGGACGATTAGTAGCAATAGTGGGACGCCCTAATGTGGGCAAATCCACCCTTTTTAACCGATTGACCAAGACTCGTGCGGCCATTGTCAACGACACTAGTGGCACCACACGCGACCGCCAGTATGGCCTTATGGAATGGAACGGCCTTGAAATGAGCGTTGTCGACACCGGTGGTTGGGTCGAGGGCAGCGACGATGTGTTTGAGAGTGAAATCAACAAGCAGGTGTACCTCGCTATTGAGGAGGCCGATGTGATTCTCTTCATGGTCGACATCAAGACTGGTGTCACCGACCTCGATGACCATGTTGCCGAGATTCTGCGTCGCGGCAAGAAACCAGTGGTGGTAGTTGTCAACAAAGACGACAATAACCAGGGTTATTATGGCGAGAGCGAGTTCTATACTTTGGGCTTGGGACAACCTTTTGCCATCTCGGCAATCAACGGTACTGGTACTGGCGACTTGCTCGATGAGGTGTATCGCCTTATGCCTAAGAAGAGTCTTGATCAACCCGAGGAGGAATTGCCTCGATTTGCCATCGTGGGTCGACCAAATGCCGGCAAGTCGTCGCTGGTTAACTCTCTCATGGACGAGGACCGTAACATCGTTACCGACATAGCAGGAACTACACGCGATAGCATCTATTCGCGCTATAATAAGTTTGGCTTTGACTTCTATCTTGTTGATACTGCGGGCATCCGCAAGAAGAATAAGGTGAATGAGGATATTGAGTACTACTCGGTGTTGCGCAGCATTCGTGCCATCGAGAACAGCGATGTGTGCATCCTGCTCATTGACGCCACTCGTGGCATTGAGTCGCAAGACGTGAACATATTCTCAATAATAGAGAAGAACCGCAAGGGACTGGTTGTGCTAGTTAACAAGTGGGACATTGCCCAGCAGAAGTCGCAGCAGGCCATTACCTATATGGAGAACACCATTCGTGAGCGATTTGCTCCGTTCACCGATTTTCCCATCATCTTCGGTTCGGCAATTACCAAGCAGCGCATTTTGCGCGTGCTCGAGGAGGCTATTGCCGTCTACAAGAAGCGCAAGACTGTGATTTCGACTTCACAGGTCAACAATGTGCTGCAAGAGGCCATTGCTGCGGTGCCACCACCAGCCACCAAGGGCAAGTATGTGAAAATTAAGTACATCACTATGCTCAAGGAGGCAAGAGTGCCATCGTTTGTGTTCTTCTGCAACCTGCCACAGTGGATAAAGGACCCCTACAAGCGCTATCTTGAGAACAAGATTCGCGAGAAGTGGGACTTCTGTGGAACACCCATTAACCTCTACTTCCGTCAGAAATAGAGGAGAAACCTATAGTTGTATGAGAAAAAGCGGGCACGGCTGGCGCATAGCGCTGGTCGTGCCTATTTTAGTACTATGGTTGGGAAATTAAATGTTAAGTCCTATTGAGCGTGCCACGCTTCCGTTCTCGTCGAAATTTGACAGATAAAGGATGAAGAGGAAGATGCCAATGAGTATCACGATAATGATGTAGCATATTATGCGCGTCAGTGGTGAGCCCATCACTTCGCGCTTGCTGCGCAATCGTGGCAGAGGCCTGATGAGAGGAAGCCGTGAAATCATGTCGTGGGCATCGTCTTCAACCACAACTTGGTCTTCGTTGGTTTTCAGCTCTTTGTCGCCCAGGGCTTGCGTGCTGGGTTCGGCAGTGGCAGCAACAGGTTGCTCGCTAGTGGTGGCGACAGCAGTGGTTGCCAGGTTTTGTGATGAACCACAATAGGGGCAGAATTTAAGACCAGCTACCGGCAGCGACTCACCACAGTTGTGGCAGTAGAGCTGGCGGCTAGAACTCTTAGTGGCAACGTTGGTCCTGAGCATAGAAGCAGGAATGTCGACACCTTGCGCCAAAAACTCATTCAGGCATTGCGGACACACAACAACCTTCTTGCTCAAGGCAAGTTCCTCGAGTGTCATGTCAATATATTTGTTGCATTGTGGACACTGAAATAGCATGGTTGTTGGTTTTTCTTGCAATAGTTAGTTACTCAAAATCCTTATATTTTGGTGCAAATATAGTCATTTTTTTTGATTGATAGTATATTTTCGGCATTTTTACTGTTAGAATTAAATGTATGATGATAAAAACTCAGTGAATGGTTGACTGTTAACGGTAACAAGTTGAATTGATTGTCATTGCTATAATATGGACTCGCTTGCTTGCATGCCTCACTCAACTTGCACTAACTTTAGATAAGTTAGGCTGCGCTTAGGAAATAAAAATCAAAAACTTTATTTTTGATTTTGTATTTCACTCAACTTGCACTAACTTTGCATATCGAAAAGCGATACCCTTAAATCGCACATTATTTATAAATATATTTTTTCAGGAAGAAATGAGAAAAATCATTGCCATAGGTGAATCTATCCTAGATGCCGTTTATACCAACGGTTGTCCCAATCGCACCTTTGTGGGTGGTCGCGTGAGCAATGCCGCTGCCTCGCTAGGCGAGCTTGGCTTGCCAGTATCGATGGTGAGCGAGTGCTGCACCGACAAGGTAGGCGACTGGGTGGTAGATTTCTTTGAGAAACACCATGTTGACACACATTCTATTGACCGTTACACCGACGGCTCTACACCATTTGCTGCCATCTTCAAGGAAGAAGACGGCAGCGAGTCGATTGTCAACTATGGAGAGTATCCATTAAATCGATTCAGTGTGATATGGCCTCGCATCGATGAGGACGATATAGTGCTCTTTGGTTCATATTATGCCATCGACTCGCCTCAGCGTGAGCGACTCTATGACCTCTTGAGTTATGCAGCCGAGCGCAAAGCGATATTGATTTACCTGCCTGGATTCCAGCATGGCACTCAGTTTAATCTCACAAAGGTGATGCCTAACATCCTTGAGAACTTTGAGGTAGCGTCGCTGGTTATCGATCACGACAAGGACATCAACAACATGTTCCCCAACCAGGATAGCGATAAGGTGTATAACAATCACATAAAGTTCTATGAGTGCTCCTATGTGCACATCAATCCAAGCTTGAACGCCTCGGTATATCAGGGGTCGGAGAAATTTGTGTACGATTTCAGCTGCGACAGCGACAACCACCTGGGTTGGCAAGCAGGATTCATAGCAGGCATTATCTATAGCCTGATTGCAGGTGACATAAAGCATGGCGATGTTGCAACGCTCACGCAACAACAGTGGAAACCAATGCTCGAGAAGGCATTTGAATTCGCTAAGCAGTGCGCCGAGAGTGATACCAATTGCCTCCCATCAGGTTATGCCCAGGAGCAGTCTAAACTATTGCCCTAAAATTTTAATTAAGCCACTTAATACAGATAAATGAAATCTTTACTTATTGAATCGTCGTTTCCTAAACTCAGTTGCGATCTGAGCAATTTCAGGTTGCAGTATGATGTGTCGGAACTTCATCTTGATGAAGGGCTGACTCGTGCGGCAGTTCTTGAGATAAAGTTATTGCAAGTTCTAGACTTGATTACCAGTGGTCGCGGTGAGGATGCAGCACCACTCATCGACACTCTAGTCTTTGACGAGAGCTATAGCGACATGCCACGCCTGCACGTGAGCTGGTTGTGGCTTGCCCGAATGACTATATTCATCAGCAACAGCGATTTCATGCTGGCGCTTGGTGCAGCCGAGAATGCCTTGACAGAGATGGTCGACATTACCAATAAGAAGAAGGAAGACTTCCTTGCCATACTTGCGTCGTTGCTTTATAACTTGGCGTCGGTTCACAATAGCCTTGGCGATAATGCTCGCGCCAAGAAAGAACTCACCAAGTGCCAACAACTCTTTGAGCGACTAGTTAAGAAGAACGAGCGCCGCTTTTCGCCAATGCTGCTTTATGCCATTGAGGCATCGACCAGCATCATCACCTCGAAGACTAAGCAAATGGAGGTGCTTAAGCATTACGACGACGAGGTGAAGCTCTACACCAGCATGCTCAACAATGGCGACAGCAAGAAGACACGTGAGGCGCTTGTCAACCTCGTTAACTCGTTAAAAAAAGAGGGCGATATAATGCTTGAGATGGGCAATGGACGCAATGCCGCTAAGTATTACACCAAGGCGCTGCGCTATCAAAAGAAGGTTAGCAATCACATGGGGCACAAGGAACTGGTGCTCTCGATAGGCCTGGCAAAGGCTTTGAATAAGGTTGCCAATCGCCGAGAGAGTGCCGAGCAACTGCTCCAGTCGTTGCAGCCACTTGCGCGTCGACTTAATGCCGTGAACGAGCAGATTGAGATTGAGAATCTTCTCAACAACAAGAGCAAGAACACCAATATCATGTCGTTGCTCAAGAGCTTATTCTAAATCATAATGAGGTGATTTCAGCCCTCGTGATAAACCTTTAACAAAGAACAAATAATGTCGACACAATTACAATCTCAACCCCTGTCGATTGAGTTGCCCCACATTGAAGGACTCAAGGTGGCAATCGTGGCAGCACGATGGAACAGCCAAGTGACCGAACCATTGCTCAATGGTGCAATCGACCGAATTGTTGAGCAGGGTTATTCACGCGACTGCATTACAGTGCAGCGAGTGCCAGGCACAGTTGAACTGACTTTTGCAGCGTCACAGATGGCACGAAGTGGCAACTACGACGCCGTGATAATGATAGGATGCGTGATTCGTGGTGGCACTCCCCACTTTGATTATGTGTGCGACAATGCTACTCAGGGATGCGCAATTCTTAATGCCACCCAAAATGTGCCAATTATCTTCTGTGTTCTTACCACCGACGATGAGCAGCAAGCCATTGACCGTGCTGGAGGCGCGTTGTGCAACAAGGGCACCGAGGCAGCCGATGCCGCTATTGAGATGGCTTCGATAGCCCGTAATTACAAGTAGCGGCATCTGCCCTTTTTTGCCATTCAATAACAAATAACTGATGTTTTAAAGCCTGGCAACGATGATTGAGAATCGTTGCTTGAAAGGTTGTGTTTGTTTAAAAAACGGGGTTTTTTGTTGAAAAAAATTGGTTTATTTGTTGATTGTCAATAATTTTGTGAGTTTTCTGGATAAAAAAGTAACTTACATAATATCTTAAGCTAATGAAAAAAGCAATCTTATCAATTCTAATCTCGTTGGGTGTGATAGCTGCGACAGCTGCCATCTATCCCTACCTGAATGTGAAACTGAACAATGGTTCAGACGCGTCATATCCAACAGGTGAATTGACGCTGAAATTTGAGAACGGCAAGCTTGTGGCCTATAACGGAGGTGTGCAGGCAGGTTCTAATAATTTGACTAATGTGCTGCACATGGTGTTTGGCCTGGGCGATGAGGGTGGCACAGTGGTTGTGGGTGATGTTAACGGTGACGGTTTTGTAACTTCGAGCGACATCACTGCTCTCTACGACTGCATCCTCAACAACGATAGCAGCTCAATAGTGAATGGCGACCAGGACGGTGATGGAAGCATCACTTCGGGCGATGTGACATTTGTTTATGGAGTCCTTCTTAACAGCAAGGCTGGCGAGATTACCGAGGGCGACCAGACTATGTGGGTTGTGACTGGCGACGTGAGCTGGGCATTCACCACTTCTCAACTCGAGACCATGCCCTACGAGAATGGCACTTCGTTTACCGCTCAGGGCAAGACCTTCAACATTGCCGATGTTGATCAAATATATGTTGACAACACTCTTGTGCCTGACAACACTGTGAAGGTGACCTACAATGGCAATACTGCCAAGGTGATTGTGGCTGGTAACATTGCCAAGAACATGACTGCAAGCGTTAACGGTGCACACGTGGTGGCCCTGCAAGATGCCGACGTTGCCGAGGAGATTACCTACACACTTGCAGGTAACTCAAATAACGGTTCGTTCTATCAGGATGGTGAATTTAAAGCCACAGTGCAGCTCAACGGCCTTACTCTTAACAACCCCGATAGCGCAGCCATCAACATTCGCGACGGCAAGCGCATCGCTGTGGAACTCGTCGAGGGAACTACCAACAATCTTACCGATGGCACTGGTGGCTCGCAGAAGGGCTGCTTCGCCGTTAAGGGACACACCGAGTTCAAGGGTGCTGGTATCCTTAACATCACTGGTAACTCAAGCCACGCATTCTGGGGTAAGGAGTATGTCGAGGTTAAGAAGACCGTGGGCGAAATCAATATCCTCGGTTCTAAGGGCGACGGTTTCAACATCAACCAGTACTACCTGCAGAATGGTGGTAAGGTGACTGTAAAGAACGTTGCCGACGATGGTATCCAGGTAAGCTATGAGACCGACGACAACGACCAGATTGTGGAAGACGAGGAGAACACCGGTGAGGTAACCCTCAAGGACGGTACTCTCGATATGACCATGACCAGTGCAGGTGGCAAGGGCATCAAGGCTGCATCAAGCTTCATCATGCTCAAGGGCACCCTCAAGATGGTTCAGAGTGGTAATCTCGTGGCTGGCGATGGCGACATTGACTACGGCACCTGCGTTAAGGCTGGTGGCGACATCCTGATTCATGGTGGATCTGTTGACCTTAACAACACCGCTCAAGGTGGCAAGGGACTGAATGCCGACGGCACTATCACTATCGACGAGGCTAACACCGCTACGACCATCACCATCAAGGCCAATGGCCAGGGCGGCACTGCCGAGGCTGGAAGCTCAAGTGGTGGCACAACTGCTTCTTACAGGATTTATGTCGCTAAGCCCTCTGGCACTGGTAGCAACAACTGGACTAACATGTACCTATACAACAGCAACGGCACTATGGTGGCAAACATCACCAACAACACCGTTACTAAGACTTCGGGCTACAGTACACTCACATTCTACTACTACGACTTTGGCTCTGCCAACAGTGGAACTTACTACTTCAAGAGCGACAACTACACCAGCATGGGCGGTAGCGGTACATACGCCATTCAGTCGACCACTTTCAGTGGCCCCACTACCGGTGAGGACATCTATTACCAGATTGGCACCTACTCGACAAGTGGTTCTACTCGCACCTTCGCTCTCAATAACGTTACTGCCACCTACGGCGGAACAAGCGATACCAGTGAGGATAACGGTACCAGCTACAACGCTGCCGGTATCAAGGCTGACGGAAACATTACTATCGACGCAGGTACTATCACCGTTGCCAACAGCGGTTCGATGAGCAAGAGCATCAAGAGCAAAGCTACCGTTGCTATCAACGGCGGTGACATCACCCTCACTCCTAGCGGTGCCATGCAGGTCATCAACAGCGATGCCAGCTACAGCAGTGGTATCAAGGCTGATTACTTCGAAATGAATGGCGGCGTGCTTAAGATTAACTCAAGTGGCGCGGCTGGAAAGGGCATTTCTACAAAATATGATATCACAACCAACGGCGGATCTATCACAATCAACAATACAGGTGCAGCTCAGGCAGCTGGCACCACTGGCGACTACTACACAGCCAAGGGCTTCAAGGCCGACGGTAACATGAATCTGCTGGGTGGCACCATCACCATCACCATGACGGGCAAAGGCGGTAAGGGCATTAAGGTGAACGGCAACTACGTGCAAGGCAACACCGACGGCACCGGTCCTACACTCACCGTTTCTACAACCGGCACTGCTGCCGCTACATCGTCTGGTGGCGGTTGGGGACCTGGTGGCGGTAGCTCCGTCAGTGGTTCGGCCAAGGGTATCAAGGTGGTGGGCAATATCACCATCAACGGCGGCTCTGTTAAAGTGAGCGCTACAGGCGGTGAAGGTAGTGAGGGCATCGAGAGCAAGCAAATCATGACCATCAACGGCGGTTACGTTGAAAGCAACACCTATGATGATGCTCTGAACTGTGCCTCGCACATGTATATCAAGGGTGGCTACGTCTATGCTGTGGCTACCAACAACGATGCCATCGATAGTAACGGCAACATGTACTTGAGCGGTGGCATGGTGTTCTGCTGTGGCAGTGAAGAGGGCCTTGATGCCAACAGCGAAGGTGGCTACAAGGTATATATCCAAAGTGGTGCCAATCTTGCCGCTATAGGCCGTAGCATGGGTGCCATTGAGAGTGGCGCATCAATCAGCCAGACATGCTACTCAGCAACGGCTACTTCACAGACCTGGTATGCCTTATATAACGGCAACACCGTAGTTGCCGCATTCCGGACACCTGCTCTGAGTAGTAGTGGTGGCGGTTATGGCCCTGGTGGCGGCAGTGGTGGCAATACCATGGTGGTAACCTCACCATCGTGCAAACTCTATAGTGGCGTAACTGGTAGCGGCACCTCGTTCTGGAGTGGTAACGGCTATAGCAATGCCAGCGGTGGTTCGTCAGTATCGCTTTCGAACTATTCTGGTGGTGGCGGCTGGTGATAACACCCCAATAAAGAAAAACGCCTAAATAAACCCAAACTTTTTACATGTGTGCCTCGAGACTGAAGAGCAGTCCCGAGGCACTTTTTTGTCGCTAAAATTTGCCAGCAAATGGTAAAAGCACTATTTTTGTGGTGCAAATGCCGAGAAGCGCGCCGCAGGCGCAATCTCACTATTTATTACTTTTTACTTCATCACTTCTTACTTTTTACTACTTACTACTTCTTACTTATAACTTACTACTTACTGCTTCGTTTTGCTTAACTTCACTCCCATAGCACGTCCTCGGTTGCTCTCGCGCTTGAAAGATCATGCGCGATACATCGACCATGCCGATAGCGTGCAACAGGAGCAGTTAATGCGGCTCAAGGAGCGTGCTGCACTCACTTGGTTTGGCCGCAAATATGACTTCTCGACAATTCGCACCTACAAGGAGTTTGCCTCACGCATTCCTCTCTATCGCTATGAGGATCTACAGCCACAAATCATGCGCATGGTGCGTGGCGAGAAAGACGTGCTGTGGCCAGGGCGATGCTTCAACTTTGCACAGTCCTCAGGTACTAGCGACGGCAACCACAAGTACATTCCCATCACCCCCGAGTCGCTGCGATGGAACCATTACAAGGGCGCAAGCGATGTGGTGTCGCACTACCTTAACCTTAACCCCGAGAGTCGCTTGTTCTCGGGCAAAGCGCTGATTTTGGGAGGCTCGTTTGCCAACGAGCTTGACCTGCCTCGTGGCACCCAAGTGGGCGACCTCTCGGCAACACTAATCAACAATATCAACCCCATTGCCAACTGGTTCCGTGTGCCCGACAAGCGCACTGCGCTGCTCGAAGACTGGGCTGTGAAATTGCCGGCACTCGTCGAGGCCAGTAAGGGCGAAGATATCACTAACTTGAGTGGCGTACCATCGTGGTTTCTCACAGTCATCAAGGAAGTGCTTAAAGCCACTGGTCGTGACTGCATCCACGACGTGTGGCCCAACCTGGAGGTATTCTTCCACGGTGGCATAGCTTTCGAGCCTTATCGTGAGCAGTATGAGCGCCTGTGCGACATGAGCAAGATGCACTTCCTCAACACCTACAACGCCAGCGAGGGATTTTTCGCCACTCAGAGCGACTGGAGCACTACGGCAATGTTGTTGCTGCTCGATGTGGGTGTGTTCTACGAGTTCATACCGTTGAGCGAGGTCGACAGCGACCACCCCGACGTGCTGCCCATTTGGGAGATAGAGGAAGGTAAGACCTACGAACTTATCATAACTGCCTGCAACGGACTGTGGCGCTATCGCATAGGCGATACAGTGCACATCGAGCAACTTAATCCCGTGAAAATCAACATTGCAGGCCGCACCAAGAGCTTCATCAATGCCTTTGGCGAGGAACTGATGGTGCACAATGCCGACAAGGCAATAACGCGTGCCTCGCAAGAAACTGGAGCACAGGTGCTCAATTACACCGCAGCGCCTGTCTATGCTGGCGACAAGAGTAAGGGCCGTCATCAGTGGCTCATAGAATTTGAAAAGGAACCCACGAGCCTTGACGAGTTTGCTGCTCTGCTCGACAAGTACCTCCAGGAAGACAACGGCGACTACCAAGCCAAACGCTACCAGAGCATCTTCCTCGATGCGCCTCAAGTGGTGGTGGCACGACGCGGCCTTTTCGACCAATGGCTAGGCTCCACCGGCAAACTCGGCGGCCAGCGCAAAATCCCACGCCTCAACAACAACCGCACCACCATCGACCAAATGCTCTCTTTAATGCATAATGCATAATGCACAATGCATAATTTTCGATTTCTCCAGTCTTTCCATTTTTTTTGGATAAAACCATCTAATTTTAAAAATATGTATTACTTTTGCATATTAATTCTATAAATAGGGGTAAAAGTAGCAATACTTTTGTATAATTTTGCATGAAAAATGTTTTAAACCGATTCTATAACCATTAGTTTTTAAAGCTTATGAAAAAGATTTTTACTTTAGCAATGATGCTGCTTTGTGTTGGCTCGATGATGGCAAACTGGCAGCCTAGTGACACCGAAGCAACCCGTCTTGACGCCGAGGGCACTAATGGGCAATTGCAGATGAAGACCATCAGGACCGATGATGGCAAAATCATCTTGAGTTGGCTCCGCGGCGAGAGAATTAACAACGTGTTCTCTTATCAACTGCATCTGCAGATTTTTGATGCCGAGGGCAACCAAATGTTTGGCGACGAGGGCATTATCGTGTGTGACAAGCGCACTCGCACTTACACTACCGACTATGCGCTTAAGCTGGCGCCAAACGGCGACATCCTCTTGGGCTACACCGACATCCGAAATGACCCCAACGAGGACTTTGCCGAGAGCTATTTGTATCGCTATACCCAAGCGGGCGAACCCGTGTGGGATGCCGACGGTGTTCTGTTCCCAGCAGGACAGTTTCATGAGAATGCCCTGTCGGTCGAGGACATAAATCCTGTGATGTGCGTGAGTGGCAACAACATCTATGCCGCAGTTAACCACACCGAGTATTATAAGGCAAAGGCCGACGAGAGCAACTGGACTCCAACTCCCTGGAACCCCAACATGCCCGACTCGGTAATCGTTAGCGAGAGCAAATGGCTGATAAAGCGCATTAACAACGATGGCTCATTGGCAAGCGAGAACACCATGGAGATTGATTCAAAAATGCTGATTATGGAGCCATCAACAGGCGGTAACGCTTTTCTTGTGTATGACAACAAGGAGCTTGGACTCTCGGGACAGCTACTCAATGCCGACGTGGCAAACGAGTGGGGCGAGCCCATCGTGGTTGAGGAGAGAGCTATAACTACTGGCATGTATGTAGCCACACCTCTTGCCGAGGTTGACGAGTATGGCATTCTGATGTTGTCCTACAGGGTATTGACCGACTTCTACGGCTATCAGGTAGCCAACTTCGTTGGCCCCGATGGCAGAACAGCCGACGATCCAGTGACCCTGGCCGGAAACATCGACGGCGATGCCGGACCAGCCGCTATGGGCATTAAGGAGGACCGTGCTATGGTGGCATGGGAATATGCTTATTCGGCCTCGGAGAATCGCATGAATGTGAACGTGGTTGATGACAACAACTGGTACTATTGGGAAGATGACCTCGTTTATGGTTTCACACTCGAGACCAATAGTTCATGGGGCTATAAGCCAGTTAAGGTGATTCCCGCGAGCGACGGTTGGGTAGTGCTCTACGGCAACTGCACAAGTTGGAACGGTGCCAACTTCATGGTAGTGAAGATTGATGATGATGGCGCTGTTTTATGGATCAAGCAGATTTGCGAGGACAATTTCAAGTCGAGTGGCTTCTCGGTTGTCTATGACGACAAGAATGCCTATATCTTCTACACCCAAGATCCCGACTATGGCAAAGATGGCGAGGGCGGCATGTTTGTGATGTGTGTTGACATTGCAGGCACTGTCGATGCCATCAACAAGGTGCCTACTGGCGATGAGGTGATGTCGACCGAAATATACACTATAGATGGCCGCCGTGTGAGCCGATTGGAGAACGGTGTGAACATCGTGCGCACCACCTACAAGAACGGCAAGGTTACTACCAGCAAGGTAATACGTTAATTATCTTACTTTATTGATTTAATGATAATTAAGGGTGGGCATCACACACGGTGTCCACCCTTAAAACCTAAAAATAATAAAGCCACCTCAGCGCAGTTAACGCAAAAATCGTTACCTTTGCAACCTAGTTGACAACTCAAAACTCAAAACTCAAAACTCATAACTCATAACTATGTTACAACGATACTTGCAGGAAGGCCGCGTTGAGGCCGGGTGTGATGAGGCAGGGCGTGGATGCCTGGCAGGACCTGTGACGGCTGCCGCAGTGATTTTGCCACCCGACTTTGAGAACGAACTGCTCAACGACAGTAAGCAGCTCACCGAGCACCAGCGCGACCTGTTGCGCCCCATCATCGAGCGTGAGGCTCTTGCATGGGCTGTGGCAATGGTCGCGCCCCAGGAGATTGACCGCATCAACATCCTCAAGGCCTCTATCACTGCCATGCATCGTGCCCTCGACCAGCTCACAATCAGGCCCGAGCACATCCTTGTCGACGGTAACCGTTTCTATCCTTATAATGATATTCCTTTCACTACCGTAATAAAGGGCGACGGCAAGATGATGAGCATAGCTGCAGCGAGTGTCCTTGCCAAGACTCACCGTGACGAGTATATGAGAAAGATTGCCGAGGAATTCCCACACTACAACTGGGCAAAGAACAAAGGCTATCCCACTAAAGATCATCGCGCTGCCATCGTGGCACACGGCATCTCGCCCTACCACCGCAAGAGCTTCAACCTAGTAGGGCAGTTGTCGCTGTTTGATTAAGTTATACAAAAAACGCTTACTTGAGTAAGCGTTTTTTGTTCTAGGCACTGCTTTATAACAGGTGAAGAAGCATGATTAGTGCGTGAGTGGTAGCGCGGTCGATTATTTGAGCTCGGCTGCCGTTGAAGTGATGGCACTTGCTAACGACGATGTTGCCCACCTTTGCAGCCATCCACACAGTGCCCACTGGTTTGTCGGGTGTGCCGCCACCGGGTCCTGCCACACCACTAGTTGCCACAGCGCAGTGGGTGTGACACACAGCACATGCACCGTTGACCATCTGCTCCACTACAGGTTGGCTCACTGCTCCACAGGTGTCGAGGATTGTTTGGTCAACACCCAGCACACGGTTCTTCACATCGTTGCTGTAGCTTACCACGCTTCCCATGAAGTAGTCGCTGCTGCCGGCAATCTCGGTAATCACGTGGGCAATATTGCCGCCTGTGCAGCTCTCGGCTGTTGATAGAGTAAGTCGCAGCTCTCGCAGCCGTTCTCCCACTATCTGTGCCAGCGGCTTGTCGGCATCGGCAATAATGCTCTTACCCAAGAGTTTGTGCAGTTGTTTCGACTGCTTATCCATTTCGCTGTTTAACTTCTCACGATCGGCATGAGTGCCCGTCAGTCGCAGGCGGATGACTCCTTGCATAGGCAAATAGGCGAGATGTAGATAGCTGGGCATATCCTGCTCAAACTTTTCAAGTTTCTCGGCCAGTGCGCTCTCGGCATAGTCAATTACCACGAAGGTGCGATACTCGATGTCGACATCGCTGTTGAAGTGCTTAACCAATCGCGGAATCACTGCGCGCTCCATCATGGTCTGAGTCTCGTGAGGCACGCCAGGCATCGACACAAGCACCTTTTTGCCTTTCTCGAACCACATGATGGGTGCCGTGCCCACTTCATTCTGTATCACTTGGCACGACGATGGCACCATGGCCTGCAGCGACGTGAGGCGATTCATCGCAATGCCACGTCGGGCAAACATCTCATCGACATTGCGCTTCACATCCTCGTTGAGCACCATCTCGCCACCAAAGTAGTTGCACAGTGTCGCCTTGGTTATATCATCCTTGGTGGGACCTATTCCGCCAGTCATCAGCACCAGGTCGGTGAGTGCAAACGCCTCATCGATGGCGCGTTTTATCTCACTCGCGTCATCGGCTATAACTCGCACGTTCTGAGGCTCCCAACCAAAAGGTGCCATGTGGCGTGCTATCCATCCCGAATTGGTGTCGGTGACCTGCCCAATTAGCAATTCATCACCTATTACTATTGTTGAGTATTTCATTTTTACGTTTATTGTTTTAATGACTTATCTTTTTCGTTTCAAAAAACAGCCCTCTCACAACTCAAAACTCACAACTCACAAACTCACAAACTCACAACTCATAAACTTATCGCTTCAATGCGCTGTGCTAGCGTGGGGTGGCTATAGTCCATCCACACCACAGCGGGGTGGGGTGTGAGGTTGCTCAGGGTGTTGGCACTCAATTTCTTGAGGCCCGAAATCAATGCCTCGCCATGACCATAATGCGCGGCATAGGCATCGGCACGGTACTCGCAGCGCCTAGAGATGCCGTTGATTATTGGGTCGAGCACCAAGTCGATGGGTGAGAACAGCAACGAGAAGGCGATGAGCGACAAGGCAAACGAGTGGTCGCGAGTGCCTCCTAGGGCATGAGAGAGCTCAGGATTGTCGACCAGCAGCGAGAACACCCACAAGTTCACCGCCACCATCACAATGCTCATGATAGTGCTCATGATGGTGTCGTGATGCTTGTAGTGGCCTAGTTCGTGGGTGAGTACTGCCACAATCTCATCGGTGTTGAGTTGCTCGATAAGAGTGTCGAAGAGCACAATGCGCTTCTTAGCGCTAAAGCCGGTGAAATAGGCATTAGCTTTGGTGCTGTGCTTGGAGCCATCCATTACATAAATGTTCTTGATAGAGAACCCCATTTGGCTTGCTGCTGTCTCGATGGCAGTGCGCAGCTCGCCCTGCTCCAGCGGCTTCTGCTTGTTGAAAAGTGGCACTATCAAGTTGCTGTAGAATAGCGAGAAAAAGATTATAAATGCAGCGCATGCAAGCGTCGCCCACAGCCAGAATGTAGAGCCCAGATAGCTGTAAAGCAAAAACACCACACTCAGCACAATGCCGCCCAGAACCAAGGTGAGTGCAAGACTCTTGAGCGAGTCGAGCCAGAATGTGGTGCGAGTGGTCTTGTTGAAGCCAAATCGCTCCTCAATCACGAAGGTATCATAATAACTGAACGGCAAGCTGATGATAGCCGAAACCACAGCATATATACCAAAGAAGATGAGCAGCTGAATGAGCAGCCCGTGGCTACACCTGGCAGTTAAGTCGTCAAGCCAGCCGAAAACACCCGTGAGCAGAATCACTAGCGTGATAACCAGCGTCACGCAACGCTCTATCCACCCAAGGCGGCGATTGGCGCGAGTGTATTCCTGCTGCTTGCGATATTTCTCTTCATCGTAGAGTCCCTCAAGAACCTTGGGGATGGGATGCGTCAGCCACTTGCCGTTGAGCCACGAGAGCACACTGCTCACTGCAAACTCCAGCAGCACAAACGCTATAATAACAATTAATAATGTAGGCATAACTTTAATGTGAATTCATGGTTACAAAATTACAAATAATAAGTTTTACTACAACGCGAAATTATAGTGTTTTTTATGTTTTTCGCTCTTTAATGCTTTATATCTGCTAAATAATGTTTATCTTTGGGGGTTAATAGTATTACATCTCGCAATGAAAATGAAGACAAGGCTAATCTTCCTTACATTATTTTTGGTGACTGTTGTTCTGGGCCGCGCCGACGAATTGATTTTGTGGTTCGACAGCGACCAGTATAACCAATGGACAACCAGCACCAATTTCGCCAACGGAATAAAAATCATTAAAGAAGGAAAACAGGAAGAAGATCTCGACGATGCCATTTCCTGCTTTGATAAAGAGATTAAGCAACATCCACTCAACGGTTATGCCATTTGTAATAAATCGATGATTGTGGCAATGCAAACCATGTTTAAAAGCTATGATTTCATGGATACTGAAGCCCCCGACTCGATAGCAATGGGTAAGGAATCGGTAAACAAGGGCATGCATCAAGCGCTAGCTCTTATGGATCAAGGTCGCCAGCTCATTCCTGCCGCCGACTCGATTATGCACGCCAATGCTTGGCTATGGATGGCTTATTTCCACAAGAGTTGTGAACCACTGGACTCGATGCAGATGGTGTCTTGTCTGGAAAAATCTACAGAGTATAGACCCAATGCCGACATATACAGGGTGCTTATTGAACTTGCATGGGATGAAGATGACACTAGCAAGAGCGAAGAATATGCGCTCAAAGCCATTGAAAAGTTCCCCGAGAACAGTGAATTCCTGGTGTTGATGGCCAGCGTGGCTGCACAACGAGAAGACCACGATGCCGTGCTCAACTATGCCGGTCGATACCTTGAACTGGCAAGGCAACAAGAGGGCGAAATCGATTCAGATGTAGTAATGGCCTATGCTAACGCACTGGCTCAGAATGGACACCCCGACGATGCTACCGATTTCCTGCTCACAGGTGGTGTTGATTATCTATTTCTGTATAACAGCCTGAAACGCATTGGCGCCAACCCCAATATGGTTCTCTCAAAGATAGGGCAGCGCGAGTTTACCGAAGAAGGCAACCCTGTGGTGTGGAACATGCTTCGTGGCTTGATTTACTGCTTCGACAAGCACGATTACAAGGCTGCGACCGAAAGTTTCCTGAAAGCGAAAAATGATAACGAACATCGCGTTTGGAATCAGTGCATAGGTTACAGCTATTATTTGATGGGCGATATCCCTAATGCTTTGCTTCACGCGCAAGCGGCCACCAATCTGTGTGTTACCGGCAGCCTGCAACAATTGCAGGAAAGCCAGGGGATGATTGACCCGCTCATCAACGATATCAACACAAAGCTCTCGCTCAGCGACGTGTTCACGATTGAAACTGACGATTATGTGAAACTGGGCAAGTACTACGTGCTCAAGAAATGTCCTGAGCAAGCTCTGGAACCGCTGAGCAAGGCTATGTCAACCACACCTCATTCACTGCAGGCCAATATCTATTACGCCATGGCTCTCACCGATGTGGGCCGAAGTGCTGAGGCTACTAAGCCACTAGAGGAAGTTATCAGCTTTGTGACTGAAGAATTGTCGACTACTAGCCAGGCCATCAAGGCCCAAGCGTGCGCAATGCTGGGTCGCAACGACGAGGCGCGCACAATTCTTGAATCGCTAGAGAAGGCTTGGCACCCAAACCCTCTCTTTATCTCCGATGAGAACAGGACCCTCGACGGCAGCGATGTGACTTGCTACGACATCGCCGCGGTCTACGCCATGATGGGCGACAACGCTAAGGCTTGTGAGTGGACTGCAAAGCACTTCGAGAACGATGAGCTGCCTTACAACTTCGGCTACATGGCCCTCGACCGCCGTTTCGATGCCATCAAGAAGCTGCCCGAGTTCCAGCAGCTCATCGACAAGTATTACTATCAATGGAAAAGCAACAAGTAACTCATGACCACAATGAATAAGTTTAGGATATTAGCGGCAACCCTCATTGCGATGCTGGCAGCAACAGCATGGTGTCAAGACGATTATGTCAACGACGAGACCGTGCCCGACAATGACGAAACGCTGGCCGAGGTTATCGACAGCAAGCAATACAACAAGTGGACCAGCAGCAAGAATTTCGTGCTCGGAGTGCAATCAATGCCCCATGAAATAGATGCTGTTGCAACTGATGACGCCGAGGTCGATGAGGCCGAACCCTACAAGAGCGCCATTGCCCTTTTCAAGAAAGAACTCAAGCAGCACCCACGCAACGCCTATGCCAAGTGCAACATCGCGATATGCGAGACCCACATTGCGAGCATCAGTCTCAATAAGACACTGGTCGATATCTTCAATGGCGAAGATGTGATAAAAATACCCCTAGGCACCAGCGACGAGGAGAAAATGGCACTGCTCGAAGCCTTCTACCAAGAGAAACTGAAAGAGAAGGAGAGTGCTGTCAATAATGCCTTGAAGTTGCTCGACGAGGGAATTGCAATGCTCCCTGCTGCCGACAAGCAGTCGCGCTGCAAGGCCCTGCTTGCAAAGAGTGAAATTCTCAAGGATAACGACTTTGACGATGCAGTTCAGGAGGCTTGCCTTGTCGAGGCAACCAAGGTTCATCCCTGCGACGAGAGTTATCTCAATCTCTTGTACTTCTACAGCGAGCGCAACAACACCGAGATGGTTGAAAAATGTGCTCAAGAAGCCGAGTCTTACTTGCCCGAAAATGCCATAGTGCAGTCTTATAAGGCTGCCTGCGCTGTGAAAGCTGGCGACTATGACAAAGCGCTTGTAATCATTAATCTGCTCATCGCTAACGATCCCGACAATGCCGAGCTGCTTAAGATGAGGGCCTCAACGCTCACTCACGCCAAGCGATATCGTGAGGCAGTCGACGACTTGGTGGCTATGGCCAATGCCGATGCCCTCGACGACGCGTACACTCCACTGGCAGCCATTGCCGTCACTAGCGATGAAAACTTGAACATGGTGCTCGATGCTATTCGCAGTCAGGAGCAGCGTCAGGTCACCGATGAGCTGCCCATGAACTGGCCGTTTATCGAGGCAATGATGCAAAACAATATTGCCCACGACTACCCTAAAGCACTAGAGTGTACCAAGAAAGCTGTAAATATCAGCAACAACGTCTCGACCCTTATGTTTTTGGCCGATGTCTATTACAAACTGGGCGATGTTGACAAGGTACTCTACATCCTCGACGTGACTGCTGCCAGAGACGAAGAGAATGATGATGTGTTGAAGAGCAAAATCGATAAGGAGATGAACTGCGGCATGGCCGATAGGGTAATCACCGACTCTAAGGTGCAGAGCTATCTTGGCAACAGCGACTTGATGCCCTTCAGCTACAGCTGCCTGGGCTGGGCCTTGAGTGCCAAAGGCGACTGGAAAAACGCGATAGCATGCTATGATGAGTGGGCTAAGAGTGACGAGGGTAACATGATTCCCGCCTACTATAAAGCACGTGCGCTAGTCCTGGCAGGGCAAGTGAATGAAGGACGCGAGATTCTCACAGGAATTCTTGCTTCGAACGACTTCACCGGCAATGAAGAGATGAAGATGAACATTCTATACTATCTTGGTCGCACCACCGAGTCTAGGGCGATTCTCGACAGGCTCGCTGCTAGTACCGAGCAAGTGAGGGCTATGAGCAGCAACGAGATAGAAGAGGCTGAGCAGTTGCCCGAGGTGATGTCGCTCTACAATCTTGCTTGTGCCTTCTCGTTGCATGGCGACACCGACAAGTCGTTGCAATATCTGAAGCAGCACTTCGAGAGTCAACAAGACGACGCAATCAACTATGATTACTCTATCCTCGACTACGACTTCGACAACGTGCGACAACACCCTGAATTCCTGAATATAATAAATGAGTTCAAAACTCGTTGGTTAAAAGGAGAGTATAAACCTGCTAAATAACTGTTACTATGGAGCAAGAAAAGACCCCACGCTGGAAAAAGCTGATTATATGGCTCTCGCTGCTGCCACTATTGTGGTGGCCAGTGTCGATTATTCACGACAGTGCCTACCTGTGGGACGGCACTAAGCGCCTGCTCATGATTCTGTTCCCGTTTTATGCGCTAGGCTCGGTGCTGCTGGCATGGCATTGCCGCAACGAGCGCCCCGAGGTA
Source organism: uncultured Bacteroidales bacterium (assembly GCA_902762385.1). Taxonomy (GTDB): domain Bacteria; phylum Bacteroidota; class Bacteroidia; order Bacteroidales; family Muribaculaceae; genus Sodaliphilus. The sequence continues at coordinate 38,377 of CACWNQ010000009.1, read as the reverse complement.
ATGTGGATTCTTATCCTGCTGCTCTGGTTCAGTTACGCCGCAATTTTTGCCGTAGCAGCCCTGTGAGAGAAAAAACTCATAACTCATAACTCACAACTCACAACTCAAAAACTCACAACTCACAACTCAAAACTCATAACTCAAAAACTCACCAATGGATAACGACTTAAAGATTTTTTGTAAAAACACACAAGAGTATATCGACATAGACGGTGGCGACACCTTACAAGATATATATGAGACAATAGAGAAGCGCATTCCCTTCAGACCCATCTGCGCTCTGGTCAACAACAAGCTCGAAGCCCTCAACTATCCAGTTTTCGGGCCCAAGATGGTAGAATACATAGAGCCTGTTTCGCCACAAGGCATCAGGGTTTACATCCACTCGTTGTGCATGATTCTCTACAAAGCCATCGCCGACCTTTTCCCTGGCAAACGCTTGCGCATTGAGCACAGCATCTCGGGTGGTTTCTACTGCACCATTAAGCATGATGAGAAGCTGCTCACGCCACAGAATATCGAGCGCCTCAAAGCTCGAATGCAGGAGATTATCGACCAGGACATCAAGTTTGTGCGTCGTGAGCGTCTCACAACCGACGTCGTGGAGATGTTCCGCAAGCAAGGCCTCAACGACAAGGTGCGACTACTGGAGTCAAGCAGCGACCTTTACACTGTGTTCTACAAACTCGACAACGTTATCGACAGCTACTATGAGCCACTGGCGCCCTCCACAGGATACATCAAGGTGTTCAACCTCGAGCCCTACAAGGACGGCATGCTGCTGCTGGGCCCCGACAAGGATAACCCTGAGCTGCCTCGCAAGTCCTATCCCATGGAGAAAATGTTCAAGGCGTTCACCCGCTATGTGAAGTTTAACGATATTGTGGGCCTTGACGATGTGGGCACTCTCAACAAGGGCATCGATGGTGGCTGGGCGCCCGACATCATCAACGTTGCCGAGGCACTGCACGAGAAGATGTTCTCGCGCATAGCCGACGACATCACCGAGCGCTACCACAACGGTGGAGCACGCGTGGTGCTCATTGCAGGCCCCTCGTCGAGTGGTAAGACCACGTCGAGCAAGCGCCTCGCCATTCAGCTGCTCACCAACTATATCGTGCCCCGCGTCATCTCGCTCGACAACTACTTTGTCGACCGTGCCCACACGCCACGCGACGAGCGGGGCGAGTATGACTACGAGTCGCTCTATGCCCTTGACCTGGAGCAGTTCAACAAGGACCTAAAGGCACTCATCAATGGCGAGGAGGTGAAAATGCCTACCTATAACTTCCACACCGGTGAGCGCGAATATCGTGGTGACACTCTCCAGCTCAAGGACAACAATATCCTGCTCATGGAGGGCATTCACGGCCTTAACCCAGAGCTTACCAAGGAGATTCCCGAGGAAATGAAATACCGCGTTTATGTGAGCGCGCTCACCACTCTGAGCATCGACGATCACAACTGGGTATCGACTAGCGACAACCGATTGCTGCGCCGCATCGTGCGCGACTACAAGTACCGCAGCGTCGACGCCCGGTCGAGCATCGCGCGATGGCCCAGCGTGCGCCGAGGCGAAGAGAAATGGATTTTCCCTTATCAGGAGAATGCCGACGCCATGCTCAACTCGTCGCTCCTCTTTGAGCTCGCTGTCATCAAAGAGCAGGCCGAGACAGTGCTGCGACAAGTGCCAACCAACGTGCCCGAGTATGCCGAGGCCAGCCGACTGCTGCGATTCTTGCGTTACTTCAAGCCCATTAGCGACAACACCATTCCCAGCACCAGCCTCATCAGGGAGTTCCTGGGAGGCAGCAGCTTCAGGGAGTAATCTTATTATTAGGGATTTCAAAAGAAATGTAAACTCACGGAAATCGATTTCCGTGAGTTAGTTTTTTAAAATAGTAAAGAACTTTGCTTAGGTTTTGAAAATTATTTCTATTTTTGCAACTTGATTATGAATTAATATGTAATAGTCCTTAATATTAAATCAGTGTTGTTATTTTTTTAGATTTCTAATATAAAATTACATCCTATGTCAGGAATAAGTCGAATACAAAAGCTAAGCATGCTAACGCTATTGTCGCTACTGCTAGTGGCATGTGGCATCGACATGCCCAAGGAAACCGAGTCTTCGTTTGAAACGATGACCGTGAAGAAGAGCGACATCGAGATCCCCATTAAGTACAGTGCCAGGATGAAAGGTCAGGCCGATGTGGCCATAACACCCCAGGTGAGTGGTCAGTTGATGAAAATATGCGTTACCGAAGGTCAGCAGGTGACCAAGGGCCAGGTGCTGTTTGTTGTCGACTCACGCAATGCGCAGCACGAGGTAGAGAAGGCACAAGCCACCCTGGCAGCGTCGCAAGCCAGCACCGAGTCGTCGAGCGCAACCATCGAGTCGTCGCGCGCCAACGTGGCATCGATGCAAGCCAATGTGCAGAGTGCACAAGCCAACCTGCAAGCGGCACAAGCCCGTGCTGGCAGCGCCAAGCTCGAATATGACAGCAACAAGAAGCTTCATGAGAAGAAAATCGTGAGTGACTACACCCTTGAGAACTCGCTCAACGACTACCGTCAGGCACAAGCGGCCGTGGCGCAAGCAAAAGCTGCCGTTGAGCAAGCCAAGGCCTCGGTGGCGCAAGCCCAGGCTTCGATGCAACAAGCCCGAGCCAACGCCGAGCAGTCGCGGGCCTCGGTGAGTCAGGCTCAGTCGGCTGTTAACAGTGCCAAGGTGAACTTGGGATTCTGTACCATCACTTCGCCAGTGAGTGGCATAGTGGGCGAGATTATGGTGCGCGCTGGCGACCAGGTTTCTCCTGCTACTCAGCTCACGATTGTGAGTGGCAACCAGCAGATGGAGGCAGAGTTTGCGGTCAACGAGTCGGTTCTCGAAGCTGGAGTGAGCGAGGGCTACACTCAAAGCGACAAAGCAAAGAACATCGCCAGCCTTCCCGACGTGATTTTTGTCATGAAGAATGGTACTGAATATCAACACAAGGGACGCATTACTAGCATAACCGGTATGGTGAATGCAGCAACCGGAACGCTGTCGTGTAAAGCCGTGTTCCCTAACCCCGACGGCCTTCTTTACTCGGGCATTCAAGGCACTGTGGTGATACCGTTCAGCGAGAAAAATGTGATGGTGATACCTCAAAATGCCGTGGTGCGCCTGCAAGACAAATCGCTGGTGTATAAAGTAAAGGCCGACAGCACCGCTACTGCAGTGACTGTGACTACTGCCGATGCCGGCAATGGCAAGGACGTGATTGTGACTCAAGGACTAAAAGTGGGTGATCGCATCGTTACCGTGGGTGCCAATAATCTGGAAGAAGGACAACGCGTGCTATTCCCTGCAGTAGCCAAAAAAGAAGACTAACCGATGAAGAATAACATTTTCATCAACCGATATGTGATGGCATGCGCCATAGCGATTGTCATCACTCTGGTGGGAATCATATGCATGAGTACACTTCCCATCGAGCAATATCCTAACATTGCACCGCCCACAGTGCGCGTGTCAACCTCCTATACTGGTGCCGATGCCAACACTATCATGAAGAGTGTTGTGCAGCCACTTGAGGAGAATATCAACGGCGTGCCTGGCATGACCTATATCACTAGCTCGGCTTCGGCATCGGGAGATGTGTCGATTCAGGTCTTTTTTGAACAGGGAACCGACCCCGACCTTGCCGCCGTCAACGTTCAGAACCGTGTGAGCCGTGCCACAGCACTGCTGCCATCGGAGGTGACAAAGGTGGGCGTGCAGGTGATGAAGCAGCAGAGCAACATTCTGCACATTGGAGCTCTGAAGAGTGTTGACGGCAAATATGATGCCGACTTTATTGCCAACTATATTGACATCAACGTTCGCCCCCGACTCATGCGCATCACCGGTGTGGGCGACGTGTTGGCTCTGGGTAACACCTATGCCTTGCGCATATGGCTCAAGCCCGACGTGATGGCGCAGTATGGATTAGAGCCTAACGACGTTTTTGCAGCTATTGGTGGGCAGAGCTTCGTTGCTGCTACTGGTTCACTGGGAGAGCAGTCGGAGAACTCTTACCAGTATTCGATGGAATACAAGGGCACGTTGAAGACCGTTGAGGAATTTAAAGAGATCGTGCTTCGCACCGACGAAGGTGGTCACTTGCTGCACCTGGGCGATGTGGCCGAGGTAGAGATTGGTGCCGTGAGCTACAATTTCACATCTAACATCGACGGCAAGCCAGGCACCATCTACATGGTGTTCCAGGCTCCTGGTGCCAACGCTACCGAAGTGAACGCCCGCATCAGCAAACTCTATGAGGAGCTGAAACCCACAATGCCTGCGGGACTAGAGTTTGAGATATTGGAGACCAGTGACGACTTCCTCTTTGCTGCTATACACAATGTGGTTGAGACGCTTGTTATCGCTATCATCCTGGTGGTGCTTGTGGTTTACTTCTTCCTGCAGAGCTTCAAGGCGACGGTTATCCCGTCTATTTCAATCATTGTGTCGTTGCTGGGCACGTTTGCAATCGTGTCGCTAGCGGGATTCTCGCTGAATATCCTAACGCTATTCGCACTGGTGCTGGCCATCGGTACGGTGGTGGATGATGCTATTGTGGTCGTCGAGGCGGTGATGGCGAAGATGGAAAGTGGCATTACCAATGCCCGAGAGGCTACACGCCAAGCCATGAGCGACGTGTCGATTGCCGTAATCTCGTGCACCTTGGTGTTTATGGCAGTGTTCATTCCAGTGGCATTCATGCCCGGCACGTCGGGCTCGTTCTTCACGCAGTTTGGTGTCACACTGGCATCGGCCGTGGGCCTTTCGTGCGTGTCGGCTTTGACGCTGTGTCCTGCCTTGTGTGCCATCATGATGCGCTATTCTAAGGACGGCAAGAAGAAGAAGAATCTGAACTACTATGTTACCAAGGCCTATACAGCTAGTTACAACGCTATCCTAAAGAAATACAAGAAAAGTGTGGGCCGTTTCATCAAGCGCCCATGGATTTCAGGTGCCTTGCTAGTTGGTGCTGCTATACTACTCATCTTCTTCATGCGCTCGTTGCCATCGGGCCTCGTTCCTCAAGAAGACCAGGGCGTGTTCTTTGCCGAGGTACGTGCCCCCGAGGGTTGCACCTTGCATGAAACACAGGAGATTGTCAAGAAAGTTGAGGAAAAGGTGAAGAAGATTCCCGAACTCGAGAGTTATGCCGTAATCAGTGGATACGGCATGATGGCAGGGCGCTCGGGAAGTTGCTATGCAACGCTCATCATCCGCCTCAAGAACTGGGACGATCGCCCGGGTATGAATCATAATATCATGCTCGTCTATGGTCGTTTTGCCTTCGACTGCAAGGAAATCAAGAATGCCAAGGTTATTCCGTTTCAAATGCCACAAGTGCCAGGTTATGGCTCCAACAGTTGCGTTAACCTTGTATTGCAGGACATGCAGGACCGCTCAATGACCGATTTCAATGTCGATGCCACCAAGTTCTTGACAAAACTTAATGAACGGCCCGAAATCATGATGGCAATGTCGACCTATTCTGAGCGATTCCCTAAATATCAAGTTGACATCGACCCCACCCAATGCGACCGTGCCGGGGTATCACCAGCAGCAGTGCTTCGCACGCTTGGTGCTTACTGTGGTGGTTCTTACGTGGGCAACTTCAACCAGTTTGGAAAGGTGTATCGCATCATGGCCAACGCAGCGCCCGAGTACCGTCTGGACCCATCGTCGCTCAACAACATTTTCGTGAGAGTGCAAGGTGGCAAAATGGCGCCTATCTCAGAGTTCGTGACTCTGAAAGAAATCGTGGGCTCGGCCTCAGTCGATCACTTCAACCTGTTCCAGAGCATAACCTGTGGTGTGATGACTGCCAACGGTTACTCCGAAGGCGATGCGCACAAAGCTATTGCCGAGGTGTTTGAGGCCGAGATGCCCAAGGGATATAGCTACGAGTATGGCGGCATGTCGCGCGAGGTTGAAGAGGCGTCGGGCTCCAATGCCACAGCACTAATTTACGTGATTTGCGTTATCCTCATCTATCTAATTTTGGCTTCACTCTACAACTCGTGGTTCACACCATGGGCTGTGCTTCTTAGTGTGCCATTTGGACTGATGGGCTCATTCGGTGTAACATGGCTTGTGTCACTACTGCACTTGCCAGGCATGGATAATAACATCTACCTGCAGACGGGTGTCATTATGCTCATTGGTCTGCTGGCAAAGACTGCAATTCTTATCACCGAGTTTGCCTCCGAGCGCCGCGCCCAGGGCATGAGCATTCGCGATGCGGCATTTGCTGCATGCGAGGAGCGTCTGCGTCCAATCTTGATGACAGTTGTAACGATGATTGCTGGTATGATTCCTCTTATCATCGCTGGTGGTGCTGGTGCCAACGGAAACCGCGTGCTCGCACTCGGTGTTACGGCTGGTATGGCAGTGGGCACTCTTGCTCTGCTATTCGTGGTTCCCGCCTTCTTCATCGTGTTCCAGAAGCTTCATGAGAAATTCCAAGGCACCCAAGCACTCGAAACTAGTGAAGTTAGCATTGTTGCCAAAGATGAAGTGAAGGAACTCGCTGAAAGCAATGACGAGAAACAATCAAATGAAGAAGTGAATACAACCGAAGAATAAAAATGAAAAAATTATCCTACATATTGAGTTTTGCCCTCGTGTGCTTCATGGTCGATAGTTGTAGCTCATTTAAAAGTCTATATGACAAGTATGAGTCAAATGCCACGATCCCTAATGATGTGTATGGCTTCAGCACTGTCGACTCGCTTGCCGTTACTCCACCTGCACAGTTGTCGTGGCGAGATTTCTTTCTCGACCCACTGTTGCAGCAGCTTATTGACTCGGCACTGGCGCGCAACACCGACCTCAACTCGGCACGCATTGCCGTCGAGAAGAGTGAGATTTCGTTGCAAATGGCCAAGAAGGCCATTCTGCCTTCACTGAATTTCGCACCACAGACGTCATTCTCCAGTTTCGGCAGTAACACTTCACAAACTTATAATCTGCCATTGCAGGCCAGCTGGGAATATGGTTCAATAGGCTCGATTACCAACAAGAAACGCGCTGCTAATGCCGTGCTCTTGCAATCTCAAGCCCGTGAAGAGGCAACACGCGCTAACCTCATCTCGACCGTTGCCCAGCAGTATTGTCTGCTACAGGTTCTTGACCGCCAGCTAGAGATTCTCACGATGACCGACAGCCTGTGGAATAAGTCGCTCGAAACTGAAAAAATCCTCTGGGAGTTTGGCAAGGTTTATTCCACTGGCGTCAACCAGATGGAGTCGTCTTACTTGAGTGTGAAGACACAGATCGTGGACGTGCGCCGAAGCATTCGCAGCACCGAAAATGCCATTTGTCGCATTCTTGCCATTCCACCTCAGCGCATCGAGCGAAGCCGTTGGGGAGGCTACGTCATGCCTCAAATGGTGTTTGAGAGTATTTCAGCACAAATGCTGCAATATCGCCCCGACATTCGCCTTGCCGACTATGTTATGGAAGAAGCATTCTACAACATGCAGTCGGCACGCGCAGCGTTCTTCCCCAGCATTACGCTATCGGGAACGTTGGGCTGGACTAACAGCGCTGGAGGAGGCGTTGTGAACCCAGGTAAGATATTGACCAATATAATAGGTTCTATCGCTCAACCACTCTTTGCACGCGGCAAGCTCAAGGGCAATCTCGAGATTGCAAAGTTACAGCAAGAAGATGTGGCACAACGTTATGTACAAACCGTCATCGAGGCAGGAAATCAGGTGAACGAGGCAATAGCCGATTGCCAGGCTGCAAGCGAGAAGCATGGCTATTATCATCGCCAGGTTGAGGTGCTCCACGATGCTTACAATGGCACTCACGAGCTCATGAACAGCGGCAAGGCTAGCTATCTCGAAGTGCTCACTGCACAAGAAACCCTGCTCAGCGCCCAGCTCAACGAGGCGACCAATATGTATGATGCAGCAAGGGCTGTCATTGCTCTTTACATAGCTCTGGGCGGAGCAACTAGATAATTTAAATATATAAGAATAGAATATCTACTCTTTTAAAATTTAGGTGAAAGAGTAGATATTTGTTGTTTAAGTAAATTTTTTTGTATCTTTGCGCCATAATTTTTCATAATATGCAAAAGAGAAATATTTATTTATTAATAACAATTTGTTTTTTGGTGCTGCTCTCGTCTTGCGATAAAGAGGAGATTAAAGTCAAGCGCCGTGGCGAGCGACAGATTTATGTGCTCACTTCCGAAGGTCACATCTATGACCTGATGGGCGACAGGATAATGGAGCTCCCCAACTGCGAGTACGCCAGTGAGATAATTAGCGATGGTGATGACTATTTTGTCTCAGGAAAAAGCACCAAGGACAAGGTGGGATACTGGAAAAACGGCAAGTGGAACACTCTGCACATCGATTTTATCGATAATGTGAGCCACGAGACGCAAGGTATAGCCAAGTGGGACTATTACATCTACCTCTTTGACTATCCTTACATCTTGAAAAACAGTGGTATTTTCCCTATCGAGGATTGTGAGGATTTCAACACTTCGGGACAGTGCATTGCAGTGAGTAACGGCAAGTGCTATCTCGCGGGAATGGAATACCACCATGGCGAGCCTAACGATGCCGTGCTCTACTATGAGTACAAGGGTCGCTATGCCAAGGCTATCCTCCCCAAGCCCAGTCCAGATGTGAGTGGTCATGCAACCAATATCTATGCTTACGACACCGACCACACTATCGTGGGTGGCCATGTGGGAACCGAGCCCTGCATCTGGGTTGACAAGGAGCTGCAAGTTCTACCTCGCACTCTTAACCCACAACCTTATGAGTACGACCTTCCTCTTGGTCACGTGAGCTCGACCACTTATCTCAATGGCCACATCTATGCTTGCGGCTATGAAGATGATGAGGATCACAACATGCGAGCTGTGCTGTGGGTTGACGGTGTTCCACAACACATTCATTCAGGCCGTCAAGAAAAAGTTCTTTTCTCCTTTGCCGAAGAGCTGATGGCCTATGGCGATGATTTGTATATGCTCAGTTTTGAGTGTTACGAGTATAAATTGCCAAATGGCGAGACTGATACAAGTTTAGACTTTTTTATTTGGATGAACGACAGGATAATCGCCAAGTACGATCACATTGATATTGTGAATTTCACTGTGGTATAATTGAACGGTGAAATAGTAAAGTATAAAATAGAATAAACAAAAACGATAATAGAAATGAAACTTTTTAGAATTATAATAGTATTGGTTCTTGCAGGTGTTGCTTGCCCTTCTCAGGCACAAATTGTTACAAAGATGTTGGGCAAAGAGCAACAACAATTCAATGTCGATAGCCTCATTCACGACTTTGATAATCGTCCATTCTTTGGAATCTTCAAGGACAACTATTTCGCTCTCGGCACAGCCATTAACCAAAAGCCCAACGAGTATAACAGCGATGTGAAGTTCCAAATCAGTTTCCGCCAGCGACTCACAAAGTCGGTTCTTCCACTTCACAGCCACCTTTTCTTGAGCTATTCGCAAAAGGCGATGTGGAACATCTTTGAGGAGTCGCTGCCATTCCACGACCTGAACTTCAACCCTGGAATTGGTGTGCAGACGCCTATTTTCGTTAAGGGTCGCCTTGTGGGTAGCACCCTTATCATGATTGAGCATGAATCCAACGGTCGTGACGGTGAGGCTTCGCGCAGCTGGAACAAAATCTCGTTTGCTGGTTCAGCATTTATCAACCGCAACCTGATGTATCATGGCAAGGTGTGGATTCCCATCATCGATGGCCAGCAAAACAAGGATATCCTTAAGTATAGTGGTATCTTCCAGTTTGGCGCTCAATTCATTTCTAACAACAGGCGCTGGGTTGCCGACGTGACCTTCGTTAAGCGCCAGGGTTGGAACTTCAGTTTCAACACCATTCTCAACGTGGGCTTCCGCATCCGCGAGAAGGACAACCAGTTCATCATGCTCCACTTCTATGACGGCTACGGCGAGAACATGCTCGACTACAACAAGTACCACTGCCGCTTGCGCTTGGGATTACTCATTCGCCCATCATTCTTCAGCGACTTCTAAAGATTCTATAGTTGATGAAGCGCCTCTACTTGATATTAATGCTCATGCTTTGCATGACTGCCCTCTCGTGGGGACAGACTGCGGAGCAACCTGTTGTGCCCGAGCAGCAAGACACCGTGCAGCAAGACACCGTGCCTAAGTTGAGCAAGTTCCAGCAGTTGAAGCAAAATATCACTCAGCGCATCAACGATAAGCTCAACGAGCCCTACGACACCACGCGCGACAAGCGCTACTGGTGGCGAGCCATGAAGCATGGCAAAATCAACTTCAAGGACAGCACTATGGGATATCCCAAGTTTGTCATGTTTTGCTACAACACTTACATGTGGGGCGACCGAGCCTTCAACAGCTACGACAGTGCCTATGTGAAACCCACTGGCAAGAACTGGAAACTCTTTCTCAAGAGCAACAACTGGTTCGACTCCTACATTGGCACACCCTTCAAGGACATGAAGGTGATAATGAACAGCCACTTGGTGTCAAACATTGGTGTGACGCTATCGTTCATGGCTGTGAGCTTGGGCTACTCGGTCAGCATTAGCAACCTCATTCATGGTGGCAAAGTGTCAAACAAGGTCGACTTCTCTTTCACTTGCGCACGATTTACCGCCGATGCCTACTACTGGGAGAACCAGAACGATATCAATGTCATCTATGTAGACAAGAACACCGACAACGAGCGGCACAAAATCAGGCAGTCAGGGGTCAGCCGCAAGGCGATGGGGCTTACGGCCTATTATTTCTTCAACAACAAGCGTTATGCACAGGCTGCTGCCTACTGTTTCTCAAAGTATCAGAGGCGCAGTGCCGGCTCCTTCTTGGCGGGAATCAGCATGCAGCATTTCGACGTGAAGTTTGATCCCGAGAAGATGCCCGAAGAGGCCTACGACTATATCCCCATGCAGGCCGAGCTGCCACGCATTCTTTATAACGACTACTGCGTGCTTGTGGGATATGGCTACAACTGGGTGTTGAGCCCCAAGTGGCTGTTGAATTTCACCTTGACCCCTTATCTGGGTTATCGTTACAACATCAAGCCACAGCCCGACGAGAGGCAAAGCGACTTCTCGCTTAACATAAGGGCCCGCATTGGTGCAGTCTATAACCACAAGAATTTCTTTATGGGTTTCCAGGCCTATGGCGATCATCACCGTTACAAGAAGCACGACAGCCGCCTTGTGAGCTCCTTGCTCGAGTTCTCGGCACTGGCGGGCATCAGGTTCTGAGCGATGGTTCTGGTCACCGGCGCAAGAGTATCGTAAAAAAGGTCCTCGAGGTTCGAACCTCAAGGACCTTTTTTCTTTTTTATAGCCGTTATTCGGTAAAAGCTCTTGTGCTGGGCTTTAACACCGGGATTCGGGTCTCGCCATCGGCTGGCGAGTAGGGGCGATACACACACTTGGCAAGTCCCTTCGACGGCCATATCCACCAGTCGCCATTGCCAAAACTACTGTAAATGCCATTCAAGTCCTTTTTGGCATCGGCAATATTGTAGTAGCACGCGCAACAAGTGCGGTACACCGTCTTTCCGTTGGCCTTTGCCTCAAATACCTCATAGAACACCACTTCGCTCATCTCTTCACAGAACTTGATGGCCTGGTCGAGTGATGAATAACTGCCGCAAACGATGTAATAAACCGTGCGTGTCGTCTTCTTTCCCTTGGCTTGAGCGTCGAGGCCCATGCCCAAAATCATTGCCAGCATCACAACCGGCAAGGTGAGTTTTAGAAATCTTTTCATAAGAAAAAAAGTATTAGAATTTATTTTTTTGACTACAATAGTCGATTAGAGTTTAACTTGATTGCACAAATATAGCAACTTTAGGCCATCTCACGGCCATTATTGCCAACAAAATGTTGTTTTTTTTTGTGATTAGATAAAAAGCTCACACTCGCAAAGCGTTGAGCAAGCTTAGTTTTAGATAAATTAGGCTGCGCCTCGGCAATAAAAAATGAAAAACTTCGTCTTTCATTTTGTATTTAGATAAAATGCTCACGCTCGCAAAGCGTTGAGCAAGCTAAGCTTTGTCTCGCTTAATCGCATTTTTCACTCGGTTTGCACTAATGTTGGATAAATTAGGCTGCGCCTCGGCAATAAAAATGAAAAACTTCGTCTTTCATTTTGTATTTCTCTCGGTTTGCACTAATTTTGTGCCACACTTAATCGAGGCAAGCTTGGTTGTAGAATTATTGGGCCCCGACGGGGGTCATGGCAATATGGTTTTAAAAAAAGACTTTACTATGAAACTGAAATTCCTTGCAACAATAGCTCTGGCAGCTGCAATGTTGCCTGTAGCAGCACAAGTTGATGAGTCGACCTCTGCTGGCCGTAATCGCTTGTCGTGCACCAGCATCATGGTGGGACGCAGCGCCAGCACCGATGGCTCGGTGATGACATCGCACACCTGCGACTCGTGGTATCGCACCTGGATGACCATGACGCCAGCTCGTGACTATGAGCGCGACACCATCACCGCCATCTACGAGGGGCGCATGCACACTCAGGCTGCAAGCGACAGCACTAAGCTTTATCGCCGTGGCACCATTCCACAGGTGCGACATACCTATCGCTATCTCGACACTGCCTATCCTTGCCTCAACGAGAAGCAGGTGGCCATGGGCGAGACCACCATAGGCGGTCGCGACACGCTGCGCAACAAGAAAGGCCTGTTCATGATCGAGGAGCTCGAACGCATCGCACTCGAGCGCTGCACCACTGCACGCGAGGCAATCGCCCTGATGGGAAGCCTTGCCGAGCAGTATGGCTATGGCGACAGTGGCGAGTGCCTCACCGTTGCCGACCCACGCGAGGTGTGGATTTTCGAGATTTTCGGCGCCGGTCCCAAGCAGGTGGGTGCCGTGTGGGCCGCTCAGCGCATCCCCGACGATGAGATTGCCGTTTCGGCCAACATATCACGCATCGGCAAGATTGACCTGAACGATAAAGACCACTTCATGGCTTCTTCTAATGTCAAGAGCCTGGCCCGTGAGCTCAAGCTGTGGGATGGCAAGAGCGAGTTCAGCTTTTGGCGAGCCTATAGTGGTGGCAATTACATGAAGGAGACTAAGAATTACAGCGTGCGTGAGCACTTCATCATGAATGCACTGGCGCCATCGAAGCACTTGAGCGACACAGTCGAGGAATTGCCAGTGAGCGTGAAGCCCGACACACTGGTTAGCCCACAGCAGGTGATGCAGTTGCTTGGCAGTTATTACGAGGGAACCAGCATGAACCTGAGCGGCCGTCACATTATCCCCAACCCCAAGCGCAAGGACAAGAAGGGTAACCTGGTGGAGAATGAGCCTGACAGCATTGTCTCGCCCTACAGCAACCCCTGGATGCGGCCCGATGAGATAAATATGTATTACGCTATGGGCGACTCGGCGATGAAGAACATTCGCACCGTGAGTGTGCCTTGGTGTGCCTACAGCACTGTGATTCAATTGCGCTCATGGCTTCCCGACGAGGTGGGAGGCGTGGCTTGGATTGCGCTAGATAATCCCGGCGAGAGTCCCAGATTCCCGATTTTTGCCGGAACAACCGAGCTGCCAAAACTGTTGCTGGTGTGCGGTCAGCACAGCGATCGCGACGATGCTGCACTGTGGCACTACCGCAAGGCTAACCGACTTGCCACCGTGCGCTGGGGAACCTACCGCAAGACTCTGGAGCCAGTGCGCGACTATTTCACCGCAAAGGGCCAGCGTGAGCTTACCTTTGTGGAAAACACCTGGCAAAGCCTCAACAGTGAGAACCCTAAGGCTGCACAGGAAATGCTTAACGGCTACGTTGCCGACTTCTTTGGGGCTACAATCGTGCGCTGGGATGAGCTCGCACGCACCCTGTGGCGACAAACCTGGACCGGATTCTAACAAATCTTACGTCCTTAAGGTCCTTAATGACCTTAAAGTCCTTAACGAGAAAATTAATTTTAAAAAATCAAGCATCATGCCTGAAAAATTGATTCGACATAGTGGCAACTATCGCAAATTGCTTTCTTACCAAAAGACTACAGGAATTGCTTGAAGACTACATCGACTATCTTCGCACTCGCAACCACAGGCAGTGGGAACAAGAATCGGAAGAATGGGTGGCAATGCGAAAACTTGGACGTGAGCATAACGATGCCTCATTCTTTATGGGAATTTGTCGTACTCGTCCTCCAGAAACTATTGCCAACATGGTCATTGTTCTCATTAATCAAGCCGACTACTTGCTCTTTAAACAACTCGAGCGCTTGGAGCAAGACTTTATGGGAAATGGTGGCTTCTCCGAAAAAAATGGCACGAATCAGGCGTGAAACAGAGGATTTTAATTTAACGTGAGTTCGACGAAAATAAATGGCTGTATATCAGGTCGCTCCTCTAAGATAGAGGAGCTGTCGCGAAGCGACTGAAGAGTATGATTTCCTTATGAGAGAGTTTCATACTCCCCCCAACCACCCCTCTATTTTGAGGGGGAGTTGCTAACGCAATGATTATCAAATGATAAATTCGTCGAACTCACGTTAAATAGAGGATATTCAATTATTTACATTAAATTTTATATAAACCAAAGTGAAGGAGTTCTTTACACGCAGTTTAATTGGAAATCGCTTTCGCAAAAACACTTCATATCCTCCATTCTCTATTGAAAAAGTGAATTCAGTGTAACTATCTTTTGATTTTGTCCTTTCTATTTTGTAGTTCCCGTAAAGTGAGCCGTCAGCCAACATCGCCTCACAATTTTTGTTCTGAATCTTAAAAGATGTACTTGATTTACCATTATTTATGAGATCTATTTCAGCTACATCCGACTCCCATTCTGGAAGATTAAACTTGCGAGGTGTGTATTGTGCTGCGTGCACCACGGCGCCGATGTGGCTTGCCTCTTCATTGTCAATCCATTTTTCTACCCACAATCGATAGTATTGCTTGTTGATAGCTATTGCACAGCAACCCGAGGGAAACCGCTCGGAGTAATGTAGAGGAAATGCCAAATATCCTTCTTGGGGCACAATAGGTATTGAATAGGTTATTTCGCGCATATCGGGATCTCCATCCTCGATGTCATATAAAGAAGTTGCCTGGCCGTAGTTACAAAACATAAAATTCTTTGACGTCGTGAAATTCATGTTGCGATCAATATATATGTCGGCATCATCAAGCTGTGTCTTACCATTGTCCTCATCCATCATGTTTAGAGTAACTCTATTGGTAGGATTTGAGAAAGGCTCGTACTTGTCGTTGCACGAGGTAAACATAATTATTGATGAAATAAATATAAAAAATAAATTCTTCATATCATCTTAGTTTTTATGTGGCATAAAAAATAACCCAATGCAGTTGATGTGAGTTTGAAAATAATTGGTTGAGAATTAGAAAATAGCGGCACTTTCAGTGATTTTGTAGTGCTAAAACAAAACAATAAAAACAACAGCTATGTTTCCAGAACACAAAATTATATAAATTTTTCTCAATGTGCAATGATGTCAGCAAAGTTTTTGACAAAACTGTTGAACAAAATGCTATAACTGTTGGCGAAAGCCAAAAGAAACCTAAGTGCCATAGTGATAGGTTGATGAGCAACTCTGAAATTTCCTCAAAAGAATGTCGTCCCCTTGAGGATATTATGAATAGAAGTTTCTATATGATTGTCTTGTGGCCTTAAATAACGTGAGTTCGACGAAAATAAATGGCTAGGAGCTGTCGCGAAGCGACTGAGGAGTATGATTTCCTTATGAGAGAGTTTCATACTCCCCCCAACCCCCTCTATCTTAGAGAGGGGTGCTAACGCAATGATTATCAAATGATAAATTCGTCGAACTCACGTTAAGTAGTGGACACACTGTGTGAAAAAAGGTGAGCACAGGCAATATCCACATCTATACCAAGAGTCACGGCTCCTGAATATGTTCGGCAAGCATTAGGCATTTTCAACCTTAAATTCAAATAATCCTCAATAATAATCAACAAGAAATTAACGTTTAATCAATAATAAATCACCGAAAAACATAGGCAAATAACTAAAAAATAACGAACTTTGCGTTGTAAACATAACGATAAATCAGATTTTAAATGTCGAGAATTGTTATAATAATCCTGCTGTCGCTATTGTCTTTTCGGACGATTTCGGCTCAGCAACCAGACCAGCGAATTGGTGAACTCATCAACACTGAGAATTGGTTTGGCCTTGATAAAGACTACCCATTATTAAAGGATTCGATTCAAGCTCCTTTTCTGAAGGTGGTGGCCGAGGCTATGATTGCCCGTAACTTTAACCAAAAGGAGCGTGCGCTGGATTGCTTGAATGAATTGCTGTCTAATCACCAGTCAGACCTAGGAGCAGGAGTATTTAATTTCATCATCCTGCGTGCTCAGTTGCTGGAAGAAATGGGGCGTTACGCCGAGGCGGCTGATTTCATAAAAAACGTTCTTGACCAGCTGAAAGGGCAAGGCGTGACGCAAGGGTTGGATGCCATGGGCTATTATTATCAGCATGTAAATGCTCTGCGTGAGTTGCCTGCACTGAGTCTGTCGCGTCCCAATCATGATGTCTCAGTTCCATTCACCCTGAAGGAGCTGAAACCTAAGCGGATTGAATCTTGGATGAGAAAGAAAGATGAAAGAAATCCCGATGCTAAGTCGGTATTAATGAGTATTCCCGTAACGCTTCAAGGCGAAACCATACCGTTCCATTTTGACACGGGAGCAGGAATGACTTTTGTCACCGAGAAGTTCGTCAGGGAGAAGGGCCTGCCACTTATTGGCGACTCCGTAATCTATACGGGTAACTCCAAAGGACTCCGCACATTCATCGACAGCCTGCAAATAGGCGAAATCACCGTCCGCAATATCGTAGCGGGCGTAGGATTGGAGAAGGAGAGCGAACTTCTTGACTTGGTAGGAGTCGGGCCCATATTAGGCCGTGATGTCATATCAGCCATTGGCGAAACACAGATTTGCATGAAGGACAGCACTATGCTGTTCCCTTTCAAAACATCGCAACTGCCAGCTTATGGTCGTAACATGCTGTACAACTCACACGTGGAAGCAACTGCAGGCGGTGAAAGCCTCAGATTCCTCTTCGACACTGGCAACGCAAGCAATAATACCTGCTATCTCTATGCTGCTTATTACAACTCTCATCGTGAAATTATAGATAAAATTGCCACAACCGACACGATCTCAGGTGGTGGTTATGGAATTGCCGGGGCAATGGAAATGAAAGTCATCCGGCCATTCAGTCTTTCCATAGGCAACATGCCGATTCAACTTGTTGAGGCCGTTGTTGACCTGGAAAGCACGCTGGCTGACGAACATTGCCATGGCAATATAGGTATTGCCGCCGTTCTGCAGCACAGCAAAACCATAATCAACTTCCGAGACATGTTTGTTAAGTTTGAAAAGTAGCAGCATAATAATCGCGATTTTCCTGCGTTAATTGGTTGTGGCAAATGTGTAAATTAGAGTAGTAATATGAGAAAATTAAAGTTTTTAGGAATTATACCGCTATTGTTCACAGTGTTCTACCTCGCATCTTGTAGCAGCGAAGACGATGTTGTGAAGCGGTTGACGAGCAAACAAAAGGAAACCTATGCGCAGAACATTTCGGGTGAATATCCTGGTCAGTATATCATTACCTATAAAAACAAAGATTGTGTCGAAGGGACTGACGAGGCAGGTCGACCTATAACGGTAGCCCATAGTGAAACCTTCAATGACGTACAGGTTGATGTGTCAGACAACAATATGCTGCATGTTTTCTTTCAAGACTTCCCCATATCGCTGATTTCAAAGGTGGTGGATGCGGACGAGGGACTCAGCCATGCACTTGCCGAGTCTACTCAGCAGGCTATCACTGCCCGCTATGGCTTCGATTACGACACTGACTATTCTCATGTGAAATGGGCTTTCATTCCCAATGTCATGCTGCTAAACTTGAACTATGATGGTGTTGATCATCACATCCGCATTGAGTTTAATAACAACAGCCAGTATTACAAGTTTACGGAGGACGAACTGAAACAGTCGAAAGCGTTCTGCTCACTTGTTGAAAAAGGCATAACACTGCAACTGGAAGCTATCTACGACGGTTCCACGCTCGTGCAGCGCTTTGGTTATGAGAATGGAAACTATATGCATATTGTCTTCAAAGCTGATTAACAAAAACAGATAAATCGGGATTTACAAGTATTCAATAATATCTTTAAGTTATGAGAAAATTTAAGTGGCTTAGTTTCTTCTTTTTATCAATCACACTTCTTGCCGCAACATCATGTGGCGACGAGGATGTCAAGAGTTTTGACCCAAGCAAGCTTGAGGGCATTTGGACACAAGTGTTCGATAGTAGAATACAAGACGTGAGTGTCGTTAAATATGTGTTCTATCCCGAAACTTCTTATTCTGGCCGAATTGAGCTTTATGAATCAAATTGGCCCGATGAAGGATGGACGGTTACCGACCTTCATTACCGAGTTGGAGAAACAGCACACATGAACATCTTCACTGGCAAGGAACATGATGGGCAGACCAAGATTTATATTGAGTGTGACATACACAAACTCACAAAGAATGAAATGGTTTGGTATAAGACCGATTCCCAAGAGGAAATAGCTCGGTTTAAGAAAGACACCAAAATAGACAATAACTGATGTAGCAACGTCTTTTAAGGCTTCAAACTATTGGCGAGCAAAAAAGCCAACGGCGTAAGTGGTTCAGCACCAAATACTACGCCTCAGTCATGAACATAAAGGAGTTCTATGAAGAGAACCTGGGGTGGCAGTTCTGTGGCCTGATTACCTTTGAGGACAATTTGATGGCATCATGAAAATAATCGTGCAAAAATTTTCGTAATACATGGAAAAGCACTACCTTTGCAGCCGCAAAAATAAACAACAGTATTAACACAGTGGAAAAATTTGGCTGCTTGCAACCACTTTAAAAAAATGCTAAAACTGCGAATTATCCCTCAAATCTTTCACAGAATCTTAGCGTTTTTCCACATTAAACAAATTTGGAAAAATGAACTATTTATTTACTAGTGAGTCGGTGTCGGAAGGACATCCCGACAAAATTGCTGACCAAATCAGCGATGCGCTACTCGACCATTTTCTGGCTTTTGACCCCCACAGCCGAGTAGCATGTGAAACTCTCGTGACCACCGGTCAAGTGGTAATAGCTGGCGAAGTTAAGAGTAAGACCTACATTGACCTGATGGAGGTGACACGCGATGTTATCAGCAAAATTGGCTATAACAAGAGCGAGTACAAATTTGACGCCGAGTCGTGTGGCGTGTTCTCGGCAATCCATGAGCAGAGCGACGACATAAACCGTGGCGTTGATCGTGCAACCAGCGAGCAGCAGGGCGCAGGCGACCAGGGCATGATGTTTGGCTTCGCTTGCAACGAGACTCCTAACTACATGCCTCTCACTCTTGACCTTGCTCACTGCATCTTGCGTGAACTTGCCGCACTGCGCAAGGAGAATGTGATTCCTTATCTGCGTCCCGATGCCAAGAGTCAGGTCACAGTGGAGTATGACGATGAGACTCATCGCCCTGTGCGCATTCACACCATTGTCATCAGCACACAGCATGATGATTTCATCACTGCTGCCGACGGCATCTCGCAGGAGGAGGCTGACAATAAGATGTTGGCGCAAATTCGTCAAGACTTGGCTGGCATCTTGTTGCCTCGTGTAATTGAGAAGCAACCCGATGAAGTGAAGCGTCTCTTCGACGGTTTCGACTACAAGAAGGACCTGAAAGTGAACCCAACAGGCAAGTTCGTGATTGGTGGCCCTCATGGCGACACCGGTCTTACAGGCCGCAAAATCATTGTCGACACCTATGGTGGACGTGGAGCACACGGTGGTGGTGCATTCAGTGGCAAGGACCCAAGCAAGGTGGACCGTAGTGCAGCTTATGCTGTTCGTCACATCGCAAAGAACGCTGTGGCAGCTGGTATTGCCGACGAGATGCTTGTGCAGGTTTCTTATGCCATTGGCATTGCTAAGCCTGTGAGCTTCTATGTCAACACATTCGGCACTAGCCATGTGAACATGAGCGATGCCGAGATTGCTGCAAAACTCGAAGGCTGCTTCGATATGACTCCTTACGAGATTGAGAAGCGCCTAAAGCTGCGCAATCCCATCTATCAGGAGACTGCTGCCTATGGTCACATGGGCCGCGAGCCTCAAGTGGTGACTAAGCATTTCAAGTCGCTCTATGAAGGCGACCGCGACATCGAGGTTGAACTCTTCACATGGGAGAAACTCGACTACGTCGACACACTGCGCGAAGCTTTCGGTTTGTAACAAGAACTGAACTAGGCAAAAAGAACCCCAAGCAACCACAACTGGTGCTTGGGGTTATTGTATTATTAAGGTATCATATTACACATTGAAGCGGAAGACCACGATGTCGCCGTCTTGGAACACGTAGTCCTTACCCTCGATGTGCATTTTTCCGGCTTCTTTCACAGCAGCCTCGCTACCGTAGTGAATGTAGTCGTCATATTTGATGATCTCGGCACGGATGAAGCCGCGCTCGAAGTCGGTGTGTATCACGCCGGCACACTGTGGAGCCTTGCTACCCTTACGGTAGGTCCATGCGCGCACCTCTTTTGGACCTGCGGTGAGGAAGGTCTCGAGGTCGAGCAGTTTGTAGGCTGCTTTAATCAGGCGGTTCACGCCACTCTCCTGTAGTCCTATCTCCTCAAGGAACATTTGGCGCTCCTCGTAGGTCTCGAGCTCGGCAATGTCGCTCTCGGTCTGCGCTGCAACAATGAGTATCTCGGCGTTCTCTTCCTTAACGGCTTCGCGAACAGCATCAACGTACTTGTTGCCGTTAACGGCGCTTGCGTCGTCGACGTTGCACACATAGAGCACGGGCTTGTTGGTCAAGAGGAACAGGTCGTGGGCAAACTTCTGTTCGTCTTTTGTCTCAAGCACCACGCTGCGGGCGCTTTTGCCCTGGGTGAGAACCTCCTGGTAGCGCTTGAGCACCTCGTGCTGCATCTTGGCGTCGCGTTCACCAGCGGCAGCCATCTTGGCCACTTTGCCTATGCGGCTCTCGATGGTCTCGAGGTCACGCAGTTGCAATTCAGTATCGATGACTTCCTTGTCGCGCACGGGGTCGACGGTGCCGTCCACATGGGTGATGTTGTCGTCGTCAAAGCAGCGCAGCACGTGCAGGATGGCATCGGTCTCACGAATGTTGGCAAGGAACTTGTTGCCAAGGCCCTCACCGCGGCTCGCACCTTTCACAAGGCCTGCAATGTCGACAATCTCGACAGTGGTGGGCACCACTTTAGCAGGATGCACAAGTTCGGCGAGCTTGTTGAGTCGCTCATCAGGAACGGTAATCACGCCCACGTTGGGCTCTATTGTACAGAAGGGGAAGTTTGCCGACTGCGCCTTAGCGTTCGACAAACAGTTAAACAATGTCGACTTGCCCACGTTGGGAAGTCCCACAATACCACATTGAAGTGCCATATTATAATGAATTTATATTTTTAAAATTAAATCGACTGCAAAGGTACTTATTTTCTTTCAAATTAAACCTTATAGTAGATTAATATAAATCACTGACTGATGATTTTTTTGAAATTGTCGCTCTCTCTTTGATGCTTTGGTCTAGCAGGCAGCGCTTTATCCACTGGAACATCTCATCGAGGGCATAGTCACCGCTGTGAGGGCGGTTCCAGGCTAGTAGGAAATCAACGCTCTTGCCGGCATTTTGCAGTTTTAGGGCCAGATTGATAGGTACTGGGAATGCTGTATCGCGGTCGCGAGCGCCATGCCTTATATACCAGTATTGGGCCACATCGCTCACTCCGTCGCCTATGTAGTTCATAGGGTTCATCAGCGCGACGTTGCGCTTCACTTCCTCGGCCACAACAGTTCCTGTTATCTTGGCGCTATAGTCGGTGAAGTTCACGCTGCTGCCCTTTGAGTCGCCAAACTCCTCGTTCTCGCCCGAGGCTCTCTGCCCCACAACACCCTGGGTGTCGAAGGCTGGAGCAGTCTTCAATGGTTGAGTGCTCACCACATAGTTCAGGTATTTGTCCATATCGAGGTCGGTGATGTATTCTCCAACTTTTTTGCCGCCCATGCGTCCAGGCATTGTTCTTTGTCCACGAGCGCCCAGTGGGGCTCTGCCAGCAGGCGAGGGGGTAACACCGTTGATGGGTGGCGCACCAAAGCTTGCTTCTTCGCTGAATGTGAAACCCAGGCTGTCGGGAATATCGGCACCGGCGTTCTTGGCTAGCTGAGCCGAGCGAATGAGCTCTTTCTTAATATAGTCAAGGTAATTATCGGCGGTGAGTAATGTGCCATCAGCAGTGTGCAAGTTCAGGCTCTCTAAGTAGGCAGGGTATTGTGCTTTGAGTTCATCACTCACGGCAAGTACGGCAGGGTCGCCAGTCTGGCGGCTCACGGTGCAGTTATAAAGCCACTCATAGGCCATGTCGGCATGATCAAGGTCAATGATAGGGCAGTAGCACACCGAGGCAAGCACGTTGTCGCGCACAGGGGCAGCGCCCATTGCTTGGAGCAAGGGCTCATAGGCGGGATTATTGCCTGTAGCTCCCATCAAGGCCGACATTGCGCCACCAGCGCTTGTGCCGTCGGTGATTATCTTCTCGGCATCGCCAGGTATTTCGTCGTCAAAGTAGCGTATGTAGCGAATGGCTGCTTTTAGGTCGAGGATGGCATTTGGAGCACGACCGGTATATATTTTATCGCCTTTTTTCACACCGGCTTTCTTGTCGTTTTTAGCAGCTTTTACAATCGAGTTGCGGCCTCGTGTGCCAGGTATCACTACCACCATGCCTTCTTTCAATGCACGCCCACTGGCGTCGCCAGCCTGTGGACGACCAGCTTCCGATGCCATGTAGCCGCCCACGTAGGTGCGCAGAAGTATTGGTGCCTTGAAGTCTGAATGCTCGGGAACGTAAATGTTCAGGTATTGATAGGTCGAGTCTTCGATGTTGGTAACGTAGTAGAGGTGCTCATAGGCTATGTAGTTTACTTTGCTACCATCGACCATGGTCATTGTGCGCAGTTCACCCACGGTGGGGTCGAATTGTAGTTTTGACTGTTGTTTATCCAAAGCCCAGCCACAAGCAATGGTGGCTATAGCTATTACAAGTGTGATTACCTTTCTCATTGGTTATATGCGTTTTGGAATATTATTCAGGTGGGATGGTTATATAAATAGTTGTTTAAGCACATCAGGCGAACGCAGTGTGCCCAGTGTGGAGTTGTGTATGCGGTAGTAGCTGAGCATTACGTCGATCATCTCGTTGCGTTGCTCACGGTTGAACTTGAACAGGTGCATGTTGTCAAATGTCATGCGCGACAGCAGTGGCAGCACTTGAGCCTGTGCTGGTGTCAATGTCTTCATACCTGCACTGGGCGATGAGGTGAACACGCCATCGTTCATGTTGAACCAGTAACCTTCGCGGTAACTCTCAATGTCGGGTTGGATGCCTATGAACTGGCCAAGCCTGTACAAGAAGCAAATGTGGAAGTTGGCAACGCTGCCTTTGTTGTCTTCTAGCCTTGAAATACAACTTTTCAGATAACTGTATAGAACCATGTTCTGCTCTTGCTCATGAATGGTGTGAGAGAGCAATTCGCTCAGAAACATTGCGATAGCGTTCTTCATGGGATTGCTGTAAATCGACTGTAGGCTAAGCACTCGACGCACGTCGTGAAGGGTGCCAAGGTCGCGCCCCGATTGCAGGCGTCCCTCAAAACCAATTACCGACAATGGCATGAACATCGCATTGCGCATCCTTGCGGCATGGGTTGAGCCTTGGCGCACAAGAAACGATAGCATCCCCATCTTGTCAGTGTAGATGCGGGCGATATTGTGTTTCTCGTTATACTTGATAACGTTCAATACTATGCCTTCGAGTTTCTCTTGCATTTTCTGTTTTTACTATTGCGAAGTTACTCTTTTTTGCTCAATTTATGCCCAAATTATCAAAAAAACTTTGTCTTTTAAAGTTTTAACCACAATAAATTTTGCTGTTTCAAAAATTTGACCTAATTTTGCAGTCGCTTTAAAAAAAGCACACCGAGGGGCCCATTCGTCTATCGGTTAGGACGCAAGATTTTCATTCTTGAAAGAGCAGTTCGACTCTGCTATGGGCTACTAATAATCAAACAATTAAATTTTTTACACATAAATTATGGCAAACCATAAATCATCTATCAAACGTATTCGTCAAACTAAGACAAGAAACGAGCGTAACCGTTATTACGCAAAGACTATGCGCAACGCTGTTCGCAACCTGCGCAAAATGGAGAACAAAGAGGAGGCTGCTGTTGCTTATAAGAAAGTTTCGGCTATGCTCGACAAGCTGGGTCGCAAGGGCACTATCAGCAAGAACAAAGCTGCTAACCTCAAGAGCAAGCTCGCTAAGCACGTCAACAAGCTCGAAGTTGCCTAAATGCTTCTCCCCTGAGAGTTTAGCCCTCTCAGTCTAGCATAAATTTCTCATGGAGATTTTGGCACATCGAGGCCAGGTCTTCACATGATGGCCCATTCGTCTATCGGTTAGGACGCAAGATTTTCATTCTTGAAAGAGCAGTTCGACTCTGCTATGGGCTACCACATGAGCGTTAAGTATATTACTTAGCGCTCTTAACTGATATATAATGCCAAAATCACATCAAAGGTATACTTCCTTAGATGTGATTTTGATTGTTTTTCCCATTTTCTTGCTGATAAAACTCCGTATCTTCAGTTCAGTATTCTACATTTTCAATTCTTTTCAAAAACATATCCGAAGCCTTGTCGGTTGACGATGTTTTGGGCATAAGGAC
This sequence comes from uncultured Bacteroidales bacterium, assembly GCA_902762385.1. Taxonomy (GTDB): domain Bacteria; phylum Bacteroidota; class Bacteroidia; order Bacteroidales; family Muribaculaceae; genus Sodaliphilus. The sequence goes on along the minus strand of CACWNQ010000009.1, from coordinate 13,485 downwards.
CTAGCTTCTTTCGCAGTCGAGTTATATTGACATCCACTGTGCGCTCGGTGACGATAACACCGTCCCAAATGCTGTTCATGAGCTCTTGTCGTGATAATACCTGACCACTATTAGACATGAGTTCGCATAGTAGGTTAAATTCGGTTCGAGTGAGGTTTGTTGGAGTGCCGTCGATGGTGACGGTTTTGCGGTCAAGACTCACTCGCAGGCCACGGAATGTGAGGAAGTGCTTTCCAAGTCGAGCTTCTATAACGTTCATCACGTAGTCACCAAGTTCCTCGCATCTTGTTATGATGTCTTCATAGTAAGAACCAAGGGCGTAAGAATACTTATGTTCGTTGATGTCGTTTAAGCTTTCTGCCCTTAGTTTGTCTCTAAGCACATTGATGTCATGTTCTATCTCTTGCGATATATCAATGGTTAAATCCTCGCGTCGTCCACTGATGACGACCATCATCTGAGTCAATGCCTCGTTCACCAAGCGCAGCATTTCATGGAGATTGTTATATTGTTGGGCAGTGAAATCCTCACGTCCATTGTGCTTGTGCTGGATGGCGCGGGCTAGTGTATAACAAGCATCACCTATAGACTCTAATTCGCTGATTTGACGAAGCATGCTACGAATTTTACTTTTAGAGTCGTCCGACAAATGTTGGTTGCTTACTTCTTTCAGGTAAGAAGCAATTTCGAATTCCATATTGTCGGCAATGTCTTCGTACTTGACAATGCGCTCGTATTGACGTTCAAATTCTTTCTTGTCTTTCTCGTCGAGTAGGACGCACACCATGCCAAACATGCGCTGCAAGCGTTCAGCAAAGAGCACAATCTCTTTTTGCGCTTGAAGTATTGAAATCTCTGGTGTAGCCATCAGTCCGTTGTCAATATACTGAAGGCGTTTAACTGTTTTGACCTTTGGCTTATCCTTGATGACCCACCTTACAATTTGCTCCATTTGTGGTATGAAACTGATGAGAATCGCGGTATTTATCACATTGAAACATGTGTGGAATAGAGCTAATACGATGGGGAGACTTTCATTTTGACCCGAAAGAGAAGGGTTATAGCCTGCCATCTTACATACCGTATCGACAAATGGGTAAAACACGAATAGCACCCAAATCACACCAAACACATTGAAAAGCAGATGGGCAAATGCTGCCTGTCGTGCCCTCACACCTGCTTTAAGTGCTGCAAGATTGGCAGTGGCGGTGGTGCCAATGTTTTCACCCATCACTAGAGCAATTCCCATGTAAATGGGGACCACTCCTGTTGAGCAGAGCAGGATGGTGATGGCCATAACTGCAGCCGACGACTGCACAATACAGGTTATGATGGTGCCAATTCCAAGAAAAGCGAGGATCGTGAGATAATTGTTGGTGTCGAATGAGGCAAAGAATGCTACAACTTCAGCATTGTGTTCGAGATCTAAGTCCTTGCCCACACTGCTTAACATCACTAATGACCAAAACAAAAATGCAATTCCAAATAGGAAATCTCCCACATATCGGTGCCGTTTCTTGTAAATGAGAACCATACCGATGAGAAATGCAGGAAAGACCACACTAGTCAAGTCTACATTGTAGCCCAATGACATAATCCATGCAGTGAGGGTCGTGCCAATGTTGGCGCCCATTATGACCGATATCGCCTGTGACAACGTCAATAGTCCAGCCGAAACAAACGATACCGTCATCACCGTAGTGGCCGAAGATGACTGCACTGCACAGGTCACAAAAGTGCCTGTCAGCATTCCACTGAAGCGGTTGGATGTCATCCGTCCTAGAATGTGACGTAAACTGGAACCTGCCATTTTTTGAAGCGCTTCGCTCATTGTCTTCATTCCATAAATGAGCAACGCCAGAGATCCGAGAAGCCGGAATATTATGCCAATAGTCATTTTGTCTGTAGTTTGAATTATTTATGAAACAAAAGTACAGATAAAATGTAGATAAATAATAAAAAGACTGTTACGTTTTGGTTACATTTTGTTTTTTCAAAAAAATCATTGTAAATCTTCCAGTTATCTATGCCTTAACGGAGCCACTCCTTATTATCGCAAAATTCTGTCAATCTCAAGCTGGGAGTGTCCATCGGTCGAAGGTGCTTAGGCGTTCAAGCATAATTACATTTACACGGTAGCGCTTAAGCTGTGTGGCGGCTTCGCTTGCGAAATTCTGTTGGCGTCATGCCTGTGTTGCGCTTGAAGTAGCGGTTGAAGTGCTGGCTGCTCTGGAAGCCGAGTCGGTAGGCGACTTCGGTGATGGTTACATCCGATGAATGCAACTCTTCTTTAGCGATGCCTATAATCTTCTGCTGAATGAATTCCAGGGGTGTTTTGCCGGTTTCTTTCTTCACAAGGTCGCCAAAGTAGTTTGACGATAGGCAACATTTATCGGCAAAGTACTTGACCGATGGCAATCCGTTCATGAACGAAGTCTCGCGATTTTGGAAGTAGTCGTTTAGGGCTTGTTCGAATGTCGCCATCACACTGCTGTTTTCTAACTCACGAGTAATGAACTGACGGTCATAGAAGCGCATGCAGTAATCGAGCAGCAACTCGATGTTGCGGCATATTAGCTTGCGACTGAACTTATCGAGTGGATGGTTGATTTCTTCCTTGATTTTCTCGATGCAATCGAGATAGATGGCACGCTCACGTTCCGACATGTGCAACGCCTCGTTCGACGAATATTGGAAGAAACGGTAGTCGGCAATGCTTTTGGCAAGCGAGGTTCCACGAATCAGGTCGGGGTGGAACAGCAGAGCCACCACATCGTGATCCAAGCCCGGGATGGGGGTGGAAGTCACCGTCTGCATGGGAGCGAAGCTCGTTACAGTGCCGTCGCTGTAGTCATATTCTTTGTGACCGTAGGACAGCAAGCAGCTGCGCGTATTCTTCAAGTAAAGGGCATACACGCCGTAGTGCCATGTCACCTCGTTGTCGATTAGCTCACGATTGGGCACATCCTTGAGGTTGCACACGGTCACTAGCGGGTGCACGGTCTCAATGCCCAAGGCATGGTTATACTGGTCGATATTGTCGAGTTTGAACATCATCTCACTTAATTAAACGTAAAGTAAGGGTATTTATTTCCCTGTGGTGAACTATACACTCTTGCCCAAGTCGTAAGCTTCTTGTAGCGCATCTTTCCCGTCAATGTCGCGCGGGGCACCCACGCCACCGCAGAACAGGTGTGCTTTAAGTGACGATTTCTCATAGCAGTCAATCCAACCTTGCAGACCACTTTCGGCACGCTCAGGAACTCGTGCTTCATCCTCGGCGGCTGTGGTGAGCAGATAGATGTCGCGAAAACGGTAATCTTTAGGATACATGGCGTTCATACGGTCGATGAGGGTCTTCATCTGCCCACTCATCTCGTAGTAATAAATGGGTGTTGCCCAGCACACAACGTCGGCGTTGAGCACGCTGTCCATGATTGCAGGAACATCGTCTTTAAACACGCATGCACCAGTATTTTGACATGACAGACAACCGATGCAGAACTTGATTTCTTTTCCTCTCAACGATATGATTTCAACGTCATGACCTGCTGATTTTGCACCTTCGGCAAACTTCTCAGCCATCATGTGGCTATTTGAACCAGGTCGCAGGCTGGTAGAGATAACTACAACTTTTTTCATAATTATTTTAGGTTTTGTTTAAAGAATGATTCCATCTTATCATATGGGATGCGATTGTTCACGTCGTCATAGAGGTCGGTATGAACTGCACCTGGTATAATCATCAACTCTTTGTTATCTACAGCTTTACTCTCTCCCTCAACGTGAACTCCAGTCATATTCTCAAAGGCATACTCTGAGAAATAACGCGAATGGGCCTTCTCGCCATGAATGAGCAGCACAGGAGCTTCAATCTCATGTGCCCATGCAAGCAGTGGCTGATTCATGAACGACTGGCAGCCTATCACGTTCCAACCGTCGTTGCTGTTTCCGCTGCGCTTGTGGTAACCACGCTTGGTCTTGTAGTAGTCGTAATAGTCTTTCACAAAGAATGGCGCATCTTCGGGCAGTGGGTCAATCACGCCACCGGCACGTTTGTAGGAGCCATTCTTGAAATCCTGGGTGCGTTGTGCGGCAATGGCTTTGCGCTTCTCCATGCGTTGTTCTTTGGTGTCCTCGCTTTTGAAGTAACCTTCCACGTTCACCTTGCTCATGTCATACATTGTTGATGCAACAGTTGCCTTGATGCGTGGGTCGAGGGCAGCAGCGTTGATAGCCATGCCACCAAAACCGCATATGCCAATGATGCCAATTCGCTCGGGGTCTACATTCTCCTGCACGCTCAGGAAATCAACTGCAGCAAGAAAATCCTCGGTGTTGATGTCGGGCGATGCCATGCGACGAGGCTCACCTCCACTTTCGCCAGTGAACGAGGGGTCGAAGGCGATGGTCAAGAAACCACGTTCAGCCATGTGTTGAGCATAAAGGCCACTGCTCTGCTCCTTCACTGCACCGAAAGGACCGCTCACGGCGATAGCAGGCAGTTTGCCGTTTGCGTCTTTTGGAGTGTACATGTCGGCGGCAAGTTCAATGCCATAACGGTTCTTGAACGTGACCTTCTTGTGGTCGACTTTGTTACTCTTGGTGAATGTCTTGTCCCACTCTTGAGTGAGTTGCAATGTTGTATTCATTTTGTCTCTTTTTATTGGGTTATTGCTGTACGAAGTAAAGGCTAAGCAAAAGATAGCCAATGCTAAAATTGTGTTTTTCATTTCTTAGTTGCTATTTTTTTAACTCCATTCTCTATGTATATACCACTGTCGGGAGCTGTTTCTAACTTTTGTCCGTTAAGATTGTAAATGCCTGGTAGACCAACGTGTGAGTCAGTATTTATATCTTCAATGATGGTTGATATGTCAGAATAGCCTATATCTGATAACCAATTTTTTATCAATGTGGCACGGTTGCCATGATTGGCATTATTAATCCACAAAGCCTGGCCCATCCAATTGGCATCTGGAATGAGACGCTCAGCATCGGCTACTACTCCGCTAATTCCGCTGCTGTGGCTCGATACAATAAGTCCTACATCCTTGCCAGCCATCTCTGCACCGTGATGGAACAGGTAGGTTTGAAGAATAGCTGCCATTTGGCTCCACCATAGCGGTGTGACAATGATAAAGGTGTCATAGTCATCAAGAGAAACCGAAACGGGGTCAATTTCGGGATAACTATCGGCGCTATTGGGATTGGCATTGATGGTGTTCAGCAGTTGCATCCCTATTGCGTAGCCATTGGCCTCATATTGTTGATTCTTGTCCTTAGGATAAATGCGCAACACATCGGCATCAATTTGTGAGGTCAGCGTTTGCACAATTTCGTGGCAATGATTGGTGTAGCTGTAATATATCACAAGTGTGTTGCTGGTGGGTTCAGAGCTAGCGGGCTGGAGTGATAAGGTTACCTCGATATTGCTATCGCCAGCCTTGAGGAATGAGCGCAGCTCGCTCTCGTTTAGCGCGTCGATGTGACCCAAGCGTGTGTAGCTCCATGAGTTGGAACCATACATAAGGCAAATGTTGCTGCCGTTATAGAGTATCACATCACCAGGTTGGGCGGTGATTTGCTCATTGCTGGTGGGCAATGAAAAACCTAGTGCACCCCAAATTTCAAAACCACCGCTTGAGTTGAGTGTCACGGTCACTGGTCCCTCTTCCAGTTTTGCAACCAATGCCTGGGTGGCTGCATTGTTGTAGAGAGTTACTGGTTGCGATACGCCGTCGATGGTGATATACATCTTTTGCGACAAAGTGGTTTGGGCGATTGCCTCGTTGCTCTTATCGGCGCAACTACCCATCAGTAGCGCTAACATAATCATTAATGTTTTGGTAAATATCTTCATCTTGTTTAAGTTTTGGAGGTTTTTATCGAGTGCAAAATAAGCAACAATCCGCAAAAGGTTTTGTGACCATTTTACGGATTGTTGTGCTTTAATTACCGAAGTTACTTTTTTGTGCATTCAAGATAAGATGTAGCATGATTAAAAACACTTTTTCCTCTTATTTCTTGCCGATATCGGCAAGAAATGGTATTTTTGTGGCATGATTTGATGTTTTTTCTTGCCGATAGAAGTATTATGGAGTATATATCAGTTAGGCAGTTTGCTGAGAAATATGGCATTTCGGAGCGTACAGCACGCAACTATTGTGCACTTGGAAAGATAGATGGAGCATTTCTAGTAGGAAAGACCTGGAATATTCCCATAGATGCTGCGTTGCCCTCACGACGCAAAAAGTCAAAAGTGTCACCACTATTGACTGCATTGCGCGAACAAAAGGAGAGCAGGATGAAAGGTGGCATATATCATCGAGTGCAAATAGATCTTACTTATAATTCTAATCACATTGAAGGCAGCAAGCTCACTCATGATCAAACACGATATATTTTTGAAACCAATACCATTGGCATTAGTGATAGCGTCATAAACGTTGACGATATCATTGAAACTATCAATCATTTTCGATGTATAGATTTTATTATTGACCAAGCTGAATCAAAACTTACTGAGGCATTCATAAAGAAACTCCATGAAATACTAAAAACCGGAACAGCCGATTCGCGAAAGACCTGGTTTGCAGTGGGTGATTATAAGCGTCTGCCAAACGAAGTGGGAGGGATTGAGACATCATCTCCAGGTGATGTGCATTGTCATGTCAAGGCCTTACTTGATGGGTACAACAAAAAGAAAGTGCACTTTATCGAGGAGATAATAGACTTCCATCAGCAATTTGAGTCAATTCATCCATTTCAAGATGGAAATGGAAGAGTGGGGCGACTGATTATGTTTAAGGAATGCCTTGCTGCCGGCATTGTGCCATTCATTATAACCGATGAACTGAAGATGTTCTATTATCGAGGGCTAAGAGAGTGGCCGCGCGTGCGAGGTTATTTACTCGATACTTGCCTCACAGCACAAGACCTCTTCAAAGCCATGCTTGATTATTTCAAAATCAAGTATTAAGAATGCAATTTAACTATAATAAATGCGCGATTATTCTACTGGGTTAGCCCCGAGATATCGACGTTTCCAGAGCCTAGAACGTTCTCGGAGTGATGTGAAGCTTTGCCTTTCATGATTATGTTGCCCGAACCGGCAATCTCGCTAGATACATTTATCACATTCATGTTGTTATAGGAAACGTTGCCAGAACCTGCTATCGACGTTCTCAGGCGATTGGCTTTGAGTTGGTCAAAACTCACGTTTCCCGAGCCTGCCACTTCAACGTCAAGTGTGTTGCAAGTGAAGCCACCTGAAATATCAATGTCACCCGATCCTGCTATTTCAACATTTACATTGTCGGCATCAATGGGTTCGTCGGTAGTTATATTTCCCGAGCCTGCCAGTTCAATCGATTCAATGTTTGGAGTGGTCACATAAATTGAAATTTCGTCCCAATTGATGAAACTGGAAAAATCTAAAAACTTCTTCTTGGTTTCAATGTTCAGAGTGTTGTCTTTGACATATATGACAATCTTGTCAAGTATTTCTATGTCATTGCTTTTAATAAGAACACTGGGTTCATCACCTTGATTCAGGACAACATTCATTGCTCCAGCAACGCTGATGCCACAAAAGTCTTTCATGGATGTCAGGGTGTTGAGCCCTTTCACTTCGGTTTTGTGTTGTGAAACTTTGCCTGGAATTACCACGCATGAACTTAATAGAATTGACGCTAATAAAGCGATTGCAATAGTCTTGAAATTTCTCATAGCTGTTTGTTGTTTTGTTTGTTTTCTTGTTAGACGCAACAAGCAGCAAAAATGTTGCACAAAAAAAGAAAAATAACAACAAAAAGCTAATTTCGAACAAAGTGGTCGGTTATTTTTGTTCGATTTTTTGCAAAAACGATTAATGTTAGAAGGAAGCCCTCGACTTGCGCTTGAGATTCTTGTCGATAATCACAGGATTGATGTCCACATCATCCATGAACACCTTTCCGCTGTCAACCTGGAATGCCGCCGAAGCATTTAGGTTGGCAATAGTTTCTACACTATTAAAATTTAACTCCATAATTCAGCGGTTTATTTAGCGCAAAATTATGGAGTTGTATTCTTATTATAAAAGACAATATTGCTATAAATCTATGGATAGTCGTTATAGTCCATGGTATCGAACTTATATATTCCATCTTCTTGTAATATTATCCTTGACACAAAAATTTCACCAAAGTTATAAGTGTATTGCTGCAATATTTCTTTTTTTGAATTATACTCTTGAATTAATCCAGACAAATCCCAGTTGCATATTAAAGACTGCTGATTAGAGTAGAAATTTATGTCATATGAAGATGATGGTATGACAAATACATAATATTCATCTATTTTGGTTATATAATAATTGTTTATGTCACTATTTTTCCATGAAACTTCAGATCTTGTACATTCTATAGTATTCATGTTGTCCATTATAAATAGAGTGTCGCCAATCTGACAATCATGTAATGCCAATAGGTTAACATAATTTCTCATTTTATGATACTCTTCAGCAAGATATAAATATGTATATGCCGATTTGTCAACATTGGCCTGTTGAGCAATTATGATGTCGGAGGAAATTTTCTTCCAGTCGTAATCATTCCTACAAGACAACACACTATCAATATTGCCAGTTTTAAAAACAAAAGTAGTATCAAGTTTCATGTCCCTTAAAACAAATTTACTATATAAGCTATCGTTCTGAGGGGATTTTATTTCAATACATTGAGTCTTAATCTCTTTATTCTTGGCAAAAGAATAACAATTACCAACAAGAAAGAAGAATAAAATAAGAAAACCGGAACTCTTTATATATGATTTCATATTTATATTATAATTTTAGTAATTCTGCGATTAGTCCTACGCAAAAATGTGAAATTAAATTTGTTCTAAATAAAGAATTAAGGTGAATTTCTACTTGGTTTCAACTTCAACAAAAATAATGTGTTTGTTGTTATTGTCATCTATTACCTCTTTCCCATTGGCATGAATCTTCAATGATGTTATTCTATTAAGATTCCATTTCTTTTCTAGTAAAGAAAATTTTGGTGGCTTAGATGAAACAAAATGAAACAATTCAACTTTATTCTTTCTTTTAGACACATGTCCATTCAATAAAATAGTATCTATTCCTGACTCAGGTTTTGTTCTAACAAGGATTGCACCATTATTATTGCAAATTGTGATATTTGTATTAGAAGGATTATCTAAATAGCTAATATAATCAATGTCGTTTTCTTGAATGATAGGGCATATTTTGGTGACAAATGTGTTAATGCTGTCACGGTCGAAAGAAATAGCAGGGTTATCCTCAATAACCAATCCGTCAATTACTACTAAAGGGTTTCGATTAAGATTAGGATACATACTAATTAGATACTCCTGGTCATGAATTTTCTCCCAATCGCTAAATCCATTAATGTATTTTAGCATTTCTCTCCATTTTCCGATACGCCACTCTGTGCAAAAATGATTGCTTAACCATTCAAAAGCTAAGAAGTTACATTCAACATAAGTTTCAAAGTCAGTGTCTATTGTGCAGCCTATAACTTCTACTTTTGTATTGAATTTATTTTGAAATGATTCAAAGCCATATTCTCCAGGTATTCTTACAGGTGCAATGCCACCTATTTCATATATAACTGGAGTGTTATTTTCTATGTTTGATTTAGCTTGAGTTATGTATTTTTCGTGATTAAAGTTAAGTGTATAATCATTATAATAATCTTTGCCCTCAACTATTATGTAGTAGGTCCTTGAACAAGAAGAAGTTTGTATTAACAGCTTATGTATTCCACTTGGTATGTTTGTGAACTCAAATTCGCCGTATTTATTAGTGATAGTTTCAAGTGTATCATTCAAAATAACATGACAATTCTCGCAGTATTTTTCTCTAAGGTCTATGCTATCCATAGCACTAACTGATACATTAACTTTATAAGTTTGTGAATAGATGCAGCATGTGCTTGACAACAATAAAGCCGCAAAAAGCAATATTTTTCTTGTCATTTTTATCATGTTGCAAAGATAATACTTTTTTTCATAGATGCACTTCCATATCATTAATCATGAACACACAAACATCCCTCAACTATCGGTTTTGTCCGCTATTGAGCAGTTTGATTTGGTAAAAAAGGAATAGTTGTCCTTATTTGTTTGAAAGAACACCTTCTTACCGCAGGATTCTCTCAATCTCGCGCTGTTGGTATTTGTTGGAAATAACTCCCTCCTCTCTCAAGATTCTCTCAATCTCAAGTTGTAGTTTCCAGCGATCGACGGTGTTTTGGTTTTCGAGCATGATGACGTTGACGCGGCTGCGCTCATATTTTGCGGCATAGGCCTGGAAACCGCCGTTGTCGCCAGTGTGGTAGATTTTTTTCTCGCGACCTGGAGTCATATCGATAAACCAACCGTAACCGTAATAGGTGTTGTCACGGTTTTGATATCCGCTCCACTTGCTGCCAGTGACCAGGGTGTGAGGGGTATAGGCTTGACGCTTAGAAGATTCCCTAACGAGGGTATTGCGGCTCAGTGCATTTTCCCACTTGAGGAAATCGTGGGTTGTGGTGTAGATGCCACCGTCGGCCTTGGTGGCAAAGAATGTCTCCTCGCCGTAGTCGCACTCGGCCCAGTGCACACCCTTGCCATCAACGTAGTCATTCTCAACCTTTTCGCGCTTCTTGGCATAGTCGCTGTCGCTGCCACTCACCTCGGCATCCTCGTTCGCAATATAACCGTGTGCCATGTGTGCTATCTTTGCTTCGGGAGTGAAATACTGCACGTTTTCCATCCCTGCTTTGTCGAAAAGATATTTCTTTTGGAAATCAACAAACTTCATTCCTGTCTTCATTTCCACAAGGAGGTAGAACAAGTCAAATGTGGGGTTGATGTATTCGTAGTTGCTACCTGGCTCGAAGTGCAGCTCAGTGAGGTCTTTCATGTATTGCACGCTCTGCTCGTCGGTGGCGGTGAGCATGAAGTTGCGGTCGCCGCGAGGACGGGCGTCGGGCACTCCCGAACTGTGGCTGAGCAGATGGCTAAGTTTTATTTTTTTCCAGATGTCGTGTTTGAGTTCGGGGAAGTAGCTTGCCACGCTGTTGTTGAGGTTAATCAGCCCCATCTCCTGCATCTTTAGGGCGCCAATGGCGGTGAACTGCTTGCTGATGCTGGCGATGTTGAATGCGGTGTTGCCGTCAATCTTCTCGCCAGTAGCCATGTCGGCTATGCCGATGCCCTTGTCATAGATAGCCTTGCCGTTCTTGGCGATGAGTAGCGCTGCACCAGGCGATTTTGAGTCGTAATGCGACTGCAACACCGAGTCAAGTCTTGCCTCCACACGCTTGAGGTTCACTGTCTTGATGCTGTTTCTTTTCGCTCTCTTGGCACTTACGCCCATTAAGCAGCCAAGTGTCATTGCTATAATCATTATAATCTTTATTTTTGTTCTCATCGTTTGTTGGTATTTTATCTTGCAAATATACTTAAAAAAATTGATGTTCGCGTTTTCTCTCTTTTTTAGTTCATTAGAAATTTGTATCTTTGTGACATAAAACGGAAATAACTATGAACAAAGAATTGATTTTATGGGCCGACGATGAGATAGATCTGCTCAAGCCACACATCCTTTTTCTCAAGAACAAGGGATATGAGGTCGACACCGTGACCAACGGACGTGATGCACTCGACGCAATGACTTCGCGCAACTATAATCTCATCATCCTCGACGAGAATATGCCGGGTATCAGCGGACTTGAAGCACTGCAGCAAATTAAAATCTCGCAACCCAATGTGCCGGTTATTATGATTACTAAAAGCGAGGAGGAGAACATCATGAATCAGGCAATAGGCAGTCAAATTGCCGACTACCTCATCAAGCCGGTCAACCCCATGCAGATTCTGCTATCGATAAAGAAAAACCTGCATAGCGACGCTCTGGTGGCGCAGAAGGCTACCAGCGACTATCAGCAGGACTTCATGAAGATAAGCCAAATGATTGCGCAGGCTCGTACCATCGAGGACTGGTATGAGCTGTATAATACGCTGGTTAGGTGGGAGCTTACCCTTTCAAGCGCCGACACGAGTATGGTCGAAATGCTCAAGATGCAGAAGACCGAGGCCAATGGCATTTTTGCAAAGTTCATCAAGCGAAACTACGAGGAGTGGTTCGATAATGATAGCCATCCCATGCGCAGCAATGAGGTTTTCAAGACTCACATTTTCCCTCTGCTCGACAACGGCGAGAAGGTGTTCTTTATCGTTATCGACAATTTCAGACTCGATCAGTGGAAGATGATAAGTCCACTTTTAAGCGATTATTTCAATGTCGATGAAGATGGGCTTTACACCTCGATTCTGCCTACTGCCACACAATATGCACGCAACGCTATCTTCTCAGGACTGCTACCTGTTGATATCGAGAAGATGTTTCCCGAACTCTGGGTCGATGAAGACGAGGAAGAAGGTAAAAACGTGAACGAGGCTCCACTCATAAAAACAATATTAGAGCGCTATCGCAAACCCTATAAGTTCTCTTATAACAAACTTAACGATTCCACAGCAGGTGAGAGGTTGTTGCAGAACTTCGGCACTCTCGATAAGAATGAGCTTAATGTTATTGTGTTCAACTTTGTTGATATGATGTCGCATCAGCGAACCGAGTCAAAGATGATTCGTGAGCTGGCCAACACCGACGAGGCCTATCGCTCGCTCACTGTGTCGTGGTTTAAGAACTCTTATGCTTTCGAAATCTTCAAGCAGATTGCTCAACGTGGAGCTAAGGTAGTCATCACTACCGACCACGGAACAATCAAGGTGGATAGTGCAGTTAAAGTGATAGGCGACCGAAACACCAATACCAATCTGCGCTACAAGGTGAGCAAGAACTTGAGTTACAATCCTAAGCAGGTTTTTGAGATTAAGCATCCCAAGCGGGTGGGGTTGCCAAGTCCTAACGTGGCCTCAACCTACATCTTCGCAACTAACCGTGACTTCTTTGCCTATCCTAATAATTATAACTACTACGTGCAGTATTTCCGCGACACTTTCCAGCATGGTGGTATCTCGATGGAAGAAATGCTAGTTCCAATCGTTACCCTCTCGCCCAAGTAACCTCGCACATTATATATTATCTATAACTAGCAACCCCAAAAACACGAAGCATCACAAAATGTGCTTCGTGTTTTTTCGACCTTGCGTCTCATGCCTGCTGTTGCTGCCTTCGCTTTAAAAATGTGACACCTTATTATATATAATATGTACGGCCCTTGACTGTAATGCCTTCTCCAGGGAAAAGGCGCGGAGCTGTCCCGCCTGTCACATCCCCGGCTGTCCCGAAACGTCCACTCTTGTGTCCCAAACCACGCAATCTTCAGGAGAAGCGCGTTTTTTTTAAAAAAAAACGTGAAAATATTTTGCCGTGTCGTGAATCGGTTGTAATTTTGCAACGCTTTTCGGCTCACGAGGACCCGTTCCGAGTTGAGCGGTTTTTTT
>CACWNQ010000008.1 GCA_902762385.1 uncultured Bacteroidales bacterium | reverse complement strand
ATACTGGATGGGTCGCGAGCCTTACAGGGGAGAGGGAAGTGGGGAGAGGGGAGAGTTGGGCTGTACCAGGTGGTGTGTGGGACAGTTTTGCGTTTTTTTATCAGAAGACAATTAATGACAATAAACAAATATCTCATTAGATATTGGGTTCATAGCCATACGGCTTTTGGTTATTAAAGACAATTGATTTGCGCCCTTGATCAATGCGCAAAGCACAATTGACTGCGCGTGGATGTTCATGGTTTTTAGACTCAGTTGACTCATCTAACCGAGTTGTTAGTTCTTAGTTTTGGGGCTTTAGTTCTTGAGATGGGTGGCAGTATGTCAATGACCTCTGGGTAAAGGTAACACATTATTTATTATAGAAACAATGTTGAAAAAATAGGGGTAGGGATTATTTATACGGTGGTGATAATAGCTGGAAATGCTGTGTAATGGCAATAAATAAGCCCCAAAATCAAGAAACTTTTAGGGCTTAGTATAATTAGTATAATTATATTAAGCACTCCCTTGCAGGGTGAGCGTCAAAAAAATGGTTCATCAATTACCAAGAAGGATGTTGTAAACAAAGGTTATATCACCCGCAGTAATAGTTCCATCGCCGTCTTGATCGCCATTAACGATGGCTGAGCTGTCGTTGTTGAGCAGGTAGTTATAGAGTGCTGTGATGTCGCCTGCAGTGCAAACGCCGTCGCCGTCAACGTCGCCAGCAACGGTGTCGGCAGGTTCCTCGCCTTGGATGATAGTTAAGTCATGGTGGTGACCAATGATAGAGAATCGAACCACAGCCTTGCGGCCTGCAAGGTCGGCGGGCAGTGGAGCAACCTCGATGCCCACATTTACCTCACCTGTGAGTTCTCCATCTTCATACTCATCCTCAGGAGTAAGAGTGAGCCAGTCGGGAATATCAGAACCATCGGCAAGCGTGATGTCCCACATTTCAGAGGGCTCTGTTGTATAAGCTGAGAAGTTATTGCCATAGAACAAGTCCTCGGTACCATCATAGATTAAGTTACCAGCTGCGTCATACTTGCGCACGCTTGGGTCGTTGGTGTAGTTGTTGATAATGAATGGATAGATAACATCGAGGAAGATGCCGGGAGCGCTATAGCCTTTCAAGTAAGCAGAAGCAAACATACGTGTCAAACCTCTTGCTCTCATAATTTTACCATCTTCATCAAGCATAAGATTATATCCTACCTCACCAATTCCTTCATCCCACATATCACCAGAAATATATAATCCAAGTTTCGTGAGTGCATCATTGTCATAACCACTGAGCACCACATAAATCTCATCGTCAATCTCGGGAGTAATTTCCGAAATCAATCCATATTCTTCATCAACCTCAGTAAAAGTAAAATATAACTCACCTGAAGTTTCTTCATTGGTAGCTGGTAGTGTTGCTGTGGCTTGGGCGATTAAATCTCCAACAGATATTGAGTCAGATGCATGGTGTAATACCTTGTAAATACTCATCTTCAAATCAACATTGTCGGTTGCCATATATTTGTAATAACGAATAGCAGCACCTCTAATGACATATGTATTTTCGGGCTTTTCACAGTAAATGGCACAACCATTATATCCACTCCAATTGCGACCAAACCAATAGGCAGAATTTCCACCTTCTTGGTCTAAGGCACCAGTTATCAACTTTGTTCCAGTACTATCAACTCCAGCGCGAGAATACGCACCAAAATATTTTGGACTTGCATATCGATGTTCCATCGATGATAAAATTTGAATGTCATAGCGAGGGTAAAGTATACATGGCGCAATATCAGTTTGATCATTATTTATGCCAAAAAGGAAATACTGCGATCCATCTCCATTAAGAGTTGGAACAGTATCATAGACAGTTGCATAACGAACGGGTAGATCCTTCCCTTCAGCAGTAAGCCATTCACGTTGTTTGTTAGTAGAATTATAAACCTGATATTCCCATAGGCCTTCTATACGACCTAGATATGTGGATGTGCGATAACAAGGTAAAAATAAATATGGTTTATAATATACTGTACCTGTTTCAGTGTTGAATCCAGCATAAAACGATCCATGAGGGCGGTAATAGAAAGCTTCACCCTCTCCGGGAATTGCAGTTGGATGAATAAACCTCTCTAAAGGAGGGGCAAGCGTTAGATCTTCTTCGGCGTTAACTTCCTGTGTGGAATTATAATCCACATTTAAAAATGACACCTCACTTTTGTTTCTAGGTTGCTTCTGGTTGTAATCAACCTTAGCAATCGCCACGCTTGTAATGAGCGCAGCAGCAAGCAATAAGTACAATTTCTTCATGATAGAAAAAGAGATTAAATTAATATTATGTAAAAATTATTAGTTTTTGTGTTATGAATTTGCAAAAATACTCAAAATTATTACATAATCAAATAGTTTTGCTGCTTTTTTGTTTTAATACATAAATAATATCCATTTTGTTAACATCTTGTTAATAAAAGTGAGCTTGATTTATTTTGCCCATTCACTGTGTTGACCTAACTTTGCAGTTGCAAATAAACACACACACGAGAATCATGGAGTTTGAAACTGGAAAGAATTCGAAAAACAGAAATTATAATCGCAAGAAACCACAACACGAGAGTGAAATAGTGAGTGAGCTAGGAAAGATGCAGCCTCAAGATGTCGCCATAGAGGAGGCTGTGCTGGGTGCGCTGATGCTCGAGAAGGATGCCTACTCGATTGTTAGTGATCTTCTTAAGCCCGAATGCTTCTATGACCATTCTAATCAGCTTATTTATGAGGCAATAGTGTCGCTAGGCGTGAAGCAGCGCCCAATCGACATGCTCACTGTTACCGAGCAGTTGCGCCTTGATGGCAACCTTGATGAGGCAGGAGGTCCCGTACGCATCTCAGAACTCACTGGTCGTGTGTCGAGTGCCGCCAATGTGGAGTATCATGCCCGCATCGTGGCACAGAAGTATCTCGCCCGGGAGCTTATCAGCTTCAGCTCCAACATTTCGACTTTAGCGTTTGACGACTCAATCGATGTGTATGACCTCATGCAGGAAGCCGAGGGTAAACTATTTGACTTGTCGAAAAACACCCTCAAGCGCGATGTGGTGCAAATCGACCCCATCATCAACGAGGCTATCAAGAAAATCCAGGATGCCAGTAACCGCAAGAGTGGCTTGAGTGGTTTGGCAACAGGCTATCACGAGCTCGACAAAGTGACGTCAGGATGGCAGAATAGTGACTTGATTATTATTGCTGCCCGTCCTGCAATGGGCAAGACGGCATTGGTGCTATCGATGGCCAAGAACATGGCAGTGGACTTCAATACACCTGTGGCAATATTCTCGCTTGAGATGTCGAATGTTCAGCTTGTTAACCGCTTGATTAGTAATGTGTGCGAAGTAAGAGGCGAGCAAATCAAGAGTGGACAACTCTCGGACCAAGAGTGGAAAATATTGATGTCGAGGGTCAAGCAGCTTTACTCGTCGCCAATATATGTTGACGACACCCCATCACTGTCAATCTTTGAGCTTCGCACCAAGGCGAGGCGACTGGTGCGAGAGCACGGAGTTAAGATAATCATTATCGACTACTTGCAGCTCATGAATGCAACAGGCATGAAGTTTGGTAGCCGCGAGCAAGAGGTGAGCACTATTTCGCGCTCGCTCAAGCAGCTTGCCAAGGAACTTGACATCCCCATCATTGCACTGTCGCAGCTTAACCGTAGCGTTGAGCAACGAGGCGATGACAAGCGTGGCAAGCGTCCACAGCTTAGCGACCTTCGTGAGAGTGGTGCTATTGAGCAGGATGCTGATATCGTGTGCTTCATACATCGTCCGGAATATTACACCAAGTCGGCTGTCGACAGCGAGGGCACCAGCATACAAGGCCTGGCCGAGTTTATCATCGCCAAGCATCGTAGTGGTGCCACCGATACGGTGAAAATGAAATTTGTGTCGCGTTTTGCAAGGTTTGAGAATTGGGACGACCGTCTCGACTCACCCAATGCTCCAGCCGAGGAGCTTGTTGCCTCTCGCATGAATGACGACACGGGTGGTTTTAATCCCATGCCTGATAGAGTTCCCGGTCCCGGTATTGAGGACATGCCACCTCAAGGTAATGTCGACTTCCTGCGCGACAGCAGTGAAGAGGCACCACCATTCTAAAAATTACATTCTTTCTTTATTCCATGCCAAACTGTGTCTTGAGCCAGTGCATGGCATTGTCGAGCTGCCATGGATATAACCAATGTCCGGTGTCGCGTCCTACCTGAAGTTGCTTTGGGGCAGTTATTACATTGTAAATGCTGAAGGTTGAAGTGGGGCAGCAGGCAGGGTCGTTGAATCCCCAGGCATAGAATCCTGGAACACGCAACTTGCGGGCAAAGTTTACGGTGTCGTAGTAACGCGATACCTCCATACGTGCTTGAATATTGGGCTCGTTGGGATTACGGAAAAGATGTGGCCAACCACCACCTCGCCCATTGTAGTAGCCTGTGAGTTCGCCAAAGGCAGGGAAATAGGAAAACAGTGCACTAACGTGAGGACTTAGTGCCGCAGTCATGATTGACAACATGCCGCCTTGACTGCCACCGTAGGTTGCGATGCGCGTGGTGTCGACATCATCGCGTGTGCACAGGTAATCGACTGCGCGAACGCATCCCAAGATTGAACGTTTGTAATAGTAGGTGTCGCGGTTATCGATGCCTATTGTGGTGTAGCCTGCAAGCGCTCCATTCTCGAGCTGACGGTAAATCTCGGGCGACTGGTCGACGGGAATTCCATGAACACCCACTTCGAGCACAACAAATCCTTGATAGGCGAGTTCGTTAGGCCCATTGAACGAGCGCACTGCGGCTCCAGGTAGTCTCAGTATTGCTGGTTTGCGTCCAGGAGACTTTGGGACCGTGAGCACACCATACACATAGTTACCTTTTTTATAAGATTGCAGTCGCAGGTAGTAGACGTCGACACGGTCGTTGCTCTCCTTCTCGCAGTAGCGCAGAGTGGGTTGCAAGGGCAGCTGCGATGCTTTATCAATAGCACAGCTCCAGAATTGCTCGAAATCATCGGGCATGATTGTGGTGGGCTTAATGTCGTAGGGGTCGAAAGCAATGTTGGTCATCGAGCTGTAGGTTCGACCGTCGAGAGTCACTTTAACGCGAACACTAGTAAAACCAGGCTCTTTGGCACCTGGCACTGTGAAATGGGCCATGCCATCACTTCCGGTTTTTACAGTAGCAGTTTTCACGGCATCGAGCTTGTCGGGTCCGTAACTATAGGTGATTTCAGCTCCTGCCATTCTCACGTTTTCCTTTATGGCATAGGTGGTAAAGTGCACTTCCTCACCAGTGTGATAAGTCCAGTCGGCATGGTCGGGTTCAGCTACAACAGTGACATACTGATGGTTAGAAGATTGTGCCAAGGCGACAATGAAGATGCCTAAGAGCATGATGAATGTTGAGAATAATCGTTTCATATTTTCATTTTTTAGTTCACAAAAATAAGTATAAATCTCATCGCTTGCAAGTATTATTTGTGATAAAAAACATGAATCACATTATCATTAAACTTTCCTTGCTAACGATAGTCATATTATTATAAAATAAACCTAAAATCTTAACGTTATATAACTATAAATCTGTAATTACTAACATAAACTCAATTATATGCATAAAATTCTTTCAAAACTATTAATCCTCAGCATTATGGGATTGTTTTCTTTTAATGCTTATGCTGTGGAGGAGCCCGATTTTGACTACCCGCAGCAAGTGAGCAAGGATGCGCTCGCGCAACTGAAAAAGGCGCAAAAGAGCGGTGACGGCCAAATGATGGTCGATGCCCTGGTGCGTTACTCGATTGCCAAGTCGAAGATTTCGGAGGAGACTATGGACACAATCATTACCCAAATCGAGGACGTTAAGAAAAAGGAGCGTCGTGCCGACTATAAGGCGCTGCTCAACTTTCTTGAGGCAAGTGTGTTCAAAAGCTACGGCAATTCCTATGGCATTCGTGACCGCAAAAACGCTGTCGATGAAGAGGCGTCGGGCGACTACACTGAATGGGACAAGGCTCAATTTGACGCCAAGGTGAGTGAGCTAATTCATGCAGCTCTTGCCGACGAGGCCTCGCTCAAGCAGTGCCCAATAGGCAACTACAACAAATTATTTGTTGATGGCAACGAAATGGGTGCTGTGTATGTTCCCACCCTGTTCCAAGCCCTGTGCATTCATTGCATGGGACTTGTGAATGATAATGATTTGGAGAAAGAGCTAGAAACACGCTGGATAAACTCTTGCACAGTGGGCAGCCCAGAGTGGATGTATGCTGTGGCAGAGGTAGACTCCGACACCTACGAAGATTTTTTCAAGGAATATGAGAAATATAAAGACAATGAGCACAGTGCCTTGTTCCTGCTCAAGTCATCGGCTACCGAGCATTATGCTGACTACAAGGAATATGTGAACCGTTTCCCCAATTCATATTACACTCCCGAAGTACAGAATAAGATTTACGGCACCGAGTCGCAGAGCGTGAGCTTGAGTGTCAAGAAGCATTTGGCAGATACCGACTCAATCAAGATTTCGGGCTATTTCAGTAATGTTAACAATGCCGAGGCTCGCATCTACCGCATTCCTGACAATTTGTACAATGAATTGAAGGATAAGTCGTCATATGAAAGGGTTGATGTGAAGAGGCTGGAGCTTGTGCGCACTCACAAGTTGCATTGCCCAGGCGTGGTGCCATTTAATGGGCATGCTAATGTGACAGTGCCACCGTTGCCCTTTGGCCGATATATTGTTGTTGGCTACTTTGTCAACGGAGCAGGCGAGGAAAGTGGATTGGTAAAGGTGAGTCTGAACGAAGCAATTACAGTATATAACATCACCATGTTCAGCGCTGGTGGCGAGAACTTCCCCGACCGTGTGTTCACCGTCGACACCCGCACTGGTGCTCCGCAGCAAGGGGTGAACGTTGATATTGAGAGTCGTTACAGTGGGAACAGGACGTATAACTCGAAGGCAATAACTGATAATGATGGTAGTTCTTTGTTGCCCAACGATACGAAATACAATTATCACTATGTAACTGCTACTCGCGACAACGACAAGTATGTTCCGTCGATGACAGTGTATCCATTCAGAAAGTCAGACCCCAACACTCACACAGTAGCGAGAGTGTTTACCGATCTCAATATCTATCGTCCGGGCGAGACAATGAAGTTTGCCGCAATCCTTCACATCATTACCAGCGAAGTGATGAGTCCTCTCGAAGACAAGAAGGTGCGTGTAATACTCTATGACCCGAATCACAAGGCTGTTGACACGCTTGAGACAAAGAGTGACGCCTACGGACGCATTCAGGGAGAATTCAAGATTCCTACCGATCGCATGAATGGTAGTTTCTCGCTGTATTTCAGTACCGACAATGAACATCTAGGTTACCATTCGTTCAATGTGAGTGAGTATAAGGCTCCCACTTTCATCGTTAGTTTCCCCGATGCTCGCCAAGTGTTCACTCGCAACCAGCCAGTGAAGATCACTGGCAAGGCTGCGACCTACAGTGGTGTGCCTGTGCCCAATGCTCAGGTTAAGCTGCACCTCTACCGCAACGAGTGGAGCTGGTGGTGGCGATGGTCGACGACTCGCGGTGAGAACATTGTCGACACTGTGATGACCACCGACGAGAAGGGTGAGTTCACGCTCGAGCTGCCCGCGTCGAGCTTCAAGGAGAATGAGGCAAAGCATTGGCACTACAACTATGTGCTTGAAGCCCAATGCACCAACGAGGCAGGCGAGTCGCAAGAGGCAAGTCACCGCTTCATCATAGGCAGTCGCCGTGGCGTGACGCTGAGCGACAAGGAGTTCAACAATGTTGAGCCTGTGAAGCTGCCACTTGTGTTTAACAGTACTGATGAGAACGAGAAAGGCGTCGAGTGCTACTACAAGATTCAAGATGATAAGGATAATGTAGTGGCCTCGGGCAACATCAATAGCGAGAATCCAGTGCTTGACCTCACTAAGTTGCCTTCGGGCAAGTATAAAGTGACTGTGAATATGCTTGGCGATGATGAGACAACAAGTGGTTATCTTACATTATATCGCATGGGCGAGAAAACCAGTCCTGTAAAGGATAATCCATTGTGGTTGCCTAGCGACGGACGCAAAGTGGACGACAAAAATGTGGGGCACATCACTATTGGTAGTTCTCAGGATGCTTACATCTACTACATCGCCAGTTCGCGTGATAAGGTTGAGAAGCAGGGTTGGATAATGATGAAGCAGGGCATTAACGACTTCGCAATTGAGATGCCAAACACCCCTGGAGGATATCTTTACATACATTTCTATAGCGTGGCTGGTGGTAATGTGTATGAAAAAAGTGTGCACCTGAACGGTAATGTTAAAGCTAAGGCCCTCAAGGTTAAGGTTAATTCATTCCGCGACAAGCTTGTTTCGGGTGAGCACGAGAAGTGGTCGTTCACACTTGTTGACGAGAACGACAAGCCTCAGCCAGGCGCTATGCTGCTCGAGATGATGGACAAGGCGATCAACGACATCAGCGCCAATAACTGGAGCTTTGCCCCAACCCCCTTTGGTAAGAGTGTGATGAGATTTGACCGCAATCAGTTGGGTGGTTACCACTATGACAGGCCGTCGTGGCGCCATGACCTGCTCGATACCAACACGCCCTCGATTGCCGAGTTCAATACCTATGATGAGAGCTTCTTTGAGAACTATAGGGCTTATGGAATGCTAGGAGCTGGCCGTGGCATGGTGCTCTATGAGACAGCTTCGGCAATGGAAGATGGAATGCCTATGGAAGCACCTATGGCAAAGGCGGCCGACAAGCGCATCAGGGTGAGGGGAGCAAGCAGTGTTAATGGAATGGCTGAACTAGGAGGTGGTGTTGCTGAGGCTCTCGACGAAGAGGATCAGTCTCCCGAACCTAAGGTGGATGAGGCAGCACTCGAGAAGGTTGAGGTGCGTGAGAGCGATGTGAAGGTGGCTCTGTGGCAACCCATGCTTGTGAGTGACGCGCAGGGCAATGTGAGCCTCGAGTTTGACGCTCCCAACTTCAACACCACTTGGATAATGCAGGCACTTGCCTATAACAAGGAGTTGAATACCGACAAACTGAACAAGCAAGTGCTCACCAACAAACCTGTGATGGTGAAGTCGAGCCTGCCACGTTTCCTGCGTCAGGGCGACAGTGCGCAATTGGCTGCCAGCTTGCAGAACTCTACCGACGATGCTCTCGATTGCGATGCAATCATCGAGCTGTTCAATCCTCGCACCGATGAGGTGATAATGCGTCGTGCATTTAACGAGAAAATTGCAGCCAGTGGTACCAACACCCTCACAATAGACTGGGAGGTGCCCGACACTATTCCGTTTGTTGGCTTCCGCGTTAAGGCTGCCACTGGCAACTTTGGCGACGGTGAACAGGTGATGATTCCAGTGCTTCAGGCTATTTCACCTGTGATTGAGACTCAGCCGTTCTACATCGATGCTGCTACGCCATCGTTCACTACTAAGTTGCCACAGTTTGCCAATGATGCGCGTGTCACACTCGAGTACTGCGACAATCCTGTGTGGTATTGCGTTCAGGCATTGCCTACAATCTTCAACGATAACTACAAGGTTGCCACATCGCTGGCTCACAGCCTATTTGCCGTGACACTGGCACAAGGCATCGCCAAATCGCAGCCCAACATCAAGGAGGCTGTCGACTACTGGAAGGCCAACGAGCAAGACTCTACTCTCGTGTCGATGCTCGCTCGCAACAGCGACCTCAAGATTGGCACGCTGCTTGCTTCGCCATGGGTGCGTGAGGCCGACAGGCAGACGCTGCGCATGTCGCGCCTGAATGAGCTCTTTGACGAGCAGCTCATGGCTGCCGAGCACAAGCGCATCGTTGAGGGTCTGAAACGCTTGCAGCTGAGTGATGGCGGTTTTACTTGGTACCTCTATCCTGGTTGCTTGTCGTCGCTCTACACTACCGAGACTGTGCTTGAGCTCATTGGCGAGCTGCGTCACTTGGGATACCTGAAGGACGATGCCGACATCAATAATATGGTGAAACGTGCGATTACCTATTTCGACAAAGAGTATCTGCGCGTCTACAAGGAGCATCTCAAGTATAACAAGAACAACCACAGCGGCTTCAGCGACTATGTGTATGTTCGCACTCTCTATCCCGAAATTCCTGTCACTGGCGAGAACGGGAAGATGCTCAAGAACTGCCTCAAGGCGATGACCAAAGACTGGAAGGGCACAAGCTTGGGCAACAAGGCGTTCTACGCGCTCACTCTAAACCGTAACAACTACCAGAAGGTGGCTAAAGATATTGTAGAGTCAATACGTCAGTTTGCTCTCACAAAGCCCGAGACTGGTATGTATTGGGACAACGTTCAAGCCGGATGGCGCTACCTCGACAAGGTGGCTGTGACTTCGACCATTCTTCAGGCAATGAACGAGGTTGATCCACGCACTGCTGAGATTGACCAGGTGCGCAAGTGGATTCTGCTGATGAAGCAGACCAACGATTGGGGCTCTAGCAGCCTAGCTGCCGATGCCGTTTACAGCCTGCTCTCTACTGGTAGCAAGTGGCTTGAGCGCAACGATGCTCCAACCATTACCATCGACGGTAAGCCACTTGAATTTGACAAGGTCGACACTTATCTGGGTTACTGCCGCAAGGAGATTCCTGCCACTTCGCTTGCAACTCTCAACATTGAGCGCCATGGCGCAAGTCCTGCGTGGGGAGCCATCTACAGCCAGTTCAAGGCCGAGATGAGCGACATCAAGGAGGTTAGCATTTACGACCTCTCGATTCACAAGGAGTTCTATGCCTACAACACCGATGGCTCGTTGCGTCGCGTTGAGAACTTTAAGGTGGGCGACAAGGTTCAGGTGCGCACTGTCATCAAGAACGCTAAGGATCTTGACTTTGTGACCGTGAAAGACGAGCGTGGTTCTTGCTTCGAGCCAGTGGATAAGCTTTCGGGCTACCGCTATGCTGACGACACTTACTACTACCTTGAAATCAAGGACAGTGAGACCAACATCTTCTTCACTAGCCTTGACAAAGGCACGCACGTGATTAGCTACGATGTCTATGTCACAGCACCTGGCAAGTACAATGTGGGTATTGCAACGGCACAATGCCAGTATGCCCCACAAATTACTGCTCACAGCGCTGGTTCGATAGCGACAGTAGAACCATAACGGTTCTTGATGTGTAAAACCTTTTAAGGTGAGGATTCTTGTGAGTCCTCACCTTTTTTGATATAAAATCGTTATCTTTGCACTGCTATATGCAACGCAAGATAATACATATTGACATGGACGCGTTTTTCGCGTCGGTGGAGCAGCGCGATAACCCTGAACTGCAAGGGAAAGCAATCGCCATCGGTGCCGACGTGAAGCGAGGCGTAGTGGCAACGGCAAGTTATGAGGCGCGCCCTTTTGGAGTGCATTCGGCAATGTCGATGCAACTCGCTAAGCGGCTGTGTCCTCAACTTATTGTTGTGCCTGGCCGATATCAAGTGTATAAAGATGTGTCGCGGCAGATGCATGCCATTTTTCACGAATATACCGATCTTGTGGAGCCTATTTCGCTCGACGAGGCATTCCTTGACGTGACTGAGAATAAACCTGGCATTGAGCTTGCAGTTGACATCGCACGTGAGATTAAAGTCAAAATCAAAGAGCGCTTGAACCTTACTGCTTCGGCAGGGGTGAGCTACAATAAGTTCCTTGCAAAGATTGCCAGCGACCAACGCAAACCCGATGGGCTGTGCACCATTCATCCCAGTCGTGCTCAGGAATTTATCGATAAGTTGAGAATTGAGAAATTCTGGCTTGTAGGACCAAAGACGGCTGAGACTATGCACAAGATGGGAATCTTCACGGGTGTCGACTTGCGTGCTGTGTCGCTAAAGCACTTAACTGATGTGTTTGGCAAGATGGGTCCAGTGTTCTACAACTTTGCTCGAGGCATCGACGACCGTCCTGTGGTGGTCGATTGGGAGCGCAAGTCGATGGGGTGTGAGCACACCTTTGAGCACGACATCCACAAACCTGGAGCAGTGATAATAGAACTGAATAACACTGTGCAAGAACTGGTGCGCCGGCTTGAAAAATATGACTTTGAAGGGCGTACACTAACACTCAAGGTCAAGTTTCATGACTTCAGGCAGATAACCCGGTCTATCACGCAAGACAAAGTGTTAAGAAGCAAGGACGACATCCTGCCTCTAGCAAAGCAGCTTCTTAAGCAAGTTGATTATAGCGAACATCCTATCCGACTGATGGGATTGTCGGTCACGCGAAGTCTAACACAAGAAGAACAATCCATCCATGATAAATGGATAGAACTCGAAATCCCCTTTAAGGAAGAGTTGAGAACTGATAACTAATAACTAATGATTTACTCAATTAGCATAATTCGCCGTAATAATTCGCCGTTACCAGGTGCCGTACTCAGAGCGGACGGCGTCGATGCGCAACAGGATGAACAACAGGATGGTAAATCCCCACAGTGATGAGCCACCGTAGGAAAAGAAGGGTAGGGGTATACCTATCACTGGCACAATGCCAATCACCATGCCTATGTTGATGGTGAGGTGGAAGATTAGGATTGATGCGACACAATAGGCGTAGACTCGCCCAAATGTGGTGTGCTGACGCTCGCCTATTGCAATGACACGCAGAATAAGCGTGAGGAAAAGTATCAGCACTGCCGAGGTGCCCACGAGACCTTGCTCCTCGCCTATGGTGCAGAAAATGAAGTCGGTGTGCTGCTCGGGAACGTAGTTTAGCTTTGTTTGTGTGCCTTCAAGAAATCCTTTGCCGGTAAGTCCACCCGAACCGATGGCAATCTTTGACTGATTCACGTTGTAGCCCTTGCCCTTAAGGTCTTCCTCAATTCCTAGTGCAATGTTGATGCGGTTTTGCTGGTGAGGCTTGAGAACGTGGTTGAACACAACGTTTACCGAGAACATGAATATGATAGATACCACTGCAAAGATTACAGTCATGAGCACCTTGTTAAGGTCGTCACGAAACATTCCTATGAGCAGGTAGATGAGCGACAATGGAATTACAGTGAAGAAGAATACGTAACCATTTATGTGCACTCCCATAGCACTCAGCCCCCAGGCAATCAAGGAACATGCTATATAGCCAATGGCAACATTTCGGCCTAGAATCAACGAGCGGCAATAGATGAGCAGCATGAGAACTATCACAACCATGATGCAGGTGAGTACAATGAATGTGCCTAGGGGAATTCCCATGATAAGAGTGCCGGCAAACTTTAGCACCAGCACAAAATAGCTCACTGCACATAGCAGCGCAAAGAGAACGAATCCACTCATCCCCTCACGGTAAAGCACGAAAATCAGAGAGAAATAAACCAGTGCCGAACCCGTCTCGTTCTCAAGAATGATGCAAAGCACAGGCAGCAAGATGATGCCCACGGGCACGATATAGGTGCGCCATCCTCGCAGCTGGAAACCATAGGTACTGAACAGTTTAGCAAGTGCCAGTGCTGTAGCAGTCTTGGCAAACTCGGCCGGCTGAAGACTGACGGCACCAAACTTTAGCCATGAATGCGAACCCTTGATGTTGGGCGAGAAGAATGCTGTGCCAATGAGGATGAGAATCATCACGAAATAGATGGGATAGGCATAGGCTTCATAGAGACGGCGGTCGATGAGCAACAACGAGAAACCTATTGCAAAAGAAAGCCCTATCCACACGAACTGCTTTCCAGAATAGGTGTCGAAATCAAACATGCTCACCTGGTTGTTGCTAGTGGTTGTTGCGGCATAGATGCTAATAGCACCATAAATTACCAGCACCACATAGAGCAATACCGTGAACCAGTCGACCGAGGCTAGCAGGCGGTTGCTGTCGTCATTGTTATCCCTTGTAGATGTCATTTCGCGTGATGATATCGCCAATTGGGCGGGTTAGTACTGCTTGTTGCTGCTCTCTATTTAGTGGCAATCCTATGGGATTGCTAGGTGAAGATTGTTGGGCCGTGGTTTCGGGTTTCTTGAGGGTGGTGTCGGGGTTAAGTTGTTGAAGCTCTTCTTCTTCGAAGGCCGAAGGACTCTCCTCGAGCCACTTGTCGCTCCACTTGCTGGCGCGTGTCTCAATCTCGTCGCTCTCGCCACGCAGATATCGCTCAAGCACCATAGCACCAAGTGGCACGGCTACTTGCGCACCAAAACCGGCATTCTCGACATAGACACAAATGGCAATTTTGGGGTCTTCCTTGGGTGCAAATCCCATGAATACCGAGTGGTCTCGACCATGAGGGTTCTGCACAGTTCCTGTCTTGCCACATACGTCAAGCCCGGGCAAGTTTGCGCCCTTACAAGTACCACCTGTCACAGCCATTCTCATGCCAGTAACCACGTTCTCGTAGTACTCGCGGTTAATGCTTGGCCTGTGTTGCTGAGTGTATTCCTTAGAGATGCCCACATCACGAATCTGCTTCACAACGTGAGGCGTGAAGTAATAGCCTCTATTGGCTATTGTAGCGCTCAGGTTGGCAATTTGCAGTGGCGTTGCCATGATTTCGCCCTGTCCGATTGCGATTGATATTACAGTGTTGGCTCCCCACTTGCCCTCACCTAAATGCTCATTGTAGAACTTGGCGTTAGGAATAAAACCGCGGCTCTCGGCAGGAAGATCGATATTAAGCTTATAGCCATAACCCATCTCAACCATATAGTTCTTCCACACGGTGAATGCTGAGTCGAGGTTCTCGTACTTGTGGTTCTTGAGCATGTAGTAAAGTCCCCAGCAGAAGTAACCGTTACACGATGTGGCAAGTGCAGGTTGCAATGAAATAGGAGAGCCATGGCCGTGACATCCCACTTTCAGGCCCTTGTTGATGTAGCCGCGATAGCAGGGATAGGACGTGCTTAGGTTAGTGATGCCTTCCTGCATGAAAATCAGACCTTGCGATGGTTTGAATGTTGAACCAGGAGGGTAGGCCGCCATAATTGCGCGGTCGAAAAGAGGCTTACTTGGGTCACTCACGAGTTTGGCGTAATTCTTACCACGATCCTTTCCCACAAGCAGTGCCGGGTCGTAGCAAGGGCTGGTCACGAGGGCAAGCACCTCGCCGGTTTTGGGCTCGATGGCGACGATAGCACCTCGCTTGCCTCGCATTATCTTCTCGCCAAACTGCTGGAGCTCGATATCGATGCTGAGTTGCAGGTCTTTTCCTGCAACTGGTTGCACATCGTCTTTTCCGTCGTTGTAGCGACCCTTGATTTTCCCTCGTGCGTCACGTATGAGAATCTCCTTGCCTTTCACACCTCGCAGATATTTCTCGTAGCTCTTCTCCACACCCAGGTCGCCAGTGTAGTCGCCAGGCATGTAGTAGTTGTCGGAGTCGCGCTTGATGTCTTCGGCATTAACTTCTCGAATGTCGCCCAAAACATTGGCGGCAGCCACATAGTTGTAACGCCTGATGATGCGTTGCGAGATGTCGAATCCCGGGAAACGATAGAGAATCTCCTGCAAGCGTCCATAGGTAGTGGAGTCGAGGTTCTGTACCAGAGGTTGTGGAGTGGTGGCGCTGTAGTTCTTGTTCTTTTTAGGGTCGCTCATGTTCTTCCACAACAGTTCGAAGTCGGCACGCTTGAGTTGCAGGATTTTGCACATGGTGGTAGTGTCAAATTCCTGAACATCTTTTGGCACGAGCACTAGGTCGTGGGCTGGTTCGTTGTAGACTACGAGATTTCCGTTGCGGTCATAGATTTGGCCCCTTGAAGGGTGGGTGACTTTAGTTGAGCGTGCGTTGCTGACAGCAATTTCGCTGTACTTGTCGTCAAGAATCTGAAGGTCAAAGAGTTTGCACAGGTATATAGCAACAACGACGACAATAAAGCCGCCTATCACATACTTGCGTTTCTCTAAGTTATAATCTTTTCTCACGATCGGTGCTCACTAAACTGTCGATACCAAAAATCAATAAAATAGATAGCACGCTGCTGGCTATAATGCGCAACAGTGTGAGCGGAAAGTTGTGAAGAGTGAAAGCTTGTGTTAAAAACAGAACCACGCAATATACTGTCACCAGTGTTGCCATGTATTTCAGGTAATTGGTGATGCCGAGCGAGTCCATTGAGGGTATTGGGTCATTATCCTCATCGTCCTTAAGCATGAACATGTTGTAGACGGGGCGTCGTGCCATTGTCATGACTGTGCATGCAAGAGCATTCATTCCCTGAGTGTTGTTGAACATGTCGACAAATAGACCAAACAAGAACGCTATCGTCAGAGTCCAGTTTAGCGAGTAGTTGACAGGCAGTCGCAAAATGAGGTAGATATAAATTACAGGCATAGCCACACCGAAGAGTATAATCTTGCTGCAGATTACCTGTGCCACAAGCAACGCTACAAAGAGGATAAGGAAATGCAGAAGGGTATTTTTCATTACTTCATCCCTCCTTCCTCTTTAAGTGATGTTGCATCTTCACTATCAAGTTGCTTGAGTTCTTCCTTCATGTTGTTCTTGATGACATGCACATTGCTTAGTTTTGTGATTTTGCACGAAAGCTTCACGATTAGAGTCATGAAATTATCTTCCTTGGTAGTAGGCGAGATGCTTTCCACAACGCCAACCATGAATCCCTGAGGGAAACTTAGCGAACTACTGCTAGTAACTACCGTGTCACCCACGTGATAGTCGTCAACCTTAGGCAGGTCTTTCAGGATAGCATGGTCGGTAGTCTTTTCGTCCCACACAAGCAGACCAAAGTTTCCGTTGCCCTTAAGCTCGCAAGTGATTTTAGTGTCGGGGTGAAGCATCGACATGATGCGTGCCGAGTGGGTGTTGACTGCATCAACAATTCCCACCACACCGTTCATGTCCATAACACCCATGTAGGGTTCTATGCCTTCGGCGCTTCCCTTGTCGATTGTGATGTAGTTGCTTGGATTCACAACACTGTTGCTAATCACATGAGCCGAGATGAAGGTGTAATTGCCACTGCCGCTGACATTGGCGCCAGGCTTGGCTCCATATTCCAGTTCCAGGCTGTTGAGTTGCTCCTTGAGTCGAAGTATCTCCTGCTTTTGTGCAGCATTCTGCAAGTGCAAGTCCTCATTTATCTCTTTCAGGTTGAAATAGTTGGAGGCTCCGTTCACACCTTTTGAAATTGTTGCTACAGTGCCATTGGCCGAGGTGAGATACACACTCTGCTGGAAGGGATTGGACTGAAACAGCAATCCCAGGCTCAAAATCACGTAGAACACGAAAATGAACCAGGAGCTGTTCTTTATGAAGAAGTTAATTAAATTATTCATCTCTTCGAGCCTTCATGTGGCGATATAACACAAAAAGGTGGGTTGCATCGCAATGACCCCCACCTGTAAGGTGTTGCTTGAGTTAGCAACTAGGGGAATTAGCGCTTAAGGAACTTAAAGCGCTTAATGTTCTTAAGGGCTACGCCAGTACCCTTGGCAACAGCGTGCAAGGGATCATCGGGAACTTGGAATGGGATACCAATCTTGTCGGTTAAACGACGATCAAGACCACGCAGGAGCGCTCCACCACCAGCCAGATACACACCATTCTTCACGATGTCACTGTAAAGCTCGGGAGGAGTCTGCTCAAGTGCGCTAAGCACAGCGGCCTCGATTTTCGAAATCGACTTCTCGATACATTGGCTAATTTCGTGATATGACACGGGAACTTCCATAGGAAGTGCTGTCATCTGGTTAGGACCACGCACGATGTAATCCTCGGGAGGATTGTCGAGCTCGGTGAGGGCAGAACCCACATTAATCTTGATGCGCTCGGCAGTGCGTTCGCCCACCTTCACGTTATGTGCGCGACGCATGTGCTCGCGAATGTCCTCGGTGAGGTCGTCACCGGCGATGCGAATACTCTTGTTACTAACGATGCCACCCAATGAGATAACGGCAATCTCAGTAGTACCACCACCTATATCGACGATCATGTTGCCCTCGGGTGCCAGCACATCGATACCTATACCCAGCGCAGCAGCCATAGGCTCATAAATCATGTATACGTCGCGACCGCCAGCGTGCTCACTTGAGTCACGCACGGCACGAATCTCAACCTCGGTAGAACCCGAAGGGATGCACACCACCATGCGAAGTGAGGGAGAGAACCAGTGGTTCTTTTGGCTCACCTTCTTAATCATTCCACGAATCATGAGCTCGGCAGCGTTGAAGTCGGCAATCACACCGTCGCGCAGTGGTCGCACGGTCTTGATACCCTCGTGCACCTTGCCACGCATTTCACGTGCAGTCTCACCCACAGCCATGAGCTTTTGGGTCTTGGTGTCGAGAGCCACCACCGATGGTTCATCGATTACAATCTTGTCGTTATGGATAATGATTGTGTTGGCTGTTCCTAAGTCAACAGCAATTTCTTGAGTAAATGAGAATAATCCCATATCTTTATATCTTTATATCTTTAACTTTATTATGACAGCACATTGCACACTTGACTGTAAATCACAATCTTAGATGCAATGCGACCATCTTGTTGGTTACACTACATTGTATTCAGAGTGCAAAATTAGTTAAAAATAAGCAACTAGTAAAAGAAATATTAAATAAAAAACCTAGAATTATTTTTTTTAACAACTTGACTACTAATTACGGTAATTCAGTTGTTTCATGTGTCAGAAAACTAGGTGGTTTCGTCAGGTGCTTCTTTATCGAGGTTTCCGTCCCAAAGGTAGTGTTTTGTTTCTCGTGCTATAATACCTGAGAGGAGCAGTAGTGCAACAAGGTTGGGCAGTGCCATCATGGCGTTCATGATGTCGGCGATGTTCCACACAACTCCCAGGCTCATCACGCAGCCTATGAAGCACACAATAAGCCAGGCAATGCGATAGAAGCGAATGCTGCGTTTTCCTGCCATATATTCCATGGCACGCTCGCCGTAGTAGCTCCATCCAAGGATTGTGGAGAAGGCAAAAGTGAGAATGCCGAATGTGAGGATTGGCGTGCCCACATAGGGTATCATGCCGAATGCTTTCTTAGTCAATAGGCCGCCGTCGTGGAAGTTGATTTCAGGGTAGGCAATGATGCTGGTTGTGAGCACAAGACCTGTCATGGCACACACTACCACGGTGTCCCAGAAGGTGCCAGTTGAGCTGACAAGCGCTTGACGCACAGGATTCTTGGTGCGTGCTGCTGCTGCGACAATGGGCGCCGAACCCATACCCGACTCGTTGCTGAACAAGCCACGTGCGATACCATAGCGTGCACCCATCATGATGGCTGTGCCTGCAGCACCACCTATTCCAGCTTTCATCGAGAATGCCTCGCTGCAAATAAGGCAGATTGCATCCCACACATATTGGTAATTGATGAATAGTATATAAAGACATCCAAGTACATAAAGCACCGCCATGAATGGCACAAGTGCCGAGCATATTCTTCCAATGCTTTTCACGCCACCAATGATGACTACACCCACGAGTGTCAT
Organism: uncultured Bacteroidales bacterium; assembly: GCA_902762385.1. Taxonomy (GTDB): domain Bacteria; phylum Bacteroidota; class Bacteroidia; order Bacteroidales; family Muribaculaceae; genus Sodaliphilus. The sequence continues at coordinate 63,167 of CACWNQ010000008.1, read as the reverse complement.
TACCAGGATGCCCATAATGATACTCAGGTAGAACCGGGGTTCATAGCTAAGGCTTAAGGCATTGTTGAGCCAAGCCGTTGCGCTTGCCACGGTGCCATTGTCGTTGAGTAGCATGATGAAGTTCTCGCTAATGGCATTGGCTTGAACGCTGTTGCCTATTCCAAATGCCGCAATAGCCGTAAATAAACAGAAAAGCACAGCAAGCCATTTTTGTCCAAGTCCTCTCTCAAGTGCATACATGGGACCTCCAAGCATATTGCCGTCGCTAGTCTTAACACGGTATTTGATTGCGAGCAGGCCCTCGCTATACTTGGTTGCAATGCCAAAGATGCCAGTAAGCCAGCACCATAGCACAGCACCAGGACCTCCTAGCGACACGGCAGTAGCCACACCTATGATGTTGCCAGTGCCAATGGTGGCTGCCAGCGAAGTGGCTAGAGCCGCAAACTGGCTAACGTCGCCCGTTGAATCTTTGTCTTTTGATACTGATAACTTTATGGCTGTGAAAATCTTTCGTTGTGGAACTCGCAACCTGAAGGTCAGGAATATGTGAGTACCTAACAAAAGAATTATCATGGGCCATCCCCACACGTAGTCACTAATAGTCTGGGTGATTTCAAAAAAGTTCATTAATTAAAGATTTATGTTGATTATTTAGTTAATGCAGCGCAAAGATAAACATTATTTATTAATATTTCAAATTCAAATATAGGAAGTAACTAAAACTTGAAGTGTAGAGTTTGAATAAATGTCAGCCCATTGTTTTTTGATGTCTTAAGAATATTCTATATATTTGCAGTCAATATACAAAACCTCAATATTCAATAATAAATAATTATGAAAAAGAACCTTTTACTAATTGCTTGCATGCTGTTGCCATTGCTGGCAAGCGCGCAGACCCTACAATCAGGGATGACACCATTTATTTTCCACCAAGCATGGGAAAAGGTGGAAAGTTCTAACTCTGATGACGCCGAAGCTATGCTTAAAAAAATCGGTTACAGCAAGGTGGGTCATTACAACCGCGAGATAGGTTTCAACATCGTTTATGCCAAGGGGTGCACTGTTACTGTGTCACGCTCAGGTGATGTGAAGTCGGCCAAGGCTACTGTAAATAATGGCTACGCTAGCTACGTGGAGATAGGGGCCGGTGTGGGGCTGTGCTACGACATGTCGGTAACATTCCTTTCCAAGAGAGGTACTCAGGCATTCATCTCTCTTCTCAAGAAGAGCGGCTACCGCCTATCGCGCAAGGATATGTATGACTGGGGCATAATTGAGAACGTATGGGAGCGACGCAGTGACCATTGGTTCATAATGCAAAAGGGCAACACCTTCTATATCAACGAGGGGCCCTGCGCTTGAAAAACCTTATGTAATGTTACTAGAAAATTAAAGGATGTGTCACGTGTCACATCCTTTTTTGTGCTTTTACCATAAAAAAAGAGTGGCGACAAAACTCTTGTGTTGTCGCCACTGATAGTTTAATGTGTGTTATTAATCAAGCTTGTGGATGATGAGTCCTGAGCGCAGTTTAGGTTCAAACCATGTAGCCTTAGGAGGCATGATATTGCCGGTATCGGCAATGTTGATGATTTGACGCATGGTAACTGGATAAAGAGCCAGGGCCATCTTCATCTCGCCGCTGTCGACACGCTTCTTGAGCTCGCCAAGACCACGGATGCCACCAACGAAGTCGATGCGCTTGTCGGTGCGCAAGTCCATGATGCCGAGGATGTCGCGCAGGATGTAGTCGGAAGAAATCTTCACGTCGAGCACGCCAATAGGATCATTATCGTCGTAGGTGCCTTCCTTGGCAGTGAGTGAGTACCACTTACCCTCGAGGTAGAGCGAGAAGTTGTGCAGACGGTTGGGACGATACTCCTCGGTTCCCTTGCACTCGATGTCGAAATGCTCTCCAACCTTAGCAAGGAACTCCTCGGGTGTGTTGCCGTTGAGGTCCATAACCACGCGGTTGTAGTCCATCACCTTAAGGTGTGACTCGGGGAAGCAAACTGCCAGGAGGTAGTTATACTCCTCTTTGCCGGTGTGGTTGGGGTCGGCCTGTGCCTTCTCCTCACCGATGTGAGCAGCGGCAGCTGTACGGTGGTGACCGTCGGCGATGTAGAGGTAAGGAATCTTCTCGAACTCCTTGGTGATTTGCTCATTGATAGCATCGTCGGTGATGCACCAGAAGGTGTGACCAATGCCATCCTCGCTAACGAAATCATACTCGGGCTCGCCCTTTGCAACCTGTGCAATGATTGCTTCGAGAGGCTCGTTGGTTGGGAACGAGAGGAATACTGGCTCAACATTGGCGTTGTTAACGCGAATGTGTTTCATGCGGTCCTCTTCCTTCTCACGACGAGTGAGCTCGTGCTTCTTGATGCGTCCTTCAATGTAGTCCATGTAGTTGGCAGCAACTACGATACCATATTGAGTGCGTCCGTCCATAGTCTGAGCATAGATGTAGTACATTTCCTTGGGGTCCTGTACCAGCCATCCGTTGGCCTGGAACTTCTTGAAGTTCTCAACCGCCTTGTCATAGACTTGAGGGTCGTGCTCGGTAGTGCCGTCGTTGAAGTCGATTTCGGGCTTGATGATGTGATAGAGCGACATTTCATTGTCACCAGCTTCGGCTCTTGCCTCTTCGCTTGAGAGAACATCATAAGGCTTAGAAGCCACTTTTTCTACTAACTCTTTTGGGGGACGTAACCCCTTGAAAGGTTTTACATTTGCCATGATTTTTTTCTAGTTAATTGTGTAAAAAAAGAAAGTTATTTAGTTGATTCTTTAATTTGTTTTATTGCGTTAATATTCTTTTCGCGTTGCTCTCGCTTGAGTCGTCGTGCGCAGTCGTTGCATGTTCCATACACTGTGAGGTTATAGTACCTAGTAGTGAAAGCAGCAAATCGACGAGCGTTCATGTAGGCCATGAAATTAGGGTCCTTAACCAGTTTCGTCTTGCCACACACCTCACACTTGAGGTGAATGCTCTTTACCTGGTCGACACGCTCAAATGCTAGAGCTTGGTTTCCGGTGTTGATGCTTCGCAAGATGTTGGCATCGACCAGCAAGTCGACAGTATAATATAATGTAGAGGTGCTCACAGGGAACTTGTCGTCGTTCATAGCGAGCTTTAAGTCCTCGATAGTGAACAATTTAGGGAACGCTAGCACCTTGTCGAGAATGCGATATCTCTCGGGTGTCTTGCGCTTGTTGTTCGCCGATAGGTACTCGTTGAACGCCTCGACAATCGCCTCATCGCCTTGCGGCTCTTTTGCCTTCTTGCTACGCATGAGTCTCGTTTAGAACATCTTCTCGGGATAAATTCCCTGGCGATGCAACTCGGCAAACTTCTCAACTACTGCCGGACGGTCTTCGCTGTAAGTCACGCCAAACCATTTTGAGTCGGTGCGGAGCACTTCAACGGTTGACTGGCCACTCTCGACGAGCTCGCTTACCACGATGGGGATGAAGAACTCGCTCTTGGGCACGTTGATGCTGTGGTTAAGGAAGTTTACAAAAGATTTCTCGCTATGCACGAAATAGTCGGGGGTAAAGCCCCAGAAGTTCATCGAAACGGGAGTGGTTGGCTCGAGTTTCTCCACTAGGTCGCCCTCGGTAAATATGATGTCGTGGTTCTCGTCGTAACCTATCTTGGTGCGTTCCACTACGCTCTTGAGCAAGCCGTTCTCGGTCTCGCACACACCACGTGACACTGTGCCGCTCTCGCTCATTGTGTTGCCCACGTTGAAGCCCACCATGAAATAGCGGTCGTGAGAGTCGTCGGGCAAATTGCTTAGAGCTTTAGCCAGCACCTCAAATGAATTGCGACCATAGAAGTCGTCGCTGTTGATTACGGCAAACGGCTCTTTAATCACGTCCTTGCCCATGAGCACAGCATGGTTGGTGCCCCAGGGCTTGGTGCGGTCTTCGGGGCAGGTGAATCCCTCGGGAAGTGCGTCGGTCGATTGGAACACTACCTCGGTGGGAATCTTGCTCTCATATTTTGAGAGAATTTTCTCACGGAACTCCTGCTCAAAGTCTTTGCGAATAACAAACACCACTTTGCCAAATCCACTCTGGATGGCATCGTAGATTGAATAGTCCATGATGGTCTCGCCATGAGGTCCTAGACCATCGAGCTGCTTGAGACCACCGTAGCGGCTTCCCATTCCAGCAGCAAGAACAAATAATGTTGGTTTCATATAATTTGTCAGTTATCAGATGTCAGAAATCAGATATTAGAGGCGGCGGGCACCGTCGCTGATGATTACTTCGTATACTTTGGGCTCGTGGCCGTATTTCTCGTTGAACTTCTCGCAGGCAGTAGCAATGAACTTATCGTAAAGCTCATCTTTCACGAGGTTGATGGTGCAGCCGCCGAAGCCACCACCCATGATGCGCGAACCGGTAACGCCACACTCGCGGGCGATGTCGTTCAAGTAGTCAAGCTCTACGCAGCTCACCTCGTAGTCTTTGCTTAGGCCGTTATGAGTCTCATACATGTAACGTCCCACGGTCTCGAAATCGCCACGCTCCAGAGCGTCGCACACGTCGAGCACGCGCTGCTTCTCGCCAATCACATACACGGCGCGCTTGTAGTCCTCATCGCTGATTTTGTCGCGGTTGGCTTCAAGCATCTCCATCGATGCGTCGCGCAGGGTCTCAACACCTAAAGTGGCAGCCACGCGTTCGCATGATTCGCGGCGCTTGTTGTAGGGCGAGTCAACTAGCTCATGCTTTACGCGAGAGTCGATGAGAACGAGTTTGTAGCCCTTTGCGTCGAATGGATAGTACTGATGCTCGAGCGAGCGACAGTCGAGGCGCATGAGGTGATCTTTCTTGCCGAAAACCGAAGCAAACTGGTCCATGATACCGCAGTTCACACCGCAGTAGTTGTGCTCGGTCGACTGACCTATCTTTGCAAGTTCGAATTTGTCGATTTTGTTGTCGTTGAACATATCGTTCAAAGCGAAGGCGAAGCATGACTCAAGTGCTGCCGATGATGATAGACCTGCACCAAGAGGCACATTGCCGGCAAATACAGCGTCGAAGCCCTTAACTGTGCCGCCACGCTTGATGGTCTCGCGGCATACACCAAACACGTAGCATGCCCATTGCTCGGCAGGCTTGTCCTCTTCGTTTAGGCCAAACTCGGTGTATGCGTCGAGGTCGGCACTATAAACGCGCACCTTGTCGGTACCGTTTTCTTTGATGCCTGCCATTATACATTTGTCGATTGCGCCAGGGAATACAAATCCACCGTTATAGTCGGTGTGTTCTCCAATAAGGTTAATACGTCCAGCCGATGCATACATCACTGGCTCCTCGCCGAAGCGTTCCATGAATAAAGCGATGATTTTCTCTTTCATTTGTGATATGGTTTTTGGTGTTTTTACTCTATGTTTGCAAAGATTGCACGAAGTTACAACATTATTTGGAAACAAGAGCAATGTTTTGAGAAATTTCAATAATATTAAGGTTTATCAAAGTAAAATTTTTCATAATTAAATTATTATTTATATATTTGCAACAAAGAAAACTAATACATAAACATCCAAAAATATATCATTATGAAGAAATTTTTACTTACATTTTTACTGGTCGCCACATGGCTTGGCTGTTATGCAATGCGTGGCGATGTGAATGGTGACGGAACAGTGACTGCGGCCGACGTTACGGCGCTTTACAACTATTTGCTCAACGACGATACCAGTAGCCTTGCAAACGGCGACGTGAACGGCGACGGAAACATCACCAGTGCCGACATCACCTATGTCTATAATATTCTGCTTATTGGTCCTATACCTGAGACCACCGAGTACACTGTCACTGGAGTGACTTTCACTATGGTTGACGTGGAGGGTGGCACATTCATGATGGGTGCTCCCAGCAGCGATAGCTATGCCGAGGCCGACGAGAAGCCCCAGCATCAAGTCACGGTATCATCGTTCGCCATAGGGCAGACCGAAGTCACTCAGGAGTTGTGGACAGCTGTTATGGGCAGCAATCCGAGCCTCTATGACGACAACAACAAGTTTCCTGTTCATTCCATTACCTGGAATGACTGCCAGAATTTTATAGCGGCTCTTAACAGCCAGCTACACATCAACGGCTACGAGTTCGCCATGCCCACCGAGGCACAGTGGGAGTTCGCTGCACGTGGCGGCAACCAGAGCAGGGGCTACTACTATGTAGGCAGCAACAATATCGACGATGTGGCATGGTACCAATCCAACAGCAATGACCAACTTCACGAAGTGGGAAAAAAGGCTGCTAACGAGTTAGGCATCTACGACATGAGCGGAAACGTCACGGAGTGGTGCCAGGACTGGAAAGCCAACTACACCAGCGAGGCACAGGTTGATCCTGTAGGTCCCGATGACGGCACTTACCGTGTGGGTCGTGGTGGCTACTACAGCCAAACCGCAAATTACTGTCGCATCTCCGACCGCGTTGGCTATCGCCCCAACGGCTATGGCGCAAATATCGGCTTACGCCTTGTGCTCGTGCCCGCTGCAAAACAGACATTTACCGTCAATGGCGTGTCGTTCAATATGATTAATGTAGCTGGCGGCACCTATATGATGGGAGCCACCGACGATGACACCGAGGCTTTCTACTACGAGAAACCTCGCCACCGCGTTGACGTAGCGTCGTTTGCCATCGGCGAGACCGAGGTGACACAGGCACTGTGGAACGCTCTAATGTCAACTAATCCGAGTCAGTTTAGTGGCAACAACAAGCCAGTAAATAGTGTTTCTTGGGATGAAGGACAGGAATTCATCAGCAAGCTCAACGCTGCCATAGCACCCGAGGGCTATGAGTTCCGCCTGCCCACCGAGGAAGAGTGGGAGTATGCTGCTCGCGGTGGCAACAAGAGCCAGGGCTACAAATATGCCGGCAGCAACAACATCGACGATGTGGCATGGTATGACGATAACTCCTACACCTCGACTCAAGACGTGGCGACTAAGGCTCCCAACGAGCTTGGCATCTACGATATGAGTGGCAATGTGATGGAGTGGTGCGGCAATTATCTGTACAATTATGAAGGTAATTGTTGGGATGGATTCAATCATCCACAGCGTGGCGGTTGGTGGTCTTACGTCCCCAGAGCGTGCCGAGTGACTTACCGAAGCATGCATGTCGAAGAAAATGTTATCGACTATATGGGTCTGCGTCTCGTCCTCGCTCCCAAGCCCGAGCCACTCGACGCGGAGCGAATACTTAACAGCATCAATATGATAGAGGTTGAGGGTGGCACATTCATGATGGGAGCCAACGAGGGCGACAACAACGCAATCGAAGATGAGTTCCCGCGTCATCAGGTCACCGTTTCTACATTCTCGATAGCACAGACCGAGGTGACACAAGAGCTGTGGGAGCTTGTGATGGGATACAATCGAAGCGCCTATACGCGTGCCGATCGATATAACCATCCAGTAGAGAATGTGAGCTGGAATGAGTGCCAAGAGTTCCTTACAAAGCTCAATGCGATGACTGGCCGCAACTTCCGTCTCCCTACCGAGGCTGAATGGGAGTTCGCCGCACGAGGCGGAAATCTTAGCCAGGGTTATCTCTATCCCGGCAGCAACAACGTTAACGAAGTGGCTTGGAATTGGCAGATTATCCCGTCGCATGTGCTTGGCGAGCCAGGTTTTGGCACTCAGACCGTTGCCACTAAGGCGCCAAATGAACTTGGTCTCTACGACATGGCTGGCAACGTTGATGAGTTGTGTAGCGACTGGTATGCCGAGCAGTATCCCGCCGAGGCGCAAGTCAACCCCACCGGTCCCGCAACCGGCGATGCTCGCATCTCACGTGGCGGCAACTGGAGTTATTATTCTCCCGACTACTGCCGCATCTCGTTCCGTGGCAACCGCTTGGAATTTGAGCACACTCGTGCTACAGGTCTCCGTCTTGCCGAGGGGCCTTCGGACAAGAAGACAATATCGGTTAATGGCGTACGGTTCAACATGATAAAGGTTGACGGCGGCACCTTCATGATGGGAGCGCCCGATAGTGATACCGAGGCATACGACCTGGAGCGTCCAGCACATCAGGTCACGCTATCCGACTACTGGATTGGCGAAACCGAGGTGACCGAGGCGCTTTGGAAAGCAGTGATGGAAGTTGATGCCGTGCCATTCACGCTTGGAAACAACTATCCTGTGAGAAGAATGAGTTGGGATCAATGCATGGAGTTTGCCCAACGACTTAGCCAGCTCACTGGCTTGAACTTCACATTGCCCACCGAGGCACAGTGGGAGTTTGCTGCTCGTGGTGGCAACTTGAGCCATGGCTATCTCTATGCTGGCAGTGCCAACCTAGACGAAGTGGCCTGGTATGCAGGCAACAGTGGTGACGTTTTGCACGAGGTAGCAACCAAGGCTCCCAATGAACTGGGAATCTACGACATGTGCGGCAATATTGCCGAGTGGTGCCTCGACGACATCTACGACTACACCACCGAGCCGCAAGTCGATCCCACTCATCCCAATGTCACGACCAACAATATGTGTCGAAGCAGCGCTTGGGATGATGAAGCCAAAGACTGCCGACTGACAACCCGATGGAAAACCAACGGCTCAAGCGCTTGGATAGGTTTCCGCCTCGCCATTGCTCCTCAGTCATAGGGTCCAAATTAAATATCTGTTCGTGAACCAATGAAATAAATGCATCCAATAATATTACATTGCTAAACTTTCTGTGGAATTAAGGGTAATAGTAGATTGAGTTTTTAAGCATTTTCGCAGCACTCCACTAAAAAAATAGTTGCCATACTGCTTTCTTATGGATACAATAAAAAATGAGACTGAGAGAAATCCCTGCAACTCATGAGTTTGGACATATTCTTGGTTTAGATGATAAATATAATACGCAAACAAATCAATCATTCAAAGGATGGGAACAAAATATAATGGGAAAAAGCATAGGTGGAAAAGTAGAGACTCGTAATATTGAAGAACTGCTTGAAGATGCTTTTAAAGAATATGATAAGTGGATAAAAAATCATAATCCTAAAAAAGAGAAATTCTATTATGAAATTAATCCGTAATAAATTATATATAATTCTATTAGTTGAGTTTATCTTTTTGGTTCTTTGTATTCATGAAATTCTTGGTTTTATTGAATATGAAGCTCCATTGCAAAGTGAATCTACTGATGTCATTATTGGGGTTCACCAAATTCGAGCTTGTTTCTATCTGTTGATTATTAATTTTTTCTCTGCAATTTATTTGAATCACATATTTAAAATTAAAAATGAGCTAATTATTCTTTTATCTTGCTTATTATCCATAGTCCTTGTCTTTATGATTTTCGATTTCTATAATCTTGATATCACTAGTTGCTTATTAACGAAAGAAACGTTTATAGCCTCAGTAATAATGGCACTTATAAGTTGCTACATATATATGTGTGTGTTAATTAATGTCATAAGATTATTATGTCCTCAAAGGGACGGTTCTTTTGAGGACACAAGTTTGCCGAACAGGTAGCATTCGCTGTCAATCCCCATGGTCTCGGCTGTTAGGCTTAAGGATATGACTTCAAGTCAACAAATGGTGGCTCAGAACCAGTTCAAAATATTGACATTTATCGTGGGATGCCGATTGGTGGCAAGACATTTGATGGTAAACTTCTTATATCCTCAGCACGAGATATAGGAAATATTGCTGCTAGTCTCATCTTCTTGTTCAGTCGTCATCAATTGCTGCCCAGCAAGATGTTGTAAATAATGGTTATATCAACTGATGAAATGATGCCATCATCGTTTTGGTCTCCGTTGACGATATCGCTGTCATCTCCGTTGAGGAGCCAGTTGTAGAGTGCTGTAATATCCACACTGCTCACATAGCCGTCGCCGTTTACGTCGCCTGGGACACTGGCACTGCTAAACAAGTCGATGTTCACATGATTCTGCGACGTGTTGATTGACAGATAGCCATAACTTGGCTCTATCGTGCTATAAGGGCTCACTTCGTTGCCAGTGTCATAATCAAACTGGTGGGTCTGCTCATTGTAGAGATAACCACCGACGGTGTTTACAAAATAATCATTTATCACTGGCACAAGCATGTTGGTGGGTGTGGCGGTCGATGTTCCTATATTCTTAAACTTATAGACCTGTCCCTTGGTCCCCTTCATGAGCATTGCTGTAGAAGCTGGAATGGCACCGTTCCATTTCGACGTGGTGAGACGATTCTTTGATGCGTCATACGACGGTATGGTGTAGAAGCTGCCTCCGGCAGGCTGTTCCACACTCTTATGGCACGAGAAGATGCGAGTGTCATTGTCTAGTTTCACAAAGGGGCGCATACGTTCATCGGCGGTCGTCATGTCGTCACTGATGTACCATGTGTATTGCTGATGAGTGAGGCGATAGTACTGTGAGGCGTCGACATAGTAGAGGCAGTTGCTGGCATTGTAGCCAAAGCAAGCAGTGCTCAGATAGGGCTCACCGTAGAAAGTCATGCTTGTTATGCCAGGACAGTAGAAGAACGCATTGAGACCTACATTACGTATCTTAGACAGCTCAATGTCGCCGCTGAGTCCCGAGTGGTCAAAGGCATATTCTTTGATCACTTCCACGTCACTAAAGCTCATTGACGTGAGATTAGTGGTTTTAGAGAATGCCGCCTTGCCTATAGTTTTAAGATGGTCTAACGAGCCATTGCTGATTTTCAAGTTTTGACAGTTGTAGAATGCCGAATCCTCAACCTCCTTAATTGTGTGTGCATAATAAATAATATTTTCAGTTGAAGAATTTTGTTTCAGAACTTGATAGTAGTTCTTTTCTATGGCAGTAGGGCAATAAAGATCGCCCCCAACATTTAAAGAATGGGAAATTTGGATATCATATAAATTGTACTTATTATTGACATATACCGATTGGCCATGCACTAGTTTCGCCTGTCCACCATCGTAATTGACAGCATTATTGGGGTCGGAGTAAGGCTCAGTGCTTGTCACAGTAAAAAACAGGTTCTCAGAATAAATGTCCCAGGCGTTACCGTCAACTGACTTGAAGGATGAGCCTAACGACGTATTCTTATAATAATTAACCCTAGGGTAAGGCACATGCAGATTGATGTTACCACGGTTAACGAGGCCAGCAAGTTGCGAAGGATAATTATCACGGTTCAAATAGAGGTCTGTGAGACTGTACAGGCCATAGAAAGAGTCTGCTTTATAGTTAGTTACCGAACTTGGAATGAGCATATAGGTGAGTTTATCACAATTGGCGAAAGCGCTGTTCCCTATTGTTTTTACTCCATAATTAAGCACAACTTGTTGTAATTTATTGTGATGGTAGCAAGCATAGTCACCAATCTCAGTGAGCGTCGATGGCTGCACCATTTGATAACCACTCAAAAAATAGGAGTAGTTTGTGCCGCCGCCATTCCTGGGCATGTGTATCAGCTTGGTAAACGACTTGTTATAGAGATTACTATAACCCGCTGAGGCGTAATACTGGTTGCTTGAAGAGACTGTATATTTTTCCAAATTGTTGCACATGTAGAATGGCATGTTGCCGCCCTCGGCCATATAGATGACGCTCGATGGAATGTAGACGTTTACAAGCCCATGGTCGTAGGCGAAGGCCATTGAATTGATGCGTTTCACACCATAATTCTCACTGCCTGTTTCATACAATTGCAAAGTGGTGATTGCCGGGCAATTGTAGAATGCATAGTTGTCGAGGGTATCAGCACTCACCTTGACGGTGGTCAAAGCCGTGCAGCCCTGGAAAGCGCTAATGCCTATCTTCTTGGCTTCGGAACCCAGCCATGTGAAGGAGGTGAGGCTCGATTGCCTCTCACTCAACTCAGCAAGACGAGGAGCTGCCACAGTGACTTTGTAGTATTCGGGTGATGTGAGACCACCATAAGTATAGTTGTCATTATTTGTCGTGCTCACAGGGATGGAGGGGGTGTTGGAGAGTAAGCCCACGAGCATGCAGGTGTTGCTGCCACTCACAACATAGCATCCTGAGCCAGAAGAGAAGTCATAGGCACCACGACCATTGGCATTGATACTGCTGAAGGCAGAACTGAACGTGCTGTTGGAACTGAAAGCCGTCTTGGCCTCAAACGTCGACACTACCAGAGACGCCGAGCGCATGCCCGAGAATGTGCCGCTATAGAACGTGGGAACACTCTGAGAGGCATAGTTGAACTGCGTCATGCTGGATGTGTTGGCAAAGGAGTAGTTGTCAAGTAGAGTCACCGAACTGGGAAGATAGACATACTTGAGCGAGGTGCAGCCCGAAAAAGCACGGTAGCCAATGCTGGTGACGCCATGACACACTTTCAACACTGTGATTCTTGTGTTGCCCGAGAAAGCGTAATCTCTCACATCGGTCACAGTGTAGGTAGAACCGCCATAATTTATCTTGCCGGGGAGGTCAATCTCGGTGGGATTAGCGCTCTCGCCGGCACTCGACAGGCCCACACACTCTACAGTATAGCCATAATCGTCGGTTATATAATACTTGAGATTACCTATTGACAGATACTGAGCCTTGGCAGTGACCACAGTCAGGGTAATGATGAAAAACAAAAATAATTTCTTCATAATTTATTAGATTTTAATTCACAATCAACCTATCAACAATAAATTGTTTTTATATTCTACAAAATTATTCAAAATAATTAATATAATAAAGAAAATCAGCATTTTTTGCGAAAAAGTAATTAAACCTCAAGTAAAAACAGCTCGAAAATGTTTTTTTCTTGTCGGGCTACAAATCCTGAACAAAATACTTGCAGACATCAAAAAATATGTCTTAATTTGCCCATTCGTAACCAACAATGGTTGTTCTGACGTTTTAATTGACTATGAAATATTTACAACTGCCTTATGATGAGGTGCGCAGGCTCACGTTCTATCTCGCCATGGAGGAGCATGCTGCACAGTTGCTCAAAGACGACAAAAGCATCGATGAACTGTTCTTTACATGGCGTGTAAAACCCACTGTTATTTTTGGTCGCAACCAGCTGATTGACAGTGAGGTGAATGTTGCCTACTGCAAGGAGCACGGCATAGAGTATTATCGCCGCAAGAGTGGTGGTGGGTGTGTTTATGCCGACATGGACAACCTCATGTTCAGCTACATAACTCGCAGCGATGATGTGACCACTACGTTTGCCCGTTACACCCATGCCATTGTGGCGATGCTCAAGGGCTTGGGACTTGATGCTAGCGACACGAGCCGCAACGACGTCATGATTGAGGGTAAAAAGGTGAGTGGCAACGCCTTCTACCATCTGCCAGGCATAAGCATCGTCCATGGCACAATGCTTTACGACACCAACATGGAAAACATGGTTCAAGCTATCACGCCATCGACAGCAAAACTTGACTCCAAGGGCGTAAAAAGCGTCAAGAGCCACATCACCACGCTCAACCGCTACCTCACAATGAGCATCGAGGAGTTTCAGCAGCATGCTCACAACACTTTATGCAATGGAGAAATACAGCTGACTGACAATGATATAGCAGCAATTGAGCACATTGAGGTTGGATACCTCACACCCGAATTTATCCTCGGCAATAATCCACGTTGCAACATGGAGCGAAGCGGCAGGATTGAGGGTGTGGGTGACTTTAAAATAACCCTCGAACTCAATCGCAACACAATTCGCGATATCAACATCGCCGGAGACTTCTTTCTCTTGGGTGATCTTGATAGCATCACAAGCTGCCTAAAAGGCTGCAAATTCACTGAAGCAGAGATGGAAAGCGCCATTGGCAACTTAGAACTCTCGCGAGTGATAATGAACCTCAAAAACAGTGATTTAATCGACCTGTTGATGCGGCAGTAGAACTAATAAATAATAGGGGCATTCATGTGAAAAATTAGAAGCCAGTTCAACAACTTGAGCTGGCTTCGCTTCTTGTTAATAAATAAAATATTATTTTTTTTGAGTTAAGTTGTTTTATGTCATTTTTATTATGTACTTTTGTGGAAAATTTGAGGCCTCCTCGATTGCGATGGGGTGTGAATTCAAGTTTTTAAATGTGCCTTGAACCCTGAAAGGCGAGATTAATTAACTGAATACTAATTTAATAACAAATACTTTACATCTTAAAAACAACTATTATGAGTGAAAACAAATTCACCTGTCTTCACGACAAACACGTTGCCTTAGGTGCCTTGATGAGCCCCTTTGGCGGTTTTGACATGCCCATCCAGTACAAGGGTATAGTAGAGGAACACAACGCAGTGCGTAATGCAGTAGGCGTTTTTGACGTATCTCACATGGGTGAGGTTCACGTTACTGGTCCCGAGGCTCAGAAGTTTGTGAACTACATCTTCACTAACGACATCACCAAGATGGAAATTGGCGACATCCAGTATGGTATGATGCTTTATCCTAATGGTGGCACCGTTGACGACTTGCTGGTTTACACCATGGGCGAGAACGACTACTTCCTCGTTATCAATGCTGCCAATATCGACAAGGACGTGGCTTGGATTAACGAGCAGGCTGCAAACTTTGATGTGAAGGTTGAAAACCAGAGCGAGAGCTACGGACAAATCGCAGTTCAAGGTCCCGAGGCCGAAAAGACCATGAAGGCTGTTCTCAACCTTGATTGCACCGACTTGACATTCTACACCTTCAAGTGTGTTGACTATAATGGCGACAACATCATCGTGAGCCGCACTGGTTACACTGGTGAGGACGGTTTCGAGGTTTATGCAAGCCACAAGACCATCCAGGACATGTGGGACATGCTCATGGATGCTGGCGTTCAGCCTTGTGGACTTGGTTGCCGCGACACTCTGCGCTTTGAGGTTGGCCTGCCTCTCTATGGCGACGAGCTCACTGCCGACATTACTCCTATCATGGCAGGCTTTGGCTTCTTTGTTAAGCTCGACAAAGAAGACTTCATTGGTAAGGACGTTTGCGCTCAGCAGAAGGCTGAGGGTGCTCCCAAGAAACTTGTAGGTCTCGAGCTCCACGACAAGGCTATTCCTCGTCACGGTTATGAGGTTTGCAACGAGAACGAGGAACCTGTGGGTTATGTTACCACCGGTTACCGTGGCATCTCGGTTGACAAGAGCATTGCTGTTGCTCTCGTCGATGCAGCCTATGGCAAGCTTGGCACTCCACTTAAGGTTCACATTCGCAAGAAATTCTTCGATGCAACTGTTGTGAAGAAGAAATTCCACGATAAGAGCTATAAGAAGTAAAAAGTTATTCGGATATTTTTAGCAATTAACAACAAAACAATATTTTAAATCAACATCACTATTATGAGTAAAATTATTGACGGACTCTATTACAGCGAGTCACATGAGTTTGTAAAAGTTGAAGGCGACTTTGGCTATGTAGGTATTACCGACTATGCACAGCACGAGCTTGGCAATGTGGTTTACGTTGACATGCCCGAGGTTGACGACGAGGTAGAGGCAGGCGAGGACTTTGGCGCAGTAGAGAGCGTTAAGGCAGCCAGTGACCTTGTTTGCCCCGTTAGCGGCACCGTGGTAGAGGTTAATGAGGCTCTCGACGATGAGCCAGGCCTTATCAACAAGGATGCTTTTGAGAACTGGATCATCAAAGTTGAGCTCAGCGACAAGAGCGAGCTCGAGAACCTGATGGATGCAGCTGCCTACAAAGCTTTCATCGGCGAGTAATACACAACTCAACATCTAAGCCAAGTGGCTGGCATCAAATGTGCCTGGCCCTTGGCTTTTCTTCATTAAAAAAAGAACAATAAATACACATTAACAAGCAATGAACTATAAATTTTTCCCACACACCCAGGACGATGTGAACCAAATGCTGGGCAAGTGCGGACTCAAGTCGCTCGATGAGCTCTACAAGGACATTCCCGAGGAGCTGCAGTTCAAGCGCGACTATGACCTGCCACGTGCCATGAGCGAGATTGAGATTCGCAACTTCTTTGGTGACCTCGCTATGGACAACACCACTCTCAAGTGCTTCATGGGAGCTGGTGTATATGACCATTACACTCCCGCAGTGGTTCAAGATATCGTGAACCGCAGCGAGTTCTTAACCAGCTACACTCCCTATCAGGCTGAGATTTCGCAGGGTACTCTGCAATACATCTTCGAGTATCAGAGCATGATGGCCGAGCTCACCGGCATGGAGGTAAGCAACGCGTCGATGTATGACGGCTGCACTGCTACCGCCGAGGCTATGATGATGGCTGTTTCTAACGCCAAGAAGCGCAACAAGGTGCTCATCAGCGAGACCGTTAACCCATTTGTTACTCGCGTGGTTGAGACTTATGCCAAGTTCCATGGCATCGACGTTGAGATGATTGAGGCCGAGAATGGCGTTACAAGCCGTGCCGATTTTGAGGCTAAGGTTGGTGCCGATGATGTTGCAGGTGTTATTGTGGCTTCGCCCAACTTCTTCGGAATCCTTGAGGATTACACCGGATGGGCCGACTTCTGCCACGAGCACAAGACATTGCTCATCATGAACTGCCCTGCCAGCGCACTTAGCGTAATCAAAACTCCAGCCGAGTGGGGTGCTGATATCGCAGTGGGCGACGGCCAGAGCTTGGGTATTCCCATGAACTTTGGCGGTCCTTATGTTGGCTATCTGTGCACAAGCAAGAAACTTATTCGCAAGATGCCCGGCCGCATCGTGGGTGCTACCACCGATGCCGATGGCAAGCGTGCTTTCGTTCTTACCCTTCAGGCTCGCGAGCAGCACATTCGCCGCGAGAAGGCTACCAGCAACATCTGCTCTAACCAGAGCTTGATGGCGCTGTTTGTTACCGTCTACATGTCGCTAATGGGCAAGCAAGGTTTGCGCGAGGTTAATGAGATGGGCTACAGCAATGCTCACTATCTCGCCGACCAGCTTGTTAAGACTGGCAAGTTTGAGATGGAATATCCCGACAAGCCATTCCTTAATGAGTTTGTTGTTAAGACTTCGCTCAACGTTGATGACCTGCTGAGCTGGCTCAACCAAGCCTATGCTGCTGGTGTACCCATCGACGAGGACAAGCTGCTCATGTGTGCCACCGAGACCGTGAGCAAGGAGGATATCGATGACCTGATTGACGCTATTAACCAATTTATCGAAGAAGGCGAGGAGGACAAGAACAATGAATAATACATTCTATGGCAAACTGATATTCGAACTCTCAAAAGAGGGTCGCAAAGGCTACAGCCTTCCCGAGAACAAGCTCGCTGAATATAAACTCGCCGACCTGCCCGATGCTCTCAAGCGTCAGGAGGCTCCATGCCTTCCCGAGGTTGATGAGATGACTGTTGTGCGCCACTACACCAACATGAGTAACAACAACTTTGGTGTTGACACAGGTTTCTACCCACTTGGTTCGTGCACAATGAAGTATAACCCCAAAATCAATGAGCAAATGTGCAACTTGCCCGAGTTCACTCATCTGCACCCATTGCAGGACGAGGAGAACGTGCAAGGCGCTCTCGCAGTTTATTACAATCTGCAGCGCTCTCTCGCCGAGCTTTCGGGCTTGAGCGAGTTTACCCTCAACCCTTATGCAGGTGCTCATGGCGAGCTTACCGGATTGATGGTGATGCGCAGCTATCATCTTGACAATGGCAACCCTAACCGTGTTAAGGTTATTATCCCCGACAGCGCTCATGGCACCAATCCCGCCAGTGCTGCTGTTTGTGGCCTTGAAGTGGTTGTTGTTAAGAGTCGTCCTGATGGCACCGTTGATGTTGAGGACTTGAAGCCATTGCTCGATGAGAACATCGCTGGTATGATGATGACTAACCCCAACACTCTGGGTATCTTTGAGCACAACATCGCCGAGATTGCCAAGCTCGTTCACGAGGCTGGTGGCTTGATGTACTACGATGGTGCCAACCTCAACCCAATGTTGGGCAAGTGCCGTCCTGGCGACCTGGGCTTCGATATCATGCACATCAACCTGCACAAGACCTTCTCAACACCTCATGGTGGTGGCGGTCCTGGTAGTGGCCCTGTAGGCGTGCGTGAGGGCCTGGAGAAGTTCCTTCCCAACCCACGTGTTACCCGCGAGGAGATTGCCGACGATATCTATTGGTACCACATGGAAGACTGTGAAGATTCACTTGGCTCTATCAGCGGATTCTTGGGCAACTTCGGCGTGATGATGCGTGCTTACACCTATATCTTGACCCTCGGTAAAGACGAGATTAAGAACGTAGGTCCACTTGCAGTGCTCAATGCCAACTATGTTAAGGAGTCGCTTAAGGATTACTATGAGCTGCCTCTCGACGGCGTGTGCAAGCATGAGTTTGTGTTCGACGGCTTGAAGGACAAAAGCACTGGCGTTACCACTCTCGACGTGGCTAAGCGCTTGCTCGATTATGGTTTCCACGCTCCCACAATCTACTTCCCATTGCTCTTCCATGAGGCTATGATGATTGAGCCGCCCGAGAACGAGAGCAAGGAGACTCTCGACGAGTTTATCGAGGTGATGAAGAAGATTGCCATTGAGGCTAAGGAGAATCCCGAGCTGGTCAAGACTGCTCCTCACAACACTCCAGTTCGTCGTCTCGACGACACCAAGGCTGCACTCAAGCAGATTGTTACTTATCGCGAACTCTTGAGCGTTGACGAGTTATGATTTCAACCGATATTATTATTATAGGTGCAGGTCCCGGCGGTTATGAGATGGCCGCCGAGGCCGCTCACCACGGCAAGAAGGTGGTGATTGTAGAGCGCGACCTGCTAGGTGGCACTTGCCTTAATCGCGGTTGCATCCCCACAAAGGCCCTTTGCCGCAATGCCGAAGTTATCAACACCGTGCGTGAGGCTGCACAGTTTGGCGTTACCATAGGCGAGGTGACTGTTGACTATGGCGTTGCATTTGCACGCAAAGAAGAAGTCGTTAAGCAGTTGCGCGACGGCGTGGCAATGCTCATGGGTGGCGACGGCATTACCGTTGTAAATGGCGAGGCAAAGTTTGTCGACGCTAAGACTGTTGAGGTTGCTGGCGAACAGTACACTGCTCCTGCCATCGTTATTGCCACTGGCTCGATACCTCGTGGACTTCCCATTGAGGGCGCCGACTTGGCGATGACCAGCGACGACATCCTCGCTATGCAAGAGCTCCCCAAAAGCCTGTGCATTGTGGGCGGTGGCGTGATTGGTATGGAGTTTGCCGGCGTGTTCAGCAGCTTTGGCGTTGAGGTGACTGTTGTCGAGTTTATGAAGGAGATTCTGCCTCCATTCGACAAGGACATCGCTAAGCGCCTCAAGACTGTTATGAGCAAACGTGGCGTTAACATCCTCACTCAAGCTGCTGTCAACGGCATACACAAGACCGACGATGGTCTTGAGATTACCTTCGACCACAAGGGCAAGGCCAAGAGCTTAGTTGCCGAGAAGGTGCTGATGTCGGTAGGACGTCAGGCAGTACTTCCCGAAGGACTTGAGGCTGCAGGTGTTGAGACTAGCCGTCGTGGCATCGAGGTTGACAACAACATGATGACCAATGTCGAGGGCATCTATGCCATTGGCGACGTTAATGGTCGTTGCATGCTCGCTCACGCAGCAAGTGCTCAGGGCAGCGTGGCTCTCGCTCACATTCTTGGTGAGAAGAGCAACGTGAAGCTCGACATCGTGCCTAGTGCAGTGTTCACCACTCCCGAGCTTGCTATGGTGGGCCTTACTGAGCAGCAGTGCGAGGATCAGGGCATCGAGGTTGTAACTGCCAAGTCGTTCTTCCGCAGCAATGGCAAGGCCGTGGCAATGGGCGAGACCGACGGAATGGTGAAGCTCATCGTCAGCAGCGAAGACCTTACCATCGTGGGCTGCCACATATGTGGACCACATGCTGCCGACCTCATACAGGAGGCTGTGACAGCGATGAACGCTGGCATGCCGGTGACCAAGATGGCAAGCGCTATCCATGGTCATCCCACTCTCAGCGAGGTGGTAATGGCTGCAGCAAAGCAGTTCTAAATGGATGCATAATTCATAATGCATAATTAGAAAAATCCTGCTCAGAATATTCTGAGCAGGATTTTTGTTTCAGATGTTTATAGCCTCACTACAGACAATAAAAACTGTGAAATTTGGACTATAAACTATATTAGTATCCGAAAATCTCCTCGAGAGTTACGCGTTTAACAGGGGCAATCTTCTGCAGGCGATCCATGTCGAGCTCCTTCTCGTTGCCGAGAATGAGGTAGCGGTAGGGTTTGCCTGCCATATTCTCCTTCTCGAAGTCAACGATATCGAAGAGATAGAGCTTGGGCAGTGCCTCGTAAACCTTGGCTGAAATGTCGTAGTCGAGACCGCGCTCTTGAGCCCAAATATAGCTGTTGAGTACGTTGAATCGAGTGGTGCGGCGGCTAGCGTACTTCTTAATGAGCGACTCTTTAGCAAGATTGAAAGCAGCCTCACTCTGAGGAATGTCGGCAATTAGTTTGTTGAACTCGTCAACGCAATCCATCATCTTGTCGTTTTGGGTGATGATGTAGGTGTAAGCATCCTCCTTGTGGCCCAGACGGGCAGGCTGGTTGTAGCGAGCGGCAGCCGAGTAGGCCAGACCACGTGCCTCACGCAGCTCTTGGAATACGATACCGTTCATTCCGGTGCCAAAGTACTCGTTAAACAAGCTGATTACTGGAGCATGCTCAGGAGTCCAGTCGCGCTCGCTGTTGGTGTACTGCACCATGTAGATGTTCTTGGCATCGTAAGGAGCAAGCAATATCTCTGTTTCGGGAGTGGGCTGCTCCATATAGTCCATGCCAAATGGCACATCCATGAGTTCCTTTGGAGTCTTGTGGAGTTTCGAGATTGTTGCTGAGAAGTCTTTCTCGCTCATGGGCCCAAAGTACATTACCTCATGCTTCATGTTGCTCAAGTTCTTTACGAGTTCAATAAGCTCACTGGGGTTGATGTCACGAAGCTCTTTCTCGCTCAAGAGGTTGGTATACTCATTGTTGGGGCCATACTGACCGTAGGCCATTAAGCGAGCGAAGCATTGCTCCTGGTTGCTTTTGGCATCGTTGCGTCCCTTGATAATTAAGTCAACGAGTTGGCTATAGGCCTCATTGTCGACAGTTGCATTCTTGAGCAGGTCATCGATTAGAGCTATTGCTTCAGGCATGTTCTCGTTAAGACCACTGATGGTGATGAAGGTGTAGTTGTCATCTACCGATGTTGAGAAGTTGCAAGCGAGTTTGTAAAGTTTTTGCTTGAACTGTTGTGGGGTCAGGGTCTTGGTTCCCAGATAGTCGAGATATGATAGTGCCAGGCTGTACTTAAGATCGGCTGTGTTGCCGAAGTCATATTTATAAGCTAAGGTGAACAGGTCATCATCGGTATTCTGCTTGTAGAGCAGTGGCAGACCAGCCTTAGTCTTCGAAACAGTCATGTCGGTCTTGTAGTCAACAAAGCGAGGTTGAATGGGTTCAACAGTCTCGGCCATGAGGTTCTTGACGAAGTCGCTCTGCTTGTCGCGGTTGGTTGGGATAGGGGTGATGGCAGGTTTCTCAATTTTCTTCACCGAAGTGTCCTCGCCAAGACGCTTGTAGACGCACACATAGTTGTTAGAGAGTAGATGGCGATTAGCAAAATCCACAATCTGCTGCTTGGTCATGTGGCTCATGCGGTCGAGCTGTCCTACAACCTGCTCCCATTCAACGCCGTTGATAAAAGCATTTACAAGGTATCTAGCACGTGCTCCGTTATTGTTCAAGCCTCTTAAATACTGCAGCTTGGTGTTGTTGACCACGCTAGTGAGAAGATCGTTGTCGAAGTCGCCCTTGCGCAATTTGTCAATCTCGCCGAGCATCAGGTCGCGAACCTCTTCCAGAGTCTGTCCTTGGTTAGGATAACCAAATAACATGAGCAGTGAGTAATCGGTCATCTCGTCGGGATAGACACCCGAACCCATAATCTTGTGAGGCTGGTCGAGATTAAGGTCCATCAAGCCTGCAGTCTCGTTCTTGAGCATGCTTGATATAACCTCAAGGGTGTCGCATTGCAGTGAGCTGCCACCCTCAAGACGCCATGCCAGGGTTACAAATTCAGCCTCTTGGCCCAAGACGGTAGTATCGACGGGTGCTGTGATGGGCTTAAGAGGTGCAAACTCTGGGCGTGATAGGTTCTTGTTAGGCTGCCAGTCGCCAAAATACTTGTCGAGCGTAGCAATCACCTTATTGGGGTCAAAATCACCAGCCATACAGATGGCGATGTTATTTGGGCAATAGTAGTTGTTGTAGTAATTCTTGATGTTGGTGATTGAAGGGTTCTTGAGGTGTTCCTGAGTACCTATGGTTGTTTGGGTACCATAAGGATGGGTTGGGAATGCCTTGGCATAGAGGGCCTCTTCGAGTTTCCACATGTCCTTAGCCATACCAATATTCTTCTCCTCATACACAGCCTCGAGCTCGGTGTGGAAGCCGCGAATCACCATATTGCGGAAGCGGTCGCTCTGGATGCGCGCCCAGCGGTCAACTTCGTTGGCAGGGATGTCCTCGGTGTAGCAGGTCACGTCGGTGCTTGTGTAGGCGTTAGTGCCAATGCCGCCAATTCCTGCCATCAGCTTGTCATACTCGTTGGGGATGTTGTACTGTGCTGCTAGTTGCGACACGCTGTCAATCTCGTGGTAGAGCTGTTTGCGCTTGGCTGGGTCGGTGACCTTGCGGTATTGCTCGTAGCGGGCTTCAATCTCATCGAGATAGGGAGCTTCTTTCACTGGGTCGCTAGTACCGAACTGCTTAGTGCCCTTGAACATAAGGTGCTCCAGGTAGTGAGCCAGACCTGTGGTCTCGGCGGGGTCGTTGCGTGAGCCGGTACGCACGGCAATATGAGCAGCGATGCGTGGTGACTCGTGGTTAACACTAAGGAAGACCTTCATGCCGTTGCGCAGTGTGTAGCACTGTGTGTGCATGGGATCGCCCTCATAGGTTACTGCCTTGGGCAGTTGTGCCTGTGCCATGACCGCAGTTGAGGCAATCATGGCAAGGAATGCAAATCTTTTAATAAATTTCATAGAAATGTGTATTAAATATAATGTGTGAATTACTTAATCGTGTCTTGCTCATGTAGCCACTTGAGCAGTGGCATCAAGCATGTGGTGGCAGGCTCGGCAGTAAGCACTTTGAGCGAGATTTCCTCACCCATGCCACCTAGGGTCTCAAACTGGAAGTCGGGATTCTTGTCGAAGTTGCATGCAGGTGGGTTCTTGCCCTCAAATAGAGCTATTGCCTCGGCGCTCATCGCTTCGAGTTTGAGAAGCCAGGGCCGCACATCGTTGTAGAGCAGTCGGTCACTCTCGTTGCTGGAGCTTTTCATTGCTTTTATCGCCTGGCAAGCATCGTTAACTTCGCGCAACTCGGCAAGAAGACTGTTAGGCCTTGGCGACCCGCGTTTCACCGAAGCTTGATAGTTGTTAATCTTATAGGCTAGAGCGTCGTTGTCGTAATAGCGCAAGTAGGGAGCAAGTTTTTTGAATGCCTTAGCACGCTCTTTGCCCACAACGGCTGGTATTGCTGCATCCCAACTCTCGTAGTTGTCGAATGCAGCGTTGTTCCAAGTATAGTCGGCAACGCTGAAGAGTGCCACTTTCGACAACTCGCCTTGCTGCATGGGGTTGATGATAAGGGTGTTGAGTCCTTTGAGGCCTTTCTCGATATGTGAAAGGTTATCGATATGGGTCTCGTCACGGAAGTTGCTGTAGGTGTCCATCACAAAGAGCTTGGTGGGGTCCTGGTCGTTGCAAGGGTAGTTCCACCACCAGCTCACCTCGCGGCCTAGCCAACTCTTGACAGTTGCGAGGTCCTCGTTATTGGGCACCGACCACACGTTAGCGCCTGTAATATATATGTTGATTTTATCGGCAGTTGCACTTAGTGATTCAAAGAACTCACGGGCGCGCTCACGACTCACCCATGAGTGGGCGTAAAGTTGTGGCACGTAGTGCAAAGGCTTTACTGTATCGGTCGCTTTTGCGCCTTTTTTGTTCCACTTTTCATCGATGCGCTTCTGCAGCATATTTAAATTGTCGGCACAGAGCTTCATGATGGCAGGGTCGTTGGGAACGCCCACGTCGTCGACAAATACTCCAAACTGACGCACACCCAGCTCGTGCATGCTCTCAAACTTCGCCATAATCTTGTCGAGCACTTGTGGGTCTTCGGCATTAGCAAACGCCTTGCCTGGGTGGATTGCCCAGATGAAGTTGACCTTAGTCTCGCTAGCAACCTTTGTGATATCGCGCATCATGTCTTGGTTAAGATAGCCAATGCGCTGTTGGTCTTCAGTAATCGTTGTAGGATATGGGTCACCCCAGTATCGCGAATGGTAAGGGTCGCTCTTGGCGCCATACATATAGGTGTTCATCTTGTATCGGGCCATGAAGCGAAACAGGTCCTTAGTCACCTCGGCGGTATAAGGCACTCCATAGTAGCCCTCGATGATGCCACGGTTCTTTACGTCGGCATAGTCGTAGATTGTGACGCATGGCAAGTCGGTTGTGCCTTGATCGAGCATCTGCTCAAGAGATGCCAGTCCGCAGAACACAGCGTCAGTGTCTTCACCAATGATTGCCACATTAGCTTGACCTTTACTATCTGATTTAAGATTCAAGATATGACGGTCATATTTTGGCAAATTGAAAATGCTTCGGTCGACACGCAACACGGCATCATGCTCATCACCAATCTTTTCTTTTGGATTGTTTACACTAAGATGCACGAAAGACGGACAGTTGTTAGGTGTGCCAACATCAATCACCACTGGAACAAGACCATGGTCGCTAAGTATCTGCTTTGCGCGATTTATTGTTGCTATGTCAATCCCATATTGAGGAAATATAAATACTCTCTGAGAAAAGGATGCCGTGCCAGGATTCATTACCTGCTTTTGGGGAACGGGGTATATGTTGTAGGCCTCGGTGGCACCTAGCATAGCTATGGCCATTAACGCCATGGTTAAGAAAAAAGTTCTTATCATTTTAATAAATGCAGATTATTTATAGTTTACAAAATTAACGATTACATGGCAAACAACAAAAATAATTATCAAAAATTACACCTTATTTAATACTGAAATGGGCGTGTAAATAGGAAAAATGAAGAAAATGCACTTTTTTTTGAAAAAAAACAACAAAAATTTTGGTGGTTCAGAAAATTGTAGTAACTTTGCACCGCAATTCCGAAATGGTGGTATCGTCTAGTGGCCCAGGACGCTGGCCTCTCACGCCGGAAACCGGGGTTCGACTCCCCGTACCACTACTGCGAAAGCGGCTCGCTGATTTCAGCGAGCCGCTTTTTTTATTCTATTACTTGAAATGAATCACACGTAAAGAATAATGCTTATCTTTGCGTTGTTTAATATTAGCACTTTCTAGTATGGAGTTAAATTGGGTAGATGGATTTGTAATTAACGTTGAGGTCCAGGGGCGTGAAGTTGTATTGTCGGCAAATAAGGAAGGATTGCTGTCACTAGCTAACCATCTTGTCGCTTTGTCGGAATGTGAGTCGGGTAGCCATGTACATCTCGACAAGTACAACTCTCTTGAGGGTGACTCGATCGATTTGATTATTGAGAAAATAGATTGACGCCATCAATTGATGCTTGGCTCTAGTGGTTATTGGGCTGTTATTGCCTTTTGCCTGCAGGGAAATAAAAAAAAGGGCGACTTTCGTCGTCCTAGTTGCTGTGTGGGTGCTGACGGATTCGAACCGCCGACCCTCTGCTTGTAAGGCAGATGCTCTGAACCAGCTGAGCTAAGCACCCGTGCTTTTTAGCGGAAAAGCGATGCAAAGGTACGGCAAGTTTTTGAACTGTGCAAATAATTCGTGATTTTTTTTCCAAAAAAATGCGTTTTCGTGTGTTTTTTGTTGATTTTCTCGAATTTTGGACTTGAAATATAGGGTTATTTGTACTTGTTGGCGTGGATTTTGATGGCTTTGAGGATTTGTTCTCCCAGGTGTATGGTGTATCCTTGTTGTGTGAAGAAGATGTTTCCTTTACTGTCGGTTACAACAAAAAGAGGCATGGTTTTTTCGTTGGCTTTTGTTTCCCTGATAAGATCTTCCATATTTGTTCCATAAACGAATCTGACTGTGCCCAACATTTCCGCTCTATCTTTGTCAATGCCCCAAATCACTGAAGCTGGCAAATCGCTGAATTGTGACTTGTCGAAGCGTTGCTCTTGTTCTTCGTTTAGAGTCAGCAGAGTTATATCGCATCCTAATGCCTCAATTTGGCTGGCACAGGTGGCGATATCGTGCAGCGCGTGAGTGGTAGGCTCGTTGCTTGGTGCTATAAATCCCACGATGTGATAGCAGTCATTGTCAAGAATTAGTCTCCTTTCTCCATTAGAATAATAGCCGTCTAAACGTAACGTTCCAATAATATTTAACGCGTTATCTTTGTTAAGCAGAGAAAGGTCAATATCGCTTTCTTTGTTGCTTTCAATTTCAAATGTTGTAATGCTTGCCAGAACGCTGCCGTCACTTTGGCGGTTGCCGGTGGTGAGCATGTAGGTGCCTGGTTCAAGTGCCACACCGTTTTTGAAATAATTGTTCCAGGTGGCATCTTCGGGGTAAGTGAGCAACTGCGGTTTGTTATCCACAATCTTGCTTAGGGTGAAATGAGTGTAGTAGGCGAGGTCGTTGTGGGTGTCGCTGGGCGTGAAATTAAGTTGAAGCGTTCCCGAAGGTTCGGTTTTGAGCGATTCGCTTTCCTCAAATTTTACCTCATGCCAAGCGCTATTTGCATAGTATTCAAGCTTGCCGTTCACCTCGTTGATGCGTGCAGGCCAGCCCATGCTGCGTGCTGCGCTCACGAAGAAGATGGCGCGTCCCAGTTCATCGGTGGTGCGAGTGCGGTACACGCTCATAGGTTGCTGACGCAGGCGCTGAGGATTGTGCTCGTTGTCAATTATGATATTTGTTTTGGTCCAAGCGATTAAATCGTTAATATTACTTATTTTGTCGCTTAATTCCTTATGGAAGAATTCTTTATAAGGTGTTAACCATTCATTCTCTACTCGTGGGCTCAGCACATAGCGGCAGTAGATTTCGGTGGTGTCGATTAGCGCCACCTCATTGTCACGTAGTACATCGAGGTTGATGTCGCGCAGGTCTTTCTCGCTGAGCACTTCAAGGAGTTTTTGTGCCATCACCTTATTTTTCGCTTCGTCAAGGAACTGCTGTATTGTGCGGTGATTGCCGCGCCACGCTTCTACAGGCATCGTAGCTTCGTAGGCTTGGCGGATGGAATCCTCCTGCGCCTTGCGGCGGTCGTTGAGTGCACGTTGCTCGTCGGAGATTTCTGGTAGTACTGCACTCAATGGTGGCGGCACGATGTCAAGTTCTAGATGACGTGGCAAAGCTTTATCACTTAACTCTATTATTACAAAGTCTCCTTTATCGCCAGCCCATGACTCTTTTTTCACTGCCACAAGGTCATCTTTTGTCACCCATACCAGTAGGTCTCCTTTGCCAGCAGTGAGTGCAGCATAGCCGCGTTCGTTGGTAGAGTCTTTTGCCACAGTGTAGAACTCTGCGTAGTTGTATAGTTTGAACTCTACTGTGGCATTTGGTACGGGATTGCCGTTTTTATCGTGGACTTTTATGATCCTGATTGAGGTGGGGGTGTAGTTGCTGGTGACATTGATTTCGGTGTAACACGGTGTGCGGCTCACTACCTCCTCGGGACCGTGGTAGACACCAGCCACTTTGGTGTGCATGAGCATTCCTCGCGAGGCGCTCTCGTTGAACCATCCCAGGTTGAGCACAGGTTCAGGTTCGCAGGCTCCTAGGAAGTACCATCTGCCATTTGCCCAAGCCTCGACCCAGGCGTGGTTGTCGTCGGTGTGCGCCCAGCGCGGGGTATAGACCTGGCGGGCGGGGATGCACACCGAGCGCAGAGCTGCCACAAGGAATGTCGATTCCTCGCCGCAGCGACCATAGGCTGTGCGCATCGTGGCGAGCGGACTGCTAGTGCGTGCGTCGCTGGGACGGTAACTCACCTTCTCATGGCACCAGTGGTTCACCTCAAGGATGGCATCTTCCATTGATAGGTTCTTAACTCGGTCTTTGAGCTCACGGTAGAACACCATTCTTGCAGTGTCAAGGTTCTCGTTGTTGACACGCACTGGCAGCACGAAGTGTTTCAACTCACGCTCTGGCACAGTCTTTCCCCACGGCATCTCGTCGCGGGCTTGCAGGGTGGTGAGGTAGTTGCGGTAGTAGAACTCCTCGCTATAGTCGGTCCTGTCAGGAGTTGCAAGTCGCGTGCTGAGCTCTTTCACATATTTCCAGGCCAGGTCGCTGTTATCGCTTGCGGTCATGCTTAACGCTGTGATTGCAACTATTGCAATGGCTATTATGGTTCTAGATTTGAGTCTCATAATGCTTTTTTTATTTGTTGCAAAAATAGCAAATAATTGGCAAAAACATGTAAAATCGCATACAATGTTTTGCGTTCTCGTGATAATTTACTAACTTTACAACCTGAAAATACGAAAAATTTAAAACTAAGAACTAAACACAATCATGAGACCAAGTTACGTAATGTTTGCCGATGGCTTTGAGGAAATCGAGGCCCTGACTGTTGTTGATGTTATGCGCCGTGCAGGAATGCCGGTGGTTACCATGTCGATTTATGAGACACCCGAGGCTATTGGAGCACATGGTGTTACGGTAGTGGCCGATGAGGCTTTCGACCCCGACCTTCTGGAGGATGCTGAGTGGGTTGTTTGCCCAGGTGGTATGCCTGGAGCATCTAATTTGGCCGAGAACGAGACACTGTGCGAGATTCTGAAGGAGCGCAATGAGGCCGATGAGAATATTGCAGCTATTTGTGCTTCTCCGTCAGTGATTTTTGGTCCACTTGGGTTGTTGAACGGCCGTAATGCCACATGCTATCCTGGCATGGAAGATGGCATGGAGGGTGCCAACTTGATCGAGGAATTTGCAGTCGTTGACGGCAACATTATCACTGGTCGTGGCCCAGCTGCTGCTGCCGAGTTTGCCCTTGCCATTGTAAAAACTACAATGGGTGAAGACGTGGCTGCCGATGTAGCTGCTGGTATGCTGCTGTGATATTGGTGATTGAGACATAAATAAAAAATCGTGGAGAAATTTCTCCACGATTTTTTTATGTCTATGTATTTCCTGATTACTTAAAGAAATAGGTTGCTTGTACAAACCAAGTGCGATGCTTAGCAACATTGTCGTCGAGGAGCTTTGTGCCTAGGTTTTGGCCAACGCTGAAGCTATAACCACCACTCACTTGCACCTTATTGAAGAGTTCAACACCAATACCGGCATGGAGCAGTACATTGACACCGGTATATTTCAAAGCATCGCCCACTTTGTTGTGGCCAACAAGGAACGAGAATGTGGGACCAGCGTAGATAAATGGCATTAGGGTGCTTTCAAGTCCACCTAATTTGCTGTAGCGGAATTTCAAGTTGAGTGGCACATCAATGTAGTGCTGGCGGGCAACCTCATTGCCAAGTCCTAACGATTCCCACACGCGCCTGTCGCCCAGATGCAGGCGTCCTTGACGCATGGTATAAAGGATTGAAGCGTCAATACCAAATCCTACGCCTGGAATCATCATGTCGCCAGTCACACCTATCGATGGGCCAAACATGCGATCGCTCTCGAAAAGGTCGCTTTGCTTGAAGTGAATCTCATTATAGTTGCCACCAACGGTGATACCCCAGCGTCTAACAGGTTGGGCCACCGATGATAATGCGCTCATCAGCGCTATAGTAATAAGAGTGTACTTTATATAACTTCTCATTTCAAATATGTGGTTTTTTACGTTTCAGTGTGCAAAACTAACACAAATTATTGTCACAACCAAAGATTTCAATTTTTATAACACAAATTTTAAATCTTTGGTTCGACTGAAAACCAACCGATAAAAGTAAAAGTTTCTAAGATTTATCGAACTTTCTTTTTGGGGATTCTTTTAGATGATGTGATGGCGCCAGTGGGGCACACTAGGCGGCACAGGTGACATCCCACACACTTTGTGCCCACAATTTTTGGCTCGCGTGTTTCTTTGTCAAACGTAATTGCCTGATGACCAGCGTCCATGCAAGACACGTGGCAGCGACCGCACCCTATGCACTTGTCGCGGTCGATGATGGGATAGACGATGGTTTCACGGTCGAGTTCAGATGGGCGAACAAAGAATTGAAGTTGCTCTCCCACTAGGTCGTTGAGTTTTTTCACACCACGGCTATACATGTAGTGCTGCAAACCAAGCTTGAGGTCATCGATGATGCGATAGCCATATTGCATTACAGCAGTGCACACCTGCACATTGGTGCAACCCAGTTGCAGGAATTCCAGGGCGTCGCGCCAAGTCTCGATTCCACCTATTCCACTTAGCTCAATATTCTTCATAATAGGGTTCTTGGCCATCTCAAGGATGTGACGTTGGGCAATTGGTTTCACTGCGCGCCCCGAGAGTCCTGATACTGTTTTCAGCCCCGACACTGCCGAGTTGTCATCAAGCGTGATACTCTTTATGGTATTGATTGCGCTAATGGCATCGGCACCAGCAAAATAGGCTCCCATTGCTGGGTTATTTATTTGGGTTATGTTGGGAGTCATTTTTGGAATGACAGGGATAGAAACTGAGCGTTTAACGTAGGCTGTATAGAAAGTGACTAGCTCTGGGTTTTGCCCCACATCGCTACCCATTCCTGCTATACGCATCTGTGGGCAAGAGAAATTGAGCTCAATTGCATCAACTCCAGCCTGCTCGGCCATTTTGGCGAGGTCTATCCATTGCTCTTCGGTCGAGCCCATTATCGATGCTACTACTATCTTAGTGGGGTAGTTCTTTTTCAAACGGCTCAAAATCTCAAAATCGACCTCGGCGGGATTCTCGCTCAACTGCTCCATGTTGCGGAATGAAGTGAAGTCGCCTTTGCTGCCCTCACGATGAATGGCATCGAAGCGTGGCGACACTTCGTTGATATCGTCAAGGCAAATGGTCTTATAGAAAACACCTGCCCAGCCTGCTTCAAAGGCCCTTGCCACCATGTCATAGCCTGTACAAATCGATGACGAGGCGAGGAAGAATGGGTTCTCACAATGAAGTCCACAGAAGTCAATTTCAAGACTTGGCAGTAAATCAGGGATTTCAGTTTCCTGTAGCTGGTTGATTACCTGAGAAATTCGCACTGGTCGATCGTAGTGGATGCAGGCTTGCTCTGCTTGTTGCAAGTCTTCTTCGCTGCAGTCCTTGACCCACTCTTTGGCTATAGCAGCATTGTCAAAACGGATAGCTCTTAACGCTCTTGCTACATCTCCCTTGCCACAAGCTTTAGAGCATGGTGCATCGATGCACAGGAGGCAGTGAGCCACTTCTTCTTGAATATTGATTTTGTTCATGGCCTAAGTTAATGATGTCTTAATGAAAGAAATATTTTGTTATTAGAAGAGATAGGCAGCTGTGATTGTCCACATGTTGTCCTTACCTTTAATAGGTTTTGAATCAACATCTTTTCCTATGTATTCGAAGGCTTTTGTCATGCTTATGCCGTAGTTGGCGTGAATTTGCACTTTGCGGAAAAGTTCGGCGCCGAATCCCACATTCCATGAGGTGTTCCACTTGCGTGCCTTGAAATCGACCTTGTCGGTGTCGCCGAGCATAAGCGCGAAATCAGGTCCAGTGGTTACAAATGGTGTGATTATTTTGCTAAGCACCGGGATTTGGAGCTTGTATTTTACATTGACAGGGATATCAAGATAGTCGCGTTTGAGCTTGGTGACTTGCATTCCATCTTCAAGATATAGATCGTCTTGCCGGTGAGCATAGAGTACCGACGCATCTAGCCCAAGCCCTACTACCGGCAATCCAGCTTCTATCATGAGTCCTACGGTGAACCCAGCACGGTTTTCCTTGTTGATGATATCCTTGTCCCACTTGAGCTCATTGATTGTGATACCACCCTTGACGCCAAATCTCACTTGTGCTTGGGTGGCAGAAGCGCTAATTAAAATTAGGAACAAGATGATTGTTATACGGGTTATGTGTCTCATAATATTTTCAGTAAAAAAGTTATCAATTTGTGGCAAAGTAACGCAAAAAAAATGAGAAAAGCAATTTTTTGTGGTTTTGAAAGTGGCAGTTAATGATTTTTAGTTGTAATTTTGTGGCATGGCGGGATTGGTCTCGCTTGAAAACACGATTGAAATTATGCTTAAGTCAAAAAAATACTATGCAGTGCTGCTCGTTCTGCTTGTGTTAGTGCTTGCCTTGCCGTTCATGCGCAGCCGCAAGAAGTTTATCACTAACTCGGGGGTGGTGTGGACAACCGAGTATCACATAACCTACGAAGCTCGAGCCGACCTCAACGACTCTATCCAGCAATTGCTCACTGTGATTGACAATAGTGTGTCGCCCTACAATAAGCAGTCATTAGTCACGGCGATAAATGAGGGGAAGAACGATTTTGCCGACCGCCTGTTCAAGACCCTCTACAACAAGGCGTTGGAAGTCAACAAGGCAAGTGAAGGAGTTTATGACCCCACTGTGATGCCGCTTGTCAATGCTTGGGGATTTGGCTACAAGAGCGGCAATATGCCCACCCAGGAGCAAATCGACAGTATTCTCTCTTTTGTAGGAATAGAACATTCCCATCTTGATGGAGATAAAATAGTTAAAGATGATGGGCGTGTGCAGTTTGATTTCAGTTCAATAGCAAAGGGGCTGGCATGCGACGAAATTGCATCGATGCTTGCTCGCAATGGTGCCACCAACTATATGGTGGAGATTGGCGGCGAGGTTGTGGCCAGGGGTGTTAATGAGCGAGGCGATGTGTGGCGTGTATCGGTCGACTTGCCTATGCCCGACAACGAGAAAGGAGCAGTGCACGACCGTGCAGTGGTTCTGCATCTCGATAGCCTGGCTGTTGCCACAAGTGGCAGTTACCGCAAGTTTAAGGAAGTAGATGGTAAGAAGGTGAGCCATATCGTGAACCCTAAAACAGGGAATAGCGAGACGTCCAATCTGCTGAGCGTGTCGATAGTTGCACCCGACTGCATGAGTGCCGACGCGTGGGCAACTGCATGCATGGCGATGGGGCTTGAGAAGACTCAGTCGATGATGGAGAAGAATGTGAAGCTTGGTGTGATGACAATCAGCACCGATGCCGACGGCAACTTCGTGGTGTGGTCAAACAAGCGCTTTGCCGACCTGGTTGAAAGTAATTAAAGGTGGAGGAAAAGGAAAAAGAGCTGATTATTCATTGTGCGGTGCCAGGGCTTGCCACAAAGTGTCGTGGGGAAGTGGTGCCGTTACGTCAATCTCAACTTTTGAGACAGGATGGATGAAATGGATGCGGTGCGACTGTAGTGAGATTCCACCATCGAGATTGCTGCGTGGTGCACCATACTTCAGGTCACCCTTGATAGGGCATCCCAAGTGTGAAAGTTGTGCACGAATTTGGTGTTTGCGTCCTGTGAGAAGGTCGATCTCTAGCAGGTAGTAGTTGTCGCTGTGCGCTATTACTCGATAGTTTAGCACAGCCTTTTGGGCTCCAGCGGTTCCTGGTTTCACCACATGGGTCTTGTTATTTCGCTCTACTGATACTAGATAGTCGGTAAGGGTATCGGCATCCTTGGGTGGGCGGTTCTTTACGATAGCCCAGTAGGTTTTATGCACCTCGCCGCGACGGAAGAGGTCGTTCATGCGAGAAAGTCCCTTACTGGTGCGTGCAAAGACCACTAGGCCACATGTGGGGCGGTCGATGCGATGAGTAACGCCACAGAACACGTTTCCGGGCTTATCATATTTTACCTTTATCCACTGCTTCAGGGTCTCGACAAGTGGGGTGTCGCCAGTGCGATCACCTTGTACGATTTCTCCACAAGCCTTATTGACTATGATAATGTGATTGTCCTCGTAGACTACTTCCATGCTCAATGTTGATTGTTTGGGGGCAAAGATAGGTCCTTTTTTTAAGACAAACCTAATAAGTTGTACAAAATGTGAAAAAAAAAGACCAGCAAAATTTATTGCTGGCCTTTGATGTTTTATAGGAAAATTAGTGTTTGTGTCTTGCTATTAACGACGTGCGCTCTGGCGGTTGTCGGCATTGTCGCTGCTATTACGGTTGAATGTGTAGTTGTCGCGATGAACAGTGCCGTTAGCGAAGTCGAAAATCTTCTCTGGGTTAATTGCAACACCCATGAAACGAGTCTCGAAGTGGAGGTGTGGGCCAGTGCTGCGTCCGGTGTTACCGCTAAGTGCGATAGGGGTGCCGGCTTTCACATATTGGTTCTCCTTAACAAGGAACTTAGAGAGGTGACCATAAACGGTCTCAAGTCCGTTGTCGTGGCGCAATACCACATAGAATCCGTAGCCGTTACGCTCAAACTTGGTGATGCGAACCTTGCCAGTAAATGCTGCATAAATAGTGTCGCCTACATTGGCTTTCAGGTCAGCACCCTTGTGCATGCGTCCAAACTGCTTGCGATAACCGAAGTGAGAGTTAACAACGCGATGCTTAACGGGCATTGCATATTTCGATACGTCGATAATCTTGGTTGATGGGATGCTAGCGTTGTTGTAAGAATTTACCTTGCCACTGTTCCAGCCTTCGCTATAGATGTCGGCATTGTTGCTAGCTGAGTTATTGAAGTCTTTGTCGCCATAGAGATCACGAGCATAATTCTGTGATTCCTCTACTTTGATTTTGTCTTGTACGCGATTCTGTTTCGCCAGAAGGTTGCGGTGTTTTTGTCGATAGTCGTTGATTGATTGGGAATTTGCTGTAAAGCTCATCGATATTAAAGCCATACCGATTAAGCTTATTTTCAAACTATTAGAAAACTTCATATCTTTCTATTTAAAAGTTTCAAGAAGCCTCATAATAAAACAATAAATGAGTGGAGTGAGGGTGAGGCAGTCACAGTTTGTATAACCTTTCCTCGGGCTTCTTGTTGACCTCTAAAATAGGGTCACTACATAAATTTGAACGCACAAAGGTAGGCATTTATTACGACATAGAAGCAATTTCGGGTGCTAAAAAGTGTAAAATTGTGTCTTAAATTCTAAAAATATTAACTTAATACACTGATTAACATGTTGTTGCAAATAAGTTATAAATTATAACATAAAAGCTACCTGGTGTTCGCTGGTCTTCATGACTTTTGAAGCAGATTGCAAAGATAGTTTTTTTCAGTGAATAATCAAAACATCAATGCACTTTATTTAATTTTAATTTAAGTTGTTAATAATTATATTATATAAGATGTTTTTTGATTGAAAAAAAATTACTATATTTGCACCGCATTAGCACAAAACTAATATCAAGAGGCTTGTTACTAAAGCTACCTTTTAAAGATTAAGTGCTTAATGTAAAATTAATTGCAATTAATGAGAGATGCCTTATATAGCAACATGAATGATACGCTTGCCACAGGCAGGTGTAATTTGTTGCGCACTCTTGTTACAATACACAATTATCTGGATTCCACAGTAGGCCACTGCAGGGCGAAAGTCAATAATACCCACTGCGGTGGCTTATTGTGTTGTTAACCGGTTTTTTGCTAGAGAAATAAATAATTAACCACATAACAAAAAAGTAATTTTATGGTTTTACTAGGTATTCAGAATACTACCCTGGCCGTTACAGCGGTGATCACCGGTGCTGTGCTGGTGTTTGCGGCGCTACTCATTGCTAGGTTGATAGGCCCACGCAGCTTCACTCAGAAGAAAGGCGAGACCTATGAGTGTGGTATTCCTACTCGTGGCGAGAGCATGGCTCAGTTCCATGTGGGTTACTATCTGTTTGCTATTCTGTTCTTGATGTTTGATGTGGAAACAGTGTTCCTGTTCCCATGGGCTGCAATAGCAAAGACGATAGGCTCTACTGCACTGCTTGCAGTGGGAACATTCTTGTTTATTCTTGTTTTAGGTCTGGCTTATGCCTGGAAGAAAGGAGCGCTGCGATGGAAGTAAAGATAAAAAGCATGAAGCACGAGGACTTCAAGGACAACGAGTATATCGATCAGCTCGTGCAGGAGTTAAACGCCAGTGGCACCAATGTGGTGGTTGGCAAGCTCGACCAGTTGATAAACTGGGGTATCAGCAATTCGCTGTGGCCATTCTGCTTCGGCACCAGCTGCTGTGCTATTGAGTTCATGTGCTTGGGCGCTGCCCGCTACGACATGGCTCGCTTTGGTTTTGAGGTTGCGCGTAACTCACCTCGCCAGGCCGACTATATCATGTGTCAAGGTACAATCACCTACCGCATGGCTCCAGCTTTGAAACGCCTCTATGAGCAGATGGCCGAGCCCAAATATGTGATTGCCTGTGGCGCTTGCACCGTGAGTGGTGGCCCGTTCAAGAACAGCTACTGCGTGGTTAAGGGCATTGATGAGATAATCCCGGTTGATGTGTATCTGCCAGGATGTCCTCCTCGTCCCGAGGCTATGTTCTATGCCTTGATGCAGCTACAGCGCAAGATTAAGGTGCAGAAGTTCTTTGGTGGCGTTAATCGCAAGGAGAGCCGCAAGAAGTTCTTCGAGAAGGCTAGCGAGAAGTAGAAAATTAAGTATTAAAACCCATACACATTATTATATATGGCAGATATACAAGAAAAAATCGGCAAGTTGTGTCCCGAGGCTCAATGTGATGCCAGCGGCGAGTTTTTGCTGATTACAGTGCCCGATAAGCAGTGGCACGATCTTGCACGATCGCTCAAGGAAGAGCTCCACTTCGACTATCTTACTGCTCTTGTGGGCGTTGACTGGAAAGAGGAGCTGGGAGTGATGTACTACTTGACCAATACCGAGACTCAGGAAATGATTCACGTGAAAGTGGCTACCACCGATCGTGAGCAACCTCGCCTTCACAGTGTGAGTGACCTGTGGGCCGTGGCCAACTATCAGGAGCGCGAGGTCTTCGACTTCTATGGCATAGAGTTCATTAATCACCCCGACATGCGCCGTTTCTTCTTGCGTAACGACTGGGTAGGTTACCCTCTGCGCAAGGACTATGACGATGATCCCGAGAAGAACCCTCTGCGTCTTGACGACGAGGAGAACGAGGATAACACCTATCGCCTGGTTGAGGACGAGCAAGGCAATGTGACACGCATCGACGGCAAGGTGTTCGACGATGATGAATATGTTGTTAACGTTGGTCCTCAGCACCCATCTACCCACGGTGTGATGCGTTATCGTGCCTCGATTGAGGGTGAGCTGGTAAAGAAAGTCGACGTGGTGAGTGGTTACATTCATCGTGGCATAGAGAAGATGTGCGAGAGCCTGACCTACCCACAGACTCTTCTCTACACCGAACGAATGGACTATATGTCGGCCCACATCAACCGTCATTGCCTGTGCTTGTGCATTGAGAAGGCTATGGGTCTTGAAGTGCCTCACCGTGCTGAGCTCATTCGCATGATGATGGATGAGCTGATGCGCCTCTCGAGTCACTTGCTCAGCTACGGCTGCTTGACAATGGACCAGGGTGCTACGACTGCATTCTTCTATGGATTCCGCGAGCGCGAACTCATCTACGATATCTTCGACAAAACTTGTGGCGCACGCATGTCGATGAGCTATCTCACCATTGGCGGCGTTAAAGCCGACGTTCATCCCGAATTTATCAACGATGTTCGTCATGCTTGCGATGTGATTACCAGCAAGCTTAAAGAGTATCACAAGCTCTTTACTGGCAACATCATCGCCCGTAACCGTATGGTGGGTGTTGGAATCCTTGGCAAGGAAGATGCTATCAACTATGCTATCACAGGTCCTTCGGGACGTGCCAGCGGTCACCATTGCGACGTGCGCAAGTGCCATCCTTACTCGCTCTACAACGAAGTGGAGTTTGACGAGGTAATGTATGAGACTGGCGACTCAATGGACCGTTACATGGTTCGTATGAAGGAGATGGAAGAGAGCATTAAGATTCTGCGTCAGTGCTGCGACATGCTCGAGAAAGAAGGCATCGAGGGCGAATATATTGCTAAGGTGCCCAAACTCATCAAGTTGCCTGCAGGGCATTGGTATCAGCAGGTTGAGGGTAGTCGTGGCGCGTTTGGCGTTTATCTTGAGAGTGATGGTGATCCCAAGCCATTCCAGAAACCTTACCGTCTGCACTTCCAGAGTCCTTGTTTCAACTTGGTGGGTGTTGTTGACCTCACTTGCAAGGACAACTTGATTGCCGACCTTATCACAATCACAGCGTCAATCGACTATGTGATTCCCGATATTGACCGTTAACGTGCGGCACGAGAGAAAAAACAGATTATAAACACACATATTATATATATAGATTATGTTTGACTTCAGTGTAGTCACTAATTGGTTTAATGACCTGCTTATTGGAGTGATGCCACAATGGTTGGCAACGACAATAGAGTGTGTGATTGTAGGAGCCCTGCTGTTGCTGGCCTACACGGTGCTCGCGATGTTCTACATCATGTACGAACGCTGGGTGTGCGCCTGGTTCCAGTGCCGTCGTGGTCCACTGCGTGTGGGACCATGGGGCTCGTTGCAGATTTTTGCCGACGTTATCAAGATGCTCATCAAGGAGGTGGTGGGACTGTGGAAGACCGACAACTTCCTCCACAAGTTAGCGCCTTACTTCGTGCTGATTGCATCGGTGGTAGTGTTTGCATGCCTGCCTTGGGGCAAGGGCCTTCAGGCCATCGACTTCAACATCGGTATCTTTTTCATGACCGCTGTGTCGTCGCTTGGCGTGGTTGGTATCTTGCTTGCCGGTTGGTCGAGTAACAGCAAGTATACAATGATTGGCGCCATGCGTAGTGGTGCGCAGATGATCAGCTACGAACTCTCGATTGGCATTGCCATGCTCACCATCGTGTGCCTTGCTGGCACCATGAGTGTGACAGGTCTTGTCGAGGCTCAGCAGAATGGCTGGTTCATCTTCACTGGCCACATCCCAGCAATCATCGCCTTTATCATCTATGTAATCGCTGCTACCGCCGAGACCAACCGTGGCCCATTCGACCTTCCCGAGGCCGAGCATGAGCTCACTGCTGGTTATCACACCGAGTATTCAGGTATCCATTTCGGTTTCTTCTACCTGGCTGAATATCTTAACCTCTTCATTGTGTCGGGCATTGCCACGCTGCTATTCTTAGGTGGCTGGATGCCATTGCACGTGAGTGGTTGGGACGGATTCAACGCCGTGATGGATTACATCCCATCTACCATATGGTTCCTTGGTAAAGCGATTCTCGTGTCATTCATCATCATTTGGTTTAAGTGGTCGTTCCCACGCGTGCGTATCGACCAGATGCTGGCACTTGAGTGGCGCTACTTGATGCCAATAGGACTATTCAACCTAGTGTTGATGGCTATTATCGTTAGCATGGGATGGCATTTTGCAGGCTAATTTTGAAATAATACAATACAGCATAAATAAATTCTCGTGATTATGAACGAAAATTTTGGAAAAATAACACAGGTAATTGGCCCTGTTGTTGACGTGACTTTTGAGGGTGAGGGAAACCACGTGCCCGAAATCTACACCGCTTTGAGTGTGGCACGTCACGACGGAACCGAGCTGATGCTTGAAGTGGAGCAACACATTGGTGAGAACACCGTGCGATGCGTGGCAATGGACAGTACTGATGGTTTGCAGCGTGGAACAAAGGTTAAAAACTTGGGTCAGCCCATCTCGGTGCCCACTGGCGAGCAGGTGAAAGGTCGCTTGCTTAACGTGATTGGCGAGCCCATCGACCACCTTGCTGATCTTAAAGGCGGCGATCGTCGTCCCATCCATCAGCCCACTCCCGATTTCAGCGACCTGTCAATCTCACAAGAGATCCTTTATACCGGTATCAAGGTTATCGACCTTATCGAACCCTTCTCTAAGGGTGGTAAGATTGGCCTCTTCGGTGGTGCTGGTGTAGGTAAGACGGTGCTCATCATGGAGCTTATCCACAACATTGCTCACGGTCACAGTGGCTTCTCGGTGTTCACCGGAGTAGGAGAGCGCACCCGTGAGGGTAACGACCTGCTGCGTGAGATGATTGAGAGTGGCGTTATTAGGTACGGTGAGAAATTCAAGGAGGAGATGGCCAATGGCGAGTGGAACCTTGACAGCGTCGACATGAAAGAGGTTGAACAGAGTCAGGCAACATTGGTGTTCGGCCAGATGAATGAGCCTCCAGGTGCACGTATGCGTGTGGCACTTTCAGGCCTTACTGTTGCCGAGCAGTTCCGCGACCAGGACGGTGGCGGCCGCGATATCCTGTTATTTATGGATAACATCTTCCGTTTCACTCAGGCAGGTAGTGAGGTGTCGGCCCTATTAGGCCGTATGCCTAGCGCTGTGGGTTACCAGCCTACACTTGCCAGTGAGATGGGTAAGTTGCAGGAGCGCATCACATCGACCAAGAGCGGTAGTATTACCTCGGTTCAGGCCGTGTATGTGCCTGCCGACGACTTGACCGACCCTGCTCCAGCAACCACGTTCAACTTCCTGGATGCTACCACAGTGCTTAGCCGTAAGATTACTGAGCTGGGTATCTATCCTGCCGTTGATCCACTGGCGTCGACTTCGCGCATAATGGACCCACACATCATTGGCGAGGAGCATTATAATGTGGCTCAGCGTGTTATCCACTTGTTGCAGAAGTACAATGAGCTTCAGGATATTATCGCCATTCTGGGTGTTGATGAACTCAGCGACGAGGACAAACTCGTTGTGTCGCGTGCACGTCGTGCTCAGCGCTTCTTGTCGCAGCCATTCTTTGTGGCCGAGCAGTTTACTGGTGTTCCTGGTGTTATGGTTCCTCTTAACGAGACCATTCGTGGATTCAAGATGATTCTTGACGGTGAGGTCGACGACCTGCCAGAGCAGGCATTCCTCAATGTGGGAACCATCGATGATGCAATTGCCAAGGGTAAGAAGCTGCTTGAGCAAGTGGGTTAATAAGATATCAGAATTAATAACTGATAACTAAAACTGACAACTTAGAACTTAAAGACACTATGACACTTAAAATTATATCGGCCGAGAAAATTGAATTTGAGGGCAAGGTCGACCAAGTGACCCTTCCAGGTGCTTTGGGCTCGTTTCAAATCCTGAACAACCATGCCGCTCTCGTGTCATCGCTGGTGCCTGGCACCATGTCTTATGTCGAGGGCGATAACACCACAACTCAAGAGATTAAGGGTGGAATCGTCGACGTGAAGGACAATGTGGTTAATGTGTGTCTTTATTGATTATAGATATTAGGTAACTCTCTTTTTATGAAGAAAGTAATAACAGCAATAGTCGCACTGGTGATTCTCGCGCTCATGGCGTGGGGATATGCTCAAAGTGCCGCCCATCATGGTCATGGCGAAGCCAAGGTGAACCCCAAAGAGACAATCTTTGAGCACCTGGGTGATACCTATGGATGGGAGGTGCCTTTCTCGCACACCAAGAAGATTCCATTGCCCATCATCGCCTTTGCTAAGGGTGGTGGCATTCATTGCTTCATGTCGAGCCGTGTGACTGGTGGCGACTCTTGGCAGGATGGAGATGCAAGCTTTAGAATCTCGACCGACGCCGAGGGAGGTTACAAGGGCAAACTGGTGCAAGTGCTCGACGATGGCAGTGAGTACCGTCCTTGGGACTTTTCCATTACCAAAAACGTGCTTGGCATCCTCATTGCCGCAACGCTTGTCATCTTGATGGTCATGAGCTTGCACAAGTGGTATAAGCGCGAGGGAATGAAAGGACCTAAGGGTGCGAAGGGGATGCTCGAGCTGGTTATCGACTTTGTTTATACCGACACTATCAAGCCCATCATGGGCAAGGAGGCCCCTAAATATGGTCCCTACCTGCTCACAGCGTTCTTCTTCATCCTGACGATGAACCTGCTTGGACTGATAGTGATATTCCCTGGTGGCGCTAACCTTACCGGTAATCTTGCCGTGACGATGGTTTTGGCTCTCATCACATTCGCTGTCACCAACCTCACGGGTACCAAGCATTATTGGAAAGACATCTTCTGGCCCGATGTGCCCATCGCACTCAAGTGCCCTGTGCCCATGATGCCGTTGATTGAGTTCCTCGGAATATTGACCAAGCCTTTGGCCCTGATGGTCCGTCTGTTTGCCAACATGCTTGGCGGCCACATGGTGGTGATAGTGCTTATATTGTTGATTATGGTGTTTGCTCAGATGTTTGGCACTGCAGTAGGTGCTGGCACCGCTGTTATCTCGGTGTTGCTGTCGCTGTTCATGCTCGTGCTCGACACGCTTATCAGCTTTATTCAGGCATTTGTGTTCACCCTGTTGTCAACAATCTTCATCTCAATGGCTCACATCCATGAGGAACCTAAAACAGAAACTGAATAAAAAAAACAAAAATAATAACAATTAAAACATTAATGACTATGTTAGGATTAATTTTAGCTCAAGCAGCAGCAGGCGTAGGTGTTGCTAAATTGGGAGCTTGCATTGGTGCAGGTATCGCAGCTATCGCTGCAGGTATTGGTATTGGCCGCATTGGTGGCTCGGCTATGGAGTCAATTGCTCGTCAACCCGAATCTACTGGTGACATTCGTACCAACATGATTGTGATCGCAGCGCTTATCGAAGGTGTCGCCCTCATCGCTCTGATTGTTTGCATTCTTGCACTCTTCGTTTAATCACCATTCTAAGAAAGGTTTTTAGATGGAACTGTTTAAGCCTGAATTTGGCCTGGTGTTCTGGATGTTCTTGGCATTTGCTTGCCTCTACTTCATCCTGGCAAAATGGGCGTGGCCTTTTATCATCAAGAGTATGGACGAACGTGCCAAGCTAATTGATGAAGGCGTTGCCTATGCTCAGGAGGCGAAGTCGAAGCTCGATAATGCCAAGCGCGACGCCGACGCTCTTGTCGCCGACGCACGCAAGCAGCAGGCCGACATTTTGCGCGACGCAGCCAAGATGAAAACCGAAATCATCGAGCAGGCTAAGGCCGAGGCTGCTGTCGAGGCGAAGAAAGTGACCGATGCCGCTCAAGTGACTATAGAACAGTCACGCAAGGAGAGTGAGCATCAGTTGCGTCAGGACGTGGGTGCCTATGCTTTGCAGATTGCCGAGCAGGTAATTCGCCGCAACATGAGCGACGACAAGGCACAGCGCGAACTGGTGAAGAAACTACTTACCGAGGTTGAATCTAGTAACTAATCAACACGATGAACGACGGACTTATTCCTAACCGATATGCTAAGGCGCTTTTCAAACTCTCGCAGGAGCGCGGCGACACTCAAGTTGTATACAACGAGATGAAGCGTCTCGATGTTGCCTATGCAGCTCAGGCTGGATTGAAAAAGGCTGTCAATAATCCGTTCTTGCCCATTGCCGACAAGCTCAAACTGCTGTGCGCGGCAACGGGTGGCGACCACGATGGCACTTCGGCAAGGTTTATGGAGTTGGTTATTAAGAACAACCGAATCGACTTTTTGCGACCCATTGCTCTGGCTTTCATGAAGCAGTACCGTGAGCTCAATGGTATCGCTAAGGTTGAAGTCGTTACTGCCACTGCGCTTGGCGATGACGAGATTAATGATATTGTCGATGTTGTTAAAGAGCAACTTGGAGGCAAGACTATTGAGCTTACCAAGAGAGTCGACCCAGACCTCATTGGTGGATTCACTGTCGATGTCGACTCGCGTGTGCTCGATGCATCGGTGAAAAGTCAATTAGAAAAATTGCGTTTAAAACTCCTAAGTTAATAAGAGTGAGATGATAAACCCAAGTGAAATATCTGATATACTGAAACAGCAACTCAGTGACATCGAGAGTAAGGTGTCGTTTGAGGAGGTGGGAACAGTGCTTGAGGTGGGCGACGGCGTGGCTCATGTCTACGGACTTGAGAACGTCGAGGCCAATGAGCTTGTCGAGTTTGAGAACGGTGTTACTGGCGTTGCTATGAACCTTGAGGAGAGCAACGTGGGTGTGATACTTATGGACAAGGTCGACAGCGTGGCCGAGGGCATGAAAGTGCGACGCACTGGCGAGATTGCATCCATTCCTGTGGGAGAGGGGCTGCTCGGACGCGTTATCAACGTGCTGGGCGAGCCACTCGATGGCAAGGGGCCTATTGAGGGCGAACTTGTGCGTCTGCCACTGGAGCGCAAGGCACCAGGCGTTATTTTCCGCCAGCCTGTAAATCAGCCACTGCAGACAGGTCTTAAGGCCATCGACTCAATGATTCCCATTGGCCGTGGCCAGCGTGAGCTCATTATCGGTGACCGTCAGATCGGAAAGACTGCTATCGCTGTTGATACAATAATTAATCAAAAAGCAGGATATGATGCAGGTAAACCTGTTTACTGCATCTATGTGGCCATCGGTCAGAAAGCTTCGACTGTGGCAGCGCTTGTCAACCAGTTGAATCAGCATGGCGCAATGCCCTACAGCGTAGTGATTGCAGCCACTGCAGCCGACTCGGCTTCGATGCGTTATTATGCGCCTTTTGCCGGTGCCGCTATTGGTGAGTACTTCCGCGATACAGGTCGTGATGCCCTTGTGGTCTATGACGATTTGTCGAAGCAGGCTGTTGCTTACCGTGAGATTTCGCTGATCCTCAAGCGCCCATCAGGACGTGAGGCTTATCCTGGCGACATCTTCTACCTGCACAGCCGCTTGCTCGAGCGTGCAGCTAAAATCAATGAGAACCAGAAAGTGGCCGAGGCAATGAACGACCTACCCGCAGCCCTCAAGGGTAAAGTGAAGGGTGGTGGTTCGCTCACTGCGCTCCCCATTATCGAGACTCAGGCCG
This sequence comes from uncultured Bacteroidales bacterium, assembly GCA_902762385.1. GTDB lineage: Bacteria > Bacteroidota > Bacteroidia > Bacteroidales > Muribaculaceae > Sodaliphilus. The sequence goes on along the minus strand of CACWNQ010000008.1, from coordinate 18,450 downwards.
GCGATGTGAGCGCCTATATCCCTACCAACGTGATTTCTATTACCGATGGTCAGATTTACCTTGAGACTGCATTGTTTAACAATGGTATCCGTCCAGCGGTGAATGTAGGTATCTCGGTGTCGCGTGTGGGTGGTAACGCTCAAATCAAGGCTATGAAGAAGGTGGCTGGTACTCTCAAGATTGCTCAGGCACAGTTCCGTGAGCTTGAGTCGTTCACCAAGTTTGGTGGCGATATCGACCCTGTGACTGCACGCACCATCGACACTGGCCGCAAGAATGAGCGACTGCTTGTTCAGCCACAGTATCAGCCTGTACCCGTCGAGGAACAGATTGCTGTGATTTACTGTGGTGTGAACGGTTTGCTTGAGAGCGTGCCCATGGACAAGGTGGCCGAGTTTGAGCAACTGCTCATCCAGTATTTGCATGCTAAGCATCAGGCCGATGTGCTTGATGTGCTCAAGAGCGGCAAGATTGATGACGACGTGATGGCTAAGCTCAAAGACGCTGCAGCCGAGATCTCAGGCAAATATAGCGTTTGACATTATTGTTGATTTTTAAGGTTTTAGCTTTTTAATGGCAACACTTCGAGAACTTAAAGGACGCATCAGCTCGGTTGCTTCGACCGAGAAGACCACTAGCGCGATGAAAATGATTTCGTCGGCTAAGATGCACAAGGCTACTGGACAGTTGCAGCGCCTTAAGCCCTATCGTGGCATGGTGCGCGACGTGCTCAGTCACTTGCTCGTTACTGACCAGGAATTCACTTCGCCTCTCATTGAGGAGCGCGAAGTGCGACATGTTGCGCTGGTTGTTTATGGTAGCGACGACGGCTTGTGTGGTGCGTTCAACATCAACATCTTCAAGAAATTGCTCGATGCAATTGAGGCACTGCGCAAGCAGTATGGCAAGAGCTTGGGCATCACTGTCATACCAGTAGGTAAGAAGATGTCGAAGGCAGTACATAAGATTGAGTCAAAGAGTATCAAGGTCGAGGACGTGCCCTTCATGAGCACACGCAGCACAATGGAGCAGCTCACCGATTTCACCGAGTTGCTGCGTAGTCGTTTTGTTGACCACATCTACGACCGTGTCGATGTCGCCTATATGCAATATGTGAGTTCAAGTCGTCAACTCATGACGCAGGAGCAGCTGTTGCCGTTGAGCGCCGAGGCTCTGGCCCGTGATGTTGATCCTCGTGCCGCTGCAAGTCCTTGCATCTTTGAGCCCGACGCTAACAGCATCTTCAATAGCGTGCTCCCATTGCATTTGCGCTCAACAATGCAGGAGGTGTTTGTGTCGAGCACTGCGTCCGAGCAGGCTTCGCGCGTTATGGCGATGCAAACTGCCAGCGACAATGCTGCCGAGCTGCTCGAGGAGCTTAACCTGGAATACAACAAGCTGCGTCAGCAGAGCATCACCACCGAGCTGCTCGATATTTTGGGCGGCCAAGTGGAGCGTTAACAAGAAACTATGATGCCACCGGCGACCGATTGTTTATGCCTGTCGACGCCACGGCAATTCAATATATTTTTTACAAGGCATAAGAAGTAGTTATTAGAGTGTTGCTTAAAGCACAGCACCGAAATAAACATAATTATATGAACATCAAGGAGTATTTCTCTTCACTAGTTGAGGGAACACACAGCCTAATCAAGGGTATGGAGGTGACTGGTAAGGAGCTTTTTACCAAGAAGGTCACTGAGCAGTATCCAGAGAATAGGGCTGAGTTGAAAATCCCAGAGAGATTTAGAGCCACGTTGCAGTTCATCTATGACGACGAGGGCTACCACAAGTGCATCGCTTGCAAGACGTGTGAGCGCAACTGCCCTAATGGTACCATCCAGATTATCACGCGCATGGTTGACCTGCCCAATGGCAAGAAGAAGATGAAGCTCGACAAGTACATGTATGACTTGGGTAGCTGCACCTTCTGCGGACTTTGTGTTAGCACTTGTCCCACCGATGCCATTGAGTTCTCTAACGACTTTGAGCAGGCGGTGTTCCGTCGCGAGGCACTTCTCAAGCAGCTCAACTATCTGCCCGAGAAGGAGAAACCCGCACCCGAGCCAAAACCAGCTCCTGCACCTAAGCCCGAAGCGGCCAAACCTGCAGCCCAGGAACCTAAACCTGAACCAAAGGTTGAGGAACCTAAAGCCGAGCAGCCCAAAGTCGAGGAGCCAAAGGATGTTCAACCTAATGTAGAACAAAAAGAAACAGAATAATATGGAGTCACTCGGAAATGTAATCATTTATGTTATAATTGCTTTGACAATTATAGTGTTTTCGGTGCTTGCGGTGACGACAAAGAAGATTTTGCGCTCAGCAACCTATCTGCTGTTTGTCTTGCTGGCAACTGCAGCCATCTATTTCCAGATGGATTATGAGTTCCTGGGAGCAACACAAATTGCCGTCTATGCAGGTGGTATCGTCGTCTTGTTTGTGTTTGCTATAATGCTCACACACAAGCCTGGCGAGGACGCTGCACCTCTCACTTCTCACAAGCGAATCCTTGGTTTGGTCGCTTGTGGTGCTGGTGTGCTGCTGTGTGGCGTTGCACTCTTTGGATATGCTAAGTTCTGCAGTCAGTCACTGCCCTCGATGAGCGATTTCACTATCGACAGGCTAGGAGAGATGCTGCTTAGCACCGACAAGTTTGGATATTTGCTGCCATTTGAGGCGGTGAGCGTTTTGCTGCTTGCCTGCATCATTGGTGGCGTAGTAATCGCACGCAAACGTTAAGAAAGGAGGATAAGAAATGGATTTAACTTTATTAATGTATCTCATCCCCAGTCTTATAATGTTTGGCTGCGGTGTTTATGGGTTCATTACCCGCAAGAATATGATAGCAATCTTGATTTCGCTTGAGTTGATGCTCAACTCGGTCGACATCAATTTTGTAGTGTTTAACCGTTATTTGTTCCCTGCTCAGCATGAGGGCATGTTCTTCACATTGTTTGCTATTGCTATTGCAGCAGCCGAGACTGCTGTGGCAATTGCTATTATCATCAATGTGTACCGACTTGCCAAGAATGTTGACATCAACCAAATAACCAAAATGAAATTCTAAACAGTTATGCCACTAAGTAGTACAATATACGTTCTTGCCATCCCATTTTTCATGTTCCTCTTCCTGGGACTTGTGGGTGTGAAAATGCCTCGCAAGATCACAGGTGTGATTGGTGTGTTGGGAATGGCTGTGACAACAGTATGGGCCTATGCCATAGCGTTTACTTATTTCTTTGGCAACGGCGAGGGACAAATGCTTGACGGAGTAAGGCAGCAGATTGTGACCACCGATTGGACGTGGCTCTCGTTCTATGCCGACAAACTTGTTGTGAGACTGGGTGTGTTGCTCGATCCAATCTCGGCGATGATGCTGGTGGTTATCAGCACTGTTTCGTTCATGGTTCACCTCTATAGCCTTGGTTATATGAGCGACCATGATGGAAATCCCGAGAAAGGCTTCCAGCGCTACTATGCCGACTTGGCGCTGTTCACTTTCTCAATGCTTGGTCTTGTAGTTTCGACCAACATCTTCCAGATGTTCATCTTCTTTGAGATGGTGGGTGTTTCATCCTATCTGCTCATTGGTTTCTATTATGGTCAGCAACCTGCCAACCATGCGTCGAAGAAGGCGTTTATCGTTACACGTCTTGCCGACCTGTTCTTCTTGATTGGTATCTTGATTCTCTCGTTCTATACCGAGACGTTCGACTTCAAGGAGATTATGGGTGCCAACGGTCACGATGTGTGCAACGCGTTCACTAGTGCCCAGGGCCTCACCTTCATGGGCTGCTCGGTAACTGGTTGGGCACTGACGTTCATCTTTATTGGTGGTGCTGGTAAGAGTGCGATGTATCCATTGCACATTTGGTTGCCCGACGCCATGGAGGGTCCAACACCAGTATCGGCACTTATCCATGCTGCCACTATGGTTGTGGCTGGTGTGTTCCTGGTAGCTCGCCTGTTCCCACTCTATGTGCTTGAGCAGGGTGCAATGGACATCATTTGCGTGGTGGGTGCTTTCACAGCATTCTATGCGGCAGCAGTAGCTTGCACACAGAGCGACATCAAGCGTGCTCTTGCATTCTCGACCATATCTCAAATCGCCTTTATGATGACTTCACTTGCCGTCAGCTCGGCCAGTGGTGAGCTCATTGGTGGTCACGAGGCTGGTCTTGGCTACATGGCTTCGATGTTCCACTTGTTCACTCACGCTATGTTCAAGGCATTGCTCTTCTTGTGTGCCGGTGCAATCATCCACGCTGTTCACAGCAATGAGAACAGCAAGATGCACGGCTTGCACAAGTACATGCCCATCACTAGCATTGCATTCCTTATTGGTTGCTTGGCTATTGCAGGTATTCCTCCTTTTGCAGGCTTCTTCAGTAAGGATGAGATTCTCGTGGCTTGCTACGAGAAAGGCATTGGCTGGGGCCTCTGGATGAGCATGGTGGCAGGAATGACAGCGTTCTACATGTTCCGTATCTACTACCTCATCTTCTTCTGGAAGAAACACGAGGTTCATGGTGAGCATGCTCCTAAAGATCAACCTTGGACCATGACTGTGCCTCTCATTGTGCTGGCACTCATCTCGTGTGTGGCAGGTCTTGTGCCTTTCGGCAAACTCGTCACTTGGGATGGCAATCAGCTCGAGACTCACTTGAACTTGCCTGTTGCTTGTGCAAGTGTGGGCATTGCTCTGATTGGTATTGGTCTGGCTACTGTAATGTACTGGAAAGAGAACCCACTGCCCGACAAACTCGCTACAATGTTCAAGGGCTTGTGGACGGCAAGTTATCGTCGCTTCTACATGGACGAGCTCTATCAGTTCATTACCCACAAGATTATCTTCCAGGGTATCAGCAAGCCCATTGCATGGTTTGACCGCACCATCATCGATGGTTTCTTCAACCTCTTGGGCAATGTTACCAACACTGCTTCGTTCGGCATTCGCAAGATGCAGTCGGGCAATGTTCAGGGTTATGTTTCCTACTATATCATTGGCGCAGTGCTGCTTGCAGCGGTGACTGGTGTAGTAATACTATGTTTTTAATCAACGGTTCTAAAATACAGTAAAGATTATGGAAATTTTCTCTAATATGCTTATTTATTTCGTGATTATCCCGGTGCTCACACTGGCAGGCTTAGCCTTGACCAAGAACAAGGGCATCGACGCGATTAGAGCCGTTGCTGTCACTGGAGCTACAGCACTCGTGGCACTGGCCATATATCTGGTGATTTACTTCCTGCATGCTCGTGCTACAGGCGACACCAGCGATATGATTCTGCAAACTAGCGTAACCTGGTACGAACCGCTCAACATCAAGCTCGCGCTTGGTGTCGACGGTGTGTCGGTTGTGATGATTCTGCTTTCGGCGTTCATCGTCTTTGCAGGCGTCTTCGCTTCGTGGAAGATGGATCCACTGCCCAAGCAGTTCTTCTTGTGGTTCTACCTCCTCTCGACAGGTGTGTTTGGTTTCTTTATCAGCGTTGACCTGTTCACCATGTTCATGTTCTATGAGGTAGCCCTGATTCCAATGTACTTGCTCATTGGTGTGTGGGGTAGTGGTAACAAGACCTATAGCGCCATGAAGCTTACCCTTATGCTTATGGGTGGTTCGGCGTTTTTGATGCTTGGCATCATTGGTATCTATTTCCATTCGGCACCCGAGGGACAACCTCTCACAATGAACATTCTTGAGATTGCTCAAAATGATGCAATTCCTCATCAGTGGCAGTACTACTTGTTCCCACTCACATTTGTGGGATTCGGTGTGCTGGGTGCTATGTTCCCGTTCCACACTTGGTCGCCCGATGGTCATGCCAGTGCGCCCACAGCTGTGTCGATGCTTCACGCAGGTGTGCTCATGAAGCTTGGAGGTTACGGCTGCTTCCGCATCGCTATCTTCTTGATGCCTTTTGCTGCTCAGCAGTTGGGATGGATCTTCCTTACCTTGACAGGTATCAGTATTGTATATGGTGCGTTCAGCGCATGTGTTCAGACCGACCTTAAGTATATCAATGCTTACTCGTCGGTTAGCCACTGTGGTATGGTGCTCTTTGCAATCTTGATGTTCAACAAGACTGCAATGACTGGTGCTGTGCTGCAGATGCTCTCACACGGCTTGATGACAGCCTTGTTCTTCGCCCTCATCGGTATGATTTACGGTCGCACTCACACTCGCGACATCCGCGAGATGGGAGGCCTCATGCACATTATGCCTTATTTGGGTGTTGGATATGTGATTGCCGGTTTCGCTTCGCTGGGTCTGCCAGGTTTGAGTGGTTTCGTTGCCGAGATGACAATCTTCGTTGGCTCGTTTGAGCATCAGGATATGTTCCGCCGAGTTCTCACCATTGCAGCAACTACATCAATCGTCATCACCGCAGTCTACATCCTGCGTGTGGTTGGCAAGTTGCTCTATGGTGCAGTTCAGGATGAACACCATCGCACCCTTACCGATGCCGACGCTACCGAGCGCATCTCTACTGCCACACTCATCCTTGCAGTGGCAATCATCGGTTGCTTCCCCAATTTCTTCATCGACATCATTCGCGACAGTTTCACTCCCGTGGTTAATGCGTTGACAAGTGTTATGTAATAATATAGTGTTGAATTAAAAAACAGATAATATACTCATATGGATTATTCTCAATTTTTAATGATGCCGCAAGAGATAGGGCTACTGGTAGTCTTCTTGCTTGTATTCTTATATGACACTTTCATGCCATCCAAGACGCTCAAGGGATTGCCCTTGTTTGCGACTATTGTCTTTGGCATTTTCACGATATTCAGTTTCCTTCCAGTGCAGGACGGTATGGCCTTCGGCGAGATGTTCGAGTCTAACAAGGCAACTTGGGCGATGAAGAACATACTCAACATCGGTATGTTCATCGTGCTGCTGCAGTCGGTCAAGTGGGCCAACAGCGACTTCGTGGCCATTCGCCGTGGCGAGTTCTACGAGCTTATGCTGTTGACACTCTTTGGCATGTATCTGATGATTTCAGGACGCCATTTCTTGGTGTTTGTCATCGGTCTCGAGACTGCTTCGTTGCCATTGGCTACTCTGGTGGCGTTCGAGAAGAAGTATTACGAGAGCCATGAGGCTGCTGCCAAGTATGTGCTCACAGCAGTGTTCTCGTCGGCTATCATGCTCATGGGACTATCATTCGTTTACGGACTCACTGGCACTCTCTATTTCAACGATATCGCATCGATGATTGTTGGCGACAAGTCTCTGCTGCTCATCGTGGCGCTGGCATTCCTTATCTCGGGAGTAGGCTACAAGCTCTCGCTGGTTCCCTTCCATCTGTGGACTGCCGACGTTTACCAGGGCGCTCCAACCATGGTTACCAGCTACCTCTCGGTAATCAGTAAGGGTTCGGCAGCATTCGCCTTCTTCGTGATATTGGTACAGGTGTTTGGTGCTGCCTACGCACCCATTTGGGAGTGGATGCTCTATGCCATCATCGTCATCACCATCACCGTTGGTAACCTCTTCGCAATCCGTCAGCGCAACCTCAAGCGATTCTTAGCGTTCTCGTCAATCTCGCAGGCTGGTTACATCATGCTTGGTGTGGTTGCTGCCAACGCAGTGGGTATGGCATCGATGATGTATTACATCCTAGTCTACATCTTCAGCAACCTCGCTGCATTTGGTGTGATTGCTGTTATTGAGCGTAAGACTGGCAAGGTTACAACCGATGATTACAATGGTCTGTTCAAGACCAATCCATGGCTGGCATTTGTGATGATGCTTGCGATGTTCTCACTTGGTGGTATTCCACCATTTGCAGGCTTCTTCAGCAAGTTCTTCATCTTCTTGGGTGCTGCGCAAACACACAACGTGGCTATCTACGTGCTCGTGTTCATCGCGTTGGTCAACACCATCGTTTCACTCTACTACTACCTGCTCGTGGTTAAGGCGATGTTCATACGTCAGGACGAATGCGCTATTCCAGCGTTAAAGTCACACTGGACCGAAAAAGCTGGTTTGATAATTTGCACACTAGGCATAATCCTAATCGGCCTCGTCAGCTGCATCTACACCAGCCTCAGCGACATCACCACATCACTCACCAGCATGTTCTCAATGATTTGAGACGGGTAGTTCGAGTAACAGTTAAAAGGAGAAGCATCGTTTTTGCTTCTCCTTTTTTGTCGTATAGAAAGATCGTAGAAATCAGTATAGTTTCTTAATCAAGTCGTTGCGGTGCATTTTTTTGAGCGATTTAATGATGTCGGCCTTGTATCGCTTGTCATACCAGAAGAAATACTTGCGTTGAGCTAGTTTCTCCTCCTTGCTGTGGGCAGTGTAGATGGGCTCGAGGGTGTAGGGGTGCAGACCTGTGTAGAAAGCTTCAGTCGCCACAGTCATGGGCGTTGGGGTGAAGTCCTGCACTTGCTCCAGGTGGAAGTTGAGCTCCTTGGTCAATGCTGCAAGTTCTGCCATGTCCATTTCGTGGCAAGCAGGATGCGACGATATAAAATAAGGTATAAGTTGCTGATTGAGGTGATAGCGCTCATTCATTCGGTCAAAGATGCGCTTAAACTGCACAAACTGCTGGAACGATGGCTTGCGCATAACTTTAAGCACCTCATCGCTGGTGTGCTCAGGTGCCACTTTCAGGCGACCCGACACGTGGAAGCGAATCAGTTCCTCGTTATATTGAGCATTGGCTCTATCGACTTCAGGATCGCCACTTTTATGCATCGACAGGTCGTAGCGCACACCGCTGCCAATGAACGACTTCTTAACCTGTGGCAACGCATCCACGCTGTGGTAGATGTCAAGCAGGGCTCGATGGTCATTGTTAAGATTAGGGCATGGCTTGGGGTGCAGACACGACGGACGGGTACAACGTTTGCAGCGTTCTAGGTCATGCCCGTGCATGCCATACATGTTGGCACTGGGTCCGCCCAAGTCGCTGATGTAGCCCTTGAAATCCTCCATCTGTGTCACCTGCTTCACTTCGCGCATTATTGATTCCTTGCTGCGCGAGGCAATGAACTTGCCTTGGTGGGCGCTGATGGTACAGAATGCACAACCACCAAAACAGCCGCGGTGCATACACACTGAGTGCCTAATCATCTCATAGGCAGGTATACGCTTACCACGATAACGTGGATGAGGCAGACGTGTATAAGGCAAGTCGAACGACGCATCCACCTGCTCGGTTGTCATGGGGGGATTCATTGGAGTTACCTTAATGGCCACGTCACCAGTTGCTTGCCACAAAGTGTGACCATGCCAGCGATTACTCTCTATCTCGATGTTCTTGAAATTATCGGCTTGACAGCGCTTGCTCTGTTTGCACTGCTCAAACGAGTGAAGCACGATATTCTCATCGTCATTCTCGGTGGGAATCTCACTCAACGGGCGGCGAACAACGGTCTGTGGAATATAGGTCAAATCCTCAATTTTTGCCCCGGCACTTAATGCGTCGGCAATAGCCACAGTCGCAAGTTCGCCCATTCCATAGGTGATGATGTCGACAGGAGCGCTTTCCATTATTGACGGCATAAGCTTGTCCTGCCAATAGTCGTAATGCGACAATCGCCTGAGCGATGCCTCAATGCCACCGGTCACCACAGGCACATCGGGAAAGAGTTTTTTGAGAATCTCGCTATATACAATGGTGGGATAGTCAGGCCGGGCTCCAGCGCGTCCGTCGGGAGTGTAGGCGTCATCGCTGCGACGACGTCGGTTAGCGGTATAGTGGTTTACCATCGAGTCCATTGCGCCTGCCGACACACCGAAGAATAGCCTAGGTCGTCCCAACTTCTTGAAGTCACGCAGGTCATCGCGCCAGTTGGGTTGTGGCACTACAGCAACTTTATAGCCATGTGCTTCGAGTGTGCGACCAATGACCGCCGTTCCCATCGACGGGTGGTCGATATAGGCATCGCCCGTTAAGAGTATCACGTCGATGTGGTCCCAACCCAAGTGCTCAATCTCCTTCTTGGTAGTGGGCAACCATTGTCCTTCAATATGTCGGCTATTATTCAAATCGTTTATAATTTTGGATACTTTTTACTTCCTACTTTTTACTTCCTACTTTCTACTTTCCAGTCTCTCCTTCAACTTCACTATTTCATCACGATATTGTGCCGCTGCAATGAACTCCATATTCTTGGCTGCTGCAATCATCTGACTATTGAGGTACTCAATCGTCTTTTCCAGGTCTTGTGGTTTCATGTAGGCAATCACTGGGTCGGCAGCTACACCAGCAGAGTGGTCAAACTCGGCCTCCACTTGCTGCTTGAGCGACGACATATCAACCACATTGCTCTCATATTTGCGTGCATGATGGCGAGTCTCATCACTCGCACTCATGTTGGCATCAACGCCGATGATAGCGTTTCTTGCCTTGACAATTGCCTGTGGAGTGATGCCGTGCTCTTCGTTATACTTGAGTTGCATGGTGCGGCGACGTTCGGTTTCGTCAATGGTGCGCTGCATCGAGTCGGTGATTTTATCGGCATACATAATCACTTCACCATTAAGGTTGCGGGCAGCGCGGCCTGCCGTCTGGGTCAAGGCGCGATGCGAACGTAGGAAACCTTCCTTGTCGGCATCGAGAATAGCCACGAGCGAAACCTCAGGCAGGTCAAGGCCCTCGCGCAGCAGGTTCACGCCCACGAGCACATCAATCACGCCAAGTCGCAAGTCATCAATGATTTGAATGCGGTCCATCGTCTCTACATCGCTGTGCATATATGCACACTTTACATTGATTTTTGCCAGATAGTTGGTCAGCTCCTCAGCCATGCGCTTAGTGAGGGTCGTCACAAGCACACGCTCACGGTTCTCAACACGAAGCTCTATTTCGTGGATAAGGTCGTCGATTTGGCCTAACGATGGGCGAACGGTAATCTTGGGGTCAAGCAGGCCTGTGGGCCGAAGAATTTGCTCTGTTACTATGCCCTCGCAGCGTTCCAACTCGTAGTCGGCGGGTGTCGCACTCACGTATATGGTCTGGTGGGTCAAGGCCTCAAATTCTGCGAATGTCAGTGGCCTGTTGTCGTGTGCAGCATCTAGGCGAAATCCATAGTTCACAAGCGTGTCCTTGCGTGAGCGGTCGCCACCGTACATGGCGCGAACTTGTGGCACCGTGGCATGACTCTCGTCGATGATGGTCAAGAAATCCTTGGGCAGATAGTCGAGCAGGCAATAGGGGCGGGCACCGGGTTCGCGACCGTCGAAGTAGCGCGAATAGTTCTCAATGCCCGAGCAGTAACCCACCTCACGAATCATCTCCAGGTCATAAGTCACTCGCTCATACAGGCGTTTGGCTTCAACTGGGCGGTTCTCGCGTCGGAACATTTCTACTTCAGTGCCCAGGTCTACATCAATCTTGCCTAGTGCTCTTGCCATGCTTTCCTTGCTGGTAACGAATATGTTGGCAGGATATATATTGAAACCCTCCACACTCTCGCGCGGCAGCATAGTTAACGGGTCGAGCAGCTCCATGCTCTCAATCTCGTCGCCCCAGAAGATTACTCGCAACACAGCATCAGTATCGGCAATCATCACATCTACTGTATCGCCTTTAACCCTGAATGTGCCCATCGAGAGTTCATACTCGTTGCGCGAGTAAAGCGCATCCACTAGACGGCGCAAGAAAGCATCGCGTCCTATGTTGTCGCCCACTTTCAGTCTCACTATGTTGGCCTCGATGTTCTCTGGGTTGCCCATGCCATACAGGCACGACACGCTCGACACCACTATCACGTCTCTTCGGCCCGAAAGCAGGGCGGTAACGGTGGCAAGGCGCAACCGGTCAATCTCTTGATTTATGGCTAGGTCTTTCTCGATGTACTTATCGCTCGAGGGCAGATAGGCCTCGGGCTGGTAGTAGTCGTAGTAGGACACAAAATACTGCACCGAGTTCTCGGGGAAGAACGACTTGAACTCAGCATAGAGCTGTGCTGCCAGAGTCTTGTTGTGTGACAGCACTAGGGTAGGGCGATTGGTCTGAGCAATTACGTTGGCCATTGTGAAGGTCTTGCCCGAACCTGTCACGCCAAGCAGCGTTTGGCAAGGCATACCACTATTCACGCCTTCCACAAGTTCCTTGATGGCTTGTGGTTGGTCACCCGTGGGCTCATATTGAGAATGTAACTTGAAATCCATCTTCAACTACAAATAATACAATCTACAAAGGTAGTGTTTTTTTTAAGAAGGACCAAAAGTTTCGTCGTCTGAAGGTTTATGCCACTTCTGCTCCCATCATAGCGCGATATTTAATTGTGCATTATGAATTGTACATTATGCATTGTGCATTATGCATTGTTAATGCCTCGTTAATACTTTTTTGCATGAAAAATATACGAATTTTAGAAGTGTAAAGAATTTTTTTGTAATTTTGCAGTCTGTAACAATAGGTGATAAAGAAATTTCTACCACATTTAGGTAAAAAAAGACTACCGCAATAAAAAGATTTTATGAAGCTACTACAACAGAAGCTAGCAAGCTACACCGAGCCTCAAAAGGCCAAGGCAGCAGGTATTTATCCTTACTTCCGTGCCATCTCGAGTGAGCAGGATACCGAGGTCATTATCAATGGCAAGAAGGTGCTCATGTTTGGTTCAAACTGCTATTCAGGACTCGTCAATGATCCACGAGTTCGCGAGGCAGCAATCCAAGCTACTATGAAATATGGTACTGGCTTGGCAGGTTCACCTTTCCTCAACGGCACGCTCGACATCCACAAGGATCTCGAGAAGAAGCTTGCAGCTTATGCTGGCAAGGAAGACGCCATGATCTACAGCACAGGTTTTGAGGTTAACCTGGGCGTAGTGTCGTGTCTTACCGGTCGTGAGGACTACATCCTTTGGGACGAGCAGGACCACGCCTCGATTATCGAGGGCCGTCGCCTGTCGTTCTCGCAGTCGCTCAAGTACAAGCACAACGACATGGCATCACTCGAAGCTCAGCTCCAGAAGTGTAACCCCGACAAGGTGAAACTCATCGTTACCGACGGTGTTTTCTCGATGGAGGGTGACGTGTGCAAGCTTCCCGATATCGTGGAATTGGCTCGCAAGTACGATGCTAGCATCATGGTCGACGAGGCCCATGGCATCGGTGTCTTTGGCAAGGGTGGACGTGGCGTTTGCGACCACTTTGGCTTGACCGACGAGGTTGACCTTATTATGGGTACCTTCAGCAAGTCGTTTGCTTCTCTGGGAGGCTTCATTGCTACCGACGAGGTGATTACCAACTATCTGCGTCACCACAGCCGTAGCTATATTTTCACTGCCAGCATCACTCCAGCTTCAACAGCTGCTGTGAGCGCTGCTCTCGACATTATGATTGCCGAGCCAGAGCGCCAGGAGCGTTTGTGGGAGAACACCCACTATGCTCTCCAGGGATTCCGTGAGATGGGATGCGAGATTGGTCACACCGAGACTCCTATCATTCCTCTGTTTATTCGCGACAACAACCTCACATTCCTTATCACCCGTGAGTTGCTCGACGAGGGTATCTTCGTTAACCCAGTGGTATCGCCTGCCGTTGCGCCTAATGATACACTCATCCGCTTCAGCCTCATGGCAACTCACACTCGTGAGCAGGTTACCACAGCACTCGAGAAGATTCAGAAAGTATTCCGCAGCCACAATCTCATTCCTTGATGAAGTTTGCTGCATAACACGATATTAAGGATGTGCCACTATTGTCACATCCTTTTTTATAGATGAAAGAGAGTTTTTTTAATAAAGTCAAGGCATTCATCGATAGCGATTGCAGCATCGATGCCTCGAGCCCTGTGCTTGTGGCACTGAGTGGTGGGGCCGACTCGGTGGCGCTTCTGCGGGTGCTGCTCGAGCTGGGCTATGACTGCCGTGCGGCTCATTGCAATTTCCATCTGCGTGGCGACGAGAGTAATCGCGACGAGCGCTTTGTCACCGAGTTGTGCCAACGTCTTGACGTGAAACTTGACGTGAAGCACTTTGACGTGCCGGCTTACATGCAGATGCATGGCGCATCGCTCGAGATGGCTTGCCGCGAGCTGCGCTACAAGTGGTTTGAGGAACTCTTGACAGAGCATGGATGTCAGTGCATAGCTGTTGCACATCACAACGACGACAATATCGAAACATTCTTCCTCAATGCACTGCGTGGCACGGGCATTGCCGGGCTCACTGGCATGAAACCTCGCAATGGCAATGTGGTGCGTCCTTTACTTTGCGTTTCACGCATCGAAATACTCGATTGGCTCGATTCTCTTAATCAGGATTTTGTGACCGACAGCACAAACCTCGAGAACGATGCCCGCCGCAATCGCCTGCGCAACGTTGTGCTGCCTGCTATCTACAGCGAGTTTGAAGGTTCTAAGGAGTCTTTGCTCAAAACCATTTATAACATGACACGCTGCAACGACCTATATCGTGAGAGCGTAGGCGTGATGCGTAATATTATGAGCGAGCGTGATGGCGACACTCTGACAATCGACATCGAGATTCTTAACAGTTTCGACAATCGCGAGATGCTGCTTTATGAGATTCTCAAACCTCTGGGCTTTAACTATGAACAGTGCTGCGACATGCTAACGAGCGCAGTGGGCAGGCATTTCACTTCTACAATTCACAGGGCTGTAATCAATCGTGCTTCAATTGAGGTTGAGCCTCTGGCCGAGCATAAAGAGGAAATATGTGTTATCGACCTCGACGATGAGGTAGTAACTGAGCCTGTCGCATTAAAAATCTCTCATGTGCATGACAAGCAGTTCTCGCCCGACATGGTCAACGGAAAAACGTGTGTGGCTTTCAACACCGACATTTTGCAAAGCACCGAGGTGCTCTTGCGTCACTGGCGCGAGGGCGACCGTTTCAAGCCGTTCGGCATGAAGGGTAGCAAGCTCTTAAGCGACCTTTTCACCGATCTTAAATTCAGTGAAAAACAGAAAAAAGAGACTTGGATTCTTGAGGCCGACGGTGAAATCCTGTGGGTGATTGGTCATCGTGCAGCCCGAGCGTTTAAAGTGCCTAACGATTCTACAAGCTACGTAATAATTAGCGTGGACTAATTATTCCTTTTCCATATTGCATCGAGCTTTGCCTCGATGCCGCTGTCTTCCATTCCTTTAAGCGTGCCCATAACCTTCAGCACACGGTTCAGGCTTGCCTCGTTCTTTAGGATTACGCGCTTCTCACGGTCAAGCAAGTAGAACATGGGCAATGTCATCAAGTCATAGGTCTGCTCGCCTTCAACCTTTTGCTCAAAGTCCCAACTGTTGATGATATAATCGGGGAAAGGTTCTAGTTTCCATTCCTCTACGTTGTCGAGAGTGTACACGCCTACCACAGTCAGCGTGCTGTCACTCACCATGTTCTTGAGTAGGGCTGTGGTGTCAAGCCTCTCCTTCACCTTGGCGCACGACAGGCATTCAGGATCATTAAAGTATATCAATGTGTAGGGTGTGGAAATATCACTCAGTTTGTGCCGAGCACCGTCAAGGGTCTCATAGTTTATGTCGTTAGCAACACTTCCTGGCGCATTCTTTCGCACTACCTCAAGCAGCGACTTTGGTCGCATGCGTTCACGCTCATTCAGGCAGCTGGCCGATGAGGCGTGCTCAATAAGCATCGCAAATAGCTCCTCGTTGTGGCTGTCCCATGTGGGTTCCGAGAGCATCTCTTCAAGGCTTGCCACAAGCTGCTTATAATCCTTGCTACTCGTCTGTGCCGTTTCTTCGAGCAACTTCGTCAACTCGGCTTTAGCAGCCTCACGTGGCATTGCTTCTATTTTGTTAAGAATCATTCCGGGGGTGAGCTGCTCTTTGGCATCAACAGTTGCCGATGTCGCAAGGGCAATTATGAGCATTGCTATGATTATATGCCATTTAGATGCTTTCATGCTGCAAATATACTCATCATTATATAGAACTTGGCCAATAAAAATGCTAAAAAAATAAAACTTTGACCCTAAAGTAATGAATTATCAGGTTTTAAAACACAAAAATTTGGTCAGTCCAGAAAAAGTTCGTACCTTTGCGCGCCATTACAATTTTAGGTGTCTTACCAACGCCGCTATTGTATAACACATTAAATATATATTTAAAATGAAACAAGGTATTCATCCTGACAACTATCGCGAAGTTGTTTTTAAGGACATGTCGAATGAGGAAATCTTCATCACTCGCTCAACTGTTAACACCAAGGAGACAATTGAGGTTGATGGCAAGACTTATCCACTGGTAAAGCTTGAGATTACCAGCTCTTCTCATCCATTCTTTACTGGTAAGCAGAAGCTGGTCGACACCGCTGGTCGTGTTGATAAGTTCCTCAGCCGTTATGGCAATCGCAAGAAGAAATAATTTTCTTCTTAGCTTTAGAAAAATTAGCCACGGTAGCTCTGAGCAGAGTAGCCGTGGTTCTTTTTTTTGTCAGTTTGGCTAGAAATTAGTAACTTTGCATTATGGAACAGCGCAAGAAACTTATGGCAATCGTCAATCCCTTCTCGGGCAACAGCAAGAAGGAGCGATTTCCACAACTCTTAGATGAGGTCATCGACCACTCCAAATTTGATGTGGAAGTGGCACTCGTCACTCGCGAGCTCAGGGTAAGCGACTTGGCGGCTCAAGCCGTGCAAGAGGGCTACTACGGTGTTATTGCCGTGGGAGGCGACGGCACAGTCAATGGTGCAGCATCGGCTCTCAAGGAGAGTGATGTGGCGCTAGCCATTATCCCTTGCGGATCAGGCAACGGACTTGCTCGGCACCTGCACATTCCCATGAATATGCGGCGTGCCATCGAGCTCATCAATCGCGACCATGTCGAGGCTTGCGACTATTGCACTCTCAACGATGACACTTTCGTTTGCACAGCAGGCATGGGCTTTGATGCCGATGTTGCCGACCGTTATGCCCAGCGCACCAAGCGTGGTGCTCTGAATTATGTCAAGACAGCTTTCCAGGTCTATGCTCGTTACAAGCCCGTTCGTTGCACCATCGACATCGACGGCCGAGTTGTTGAAGAGGATGTTTTTGTCATCACCTGTGCCAATGCCTCGCAGTATGGCAACAACGCTTTCATTGCACCTAACGCAAGCCTGCAGGACGGTCTGCTCGATGTTACAATAATAAAACCTTTCAGTCCACTCGAGAGCGCCATTGTGGGGGGTAGCCTTTTCACTAAGACCGTCGACAAGAATCGCCATGTCGACACATTCCAGGCTCATCAAGTCAAGATTCATGCGTCGCTGCCACGTGTCTACCACATCGACGGCGAACCCATGTCGATGATTACCGATATGACTGTTACATGCCACCCCAGTGGCATCAAGTTCTTTGTGTAAATAATCTAACCATGAAAATCGTTCTGGCAGTTGTGGGCAAGTTGGCAGGAGGCTATCTGAGCAAGGGCATTGAGGAATACACCTCGAGGCTCAAGCATTATGTGCCTTTTGAAATCCAGTACATTGCCGATGCCAAGAACACCAAGAATCTCACCGAGGCCCAGCAAAAGGATGCCGAGGGTCGAAACATCCTTGCCTCTCTCGACAAGAGCGACCACGTGGTGCTGCTTGACGAGCACGGCAAGCAGTTCACATCAATGGAATTCTCGCGCTACATCGAGAAGAAGATGAGCACAGTGCAACGCCGACTTGTCTTCGTCGTTGGAGGACCTTATGGCTTTTCCCCTGAGGTGTACGCTCGCGCCAGTGAGAAGATATCCCTCTCCACGATGACCTTCTCCCACGAGATGATACGTCTCATCTTCACCGAACAGCTCTACCGAGCCATGACCATTCTCCGCGGTGAGCCCTATCACCACGAGTAATTTTACTAAATACTTTATGGACTCAGGTGGTTCACCTGTTTCACCTATTTCACCTGTTTCGCCTGACTCAGTTGACTCAGTTGGGCCGCGCTGCGCGCTAAAGATTGTTGTCCTTCGGACTAAGATTGGTAGTGTGGTGCCTACGGCACTAATTTTTATTATTGCGCTGGCGCTAAGATGCGGCTGTGCATGGAATCGGTGGAATCGGTGGAATCAGTCAACTTTATTCAGGAATAAGAATGGCTAGAAACTACTATGAATAACTAGGTGGCAGCATGTCAAAGAACTTTTTGTTGTAATGTTAGGGCAAAGGTGTATAATTACTAATTTGGTTTTCAACATTAAAAGAAATCAGGTGAGAGGTGAGAGAGTGGCTACACCTTGATTAATGCACGAATGTGGCGACTGACACTGGACTAGTAGCCTGCGGTGAGAATTCAAACAAATATTTACAAATCAAAAGGTTTGTCTCACAAATTATGTGATGGGGGATATTGTTATTTTCTCGAAAAGCAGCGAGCATTATTTTGAGAAAAAACACTTGTATACCAGTAAAATAAATGCTATCTTTGCGGATGGCAGAAAACACATTGAATTATGGCAAAACTGAGATTACAGATTATTCTTGCAATAGCTTGTTTGGGCTTGTTGCTCTCGTGCGG
>CACWNQ010000007.1 GCA_902762385.1 uncultured Bacteroidales bacterium | reverse complement strand
AATCTTTGGGCCAAAAGTAAATTGTTTCTGAGCCTTAGCTATGCCAGTAGTGAATATTATGCACATAAGTGCAAAAACAATTTTTTTCATAAGCATTTTAAAAATCGGTTAGTATTTTCTGGTTGCAAAGTTATAGAATCTAAATGTTAAAGTCGGCAAAAAAGTGCTTCATTCGTAGTTCATTTCGGGATTTTCAAGTGGCTGATTTTCAGTAATATGAAAAATAAAAAGTTCATTTGGGGTTCATCTGGTTTTTCAACTGTTAAAATTCTCGGTTTTTTGCAGTAATTTTGTCCTCAACAAAACGCAAAACAACATGAAAATAAACTTTACTTTTTCAAAAATTGTGTGTGCGCTGGCACTGCTTGCAATGGTGTTTTCTTCTTGCGGACGCAGCGGTTACAACAGCCAGCTGGTGCAAGTTGACTCGTTGCTTAGCGCCACGCAATATGAACAAGCCGACTCGCTGCTCAAGCAATGCGACCCCAGCAACTATAACACTCAAGACCGAGCCTATCATGCCCTGCTAAGGACCCAATGCGACTACAAGAACTATATTGTTGCGACAACCGACAGCGCCATCAATTTTGCTGTTGATTATTTCGAGAAGTCGGATGACAAAGAGAAATATACCCGATCTCTAATCTATCAAGGCTGTGCAAACGAGGAGCTTGGCAACCTTGAAAAAGCAGTGGAATGTTATCATAAAGCTGATGATGTGGCAGACAATAAAGACCTTGCTAATAAGGCTTTTGCAAAGATGAGACTGGGGTTGCTGTATCAAAGCCAATTTTTCGGAGCAAAAAAGCTTTCTGTAGAAAAATATGCTGAAGCTCTAAGACTATTTGAAAAAATAGGAAACGAACATTATGAAATTATCTGTTTAACTGAAATAGGAGGCCTTTATTCTTTTGAAAGTGGAAAAGAGGATAGTGCAATTTGGTATATGGACAAAGCAATCAAGTTAGCGCAAGAAAATAATGAACCCTCTCATGTGTTTAATAATCTTGTTAGCAAATCTCTTTATTATTTAAACACAACAAAAGAATATCAAAAATCGAAATATAATGCCCTTCTGTCACTAAAATTAAATGAGAATAATCTGCCTATGCCATATATGATTTTAGCTAGGGTATATGCCTACGAGGACAACGTTGATTCAGCAAGATACTATATAACGAATTGTCCTCCTGTAACAAATTATGTTGATAGTGTTTCTTACTATATGTCCTTATCAGAATTATGTAAAGCAAAAGGCGACAATGAAGGATATTGGAGTAATTATAAGCAAAGTGAGACAATCGCCGATTCTATAATGCACAATAGTCTCAACGACCGCTTGCGTGCCGTGGAAAAGAAATACGACACTCAGCAGGCTGAGTTGGAGAATGCGAAGTTGAGCCTGGAGTTGCGCAACACGTTGCTCACTCTTGCCGCCATTGTGATTGGTGCGCTCGCACTGCTGTTGCTAGTGCTCAGGTATCGACATCGACTGCGCGAGAAGGAGAATGAGTACGAACTGCTGAAGGCCGACCTAGAAACTTCATTGACAAGCCTTGAGAACATGAAATCGACTGTTGTCCAACTTGAAAGCGGACACGACAACGGCAATAATACCGAACTGAAAAATATCCTCGAGGAGCAGATTGGCGCTGTGCACCAGTTGATGAAGTGGTCCTACGAACTTGACAGCGACACCTTTGTGCGCAAGTTCAACAGCCTGATGACGATGCCGAGCGGCAAGACTATCACCAACGAGCTGCACGACAATGTGCTCACAAGAGCGCAAGAGGCTGCAGGAGGCACACTGCGTGATGACGAGATAAACTATCTAGCACTCTACTGCTGCGGATTCTCACGAAGCGTGATAATGACCTGCATGCACTACAAGAGCCTGGGCACCGTGAGCAACAAAAAGATCCAAATCGCCCAGAAGCTCAACGTGCCAAACCTGGATGACTTCCTAAAATAAAAAAGTTGTGACTAGTTTGTTTAAAAGAAAAAATCCACAAGAATAGCCGGGATTGTGTTCTTGGTTTACTGCTTCACAAAGTGGGGGTGGTCCTTGTCGCCAAGGTTTGGGTCGAAATGGAATCCCTCGTAGCTGAAGGCTTGCAAAAGTGATGGGTTGCTAATTTGATTCTCAATGATGAATCTTGTCATAGCCCCTCGGCATGTCTTTGCCCACACTGCTTGCATCTTCAGGGCATTGCCTTTCTTTACGTAGAAAAGGGGTTGCACAATGCGCACCTCACGGTTCAAGCGTTGCCAGTCAAGCAGGTGCTGAAATTCCTCGGTGGCTAGGTGGATGAGCACGCCGTCATCGGCTTTTACTGAGTTGATTAGCACATCTGTTAGGCGTGATTTCCAAAATCCAAACATATTCTTGCTCTCGCCGCTGGGTAGCTCCACACCACCCTCCATGCGATAGGGTAGAATTCCGTCGAGCGGCCTTAGTATGCCATAGAGGAACGACATTATCCACAAGTGCTGCTGTGAGAAATTGAGATGCTCTGCAGTAAGCGTCTCAGCCTTAAGGTGCTTATAGGCTTGTCCATGATAAGCAAGAATGGCAGGCATAGTGGCAGCCTCCTCAAGGTGGTGCATGAATCGCAGTTTGTTCTGAGTTGCAATGGCTTGACTACACCCCAGTATCTCGGCAATTGTCTCGATGGGATAGGAGGCCATGTCGCGAGCGAAAGCTGCAGCCTCGTTTTGAAACCGAGGTGTGGTCATGTCAACATTGGGCATCGACTTCAACTGGTCGTGCATGATTTTGGCCGAAGCGAGTATGATCTGCATAGGTTTTGTTTTGCTGAAGATTATTATTTCATTCTAGCTTTCAAGCGTTGCCATGCTGGAGCGTCGAAGAGAAAACACTGTCGCATGGTTTTCATCATCACAGTGAAGCGGCTCATGGGCACAGTGAAACTCAATTCGTTCTCTCCAACCCATGGGCGTACCGATGGATCTAGTAACCCTAGAAAGCATTGATGCCCTTGTCGTGCATTCTCGGCGACTGTCATTGACACTACTGTGCTGCAACCTGAGCCAAACCTAGTCACCACAGCATCGCTGTGATTGTTATCGAAGAATGCCCAGCCACACAGCCCAGAGAGCATGTCGGGAGTGGCATAGAATAGCACACCCTCAGCCCAGTCAAGTGATTCCACCTTGTCAATGCGCTGGAAGTTGAGATAACGTTTTGTCGTCTTTTTCAATTCTAGACTGTTGACATAATCGACTACCATCTCGGGGGTGAGTTTGTATTTCTCCTTGAGCGACACAAAATTGGCCACATATTCGGGCATGTCGGCAAAGCCTGTATAGAGTTTTCCTCCTCCACACCCAATCACGTCGGTGCTCAAACTCACACCATTTCCTTCGCGCGCTTCTTGAAGTCCTTTAAAGAAGCAGCCGCCTATTTTCTTGGTTTCGGCAATGGCAATGTCGCTGTACCCAAAAATCAGTGGCAGTTGAGCAGTCTCACCAAATGCTTCACGGTAGTTTTCAATAAATTCTTTTATATCTTTCATGAGAAATTATGTTTAGGGTTAATGATTATCTTTTGGTATGGCGGCAAGGCCTGCAGGAGTCATGAGGCCACGACGCTCAAGGTCGTAACAGCGTTGCTTATTCAGTTCAGTCCAGTGGCTGCGCTTGCTACGTGGTGAAAGCCTTTGAACCAAGCGACCATCAGGAAGTTTCTTGCAAGTAGAATCGATCCAACCAAAGCACAATGCCTCCTCTACAATCTCTTGATAGAGCAATGCGTCCCATTCTGGCTGTTTTTTGCGGTAGGACACAACCCAGCACTCGCGTACCATGGAATGATTCTCCTCAAGCCACTGCCGCAGTTCGTTCCTATCTTTAAAACTCAACAAATTAGTCACTTCCATAACAAGAAAAACTATTATTTCTTAGAATGCTTATTCTTTACTAGTTCATAGGACTGGTGCACAAGCATCCTTAAGGTATCATCGTCAACATCACTGTTCACATCCACGCTTATCCAATAGCGCTTGTCGCCGTTGAAAGGTTCACCAATGGCTTGATAACGCTCTTTGAGCTCAGCCATTTGCTCTGGGTCGCACTTTATGGTTATAAATCTGAAATCATCAATGTTGAAGTAGCAGAACATGTGTCCATTTACATAGAACACAAGAATCGTGAACCTGCCTCTCGAGAACTTCTCGAAAGGAGTAGCCTCGGTCACGCTAGGCAGTGAGAGACAGTAGTCACGAAACTCCTCGATGTTCATGTCTCAATTCTCTTTATAACTTTAGCTGGTATTCCGCCCACAATAGTATTGGGTTCAACGTCCTTTGTCACTACTGCACCAGCAGCGACTATAGCGCCATCGCCTATCGTCACTCCAGCAAGCACAGTGGCATTAGCGCCTATCCACACATTCTTACCAATGTGGATGGGAGCATGGGTCATGCCTCCACGCTTCTCGGGGTCTAGATAGTGATTGAGTGTGGCTAGCACCACGTTGTGACCAATCAAGGCACCTTCTTCAATTGTGATTCCACCTTGATCTTGGAACTTACATCCCATGTTTATAAACACCCGTTCGCCCAGGACAGTGTTCTTGCCACAGTCGGTGTGGAAAGGCGGAAACATGCCCACACTCTTGGGCACCTCACGCCCAAAGAGTTTCTCGAGCAGCGAGTGCAACTCCTCGGGAGTGTGATATCGACCGTTAATCTCGGCTGTGATTTTCAGCGCTTCCTGTGAGAGCTTGTGAAATGTGGCATGCACTGGCGAACCGCCATCAATTGGTTCGCCAGTGGACATGAAATCTCTGAATTCTTGTATTGTCATAGGCTTGTTTGGCAGTACTAGAAATTTGCAATAAGGTCAGCAATCTTCTGCTTGATGGCGTCGGTCTTCTGCTCGTCGTTCTTGGCAGTGACGATGCCGCAATCCTCAGCGTTCCAGTAGTTGCAAATGTCGCGATACTCGGCTGTTGCACCGTCATACACGCCTGGCGAATAGCTCGACATGAGCAAGGCCATCTTCTTAACTTTGGCAGGATTGTTCACGCAGTACATGCGCTGAATTGGAGCCTGAATCTGTGCGCACAATGTAAAATAATAGATGGGTGCGGCGAGAACCAGAACATCTGCCTCGTTCATCATTGGATAAAGCTCCTGCATATCATCCTGCTGGATGCAAGCGCCATTTCCCTTACCATGGCAATACTCACAGGCTAAGCAGCCTGCAATATTCTTGCGGGCTACATTAACCAATGCTACGTTGTGACCTGCTGCCTCGGCAGCCTTCTTGCACTCCTCGGCCATCCAAGCTGTGCTGCCATTTGCTCGTGGCGAGCCTTGTAAAATAAGAATGTTCATAGTTAAGTTTCGTTTAGTGAAATTATTGTGAATCAATTAGTTATATCATTATTCATGAAGCTTAGGCATGTTGTCCCAATGTGAGCGGAGCTCGGCGATTATTTGGTCATAGTCCTTCATGGTGAAGGTGCCGTCACCGCTCACGCTTCTTTCTGAATTTGTTTTTTAATCGTTTGTATCCCTCAATGCCGAGAATTGTCAGACCTCCATATTGGAAGGTCTTTGCTAGCCCGAAAAGAATTGTCCATAATACACCTTTTGCAGTGACACTAATGGGCAACAGCATCTGAGCGAATGACAAGATGTAGAAAGGTATGCAACAAAGCAATACAATCACACCTGTTCTGAACGATAGCGATTGCAGCCAATGTTTCAACTTACGAAAAACGCCTATGAAATAGTCCTTCACATTCATGGTTTCCAAACGCTCAAGCCTTCGGCCGAGGCAATGCTGCTAATGAGCTGCAACGTTTCCTCATCAGCACCATAGAGGGTCATATTGTGATCATCACCTGTGATGGAGAGCATGGTTTGGGATTGCTTTAAGACCACAAATAACGGTTTGCGTTCAAGCACTAGTCGCTCCAAGTTGTCGGGAGCAGGGTTCTCCACCCATGACTCATCTTCAACCTTAAACACAGCTAAATCAACGTAACAATTGAGCTTCAAGAGCACACCGGCAAACTTGCGATAAATGGCATCTACATGAGGCGACTTGAGGAAATATTTCTCAATGGTAAAATACTGCCCGCCAGAATTGGCCGGCACCTGCTTGGGCAAGATGTCGACAATCCAATAGGGCTTTGACAATAGTTCCTCTATATCAACCATCATTGTGCGTTAACGGCTTTGGGAGTCCAAGCCTTGAAGAAACGTAACACTTTCTCCTTGTTGTAGCCTTTGCCTTCCTCAAGGAAACTAGAGTCCTGAATGTGAATTACATTACCATCTTGATTGAGCACCACAAACACAGGATATCCAAATCGACCAGGATTGCCCAAGCGCTTTAGCATAGCCTTGTCGCGGGTTTCATTGCTTAAGTTGCGAGGATTGTAGCTCACGTGAATATAAACAAAGTTGTCGTCCACAAGCTTTGCAATCTCCTCATCTTTAGTTATAAAATCAGCAAAGCGCAGGCACCATGGGCACCAGTTGCCTCCCACCTGGCAAATGACAAACTTGCCCTGCTCATTAGCCTGAACAATAGCATTGTCAATCTGCTCCATCGGGTCAATGTCGTCGTTATACACTTTCTTGAGCTGTGCATTAGCACCCAGTGCCAAAACAGCTAAAATAGCAAAAGTTAAAATTTTCTTCATAATTATTTTATGTTTTTGTTCTTAATCAATATTTGGGATTTTGGTCAATTCTTGTGATGAGTGACTCTTGTTGATTAAATAGCATCCTAAACTGATTGGTATTACCGAAAGGATAACATTAACAATGCCCATAGTTAGAAACATTAATCCTGTCATCCCATCATTGATATAAAAGCTGCAATATAATAACACTGCAATAATCATTACAACATTTATACTAAGGAAAATAGATAAAGCCTGCTTCTGCCACGACATGTTTCTGCATAGATAGAGTACAAAACCTCCCACAATAATATAGATGCATAAAAAAGTACACATCATAAGAATTGTCTCAGAGTCAAACCAACCACTAAAGACAATTCCAATCCAAAGGAAAGGATGAAGAATTAGTGATGCTATTGCTATAACTAGCATTAAGGTCAGTGTCTTGACAATTCTCTTCATTGTTATTCTATTTTGAATTAGTTCTTTGGATTGATAAGGTTTGTCATGCAACCAATCAATACTTCGTGAAGTTATACTTCTCGCGCAATTCTGACTTTTTCTCCTCGCTTTGACTGGTGAAGTAGCCTTTCCAACCAGGGCAGAAGTTGATGTGCCAGCGCCAAAAGCGTCCTAACAACGAATTTGGTTTCTTGTCGTAATGAGCTCTGAATTTACAGTTTTCGCAGGTGTGTGCCATAATGCTAGT
Source organism: uncultured Bacteroidales bacterium (assembly GCA_902762385.1). Classification (GTDB taxonomy): domain Bacteria; phylum Bacteroidota; class Bacteroidia; order Bacteroidales; family Muribaculaceae; genus Sodaliphilus. Next base: position 86,450 of record CACWNQ010000007.1, on the reverse strand, counting down.
ATTTAATAGTTAATATATTTCATTTGACAAATCTCATTGTGTATCAAATCCCCATTAAGTCTCGATAAATGTCGAGTGCTGCCTTTATATCATCATCACTTATAGTGTTATCGATAAGAGGTTCGCCACAGGCCTTCAGCAGGGTGCAGTTTATCTCCCCATTGTAGCTTTTCTTGTCGTGGCGCATAATCCCAATAAGATAGTCATAGTCATCACAGGTGATTTTAAATGAGCCATAGTTGGTGCGCACGAAGTTAGCCAATGAGTATAAGTCGGCACTCGGAAAGCCTTTGATCATATGCGAAAGCACTGTCTCAATCACCAGACCCCATGCCACTGCATAACCATGAGACACAGGTTTACTGTCGTCAAGAGCTTTCATTTCAAAGGCATGACCCACAGTGTGGCCAAGATTTAATGTCTTCCTGAGGCCTTTCTCTGTAGGATCTTCCTCAACAATGCGTTGCTTGACCTGTATCGATGACTGCAAAATCTTTAGCAGATTTTCAAAATCAATGTTGTCAAAATCGGTTTCAAGCAACTGCAAGAACTCTTCATGAGTGCTCAGCATGCCATGCTTCAGCATCTCGGCAAAGCCCGACTTGAGTTCCTCGGGTGGCAATGTGTCGAAAAAACATGTGCTCACTATCACATCCTCTGCACAAGCAAATACTCCAATCTCGTTCTTCAACCCCATGAAGTTAATGCCTGTCTTTCCACCAACTGCAGCATCTACGGCAGCAAGCAATGTAGTGGGAACGTTCACGAAGTGAATTCCTCGCTTGAATGTAGCAGCTGCCATTCCACCCAAGTCGGTTACCACTCCCCCACCCAGGTTCACCAACAATGATTGCCGTGTAGCACCCAAATTTTCCAGTTGTTGCCAAACACTCTTAAGTGTCGTGAGGTTTTTGTTCTCATCCCCACTTTGGATTTCAATGATTTGCGTGTTATTAAGAATTGGCAGCCTAGGCAGCACCAGTTGGCGAGTGTTCTCATCAACGAGCACAACCACAAGGTTGTAATTGCCACCCCCAACAATTGCATTGAGGGTGGCATCTACATCATTGCTATATATCAAATTCGATATCATTGTTTCGTTTTGAAGGCCTCCATAAGTGCTGGAAGAGCAGCTTCAAGCGACGCCATATCACCATATACCATATCGGCGCCAGCCTTATACATGTCTTTCTCAGCTATGGGACCTGTAGTCACGCCAACCGTGAAGCAACCAGCCGTATGGCCCGACTGAACTCCTAGCGGAGCATTCTCAAGAACCATGCATTCGTTAGGCTGCACTCCTACTTTTGCCATAGCCTTCAAGTAAGGTTCTGGGTTTGGCTTGCCACGTTTAACATCAGCTGCAGTCACACGCTGCTCGTCAAATATATCGGGGTAATCAGTGTCAATGCGATTAAGCATCGACTGAGTGCCCGATCCGGTCACCAGCACACACTTGATGCCAGCCTTCTTGAGAGCCTGAAGCACTTGAAGTGTTCCTTCAATCACTTCCACTTCTCCTAGCTCGGTGAAATAGCGGGTCTTAACCTTATAAAGGGCTTGTGCCTCATCATCGGTGACATTCTTGCCTGCGCCATTCTTAAATTTCATTTTAATGATGTCGCGGCCAGTCATTCCCTCATACATGTAGAACTCATCGCGTGTACACTTGATGCCGTTCTTTTTCATTAGTTTCACCCAGGCACGGGTGTGATTCTTCATTGAGTCAAAGAGCACTCCGTCCATATCGATGAGTGCTGTTGTAAAGTTGAACGATTTCTTGCCAGTATATTTCAAGTAGTTGGCAATAGCAGTTTGTTCAGTCATTTGTTATTAGGGTTTATGATAGATAAGTTATATTACTGTCATATGAAAGCAGCACTGTCCTTTTTCATAAAGCACGGTGCAGCGTTTTTTGTTCTTGAAGTCAAGAAGCACATGGCCAAGCACATTCTTCAAGTCCTCAGTGTTAATGCGATAGTTATTTTCATAAGGCTCAAAATGAACCCAACTCAAGTCGAAGGTCGTGCCAAACATATGGCATGAGCGAGACGATGCATTCTGGTTAACCTTGAGCAACTTGCTCACAGTGTACTGTGATCGAGTGCAGCTGGTTACCACAATTCTATAAGCACTGCCTCCACGGGCCTTCACCGAGTCGGCAAATGCACAACCAATCTCCTCTAGCACCAATGCTGCCTTGGGCACTAAATAAGGCATTGAATGTGTTAACGAGTCGAGATAATAAGCCTCACAAGTAGCAATCTTCACCAACGGCTGTCGCAGGTGATATGCATCATGAAGATTTTCAATAGGTTCTATTCCATTGTTGGTTGCGTGAGGTATCTGTACATCGTTATAATCCATGAAGAGGTCTTCAAAACTGCCAGGAAGGGGACTTGTAGCAATGCGATGAAGGCTGTCATTGTCAACCCATGCTGTGTCACCTTGCAGGTGATTATCCTCTAATTTAGGTTTATTGCCCAGTTTTGCAATGTATTTGAGCTGACTCTTGTCGAAGTAATCGTGATAGTGCTTTTCCTCCTTACATGACTGCATTACCATTGCCGTTGCAGCTATTAGTAGCACAACGACAACCTGGTATTTCCTTAAGCACATGATTATTACGGTCTTTTTGTTTATTTGCCCACGGTCTGCACAAAGAGTATGCGCTCATTGCTAGGCAGCTTAAGCGCAGCGGGCAAATTCTCGCGATCAAAGCCTGCGCGAACCACAGTCTTCAACCCTGCTTGAGCACAGTAAAGATAAATGTTTTGAGAGGCAGCGCCAGCGGTATAACCAATAAACTCAGCACGCTCTTGCTTGCTAGTGTCAACCGCAAGAACAATGTTGATTGGAGCGATGGCTGCAAAATCCTGCAATGTGGTAAGCTTCCTGAAGTCACCTGTGTTTATCACTGTGAGGGTATTGGCATCAGGATTATATCGGCTCACCTCGGTAGCAGTCACAACATAGAGCACCAGTTCCTGACGGTTCATAGCTGTAGCTATAGTGCGCTTGCCTTCATGAGTTACACCCCATGCAGCCCAAAGCATGTTGCTCAGGTCTTGCTTTGTTATTGTTTGATTCTCTTGATAGTCACGACTCGACTTGCGCTCACTCATCACTTGCATAAGTGGCTTGCCTCCTGTTGTCTGTGGAGTAGGAAGCACTTCAGCCGCGATTGAAAAACTAGCCATAATAGTTATTATTCCTAATAAAAGAGTTCTAATGTTTATCATAAAAGTAGTATAAAAAATTTTGACAAAAATAATGAATTAAATTGAAAAAATAACTATCATGACGTGAATAAAAATTAAAATCACTAATTTTGCGCTTTATTCTACTATATTTCAACTCTATGAAGATTGGTTTTTTCATAATCCCCATAGTGGCACTGCTCGCACAAGTCTATGTGCTGTGGCATGTGTATCAAGTCCTACCTTTCCCCACTTGGGCAAAGTGGACGGTGGTGGTGCTCATGGTTGCAGCACTGACCATGATGTTCATTGGCATCTTTGGTGCTTTCGACAGGATGCCACTTAATCTGGCATCGGTCGCCTACGACGTGAGCACTTCATGGCTCATCGTTTTCCTGTATCTGCTCATCGGCTTCGTTGTGCTCGACCTGGGGCGGCTTCTACACTTGGTACCAAAGGAGTGGTTGCACAACAATCCTTGGACGGCTGGCACCATTACCGCAATCTTAGCGGGATTACTCATCTATGGCAACATTCACTACCACAACAAGGTGCGTGAGCCAATTGATTTAACTACTACAAAACATATTTCCAAACCCACTAAAGTGGTTATGCTCAGCGACCTGCATTTAGGTTACCATAACCGCAAGGCCGAGTGGCAACGATGGGTGAAAATAATCAACGAAGAGAAACCCGATCTCATCCTTGTGGCCGGCGACATAATCGATGGCTATGTCAGACCACTGCTCGAGGAAGACATGGCGGCCGATTTTCACCAGCTGAAAGCACCCGTGGTGGCATGCCTAGGTAACCACGAGTATATCTCAGGCATCGACCGTTCGCTCGACTTCTACAAGCGCGCAGGCATCACTTTACTGCGTGACACAACTCTCGAAGTGGGCGACTTGGTAATCGTTGGCCGTGACGATCGAGCAAATCACAATCGCATGAGCACTGAGCAATTGCTGAATGGAATTAACAAGGACAAGTTCATCATCCTTCTCGACCACCAGCCCTACAAACTTGAGGAGTCGCAGAAAAACGGTGTCGACTTCCAGTTTAGCGGTCACACCCATGAGGGTCAAGTGTGGCCCATTAGCATGCTCGTGCACTCTATGTATGAGAATGCTTGGGGACCATGTCAAATAGGGAACACACGCTACTATGTGAGCTCTGGAATCGGCATCTGGGGTGGCAAATATCGCATCGGCACTCGCTCCGAATACATTGTAGCCACTATCCGGCACCAAAAGTAGAGAAGCAGCAAGCCTCTTTTGACCAAAAAAAAGAAAAATCCGCCATTCACATGGAGGATTTTCTTTTTATCCCATTTATTATGGGCTTTAACCCGAATCGATCATTAGGATTTATGTGAGAACAGAATTTATTTTGTGTAGGTTGTGAAGATATTGTCGAAGACATAGCGGGCTATGACAAGACAATATCTGCAACAAGATGCCAAAATAAAACTGTTGTGACATAAAAGACCCCAAAAATAACCTGTCGTCGGCCTAATGACCGATTTTGGGTTGAATGAAGTCAAACAAATAAAAACGAGTAATGTCAATGCAGTTTGTTTTCAGTGTATTAGATAAGGTGAGTTCTTCTTCAGGCAAACAACGATGCTTGGCGATACTGGCTGGGAAGCGCAGCAGAATAGGCAGGGCGTGGTTGGTTCTGTCGTGACGCCAAAGCCAAGTTCATAGTCCAGCCCTGAGTCTTATTGCGAATGCTCAAGCGTGCAAGTCCCATGAATCGTCCTGCCATCGAGTAGATAAAGCGTACGATGTCATCAACGCTTGAGAAGTTGCTCTTGCTCACGCTTGCCATTACCTTGCCACCCACCTCAAGAGTGGCAAAAATCTGATCGCTTGTCGATAATGATGTTCTTGTGTTGCTCATAATAATGTCCTCCGTTTTTAAGGCACCTTACAGTGCTTCGATTATTTTTACACTGCAAAATTAAAGGGGATGTGGGCTAAAATACTGCCCATACAACACAAACAAAATTAATTTTCCTTTTTTTTGAAAACAACTAGTACTGATGACTAACCAATAGCCACCAGCATAAAAAAAGAAAAATATAGAGCCTTAGCCGAAACTTATCACATCATGAGTTATAGGCGATAAGATACTGGCTGTAAGGAAGTTTCGATATTAGATGAACTACGATATAGCTAATTATCAAACTAGAAAGAAACACAAATGGAATCGATACAGTATAGCTCAAGTCCAGACTATTTACGATAGGAGTTAGAATGTAATTAATGATTTGTTTGTGCACTAAGTAGATGCCAAAACTGTGTTGGGCAAAAACATAAACCACTCTCTTCATTCGGTCACCCAACTTGATGTGCTTGATTATAATGAAATAGCAAGCACACAGCAACACCACGTTAATGTTAGTGCGTTTCGTAATCAGAGCCGAAGGTTCTCCCATCATTCGCAGCAATAATGGCAATGCTATCACAAACAAGAAAATCAAGACGTGCCACCATTTGAACTTGGGGATATTGACATATCGACGTATGTAGTATCCCATCAAGCAAATCCACAAGTAACCAACAAAATAGTAAAGTGAACCTGTCTCGGTATACAAAGCTTTTGAGAAATCTTTGTCGATAATGCGCAAATATGGTATCGTCATTGCCACACACCCAATCAGCAGCAAGATGCCCACATCAGTGCGACTACATTTCTCAAGCCAGGTTGCAACCATTGGAGTGAGCAAGTAAATGCCAAAGATTACATAAATAAACCAGTAGGTACCAAATTGAGGCGTGAATGGGATAAGCATCAGCGCATTAGGCAATTGAGACCATTCTATGCCATGAGTTAGGCAGTTAATAATCAGAGTGACAACAGTCCAAATAACCATCGGCAAGAAAATCTTTGCCAGTCGACGTTTCACGAAAGGAACAAAAGGTTTGGGCTTATAAAACACCAATGCTCCTGATATCATAAAGAACAGCACCGATGCACCTGCAACTGCGAAATATTGCATGGGTGCAATGATTTCACTGCCACGTGTGCCACCTGGTATTACCGAGTGAGTTAACAGCACGCATAGGCATGCAAACGATCTTATTGCGTCAATCCAGTATAATCGGTTCTCGTCGAGCTTGGTCATTCATCTGTTTTTTAAAAAAGTCCACAAAAGTAGTACTATTCTTCAATATCGGCAAAAAATACCAAAACAATATCAACAAAAACCATCTTACGAAATACATAAATTCAAAAAAAGTGCGTATCTTTGAAGTCTTGAAAAAACAATACTATAAAACTATGAACAGTAGAATAACCGAACTTTTTGGAATTGAATATCCCATCATTGCAGGCGGCATGGTGTGGTGCAGTGGATGGAAACTCGCAGCGGCAGTGAGCAACGCTGGTGGTCTGGGACTCATTGGCGCAGGCTCGATGACACCCGAAGTGCTGCGCGAGCACATCACCCAGTGTCGTGAGGCCACACAGGAAGAGGGCAAGCCCTTTGGCGTGAACGTGCCACTCATGAAACCCAATGTAGCCGAGATAATGGAAGTGATTGCACAGGAGCATGTGCCTGTAGTCTTCACTAGTGCCGGAAGCCCCAAGAAGTGGACAGCTTGGCTACACGAGCGTGGCATCAAGGTCGCTCATGTGGTGGCATCATCAACGTTTGCCCGCAAGTGCGAAGAAGCGGGAGTCGACGCAGTGGTTGCCGAGGGTTTTGAGGCTGGAGGCCACAATGGTAAGGAAGAAACCACAACTTTATGCTTGATTCCCGCTGCACGACGGGCAACCAAGCTGCCTCTTATTGCTGCGGGAGGCATCACCAGTGGCGAAGCGATTCTTGCGACACGTGTTCTCGGGGCCGAAGGGGTGCAGATTGGCACTCTGTTTGCGCTCACTCAAGAGAGTGGTGCTCATGAGGCTTTCAAGCGTCGCTGCCTCGACCTCAACGAGGGCGACACCAAGCTGCTGTTGCGCAAGCTCTCTCCTACCCGACTGGTAAAAGGAGGGTTTTACGACTCCATCGAGGAAGCCGAGAATCGTGGTGCTAGCGGCGAGGAATTGCTCGACATCATTGGCATTGGCAAGACCAAAGCCGGTATCTTTGAAGGTGACATCGAGAATGGAGAGCTAGAGATTGGTCAGGCTGCATCACTGCTTAAGGGCAATGACATCGAACCCGTTGCAACCGTTATGCAACGACTGGTGCTCGAATATGAGCAAGCTTTAGCAAGCCTGCAGTAATGCTGAAAATTTAGGGATTTATCTAACTGGAGGGGGCAATTGGTTGTGTACTAGTTGCCCTTCTTAACATTGCCTTTCTTATCATCTTTCACAGGCCAGCGGTCGTGATTTAATGGGATAGTGTAATATAGCGAGATGCCAAAGGCCCAATTGCCATTTCGAGTGCCATAGCCTGGAATGTACCAAGGCTTTCCATTGCCATTCTTCTTTTCCTTAAACATGCCATGAAATTTCACTTCCCAACCCAAGGCGAAATTGCTGAAAAGGCCCACTTTCAATCCAGCCAGGAACTCACCCCACAAGGCATTTGAGTTCACTCCACGCATTTCATAATTGATGCCGGTTTCGCCCCAATAAGGATTGTTGATATTCACATCAGTAATGTCGTACTTAAATGTGGTGTAACCTAGTCTCACGCCGGCATAGAGCTGATATCTTGGCTCGTTCTTGAACAGGAAATTGTAGTTGGCTCCCAATTTAAAATAGGGCGAAAGCTTACCTGTATAGGTAAAGTTCATGTCCTGAGGTGTATCCTTTGCTCGTCCCAAACCCACAACCAGCACTGGTTGGAAGCGGTTCCACATGTTGAGTGTGGCACTTAAATCAATTGATGTGTACTTCTGCCCAAAAGCCATCATCAACAAATCACCAAAGTTCAATCCAAGCGACAGCTCAGTCAACTTGGGATAGTGCGGATAGATGCGTGCCAGCGAGTCTTTACGCTCCTGTGCTCGGGCTTGTGCAGTGTCACCAGTGAGATACTGCTGGATTATTTTTTCGTCGGTTCCTTTCGGAGGGGTAAGCACCTTATTGGTTGCTGGTTTTACGGGAGTAACCTTTCTGTCATGCTGTTCCTGAGCCAACAGCGGCAGCGCCAGTATCAATGCAATCAGGCACATCACAATCCTATGTAGTCTCGCTGTCGTCATTGCATGTAAATGTTGATAGTCACCACATCACTATTTGTAATCATTGGGTTGGGGATTGCCACCGAGTCGATAGCATTCTGCGTATACTCCCACGATGTGATATTGAAGTTATACATTGCGCCACATTCGCGCGACTCAAAGTAAGGGATTATTTCGTAGTTAAATGTAATAGTGTCGTTACCCACTTCAGTACCGTTGTAGTCTAGCACATAGCTGCACGTGGTTTCAGTGATGCGCAATGGCATATACACTTGGCTTGCGCTGCTGTTACGAATGATGGCACTATCGTTGGGCGCACCAATACCGTATACCGTGAGGCTGGTCAACGTCACTTTGTTATTGCCCTCCATAAATGCTGCAAGCGGAATGCCCGAGCTGTTACCCATGCAATTGTCGTTACTGCATGAAGTCACAGCCACTACAGCGACAACAGCCACCATCGCCACCAATGCTCCATATTTCCTGCCTAATCTCATCTCACTTTTTACTTCCTACTTCTTACTTTTTACTTCCTACTTTTTACTTCCTACTTCTTACTTCCTACTTCTTACTTCCTACTTCCTACTTTATCTCCTCCTCTATCTCATAATGGTTACGACCTGCCGAATTGCGGGCTATAAGTTCCCCCAAAAAGCCTGTCAGGAACAACTGGGTTCCCAAAATCATGCACGTGAGGGCGAGATAGAAGTAAGGAGAATCGGTAACCAGAATATAATGGTTGCCGGCATACATATTGTAGAGCTTGATGACGCCCACGGCAATCACGGCAATAAGACCAATGAAGAACATCAAGCTACCAAGCAGACCAAAAAAGTGCATTGGCTTGACACCAAACTTCGACTGGAACCACAGTGTCATCAAGTCGAGATAACCATTCACAAAGCGGTCAAGACCAAACTTTGACTTGCCATACTTGCGGGCTTGGTGGTGCACCACCTTCTCGCCTATCTTGTCGAAACCGGCATTTTTGGCCAGATATGGGATGTAGCGATGCATGTCGCCATAAACCTCGATGTGTTTCACCACATCACGACGATAAGCCTTTAGACCGCAGTTAAAGTCGTGCAGGTTCTTGATACCGCTCACCTTACGAGCAGTGGCGTTGAATAGTTTAGTGGGAATAGTCTTCGACAGTGGGTCATAGCGTTTCTGCTTCCATCCACTCACCAGGTCATATCCGTCTTCAGTTATCATGCGATATAATTCAGGAATCTCATCGGGAGAATCTTGAAGATCGGCATCCATGGTGATTACCACGTCGCCCTGCACACGTTCAAAGCCAGTGTATAGAGCCGGTGACTTACCATAGTTGCGACGGAAGCACACACCCTTAATGCAGGGGTTCTTCTCACTCAGTTCTTTAATCACATGCCAGGAGTCGTCGGTGCTGCCGTCATTAATCATCAGCACCTCGTAGGTAAAACCGTGCTCATCCATCACACGCTCTATCCAAGCCGCCAACTCGGGCAACGACTCCGCTTCATTATAAAGTGGTACTACAACCGAAATATCCATATCTTGTTATTTATTCGTTACAACTGATTATTTGATTCTTTTTGCTTCAAGGGCATTTTACTGGCAATCAATGCAGTGATAGCACCACCCACGCACCCAAGACTCGATGTTAGCCAAAACATCTGAACACAGAAGTCGAATGGCGTGGGAAGCATATTGGCCTTGATGGCTTTTTGCAAAACATCGGCAAACTCATCACCTACGCCATTGGGCAATTGTTTGTAGTTATCAACCACAAGCTGAGCCTGCTCATACACAAAGTCGGGACGCAGATATATGATGAGCCCATATGTCACAAGACCGCATATCATCGCACCGCCTATTGTTGTGAAGATGCCAAGAGTCCACAATTCACTGAAAGGGGCGAAGCCATTGCTCTGCACATAGCGCTTGCGCTGGAATATGTACAGCACAAATGGTGCCACCAGTGCCACTATCAGCGTCAACGATGACAACAATGGCACTTTGTCGCCAAAGAGCATAGCCACCGATGCCACCAGCAGCATGGCGCCAAATGGCACGCCAAGTTCAGCGCTTTTTATGAATACGTTCTTTTGAGTTTCCATAATCTTCTGCCCGACAATTTGCCGTGTTTACAAACTGCAAAGATAACACTTTTTGATTGCTACAACAATTAATGACAACATATTTTTGTTTTTTTATTAATGCAACAATTTCTATTCGCACAACTGGCAGCCCCACTTTTATTTATACTGTCTTTTTTTAATGTTGTCTCTGTCAGTCCATGTTATTACATTTGCGCACACATGTTCATTTAATAATATATAGACTATGGATAACCTCGAAAAAAATAAACATTTTTGTCCCACACTCCCCAAGCGCGAAGCACTACTTACAATTTGCAACCATTGTTCTCTGTCCCGCCCACTATCAAGCGTCAAGTATAATAACCCAAATCCCTTAATATCTAAAACCAAAATTGGCAATCATGACCACAAACTCTCAAAACACAAAATAAAAAAAACAAAAAAGTGTCCCACTCAGCCCCACTCATCGGAAAATTAGCTTACAATCCGTAACCGAGTCTGGTGAGTCAAGTGAGTCAAGTGAGTCAAGTGAGTCCATAAACTGCTCTTCCCTCTCTCCTCTCTCCTCTCCCTCTCTCACTAACAACTAATAACTATTTTCCATTTTCTTCGCTCAAACTTTTTTTCAAAAAAAATGTTTGTGAGTTGTTTAGAATAAAATTAAGCATTACCTTTGTATTTCATTGACAAGACAAATGTGATATGAGCGAAAAAGACAGTTTTCAACAGATACAAAAGCTGAGCCAGGAGCAGATTCAGACTCAACGTGCCACTCTTAACCAGATGCTGCTAGGTGAGCTCATCGAGATGAACGATGAGGGCATCAAGGAGCGCATCGACGCCGAGCTTAACGATAACCCGGCATTGGAAGAGGCTAGTGAAGCTAGCGATAACATCGACGACTTCGGCGACAACAACGATGAAGGTGACGACGACACCACAGCCGAGGTGGGTCAAGGTAATGACGACCCATTTGAGTCGCCCTACACCCAAAACGATGACGACAACACGGCCGACACGTTCGACGACGGGTTTGCCTTGATAGCATCACGCAAAAAACGAGCTAACGACGACGTGTATCGCCCACCAGTGGTAAACGAGGCCTCGATGTATGAAGTTCTTATGAACCAAGTGCATGAGCGTGACCTTACCGAGCGACAGATGCTCATCGCCGAGTACATAGTAGGTGAAATTGATGATGACGGACTCATGCGCAGGCCCATCACATCAATTTGCGGTGACATCATCTCAAGAGAGAATGAGTTTGTTGCGCCACAAGAGGTACAGGAGGTGCTTGAGGTTATTCAAGATCTGGAACCGGCAGGCATTGGCGCGACCAACACTCGCGAGTGCATACTGCTTCAAATCGAGGACATGAAAGGTGTCGATATAGAGGCCGCTCAACTTGCCCACGCTATCGTCGACAAGCATTTTGAAGCCTACGAGCGACATCACTACGACAAAATCTTGAATGCTCTCAACATAGATGAGGCTGCATTCAACGAGGCCGACAAGATAATTAAGCGCACTAACCCAAGACCAGGGAACTTGTTCAGCAGTGGTGAAAGAATGGCCAACGCAAGCCACATCACCCCCAACTTTGTAATCACCACCGACGATAACAAGCTACAACTCACTGTCGTTAACGATATTCCCGAATTACAAATTTCAGAAAGCTACGAGATTGAATACCAGCGACTGGCGAAACTCAAAGGCCAGAACGCAAAGATGGGCGATGAGGAATTGACTATTAAGCGCCAATATGAAAATGCCTCTAATTTCATCATGCTGCTCAAGCAACGTCAGGAGAAACTTTACAAAATAATGAAAACTATAATGTTGCGTCAGCAAGAGTTCTTCATCACTGGCGACACACAGTCACTCAAGCCATTAGTACTCAAGGATATCGCCGATGAGACAGGCTATGACACCTCGACCATCTCGCGTGCCCAACAAAACAAATATGTCGACACCAATTGGGGCATATTTCCTGTGAAGTACTTCTTTGTTAAGAAAGTCAACGATAACGATGCCTCGGCCACGGCTATCAAAGAGATTATCAAAGACATGGTCGACAATGAAGACAAGACAAAACCGCTGAGCGACGACAAACTATGCGAGGAGCTGCAACGCAAGGGATATGATATAAAGCGACGAACTGTAGCAAAATACCGCGACAGCATGAAGATTCCCGTTGCGCGACAACGCAAGACACTTCGCACTAACTAGTTGAGAGGCAGCACAGAATAAAATCACCCATAACTTACTACTTAACCATCGCATGGCATCACGACTGGCAAGAATAAGAGTTCTCGATGAGACAGCACGGTTCATATCAACTGTGCTTAGTCCATTGCTCACACCCACCTACGGAATGTTCATGGCATTGAGCATCTCGCCAAAGGTTCTCGACACCACGGGTTCACGCATCAACTTGCTGCTCATCATCTTCGGCATCACCTGCGTTCTTCCCATGGTAACAATTGCCGTGCTTCACAACTTCAAACTCATCAAGGACAAGCGAATGATTAAGCGGCAAGATCGCCTTATTCCTTACATCACTGCAACCGTCTATTATTTAGGAGCAGTTTGGTTCCTTTCCTATACCCACGAGCCACGATGGCTGGTGATGTTTGCAGCCGGTGGAGCACTCGCCTGCCTAATTTCGACCATTGTCAACATCAAGTGGAAAATCAGTGCTCACATGGCAGGTATGGGTGGCGTCCTGGCCTTGCTGTGGCAGCTCGATGCTATGGACCTCGAAGTCATCAGTCCTGTGTGGATGCTGTTTTTCATCTTCGCAGCAATAGGATTGTGCGGCGCTTTAGGTTCAGCACGCATGCTCCTGAAGCGTCACAACTTCATGCAAGTTGTGGCAGGATTTGTCAACGGAGTTGTGTGTGTATCGCTTATGATGCGGTTGTTTGGTTAAGATATTAAATTATTCTAAGGGGTCCAGGTGGGCTAGATCACTTTAATGTAATAAATATAAAAATGTTCAACTATCAACGACGGAAAACAATCACAGTTAATATAGGCAACACGCCCCTGGGAAGTGACTATCCCATCAGGGTGCAGTCGATGACCAACACCTCAACCAATGATATTGAGGCTAGCGTGGAGCAGATAATGCGCATCGCCAATGCAGGTGCGCATTATGTTCGTCTCACCACTCAAGGGGTGCGAGAAGCCGAGAACTTGGGCGTTATACGACAGCAGGTGCGCCAACGTGGCTGCAAGGTTCCATTGGTTGCCGATATTCACTTCAACCCACGTGCGGCAATGGCGGCAGCACAGGTAACCGACAAGGTACGCATCAATCCAGGCAATTTCGTTGATCCCGCACGCCAATTCAAGAATCTTACCTATACCGACGAGGAATATCAAGCCGAGCTGCAACGCATCCACGACAAACTTGTACCCTTCATCAATCTGTGCCGGGAGCACGGCACAGCAGTGCGCCTGGGTGTGAATCATGGCTCGCTGAGTGATCGCATCATGAGCCGCTACGGCAACACTGCAGCCGGCATGGTTGAGAGTGTGATGGAATATTTGCGAGTGTTTGTTGAGCAGAAATTCATGGATGTGGTAATATCGATGAAAGCATCTAACGTGGTAGTTATGGTCGAAGCAGTGCGACGCCTTGTAGCAGCCATGGATGCCGAGGACATGCACTTCCCACTACATCTCGGTGTTACCGAGGCAGGATTTGGCGAGGACGGACGCATCAAAAGCGCTGTGGGCATTGGTGCACTGATGAGTCAAGGATTGGGTGATACAATACGCGTGTCGCTGAGTGAAGACCCCGAACTCGAAGTGCCTGTAGCCAACAAACTCGTCGACTGTATCGCCAGCCGTGAGAATCATCCTCACATCAATGGAAGTTTCAGCAAGGATTATAACCCACTCATGCCAGAGCGCCGTGTGGGCAAGAGCATTGCAGGACTGGTGGGAGGTAAAATGCCCATAGTCATCGCTTCGTGCCAGCCTGAAGAAATCACAAGCAACCGTCGTCCTGATTTCTTCTACAGCGCTAGTGGCGCCTTAAACAAGAGCAACAACTTTATAGTACCAGCAAGCAACTATCACGGCGAGGACAACACTTCTCCCCTATTCACGCTCGAGAATTGGAATGCCAGTGTCGAAGCGCCTGTGAAGTGGCTCAATGTGCCTGCAAGCACTCCCATTGAGAAACTACTCTTTCTAAGAGATTGCGACAATGTAGCACTCATCATCACCCCCGACAACGTGAACACGAGTGGTTGCCAACAAGCGCTTATTCATGCCCTTATAGATGCTGATATCAACTGCCCCGTCATCCTTCACAATACCTATCTTGATATCGACAGCGAGTGGCTGCAAGTGAAAGCCGGAGCCGATCTTGGTGCAGTGTTGCTCAACGGGCTGGGCGATGGCACATGGCTTGAAGCCCCTGACTATGAGAATCAAAACGATGTGGTGGAATATGCCTTTGCCACGCTGCAGGCGGCACGACTACGCACCACCAAGACAGAATTCATATCGTGCCCAAGTTGCGGACGAACGATGTTTGACCTCCAAACCACCGTGCACCGTGTGCAAGAGGCCACCGAACACCTCACCCACCTCAAGATTGGCGTGATGGGGTGCGTAGTGAACGGCCCCGGCGAGATGGCCGATGCCGACTATGGCTACGTGGGAGCTGCAGTAGGAAAAATCAGCCTTTACAAAGGTAAAGAGTGCATCGAGAAAAACATCCCCGAAGCTGAAGCAATTCCTCGCCTTATCGCCCTCATTAAAGAAAACGGCGACTGGGTGGAGCCATAAAGAAAGCTGCGTTGAGCGAGTACTTACAAAAAAATGATTACCTTTGCAGCCGAATTTAAGAATACTGGAAAAGAGTAAATGATTTTTTCGCTAGATATACATTATATTATATGGTGCCTTCTGGGGGTAGCTTTAGTGCTATCGCTTGTGTGGGTAGTGTGGTATAACCGCCGCAGCATGAGGCTGTTGAAGTTCATGAAATATGAGGAGCGCACCCGCCGTTACCTCAATCACGATGACCTACCATCTGTGTCGATCATCGTTTTTGCCAATAACGATGAAAAGTGGCTCAACAAGTTCCTCCCAACCATCATGAAACAGAACTACCCTGCCCCATTCGAAGTTATCGTCGTTGATGATGCCTCGTTCGATGGTACCAAGGACCTTGTGGGCGACATGATGGTGTATTTCGACCACCTGAAGATTGTCACTGTGCCCGACCAAACGCGCTCACTCTCTCGCAAGAAACTTGCAGTGATGCTTGGCATTAAGGCATCACAGTACGACATAATTCTAACAACCAACGCCAATTGCCAAGTCCACAGCGACCGGTGGCTCATGGCAATGATGCGCAACTTTGGACCTGGCATCGACATCGTGCTTGGATATTCACATTTTGCACACAACGAAGACCGTGGCATAAGCAAGAGTTACCGAGTTCTCGACGAGATGACAACTGCAATGCAGTGGATTTTGAGCGCTGCTAAAGGAAAGCCCTATCGTGGAATAAGCGACAACCTCGCCTATCGTAAAGAAGTATTCTTCAACAACAAAGGGTTCTCTAAGTCACTTGAGATGAAATGGGGAGATGACGATATTTTCATCAGTGAGATTTCAACTCCACAAAACACGAGGCTCGAACTACTGCCAGCAAGTTTCACTACATCCTATTACGACGACCTGGCGCATGCATTCAGCATACTAAAGTCACGTCGCGATTTCACCTCCCGTCATGTGAAATACAAAGCGCAATTCCGCACTCAGGCGTGGATGTCATTGCTTTACTGGCTACGGCTTGCAGCCATTGCAGCTGCAGTGGCTTTGTGCTACACCAATATCGCCGTGATTGTGGCAGCAGTTATCATCCTACTCATAACATGGTTTCCCTTGATGCTCGCCACATTCCGCAATTGCTACCTGTTGCGTTTGCCTCTGTTGCTGTTCTCCACTCCCCTATTCACATTATTGCGACCAGTTATTAATACAGGCTACAAAATCAAGGGACTATTCACTCGCAAGAACAACTACACTTCAATAATGTAGACAAACTGAAAACTCACAACTCATAACTCATAACTCACAACTCACAACTCATAACTCATACATGATTAAGACTCTCACCAGCTGGCGTGGCATCTTTGCCTTGTGCATCGTGTGTTTTCACTTTGCGATGCATGAGTTTGACCAGATGGCCTTTGCTGGAGTAACGTTCTTTTTCATTATCAGTGGATTTCTTGTTGCCTTGCGTCACGAAAGCCTGGAATCTACTAAACAGTACTACCTACGCCGTGTAAGGCGCATATTCCCGCTTCACTGGCTTGCCTTGACAGCCATGATAGCACTTGACCTTGTAATGATTCACAAGTTCCACTACGGCTGGGACTTACCCCTCCATGTGGCACTGTTGCAATCGTGGGTGCCAAACGTAGATGTGTATTACAACTATAGTATCCATTCATGGTTCCTTAGTTCTCTTCTGTTTGCAATCATTGCTACTCCGCTTCTGCTCCGTTTCATAAACACTACCAACCGCAAAGTAGCATGGGCAATCATGATAACAGCATGCCTAGCTGTTACAGCCCTTTACTTGTTTGCAAGTGAAAAGTTATTCAGTTTCTACCATGTCTTTCCCCCTATGCGTTTAGTCGACTATACGCTCGGAATGATGTTAGGCGCCACGATGCGCACGCCATTAAAGACACAACACGTTTCCCCTGCTAGCGCCAGTGCTATCGAGGTGGCAGCATTGCTCATTTTCGCAGCATTCATAGCACTACATGCCAGCGGCAATCAATTGGCGCTACGACTTGGGAACGCGCCACTATGGTGGATTCCTGTGGCATTGCTCATCGTAACTTTCACAGCACTTGATGGCAACGAAGGAATTGTGGGCAAACTATTAACCATACGTCCTCTAGTTTGGTTAGGCGAAATCAGTTTCGAAATCTACATCTTGCAAAAACTCGTCAACAACATCTTTTGCTACATAGTGGCGCCATTCTTTGGCCACTATGGCATCATGATTTATGATTACAGTTTTGCCTGCACACTCCCTCTACTCATTATCATCGCTTGGGCAGCGCATCAGCTCACCAAAACCATAAAACACAATTAAGTCTACTTTTTCATAGCAACAAAGCTGAAAAAACGCCTCGTAATAACGCAAAAAGTGAAAAAATTGCAATAAGAGTAAAAAAATTGCGTTATTAAAGTTATAATGAGTATTCATAATTACCGACATATTGCAATCATCGCACTATTATTGACGGCATTTTTAGCTGTGGCTCAGGATAACGACAAAATCTTGAACCGCCAGTATGCCGACATGAAACGTGTGCATTACGGTTTCTCGGTGGGTGTAAACTTCCAGGATTTGAAGATTACCAACAACGGCTACATCAGCGAGGATGGTCAAGCTTGGTTTGCCGACATTCCAAGCCATTCACCAGGCTTCTGCGTTAACGTGCTTGCCGATCTGAGACTCTCCACCCATTTCAACCTCAGGATTTCACCGGGTATGTACTTTGGAAACAAAGTGGTTAGGTATTTCAATGCCAACGCCCCAGAGGACGCTCTCGAGCCCTCAATAAAGCAACAGCGCCAAAATGTGAAGGCCACATATATTGTCTTACCAATCGACCTGAAATTCTCAGCTCAACGTCATCACAATATCAGGCCCTACTTCACTGGTGGTGTTACAGGATTGTACGACCTCAGCAAAGAGCGCCCCGAGCAGTTACGTCTCAAGGATTTCGACGTGATGCTGACAGTGGGCATGGGATGCGACTTTTATCTACCATTTTTCAAGTTGTGTCCTGAGGTGAAATTCTGCTTCGGACTCAAAAACCTGCTTGAGAAAAATCGCCCTGACTTGCAAGACAACCCTACAATGGAGGTCTTCACTAAGAGCGTTAGCAAGCTCAAGAACAACATGGTGGTACTGACCTTCTACTTTGAATAATTTAGAATTACAATGCCAAAGCATCAATCATATATATCGACACTTGCCACTGCAATACTGCTATCAATTGCAGCATTAGGGTTTAAGGCACAGGCTCAAATCGACGCTCAGCTCACACAGTACTGGGCGCTGCCGTCTTATTATAACCCCTCATCTATTGGTAATGTCGACTTTATCCACATCACAGCAGGCAGCAAGCTGCAGTGGATAGGTGTAAAGCATGCCCCTATGAACTTCATGGCGATGGCCGACATGCCGTTTAAGTTCTTGGGCAAGCGATGGGCAACAGGAGTCTTGCTGCAACAGGAGAACGTGGGACTTTTCAGCACGCAGACCATCGCAGCACAGCTTGCCTGGAAGAAAAAGATGCTTGGAGGAACCCTGAGCGTGGGCGTTCAATTGGGTCTGTTAAATCAATCCTTCAAGGGCGATAGTGTCTTGGTTCCTGACGCCGATCAAGCGCACACTAGTGCCGATGAAGCTATCCCCAAGGGAGTTGTCAATGGCAGGGCCCTTGATGTGGCAGCTGGCGTGTCGTTTGTTCACAAGTGGTTCTGGATAGCAGCATCTACCACTCACGTCACTGCTCCAACCATCACTCTAAAGGCCGGAGAAAACGAGGAGGATTTATATGAGTTTGACACTGGTCGCTTCTTTTATTTGATGGCTGGTAGCAATATTCCTATAAAAAACACGTTATTTGAAATACAACCCTCGGTTCTTGTCAAGACCGACACTAAATTCTGGCAAGCCGAGGCCACATTGCGTGTGCGGTACAACAAGTTTCTTTCGGGAGGCTTCGCCTATCGCCACAAAGATGCTGTCAGTGCTATATTTGGCGCCGAGTTCAAAAATTTCTTTGTGGGATATGCCTACGACTTCCCCATCTCATCGATGAACAAAGCAACTCATGGCAGCCACGAACTGTTTTTAAACTATAACGTGAAACTCAACATGGGCGAAGTGAATAAGAATAAGCACAAGAGCATTCGCATCATGTGATACGTTTTTTATAAGAACAAGATAAACAATACATTAAATAAGATAACATATTCTAGAGTATAATGAAAAAGTTATTGATTTTTGTTTTAGCAACTATCGCTTTAGCTTCTTGCAGTGGCATTCGCAAGTCAATAAACAGCGGAGGTGGAGAAGTTACTGGTGTGGGAGCAATCACCTACTCCGAACCTACACCCTATGGCATGGTGCTCATCGACTGCGGATCAATGAAGGAAGGACCAGCTCAACGCGACTCGCTGTGGGGTATTGACTCCACTGCTCGCGGTGTGAGTGTCGATGCCTTCTGGATGGACGAGAACGAAGTCACCAACAGCAAATACAAGCAGTTTGTATACTGGGTGCGCGATTCTATTATCCGTGAGCGACTCGCCGACCCTGCCTATGGAGGCAACGAGGAGTTTAAAATTGAGGAAGACAAAGATGGCAATCCCATTACTCCACACCTTAACTGGAGCAGGAATATCCCTTGGAAAAACCCAAGCGAGGACGAGGAGAGAGCCATCGAGAGTGTTTATCGCATCAACCCTATCACAGGCAAGAAGGAACTCGACCCAAGGCAGATGAACTATCGTTATGAGATTTACAATCTCACCGAGGCTGCCAAGCGCCGCAACCGTTTCGACCCTGCTACACGCGATTACAACACTGATCATGCTATACCTACGACTAACCCCACAATCAGCAAGGACACAGCGTTTGTCGACGATGACGGAAGAATCATACGTCAAACCATCACACGACCATTGCAGAGTGAGTTTGACTTTGTCAACACCTATATCGTAAACATCTTCCCCGATACCACTTGCTGGATTAATGACTTTGAGAACAGCTACAACGAGCCCTACGTTCGCTTGTATTTCGCCAATGGCAACTACAACAGCCACCCCGTAGTGGGTGTAAGTTGGGAGCAGGCTAACGCCTTCTGCCACTGGCGCACTGAGTTCCTGAAGAAGTCGCTAGGCAAGGAAGGTGTTTACATCGAACCTTTCCGCTTGCCAACCGAGGCCGAATGGGAGTTTGCTGCCCGTGCCGGCAAGAACGAAAACATTTACCCGTGGGATGGAAACCTGCCGCTCACCGAGGACGAAGGTTGCTTCTATGCCAACTTCAAACCCAACGAAGGTAATTATGTGAGGGACGGAAGCATCATAACGTCGGCCGTTGGGACCTACGAGCCCAACGACAACGGACTTTTCGACATGGCAGGTAACGTGAGTGAATGGACATCAACCAGCTACACCGAAAGTATCGACTTGATGACCAACGACCTCAACCCTGAATACCGATACAACGTGGCCAAAGAAGACCCATATAAGATGTCGCGCAAAATCGTGAGAGGTGGCTCGTGGAAAGACGTAGCCCACAACATCCGAAGCGATATTCGCATGTGGGAATACCAAAATGAGCAACGCTCTTACATTGGTTTCCGCTGCGTACGTTCTAAGGTGGGATACACCAAGTCGAAACGCAAGAATAATTGCTGCGACTAATATTTCTATTCTCGACCAATACACATTCTTTTCAACTTTAACATAGCAACAACATGGCTACTGATATTGAAATCAAGAAAAGGACAAAAATACAGCGCAAGAGAAAAAGGCAAATGGTAACTCAGCGCTTTTTCAACTTTGCCTACAGTATAGGTGCTGCGGTCGTTATCTGGGGTGCTCTATTCAAGATTCTGCACTTACCCTGGGGTAACACACTGCTGACCATAGGTATGGGTACCGAGGTGCTCATGTTTATCATCACTGCTTTTGAGCGTCCCGAGAAGGAGTATCACTGGGAAGACGTATTCCCTATTCTCGACACTGGGGACCCTGAAGATAGGCCTTCAGTGCTCAATGGAGCACAACCTGCTACGGTAACAATCAATGGTGACATCACCGCAGCCGATGATGGCACCGAGACAACCGACGGCGTGCCTCCAATTCCTGGCGAAGAGGGCGAAGTTGCACAAAGCAGTGACCATCAGAACATCACGATTAATACACTGCCAGCATCAATTGGTGGTGCGACAGTCGTTGCAAGTCCCGAGGTGGCCGCAACCATTGCAGCCATGAGCCAAAAGGATGTGAAAGCTGTTATGGGATTGCCTCAAGGCATTGAACTCACTGAGGATGAGACCAAGTCGCTGAGCGAAAGCATCGCCAAGATGAACAATGCCAGCGATCAACTGTCGAGGATGGCCGAACTCACCGATGCCACTCAGCAATACCTAAATCAGATGGCAGCAATCAGTGAGCAGATGCAACAGCTTAGCGAAACCACCAACGCTCTGAACAATGTTCAACAAACTCTGTTGTCAAGCTATCAGGCTATCACAAGCAACAGTGAGAGCATTACCAACAATACCACTGGATATATCGAGCAGATGGAAGCACTCAACCGCAACGTAGGCGGCTTGAATACTATATATGAGATCCAGCTCAAGAGCATCTCATCACAGCTCGACAGCATCGACCGAGTTAACCGAGGTCTTAAGGACATTCGCGATATGTATGAGAAATCGGCTGCCGAGAGTGCTCACTACTGCGATGAGACCGAGAAGATGGCTCGATACATGAAACAACTCAACAGTGTATACGAGAAAATGATAAAGGCTATGACCGTCAACATGTATAACCCTATGGCGGGTAACATGATGGCTGCAGGAATGAACGACAGCCAAACAACCGACGACTCCTACAATGACATCGCCGGCAACAACGATTATAGCGAATAATTACTGAATCACTACACAATCACATTATAATAAGTAATGGCAGCTGGAAAAAATCAGTCACTGGCGAAAATGTCGCCACGTCAGAAGATGATAAACCTTATGTATATCGTCTTGACGGCCATGCTTGCGCTTAACGTTTCGAACGATGTGCTCAATGGATTTAGTCAGGTTGAAGCAGGCCTGACTCGATCAAATAACACCATCACCTCGCGCAACATGCTGATGATGAATAAACTCCAGGACTTCTACAACTCCGACCCCGAACATGGCGAACAGCTTCTCAACAATGGTAACGAGATACGCAATGCAGCCGATGAGCTTTATTTCTATATCGATAGCCTAAAGCTGTTGATTGTGAAAGAAGCCGATGGACCTGAAGGCAATCTCAGCAATATTGAGAATAGAGAAAATGTTGACGCAGCAAACACTGTGATGCTGTCGCACGACACACATCGAGGCACCGACTTAAGACTGAGAATCACAAGTTTTAAAGACTTCTTGCTAAGGTATATTGATGACCCCGATAAACGTAAAAACATAGAGGCATCGCTTTCGACCGAACCTTACAAGCTCAAAGATGACATTGACGGCAACAAGACATGGGAAAATTCCCTCTTCGAGAGCATGCCAACCATTGCTGCTATCACACTTCTCACCAAGTTGCAGAACGACATACGCTATGCCGAAGGTGAAGCGCTCAGGCATCTGCTCACGCTCACTAACATAAGCCCCGAGGAGCTCGAAGAACTCGAGACAGCCGATGTCAGCAAGATTAAGGTCAACTGGATTAACGCATTTGTTATTCCTCAGTCAAGAGTTGTTATGCGAGGTTCAAGATACAAAGCACAGATTGTGCTTGCCGCTATCGACTCCACTCAACGCCCTGCAGTATATGTCAACGGTGCTCGACTGAGTAGCCGCGACGGAACCTACGAGGTGGGAACCAGTCAATCGGGAGTTGTCAACTACTCGGGTTACATTGAAGTTGTAGGACGTGACGGACAGGTGATCAAGCGCGACTTCAAGTCCAGCTACACAGTAATCGACCCAGTAGCAACAGTAAGCGCCACAATGATGAACGTGTTCTACACTGGTATCGACAACCCTGTGGCAATATCAGTGCCTGGTATAGGCGACGGAACCATTAGTGCATCAATGACCAACGGCACACTCACTCGCAATGGTGAAAACTGGATAGCTCGCCCAGCACAAGTGGGAGTAGACTGTGTAATCACCGTGTCGGTTGAAATCGACGGAGTGAGGACCAATGTGGGTTCATCAACATTCAAGGCACGCAAGTTGCCTGACCCTACACCTTACATTAATCTTGGACAGGACAACCGCTACAAGGGTGGCAAGCCTATTGCCAAGAGCACACTTATGGGCATCAACACACTGCATGCTGCTATTGATGACGGACTGCTCGACATCGAGTTCCAAGTGCTCAGTTTCGAGACTATCAAGATGGGATCGATGGGTATGGGAGAAGCATTGACCGAGATTTCGGCAGGTAACAACTTCTCGGAGCGCCAAAAGGCCAGCTTCAAGCGCATGCGCCGAGGTGAGCGTTTCTTCATTGCACGCATCAAGGCCAAGGGTCCTGATGGCGTAACACGCGACATCTCGCCCATGGAAGTTATCGTCAACTAATTTCCTGAATGAACAAAAGTTTTGTCACATCACATAAATTCATAATATGAAATACTTTAAATTCATAGTTTTGACATTAATACTTGCTACTGCAGCCGCAGGAGCAAGTGCGCAAGTTGTCAAGAGAGACAGCAAGGACCGTAAGGACAAGAAGGAAGACAGCTCGATAAAGGTATCAGGAAGACAACAGGCGTTCTTCGAGCAGAACGAGCCTAGCGAGGCCGACCTGCAATGGACCAAGGTTGTTTACCGTGTTCTTGACCTTACAAAAGGCAAGAACCCAGCCCTCTACTATCCTGATGAGCCCAACGAGGACGGGCAGAACCTGTTCTTCATCATCATGCGACTTCTTGCAAGTAACAAGATATCGGCCTATGAGTATCTCGATGGACGTGAGATGTTCACCGATGAGTATAAGATTAAGGTCAGCGATATGCTCGACCGTTTCCATATCTTATTCTCGGAGGCCAAAGGCAGCAACGAGAAGAATCCAATCTATGAGATTGATGATTCCGACATCCCCGGTAACGAAATCCTGAGCTACTACATCATCGAGAAGTGGTCGTTCGACACCCGTTCCAACAAGATGCGCTCTCGCGTTGATGCTCTGTGCCCAGTGCTCCACCGCATGGACGAGTATGGAGGCATTCTCAAGTTCCCTATGTTCTGGGTAAAACTCAACGACATCAGGCCCTACATTGCACAGCAGTTTGTCTTTACCGACGATGACAACAACCTCATGCGCTACAACCTTGACGACTTCTTCAAGCTCAAGATGTACTCGGGCGACATCTACAAGGTGAAGAACATGCAGAACAAATCGCTCATGCAGCTCTACCCCGACTCAGCCTCTCTGGCTCATGCTCGTGACAGCATCGAGGAGCGATTGCACCGATTTGACAAGAACCTGTGGTCACCCACACGACAGGAACTCCAGGCACAAGTTGAGGCCAAACGCAAGCTTGAGGCCGAGAAAAACGGTGAGACCCTTGACGAGAATGGAGAGGTTGCCACTGAGGCCAAGGATGAATCAAAGAGCGTGAAGAAATCTTCGACAAAACGTGGCAGCAACAAGAGCGAAGAGAAGAAGAAAACCACTAAGAAGAAGACCTCAAAACCCAAAGAGATTAAGAGCAGTCAGAGCGCTGGTCGCTCGGTTAGAAACCGCAAGCGCTGAAGCACACTGACTATAATCACATATAAAAGCATGCGAATCACATAATGGTTCGCATGTTTTTTGTTGCCTGATGCGAAAATACGCATTAGATTGTCAAGAAAGATATGAGCGACCCTTCAGTTAAATCACGAAGAAAAAAAGCAGCATCAGCACTGTGAAGATGAGCATGTTGCGAGCCGTCGCACCTAGTAGCGGATTAAGAGCGGCACCAGTGCTACGGTTGAGTTTTATCCAAGTGATGGTGTGCATTACAAGGTAAAGCAGGGGAACGAGATAGATCCAGTGCGACAAGCAGTCGTTAAGATAAATCATAAGCCACAATGGCGAGAGCATAGCAATTGCCATGAATCCATTGAACAGATAGGCGGCAGCAGCTAGTTTGCGACCAAAAATCACCACAGCAGTGCGCTTACCGGCATCAATATCGTCGTCCATGTCACGGTAGTTATTAACCAGCAGCACATTCACTCCCATAAACCCTATGGTGATGCCTCCCAGCACGGCAAGAGCATCCATGCGACCTGCGATCACATAGTAGCTGAAGATTACAGGTACCATACCATAGAACAAAAAAACAGTGAGTTCACCCAGTCCATGGTAGGACAGAGGGTACGGTCCTGCACTATAGGCAAGGGCAAACACGGCAATCATTATTCCCACCGGAATCATTTGCCATCCACCATATGGTATAAGACCGCAACCAACTAGGCAAGCAATAGCAAGCGTTAGATAGGTTACATTGCGTAATGACGTGGGCACGATATCGCCCTCGGTCACACCACGCCTAGGCCCCACACGACCTTTCTTGTCGGCACCACGTCGATAGTCATAATACTCGTTGGCAAAGTTCGACACGACCTGCGCCATTAGAGCAAACACAAGGCACAATATTGCTGGGATCCAACGAAAGTGATTCTGCCATACTGCAATGCCTATAGCCAGCAGCACACCACTTGCCGACACTGGCAATGTGCGCAAGCGCATAGCTTCAACCCAAATTTTCACTTGCTTGCCCATGCTTCCAAATATCACATCCTAGTGAGCACCCAGGCTCGGGGCACCAGCACCTTCATCTTCATATACTTCTCGGGGTTCTTGGCAAATGCAGCTGCAGGACTTATATCGTCATAACCCTCGACTACTACGCAATAGAGCTTCTTGGCCGAAATATAAACCACATAGGAAGCATGACCTTCCTGGCGCAGACGATCACGGCAACTCTGTGCGTTAAACTTCTGCTTAAACTCGGCAACAACCACGTTATATTTCTTGATCATATCACTCTTGTCGTCGATGATGTTGAAGTGATTGTGCAACAAGCGAATGCTGTCACCATCCACAACGTAATTAGCCTTCTTGCGGCTCTCTAGGTCATGGATGTACATCTCGCCCTTTTCGCCGGTGCGACTTGCAGCGACAGCCTTGTCGTAACTCTCCTTATAGTTGGCCTCGGTGCTATGGCATGCCCACATGGCCACCACAACACCCATAAGCAATAATATGTTATATATCTTTCTCATATCGAACAGAAATTAAATTACTAATGTTTATTCTACCACTCTTCCTCTGGGATTATCACGGTCGTCGGCCAGTTCTATTACCTGACAGCCTGTGATAGTGCCAGCGTCGAGAGTGAGGCGGATAAGAGTTCTAACCTTCTGCCAGCCTTGACGACCTGCAGCTCCAGGGTTGATTGTGAGCACCCCAAGGCTGCGGTCAGGGATCACCTTGAGGATGTGACTGTGACCACAAACAAAGAGTTTAGGTTGCACCAAGTCAAGCCTTGACTTGATGCCAGGCGCATAACGGCCAGGATATCCACCAATGTGAGTTAGCATAACCTTCACGCCCTCGACAGTAAAAATCTCGGTCTCCTTAAAGCGACGGCGCAGGTCTTGCCCGTCGGCATTACCCCACACAGCTCTCACCTGAGGCCCAATCTCCTCAATCATGTCGATGAGCTTGGAGTTGCCTATGTCGCCTGCGTGCCAAATCTCGTCGCAGTCGGCAAAATGCTCGGCATACCGGTCATCCCAATAACAATGAGTGTCGCTTATGATTCCAATAGTCTTCATTAAATGCGAGATTTCAGAAAACAGATTTCAGAGATTTGTTATCTAATCACTAAACTCCATTAGTCGGGCGAGATACTTGCCAATGATATCGAACTCCAGATTGACCACCGTACCCTCCACGATGCTGTGGAAGTTGGTAAGTTCGTGGGTATAGGGAATAATGGCCACCTCAAAGCTGTCGCGCTCGCTGTTGCACACCGTGAGGCTAGTTCCATTGACAGTTATACTGCCTTTCTCGACAGTTACGTAACCCTTGCGCGCCATTGCTGGGTCGACCTTGTAGTGGAAGGTGTAGTACCAGCTACCATCGGCCTCACGCACACTAGTGCAGGTAGCAGTCTGGTCAACATGACCTTGAACGATGTGGCCATCTAAGCGACCGTTCATGAGCATGCTACGCTCCACATTCACCTCGTCGCCTACCTTGAGAAGTCCAAGGTTGCTACGGTCGAGCGTCTCCTGGATTGCGGTAACGGTATAGGTTCCGTCGCCTGGCAGTTTCACTACAGTGAGGCACACTCCGTTGTGCGACACGCTCTGGTCGATTTTCAACTCATCGACAAAGCTGCACTTAAGTGTGATGTGCAGGTTACCCTCTTCTCTCTCGAGTGCCACCACTCGGGCGGCTTCTTCAACTATTCCTGAAAACATTAAATATAAGTTTTAAATGTTAAGTAGTGAGACCTACCCGGCCTCACCAGGCCGAAAATTATTTCTTTCGTGTAGCATTGGGGTCACTTGACTTCCTTGTAGCTCCTGCTCCTGAGCCAGAACCTGTTCCTGTGCCACTTCCGCTGGGTCGTCCTCCAGTGCCGGGTCTAGTGCTTCCACCCAGGCTGCCACCATCAAGTTTAGGCCTCTCTTTACCATTCTGGCCGCTATACTTGCCTTCGGGATCGGCCTCCTTGCCTTCGGCAGCAGCTTTCTCTCTCTCTTTTTGGGCTTCCATCTTAGCCATCTCGGCAGCTTCGGCCTTCATCTTAGCAATCTCCTCGGGAGTCTTGCCTTCTATGTCTTTATCCTTGAGGGTTATGTCATCACCACCCGATTTAGTCGAATCATTTTCCTCGGCACCCGGCTGAATAATCGAGCTATCGAAGGTGCGGTAATAATTAGTGGTAAGTACTTGGAACTCGGTGCGACGGTTAATCTGGTCGGCAGCCGCGAGGTCTTCTTTAGAAAGAGCCAAGACAAACGCCTCGTTGAGCGTGTCGCCCTCGCTAAACTGTGGATAAAGTCGCGCTATGCGCTTTGTAACCACCTTTGGAACAGTCTTGCCATAACCACGATACTGAAGTCGTGCGCTGTCAACACCATTCTCGATGAGATAATCGACAACACTCTTGGCTCGACGCTCACTGAGTTTGTTGTTATAGTCATCGCTACCCACACGGTCGGTGTGCGAGCCCATTTCGATGGTGATGTAAGGATTATCGTTCAGAACCTGAACCATCGAGTCGAGTGCAGCCTTTGACTCAGGACGAAGCGTGGCCTTGTTGTAGTCGTAGAAGATGTTCTCGATTACCTGAGGCTTAGTCATAGCCGCAAGAATGAAGTCAACGCCATATTCGGCATCGGCCTCCTCGATGTCGCTGGTGAATTGCTGCTTGCCATTAAGGTAACCGTTAGCCCCAGCAAGCATCACATAACTGACACCACGTTGCAAGTCGAAACGGAAAGTACCATCGGGCTTGGCAACTGCTTTTTGGTTGCTACCGTCATTACCCACAATGCGAATAATGGCATTGGGCACAGGTTCTTCGTCCTTATCGAGCACATAACCCGAAATCCAAATCTTGAGGTCGGGTTTCTCAAAACTGAAGATGTGGTCGTAACCACGTGCATCCTTACGGTTGCTCGAGAAAAATCCTTTCTCGCCCTCGGCCTCAAAGGTGATGCCAAAGTCGTCGGCACTGGAGTTCATGGGAGAACCCATGTTCTCAACAAACCATCGTCCCGAAGGCTGCAGACGAGCGCGGAAGAGGTCAAGTCCTCCAAATCCTGCGTGGCCATTACTAGAGAAATAAAGTGTGCTGTCGTCGCGCACATAGGGGAAGCGCTCATCGCCAGTAGTGTTGATTTGCTCGCCCAGGTTCTCAAGAGTGCCATGTCCGTCGCTAATCATCACGCGCCAAATGTCCTTGCCACCCTGTCCGCCTGGCATGTCGCTCGAGAAGTAGAGCCACTTGCCATCTTTGCTCACAGCAGGGTCGTCATAGGCCGACAGAGTGTCGGCAGTAATCTCAAACTTTGCAGCACCAGTCCATTTAGCCTCACTGCGGCTAGCCTTGTAGATTTCCACACTAGTTCCAGAGTCTGTTTTGCGTAAAGCCTTAGCAAAGAACATCGTCTGTCCATCGGGTGTGAAAGCAGTAATACCCTCATCAAACTCGGTGTTGAGGTCGCCCTCTACAAGTTCGGGATTGCCCCATTTGCCTTTATCGTCTTTCTTTGAGAAGAACACGTCGCAGTTTTTAGTGCCAGTGATCTCACTCTTAGCAGTACCCGTAGCTTTATCACGTGAAGAAGTGAAATACAGTATATCACACTTGCTGTCGAGGAACATTGGGCAGAAATCGGCACGGCGACTATTGAAGATGCGAGCATTCTTAACTATGTAGCGAGAACCAGCATCACGCAATTTAGGTGCCTGCTGGCAAGCGCGCATACTCTCCTTGGCCAACTTATTATTGGGAGCAGTGTCGAGATAAGCTTTATAGTTGCGCTCGGCAAGAGTGTACTGGCCTTCCATTTGCTGTGCCTGAGCAAGATAGAATGGGATGAGACTATCTTCCCACTCATAGCGCTTAGCATTCTGATATGATGCAGCAGCACGGGCACTCTGGTTCAAGTGGCGATAGCACTCGCCAAGCATGAACGCAACCTCCCCACGCTGATAACGGTCTTCCTTGCGCTTGAGTTTGTTATAAATTTTTCGATAGGTCTCGGCGGCAGCGAAATACTCGCCCCGCTCATATTTCTCGTCGGCATCCTTCATCTTAGCCGATTTACACGATGTGAACTGCACCGCAGTAACCAGCATGATGGCCGAAAGTATTATATAAAATATTCTTTTCATGTGTTATAATAAAACTATACTTAAAACGAAATATATTATTATTTTATTGCACAGAAGCGTGTTTTTAGTGAAAGAGGAGAGAGGGAAGGTGGAAGAGGGAAGAGGGAAAAGGAGAGAATAGTTTTTGGACTCACCTGACTCAGTTGACTCACCTGACTCAGTTGACTCGCCTGACTCAGTTGCGGATTGTAAGCAAATTTTCCAGCGAGGGGGACTGGGTGGGACACTTTTTTGTTTTTTTATTTTTGCGTTTTGAGAGTTTATTATCATAATGGGTGTATTTGTTTTAGGTATTAAGAAAATTAAACTGTCACACTTAATGTTTCGTAGCGGGTGGGACAGATGGTGGAAGTCACAAATTGCAAGTAGCACTTCGTGCTTGGGGCATGTGGGACAAAAATGATATTTTCTTGAGGTTATCCATAGTCATATATTATTTATTAAAGAACATGTGTGCGCAAAAATAATGTAGGTTTAAAGAGGAAACAAGATTAAAATAACAGAAAAAGGAGCAGAACAGATGGCGGAGAATTAAACTCATTTGCCAGAATAGTGTCTAAAGAACAAATGCATTAACCAACTATATCTCAAAAAATATATATGAACAAAACCACAAAAACCTTCCTAATGCTGGTAATGATAGCATTACCAGTAATTTGTTTCGCACAACCCGAATCGTGCAAAGTGACATTCACTGGCAAATCCCCTACAATCAAGGATTTTGCTCGAGCCTACTGCTCACAGTTTGAAGCTGACAGTTTTGAGCGCAATGCGCTTGCAGCATTTAGTAAAGGAACTTACCAAGCAAGGGTAATGGGTGGTTGTAACAATTGTGTTGTAGACTCCAAAAACGGTTATGTGAGATTTACCGTGTTCAAATTTGGCAAAGATGCAACCATTGAGAACCAAGAGAAGCTTGAGATGTGCTACTGGAACTGCGACAACAAGAACGAGAAACTAGTGGCTATCAACCACATCGACTCCTCGATGGGTTTTGACGATAGCATACTCACCTTCTACCGATATAACGCAAAGACCAAGAAGATGAAACTCATTGAAGCTCCATTTGACCGCGAGCCCAAAGCTATCGACCTAGTTGACCAAGACAAAGCCGACAAAGCCACTATCGACCTGGTGCTTAACTCAAGCAACGAGGATGCCAACAAGTTTCAACCCAGATTCAGCCTGCCACGAGAGGGCAAGGACATAACCTACCGCATGGCCGACCCAACTGCCATCCCTGAGGCCTTCCAGCGTGAAGGCAAACTTGTGTGGGACGGTAACGGGTTCTGCCCTGAAGACTAGTTTTTTCAAGCAACTACAGACAATGCAAAATCAGAATGCGCCAGGCCCGATCAGGCCTGGCGCATTTTCAAATTTAATATATTGCTTTTATATTAGTTCCCTAGCATGATACTGTAAACTGCTGTTATATCGCTCGATGTCACTACACCATCGCCGTCAACGTCGCTAGTGTCGATGTAGGTCGTATCGCCACTGAGGAAGTAGTCATAGAGAGCAGTAATATCGGCAGCGGTAACATTGCCGTCGCAGTTCACATCACCCACAATAACAGCAGTGGGATCAAAGCCGAGCTGCTGGTCCATCCATGTCAAGCGATCATGAATCCAGCCCTTGAGATAGCTCACCTCATCGTTGAAGTTCTGAGCAATGTACTGGTTGGGCCACACATATTGTCCCCAACGAGGCCAAGCCTGGCTGTTGCGATTCATAGCGCCCTGCGCTGTAAGTTGGGTTGCCATCGAGTCGATGGTGGCATAGATGCGGTCCTCGCGCATATTGGCGCGGCGGCACTGTGCCCAGCGCTGCTTGAGAAGATCCTGGTAATAAGGGTCTTTGTTGAGCTTATACCACCAGAAAGGCACTAGCTGAGTGTCACCATTCCAGTTGAGGATGTCGTTGTTCTGATATACCCAAGTGTTGGTGTACCAACCATTGTAGTAGTCGCTGTTGCCGAAAGCAATATTGAAGTCCCAAAGCACCATCTTGAATCGTGAGTCAACACTGTCGCGCCACTTGAAAATCTTGGAGCTGAGGCGATAACCGTCAACATTGTGCGAGATTTCTTGCGCAATCTGGAAATCAACAAACGACATAACGTCCATATACTTGCGGTAGCCAGTCTCGGGGTCGGTGTAGTTAGACGAAGCGAGTGCATCCTCCATCAAGTCGACCTGATGAGTGATGTAGTTGTACTGAGCGTCGGTCAAATCCTCATATTCAGGTTCCTTGAACTGGTAGTTGATATAGCGATTATTAATCCACTGACCGTTCTTTGTCATGGGGTGATACTTCGAAGTGTAGGTAGGCTCGTCGGTACGGTCCACCTCAAGCAAGTAGCCTCCAGTGAGCTCGTCGCCATCCTCGCCTGGATCGTCGAGGTTGAGGCGCTGCTTGCCCTTAGTTGGCAACTCGCTCATAATGTAAATACCGTAGTAAATGCCATCGAGGAAAAGTTCGCAATATTTCCCATGTGGGGTGTAGAACATCCAAGGACGCTCTAATTCAAAGATGAGCAGGTCGCGCATCATGCTCTTGTCGCTGTAAGGCGCGAGCAGAGCCCAGTTGTTGTCCTTGCCCATACCCAGGATTTTCACCTTCTGCTTGGTGCCGCCTTCCTCGAGAGGAGCGTTGAGTGGCCGGAACGAATAGGGCTTCTTGTCGCTGGCTGTGAACGACGAGTTGCCACGATATTTCAAGGCCACATACCCCTCGTAATCAACGGTTTGACCTGGGTGGGCCACTGTGTCGGCATAGTTAAGGTTGCCATCACCGTTGTGAATAATCTTCATTCGAGCTGTGATGCGCTCTTCACGGTCGATTGTTGCGCCATCAACCTCCATCCACACGATGGGAAGGTTGGTCTGAGTGAGTTGAACATTCTCATTGTCGGGTGGATAGTTAGGATTCCAACTCCACTGTGCATGCACTGCTGGCAAAGCCAGTAAAGCAGCAAAAAGAAGTAATAGTCGTTTCATATCAAGAATTATTTTTTTTTGAGAATAAACTTCACATTTATGTGGCAAAATTAATAAATATTCTTTTATATCCCAAAACAAACACCCCACAAAAACACGACACCCACCCTAAGAACAACTTGGGCGGGCGCATGTTTATTGATTTATAAGTCTTTATATCACTTTAGCTGGGTGGCAGCAATGATATCATTGAGATTCTTCATCATCACTTCTTTGAGCTCATTGTCCTTCATTGGGGTTCCACCAGACATGATGCGGAAGGTCACAAAGCCCTCGCCTTGGGGAACATAAGCCTCATACTCGTAGCGACCACCATCTTTCGCATTTTCAAACACTTTGTAGGTTTTATCACCAACTGTGATGTCGTCGATGGGTTTGCAACCACGCTTGGTGATGCTCTCAACCAGATCACTCTCACTGTACAATGTGTGGTTAATCATAGCAGTTGAGTGAGGATTCTCTTTTAATGTGAGATTGCAAGAACTTCTTACCATCTTGCTGCTGGCCTTCCATCCCTCGGGGATAGTGATAGTGTAGTTGTCGCAAGTGAGTTCCTTAAGGTCCTCGATTTTCACTTCCTCGGTAGCTTCTTCTCCCTGAGTTGCCTGATCGGCAGTCTGCTCGGTTGAAACTTCTTCTCCACTTGCCTTAGAGGCAGTCTCGCTATTACCATTGCATGAGGCAAGAGTAAACGCTGCCACCGATGCGATGGCGATAATGTAATTGACTTTTTTCATTGTAATAATAGGTTTTTTAAAATTATAAAATAATGCACTTCTATAATATATAACGTAAACATTATTAATTTATTATCAGTTACCACAAAAAGAAATCCTCGACATCACGTCGGGGATTGCCTAACTAATTAACCTTCTAATACCATTAACATAAACCTTAAACAATGAAAAAGAAATCGTCGTCACGACGCTAAATATTTCATAACCTTAAAAACTAATACCGCAATACACTATGCAAATATGATGCCAAAAAATAACGGAATATTGTTTATCACATCAAAACTGCTAGCCAACCCGAGGATTTAACAACATTTAACCACGACTCTCAATGATGACAGCAATCTAAACTATCATAAACCACAATCATGTCATAATCAGCATAAAAGAACCAATTGCAGCATACCACCTGGCAAACACGACAAAAAACAACCACAAAACACCCTAAAATCACTGAAAATGAGAAAAAAACTAAAAAAACTGCTATTTTTTATCGAATATTAGGTGCTAATTAAAAAAAAAGTACGATATTTGCACTTGCAAAAAATTGAGGCATCCATTTAGAAGCTTGTGTTTTAGGCTTTTGACCCCAAAATTCAAGGAAAAATGGGTGTTTTGATTGAAGAGTGAGTGATAAATTATTTTATAAACAAACTATAAAAAATTTCTACTAAAATGACAAAAGCAGATATCGTAAGCGAAATCGCTAAATCGACTGGCATCGACAAAGCCACAGTATTGGAGACTATTGAGAAATTTATGGAGACCGTAAAGGATTCACTCGCAGAGGGTGAGAACGTATACCTGAGAGGTTTCGGTAGCTTCATCGTGAAGACTCGTTCACAGAAGACCGCTCGCAACATCTCGAAGAACACTGCAATCATCATCCCAGAGCACAAGATTCCAGCTTTCAAGCCAGCTAAGGTGTTCATGGAGCAGGTTAAGAAATAATAAGTGGTTAACACACATAGAATTATCTCAATATAAAAATATAAATTTCTAAAATTCAATTAACAATGCCAAGCGGTAAAAAGAGAAAAGGCCACAAGATGGCTACGCATAAGCGCAAAAAAAGACTAAGAAAGAATCGCCACAAGAACAAGAAGTGATCTTTCTTGATTGAGTCGAAGAAGCGAAGAGCAAACCAATGATGAAGGCTCGAAACAAGTGCGTGATTCTGCATCAAGAACATCGAGACACATTGGCTTGTTCTTCTGCTTTTAGACTGATGACCACAACATGTGCTGGTCATCCCCCACGACCCACACTCACCTTAACACCTACTGCCCTTACACATTATTATATTATACCGGGCACAGGATTCGGGCGAGTGACTTTTTAAAATAACAGTATTTCACGATGAGAAGTGAACTGATTGTAGACGTGAAACCCACAAGCATCAGTACAGCCCTGCTTGAAGAAGGACGACTGATGTCGCTACAGAAGGAGGCAAGAGACGCCTCCTACGCAGTGGGTAACCTCTATTTTGCCAAGGTAAAGAAACTCATGCCTGGCTTGAATGCCGCGTTCGTTAACGTGGGCTACGGCAAAGAGGCTTTTCTTCATTACCTTGATTTAGGCTCACAATTCAGCAGTTATACTGCTTTCATCAAGCAGGTGCGAGACAGCGCAGGTAAGCGACCGGTGAATCTGTCGAAGATGAAACTGCTCCCAGACATTGACAAGCACGGTTCGGTAACCGACATGCTTGAGGCGGGACAGGAGTTGATAGTACAGATTGCCAAGGAGCCCATCTCAACCAAAGGCCCTCGACTGACAACCGAAATAACCTTCACAGGCAGGTTTCTAGTACTGATTCCGTTTAACAACAAGATTCTGGTTTCACAGAAGATTAAGGATCGGGCCGAGAAGACAAGACTGCGACGACTGGTCGAGAGTATCAAACCTAAAAACTTCGGTGTCATCGTAAGAACTTCGGCCGAGAACAAAAGAGCTGCCGAACTGAATAGTGAACTAAAAGTGCTCATGAAATGCTGGGAAGAGAGTGTCGCAAAAATCAACTACAGCGAGCCGCCTTCACTCATATATGAGGAAGAAAGCCGTGCCGTGAGCCTGATACGCGACATCTTCAGTCCGGATTTCGAGAGCATACATGTGAATAATGCCGAGATTTATGAGCAAATTCACAACTATGTGAGCCTAATCGCCCCCGACCGTGGCGATATTGTCAAGATTTACAGCGACGACCAACCCATCTTCGACAAATTCAATGTCACTAGGCAGATGAAGTCGTCGTTTGGAAAGACGGTATCTTTCCGTTCGGGCGCATACATAATAATTGAAAGCACCGAGGCACTGCACGTGATCGATGTGAACTCGGGCAACAGGTCACGCAAGACTACCGACCAAGAGAGCAATGCTCTTGACGTGAACTTGCTAGCCGCCGACGAAATAGCACGACAGCTTAGACTGCGCGACATGGGCGGCATCATTGTAATCGACTTCATCGATATGGCAAAGGGCGAACACCGACAGGCCCTGTATGACCACATGAGAGAAATGATGCAAAAAGACCGAGCCCGACACAACATCTTGCCGTTGAGCAAGTTTGGACTGATGCAAATCACAAGGCAACGCGTGCGTCCAGCGCTCGACATTGTAACGAGCGAGACCTGCCCCTCTTGTGGAGGTAAGGGGGAAGTGATGCCTTCGCTGCTATTCACCGACCGACTCAAGGACAAAATCGACTACTTGATTCACGACTTGGGCGTCAAGGATTTCATTATGTATGTCCATCCATTTGTCGATGCCTATCTTAAGAAAGGCCTTATAAGCCTACATCGAAAATGGCGCCGAGAGTTTGGGCGAGTTTTCAAGATTATGCCCGACCAAGATTTAGCCTACCTGCAATACCGGGTTATCGACAAGAACAAGCAGGAAATTGACCTTAGCGAAGAGAAAGACACAAGCAGTTCCTCGAGCAAGAAAGAAAACCGCTTGAGGAAGCAAAAAGAACAAGAAGATGATGACGCATAGCGCCACGCTTCACTAAAACGACATCCCCACCCATTTCTTTTGCGGTGGGGATGCTTGTTTTTTCAGGAAACGAGCCAAATAAATAAAGCACTGAATAACAACCATTTAATTATAATTAAAGTACCAAAGTTGCAAAAAAAGAGCAATTTTGGTACTTTTGTGCTTAGTTTCAATTAAACCTTTGTGATTAATTCGTATCTTAGGATAAATTTCAAAAATATGGAGACAAGAAAACATATAGCAGCCGAGAGGAAAAAGGTGTGCAACTGCGCCCAAGCAGTAGTTGCAACCTACACCGATCTTGCTCACATCAGTGAGGAAGATGCAATGAATTTGGGAAACGCATTTGGCAGCGGAATGGGTAATATGCAAGGCACTTGCGGCGCTCTTACGGGAGCAGCCATAGTGCTAGGGCTCGTGAAGCGCGACAAAGCCCAGGCATCGCTCGCCATGCGCAATGTGATGAATGAGTTCCAGGCACGCAACGGAGCCACCCAATGCCGCATGCTCAAGGGTGTGAACACTGGCAAGGTGCTTCGCTCATGCGAAGGATGCGTAGCCGATGCCTGTGAACTTCTTGAACAGCACCTCGACTAGTTGAGTGCTGTTGTTAAAAAAGGTAATTTTGTGTTTCTAAGTTGCTTATTTTGAGCTTCATTAAACAATTTTTGCACAAAAAACCGCCGCTTGTTAGCAAAATCTTCATGTTTTGCTTTTCTATTTGGCAAATAATTATTTACTTTGCACCGCAAAAAACGAGAAATATTATTTAACAATTTAAAATTCATAGCATTATGTCTGAAATTCAAGAAAGAGTAGCAGCGATTATCGTTGACAAATTAGGTGTTAGTGAGTCACAAATCACTCCCGAGGCAACATTTGCCCAGGATCTTGGCGCCGACAGCCTCGACACTGTTGAGCTGATCATGGAGCTTGAGAAGGAATTTGACATCACTATCCCCGATGCTGAGACCGAGAAGATTCAAACAGTGGGTGACGCTGTTTCTTTCATCGAGGCTGCAAAAGCTGCTGAATAAAGAAAGCCTAAAACAACAACGTTTGTTTTAATACATCTCCTTTTTAATTGTTATGGAATTAAAGAGAGTCGTGGTAACAGGTCTTGGTGCCATCACTCCTCTTGGAAATGACGTTGAAACCACTTGGAAAAACGCCATTAATGGAGTGAGCGGTGCAGGACCTATTACTCATTTTGATGCCTCGCTGTTCAAGACACAGTTTGCCTGCGAGGTCAAGGACTTTAACGTAGAGGAATATCTCGACCGCCGCGACGCTCGTCGCATGGACCTGTACTGTCACTATGCTATGGCCAGCGCTACACAAGCACTTGCCGACTCTAAGCTCCTTGACGACGAGAATGTTGACCGCAACGAGATTGGAGTCATTTATGGCTCTGGTATTGGTGGTCTGCACACCTTCGAGAACGAGGCAGGTTACTATGCAAAGAACGAGGAAAAAGGACCTAAGTACAACCCATTCTTTATCCCAATGATGATTGCCGACATCGCTTCGGGTCACATCTCGATAAAGTGGGGTCTGCGTGGTCCTAACTATGGCGTGGTATCGGCATGCGCAACTTCAACCAATGCCCTGATCGACGCTTTCAACTACGTGCGTCTGGGCAAGGCCACAGCAATTGTGACCGGTGGTTCTGAGGCAGCGATATTCCCTGCTGGCGTGGGTGGCTTCAATGCCATGAAGGCAATTTCGACCCGCAACGACAGCCCTGAGACTGCTTCGCGTCCCTTCAGTGGTTCGCGCGACGGTTTCGTGATGGGCGAAGGCGGTGTGACATTGATCTTCGAGGAACTGGAGCACGCTCTTGCAAGAGGTGCGAAAATCTATGCCGAGGTAATAGGTGGTGGCATGAGTGCCGACGCCTACCACATCACTGCAAGCCATCCCGAGGGACTCGGTGCATCGCTGGTGATGAAGAGAGCTCTTGAGGACGCAGGAATCGGCGCCGACGAGGTTGATTACATCAACGTTCATGGCACTTCAACACCTGTTGGTGACCTCAGCGAGGCTCAGGCCATTATTGAGGTTTTTGGCAAGCATGCCTATGATTTGAACATCAGCTCGACTAAGTCGATGACAGGACACATGCTGGGTGCAACAGGTGCCATCGAGGCCCTCTTCTGCATCAAGGCATGTCAGGACAACATCGTACCACCAACAATCAATCACGAGGACGGCGATAACGACCCCGATATTGACTACAACCTCAACTTCACCTTCAACAAGGCACAGCAACGTGAGGTTAAAGTGGCGTTGTCGAACACCTTCGGATTTGGCGGTCACAATGCGAGCTTGATTGTTAAGAAGTATTGATAACCCGTTATCAATCTGTACTTAAGAGAAGTTAAACCACTATGGCAAGGTAAGCAACATAGCTTCCTGATAACCATGAGGCCTGTGGAGCCCTGCCATGATAATGCTTGACTCCACTACCTTGTTTAACCGAATCATATCAGTCATAAAGTTCCTTTTCGCTAAGGAAAAGGAACTTTATGTTTTTATACATGGCATAACAGGGTTTTATCCACTGCACATCGATTACTATAAGCTAGCGCTGGTGCATCGCTCTATGCCAGTCAAGACCGCCAATGGCCGATGGGCCAACAATGAGCGACTCGAGTTTCTGGGCGACGCCATACTCGATGCTGTAGTGGGTGCTTATCTTTATAACCGGTATCCCAACAAACACGAGGGATTCCTGACTAGCACTCGAGCCAAAATCGTTCAGCGCGAGAGTCTTAACCGCATTGGCAAAGCATTCAGGCTAGAGTCGCACGTGAGAGCATCGACACACTCGTCAAGCCACAACTCCTACATTAGCGGCAATGCTGTTGAGGCACTTGTAGGAGCCATATATCTTGACCGTGGCTACGATGCTTGCAAGAAGTTCATCGAGCAGAAAATCATTGCACAACACCTCGACCTCAAGGAGCTTGTTAAGACCGAGCAGAACTACAAGTCGAGACTAATCGAGTGGACACAGAAATACCGAGTGTCGATTGAATTCCAACTTATAGATACAATGAATGACGAAGAGGGAAACCCCATCTTCAAAACAGCAGTGCTGCTAGGAGGAATTTACGCTGCCGACGGCTCGGGCTACAGTAAAAAGGAATCACATCAAGGCGCTAGCAAGAAAGCCTATGAGCGCCTAAAGAAGGACAATATATTTCGCGAGCAAGTGCTCTCAACAGCCTCAATATAAACACTTGTCAGTCATTTTATTATTTCCATTCAGAAATAAAGGCAGATATAGCTTTCTCAACATTTGAGAGAGTTGTTGCTGGTATCATAGCTTCGTGTAGAGGCATATTGTGAGGTGACACTTCTATCACACAGTCAAACCCTAATTGCGAAATGTCGGTGCCTGGTGTTATCGACCCACACAGCGCTACAACAGGCACATTGTACCTCCGGGCTGCCTTGAGAACACCCGAAGGCGCTTTCCCCATGGCCGTCTGCTCGTCGATGCGCCCTTCACCTGTAATTACGAGTTGCGAGTCGGCAATAGCCTCATCGAAGTGTGCCATCTCAAGCACATAGTCAATTCCTGGTGTAATAGTTGCGTCAACAAATGCCACCATTCCTGCTGCCACCCCGCCAGCAGCACCAGCTCCAGCAAGGTAAGTAACGCCCGAAGGCATAAATTGGGCGAAATTCTTAAGGCCATTATCCAGTTCATCCACTTGCAGTGGTGAAGCACCCTTTTGTGGACCAAACACATGGGCTGCACCTTGTGGCCCATAAAGTGGATTATTGACATCGGTAAGAAGGGTGAACTTGATGCCTTGTTCAGGCACTGACATTCCCGACACATCGACGTGCGCAATGCGCCCTAGATTTCCGCCGCAAGGCATAAGGTGCTTCATGTCGGCATCGAGGAATTCACATCCTAAAGCATTCAGAATTCCCATAGCTCCATCACATGTGGCACTGCCACCCAATCCCATCACTATGTGAGTTGCTCCGTGGCTGAGAGCATCGGCAATCATCTCGCCTGTGCCAAATGTTGACGCGCTCATAATATCACGACTTAAGGGTGGCACCAGCGTGAGACCACTTGCCGTGGCTAGATCCATGTAGGCTGTGTGATTGGATTCG
Source organism: uncultured Bacteroidales bacterium (assembly GCA_902762385.1). Classification (GTDB taxonomy): domain Bacteria; phylum Bacteroidota; class Bacteroidia; order Bacteroidales; family Muribaculaceae; genus Sodaliphilus. The sequence goes on along the minus strand of CACWNQ010000007.1, from coordinate 45,442 downwards.
TCAAGCAAGTAGTGTGCGTCTACAGAGTTGAGATTTAAGATTGGGCGATGCACCATGACCATGTGCTCTTTAACTTTGTTGCCCATTATTGTTTTAATAGCATGCATAGTGCCATCGCCACCATCGGCAATGGGTACTTGACAAGTGATTGCATCAGGCATTTTGCGTACAATGGCATCGTTGATGCACTGGGCAAGCTGCTGGGCTGTAGCACTTCCCTTAAACTTGTCGATAGCGATAACGATTTTCATCCTTGAATATGCTGAAAACGCTAGAGTGAGCGCTTAATCGACCTGTACGACCAAGTAATTGGTAGTTTGCCAGAATAAATCTTGGTCGTAAATCTTCAGAACCATGATTCCTCCCACGTTCTCAAGAGAATAAGAGCGCTTATCATGGTTGGTAAGTACTTTAGCCTTCTTGCTGTGAAGGTTGACTTCATTGAGTGTGCGCTTGTCGGCCTTGGTGAAATAGGAATACATGATGTTACTATTTTGCATCACCTTGGTTTTTCTCAAGAAACCCGATTCAATGATTTTGTGGTCCTTAAGTTCCTTTTTCGAACCTACAGCATAGAAGCACTCGTTAAGCTCGTTGTTGAGCCGTTCCATCTCCTCTTTAGCCTTGGCAGCTTCTTCTTTAGCCTTTTTACTCTCATTTGACATAACAGTGTTCTCAGTTTTGAGTGAGTCGACCTTTTCATTAAGGTTCTTAATTGTTATGTTGGCTGCTTCAAGTTTGGCAGTGAGGGTGTTAATCATCTCCTGTTGCTGAGCCAGCTGAGTCTTGAGTACCTCAATCTTGTCGAGTAGTTCCTTGCGTTCACTCTCATTGAATTTTTCAATTGCCTCTTTTCGAGTGAGTTGCTCTTCAAGTTCGGCAAGACGGTTCAAACGTTCCTGTACCGAGTTCTTGATAAGCAGGATGTCGTTTTTCATCTGGTTCTTTTTGTCCTCAGGCTCATTGGCGAGATTGTTGGTAGTAACAATTCTCTCCATATCTTTTATCTCGGAGAGACCGTCATTCACCTCATTGGCAAGTGTGCTGAGCGAGTTGGCATAGTCCCTAAACTGGCTCATCGAGTCAATCCCATTAGCATCGGAATTTTCAAAGATGGCTGAATCGGTAAACTCAGCAAAACCCTGACTATCAGACGAAGATGTCTCTTGCTTGTTGCTGCACGAGTGCAACATTAAAGTCAAGAAAACTAATAGTGCTATATTAATATTAATCCTTTTCATTGCTATCATCAGTTTGGTTATATTTGTTCTTGAACTTTGCATATTTGTCAACCTTTACATGCTGCTCTACTGGCTTGCCTGCAACGATAATCACAATCTCGCCTCGGGGTTGTTGCGACTCAAAGTAGGCAACCAACTCTTGAAGTGTTCCATTGTGAGTAGTGTCGTGAAGTTTTGAAATTTCTCGACATACCGATGCCTCTCGGTCACCGCCGAAGGTATCGGCCAATTGCTTGAGAGTCTTCAACAATCGCACGGGCGACTCATAGAAAATCATTGTGCGTGGCTCAACACTGAGTTCGGCCAAACGCGCGGCACGCCCCTTCTTAACAGGCAGGAATCCCTCGAAAGTAAATCGCTCACAAGGAAGTCCTGAATTGACAATGGCTGGCACAAATGCAGTGGCGCCAGGCAAAGTTTCAACAGCAATGCCATTCCTGCGACACTCGCGCGAAAGCATAAATCCAGGATCGCTAATGCCTGGGGTTCCAGCATCGGTTATCAGTGCTATATCATCACCGGCCTCCAGCATCTGAATGATGCCAGCCGTGGTCTCATGCTCGTTAAACTTGTGATGGCTTCGCATGGGTGTCGCAATATTGAAGTGCTTCATCAGCACAGCACTTGTGCGTGTGTCTTCGGCAAGGATTAGCGACACCTCGTTGAGAACCTTAATCGCCCTGGGCGTCATGTCCTCGAGATTTCCCACCGGTGTGGGCACCATATATAACTTCCCTGCCATAGAAATATCACTTAATCAAAACTCAGGCTCACAAGCCTAGTGAATTCTTTTACAACCTCATTACTGTGGTCCCAGTCGAGGACATCGGCTATGTAGTTCTCGACCTGGTTCATATTGGCCATTTGCTGAATACTGTCGATGGTCTCGTTAAAGCGCTGGTCGTCGCCATCAAAGAGTTCACGCAAGAAGAGGAAACGGTCGTTGATGGTAAAAGTCGACATTATGTCGCGCACTGGTTTGGGTGCAGGCTTTGCATCTCGAGCGGGTTCGGGTGCATGCATTGGTTCAGGCTCTGAGGCTACTGCGATAGGACTAGGCTGCTCTTTCTCCACAAAAGCTGGCGGCACTGGTTGAGGCGTGGGTTCAGGTTGAGGTTGATGCTCGGGTTTAGCGTTCACAACATTGACCTCATTCTTAAGTGTTTCCACTTGCTGCTTGAGGTCCTCGAGTTTCACTTTGAATTGACCCAACATCATCTCGTGACTGCGTTGCATTAGTTGCAACATCTCTTCCATGTCATCCACTTGAGTCAGCAATTTGTTGAGTTTGGTATCCATAGCCCATTATCTTAACCTTAGAGGTTGCAAACATATAAAAAATAAATGAATAACAATCGCAAAAACATGAAAAAAATGGCATTTGTGAAAAACTAGACCTTAGCAATTATCAGTGCTCGGGGTCGAAGATGCCAATGAGAAGACGGTCAATCATGTTCTTGAGGTTAGGACGGGTGCCATGCCAATTGTTGACCAGTACTGCCCAAGCATATTGTGGTTCTTCGGCAGGATAATAGCCCACATAGCACTGCACATCGCGCATTGAGCCTGACTTAACTGCTAAGTGAGTGCTCAGTGCTGTCTCGGGCATAACGGTGCCGATGCGCGCGTTGACTCCCACTCGCGGCATGAGGTCGACTAGTCGCAACTGCTTAGTGCCGAAACGGCGCGATGCCATATAGGTTAACATGTCGGCAAAGAACTGCACTGGAGCCTTGTTGTTGCGAGCAAGACCGCTGCCGTCGTACTGAAACTTACCGCTAGCGTCGAGTCCTCGCGCCGTGAACAGGCTGTCGATAACAGCCACACCCTCACTGTCGATAGGTTCGCGACTGCTATTCACAGCAATGGCACGCAAGAGAGCTTCGGTAAACATGTTGTCACTGCGCTCAAGCAGTGAAGTGATAATGTCGGTCATCACCGGTGACTTGTGGGTTAACAGCAACCAACGCTGATTGCCTTTAACCTTGTTGTGATTGCCAACTTTGATGTTTTCTCTTGCTAAAGAATTGGCTAGACTATCAAGAAGCAGAGCCTCGGGGATAGGATTTGCCACATCAAAATAATAGGTGGTATCTCTTGCTGTTCCAGTAAGCACAATGGCAGGATTGGCATACTCAAGCAGTGGCACTACATTATCTTTGTTAGCGTTACGCAAGCGATTAATAATCTGCACTCCAGGCACATTTGGTTCAAAGTGTGCGTTATCAATTGTTCCATCTCCCTTGCCTTCAAAAACGAGTCGCATGCGATTATCGCAATAATTGAGCGCATGCACACCCATTCCGAAGTCCCATGCTAAGTCGTCGGCGCACCAGTCACCATTAAATGCTGGATAATAGTATCGAGACTTGTCAACAAGCAATCGGCCATCAATCTCTTTGATGCCCTGTCGCTTGAGCGCTTCCACAATCTCGTTCACGATGTCGAGGTTGTCCTTAAAGTATACCGACCCAAGCGTGGGATCACCCACACCCTCAACCACGATGTCACCAATAAGGCAGTCGCCATGAATCTCGCCTTTGAGGTAGACGGGCGTGTTAAAAGTATAGTCGGCACCGAGCAGCTCAAGTGCTGCCGAAGAGGTGACGGTTTTCATAGTGGATGCTGTGATGCATGCCATGTTAGCATTGCGACTGCCCAGAGTCTTGCCGCTTTTCATATCAACCACTATCACACCCAGTGAACCATGTCTCATCAGTGAGTCATCGACAAAGCGGTCGATGGCCTTCTGAGTGCGCTCAGGGGTTATATCTCTTGCCTGAATCATGCCACACATGGCACCAACAAGCATTATTGCAGATAATATTCGAAGTTTCATATTATTATGTCAATTAAAAGATTACAACATCTGAATTATGCTTCATCATCACCCCATTCAAGCAGATTGGCAGCAATGCCGTCGGCAAGGTTAACGAGAGAGCACAAAGGGTGTTCATCGCGTGCAGTGTTGATGCAGCGATTCAGTTCATAGCTCTGCATAGGAAGGTCCCAGGCGGCCATGTGCCAGCGTATGGCCAGCAGTTCGTCGTCATAGATTTCCATTCCACTCATCAAGGCAAGCATTGCCGATTTCTCGCCATGCCCCATTGGGAAATTGCGGTAGTTGATGTCATAACTCTCAACCTCACGCCACAATCCATCCTCACCCTTGCGCTTTTTGAGAGTGGGCACATAGATGTCGGCTTTGCAAATGTCGTGAAGCAGAGTTGCAACTATCACGCTCTCGCGGCTGAGTTTGTGCTCCAATTCGGGTTTCAAGCTAATCACCATCTCACGAAGCTTCAGTCCTGCCTTGCAAGTATTGAGAGAGTGCTGAAGTAACCCTCCATCACTATTTAGATGATGGTTAACGCTAGCCGGAGCGGTAAAGAACCGCATCTTGCCATCATCGAGCATGTCGATTAGGTCATCGATGCCCTCGCGTCCTGTCGATTTCAGAAGGCTTATGAACTCGGCCTTATTTGATTCAATTTCTAATTTGTTCATTAGTTTATTCCTTTATGCTTTTTATTATTCTTTCTCTTCTTTTTTCTCTTTATGTTTTTCTTTTTGAGATATTTTACCCAAGCGTAATGCTTGCGACGCTCAAGATAATCAGGCTCATCCTCATGCTTATAGGCTTCACGCTCGAAACTTATACTCAAGTAAGCATTATCTTTCATCACAAGTCGCAACATCCATTCTATCAGGTAGATGATATAGAAAGGCAAGTAACCAAGCTCACGCATCTGGGCAGTGTGAATGCGCTCATGGTTAATAAGGCGCTCGCTAACATGCACACCGGGATGAACAAAGAACACCCCAAACAGGTTGATTGCAGCATGACGCCGCAGTGGTGGCAGATATCGGCTCCTAACTATCCTCATTGTCGAGTCATGAATTATTCAAACTGCAAAGATAAAGAAAAAACACTAATAACCATAAAATGACCATGAATTATTCTATTTTCAAAACTTGGTTTTTGGCGATGATTTAGTCTTTTTACATGGCTAGTTTACATCTCAACTCGCCTAATCGTTTTTGTGGTTTTTAAGCCATACATATGAGTTTTTTAGTCAACCTAATTAACCAACTCTAGTTTTTTATATATCTTTGTGGCAGTTTATGTTACAGATTATTCTCATAATGGCAGCTGGCATTGCAGCAGGATGGTTGCTGCGACGGCGCACATTTAAGTGGCTCGACACGCTACTCATTGTGCTCGTGTGGGCTTTGCTTTTCTTTCTGGGCGTGGAGGCTGGAGAGAATCCGGCAGTAATCGAGGGGCTTAAAGACTTAGGACTTGAAGCACTACTATTGTCGATTGCAGGCACTGCTGGCAGCATAGCTGCTGCTTGGGCATTGTGGCGTTATATCAACCATAGGAAAGGAGGCAAGCAATGAAAGGCAGCCTTATTATAGTGGGATTCTTCATTGCTGGCATAGTGGTGGGTGTGCTGCACCTGCTGCCAAGTATTGAAAGTCTTGGAAATGTAAGCTATATTACACTGTGCGCGCTAATCTTCCTCGTGGGCTTCATGATAGGCAACGATGATGAAATTTTCAAGAAGTTCAAGCGTCTCAATCGCCTTTACATGCTGCTGCCACTAATGACAATAGTGGGAACACTGGCAGGATGCGCCATCACCACACTCCTACTTCCTCATCGCTCACTAAGCGAATGTCTTGCTGTGGGTTCAGGCATGGGCTACTACTCTCTCTCGAGCGTGCTAATCACCCAATACAAGGGCGCGGCCCTTGGCACCGTGGCACTGCTGGCCAACATCGTGCGAGAAGTAATTACTCTGCTAGGAGCACCACTCATGGTGCGGTGGTTCGGGCCACTAGCCCCCATCTCGGTGGGAGGAGCCACAACCATGGACACCACCCTACCCATCCTTACCAGCGCCTGTGGCAAGGACTTCGTTATCGTTTCGATATTCCACGGATTTATCGTCGATTTTAGTGTGCCTCTTCTCGTTACATTCTTTTGCGAGCTCTAAATCAAGCAACGCGTTACAGATCACACTCTTGGATATTCATGACATATCAAAGAGTTCATGGAAAATAGATTTAGGAGGCCAAATTAATTCAGCCTTATCAAAAGAAATCAGGCCAAATCACAAATGACTGCTCACTCTTCTTCTTTTGGTTCCAACTTATTCAGCGAAATATGAAGATTTATCGCCGCACATGAAAGCGCAGTCAAAGCGAGCCATAAAACGAACAGGTCAACAATAACGCCCTTATTTTTAATAAGTGGAGCTTTTCGTTTGTCACGTTTCTTATCTGCCATAATTCAAAACTTTATATGATGAGTACTTGTTGCAAAGATAATCATTTTTTTACAAAACAAATACCCCCTCAAGATTATTACCTAGATGTTCACCCTATCTTGTCGCAAAACCATATTAAAACCTATATTTTTTGTAAAAAAAATATTTTTGTCGAAATAATAGTAGAAATGTATTTATTTTTTAATAACTTTGTAGGTTCAAAATGAAAACTGGCCCCTTTTATGTAAATAAGGGCCCTATTGAAAATGAAGTAAGACAAAAAACGAGTATTTGTGAGATGAAAATATTTACCAACGAGGCACTTAAGAAAATTGACAGCGAGACCATCGCTGCCGACGGAATTACGCAACTCGACCTGATGGAGCGTGCGGCGTCGGCTGTCACATTTGAGATAATGTCGCGCTGGCGCACTGCACAGCGCATGATAATATTTGCTGGACCAGGCAACAACGGTGGCGATGCCCTTGCCGTGGCACGCATGCTTTATGAGCAGGGCTACCGTCCCGAGGTGTTCCTGTTCAACATCAAGTCGTCGCATTTGAGCGATTGTTGCGCAGCCAACCGCAAGCGACTGCTTGAGCTGGGCGACATCGACTTCACCGAGATTGTCGACAACTTCACACCTCCTGAGCTCAGCTCTAGCGATGTGGTTATCGACGGCCTCTTCGGTTCAGGGTTGCACAGCCCCCTCAAGGGTGGCTACACCTCGCTGGTGCAGTATATCAACAACAGCGAAGCCTACATCGTAGCCATCGACATGCCTTCGGGCCTGTTCTGCGAGTGGAACGAGGGCAGCGACCGACGCAATATCATCCGCGCCGACCTAACACTCACATTCGCCAGCAAACGTCTGTCGTTCTTCTTCAGCGAGAATGCCGAGTTTATAGGCCAATGTGTGGTACTCGACATCGAGCTCAGCAGTCGTGCCATAGCATCAACTCCTGCCGACTACTACCTTGTTGAGAAAGAGGATGTGCGCAAAATGCTGCAGCCTCTCGATCCGTTCATCAACAAATATGACAACGGCACTCTCTACCTCATTGCTGGCAGCTATGGCATGATGGGAGCAGCAATACTCGCAGCACGCGGTGCGCAACGCATCGGTGCAGGACTAGTCACTGTGCATGGACCTGCCAGCGCCAACACAATAATGCAGACTGCATGCCCCGAAGCACTCTTTGAGGCCGACCAAAGCGACGTGTGCACCACCTCAATCAACTGCAAGCACCGCTTCAGCGTGATAGCTCTAGGGCCTGGCATGGGAACAAGTGACGAGACCATCGATGCTGTAGACCACTTCCTGAAGAACTATCGCAAGCCTTGCCTGCTAGATGCCGATGCCCTTAACTGCATTGCCAAGCGCCCCATGTTGCTGCGCAGCATACCTAAGGGCTCTATCATCACTCCTCACACGGGCGAATTTGACCGACTGTTCCGTCGCAGCGTAGCCGACGGCGTTACCGATGAAGAACGCCTCAAGCGAGCAATCAGCGCTTCTAAGACCTACAACATCACCATCGTTCTGAAGGGGCACTACACCATGACAGTGCGCCCCGACGGAAAGGTATATATCAATAACAGCGGCAATCCCGGTATGGCTACTGCCGGCAGTGGCGATATCCTCACTGGAGTGATTTCGGGACTCATATCGCAAGGATACTCTCCCGACAACAGCGTGTGGATGGGTGTCTTCATACATGGACATGCAGGCGACCTAGCAGCCGCTAAGCAAGGCGAACAAAGCCTAATCGCAAGCGACATCATCGACAATTTGGGTCCTGCAATCCTCGACATCAAGCGACAGTAAAGTCAAGTGCCAATATTCTTGATAAAATAGGCTCTCTCACAGTAGAGATGAGCCTATTACTTTTACCAAAATGTAGCGACCCACATTAACCCAGTTTAACTAATAGCCGCAAAATAAAAGCTTGGCACGTATCGTTTTATTGACAAACCATACCACTAAAAATATCAAATTATGGAAATTAACCCAACCTCTGGCAATGTTCCTCCATTACCACAACAGAACGTAGTGGAGCCGGTGACTGCTCCCGACTCTCCTGCTCAGCACCCAAATGCCAAACCAAAAAGTGAGAAGAAATTCACTCGCACGCTAGGCTTTAAAGTTGGCTTCATTGTGCTGCTGTCGCTGCTGCTACTTATACCCACATTCATGATTGACTCGTTGAGTAATGACAGGCAGATAACTGCCGAAGAGGCTCAACAAGAAATATCAGAGAAGTGGGGACTGCCACAGCACGTGACTGGACCAGTGATTGCAATTCCCTATGTCACTAAAAACAAGAAAGATTCCACCGAGCAGCGTCACATGGTGTATGTTCTGCCCAAGAAACTTGACATCAATGCCGACGTAAAAAGCCAGACTTTGTATCGCAGCATCTATGAGACTGTGGTTTACAACACTGGTATCGACTTTTCGGGGGCCTTCACTATCAAGGGATTGCTGCCAAATGAGATTGACTCAACAATGCTGCAGCTCGACAAGGCCAGTATTGAGGTGGGCATTACCGACTTGAGAGGAATCTCACAAAAGCTTGTTCTCGACCTCAACGGCAACCGTATTGACGTGAACGATGGCGGCAAGGATGGCAATCTGCACGAGGAAGACGATTATGAATACAGCTCAAGTGCCGATCATGCTGATGAGGATGTCGTCACCGATATGGAAATAGTTGCAGAAGAGGCCGCTGAGCCTGTTGCTGTTGCCTATGACGACATGTTTGACAAGGATGGTGGCCCAGTTGCCAAAACAAGCCTTGACATCAGCCCACTATCATCGCTCGACTCCATTCCATTCAAGATGCACTTAGAATTGAAAGGCAGCGACAACCTTAATTTCACGCCAATTGGCGAGACCACATCAATTATAATCAAAGGCGATTGCCCCAAACCAAGCTTTGGAGGCAATTTCCTGCCAGATGAGCGAAATGTCACTGACAACGGTTTTACCGCATCGTGGAACATCATCAGCATCAACCGAACCTACACACAGGCGTTTATCGACGACCGCAGCTACGACCTGGGCAAGTCACAAGTGCAAGTAGGCCTTATGGTGCCTGTCGACAGTTTCCAGAAGGTGGAGCGCGCCATCAAGTATGCTTTCCTGGTAATTGTGCTCACTTTCATTGCCGTGCTCTTTGTTGAGATAAAGATGCAACGCTACATCAACGTGTTCCAGTATCTACTGGTGGGACTAGCACTGGTGCTCTTCTACTCGTTGCTGCTGTCAATAAGCGAGCACATGGCATTTGGATGGGCTTATCTCATTGCTGCAGCAATGACTATTGTGATGATTACGCTATATCTTCTAGGCGTACTCAAGACAAAGAAAATGGCTCTTGCTATAGGGGCAATGCTCACCATTGTGTATGCCTACATCTTCGTGCTGCTCAACCTAGAGACTTACGCACTGCTTGCAGGCAGTTTAGGACTCTTTGTGGTTCTCGCTGCAATAATGTACTACTCGCTGAAACTAAAAACCGAAGATATGGCATAACACATTCCAGTCTTATAACACAAATCATTAAATCATTATAAATTATGAAGAAAATACTTTTGTTAATGGCAATCTTCCTGCCTTTCATGCTCAATTCCTGTGGTGACGACAATGACATTCTCTCATCACAAGAACAAGAACTAGTGGGCGAATGGGCCATAGTCAAAACTGCTGACACGCCAAACGACATTCACTACGTTTTCAAGAAAGAACGCACTGGCTCTCGAAGGATATTGGTTAATGGCGAGGTGACAAACGACTTCCCATTCAAGTGGACTTTGAACGGAAAGACTTTGACACTAGATTATGGCACAGGCCAACAACTGGTTTTGGAAATTACAGTAGGCATTAATAAGCTGCATGTGGTTTATGTAGCTACTGGAGCCACCGAAGATTACCAAAGAGTGGTTAAGCCCGACGAAGACGACGACTAAACACAACACTCACATCCACAAAAAACTAAGCGGTTGATCTACTAAATAGTAAATCAACCGCTTTTTTTATTGCTGAAGAATGTGATTTTTCATATGGTTGATGCGTCTAATAATCAAAACAACACATTTTATAAAACAATCAAGACCGACTATTATGAAAAATAAGAGTAAAGTTTTAAGCTACACATGCCGCTGTGCTCTTGCAATTCCAGCTATTATCATGATCCTTCATCACGCAGGTGTCTTCACTATGCCCGACTTGATGGTTCGCATCACTGGCATTCTGATTCTGTGCTCTTTATTTGGAGCGGGCTATTTATCTATGAAAATGAGAAATGAAAAATAGAATTATCGGCAATAGGCTCTGATTTTGTAGTCAAGAGATGGTATTTTAAGTTAAAATTTGTTTTTTATTTCATTTTTCGACTAACGAAGTTTAAAAACCAAAACACCTTGTGCCACTTGCAATGATGGTAGAAGCCACGAAGTGAGGATGGGAAATCATTTACAATGGTAAATGTTACAGAACGTCAAGGGAGGTTGCCCACCTAGGGTAACCTCCTTAACTTTGCACCGTCAAAAAGATTTTCCAGGCACTACGTGAGTGTATTGTTTACACCTGTGCCTCTTAACACAAATAATTAGAGTAATGAAGTTTTTATCAAGAATTTTTATCTACACATTATTTATTACAACTGCATCATTTAACTCATGGGGCGCTGAACCCGACCCCGAAATGTCTCCAGCTATTGTTGAGACACATCTTAAATCGGATAGACCAAAATCACAAGTCGATAGTCTACTTTCTTACGCAAAGACATTCCGTGGTGTTCCCTACCGTCATGGTGCATCAGGTCCAAAGGGCTTTGACTGCTCGGGATTCACTAGCTATGTATATAAGGAGTTTGGGCACAAACTTAATCGCACTGCTAGCGGACAATTGGCCAACGGCAAACAAGTTAAACGCAACGAACTTAAACCAGGTGATCTCGTGTTCTTTGGCGGACGTGGTGGTGGACGCCGAATAGGCCATGTGGGCATGGTGACTAAGGTTGATGGCAACGGCCACGACTTCACTTTCATTCATGCTTCGTGCAGCAAGGGCATTACCGAAAGCCACTCGAGCGAAAGCTACTACAAGGTGCGCTATCGCAATGCATGCCGTGTGCTCAAGGACAACACCCCTCCCTACATTCCAATAAACATGATGGGCATTGACCTAGCACAATTCACTGCCGACCGAGTGAGCGATTAATCAAGAAGACTCTGAAACGAGTATATAACAGGAGCGACAAGCACTTGACTTGCCGCTCCTCTGTTTATTTTGTCAACCTCTTTGTCACTGAGCATTATTTGTCCCATCCAAGCCGAAGCACTCTTTTATGGCTTTGCGAATGGCCTGAGCTTCACGTCCATTGCCTTTCAAAATCTTGAGGACTGCCTTCACATAGTCTTCACGACTCTTGAGGCCACACAACCCTGCCACACCACTCTGCGTGAGCATTAGCTTCTGGTTGTAAACCATTAACACCTTGGCATAATCCTTCTTTTGGACATAGACATGGAACTCGCGACAGAGCAATTCATAGATGCCACGAGGATTAATCTCGTTCACAAGATCAATCATGTGATCCTCAAGGGCACTGATGTTGCGGAACTTCATGTCAACACGCAACTCCACATCGTGCTTCACACGGTGACGCGTGTGTTGTAAAGCCTGCTGCTTGATTTCGTTGTCAAAGTTCTTAATTACCGCACGGCTGGCGCTGTTGAAAACATCATCTTCATTCTTGTGACGATGGCGAGCCACGGCACGTATCACGCCCTCGAGCATGAGGATGTTCTCAATCTCAGCAACGTTGGGAACCAATATCTTCTTATTGCGCAGGTATTCCACCTCTTTCTCGTCACGGCGGTCACGGTCGACTATGCCCCAACTGTCGAGATGATGCAACCCCTCAAGTCCATTGAATGAGCGCACACTCTCAATCACCTTGTTGCAACTACCCAGAGGCTTTATTGTGTATTCTGGGAAGATGAGCGCATAGAGTCTAGAGTCGATGCTGTGCTCCTCGTCGCCCTCGACAAAGAGGACTGGCTTGCGAGTGCCCAGCAGGTCGATATAAAGGCTATCGCTCAGGTTACTGCTCGACTGCAGCACCTCGTAGTCCCAAGTGAGTTGCTCAGGATTAAAGTCCTTGACCCAAATGCACTTATTGTCAATGCGTGAGTTGGCGAAATCTACATCGTGCGTGCTGTAAACAAACGTACAGTCGGGACGCATCTCCTCAATCACATTCCACAAGGTCTGCATAATCGAGGGGTGAATAAAGGTCTCGGGGTCGTCAACGAAAATCACGGCATCCTCCATGGCATAAAGCACAGCGCCAAGGTAGTAGAGCACAGCTTTCTCGCCATCGCTAAGGCGCAACGACGAGTATTTGTCGCTCTGACCTTCGGTTGTGAACAGCAGTTTGCCGTTCTCGCGCAGAATCTTATTCTTAGGGAACACATCCTGCCACATCTTAACTACCTTGTCGAGCTTAGTCTTGGGGAATTCCATCTCCTCCTTCATCAGCTGGTGAGCCTTGAAGTTCATCAGGCTACGGAACTCATCAATCATCATCACGTAGGAAAGTTTGTCAAACTCGCTCTTCGCTGTGTTGACAACTTGCTGCATGTTCTGGTTGAGTTTGTCGAAGCGCTCGCTGATAGAGCCTTTGTACTGCTGCTCAGGGTGCTCTACAGGAAAGAGAGCTCTCAAAGCCGAGATACGGAATGCAAACTCACCGCACTGCTCCACAAGCTTGTTCACAAAGCGGGTCTTGCCGGCACCATTGGCGCCGATGATGGTCACCTGACGGGCATCCCTAAGGATCTCTCCTTTCGAGCCATTTATCTTGTTAGGTAGTAATAAGTCCATAGTATTTACCGTTTTTTGGTCACAAAACTTTTCAGGTTGTAAAAATAGGTATTTGTCATGGCATTACCAAAATTTGAACAAAAAAAATGTCCTCACAACCATTTTGATGTTTGCAAGGACATTGTTAGTGCTGTGCCAAATTTCGTTACCTGTAGAAGTAATAAGCACGGCCACTTCCTACCACCACTTTAATGGTGTGTTGGTCAACCTGTGTGATTCTAACTTTCATTGTCGTGTTACGTCCATGAGCATAACCACGGCCCGATACAACCAGGTAACCTCCACTAGCTCTACCGCTCAATGTGAAATACTGCTCATTGCCCCAATTGTAGGACTCGGCATAGATTACTGTTGCGCGACCAGTGTTAGGATTATAACTGATCGACACATACTCACCACCATACTGGCCTACATTCTTGTAATAAGTACCGTTCATGCTGCCACTTACTCTAGCATTAGCAGCTGGGACTGCAACAAAAGCCATGATAGTAACCATCAACACAGCGAGCAAACCTCCAAAAAGTCTCTTTGTCTTCATAAGCTTAATAGTTTTTTGTTAATACTAATTAGTTATTTCTTATTTACGCATAGTTAATATCGTAGTTACACCAAAAACAAACAACAGCTTATTGCCTTAAGGTAATATATTATCAGCTGAAACAAGTTTAAAAGTCACAGGAAGGTAGTACCAGCACGACACTGGTTTTCCCTTGGCATTAATGGCTGGCTGAAAATCGCCATCTATCATCTTCACTGCCCTAATTGCTTCTTCATCAAAATGACGTTCAAGCGACTTGACAACCTCAATTTCACCAATCTCACCCATGGGAGTGACTTCAAACCGCACAACAACCGTGCCTTGAATTTCTCCACAGATGCTTGGGTAACGCAAGTTTTTATTTATGCTTCTCATCAATGCCGCTTCGCCATTATCATATTGCTGCATTTTCGATGCTATGGCATAAATATTGTCATTATGTGATGTGCCTTTATCAAGCGTTAATCTGGCATCAGCATCAGCGCCACCATTGCTATAGTTGACAGTCAATCTCATCCATGCGCCCGTTGTGCCACCTTCTGAATTGCGAGCAGCAATAAAATCAAAGCTTTTGCACAACCCAACCACCTCTTTGTCGAGAATATGATTAAGGGATTTCATTATCACCACATCGGTCACACGACCAAGGCCATTAACGTAGAAACATGCTTCAACGGCACCTTCCACGCCATCAACCACCACTCGCTCACGCTCATCAAGCGCTTTTTTCAATGCTCTATCATTGCCACCACGCAGTTGGGGAGGCACATTGCGTGCACATTTTGCGCCACCCACAAGTCTCATGTCATCAAGTAGAATGCGGTCTTTGGTAACTGTCATGGCACCTTCTTGGCACATTCCATAATAACTCACAGGCACAATAATGTCTTTCCCTCGCACGCTTTCATCAAGTCCTGTCAACGATTTGCAAAGCGTGATAGATTGGACATCAAGTTCCTTAACAATACCACGCACCAACTTAACACTACGAGCATTGCCTTTGTTGTCGACGTGCACCTTGAAATAAGCCGTTCCTGAAATAGAAGCATACGAGTGATTGCTGCTCACAAATGCCACCACAAGCAGAAACGCCAGCATCATCAACCGCTTAATATTTAAGTAAAGATGAGTCATGCAAGAGTTAAACTTTAATTCTATTGCCCAGAGCTGAATCTATAAGAGTTCATTTCTATTTCCGACATAATTAGAGCATTAAATAATTACTTTCGCAAAGATATGTATTTTGTAGCATAAAATCAACAATTTTCGAAGAATATTGTGGGTTCTAACCAACAAAACACTCTCGTTCTTTGTCATGAGACAAAGAACGAGAGTGTTATATTATTAGAGTTTTCAGTTAACTTGTTTACAGGGCCTTAGCGAGCTCGCGGCCATACTGGCGACATTGCTCAATAGCGGCCTGATCGGGAACCCACTGAATGCGGATGCCATCGTTGATGAGTTCAAATCCACAACCACTTAGCAGACCACTGAGGAGCTTAATACCCTCACCACTCCAGCCGTAGCTTCCAAATGCGGCGGCTTTCTTGTTCTTGAGCTTCATGCCCTTAGCCATCTCGAGCAATCCGGTAACAGCATGAGCCAAGCCATTGTTAATGGTGGGCGAGCCCACGAGAATAGCCTTTGAGGCGAAAATCTCGGTGAGAACATCGTTCTTGTCCTCATGAGCGGCATTGTAAATCTTCACCTCAACCTCTGGATCAACTTCCTGGATGCCACGTGCAATCTCCTGCGCCATTATGCGGGTGCTGTTCCACATGGTGTCATACACGATTGTTATCTTGTTCTCCTGATAGTTGGCAGCCCACTGCTGATATTTCTCGATAATAAGGTTGATGTTCTTGCGCCAAATCACACCATGGCTTGGGCAAACCATGTTCAGTGGCAGATTCATGGCAAGAATCTCGTTGAGCTTGCGGGTCACCATCATGCTAAATGGTGCAAGAATATTGGCATAATATTTCTTTGCCTCATAGAGCATCTCGGCCATGTCGACACGGTCGTCGTAGAGCGACTCGGTGGCGTAGTGCTGGCCAAAGCCATCGTTCGAGAACAGAATGTTCTCACCGTCCATATAGGTAAACATAGTGTCGGGCCAGTGCAGCATGGGAGCCTCGATAAAGGTAAGTGTGCTCTCCCCTATCTCGAGCTTGTCACCTGTCTTCACAGTCACGAAGTTCCAATCCTGATGATAATGGCCTTGAATAATGGCCTTGCCCTTAGCTGTGCAATAGATGTGCACATCAGGTATCTCGCGCATGAGCTCAGGCAGAGCGCCGCTGTGGTCGCTCTCGTTGTGCTGCATGATTATGGCATCGATGCTCTTGAGATCAACAACCTCCTTTAATCGAGCCACAAACTCGCGGTCATAAGGTCCCCACACAGTGTCGATTAGCACCGTTTTCTTGTCTTTAATCAGATAAGAGTTATAGCTTGAGCCTTTAAAGGTCGATAACTCGTCGCCATGAAAGTGAGTGAGTTCCCAATCGACTTTACCCACCCAAGTCACTTTTTCGGTAATTTTCTTAGACATTGTTCTTTTTTTGTTTTATTGTTTATTTATTAATGTTATGCAGTTATTCCATTGCCAGTATAAAGTTGGTAGTAGCGACCTTGCTGAGCAATGAGCTCATCGTGAGTGCCTTGCTCAATTATGCGCCCTTTCTCCATCACAACAATGATATCGGCATTGCGCACTGTGCTCAAGCGATGGGCTATCACAAAGGTAGACCGGCCTTGCATCAATGAGTCCATACCTTGCTGTATCATTCGCTCGGTGCGTGTGTCGATGTTACTAGTAGCCTCATCGAGAATAAGTGCCGGAGGATTGGCAACAGCAGCACGCGCGATGGCAATGAGCTGACGCTCACCTTGCGACAGATTTCCTCCATCGGCAGTGAGCATAGTGTTATAACCCTGTGCTAGGCGCGAGATAAAGTCGTGGGCATGCACAAGCTTGGCTGCTGCTATGCACTCCTCGTCGGTTGCTTCAAGACGTCCGTAGCGTATATTGTCCATCACAGTGCCAGTGAACAAGTGTGTTTCTTGCAGCACCATGCCCAGACTTCGCCTAAGGTCGGTCTTGCAGATGGTAGTGATGGGAATATTATCATACAGAATTGTGCCGTCCTGTATATCGTAGAAGCGATTAATGAGGTTAGTTATGGTGGTCTTACCAGCTCCAGTTCCACCCACAAGCGCAACTTTCTGCCCTGCATCAGTATCAAGGTCGATATCAAATAGAACCTGCTTCTCGGGCACATAGCCAAAGTCAACTTGCGAGAAATCGACCTCGCCTTGCTGCTTGATAAGTTCATAACCGTCGCCCTCGGGTTTCTTCCATGCCCACTTGTGAGTGACAACATCAGTCTCGGTGAGTGTGCCGTCGGCTGCCTCATCAACGTTAACAAGCTTCACGGTTGCCTTACCATCATCTTCGCTTGTCTGGTCCATGATATTGAACACACGTTCGGCACCTGCCAGCGAAGCCACAACACTGTTCACCTGATTGCTAATCTGCGACACAGGCTGGGTAAAGTTCTTGATGAGTGTGAGAAACGACACCAACGTTCCCACAGTAAGGGTGTTGCCAGCCAAAGCTACCATAGCTCCCACGGCAGCACAGGTTACATATATAAGGTTCGACAAGTTGCCATTGATAGGCATAACAATATTGGCAACCTTGTTAGCATTATAGGCACTGTCGCGCAGGCTCTCGTTTAGTCTTTCAAATTCCTCGATTGCCTCATCCTCATGGCAGAAGGTCTTTACCACCTTCTGTCCTGTGAGCATCTCCTCGACAAAGCCGTTCATACTTCCCATATCGTTCTGCTGGCGACGGAAATATTTTGCCGACAGTCCACCAAGCCATCTGGTTGTGAATACCATCACACAGGTCAGTATAATCGTGAGAATAGTTAGTTGCCAGTTAAGCACTATCATGCTAGTGAACGTAGCAATTATAGTTATAAGCGAACTGAACACGTTAGGAAGGCTATTTCCAACCATCTGACGCAGCGAATCAACATCGTTGGTGTATACACTCATCACATCGCCATGTGAGTTCTGGTCGAAGAACTTGATGGGAAGCGACTCCATGTGCTCAAAAAGGTTTTCACGCAACTTGAGTAACATTCCCTGACTCACATTTATCATCAGGCGGCTATTCAGATAAGAGCATCCCACTCCCACTAGCAGCACAGCAGCAAGCTTGAACAAGGTGACTGCAAGAGGACCGAAATCGGGATTTGCCGCAACACTCAAGGGAGCGATGTAGTCATCAATAAGTGTGCGGGTAAAGAGTGTCGAAGTAAGTGTTGTAGCAGTGGTAACCAGTATGCAAAGGGCCACAACGAGCAACGACCACTTGTAGCTGCCAAGCATCATCTTGAGCAGCCGTCCAGCAGTCTTCATGCCACCAGGAGGCATCTTTACGGTGCCTTGCATCCGCCTCCCAGGGCCTCCACCTCTCATTCCGGGTCCCATGCCCGGCCCCATGCCTGCCATAACACTAAATTACTTAAAACTTATTTTTTCTTATCTTTATGCTCACGGGCAAGCTTTTCATATTCTGGATTGCCATGCTGGAGCAGCGAGTTATATAATTTGTCATCATTAATGACCCTGAGCGCCTCCTGAACATCATTATTGCGATGATTAATAATGATAGTATAGGCACCCGGATCGGCAAACACATCGCGAGCCACCAAGCCCTTGAGCACGGTCTTGAACAAGCGCTCGCTGGTCTTGTAGTCTTTCTCGTTATACTTCACGCTGTCCTTCTCGCCCATAGCAATAAAGTTTTTCATATCGGCATCGGTGAGCGAGAATCGATTATCAAAGTCATACACGTCTTTGTAATCTTTCTTGATTTGGACACGATGCTTGTCAACATAGTCGACAGCATACTGATTGATGATGCCCTTAGCAAGAAGGTCGCGGTAGTACTTGCTGTTTTCGGTGGTGTCGAGCGGAACAAACACGTCGGGCATAATGCCACCACCACCATATATGGTGCGACCATTCTTCAGTGTCTTGTAACTGAGCGAGTCGTTGAAGTGAATGCTGTCAAGATGGAAGTACTCACCTTCTTTAGAGCGATCAATCAGGTCTTCCTCATAGTGTTTCTTGTCACCCTTAGTATAAGGTTTCTGGATGCAACGGCCCGATGGAGTGTAATAACGGGCAACGGTAAGGCGCATCATCGAACCGTCATCAAAACGGAATGGGCGCTGAACCAATCCCTTGCCATATGACCGACGGCCTACTACCACAGCACGGTCCCAATCCTGCATTGCTCCCGAGAAAATCTCGCTAGCCGATGCCGAGAACTGGTCAACAAGAACCACCATTTTCAAGTCCTTGTAATTTCCAAAACCATCAGCGGTAGCCTCTTGGCGAGGCGATGAATTGCCCTCGGTATAAACAATGAGTTGGCGTCGCTGCAAGAATTCGTTACACATGTCGATAGCAGCATTCAAATAGCCACCACCGTTGTTTCCCAAGTCAATGATGAGCTGTTTCATGCCTTGCTTTTCAAGTTTTTTGATGGCCTCCATCATCTCCTCATGGGTCTTAGCGCCAAAGCGAGATATCAGTATGTAACCTGTCTTTGCGTCAATCATATAAGCAGCATCCACGCTATAGAGTGGAATGTTGTCGCGGGTAATACGGAAGGTTATTAGCTCAGGATTGCTGCCGCGTTTTACCTGAACGGTAACCTTTGTGCCCTTTTTTCCACGCAGGCGCTTCATGATGTCGGTGTTCTTCATCTTCTTGCCAGCGATTGTGGTGTCGTTTACGGTTACTATGCGGTCGCCTGCCATAATACCCACTTTTTCCGACGGGCCACCCACTATAGTCTGGATAACATAAAGTGTGTCTTGCTTCATATTGAACTGGATACCAATTCCACTGAACTCGCCTTGCAATGGTTCTTCAAGTTCCTTGGTCTCTTTGGCATCGGTATAAGTTGAGTGTGGGTCAAGACTCTCAAGCATTCCTTTTATGGCCTCTTCAACTAGTTTGTCATTATTTACTGTATCGACATAGAAGTTGCTGATGGCATACTGAGCATTGAGCAGCTTCTGCATGCTGCCATTACGGTTATACTGGCCTAGCATCAATGATGCGCATCCAAGCAGCAATGCTAGTGAAATAACTAATTTCTTCATATTCTAAAAATTATTATTCTGTGTTTCTCCATTACTTGCCCAACAAATTGACAGGCGCGTTGGCGGGCAAGTAGTCACTCACGTCCTGACTGTAGTTGTAAAGTTCGCGCACAATGGTCGAACTAATGTGGCTGAATTCGGGCAAGGTGTACAAGAGCACGGTCTCAATGCCACTCAATCGACGGTTAATCTCGGCCATGTGCATCTCATTTTCAAAGTCCTGAATCATGCGCACACCGCGCAGCAGGCATGTGGCTCCCACCTCGCGAGCAACGTCAACGGTCAAGCCTTCAGATGCCACCACACGCACACGTGGTTCGCCTGCAAACACCTGCTTGATGAACTCCAACCTATTTTCTATACTCATGAATGGCTTCTTGGCGATGTTACTAACCACTGCCACAACTATCTCGTCAAAGAGCGGCAATGCCCTTCTAACTATCGACTCATGTCCACGTGTAAATGGGTCAAACGAACCCTGAAACATGGCTATCCTCTTGCCATCAGTGCACTGTGATGTCTTCATCGTCTTCAATTACTAGATTGTCAATAATAAAGTTTTGGCGCTCCATAGTGTTCTTACCCATGAAGAAGGTGAGCAACTGCTTCACGTTATCTTCCTTGCGCAGGCGCACACGGTCTAGACGCATCTCGGGACCAATGAAGTCAACAAACTCCTCGGGCGATATTTCTCCCAATCCTTTGAATCGGGTTATCTCAGCGTTTTCACCAAGCTTGTTGATGGCGGCAATGCGCTCTTCGTCACTATAGCAGTAGTAGGTCTCCACTTTGTTCTTCTTTGCCTCGCGACCGGCACTACGGTTCTTGCGCTTTGCATCCTTGCGGTTGAGCACACGGAACAACGGGGTTTGCAAGATATACAAGTGACCACTCTTAACGAGTTCAGGATAGAACTGAAGGAAATAAGTGAGCAACAGCAACCTGATGTGCATTCCGTCGACATCGGCATCGGTAGCGATAATCACCTTGTTGTAGCGCAGTCCCTCGATGCCGTCGTCAATATTAAGTGCAGCCTGCAATAGGCCAAACTCTTCGTTCTTGTAAACTTGTGCAGGTGGCAATCCGAATGTGTTAAGCGGTTTACCACGCAACGAGAACACAGCTTGAGTCTGCACATCACGAATCTTGGTAATGGAACCACTCGCCGAGAGTCCCTCGGTGATGAACAGGCACGATTCCTCACGGCGGTCGCCACGGCTATCGTTGTAATGCACGCGGCAGTCACGCAGCTTGTCGTTGTGAAGAGCTGCCTTCTTCATGCGCTCGCGAGTCACCTTAGTAACACCGGCAATAGCCTTGCGCTCTTTCTCGTTCTCTTGGATCTTCTTGAGCAGCACATCGGCAGTTGCAGGCGTCTTGTGAAGATAGTTATCGAGTTCTTTCTTGATGTAGTCGTTGATGAACTTATAGATGGTGGGACCATCCTTCCACATCACGCTTGAGCCGAGCTTAATCTTGGTCTGCGACTCAAACACTGGCTCTTCCACCTTGATGCTTATGGCGGCAACGATGCCGTTACGAATGTCGCTATACTCAAAGTTCTTGCCATAAAAGTCCTTGATTGTGCGCGACAAGGCCTCACGAAATGCACTCTGATGAGTACCACCTTGCGTGGTGTGCTGACCGTTTACAAACGAGTAGAACTCCTCGCCCATCTGGGCCGCGTGTGTTATCACCACCTCGATGTCATCGCCAGTGAAGTGCATGAGCGGATACAACGGGTCGTTGGTCATATTCTCGTTCACAAGGTCGCTTAAGCCGTTGCGAGAGTGGTAACGCTTACCATTGTAGTAAAGCGACAGACCTGTATTCAGGAACGAGTAGTTCTTTATCATCACTTCGATGATGTCCTCGCGGTACTCATAGTTCTTGAAGATGGTGTTGTCGGGGGTAAACTCTACAACGGTGCCATTCTCATCGTCTGGATTGGCAGCAATTATGCCTGTCTCTTTTTCAACAAGGCCTTCCTTATAGGTCACAGCCGAGCACTGACCGTCTCGTACCGAGCGAATGA
Organism: uncultured Bacteroidales bacterium; assembly: GCA_902762385.1. Taxonomy (GTDB): domain Bacteria; phylum Bacteroidota; class Bacteroidia; order Bacteroidales; family Muribaculaceae; genus Sodaliphilus. The sequence goes on along the minus strand of CACWNQ010000007.1, from coordinate 23,263 downwards.
AGAAACTCGACGACAGAGCATTAACAGCCTTGATACCCACACCGTTAAGTCCTACCGAGCGTTTGTAATTCTTAGTATCATACTTGGCACCGGTGTTCATCTTACTCGAAGCATCTTTTACCTGATCGAGTGGAATTCCACGGCCGTAATCGCGAATGGTAACCTTGCCGTCCTCTACTGTAACATCGATGCGTGGCTTGGCAAAGCCGGTGTTGAACTCATCGATGGAGTTATCAATCACCTCCTTCATCAGCACATAGATGCCGTCATCGCTCTGACTGCCGTCGCCTAGCTTGCCTATATACATACCAGGACGCAACCTGATGTGCTCACGAGGGGTTAAAGTCACCAACTTCTCATAGCCACCAAAGTCACTGCCTTGCTGCTGTGTGTTATCTTGTAATTCTAATTCTTCAGCCATTAAAAAATCGTCTAATAATTATCGAAATGAGCCTCATTGTGCATTAAGCATTTTGCATTATGCATTATATAAAAGGTCTCAACTTGCAAAGTTACAAAATAGTTTTCAATAACAAATTACCAGTCACCCATTTTATAGTTATTTAATATGCTACCACATCAGCAATAGGAGTTTTTTTTGTAGTTTTGTGGCTCCAAGTTATGAGTGACAGCAAAATACACAGGTTTCACTGCGACGTGTGCAGCATAGAGTTGCCCACACGCTTCACCTACCCCATGCACTACATTCCTCACAAGTTGAGCAAAATAGCTGCTGCCGAGGTTATGGACTATGCTCTGAACCAAAAGCAATGGCGCGATGAACTCATGGCAGGTAAAATGCTAGGAGTGCTAGTGGTGAAGGACAACAACGGCATGCTAGGCTATCTGGCCGCCTACTCAGGCAACCTTGCCCACACTGGCGAACACCCCTATTTCGTGCCGCACATCTATAACCTGCTTGAACCTCAAGGGCTTTTTCGTACTGGCGAAGCCGAGATTACCGAGATAAACCACAGCATAGAGGCGTTGGAAAATTCCCCTGAAAGAAAGGAGACCGAAGAACTTCTAAGCACCATATTGGCGAAACATGAGGACGAGGAAATCAAGATGCGCCAAGCAATGGAATCAGCCAAAGCCAAGCGCGACAAATTGCGCAGCGAGGGCAACATTTCTGCTGAACAAGAAGCGGCACTAATCAAAGAGAGCCAATTCATGAAAGCCGAGATGCGACGGCTCAAAAAACGCCACAATGCCGAAATCGAAATTATCACTCAAAAGTTAAACGACTTTCAAACAATCATCAACGACCTAAAAGCTAAGCGTCGCATCAAGAGCGAACAATTGCAGAATGTGTTGTTCAAGAACTATGTGGTAAACAATGCTCGTGGCGAGAGCAAGGACATAGCCACCATCTTTCATCAACGTTTTAACCGCTTGCCACCTGGTGGCACTGGCGATTGCTGCGCCCCAAAATTGCTGCAATATGCGTTCCTGAATGGTCTCAAGCCTGTGTGCATGGCAGAGTTTTGGGTTGGACAATCACCACAAGGCGAAGTGCGCCATCACGGGCACTTCTACCCTGCCTGTCGCAGCAAGTGTCTCCCGTTGATGGAGTTTATGCTGCAAGGGCTTAACGTTGAGGACAACCCACTCGTCACAACCAGCAACAAGGAACTGATAGTTGTCTACGAAGACCAGTGGCTCATTGTCATCGACAAGCCCGCAGGAATGCTCACAGTGCCGGGCAAAGACAAAGAAGCGGAATCGTTGCTGGAAATAGTGCACAAAATGCTACCCGAAGGCGAAAATGCTCTCGAAGTGCATCGCCTCGATCAAGCCACAAGTGGTCTAGTGGTGATTGCCAAGACAAAGGACATTCAAAGCGCTTTGCGACAACAATTTGAGCAACGAAAAGTGCACAAAACCTATCTTGCATTGCTCGACGGCTGCCCAGCCGAGCAAGAAGGTATAATCGACCTGCCACTGCGCCCAAATACTGACGACCGTCCACGACAAGTCGTGGATTTCAAGAACGGCAAACAAGCCATAACGCACTATCGTGTATTGGAACATCGTGGCAATCGCACCTTGGTTGAGTTCACACCACTTACTGGTCGCACCCACCAACTGCGAGTGCACGCTTCGCATCCACAAGGACTTAACTGTCCCATCGTGGGCGACATGCTTTATGGCACTGCAAGCGACCGACTGCACCTCCACGCCCAAACCATATCCTTCACTCACCCTGTTACTGGTGATAAAGTATCTTTGGTATCACACAAACACCTAAATTCCAAGTAATTACAACAACAAAAGAACAACACCAACAACTTTTATTATAGTTGTAAAAATGTTGTTCTTGTTGTTTGACTAAAAGGTGGACACCTAGAAACGAACTGTCACTGGCTCGCATGCAGGGCTCTCATTGTTACACCTGTCAAGGGCTGTGACTACGTAGGTAGTGCCTGGCGGACGCGCCATCTTGTGTTTCTTGGGAATATTAAGCGTTGGTACTGTTATCGACGTCTTGTTGGTCACTCGCATGATTGCACGAGAATTCTCAAGGTCGATGGGTTCTCCTTCTTTAAAACCATATACCACATATCTCACCGCCTCTTGCATAGGATCGGTGGTCACTGGAGCATCCCACGAAATCACAGTTTCAAGCTTGTTCTTCTCGAAGCGCAGGTTTCTCACTTGCGCTGGAGCCACACTGTCAAGCCAAGTCACAGCAGGGCACAATGCTTTAGTGCTCATCTGATTATTGTTCAATGAGTCAAGCATCCCCTTATAATTCTTTGCCACGTCATAGCCTGGCCACCAAGTCACACCATGCACGTTAGGCAATTCACGCATCAGTTCTATCTTATGATTAAGCTGTGTTGGATTGAGAGTGTCGGGGATGTCGCGATGATCCATCACATTGCGCACAGCCTGGCCATAGTACATGTGACGGCCATTGGCATGATTGTTCCACCAATAGCTAAGCACAAGGTCACTAGCTGCTTTGTGCTCGAGTTCCCAGTAGAGCTGCGGCACCATATAGTCGACCCATCCCATTGCCGTCCACTTGGGGCAATCGGCATATAGGGCATCATAGCATTCCAATCCATTGGTCTCGCTACCGTTACGGTCGCTTTTCTTGTTTCGCCAAATTCCGAACGGACTGATGCCAAATCTCACCCATGGCTTGGTGCTGCTGATTGTGTTATGCAGTTGCTCAATGAGCAGGTCCACGTTGTGGCGACGCCAGTCACCCTTATCGCCCCAACCCTTCCCGTAACGGGCAAACGAGGCTGTATCGGGGAACTCTACCCCCTTCACAGGGTAGGGATAGAAATAGTCATCCATGTGTATGGCATCCAGGTCATAGCGAGTAATCATATCGCGCACCACGAGGTTGATAAAGTCACGGCTCTCGGGCAAAGCAGGGTCAAAATAGATCTTGCCATCGGCATACTTAAGGAACCACTCGGGATGCCTGTAGTAGATGTGCCCTTCGGCAGGCTGGTCTTTTGCGCCACTGGTCACGCGATAAGGGTTAATCCAGGCGTGCAGCTCCATGCCACGACTGTGGCACTCGTCAATCATAAACTGCAATGGGTCCCAAACAGGATTGGGGGCTTTACCTGCTTCACCGGTCAACCATCGCGACCATGGTTCAAGGTCGCTAATGTAGGCAGCATCGGCCTGAGGGCGAACTTGCCAAATCACGGCATTAACACCAGCACTATCGAGCTTATTGAGTTGGTCACGCAAGTAATCCTGCGTTTCACTCGGAGTCATCTTGGCATACTGCCCCTGACCAATAATATGGAGCCAAGCCCCACGAAACTCGCGCTTAGGTGCATCTTGAGCACTTGCCATCACAGCAACAAGGAGTGCGATGGCAACTGCGATTTTTCTAAATGTATTCATTGATATTAAGTATTAAGTGCTAGACTATCTAGAAAAACTAGAATAACTAAGAACTCTCAAAGCAGTGGTCCAAAGAGGCGCACAATGCTCTCCACGGCCTTTTGCCACAGCGGGCGCTTGCGCCAAGCGCGCAGACTGATGCGGCTGCACTGCTTCATGTCGGCCAGCATCACATCGCACATGCGACGGTTAAATTCCTTGCTGTAGAGCAGCACATTGCTCTCGAAGTTGTGTTCAAAACTGCGGAAGTCGAAGTTGGTCGAACCCGTGGTGACGAAATCGTCATCAATCACCACTACCTTTGAATGAAGCATTCCTGGTTCATAGAAGTAAATCTTAATTCCTGCATCGAGGCATTGCTTCACGTAGGAATACGACGCATAACGGAGCAAGACGCTGTCGGGTTTTCGTGGTATCATCAATCGCACATCCACCTTGCTCAGCGCTGCCACCTGCAATGCCTTGAGCAGGCTGTCGCTAGGCAAGAAATATGGAGTCTGTATGTAGACATACTTGCGGGCGCTGTCAATGGCTTTCTGGAACACAAATGCCATGTTCACCCACTGGCTCGTGGGGCCGCTGGTAACTAGCTGCATACCTATAGGATTGGCAATTGAACCGGGTTCTACCATAGCCACCGGCTCCTCGATGAGCTCACGCTTCATGAAGTTCCAATCGATGGCAAACGACACCTGAAGCGCTGCCACTATGTCGCCTACCACGCGCAGGTGAGTGTCGCGCCAGTGACCCATTTTGCCGCCATCTATATAGCGGTCGGCTATGTTCATGCCACCTATGTAGCCCACCTTGCCGTCAATAACGACTATCTTGCGGTGGTTTCGCCAGTTGATGCGATTGGCAAACTCAGGGAAGGTAATCTGCATGAACGGATACACATCCACACCTGCCTTGCGCAACTTCTTGAAATACGACATGTCGAAGTGGAATGATCCCACGTGGTCATACAGCACGCGCACCTTCACGCCCTCGGCAACCTTGGCCTTGAGTATCTCGGCAATCTCGTTGCCTAAGGTGTCATTTTCAATAATGTAATATTGGATGTGGATATATCGCTCAGCAGCCAGTAGGTCACGCTTCAAAGCGTCAAACTTATCCTTGCCATTGGTGTAAATCTCCACTTCGTTGTTGGCAAGGTAAGGTGAGCCCTGAACGCTATTAACCAGATTTATCATCTGCTGATGCTCGCTTTTCTCGTCCTCATAGCGGACCACCTGGCGCGTTCGCATTAGGTGCTTGATGTCTTCACGATTGGTCAACCTGAGGCGTTTCTTCCTAGAAATCATGCGAATATGCCGCAAGCTGCGCCCGAAGAAGATATACAGAATGATACCCACCACAGGCAAGAGCACTAGCACGGTAATCCATGCCAATGTCTTCACAGGGTTACGGTTTTCGCTTACCACCACCCCGATTATCGCCACAGCAGTGATACCATACAAGATTGTAAAAATCAACCGCGAATATGGAAAGAGTTCGGCAAGTATCATTACAGCTCGTTCATGATTAGTTTGCTAAATTAATGATTTTGTGGGAAACCAAGCCGTTTTATAACATTTTTTAAGAATTGAAGTTTTTCTCATAATACAACAACGGCAAGCAATCACTATCGCTCACCGTTGTTGTAGTGCTGATAACAAAAATTTATCTTATTATCTTAGTTGTCGTGCGGGTTCCGTCGCTGTAGCGAGTCTCAACAATGTTGATACCAGGATGTGGTTTATCACTCTCCACGCCAATCAGGTTGTAATAAACCACGCGGGTAATGGTCTTGCCCGACTGCACACCGTCGATGGCGGTGATGACATTATTTTCATTCGCTGGATCAAGGTTAAGTGGATAAACAAGTAATGGATTGTCTGAAGTAGACTTTGATGGCTCAAAACCTGGGCCATAACCAAAATCGGTACGGTTAACCACGGCTAAGAAGTTATAGGCAATCTCTACTTGACTATTTTCTATTACCTGTGTCAGAGCCTCTGCTACTCCCAATGGTTCATTATAATCCCAAGCTACATTAATTGAACCTGTAAATCCACTTGATGATGGAACAACAAACATACTCCTATCCTTATCCCAGACGGCATAAGTAACAGTACAAACCTCCTGAATCTTTGGGTTCATGAAGAAATAGTTCTGATTCGGGTTTCCTGAGGTATATCCACCATCACGTTCATCTCCCCATATATTGAGGTTTTCTAGTAAGAAGTTGGTTGTTGCATAAACATTGGGAGTATAAGACGCTTCACCTTCTTCAACAGTAAAATTGTTATTTTCTACTTCAATCATGAAGTTTTTATCATCAATATATTTTCCTGTAACAGTTTTCTCTTTAATAAAGCGCTTTTGCTTTTGTCCATTAATCGTAGGAACAGCTTCTTCTGCCTTGTTAAGTCCATCCGGTCCAGTGAGTTTAAGTACTACCCAGTTGCTTTGGTCCCATTCGCCCTTTTGAGGGGCATCATTACCTCCTTGACGCATGAAGTCAATTTGATCTTCGTTTTTATTCGTTGGGAAAATAGATGCATTTTTTTGATCCTTACACCATAGGTAAACATCCTCTGTTCCGTCAACATGGCAATAATCAACCGCTATCAACGTATCGGCAATAGTATAATGCTTGTTTTTAATACCATCGCGTTCTATGTCTGCAAGATGCAAAATAGGAATTTTGACAACCTCCTTATCCACTCTAAGGTAAGCTTCATTGCCGTTGACTGTGCTTAATGCGTTGCCACCGAAGGCGAGCTGGCCATTGTCATTGACCATCAACTTCTTGTAATTATTTGCAACAGCCACACTTTGGTTAGGGAAGTATTTTGTACTTGACACCAATTGGTTTCCACTAGGCACTGCGCCACTAGCTTCAGCTTTCTTAGTGGGCACCATGCGATTCTCTTCGACATCATTGCTCTTGGTCTCGATAATCACTGGAGTGCCAGCAGGGATGATATTGCCACTGATAGGCTCCATATCAAATGTACCATTTACTTCATCAACCTCAGTTACAACATAGGGAGTCATCTGCTCAGGATTGAACAAAATGTTCCAAGACGTGCGCAAAGTGGTGTAATATTTACCATCCACCTCAACCAACTTCGCAGGATCAGGATCAAGAGAGAAGTAGTTCTCCTTTGTGTTTAAGTCCTTATCCATTGGCTCGATATACCACAATGAACGGTCATCAAGAACACTAGAAATGGATTGAACACCTTCTTCATTTACTCTAAGTCTTGCACCCTGGCCATCATCGTTACTTGTTGAAAAGTTCCAAGCATTTTTATCAACGTCTTGATTAATTCTTATGTAAGCAGATGGAAGAGAATAGTAATCTTTCGTATGTTTATTTTGTACCTCTAAATCATATACTAATCGACCACTACTGTCAGTGTTTTTATATGAATGAATCTGATATATCGAACCTGCTTTACAGGTTCCATCATTTTCCAAGATAAAATCATTAGATAGAGCTCTTTCACAAGCAACCAAACCAGTCCCTGTAACATTATCACTAATTGCATCGAAATAGTCTTTTGTTACAAAGTTTTTTATCCTATAAAAAAGGTATCCACTTTCATAAACCGCATAATAAACACCAGCATTATCCTCTGTTACCTCAAAAGTATATGGGTTATCTCTAATTATCTTATCTTGGTCATCTCTTAAAAATTCTCCATTATGCTGCCATCCAATGAATTTGTTTTCATATCCTTTGTCTTTAGCCCCTGTAGGGTGAGTTGCAATAGTGACTATGTCCCCCACTTGATTATCTCCTGGAGAAAATGAGGCCAATCCCAATGTCTCATCAAGTGGCTGCGCAGTTACAACAGGGTCATTTTCAAGTTTAAGGAAAACTGCTTTATAATAAGCATCTACACGGGTGTAATAATTATACTTATATTCTCCTTTATGTTGTGTTTGATGACCTTCGGCATCGCCTTCTTTTGGACCATAAGGTCTTCCACAGACATTTTCGCTATGAAATTTTGGTATTGAGGCATATCCATATTTTGATGATTCGGTAGTGCTATCACCATTGGCATCACATGGAGTACTTGTACTAAGTTTATTTCCTGAATTATCTTGCCATTCTACGAACTCCCAACCATCTTCTGCAACTGCATATAAATGTAACGTAACATCGTCTGGTGTATATATATTTACATCGCTACCTGCATTGCGAGTATCATCAACACGATGCCTAATAACGGTGTCTTCATACTCCTTATTTACAGCTTTTTCTTTACTTACAAAACTTCCATAAATTCTCCCTTCACCAGTTTTACTTAATGCAGCTTTAAAGTTAAACCATGTACCAGCATAACCACATGCATCTTGACCACTTAAGGCAAAAAGCATCAGTAAAAGCAGTATTTTAAAATTCTTAAATCTAAACATCACTTTTTATTTTTTGATTTTTATTTTTTTGTTTTAGTCGTCGCGACGGTAGTGGCATTGCGCTTGCCGTCGATATAATTAAATAAGCATCTCACAGCGAGTGTTGCGGTGATTAGCTGATGTGGAAGGTCGAGTTGTTCGCTCAGTGGTGTGGCAATAATAAATATAATCAACACCACTGTGTAGAACAAATATACCTTGAAGAATCCATTGCGCTTGCGCCAAATAATCCAAATAATCAATGGCAGTGGATTGAATGGGATGATGTACCAGTTCCAATGAGTTCCAACAATAGAGCCATAGCTACTAGTTGTAAGGAGTAGCAAGGCTATCAGTAATTGGAAAATGAACAATCCAATATCAAATAATCGAACTAATTTGTTCCCAACATAAAAATGCTGAAGCAATGAAATTAGTATGGCAATGATAAGCAATCCACCAAACACCCAAACAGGGGTGATAGAATTAGCAGTAATCTGTACTCCTCCACGCACCAATTCTTTATTGTCCCCTTTTAACACAGGCCGGTGACCTTGTTGCCCCTCAAAATGAGAGTGCTCAAACAAAGGAACTATCACCTCAGGAGCCATGCGGTTGCGCATATCCCAAATTTCGTCACATGCGGTGCCTCCTAATGTTATCAGTAGAAACTGTACCCATGGAGAACGACGAGACATGTAACGGAAATATGTGCCATTATTCTTTGTGAGGATAGTGGGCATCTTATCAACCACTATTGTTTCATCAATAAGTGCTTGTTCTATTAGCTCAAGGCATATTGATGTGCAATTGTCGGTTCCATTATAAGAATAGTTGAACAACCGGTTTCCTTCATTGGTGAATTCAATATCGGCAGCTCGCCATAGTTCCTGTTTCTCATGAAGAGTTAAATTTAGCTCATATTGCATCACCCGACGTTTCTCCGCAACGAATTCCTTGAGAAACTCATTAGTTGGCACTGCTATATCATGCGCAGGAGTCTTGCCCAAAATAAAAGATAGAGTACTGTATTCAGGATTATTCTCAAGTGTGAAACAATAGTCAAGATTGTGAACAGGACACTCTAAGCGAATTGCACTATGCCCCATAGCTGATACAGTTTTGGGACCTGGCTCAATCACCAGCAAGCTTGCGGTGACGAAGTTGCTGCTGTCGGGGAGGAGTGTACCGCCGTGAGTCCAAGGTATTTTGTCTTGAGCATGAACGGTGGCGCTTGTGGCGAGCACGAGGCCCGTCACAAGTGTCACCATCCATATTCTCAAAGCATTACCTGCCATTTGCTTAATTCGCTTAATTAGCCGTTCGCGTCAGCCTAATTATGCAATGTGAATTATGCATTTTGCATTAATAAACCACTTTCTTGCCGTTTTGGATATAGATGCCATGGGTTGGATTCACTACCTTGCGGCCCATAAGGTCGTAGATGGTGTTGTCGCCTTGGGCATCGTTGCCAACTATGGCTATAGCAGTTGGAATGGTCTTGTCGGCCCAAGCCTTGTTGGCTGGCATGTAGTCGGCATTGTTGTTAACGGCAAAATTCAGACCACCTTGCAAGGTGAGCATGTTGGCCTTGTCGTTTTCGGTGTCATCATCGAAGAGCGTGCCTTTGAGCACCGACTTGGGAGCCTCACGATCCATCTTGCCATCGGCAACAGGCATTATCATGTGATTCTCGTCATTGTTGGTCTCCATTTCCAGCAGCACTGGAGTGCCAGCAGGAATAACGTCCATTTCCAATTCTTCCAGCGTGGGGGTGCCATCTTCGCCAACCTTAGTCACGCTATAAGCAGTCAAGCTGCCCACAAGCTCGTAGGGGAAAGCGGTGTAAAGGGTTGTGTAATACTTGCCGTTTGCCTCAACCTCGGCAGCAGGTGCAAGGTAGTTGTCGTGGGTGTCGATAAACTCAATTTTCCACTTAGCATCGTCGCCATAGGCATCATAGTTGGCATCGCCAGCAATGGTAACGCCTCCGTTATCGCTGTGAACGAAGTAGATAGCAGCGCGATCCTTTATCATCTCGCTGTGAGCGTTCAGTGCGGCAACTATCTCGCTGTCCTCGCCTAAAGCCTGAGTAGCGGCAGCAATCACTGCTGCTGCATCTACCTCGTCGGGGAGCTGAAGCTTGAGAGCGTAAGCGTCATAGATAAACTTCTGGGCAGCGGTGTTGGTGGGGCAAAGAGCAAGATAAGAGCCCTCAATTGCTTGTGCCAGAGGTGCCAGGTCAAGGCCCTGAACAGCCAGTCGGTTCACCTTGATGCCCTCGACAGCGAGGTCAAACACTGCACTGGCATCGTTGTGAGCCTGTGCCAGGTCGACAGTGCTAGTCTTCTCATGCACGCGACGCAGATAGGGATTCTCGGCAGTAGCCGAAGCAGTCTTTACGAAGCAGTAGCCACCCTCGAGGTCTTCACGCACCATGAGGAACTTGATGTCGGTGCCTTCGGGAGTACCGGCCTCCAGGCGGTAGCCAAAGCTGCCGTCGTAGTCGATGCCCATGTAATGGCGGTTGCCTGGTACCATGTGGGTGATGTAATAGGTCACTGCGGTCTGGCCGTTAGCGGCGTCAAGGATAATGGCTTTGATTTCATCCCAATCCTCAATTTCGGGAACGTCAACACACAGGAACACCGAGCCGTCAGCATCGCCAGTGGGAACGAGGTGCAGCTGGAACATTTCCTCAAGGAACCATGTTGGTTTCTCGTTGTTCTCAAGAACCTCTTCGATGAGCCCCTTGATAAACTCGAGAGTCTCGATCATGTCACCACCATCTCCACTGAGGTTGGTGAGCAACGCCTCACCGTTCTCGTCACGCTCGCCATACCACACCAGCAGTGGGCTGGCCTCTTCATAGGTGAGAGCAGTGATGTCGGCAAGGTAGTCGTGTTGAAGTTTAACCCACGTGCCAGAATACACGTTCTGAATTCGATACACGCCCTGATCGGGTAGAGGCGTGACAGCGTTAGCGCTGAATGCAGTCACCATCAAGACTGCAAGCAAGGTTAATGTGATAATTTTTTTCATTTTCTTATGGTTTAAAATTTAGTTATGGGTCTAATATGGTAATTAATGGGAAACACATGATTGTGCCAATCATAAAACTGACAAATATAGTAGTTTTTCTCAATTGATGCACAATGATTTGACATTTTTTAACAATGGAATAAAAACACCTCATTTTAATAGGTTAGCCAGTGGCCAAAACAACTTCGCTAATGACAACATAAAAAAACACGCTTCTATTAATAGAAACGTGGCATTTAATGCATTTTGTGATTATGAATTACTAATCTAGGCTCGGTCACTTCACAACCACCTTGCGTGACCACTTGCCTGCGCACTTCACGATGTAGAAGCCCTTGGGCACATCAATCGTGACTTTGGTACCGGCATTCACACGCACGGTCTTTATGAGCTGACCAGTAATAGAGAAGATGTTGAATGTAGCGTCGCTATCGCCTGCAACCATTGCAATGGTGCCCTTGCCACCCACAACGGTGGTCTCATCGCTCGACACTTGCTCGATGCGAGGAGATGCAACCATTGTAACACTCACCGTACCAACGGCAAGCGCTACGCTCAGGGTCAATATGTAAAGCAAACGTTTCATTTCAACTTGCAAAGTTACTAATAATTCTTGAAAAAGCAACCCTAATAACACAATTTTTTTGAAAATTTCACGTTAGGGCGCCTTTGCTAAAATTATGACATAAAAAACCAGCAAAAGTTTAACCCGAATCGGTCATTAGGGCAATAAACTTTTCTCTCACACTAAATCCTTCCAGTTGCTCAATTATCTTCTCCAGCGAATATATCAAGCAACGCTTTCGACATCAAATCGCCCATAAATTGGTAGCCCCTGGCGAGCAAATGAAGGTGATCACTGCTCATATATTTCACGCTGAGCCACCTTGATGCAGCGCCCTTGCCACCTGCTACTGTGTAGAAATCCCACACAGGAATGTTGTGGGTCTTGCCATAATTCATTATTATGTCGCGAACATCGGCAACACCTGTCTGAATCACATAGCCTTTACCACCTTTTTTATGCGTCTCGAGAGGGGTTGTGAGCAAGAACTTGGCATCAGGGCATTCTTTAGCGATTGAGCTCACCAGCTTGTCGATATTGCTTTCGAGAGTCGAGTAATTTCCAAATGCTTCGTTTGTCCCTAACGAAATAATGACAAGCTGTGGATTAAGATCTTTGAGCTGACTTGCAAAACCATCGATTCGCACATAGCTCGAGTAAGTGGCACCATTGTTACCAATGCAATCCACCACAACTCCACTATTGTCGTTAAGCAATCGGGCTCCAAAGAGTGCAGCATTGCCTTTGAGGCGCAACGATGCAGTGTCAGCGAGACCTTGCAACACAAATTCAGTGGCCGTAGTACTCACCTCATTACCTTGAAGAGAGATGCTATTCAGACTCACGGCAAATGCCTCGCCAGGCGTGTGAAACAGGGTAATGCGATTAAAATCATCACCGGCCTGCTTAGTGCGCAACTTAAGGGTTGTGGCACCACCGGCAAACTTCACTGCAACTCCTGTCATGCCCATGCCGGCTGGTTTTGACCGCGACAAGAGCTTGCTCGACAACGAAATGCTCGAAGTCGACTTCATCTCAAAGTCAGATGGCGGATTGGTTTTTGCCAAACCCAACGGACAAATCAAACCACGGCCACCATTACCATACTTTGCCTGCAATGCCTTGCGCACCTCATCGCTGATGATACCTGGCTGCACATGCGAATCGCCAATGTGCACTATGTTAAATTTAGCACCTTCACTCAGGTTACCAATCTTCTCTATAACATCGCTCCAGTCGTCACCATTGAGCAATATGCGGTTAGCGCTTTCGTTAATGCCACTAGGCTGAGCCAGCATTGTGAGCAAGCTCACCGCCAGCATTATTGTCATTGTTATTCTTTTCATTTTCATGCCGCAAAATTACACAGTTTTTCCCAATCAATACCAAAAACTCCTTCTTGAGCAATATTAAATATGTTTAATTACACATAATGTATTTTATAAAAACAAGGTTTGCTATTGCATCTTTTATCGGTTTTTTATTAGCTTTGCACCCACAGTTGACAACTAATGAAATTATGGCAAAGGAATCAAACGCATGGAACAAGGTGATGGCAGCAGCACTCAAATTACCTGGAGTAGCCGTCGACCGAGATAAATTCCTGAACAAGGAATTAAGCAAGTATTTTCCTCAGCAACAAGTGCATGATGCCATTGTGAAAGGCACCCCAGGAATAATCCCCGACAAGATTCTTGACCGAATCGCTACCACGTGCATAAGGGACCACACTCGCAAGGTAACCATTTTCTCCACAGCTATGGGCATACCCGGTGGATGGGCAGCTCTGGGCACCGTGCCAACCGACATTGCTCAGTTTTACTTCCATGTATTGGTCCTCTCACAAAAGCTGGCCTACGTATACGGCTACCCCACCCTGCTCGACGAGGATGGCAAAATGACTAAAAGCTCGGTCAATGTGCTCACTATCTTCGTGGGGGTAATGACTGGTGTGGGAGTAGCAATAAAGGCTCTGCAGGAATTAGGTGAAATCCTGCAGAAACAACTCATCAAGAAACTTCCCGAGATGGCGCTCACCAACGGCGTGCTATACCCGGCTGTTCGCCAGGTGGCAAAACTCATTGGTTCAACACTCACCAAAGAGCAGATGACCAAAGGCATAACCAAGGCCCTACCTCTCATCAGTGGAATGATTTCGGGCGCACTAACCTACAAAACCTTCAAGCCCCAAGCCAAGCGACTGGGAGCCAGCCTGCACTGCACCATGCTATTGCCTCAGCACAGCAGCGCACATTCTACTACCCTCGACGTCGACTACGAAGAACTCCCCCCTGAACTCCCACCACAGCCATAAAACCGGCAACTCTTTTTTGCCGAAAACGAAAAAAACATTATCTTTGCACATCTATGGCACAGTTCGCTGAAGTAGTACTGCCGCTGGCAGTGCAAGGCACATACACCTATCGCATTCCTTCTACTATGAGTGTGGGAGCAGGGTTCCGTGTGCTTGTACCTTTCGGCCGAAAGAAGTACTATACTGCAATTGTAGTAATGACCCACGACGTTGAGCCGCAAGGATATAAAGTGAAAGAAATAATGGCCCTCCTCGACGAGGGGCCCGTTCTGCGCCATCCACAACTCAAGTTCTGGCAATGGATTGCCGACTACTACCTGTGCACAGTGGGCGAAGTCTACAAAGCTGCTGTGCCCAGTGGTCTCAAAGTTGAGAGCGAGACACAAATTAGCCCTAACCCCGACTACGAAGAGGAGACGCCAGGCGAACTCAGCGATCGCGAGCGAGCAATCCTCGACTTCACCAACCAACGAGGCAAGGTGCAGATTACCGAACTCACCAATGCCACTGGTTTCAAGAATGTTGAAAGCATCGTGAGCCGTCTGCTCGACAAGGGGGCCGTGCATGTGGCCGAACGCATGATGGACAACTATCGCCCAAAGACTGAGACATGCGTCAAACTGACCATTGAGCGCGACGACGAGCAAGCCCTGCACGGCTTCTTCGACCGAGTGAGCCGAGCCAAGAAGCAAGAGCAACTACTGCTCGCCTACCTCGACCTCTCGCACTGGCTTCAACGCAGCAAGCCTGTTCAAGAAGTCACGCAAGAGGCATTGCTTAAGCGATCGGGATGCACCCAACCAGTGCTTGCAGCAGCACGCAAAAATGGAATATTCGAAATCTACAAGCGAGAAATCAACCGTTTTGAGCTACTTGGATCAGGACTTGTCGACCTTCCCACTCTCACCGAAGTTCAGCGCGATGCCTACTTGAAAGTTCACGACTCGTTCAAAACCAATGCTGTGACGCTGCTCCATGGGGTGACCTCGAGTGGCAAGACGTCAATCTACATGCACCTCATCAACGACGCCCTTAAACTAGGCAAGCAGGTGCTATATCTAGTGCCCGAGATTGCCCTCACCACACAGCTCACACAGCGACTGCAGCGGGTCTTCGGCGAACGCCTGCTCATCTATCATAGCAAGTTCAGCGACAATGAGCGAGTCGACATCTGGAAAAAGCTGCTCACAACCAGCGACCCTTGTGTTATAATAGGTGTGCGCTCAAGCGTTTTCCTGCCCTACAGCAACCTGGGTCTCGTCATCATCGACGAGGAACATGACAGCAGCTATAAGCAGCAAGACCCCGCACCTCGATACAACGGCCGCGACACAGCAATAATGCTGGCGCACATGCATGGCGCCAAGACTGTTCTCGGTTCGGCAACACCAGCCATCGACACCTATTACAAGGCACTTAATGGTCGCTACGGCCTTGTGGAGCTCAGCACCCGATATGCCGATATCGAGATGCCTCAGGTACATGCCATCGACCTGAAAAAGGCATGGAAAAAGCATGAGATGAACGGCATGTTCTCACAAGAACTTATTGACGAATGCCGAAAGGCACTTGCCAACAACGAACAAGTAATCCTCTTTCAGAACCGACGTGGTTATGCTCCCATGGTGCGATGCAAGCAGTGTGCATGGGTACCAACATGCGTAAACTGCGATGTAACCCTCACCTATCACCGCCACGTCGACACCCTCACATGCCACTACTGCGGACACACCATCACGCTGCCCACAGTTTGTCCTGCCTGTGGCAACGCCTCAATCGAGATTGTTGGCTACGGTACCGAGCGCATCGAGGACGAAATCGACAAGGTGTTCCCTGGCGAGAAAATCTCACGCATGGACCTCGACACCACTCGCAACAAAAATAGCTACGATCGCATAATCGATGAATTCTCACAGCACAAGACAAGCATACTGGTGGGCACGCAAATGGTGACCAAAGGGCTCGATTTTGACGCAGTGAGCATAGTGGGCATTCTCAATGCCGACACCATGATTCATTTCCCTGACTTTCGCAGCAGTGAGCGAGCATTCAACATGCTCGAACAAGTGGCAGGACGCTCAGGCCGCAAGAGCAAGCAAGGCAAAGTCATTATCCAGACCTTCAACCCCACTCATCCCGTAATTGAGCGCGTCGTGGAGCACGACTATAAGGGATTCTACAACAAAGAGATTGCCGAACGTGAGCAGTTTGGCTATCCACCCTTCACTAAGATTATTAACATCTACCTCAAGCACAAGCAGGACGACGTGGTGCTTGAAATGGCAGTGCGCTACAGCAACCTGCTCAGGCAGGTGTTTGGTAAGCGAGTAATGGGACCCGAGGCACCTATGGTGGCGAGAGTGCAGACCTTCTACATTCGCCAAATCGTGCTCAAAATGGAACTCAGCGCATCGATGACAAAGGTTAAGAAAATCTTGCGCGACCTCTACGAGCAGCTCATCGAAGCCGACTCCCGCATGCGCTCAACCAAGCTCTACTTCGACGTCGACCCAGCCTAAACAATACAAAATGCACAATAAAAAAGTGAGCAAATGACTTTGCCCACTTTTTGTTGTTTATAATTCTCGAGGATTACATGTTCATTCCGCCATCCACTTGGATAACCTGGCCAGTCACATAGCTTGCCATGTCGCTGGCGAGGAAGGTGGCAACGTTGGCGATGTCGTCAACCGAGCCGCCACGGCGCAGTGGAATCTTCTGCTCCCAATCTTTGCGCACTTCCTCGGGCAATGCTGCGGTCATCGCTGTCTCGATAAAGCCTGGAGCGATCGCGTTGGCGCGAATGCCACGGCTACCCATTTCCTGAGCCACACTCTTGGCAAGAGCGATGAGGCCGGCCTTGCTGGCGGCGTAGTTGCTCTGTCCGGCATTGCCGTGAACACCTACAACCGAGGCCATGTTGATAATCGAACCACCACGCTGACGCATCATGATGGGCACGAGAGCGTGAATGAAGTTGAACGCGCTCTTGAGGTTCACTGCGATAACAGCATCCCACTGCTGCTCGGTCATGCGAAGCATAAGGCCGTCCTTAGTAATACCTGCGTTGTTGACCAGGATATCGATTTTGCCAAACTCCTCCTTGATTTGCTTCACAACCTCTTCGGTCTGAGCAAAATCGGCAGCATTGCTGGCATAGCCCTTAGCCTTAACGCCCAGAGCAGCGATTTCCTGCTCGGTAGCCTTACCGTTCTCGTCGATTACGAGGTCGGTGAATGCGATGTCGGCACCTTCGCTGGCAAACTTCAAGGCGATGGCCTTGCCTATTCCACGTGCAGCGCCAGTAATCAGCGCCACTTTACCTTCTAAAAGTTTCATAAGTAATTGAGTATTATGTATTATTAATATTTTTCTCGCAAATGCGACTGCAAAAGTAGTCATAATTCTTGAAACAAGGAAAGATGTGACGCGAAAAAACTCAGCATGCTACCTCACTGAATATTTTTTCATCAACAAAAAGATGTGTCTTTACAAAAAATATGATACCTTTGCACTGATAACGAAATCCTTCTTATTGACACAAATATGAATTACCAGGCCATATTGATATCACTCATCGCGATTTGCTCAAGTCAAGCCATCGTGGCACAAGATGCCGACACAACTTCCGTCAGCAACCAAGTGCAGAAACTCGTTGCCGAGAGCGACACCATTGCATACTTCGACCCCGAGCAGCTGTTCATCGTCGAAGAAGACACCACCGAGATTGCACGTCTCAAAGCCTGCAAGATGGTGGCTGGACAATGGGTCTACAGCAAGCCCTATGTGCATGCCGACGGTTCAAGCTTCATAGGCAAACTGGGCAAGCCCATTGCCAAGAGCAAACTCAAAAAGAACCTTGACAAGGCTTATAAAAAACTGAAACTCAAGAGCCGATGGAACTCGATGACCCTCACCGACGACGGTGCTTGGGAGATGCGAGTGCTTGGCCTTCCGCTAAAGGGGCGTTACACCTATGAACCTAGCTATGAGCGCCTCACACTCAAGTGGAACGGCATTCCACTCAAGTCGCATGTTCACCGCGATGGGAAGAAGCTTTATATCGCCTTCGACACCGACCGCCTGCTAATGATACTGCACCTGCTCAGTGGCTTGAGCCATAGCCAAACACTCAAATCACTATCGTTCTTAAGTCAGAACTTCAGCGACGTCATGGTAGGCTTCGAAATGAAAGCCGAAAAATAGCATTCCCCACACACTCCTCTCTCACACTTCCCTCTCACTCTCTCCTCTCACTCTCCCCTCTCACTCTCTCCTCTCACTCTCACCTCTCACTCTCACCTCTCACTCATTGAGTTCCGGAGTTTTCAGGCCAGCAAGTTGCTTAATTTTGGCCGACTTGGCTATGATGCCACTTTTGCCTTCGAGGCGTCGCTTGGCGCTGTCGAAAGTGTTTTGCATGGCATTGATGCCATTCTGAATTTTATCGAGGTCTGCATTAAAGGCATCCACCTTTTCCATGAGTTTAGTAACCTCCTTGGCGATAGCCTCGGCATTCTTGTTCTGCTTATCGCGCGACCAGAGCTGCATGAGCAGTTGCGCCACGCTGAGCAGATGAGTGGGGCTCACAATCACCACATGCTTCGAGTAGGCATATTCCCACAGCTGCTGGTTGCCCTGCATCGCGGCAAGGTAGGCCGGTTCGCTCGGGATGAACATCAGAGCAAAATCGGTGGCATTTTTCACATGAGTGGTATATTCCT
Source organism: uncultured Bacteroidales bacterium (assembly GCA_902762385.1). Taxonomy (GTDB): domain Bacteria; phylum Bacteroidota; class Bacteroidia; order Bacteroidales; family Muribaculaceae; genus Sodaliphilus. The sequence goes on along the minus strand of CACWNQ010000007.1, from coordinate 4,344 downwards.
TCTTGGCGAGTAAATCAACTTGTGCCCTCACCGATGCCAAATGCTGCTTCAGTGCCTGCTCCTGTTCTTCGGGCGAGGTGGCGTTGACATAGTCGACAAACGCAGTGAGCGACACTTTACTGTCGATAATCAGGCGTTTGCCGTCGGGCATGAAGAGTGCGAAGTCGGGTCTGAGCATCGCTCCCTCATCGTTACGAATCACCTTGCCATCGTCGTCGCGAGTCACCTGCATCTCGTAGTGAATGTCCTGCTCCAGGCCCGAGAGATCGAGGATGCGCTTCAGCACCCCTTCCCCCCAGTCGCCCTGAATCTTGTTGTTACTAACCAGGGCATTCGACAGGCGAGAAGCCTCTTGCGTGATCTCTTTGTTGGCAGCCATCATTTTCTCGAGCTGCTTGTCGAAGACCTGCGAGTTTATTTCCTGCTTATTTTGATATTCCTTCAGTTCCTTGTTCAGGCCATCAATCTGCTCACGCAGTGGAGTCAGCAGCTGGTTCAACCCTTGCTTGCCCTCCTCATTCATCGTCTTGCGACTGTGGCTAAGCAAATCGGCGGCAATGACTTTGAAAGTCTGCCTCGACTCCTCCTCGAGTTGCTCGCGGGTGCGTGTCACAGCATCGAGTCGAGCCTGCAACGATGCTTTGTCACGGTCGAGTGCATCTTTCACATCATCGAGCGCCTTAATTTCACCATTCAACGCCTCGACCGAGGCATTGAGTTCGTCGACACGCAAGCGCATCATTCTAGCCGACTCACTAGCCGCTGCATGTTGCGCCTTGATGTTAGTGTTCTCGGCCATGAGCATCTCGGCCTTGCCTGTGGCGCTTTGAAGCTGCTGCCGCAGGTCCTGGTTATTAGCTTGAAGCTGCCGTTGCATAGCTGTCGCGCTCTTGCGCACGAGCCAGGTGGCGATTGCTGCCAGCAAAACGACAATTGCAATCGTGATAATAAAAACTGGTGTGGTAATCATGAGTGTGTCATCCTTTTTATTTTCATGTGCAAAAATACAAAAAACTCACTATCGTGTCAAGCGTCACCAAAAAAAATCAGCACATATTTAGGCGACTTAACGAGAGATTATTATAAATATTGTACAAAAAAATCATTTTTTCTTGTTTTTTCTTTGAAATTATCGAAAAATATAGTACCTTAGGGCGATTTTTAAATGGCGACACTTTTAGCATGGCAAAACTTATCATAGGCGACGACTGGTGGACCGCACCGAGCGAGGACCGAGAGGGACGCACGGTGATGGTGACAGGTCGCCGGTCGCTCGACAATGTTATAGCAAGCCATCGCTACGTGTACCGCATCGAGATGACTTGGGAATACGAGCCCGACAAGGGAGGTATGCCCGACTTCGCCACCTCACGTAAAATGGAGGTGGTCACCGACTTGTTGCACGACAAGCTTCGCAGCGACCCTGTGGCAGTGATGACCGGCATTTACACTGGTGCCGGCGAGCGCAACTGGGTGTTCTATGCCGTCACGCTCAAGGCGTTCCAGGCTGCACTCAATGCTGCACTCAAGCCCATCGAGGAGCAGCTGCCACTCACATTTCTCGCCGAGGAAGACCCCGAGTGGGAAGAGTATCGCGAGATGTGTCAGTGCGAAATCGCGCGCGAGGATTAGCGCAGCAGTTGGGGCTATTGAACCAGAAACGACTGATGGAGCGGCAAGCTACCCAGCAGTCAATTAATTGATTTTAAAACCACATCGATTATGGATTCTATTGGACTTTATGCACTGCTTGCCCTGGGCATAGGATTGGTGTGTGGACTCATCACCAACGTCATAGTGCGCATAGTGCGCCGTCGCAGCGCCAGCGCTGCCAACACTAGCGACGACTTCGACGAGGACGACTACAACAGCAATTTCCTCATGTTCAGTTTGGGCTACACACTCGTTGCATTCATCGTGATATGCTTCGTGAGTGGTGTGTTTGAGAAGATTGGTTATTAACATTTAAAAGTTACTGCCTATAGAGAAATTATTACTCAATTTTGATTTTTGATAATAGTAAAGTAAGACGACAAGATCGCCTCCTCGACGAAGCAAGGGCCCGTGAAATCCTTGCCAGTGCTCAATATGGGTACATGTCGATGATTGACCTGGATGGTAAGCCCTATGGCGTGCCAGTTAATTTTGTGTGGGATGGCGACGATGCCATTTACATTCATTGTGCCCCCGAGGGCAAGAAAATCGACATCCTCGAGTGCTACGATCACGTGTCGTTTTGCGTGGTGGGCAACGTCAACCTGCTGCCCGGCCAGTTCACAACCGAGTATGAGAGCATAATCCTCGATTGCGAGGTCACTATCCCCACTTATGATGAGGAGCGTCTTCACGCCCTCGAACTCATCGTCAAGAAATTTTCGCCCCAGCACTTCGACACCGGCATGCGCTATGCCCACAAGTCGTTGCCACGCACCTGCATTGTGAGGCTCGACATTCTATCCTGGAGCGCCAAAGCGAAAAAAGTGCCGAGGTGAGAGTGGAGAGCGAGAGAAAGAACTGAAAACTCACAACTCACAACTCATAACTCACAACTCACAACTCATAACTCATATATGAAACAAAACTGGAGACCTGGAACAATGATATACCCCTTGCCCGCCGTGCTAGTGTCGTGCGGAGCCACCCCCCATGAGTATAACCTCTTTACCGCTGCATGGACGGGAACCATATGCAGCGACCCTGCCATGTGCTACGTCTCCATACGCCAGGAGCGCCACAGCCACGACATCATCGAGCGCAACATGGCGTTCACCATCAACCTCACCAACGAGCAGCTCGCTCACGCCACCGACTGGTGTGGCGTTAAGTCGGGGCGCGACTTCAACAAGTGGCAAGAAATGGGCCTCACCCCTGTCAAGGGAGTTAAAGTGGCGGCGCCCTACATCGACGAAGCGCCAGTGAGCATCGAGTGTATCGTCAAGGACATCATGCGTCTGGGCACTCACGACATGTTCATTGCCGAGGTACTTAACGTAATTGCCGACGAACGCTTCATCGATCCCAAAACCGGTGCCCTCGACCTGAAAGAAGCAGGACTCATCACCTACTGCCACGGCCACTACTACCGCCTTGGCGAAGAAATAGGCCACTTCGGCTGGACAGTGCGAAAACACCCAAAAGACCAATAACCACACACCCAATCTCTCGGCCACTCGTTCACTCGTTTAGTCGATTACTCGAAAGCTCGAAAATAATCAACTCTAAAAACCCACAACCTAAATGGGAATTGAAATCAAGTCAATAAAAGGATATTATTTCTTGGATGCGTGGGTGATGTCGCACATTATTTATCAAGCGACAATTAGTTTTTGCCAACGTTATCTCAACAAAGACAATGACCCCAGTGGCCGCCTCTATGACCAGATGGTGATGGCTGCACGAAGTGCCCATGCTAACATAGCCGAGGGAAGCTCACGCCGCCAGACCAGTCGTGAAACCGAAATGCGCCTAACCGATGTGGCACGAGCCTCTCTGAGCGAATTACTGAGTGACTTCATGGCTTTTTCCCTGACCTATAATATAGAACCATGGGCAAAAGATAGTGAAAACTATCGCGCCTTCAATAGACTTCAACTTGAGCACCCCAATTATGGCGAAGATATCGAGAGGGAGGCCTGGCTTCACGTGCAAGCCCAACGAAAGCGTTTTGCACCGTGGGTCGAGAGCGACAACCTTTCAGTGCGAGTCAACTCCATTAAGCAGTTAATTAACCGTAACATAATGATGCTCCAGAAAATGATTTCTCGACAGCTTGACGAGTTCAAGGCCAACGGAGGATTCACCGAAGGACTAAGCAAGGAACGATTGACAGCACAAGCATCCCACTCGTTAGAGCAAGGAGCACCGCTGTGTCCTGAATGCGGCAAACCTATGATAAAACGCACAATAAAACGTGGAGCAAAAGCTGGCCTTCAATTTTGGGGGTGCAGCGCTTACCCTAAATGTCAAGGAACCATCGACTGCCGATAATGTTTTTAAATTATGGTATTCTACAACTATGGTGCAACCACGGAGTGCTCGAGTTGTTTTGAAAGAAATAGTCAAGCGAAGCTTGGTGTTCGGTCGCTTTGCGATTCAAAACGGCTCAACGCGAGAGCAGCATAATGTTTGCATTAATATTGCCGAGGCGCAGCCCATTGAAGCCACAATTTATTTATGGCAAAACTACTATGATTGAACGATGTGACAAAAGACAAAAAAATTGTATCTTTGCAGCGTAATTAGAACGATAAATCGGAATTTATGGAAATCAATAATAGACCCAACCCCAATGAGGCTTTTCCGAATCCGAAGATTCCAAGCCTCTGCTTCATCAAGAACGTGGTG